>CAWBUC010000001.1:0-286655 GCA_963791865.1 uncultured Actinomycetota bacterium
GCGCTTCGGCGAGGGCCATTGACTCGATTTCGCTGGGAGCCACACTCTCGTTCGGAGCATGAATGAGCGCGGCCGGCTCCTCAACACCAATCATGATCAACTCGGCATCCGGGTAGACCTCGGCGAAAACGTTGCACAGCGGGATCGATCCGCCCTGCCCCAAGGTGGTCATCGGCATCCCATAGGCGTCCCTCATGGCGCTGGCGATTGCCTCGTACGCCGGCCCATCGACAGCGGCCTTGAAGGGAGCGCCCTCCGCTTCAAGATCCACTGCGACCTGGACCCCCAGGAGCGACCGCCTGGAGATGATCAACAAGGGCCTGATGGGCCTGGCCAGGCTCGGTCCGGTGGAATGCGCAGGTTCAGCCGGTCGGCCGCCCGCGGTACGATGGCTGCCGTTGATCCGACGACCGGCGGGCAGTCGATGCCGAGAATGGTGACCGCGGGACGCGCCCACAGCATGTCGCTGACACTGCCGTCTGCCAGAAGCGACCCTCCGTCGAGCACCCCAGCGTCGCTCGGAACTGCTCGGCGGATAGAGCTCACCCGTCCAGTCTGAGTGTTGTCCAGCCCTGTGATGGTGGTATTGCCCTGGCGGTCGCGAAGGTTGCCAGCATCGCCACCAGCGCGGCGAGCGCATCAGGCGCGGGGCCGCCGAACATGCCCGAGTGCACTTCGGACTTGAGCGCCGAAACGGTCACGACGACGTTGATCATGCCGCGCAGGCTCACCGTGGCGGCCGGGCGGCCAACGGCCGCGTTGCCGGTATCACAGACCAGGATCGCATCCGCACGCAGCAGGTCTGCGTTCTTCGGCACGAAGTCCTCCAGGCCACCGGTGCCCTGTTCCTCCGACCCCTCGACGACCAGCTTCAGGTTGACCGGTACGTCGTCGCCCAGAGCGCGTAGCGCCGTCAGGTGCGCGACGATGTTGCCCTTGCAGTCGGCCGCGCCGCGACCGTACCAACGGCCCTCGACCTCGGTGAGCTGGAACGGCGGGGTTCTCCACGCGGACTCGTCCAGAGGCGGCTGGACATCGTAGTGCGCATACAGCAGGACGGTGGGTGCCGTGGTGTCGGAGCACGGTCGGGATCCGACGACGGCTTGGCTCCCGTCGGCGGTCTCGGCAAGGCGAACGTCGGAGAAGCCGAGCTCGGAGAACTTGTCAAGAACCCACTGGGCCGCGGCGGCGCACTCCTCAGGAGGGAATTGGCGCGGGTCAGCTACCGACCGGATGGCGACGAGCTCGGCGAGCTCGTTTCGGGCCTGCGGCATCAGGCCGGCAACACGCTCTCGCAGATCCATGTTCTGCTAGCCGCCTGCTACTGGGGCCGTCTTGAGCTTCTCGACCATCTGTTGGAATCTGGGTAGTTGGTCGGGGCAGTAGATCTGGATGGCGAGCAGCTGTCCCTTGAAAACCTTGCTGTCGGCGATGACCGGACGAATCCCAGGTCCGGCCGCCCCGTTGGTGAGCTGGCTGAACAAGATCGACTTACCTAGCGCGCTGGCCGGATCCTTGCAGAGCGCTCCGCCGTCATCACCGAGCACGCCGATAATCTGCTCTTGCGATGGCACGGCGCGCACACCGGCCTTTTGCAGCGCGGCGATCAGCTGGTTCGCCTTGTCCTGAGCCTCTTGGTTCGACTGTGCTGAGCGGTAGAAGACAAGGCAGATGACGAGGAGTAGGACCAGCGCGCCGGCAATCACCGCATAGACGATTCTGCGATCACGTGGGGTCGAGGTCTCCTGCACGGTGCTCATGACGGGCTCACCTCCGTCGGCTCCGGCTGCTTCCACGACGGTTTGCGGAGCCTGTAGAAGAGGAACGGCACAAGGAGTCCGAGTCCAAGGGCGCCGCCCCCCACGATGGCCAAGTACACACCGCCGCTACCGGCCTCAAACTGCGAGGGTGGGATGAAGCCGATGAGCAGCGCCGCCAACGATGCCGCGAACCCGACCCCGCAGAGAGCACCGAGCATGGGGGCCCGGTATCCGCGCGGATGATCAGGCTCCTTGCGACGTAGCCGGACAGCTGCCACGAACATCAGCAGGTACATGATCAGATAGACCTGGGTGGTGATCACCGAGAAGATCCAGTACGCGCTCGAGACGGTCGGGATCAGAGCGTAGCCCAATCCGATCAGGGTCGTGATCACACCTTGGGTGACCAAGATGTTCTGCTGAACCCCGTTCTTGTTCAGCTTCTGCAGGAAGGGCGGCAGGTATCCCTCCTGCCGCGAGATGAGCAGCAAGCCTTTTGACGGGCCGGCCAGCCAGGTCAACATCCCGCCCAGCGAGGCGGTCACGATCATGAGGCCGAAGATCGGGGTCAGCCACTGAATACCGAAGTTCGCGAAGATCGCCTCGAAGGCCTGCATGATCCCGGCGGTGAGCGAGAGCTGCTCGGCCGGCACTATCCAGCTGATCGCCAGCGCCGGCAGAATGAAGATCAACATCAC
The DNA here is from genome assembly GCA_963791865.1 of uncultured Actinomycetota bacterium. GTDB lineage: Bacteria > Actinomycetota > Actinomycetes > Propionibacteriales > Propionibacteriaceae > Microlunatus. The sequence continues at coordinate 2,459 of CAWBUC010000001.1, forward strand.
CAGCCCCGAAGCGAAGAAGATCGATCTTGGGAACTCCTTGCCTGGGTCGCGCAGCGATGAGACATGGACCGCATTCATCTCCATGCCCGAGTAGGACAAGAAGTTGTTGACGATCAGCACCAGGCTCGCCAGCCCGGCCCATGCCGGCAGCAGGTTGCTCGCGGTCATCGGCGCGGCCGACGGGTTTCCCTGGCCGAGGAAGACAACCCCGAGGATGACCAGCACCGCACCAGGGATGAGTGTCCCGATGATCAAACCACCGCTCGCTAAGCCGGCGACGCCCTTGGTCCCCCGCGAGGACACCCAGACCCCAGTCCAGTACACAACCACGATGACGATCGCGGTCCACACACCACTGGAGGCAAGCTCGGGATTGATCACGTAGGCCAGGGTGCTCGCCACGAACCCAAGCAGCGTCGGGTAGTAGAAGATGGTCATCGCGAACTGGCACCAGACCGCCAAGAAGCCCATCGGCTTGGAGATGCCGCGAGCCACCCAGTTGTAGACACCGCCCTCATAGCCCGAAGCCAACTCTGCCGACACCAACGATGTAGGCAGCAAGAAGATGATGGCCGGGACGAGATACAAGAAAATGCAGGCCAAACCGTAGACAGCCATCGTCGGAGACGGCCGCAGGCTCGCCACCGACGACGTCGTCATCAACGCCAGGGCGACCCAAGAGATGTAATTGATCGCCTGGCGACGAGCCAGGGTCTTATCAGCGGCCCTGTCAGCAGCCCCTTCTGCAGGAACGTCCATGGCCGTCATGACGCCCACCTCCACCAGAGAGCTTGGGGAGGATCGTCCTCAGGAATCAACTGCAGGGTGCAACACGCCATCGTCGTCGGCCTCTCTAACTAAAGAGCTAACTGTTCGGGTCGGATGTCAATTGCCTCTCGGACTCGGCACGCAAAACCTTCGCGATCTGACGGAGTGCCGAGGAGAGGGTCGGGAGGTTTTCGGGGGAATGGAGCCGAAGGAGGCGGCCAGCCAGCTGTGGCTGCGGGCGACCAACATGTGGCCTTTTTCGGTCAGTCGCACGACGACGCGACGTCGGTCGTGGGGGTGGGCGTCGCGCTGGGCGACGCCTTGGCGCTCCAGCCGGTCGACCAGCGCCGTGGCCGCGCCGCTACTAAGGCCGAGATCCGCGCCGAGATCGTTTTGGCCGCGTTCTCCATAGATGGCCAGATAGCTGAGGGCTTGGGTTTCTGTCACGCCCAATCCGCTCATCTGGGCGGTGGCCTGGCGATAATTCTCTCCAGCCAGGATCAGGGCTCTCAGGTTCCGCACGGCGTCATCCAAGGCTTCCGCGGGACTCAGCATAGGGCTGCTCCGTCGTAGGTTTCTGCGGCACCGGACCAGGATCTTGGCGGGGGCCGCCCGCGGCTGACGGGACGGAATTCGCCTCGTCATCTGAGGGCGGTGGGCGACTCGACCGGGCTGGCGCCTCGGTTCCCATGGCTGACCGCCACGACCTAAGAGGCCGTTGTTCGTCCGGGGTCGTGAGCCAGGCCAGAGAGGACTCGCGCAGCCCGCTTCTTGAGCTTGACGAGTCCTATCTGCACTCCCGCTAGCACCGGCGTTGGGCCCCTGTCCCTTTCGCGCGCCACCATGTCGTCGAAAATACGACTAAGCTCGCTCTGCTGTCAAGTAGCATTCTAGCGAAGCTACTCGACAACAAAGGGCATACCGATTCGCTGAGGAGGACCGACGGGATGACCGAGGAGCTGGCGGAGCTGGACCCGCAGTACGACCGGGTTGTCGACGAGCTCGTGACCCGCTTCGCGGGCGTCCATGAACGCGAGGTAGTCAAGCTGGCGGTGGCCGACGCTAGAGCTGCGCTGGAGGCCGACGCGCGCGTGACGAACTATCTTCCGCTTCTGGCGTCAAGGGTGGCTCGTGAGCGCCTGGCGATGGTGCCGGCGTCGGCGCGGGTACCTATCGAGGACTGAGCGTGCAGGTGTATCGCGTGGGCGAGGCAGAGGCGACTCGCCTCATCCGGGTCATGACTGAGCAGAATCTCCCGACGCAGGTGGAGCGGTACGGGAGGCGACGTACGTCGTTGTCTCGTCGAATCGGCCCGACAATCCCAAGCTGGCGGCCTCGGCCGGTCGGTCGGTGAGGCACGTACTGAATCTCGAGCAGCTGAAGGCGCCAGCGATTGCAGAGTTAACCATCGGAGCGACAGATCCCGTCAGCGACCAGCCGCGGATCGGAACAGCCCGGGCTGTTTAGACCCCCTCCGAGGCCGGCCGGGTCAGAAATCCTGAACCAAGAATCCTGGCGATCAGGAGTCTTGCAACTCTCGGGTTACGAGACGTCTCAAGGCCGGCCTCCCAGGACCAGTTCAGCGACCAACTGGCTCAACTGAGCACGCAACGAATCGTGCCCAGAGGGCTGAAGGTGGCCGCTTTCAGCGGTTGCCCGGAGGGAGCCGGACCGGTTCACACAACGACCCCTCAGCGGAGCAGGAACCATACCGACCCCCATCAGGCTAGGTTTCGGGACGGCAGCGACGGGCCGGTGCGGCGGGCGGTGACGAGTTAGCCGACCGTTGCGGAACCCGCCCGCTGCGGTGCGTTGGCAGCCTTGGCTTGCGCCCGGGCCGAGGCCAGGGCCCAGATGATGAGAAGGTCGACAGCGATCACCAGGATGGCCCAGAGCGGTGAGTAGGGCAGCCAGGTGAAGTTGATCAGAGCCGATATCGCGGCGACGACGATGCCGGCGACCTGCGCCCACCCTTGACCGAGCAGCAGGCAGATGCCGATAGCCGCTAACGCCAATCCGATCAGCAGGTGGATCCAACCCCACGCGGTTAAGTCGAAGGTGTAGATGTAGTTCGGTGTCACGACCAGGTATTCGTCCTTGACGATGGCCGCGAGTGCCTCAATGCATTGGAACCCGCCGCCGACGATCAACAGCACACCGGCGACGAAACTGATATTGGACGCCCTCGAGGGCGACATCTGATGATCACTTGTGGCCATGGCCGCTACCTTCCCACAACGCGGCGTCTGTCAGTCTGCTCCGGGTGACGTGTCGGATGGGAATCCGAGGATTTCGGCCCATTTGTAAATCTTGGGGAGCTTGCGCACAGGACCGGCTCCCGGCCACGGTGACCGAGATGACCGACCAAGAGGTATTCGAACTGCTCCGTAACGTGGCCGAGCACTGGGACGAGGTCGGTGGGCGCTCGGCGAACAAGCTCGCCAGCACCTATCCGAACGTCTCACCTGGGGTGACGGATTACCCGAACAAGCGAGATCTGGGTGGGAAGTGTGCCGCTCTCGCGCATCCGAGCCTGGCTGGCTCGAATCCGGCAATTCCTAGGCGGCGGCACTAGTGGCTGTCGACGTCGAGTGCCCACTGACTTGCCTCCGTTGTACCCGAGGACGACGCGCTGGCATGGCCAGGCGATCGTCGGCGCTACAGGTTCTGGGCCGCTCCAGGAGTCGAGATTGCGGACTGGCCGATGACTCCGATTCCCGAAGCCGTCGAGGACGCGATCACATAGCTCGAAGCGCGGCGGTTCGCCCACCTGCGAGCGCGTGATCACGCCGAGTGAACAGACCAGAACTCAGCGGCGAGTCGGGCGACGGCCAGCCAGCGGCGAGGAACCACCTTCGGGCACGACGCTTGCGTGTCCCCGCGCAAAGGATCTTGCCGTCGCCGAAAGCCGTCCGTGCAGCGGTCGTCCGGCCCAAGCCGGGCAGAAACGGAGCAACTCGCCGGTCGTCGGTAGCAGATGACCTGCCCTCATGCGGTCGCAGGCCGCTCTTGACGGAGTAAGGAAACTACTCACCGGTGGAGCGGACAAGGAGCGGACACAGCGGGCGCAGCAGACACAGCTGACGGTGGCCGGACCGGTGCTCGAGGTCGGCGCATGGTTCTGCGTCGCAGCCGCGTGCGGCTGGCTCAGCTGAGTGGGCGTCTCGTCGCGTCGGCAGGTTCGCCCGTCGCGGCGGTTCGGCAGGGATGCAACATCCGCCCTTTATTGTCGACCTGGCGCTGCTGCAGAGGCTCGGGCGGGTGTTGCGGCCCTGGGGGTTCGGTGCTACGCCCCTTAGATGACGACGGGACGAGATGACCACGACCCACCCCTCCCTGGTTTCTTCCGGGCATCTTCGAGCCGAGGTCGGGGGTGCGGGGGCAGCGCCCTGCGGCGTACTGGGTTACCGTCGTAGGCGTAGTAGCTTCACCAGGCTCCGGGAGGTGGCGAACATGCTTGTGGCCTTCTCATTGACCCCGCTAGGCGTAGGCGAGGACGTGGGGCGTGTCGTGGCCGAGGCCGTGCGAGTCGTACGGGCCAGTGGCCTCCCGAATCAGACCGACTCGATGTTCACCACGATCGAGGGTGATTGGGACGAGGTCATGGCCGTGATCAAGGCGGCTGTGGAGAAGGTCCAGGAGTATGCGCCGCGCGTCAGCGTAGTGATGCGAGCTGATATTCGACCAACCGTGAGTGACGGCCTCACTCGGAAGGTTGACGATCTTGAGCGGTACCTAGAGGAAGGCCATCTCAGCTCGCCTGAGCCGTCAGCGCCTTGAGCTGCTCGACGGCGGGGTGGTGGCGCCCGAGAGCCACTACACCGGTCAGCACGCGGCGGCCGGCGTCAGTGAATAGCCGTGCCCGGTGTTCCGGGCGCAGCTCGTCAAGTACCGAAACCGCCAGTTCGGCGGCGTCTACGAGGTCGCCCTCGGTGACGAGTCGTTCGGCGAGGTCCAGCCGCAGCACGGCGGGATCGCCGACCACATCGAACGGGTACGACGATAGGGCGTCGGTGAGAACTGACTGCGCCTCCGCCATGCCTCCGATCCGCAGCAGGGCTCGGCCGCGGTAGAAGAGCTGGCGCCTGTCGGTGAAGCCGAGCACTGAGTCTTCCTGGCTCTGCCCCTGGCACGCTTGCCTGCTGTGGTGGAGCGCATTGCGGGCGCCGAGCTCGTTGCCGAGCTGAGCCTGAGCGAAGGCCTCGACCGACGCCGCGAGGCAGGTCGCTGGTCCTGTCACGTTCAGGCTGTACGTCTCTTGCGCGAGCGATACTGCCTTGGTCGGCGTTCCGTAGTAGAGGTAGAGCAGCGCGTTCAGGCTCAGGGCGCGAGCACGGCCCATGCGCTCGGCTTCGTCGGTGGTGCTGGCGGCAGGGGTAGCTCGGGGTAGAGACTCTGAGTGTTCGTCGCGGTGGTCGCCGTTGCCTCTGTGGTGCCTGTGAGCCCGTTAGTCAGCATGGCGCGGAGGGTCTCCACGTGAACCGTGGATTGTTGCCATGAGCACGAGCGTCAGACTTACTCCTTTCTGGCCCTCCCCGTGTCGGACAGGTCCTGTCGGCGCGGGTGCAGGGAGGTTTGATCATGGAAGTCGTTCACGTCCGCTGTGCGGGGATGTGTCGAAGCGGACGCGAAGGTGTGCGTCCGGGTAGCAGGGCGGGGGCGCCGCAAGACGGTGGAGACGGTGCGCACTTGGGCGTCGACGACGAACACGATCCTGCAATTGCGGGAGCACCTGATCGAGGAACACATCAGCTTGGTGGTGATGGAGGCCACCGGCGACTACTGGAAGCCGTTCTACTACCTGCTCGAGGACGCCGGCTTTCAGGTGATGTTGGTCAACGCCCGGCAGGTGAAGAAGCTGCCCGGCCGCAAGAGCGACGTCTCCGATGCGACCTGGCTGGCGCAGCTGGGGGCGCACGGTCTGGTCCGTGGCTCGTTCGTGCCGCCGGCACCGATCCGCCAGCTGCGGGACCTGACCCGGGCCCGGACGATGATGACCCGGGAACGCGGTCGGGAGATCCAGCGGCTGGAGAAGCTGCTGGAGGACGCCGGGATCAAGCTGTCCAGTGTCGCCAGCGACATCACCGGGGTGTCGGGCCGGTTGATGTTGCAGGCCCTGGTCGACGGGCAACGCGACCCCGCTGTGCTCGCCGAGCTGGCCAAGCGGCGGCTGCGGGTCAAGATCCCGGAACTGACGAAGCGCTCACCGGCCGGTTCAGCGAACACCACGCGTTCCTGGCCCGGATGTACCTCGAGGCGATCGACCAACGCACCCAGCAGATCGCGGAGCTAAACACCCGGATCGAGGTGGCGATGGAACCCTTTCGCTCCTTCTGCGAACTGATCGCCACCATCCCCGGGATCGGGCCACGGTGCACCGAGGTGATCGTGGCCGAGACCGGCGCCGACATGGACATCTTCCCCACCGCGGCGCACCTCGCATCGTGGGCGGGCACCTGCCCGGGCAGCAACGAATCCGAGGGCCGGGTGAAGTCGACCGCCGCCCGGCCCGGAAACGCCTATCTGAAAGCGGCGCTAGGTGCAGCGGCGTTGTCGGTGGCTCACACCCACCGCACCTACCTCGCGGCGAAGTATCGTCGGATCGCGGCCCGGCGCGGCCCCGAAGAAGGCACTCGTCGCCGTCGAGCACACCATCTTGACCGCGGTCTGGACCATGGCCCACACCGGTGCCCACTACGACGACCCCGGCGCCGACTAGTTCACCCGACGAGACCCCGAACGCCTGAAGAGACATGCACTCAGCCAACTCCAACGCCTCGGCTATGACGTCACCCTCAACCCGGTCGCCGCGACAGCCTAAAGAAGAGCGGTGCCACAAGGGGGAATCTTCGCGTCAGAGAGGCGCTAATCGAACCCAACACCTGCCACCGCAAGATCAACAGGCTGACGATCACGTCGAGAGACCAATCGCGGAGCGCGCTCGTCGGGTCTTCGATCCATGGCTCAGCGCGCAACGATCGCGAGTCGCCGCGGCGATCGAAGGCGTGGGGTCGTCGGAACTCAGTCCGACGACCTCGCAGCCCTGGCGGAGGAGCCCGTCGATCTGCCCGAAGGCCTGGGCGTGGTCCAAGCCGACGGCGGCGAAGCGAACAGGCCGACGTCGGGTTCTGTGGTGGTCACTACTGATCCCGTCCCCTGGTCTGGCGCGCTGACGGGCCCCTATCGCTCGCCGAGGTGGCCGGGCCCGGCCAGCACCGCCACGAGGAGGGGCACCAACCGGGTCGGGTGGACGGTGCGCCGGGGAAGCGGGGTGAAGGCCGGCACCTCCGCGATGTCGGTGTCGGCGGCGGCGTTGTGCACCGCCAGCAGGTCGACGTGTCGGCCGTTGACAAGGTTGTTGTTCTCCGTCATCCTCGTGCCCCCGTAGTTGCCGATCACCGAAGAACGCGGTATCCCGGCGGCCAAGGTCAGCGCGTTCCGCTCGGCCACCAGATGCGATTCCACGCCGACGCCCCACGAGTAGACGTAGGTGTAGTCGTCGCCGGTGGTCTCGATGTAGTGGTTGTTGTAGACGTCGACCTGCCCGAACCGGACCCGCGGCACGCGCTGACCGAGGTCGCGGAACTGGTTGTGGTGGATAGTGACCCGCAGCTTCCCGCGGTCAGAGATCCGCGAGTCGCTCGAGCCGATCAGCATGGTCTTGTCGTGATCATGGAACCGGTTGTACGACACGGTCACCAGGTCGGAGCCGTTGGTGATGTCCAGCGCGCCGTCGTGAACCTGGAAGGGACGGCCGAAGTACGTGGGTTGGTCCGCATCGAGGTTGCTGCCGTCGCTGAGATCGTTGTGGTCCACCCACACGTTGCTCGCGCCGGTGAGGGAGATGATGTCGTACTCAGAGTTCCAGTTGCCCTCGGCGCCGTCGGTCGGATCCCAGCTGGGGAAGCAGTCGTAGGCGTCGGCGACCGTCAAGCCGCGGATGATGACGTTCTGCTCGCCGTTGATCCGCAGGGAAGCGCCGGTGATCGACGCCCCCGGCAGACCGACGATCGTGGTGTTGGAGCCGATGGGGATCGTTATCTGCCCGGCCTGAGCCTGCTGCGATGCCCGCCGAGCGTCCTCCACGGGGCCAGCCGGTTCGGCATCGCGGCCCCACACCGCCGGGTCGTAGGTCTGCAGGTACTGCTCCAGCGTGTAGCCGTCGCGGGCGTAGTCGGCACACGTCAGCTTGCGCCCCCGGGCATCGGTGTTGGCGTCGATCCGGCCGCGGACGTAAACGATCTTGGGGGTGTCGCCGGCGACGGCCGACGCCAGCTGATCGCGAGTGCGCACGGTGACCACGTTCTCCCGCGTGGCGTTGGCGCCGCCGCTCGTTCCGGCGCCCTGTGAACCCCACCCGTCACCCGGCGCCAGCACTTGGCGGGCGACGCCATGCCCCGGTGGTTGGCGGTGGCGGGAACTGTCGGCGTACGACGCCGCCACGGGCCCAGTGGTCATGGCTGCGCACGCAGTCGCAGCAACGGCGGTCAGGACAAGGGTGCGGCGCTTCATTGCGATACCTCCACGGCTGTATTGGGAACCGAGCTCCGGACCATCAAGAGGCGTCAGCGGAGCCTCAGCCGGTAGCGGAACGGCACGAGTCCGGTGATGTAGACCCGCTGCCCGGCGGGCACCAGGCTGCCGCCGAGGTAGGTGTACTTCTCGCCGGGGTCCATGGCGATCGGCTGCCGGATTCCGCTGCCGTTGCCGGGCCCGAAGGTGATCGTGTCGCTGCCCACCGTGTAGGAGCCCTCGCCCTCGACGAGCTGGAAGTTGCCGTCGCCGCTGGCCGGTACGACACCGCTGAGGGTGCCGCCGCTACGGAAGCAGAGCTCGATGGTCAGCGAGGTCGTCGGCCCGTCTACGCGAAAGTCCAGGTCAAAGGCCGCATCACCGAGCTGCCGGATGGTGATCCTGGTGTCCAGCACCTTGTAGTCCTTGGGTCGGAGGTGGAAGTCCATCTTCGAGTAGAAGCGGCCCTCAGAGCCGAGGTCGTAGTCCCCGTCCCGATTCCGGTAGCGCTGCGGCAGCGGCAAGTGGTACGGGACCCGCACCCGATCCTGGAGTTGCCAGGAGGCTCCACCCTGCACCCTCACTCCGTTGCTGCGGAAATGGCCGGTGCTGAAGAACCGGGGCGACATCCGTACGGAGTCGAGGATCGCCGCGCCGTTTCGCAGGTTGAAGAAGGTCGGGTTGGTGGACAGCCCAGAGGCGATCTCTCGGATGGTGGTCGGGTTCCCGGCCGAGTCCTCTCGTCGGTTGTGCCAGTCGGTGCCGCCGAAGACGGTGGCCGAGACGGCGTCGCGCCGGATGCGGACCAGCGAGGAGCCCCGGAAGAAGCGCGAGTACCGCGTGACCGGTTGGGCTGGGCCGGGCAGGAGCGCGGTGATATCGGGATAGGCCAAGGCCTCGGCGAGGAACTCCCCGACGGAGTAACCGCTGGTCGCGTAGGCGGCCGGATCGGCCTCCACCCGATCGAGGATCTGCTCGGCCACTGCGGTGAAGCGCTCGTCGTCCTCACGGATGGCCAGTTCCCGGTAGTGGGTCAGGTACTTCCAGATGGGCTGGACCCCGGTCTGGTCCTGCCGCCGGGACTGCACGGTTTCCACGTCGCCGTTGGGCTGGATCCGGTACAGCGTCATCTCCAGGTTGCGGCGCACGTTCTCCCGGAGGCGCGGCTTGTTCGCGTACCGGGCGACGACGAGCAGGGAGCGATTGGTGACCTCGGAGGCGTAGTTGGGGCTGCGCTCGCTGTACTCGCCCTCAGCGTCCTGGTCGATTCCCTCACCCAGCCAGTCGTTGATCCGCGCCAACAGCAGCCGGCTCGGCCACAGGTGGTAGAGGTGCGCCAGAGCCTTGCAGATCTCCCAGCGGTGGTTGGGGGTGTGCACCCCGCCCTCGGCCAGCGCCCGTCCCGACCGGCGCATGATCTGTGCGTACGCCCGGCGGGCCGCGGCGGTGGCCGGCTGGTCGTCGGCGGCCAGCAACTCATAGCCCAAGCCGAGATCACTGATCACGAACGAGGTGTCCGGCGGACTGTCCAGGTTGCCGATGTCGTACAGGCCGCTCGGGTTCTGGCGTCCGGCCAGGGCGGCCAGCAGCGTCTGCACCGGTCCCAACAGAGCCGCATCGTGGTAACGCTGACCGCGCGGGTTGACGTACGCGCTGACCAGCCGCAGCGCACCCTGGGCCAGCGTCCGCGGACTCGCCAGCGTGTCGATCTGGCCTTGGTAGGCCGATAGGACACCCGGGACCTGCAGGTCGTTCACCCTCGTCAGCACGTCCAGGAAGCGGTTGTCCAGTTGGGCGGGCGGCGGCGGGGCCGGCCGCGCCGACGGTTCGGCGTGCGCCCAGTTCTCCTCCAGGGCCGTGGTCACCACGGCGGCGGCCGAGGCCACCCCCACGGTGGCCATGAAACGACGTCGGTCCATGTCACTCCTGCCATCGGTGTGCGCACTCGGCGGCGCGCATCGCGGTGATTAAACCATCGCTTTTGGGGAAAGCGATTTCCACACCGTACGGCGAGAGACTTCGTCAGAACAAGACCATGGACGGTATGCCCGGATGCTGAACGCCCAGCTGAAGGTTGGCTGCGCCAACGGCACCAGCGGTCAGAGCCAGCATGCCCGTCGTGGGCGGCGCCCCGCCACCAGACCCGGCGTGCTGCCGCGGAGCAATCAGGAAGCGCGTGTAGCGCCGGTTATCAGTGGGCGACCTGTGCTCCGAGAGCCGACCGCTCAGCGGTACGGCGCCTCATGTCGAAGGGAACTGTTGTAGAGATGGCTGGTGGGTGCGGAAAGCGGGGACGTGACCCCGTTCTCCGCACCCAGCATGCATCTACTGGCGAATCGCCGCTGCGTTGGTCAGTTCCCAAGCTGACCACGGCGTGGTGTATCCGGTTGAGGTGGTGGTCACCTGCAATCGCACTTTCTGATAGACCTCCTCGTAGTCGTCCCCGATGCCGTCGGTGTTGGGCAGGGGATGCTGGTCCCACCACAACGGGGTGAGCACGGTAGAGGTGGTGGACCCGGTGAAGTTATCGGGGGCTCCCAGATCTTGCTCCCAGCGTTCGCGCTGGACCCGTGCCGTCTTTCCTAGCGGGCAGAACACGCCCCCGCGGTAGTTGACCAATGTCTCTCCGGTCGGGCTGACGGCGCTGTCGGCTGTCGGCAGGCTGGGGGTGATGGTGCACCCTCCATAGGTGGTCGCGGCGTGGGCAGGGGCAACGGGTCCGAGCGCGGACGCCCCGGTTGCGACAGCGGCGATGCTCACGGCGCCGATGGCGAGGCGACTGAGACGCTGCAGGACTGAAAGGTGGTTGGTGGACATGGACAGCTCCTTGGGTGTGGGTTTCCGGACCTACTAAGGCGACCGGCGTAGGGTCCACCGTCCTCGCAGGTGTCATGGTTTCGTCACGGTGGCATCACAGTGGTGCCTCGCAACGCATGCGTCGCAGCAGCGGCTCAGCTAGTGGGGTCGTTCCTGACCGTTGACTCGTGGGAAGCAGACGATGTGCTTCGAACCCGGACGATCTGCGGCCGCATGAGCGAAATCCGCTCGACCGGGGTCGCCGCGAGGCGTCGGTTATGCGGGAGGGGCGTCGTGTCACAGTCTGGCCTATGTGGTTGCTGCGAAGTCTGTGGTCGTCGTATCGGAGGGGGTGCCCGTGGACTGTGCCGTGACCGGCGATCCTGGTGTGATGAATCGAATCACGTGGTGCGGTGCGAATGCTGGTAGCGCGGCCAGATCGAACGCCGTCACGCTAGGCCGATTGCTGGGACAAGGTGGCTGAGCTCGCGGGACGCGGCTGGTCATCCTCGCAAGAGGAGGTCCAGACCACAGATGTCGTGCTCCTGCGACACGGTGACACCCGACTGACCCCAGAGCGGCGATTCTCCGGTATTGGCGGCTCTGATCCTCGCCTGTCAGCTGCCGGTCGAGACCAAGCGCGGCAGGCAGCCGGCTCAGCCGTGCTGCGGGGGAGCCCTTTCACAGAAATCCTGACCTCGCCGATGGTCCGGTGCCAGGAGACAGCTCAGATCGTCGCGGCCGCACTGGGTGTCGCTGTGAGCATCGACCGAAGCCTGCGGGAGATGGACTTCGGTGCGTGGGAAGGGATGACATTCGATGAAGTTCATGAGCACTACCCCGAGGATCTTCAGCGGTGGAAACAGTCGGCGTGGGCCTCGCCGACGGGCAGCTCAGACACCTTCGCGGCGGTCGTCGACCGCATGAGAGCTGCAGCCGAGCGCTTCGCCACCCGCTATGCCGGCGCGTCGGTTCTGGCCGTGACACACGTGACTCCCGTGAAGGCTCTGGTGGCGGATGCGCTCGGAGCGCCGCCATCCGCGCTGTTTCGAATGGAGCTCTCGTCCGCCTGCTTCTCACGGATCACCTATACCGGCGGGGAAGCTTGCGTGCGGCTGTTGAACGACACCGCACATCTGCGCTAATCGTGCGGGTGGTCAGTGGTCGGACGTCGGCACCCCTCGACTCCCAGAGACCCCACGCAGTGGATTTGATCTTGGCTGTCTGCGTTTGCGGCGCCACGTGCGTCGCCGTACCACCGGAGGTGCAAGCCGATCCGTGTTGTGTCGGTTCTTATGTGAAGGTGGGCAGATGGAGAAGGCTGCGGACGTGCGCCGGGTGGTGTCAACCGCGTTGGCGACTGCGCACGGGATGTATCAGGCACATGGGTATCGGTCCGCGGCCGGCTATGAGCATCTGGCGCTGACGATGGGTGACCTGACGGCCGCTGCGATGGGTGGGCCGGTTCCTGTAGTGCGGGTTCATTCGGAGTGCCTCACGGGGGACGCCTTGACCTCGCTGCTCTGCGATTGCGGCGATCAGCTGCAGGCAGCTCTCACCGAGATCGCCCGGCATGGGTGCGGGGTTTTGATCTATCTGCGCGGGCATGAGGGTCGCGGTATCGGGTTGACCGCGAAGTTGCAGGCGTACGCATTGCAACGCGGCGGTCTGGACACGGTGGACGCGAACCGGGAGTTGGGGCTGCCGGTCGATGCGCGGGACTACGCCGTGGCCGCCGCGATGCTGCTTGATCTTGGGGTCCCGCGGGTGCGTCTGCTATCCGGCAACGGCACCAAGGGCGAGCAGTTGCGCGCTGCCGGCATCGATGTTGTGTCCCGGCATCCGCTGCGGATCGCCGAGCGGCCAGAGAATGCGTTCTATCTGCGGACCAAGCGGCTCCGCCTGGGCCACGACGATGCCGACAGCATGCCGGACGTGTGGGATGAGCTGATTCGCGGTCGGGTGCCGGACCGCGGCGCGGCGGGCCCGGATCTGGTGTTGCTCGATCGGTACGCTGCATTGGTTCAGGCGGGTCCGACGTTCACCATCGCCCAACTGGCCCAAAGCGCCGACGGGTTCATCGCCTCCCGGACCGGTGATGCGGAGTTTGTCTCGGGCGCCGAGGACCGCGAGCATCTGCATCGGCTTCGGGCCCTGGTGGATGCGGTGGTGGTGGGCGCGAGCACGATCACCTGCGACGATCCGCGGCTCACCACCCGAGCCGTCGCCGGTTCCTCACCGGTCCGGGTGGTCCTCGACCCGACAGCCCGGATTCCCCGATCGGCGCGGGTGATGTGCGACGATTCCGCGGCCACACTGTGGTGCGTGAACTCCGACGCCGCGCCAACCGAGCGGCTCGCGTCACACGTCCGGGTGGTCACGATGACAGCGGGCCCCGATGGTTTCGAGCCGCAGACTGTGCTGGATGTCCTGCGGGATGCTGATCTGGGCCGGGTCTTGGTGGAGGGCGGCGGGCGCACGGTGTCGCGGTTCTTGACCGCCGGGGTGTTGGATCGGCTGTATCTGACCACGGCCCCGATGTTCATCGGCGACGGCGTGCCGGGGCTCCGGTTCAGCGGCGCTGACCGGCTTGCGGACGCGGTCACGGCGCCGACCCAACGGTTTGCCCTCGGTCGGGACATGTGCACGGTTTTCGACCTTCGGGCGGTCGGGCGCCGATCGGACCGTTAGCGGGGGATGATCAACACGTCGAGGTGCCCGACGCTGATCGTGAGGACGGCCTCGGCGAGTTGCGCGAGCCGTAGTTTCAGCCAGGCCTTGCCGACCGAGTTCAGCGTCGGGTCGTGTTCGGCGGCTGCCGATACCCGGTCGTGCAGGAATCGGCGGACGAACTCACCATCGTTGCGTTGACCGAGCAGCCAGGGCGTCTCCGCGAGCCGAACCGAGAAGTCAGCCTCATCGAGCAGTTGGCTCAGCGCTTGGCTGGCGTCGGGTCCGGCTCGTCCACCGCGGCGTTGCTGCTGGTTGAAGGCCTCCAGCAGTGAGGAGTCGAGCGGGTGGGGCGGCGACAGTTCCATCGCGCCGGTCACCGTCAGGCTGAACAAGGCCGGAGTTCGGGCCAGGGCCAGGGCCGCTCCGAGGGCTTCGAGTTCGGCCCTGGTAAGCAGATCGAGCAACGCCGAGCAGGTCACGAGCCGGGCGCCGCCCGGTTCGCGCAAGATCGACGCCAGGACCCCGACGTTGGCGACTACGAGTTGGGTTTCGGGAGGTACGGGGTGGGGTTGCAGTGTTGGATCTTGATCGACGCAGAGCCAGCGTTGACGGAAGGGAAGTCTCGGCGCGAGCCACCGCTGGTTGGCGCCGGTGCCTGAACCGAGGTCGATGACCTCCAGCCCGTGTTCGGCTCCGCTGGCAGCGAGATGCTCGATGAGACGCGGCAGCAACGTGTGTGTCGTGACGGCTCGGGCGGCGTTGTCGGCCGGAACTCGGAGAGCCAGCCAGCGGTCGTCGATGCGGGGCGTGCCGGCGGCCGGATGAAGCGATTCGCCGTCAGTGTCGGCCACCATGGTCGGAGCCTGCCGATCAGTCGTCGACGGTCAGGGTGTATCCGGCCCACGCCTCGGGATGTTCGCGCAGCGTCACGTCGAGCCGAGCGATGCCGCGGCCGACCACCCGCCGGGCCACCCGCTCGGCCACGAGGCGGGCAACGGCCTCCGTGGTGGTCATAATGCCCTGGAGGCCTGGGTGCTCGTCGAGGTTTCGATACCGCAGATCCGCCAGCTCGTCGGCCAGGATCGTGGACAGGTCCCCGATGTCGATCACCGTGCCCTGCGCCGTCAGATCTTGGCGCCACAGCTGCAGCTCGACGACGTAGGTGGCGCCGTGCAGCTGTTGGGCCGGGCCGAACGACGGATCGGGCAGGCTATGGGCGATCATGATGTGATCGCGGACTGTCAGGTGGAACACGTTCACTCCTTGCCGTTCGGGCCGTAGTCGATGACCTGGCATACGGGTGTGATGGCGCCGGTGAAGATCGACTCCATCGTCTCCGGTAGCGACGAGAACGACGAGGATCCGGACAGCAGCGCGTCGAAGACGGGATCTGCCAGACGAGTCACGGCAAGTCCCAGCCGGTCTCGGGTGGTCCGGCGCGGACGGCGCGCCGGTGCTACGGCGCCGACCTGGCTGGCCCGGATGGTCAGCCGACGCGAGTGAAACGCCTCGCCGAGGGCGATCGCCGGCCGGCCTGTCCCGTACCAGGACAGCTCGATCACCTCGCCCTCCTCGCCCAACAACTCCAGACACCGGTTGAGCCCGGGCTCACTAGCCGAGCAGTGGAATACAACGTCGTTGTCCGGCAGCGCCGATTCCGGCGTGGCGAACGGGACGTCCAAGGCGTTCGCCAGCCGGCTACGCGCGGGATCGGTGTCGATCAGCTGGATGCGGCTTAGCGGGAAGCTGCGCAACAACGCGGCCAGGCTGCCGCCGATCATTCCGGCGCCGAGGACAGCGACTCGATCGCCGATCCTCGGCGCCGCGTCCCACAAGGCGTTGATCGCGGTTTCGACAGGTCCGGCCAACACGGCCCGGCGGCTCGGGACACCGTCGGGTATCGGGATGACTGCGGATGCGGGAACGACGTAGTGATCTTGGTGCGGGAACAGGCAGAACACCCGTTGACCCAGCAGATCCGGCTGACCGGTCTCCACGACACCCACCGACAAGTAGCCGTACTTCACGGGACCGGGCCACTCGCCGGCCTGGAACGGTGCGCGCATCGAACCGGCGACGGCCGGCGGAACGTTTCCTGCGTGCACAAGCATCTCCGTGCCGCGGCTCACGCCCGAGAAGAGAGTGCGCACCAGCACCTCGCCGACACCCGGATCCCTGGCCGGCTCGGTACGCAGAACCCCGTGCCGCGGCCTCACCGTCCAGTACGCGGTCCAATCAGCCGCCATACCCCAACAGTCTCACGTAACCAGAGGCGGCGTCCGGACCGGGATGCGCACGGGTGTCACAGCCAAGCCAGTGCTTGGCTCACCCCTCCACGAGGGTTGTCATATCTGGGGCTCGGGAATCGCAGGATCATGGGTAGACACTGCTCGGGTGACCCAGTGGGTGACACTCCCAGCCGGTGGGTTTCCCTCACTATCGAGGCCGGCAACCAGGGTGGGTCGTGATGAAAAGATCGCGGCCTCATCCGAGCCGCAAGGCGTCCGTCCGCCGGTCACCGAGCGCCCGACCTTGGCCGCCGAGCGTCTGAGTCGGCCGCGCTCGATGGGCTGTCCCGTAGAGGCCGCCCGCAGTGATTGTCTTTCAGGGGGCGGTCTAGCGGTCCGGAGGTTGCGCGCGTATCCGGTGTTGTCGGCATCCGGCGGTCTTGGCGAGGCGGACGGCGGTCACGGGTGGTGCACCGGGTCCGTCGACGAGGATGGCTGCGCATGCTTGCTGGACCATCTACCGCCAGGCGGTGTCGCGGGGTGCCTCGCTCCGTCGCTGGTTGATCCGGGCCAGGTGATCTTGGTCGACCGCGGGTCTCGTCGGGCGGGAGGTTGGGTTGGGTGACGCCGAGGCGCAGGCTGGTCTGACCGCCGGCGATGGTTACGGGGTCTTGGGTAGTCGGTCGCTCCGGGAAAGCGGCTGTCCGGCATCAGACCGCTGGCACTCACCTGCTTTGATGTGGCCGGCCGGGTGTGACCCTCGAGCGGTTTGTGGAGGTGGTCGAGCCGTTCGCCCTCGGTCATGACCGCCGCCACTCTGACGGCGTTACGAGTGGCGGGAGAACGCGTCTGTGATCAGGCCAACGCGGGGTAGGGGTCCCAGGACCTGGTCCTGTGACTTCTTCGCCAGCAGCGAAGTTGTCAGCCGTCTGCTCTGGCGAGAACCCCTGGTCAGAGCCACCTTGTGTCAACGAGGCGGTACCGCGAAAGGGCGGTTTTCGCGCTCCTTTGTTACTCAGTTCCGCAGGACCTGAAGCCTAGTTGAGGTTCGGCCGTGAATCGGCCTCTGACTAGGCGCTTTACTGGTCGGGGTGACAGGATTTGAACCTGCGACCTCTTCGTCCCGAACGAAGCGCGCTACCAAGCTGCGCCACACCCCGCGGCGTTTGAGCCTCCGAGAGTCTAGCGGACGTCGCGCGTCTGCTCGCGTCCGGCCTCGAGAAGGAGTGGTGCGCCCAGTCCGCAACCGGTTGCGAACGCAGAACCTACTTGTCGCGGCTCCGAGGCGACTCCTCGCAGTCGGAGACGGCGATTTCAGGGCGCTGAGACCAAGGAGATCAGCGTCGCCTCGGGACGGCAGGCGAAGCGGAACGGCGCGTACGGCGAGGTGCCCAGACCGGCCGACACCTGCAGGTAGGACGTCTTCCCGCCGGCGCTGTGCAGCGACAATCCCTTGACCCGCCGAGTGTCCAGATCGCAGTTGGTGACCAGTGCGCCGTAGAAGGGGACGCAGACCTGTCCGCCGTGGGTGTGGCCGGCCACGATCAGGTCCATGCCGTCAGCGGCCATGGCGTCGATGATCCGCCGGTACGGGCGCGTGCGTGACCCCGATCGCCACGTCGATCTCGCTGCGATCGACCGAACCGGCCACCAGGACGTACTGATCACGTCGCAGGTGGGCGTCGTCGGTGCCGCGGAAGCCGAGCCGGAACCCGTTGATCTCCACCGTCGCCCGCTCGCCGGTGAGGTCGATCCAGCCGGCGTCGAGGAACGCTCGGCCAAGATCACGCCAGGGCAGTTCCTTCGGGCTGGGACGCCCCTGGCGGCTCGGCTGGAGCAGATAGCCCAACGGGTTCTTGAACGTCGGGGCGTAGTAGTCGTTGGATCCCCAGACGAAGACCCCCGGCCGGTCCAGCAGCCGGCCGAGCGCCTCCAGCACGTACGGCACCGCATCCGGATGGGCGAGGTTGTCGCCGGTGTTGATCACCAGGTCCGGCTCGAGTCCGGCCAGCAGCGACACCCACTGCCGCCGTGCCCGATTCTTTGGGGTCAGGTGGAGATCGGAGATCTGCAGGAGGCGGATCGGCGGCGTGCCCTTCGGCAGGATCGGTACCGAAACCCGTCGCAGCGCGAACGCGTCGACCTCGTACAGCGTTCCGTACGCGAAACAGCCCGCCCCGAGCGCGAGCGCTCCGGCGGCGGCCTGTGGCGACACGTCGACCGGCTCCAGACACGAGGAGAAGGGTACAAGCGCTTCGTGGGCCCACGGTCCGGTGCGGGTTGACGCGATAACTCCATGCACGCGCTGGAGACCCCGAAGGCCGCGATCACGGCGTGCATGGAGTTATCGCGTCAAGACAGAGCGGGAGTGCTGTCAGACTGACGACCATGGCCGAAGACTCTGCGCTGAAGCAGCGCCTCCGCACCGATCTCACCGCCGCGATCAAGGACCGCGACAAGGTCCGGTCGGGAACACTGCGCATGGTCCTCTCGGCGATCACCGAGGCCGAGGTGGCCGGTGCGCAAGGCCGTCGATCTCAGCGACGCGCAGGTTCTCGACGTCGTGATCCGGGAGGCCAAGAAGCGGCGGGAGGCCGAGGAGGCGTACGCCGCCGCCGGCCGGGACGAGCTGGCGGCCCAGGAGCGCGCCGAGAACGCGGTGCTGGCCGACTATCTGCCCCAGCCGCTGACGCCCGAGGAGATCAGCCGGATCGTCGCCGACGCGATCGCCCAGACCGGTGCCGCCGAGCTCGGTCCCAGCGGGCATCGGCAAGGTGATGGCGGTGGTCAGCCCGCAGACCAAGGGCAAGGCCGACGGCGGCGCGGTTGCTGCTGAGGTGCGGCGACAGTTGGGCTGAGGCCCCTTCGACAGGCTCAGGGCGCCGTGGCCTCGACAGGCTCAGGGGCGCCGGGTGGCGCTCGGGCAATGAGGCTTGGGCTACCGCCTCGTCTTCCTCTTCCGCTTCCTCCGCTTCTTCGGCGCTTCCTCCGCGGCTTCCTCTCTTCTTCGGCCGCGGCCTCCGTCTCGCTTCGGCTCGGCCTCGGCCCGGCCTCGGCTCTGGCTTCGGCTCGGGCCGTTCGCTCGGTCGTCTCAGCCTCGGCTCCTCCGCTCGAGCCTCGGCCCGCTCGGCGGCGACCACGTCGGGGTCGCGGCCCTTCGAGTACAGGGCGAAGATCGTGCTGTACTGCGGCGCCCGCGAACCGGGACTCGGCGAGTACCCGAGGAAGGTGCCCTCCGGCGCGTCGCTGTAGACGTAGCTGGAGACGACGTTGAAGCCCTCTTTCTCGAACTTCTTCGTCGCCGCGCGGATCCCGAGGCCGAACACCCGCGGCACGTCGATGATCTTGCCGCGCTCGATCTTGGCCGGCGGGTTCTTGAAGCCGGTCCGGGGAATGCCGTCGAGGTACCGCTGCATGGCCGGCTTCCAGATGTCCTGGCCCGCGTCGCCGCTGCCCGAGCCCTCGAGGTTGAAGTCGGTCGAGGGCACCGGTGTAGTTCTTCACGCCGCTTCGCCGGAAACCGGCCTTCTTCCTGAATGAAGGGCTTCCTGGTGTTGTCGATGGAGATCATGGCCGCGCCGGCGATCTCCGGGGTGTACCCGACGTACCAGACCGCCTCGTTGCTGTTGATCGTGCCGGTCTTCCCTGCCTGCGGCCGGCCGTCGGCCGTCCGGGCCCGATGCCCGGTCCCCTTCGTCACGACGCTGGCCAGCAGCTTGTTCATGCCGTCGGCGACGTCCTCGCTCATCACCCGCTGGCAGTTGCCCTTGGCGATGTCGAGTTCCTTGCCGTTCCGGTCGGTGACCTTCTCGAGGATCATCGGGTCGCAGTGGATGCCGCGGGCGGCGAAGGTGGCGTACGCCTCGGCCATCGACAGCGGGCTCACCTCGACCGAGCCGAGGGTGAACGCCGGGGATGTGCTGGTAGATAGTCGACCAGCTCGCGCCCTCGCGTGCCGAGCTTGACGCCGAGCTTCTCCGCCATCTTGGTCGTCGAGCACATGCCCACGTCGAGCACGAGTTGGGCGAAGTAGGTGTTGATCGACTTCTGTGCCGCCTCGTACATCCCGACGACCTGGTCGCCGCTGGTGGTGGAGTTGGTGACCTTCCACTTGCCGTAGATCTGCTCGCGGCCCTCGCAGCTCTGGAACGAGCGTGCCGCCGAGGTTCATCGAGTGCTTCGCGTTGTACTTCTTGGAGAGCGGGATGCCCTTCTCGAGCGCCGCGGCCGCGGTGAAGGCCTTGAAGGTCGAGCCCGCCTGGTACCCCTGGATGCCGCCCATCTCCGGCTCGACCGCCAGGTTCCAGAAGGTCTCGCCCTTCTTGCTGTCGTTGCCCATCTTCGGCCGGCTCTGCGCCATCGCCACGATCAGGCCGGTGCCCGGCTGGATCATGTTCATGGTGGCGATCACCGGGTCCTTCGGACCCACGACCCGCGCCACCGACTGTCTCGGCCTGCCGCTGGGTCTTGGGATCGATCGCGGTCTGGATGGTGAGGCCGCCGCGCTTGATCGTGGCCTCACGATCTTCGCGGGTCTGACCGAGGCTCGGCTCGTTCAGCAGGCTCCGGTACACGTAGTCGCACAGGAACGGGAACTGGGTTCCGACGCAGCCGTTGCGGGTCCGCTTCACCTGGCCGGTGTCGAACCGCGACGCCTTCGCCTGCTTGGCCTGCGCCGGCGTGATCAACTTCAGCTCCGCCATCCGGTTCGCCACCACGTCGCGGCGGTCCAGCGCCGCGGTCATGTTGGTCATCGGGTTGCTGGCGTGCGGGTTCTGCACGAGGCCGGCGAGCATCGTGGCCTCGTTCAGGGTCAGCTCGCGAGGCCTTCTTGTTGTAGTAGTGCCGGGCGGCCGACTCGATGCCGTACGCGCCGTCGCCGTAGTAGGCGATGTTCAGGTAGCGCTCGAGGATCTGGTTCTTGGTGAGCCGCTTCTCCAGCGCGATGGCGTACCGCAGCTCGCGGATCTTGCGGGTGAGCGTCGGCGCCGTGGCGTCGTCGACGCAGCCCTTGTCGCCGCGGCAGGCCTCGACCAGCGTCATCTTCACGTACTGCTGCGTGATCGACGAGCCGCCCTGGGTGTTGCCGTCGCCGGAGGTGTTGCGGACCAGCGCTCGCAGCGTGCCCTTGATGTCCAGCGCGCCGTGCTCGTAGAACCGGTGATCTTCGATCGCCACGATGGCCTGGCGCATGATCGGCGCGATCTTGTTCAGGCCCACGTAGATGCGGTTCTCGTCGTAGAAGTACGCGAGCAGCTTGCCGTCGGCCATGAGCACCCGTGAGCGGGTGGCCGGGATCGGGGTGGCCAGCGCGGCCTCGATCTTGTCCAGCTCGTCGGCCGCGGCCTTGCTGCTGGCGCCGGCGATACCGGCCACCGGCACGAACAGGCCCGCGATCAAGACGCCGGACAGCACGCTGACGACGACGAACATCACCAGCGAGTAGGCGACGCTCCCCACGCGCTTAGGGCTGAACGGCATGAGGGAAAAGATACGGGACGTTGGATGCGCATACCGAATTCTTGGCGTGCGATCGGGGCCGCCAATCCGATCGGCGAGGCCGGATCCGAATTACGAACGCGCAAATATTTCACGGCTCAACTAGCCACGAGGGCCAACCATTCGTACCATACGTTCCGTCGCTCCCGTACGGATCAGGGGAAGGTCCGGGCGCGAGTGAAGCGATACATAAGGGGAGAAGTCAGGATGACTGCAGTACATGGGGATGACTGGGCGATGCGCGCCAAGTGCCGGGGAACGGCCGACGCATTGTTTCCAGAAGCAGCCGACCAGAAGCGGGCGCGCAGCGTCTGCATGGGCTGCCCGGTCCGGCTCGAGTGTCTCGCCGAGGCGCTCGACAATCGGATCGAGTGGGGCGTCTGGGGCGGCATGACCGAGCGCGAACGTCGGCTGTTGCTGCGGCAGCGGACCGACGTCCGTTCGTGGCGCTCAGCGCTGGTCGGCCAGCAGAGCGCCAACGCGACGAAGTGATTCGAGGTCGGTGACGTCGCTCGGCAGCGACGGCACCACCGCGCGCATGACCCGAGGCCGCGAGCGGGCGAAGCGGTTGATCAGCAACCGCTCGTTCTCGATCACCTGAGCCAGGGCCGCGTGCCGGCGCAACGCCTCGATCTCGATCGGGGCCTGCGCGGGATCGAGGTCCTCGGCGAGGGCCAGTGCGCGGGCGGCCGACACCTCGAGGTTGCTGGTGTGAAAGCGATTGATCACCAGCCCGGTCAGCGGCATGCCCTCTTCGGTCAGCCGGTCCACGAAGTAGGCGGCCTCGCGCAGTGCGTCCCGTTGGGCGGTGGCGACGACCAGGAACGTCGTCGACGTCGAGGCGAGCAGCTGGAAGGTCGCGTTGGCGCGAGTGCGGAAGCCGCCGAAGATCGCCTCGCACGCGGCGACGAAGGTCTGGAGATCTTCGATGATCTGAGCCCCGAGGACCTTCTTCATCGCCGAGGCGACGAGGTTGAAGCCGACGCTGACCAACCGGAACGGCCCCTTCGCCCCGGCCACCAGGAGCCGCAGGAACCGGCCGTCCAGCAGCGAGCTGAGGTGCTCCGGCGCGTCCAGGAAGTCCAGGGCGGAGCGGGCCGGCGGGAGTGTCGACCACGATCAGGTCCCAGCGGCCGTCGGCCTGGGCCTGCGCGTGCAGCTGGCCGAGCTTCTCCATGGCCATGTATTCCTGCGTGCCCGAGAACGACGATGACAGCGCCTCGTAGAACGGGTTCTCCAAGATCGCCTGCGCGCTCTCCGGCGAGGAATGCGCGACGACGACCTCGTCGAACGTCCGCTTCATGTCCAGCATCATGGCGTCGAGGCTGCCGCCGGCCCGGGTGTCGACGTCCTGCACCGGCCGCGGCACGTTGTCGAGCTCGCCGACGCCGAGGGACTGGGCGAGCCGGCGCGCCGGATCGATGGTGAGCACGACCACCTTGCGACCGGCCTCGGCCGCGCGGACCGCCAGCGCCGCCGACGTCGTGGTCTTGCCGACCCCGCCGGAGCCGCAGCAGACGACGATGTTCGTCTTGTGGTCAGCGATGATCTTCTCGACGTCCAAAACGGGCGGGCTCAATCGCGTGATCTCCAGGTCGAGCTGGCTCTGCAGCTGCCCGGCGATGGTGAACAGCGCACTCTCGTCGATGCCGGCCGGGTCGAAGGCGATCTCGGCCAGCGGCACCCCGAAGGTGGCCAGGGTGTCCCGCCGGCGGCGCTGCTCGAGGGTCTGCGCGGCCTCGATGGCGAACTCCTCGGCCAGGGTCTTGTTCATCACGTCGGTGAAGCTGGGCACCGAGAGCGCGATCCGGCCCGGCGGCGGCCTGGCGCAGCCGAGCATCGTCCAGCGGGTTCGGCGTCACCATGTTGGCGATCACCGTGCCGACCCGGATGTGGGTCGGCTACAGGTGCCGGATCGCCTCCTCGGTCTCGGTGACCGGCATGTCCTCCAGCAGCGTGACGAGGTGGACGACGGTGGTCGCGCTGCGCAGCATGCGCATGATCGACTCGGCCTGCCCGCGGATCGGACCGACCTTGGCCAGTCCGGAGACCGCCTCGTGCACGTTGAGGAAGCTGGCGATCCGGCCGGTCGGCGGGGCGTCCAGGACGACGGCGTCGTACGCGTTCGGGCGGTTCTTCTCCTTGCGGCGTACGGCCTCGTACACCTTGCCGGTCAGCACGACGTCGCGCAGACCGGGAGCGATGGAGGTGACGAAGTCGATCGCCCCGAACCGGTCGAGCGCCTTCGCCGCGAAACCGAGGTGGTAGAAGGTGTCCAGATACTCCAGGAGCGAGTCCTCGGCGTCGATGGCCAGCCCGTGGACGAATCCGCCGCTGGGCGTCTTGCTGATCCGCGGCTCCTCGGCGCCCTTGAACGGCGGCAGACCGCAGCAGGTCGGAGATGCCGTGCCGGCCCTCGACCTCGCAGACCAGGACCCGGCGGCCGGCCGTGGCGAGGGCGCAGGCCAGCGCCGCCGCCATGGTGGTCTTGCCGGTGCCGCCCTTGCCGCTGACGATGTGCAGAGCTGTGCCGGGGACTGGGCGGCTCGGTCACCGGCTGTCGGCTCGGCCGCCCGGGGGGCGTTCACATCCGAACCGTTGGCAGACGAACCGTCGACAGGGCGCTGACCGGCATGGCTTCGATGGTAGTTGGGTCGCTACTGCGACCTTCTGCGCGTACGGGCGCGTACGTGCAGCCGCTCGCCCTGCGGGCCGAACAGGACGAGCAACTCCGTGGGTCCCGGTCCGGCGCCGCCGAACCAGTGTGGAGTGTGGGTGTCGAACTCGGCGACCTCGCCGGGGGCTAGGACGAGATCGAGGTCGCCCAGTCGCAGCCGGAGCCGCCCGTCGAGCACGTAGATCCACTCATAGCCCTCGTGGCTCTGCTGGTCGCCCTCCGACTCGGCCGGCACAAGCATCTTGTACGCCCGCAGACCGCCCGGGCGCCGGGTGAGCGGTATCAGGGTCCGGCCCTGGAACTGCTGGGGCTTCGGCCGGATCCGCGGATCCTCGGTCTCGGGCGCGCCGACCAGTTCGTCGAGCGGGATCTGGTGCACGCGAGCCAGCGGAAGCAGCAGCTCCAGGGTCGGCCGGCGCGCGCCCGACTCCAGCCGCGACAGCGTGCTCACCGAGATGCCGGTGGCGGCGGAGAGTTGGGCCAAGCGTTGCGTTGCGCTGGCGGCGGACGGCCCGGAGGCGCTGACCCACCCCGGCCAGGACGTCGTCGTCGCTCACGAATGTCACCCGCTCCGTCTCGGAACTTGCCGTATCAGCAAAGATACTTGCTGATTGCAGCCAGGCCGACGCAGAGTGGGACGCATGGCGGAGAACTATGACGTGGTGGTGGTCGGTGGCGGCGCGGCCGGGCTCAGCGGAGCTCTGGCTCTGGCTCGCTCCCGGCGATCGGTCCTGGTGGTCGACGCCGGTGAACCCCGGAACGCGCCGGCGGCCCACGTCCACAACTTCCTGACCCGCGACGGCGAATCGCCGGCGGAACTGTACGCCGCGGGTCGGGCCGAGGTGGTCGGGTACGGCGGACGCGTCGAGCCCGGGAGGGTGACCGCGCTGGCGCGAATCGGCGACGGTTTTCGCGTCGACCTGGAGAACCGGAGCGTCGGGGCGCGTCGCCTCCTGATCGCGACCGGGTCGCGGGACGAGCTGCCCGACGTGCCCGGACTGGCCGAGCGCTGGGGGATCGACGTGCTGCACTGCCCGTACTGCCACGGCTGGGAGGTCCGCGACCAGCGCATCGGCGTGCTCGCAGGCGGCCCCGTGGCGGTGCATCAGGCCCTGATGTTCCACCAACTGAGCTCCGAGGTCAGCGTGCTGCCGCTGGGCGGATTCGCGCTGGCCCCCGAACAACGCGAGCAGCTCGAGGCGCTGGGGATCGCGGTGCTCGACGCGGCCGTCGCGGCGGTCGAGTCCGATGCACGACGGGTTGGCGGGGGTGCGGCTGGCCGACGGCCGGTTCGTCGAGCTCGACGCCGTGGTGGTCGGGACGCGCAGTCTGGCGCGGGCCGATTTGCTGGCCCCGCTGGGGCTGGTGCCGACGGAGGTCCGGATGGGTGAGCAGGTGGTCGGCACGGCGATCGAAGCCGATCCGACCGGGGCCACCGCGGCGCCCGGCGTGTGGGTCGCCGGCAACGTCGCCAACGTCCAGGCGCAGGTGATCAGCTCCGCCGCCGCGGGACTCAGCCGCCGGCGCCGCGATCAACGCCGACCTGATGATGGAGGAGGCCCGCAGCGCCGTCGAGGCGCGGAAGGTCAGCGTGGCCTGAGCCCGTCGGAGGGCGCCCCTGAGCCCTCTCGACGGGCCGCTTCACGCGGGAAACTGGTAGCTTCGACGTGGGATGCACGCCAGGTGAGGTAGCGGAATACCAGGTAAACCTGGTATACCGTAGCGCTCGCTGTCGCCGCTGCCGGCAGTCAGGGCTGGGCCGTCTGACGGGTGCGTCGATACAGTGCCCGATATGACCAAGTGGGAGTACGTCACCGTTCCGCTGCTCGTGCATGCCACCAAGCAGATCCTGGACAACTGGGGGGCCGACGGCTGGGAACTGGTGCAGGTGGTGCCCGGGCTGAACCCGGAGAACCTGGTGGCGTACCTCAAGCGGCCGCTCCCCACCCAGGCATGAGCTCGCCGGCATGAGCTCGCCGGCGGAGCGCCTGGCGGAGCTGGGGCTGGAGCTTCCGGCCGTCCCCGCGCCGGTTGCGGCCTACCTTCCGGCGGTGCGGCACGGCGCGATGATCTACACCTCCGGCCAGCTGCCCACCCGCGGCGGCGAACTCCTGGCCGTCGGCAAGGTCGGCGCGGAGGTCTCGACCGAGCTCGCCGTCGAGTGCGCGCGGGTCGCGGTGCTCAACGCCGTCGCGGCGGTGGCGGCCGAGGCCGGCGGGATCGACCAGATCGAACGGATCGTCAAGGTGACGGTGTTCGTCGCCAGCGCACCGGACTTCACGGGTCAACCGCAGGTGGCCAACGGAGCCAGCGAACTGCTCGGGGAGATCTTCGGCGCCGCCGGCCGACACGCCCGAAGCGCCGTCGGCGTGGTCGTGCTGCCGCTGGATGCGCCGATCGAGATCGAGCTGATCGCCGCCGCGACCGCCCGACCGACCGTGCAACCCGTCTAGCGGCCGTTCGCGGCCGATGCCCACCAACTCGGCTGACATCCTCCGGCGGATCGCGCCGGAGGTCCCGACGGCGCTGGCCGGTCGTGCCGAGGCCTGGGACCCGGCGTCGCCGGCGGCGAACGCCGCGCCGGCCGCCAGCGTGATCCTGCTGCGCGAGTCGCGCGGCGCCCTCGAGACCTATCTGCTGCACCGGCACGCCCGGATGGCCTTCGCCGCCTCGATGGTGGTGTTTCCGGGCGGCCGGATGGATCCGGTCGACGAGGCCGCGGCTCGATCCGTGGCGCGCCTGCGCCGTACGGGAGACCGCTCGAGGAGACCGGCGTCAGCCTGGACGCGGCCGCGTCTGCACGACTGGGCGGAGTGGACGACTCCCGAGCTCGAGCCGCGCCGCTACCGGACCAAGTTCTACGTGGCGCGCTGCCCGGCCGATCAGGAGGCGACCGACGTCTCGGGCGAGACCGACCGAGCCGACTGGTCCACGCCGGAGGCGGCGCTGGCGGCTGCCGAGCGCGGAACGCTCGCGTTGATGCCGCCGACGCTGTCGATCCTGCTCGAACTCGCCGAGCTGGGCATCCTGGCGGACGTGCTGGCCGCCGCCGAGGGGCGGATCGTGACCCCGGTCCTGCCCACTCTGGAGCGCGGATCGGACGGTTGGCGGTTCCGCTATCCGGTCGCCGAGGCGAGCGAGTGACTGTCACGTACGTCGCACCGGGCCGGCAGGCCTGCTGGCGCCCAATCCGGGTCCGATGACGCTCGAGGGCACCAACACGTGGATCGTGGGCGAGCCGACGGCCGGGCCCGTGGTGGTGATCGATCCGGGACCCGACGACGAGGCTCACCTCGACGCCGTGCTGGCCGCCAGCGGTCGGATCGCGCGTGATCGTGCTGACCCACCGGCACCTGGACCATTCCGAGGGCGCGGCCCGGTTGGCGGATCGGGCGGGCTGCTGCCGTGCGGGCGGCCGACCCGGCCTTCCGGATCGGAGCGAGCGGCCTCGACCGACGGCGACCGGCTCGAGGTCGGGCACCTGGGTGCTCGAGGTGGTGGCTACGCCCGGCCACACCGACGACTCGGTGTCGCTCCTGCTGAGCGGCGGAGAGGGCGGCACCTGATCTGCTGACCGGCGACACCGTCCTCGGCCGCGGCACGACCGTGATCGCCGAACCCGACGGCGACCTGGTGGCCTACCTGGCCTCCTTGGAGCGGCTGCGGTCGGTCGTACGGACCCGTGCGGTGCAACGGTTGCTGCCGGGCCACGGACCGGTGATCGATCGTCCGCTGGAGGTGCTCGGACGGCTATCTGGAGCACCGCCTGGAGCGTCTGGAGCAGGTGCGCGAGGCCGTACGGCACGGCGCCCGGACGCCCGCAGACGTGGTGGCGACGGTCTACGCCGAGGTGGACCGGTCCCTCTGGCCGGCGGCGGAGCAGTCGGTGCGCGCCCAACTGCGCTACCTCGACACCCACGGCTGACGAACGCGACAGGCTCCCAGGAACCTCACCCGAGACGCACAGGGTACGCACAGACTTCCGCGGCACTTTCGAAGCATGAGCCAACCGCAGACCCGTCCGGACTGAACACCCCGCCCTTCTACGGCTACGGCGCCGCGCCACGAGCCGACCGTGCCGATCGAGCGGTTGCCGGGGTACGGGCCGCAGGACTTCCCGGCCCCGGCCGGGGTGCAGCCGCTGCCCACTGCCGGCACCCACGGCGACGGCCACCCGGGCGCCGCGGCCTCGGCTCGCCGCCATGCTCGTGGCCGCATCCATGTCGGCGGTCATCGGCGCCGGGGCGGGCATCGGCTCGTACGCCCTCGTGACCTCCGGGTCGGCTGCCGACCAGCGCCCCGATCAGCGTGACCGGCACCCCGGCGTCGACCACGCCCAAGCTCGACGGGACGGTGGCGGCCGCGGCCGCGAAGATCGACCCGTCGGTGGTGACCATCACGGTCCGCTCGGGACAGGGCGGCGGCCTCGGCACCGGCGTCGTGCTGGACACCGACGGGCCACATCCTGACCAACGACCACGTCGTCTCCGGCGCCGGTTCGTCGGGCCAGATCCGCGTCACGTTCGACGACGGGACGGTCGCCGACGCCACGGTCGTGGGCACGGCGGCGACCACCGACCTCGCGGTCATCAAGGTGCCGGCGTCGGCCAGCCTGAAGCCCGCCACGTTCGCCAAGTCGGAGGCGCTCACCGTCGGCCAGGCGGTCGTCGCGGTCGGGCGCGCCGCTCGGACTCTCCGACACCGTGACCAGCGGGATCGTCTCCAACACGGCCCGGCCCGTGCGCTCGGGCAGCAACAACGACGCGGTCTATCTGGCCGTGCAGACCGACGCGGCCATCAATCCGGGCAACTCCGGCGGTCCGCTGGTCGACCTCAACGGCTCGGTGGTCGGCATCAACTCCTCGATCGCCAGCACCGGCTCCGAGGGCGGCCAGGCCGGCAACATCGGGATCGGCTTCGCCATCCCGGCCGACGTCGCCACCCGGGTGGCCAGGGATCTGATCAGCACGCAGAACTCGCCGCGGGCCACGCTCGGCGTCAATCTCTCCGGCGACGGGTCCCAGCCGAGCGACGACCGCGGGGTCGCCCTGCAGGAGGTCGTGGCCGGCGGGGCCGCCGACCAGGCCGGCCTGCAGACCGGGGACATCGTCACCAAGATCAACGACTTCGCCACCACCACGGCGGACGGGCTGATCGCCGCCACCCGCTACTACGCCCCGGGAACCACGGTCACGGTGACGTACGTCCGCGGCGACGACACCCGTACGGCGAAGGTCACCCTCGGCCGCAGCTAAGCCCATCGACCCTTCGGCCCGGATCGCTGCAGGTTCGAACGTCGCAGCTGCGCCTGACGACAGGCGGCGACCGTCCGAGACTTACCTTCGACAGGCTCAGCGAGCGAGCCGGCTCAGCGGGCGCGGCGCTCCACCCGCTCGACGTCGAGGATGGTCACCGAGCGGGGCTCGAGGCGGATCCAGCCGCGGGCGGCGAAATCGGCGAGCGCCTTGTTGACGGTCTCCCGGGAGGCGCCGACCAGCTGGGCCAGCTCCTCCTGGGTCAGGTCGTGGTGGACGTGGATGCCGTCCTCGCGGCGGTCCCCGAACCGGCGGGCCAGCTCGAGCAGCTGCTTCGCCACGCGTCCCGGCACGTCGGAGAAGACCAGGTCGGCGACCACGTCGTTGGCGCGGCGGAGCCGTCCGGCGAGCTGGGCGAGCAGCCCACGGGCCACCTCGGGGCGACCGGTCAGCCAGCTCATCAGTTCGTCGTGCTCGAGGGTCCGCAGCTCACAGGCGGTCACGGCGGTGGCGGTGGTGGACCGGGGCCCGGGATCGAACAGCGACAGCTCGCCGAACATCTGCCCGGGGCCCAGGATGGCCAGGAGGTTCTCGCGGCCGGCCGAACCGCTCCGACCGAGTTTGATCTTGCCGCTGATGACGACGTACAGCCGGTCTTCGGCGTCCCCCTCGTGGAAGAGCACCTCGCCGCGGGTCAGCTTGATCGTCCCCATGGCGTCGCCGAGGGCCGTCGCCGCCTCGTCCTCGAGGCCGGCGAACAGTGGCGCCTTCTTCAACACCTCCGGGTCCACGCAACCTCCAAGCTCCGACGTCGGCAACCCTGCCAGGCTACCGCTCCGCATACCCCGGCGGGAGATGATCGACACGCCTCACCGCCCGTACGACGTAGGCTGCCGCGATATGGCCGCCCGTGCATCAGCCGCACCAGCAGCCGCGGAAGCGCGGCCCGCAAGGCGGCTCGGAAGACGCCGACCAAGAGCTTTGGTGGTGCCGACCGATCCGCCGACCCCGTTCGACCGATCCCGGACCGCGCTGGTCCGCCGCGCGCGCAGCATCAACCGCGGGCTGGCCGCCACCTACCCGGAGGCCCACTGCGAGCTGGACTTCACCACGCCGCTCGAGCTGCTGGTGGCGACCATCCTCTCCGCCCAGACCACCGACAAGCGGGTCAACCTGATCACGCCGACGCTGTTCCGGCGCTACCCCGACGCGGCCGCCTACGCGTCGGCGGACCGAGCCGAACTGGAGGCGTTGATCACTCCGACCGGCTTCTTCCGGGCCAAGTCCGACACCTTGATCAAGCTCGGCGCGGCCCTGGTCGAGCGCTTCGACGGCCAGGTGCCGAACCGGCTCGAGGATCTGGTGACGCTGCCCGGCGTGGGTCGCAAGACCGCGAACGTCGTGCTCGGCAACGCCTTCGGCGATCCCCGGCATCACCGTGGACACCCACTTCAACCGGTTGGCCCGCCGGTTCGGCTGGACGGCCGCGTCCGAGCCCGACCAGATCGAGTTCGAGGTGGGCACCCTGTTCGAGAAGCGGGACTGGACGATGCTCAGCCACCACCTGATCTGGCACGGCCGGCGCCGCTGCCACGCCCGCAACCCCGCCTGCGGCGCTTGCCCGGTCGCGCAGTGGTGTCCCTCGTACGGCGAGGGCGAGACCGATCCCGTCAAGGCCGCGAAGTTGGTCCGCGAGCCGCGAGGATGAGCCGGATACCTGGTGCCCTGAGCTTGTCGAAGGGTGCATCGCTGATCGTCGCGCTGCTGCTCAGCGTGCTGCTGGTCGGTTGTACCGCGATCGACCCTTCCGACGAAGGCTCAGGGCGCCAACCCTCTAACAGCTCGACTCGACCACGTCGCGCCGCGGATCTCGCGGCGGCGAAGAAGGCGGCCGGGATCGCCGACTGCCCACCCTCCGACGCGACGGTCGAGTCCGGTCGAGGGCGGTCTGCCCGACGTCGTGTTGCCCTGCCTCGGCGGGGGCCGCGACGTGCGGCTGGCCGGGCTGCGCGGCCGACCGATGATGATCAACATCTGGGCGCAGTGGTGTGAGCCATGCCGGGCCGAGGCGCGCTTCCTGTCCGAGGCGGCCCGGCAGCCGCTCGGCGACCTGATGATCATCGGGATCGACTATTCCGATCCGCGGCCCGACTGGGCCATCGAGTTCGCCGAGCTCGTCGAGTGGAGGTATCCCCAGCTGGCCGACCAGGACCTGACGTTGCGGGCGCCGCTCCAGATCGCCGGGCCGCCGCAGACGATCTTCGTCGCCGCCGACGGTCGCATCGTCCACCGGCACTCCGGGCCCGTTCGACTCCACCGCAGAGATCACGACGTTGCTCGACCGCCATCTGGGAGTCGCGGGATGACGGCGCCCGACTGGGTGAGCCCGGCTGACCGAGGCGCTCGCCGAGAGCGCAGCGTCGAGCGCGGGTCGACGAGATGCGGCCCGGCGGTCGGGGCTCGGCCGGCCGCCGTGTTGATCTTGATCGGCACGGGCCCCGACGGGCCCGGAGATCTTGTTCGTCGAGCGGGCGACCACCCTCCGCAAGCACGCCGGCCAGATCGCCTTCCCCGGCGGCGCTCAGGACCCGACGGACGCCGATCTGGCGGATACCGCACTGCGGGAGGCGTACGAGGAGACCGGCGTCGACCGAGCCGGGCGTCCAGGTGCTCGGCTCGCTGCCCGCCGTGCACGTGGCGGTCAGCGGATTCGACGTGACGGCGGTCGTCGGGTGGTGGCACACCCGCAGCCCGGTCGGGGTGGCGGACCCGCGCGAGGTCGCCTCGGTCGAGATGGTGAGTGTCGCCGATCTCACCCGCGCCGAGCACCGGGCCCAGGTCAGGCACTTCTCGGGCTACATCGGACCGGCGTTCGAGGTGGCGGGCCACCTCATCTGGGGTCTGACCGCTCACCTCGTGGACGGTCTGCTCGACCTGGCCGGCTGGCAGCGAGCCTGGGACCGCGACCGGGTGCTCGCCATCCCGGAGCGCTACCTGACCGACCGCGCCAGCACCGGAGGACCCGATGCCCACTGAGAACCCGACTGAGAACCCGACGACACCGACGAGCTCGCTCGAGATCTGGGCGCTGTGCCTGCCCGGACCAGCGGGAGCGCGGTCAGGCGATCATCGACCGCTACGCCGAGCCGCAGCGGCGCTACCACGACACTCGGCACCTCGCCTCGGTGCTGGGCTGGATCGATCGACTGGCGGGTGACCACGACCTGTTCCTGGTCCGCCTGGCCGCCTTCTTCCACGACGCGGTGTACGCCATCCCGCCCGGTCAGGTCAGCAACGAGGAGGCCTCGGCCCGGCTGGCGCTGAAGGAGCTGAGCCGGGCCGGTCTCGAGCAGGAGGACCTCAACGAGGTGGCCCGGCTCGTCCGGCTGACCGCCACCCACGCACCCGGCCCCCGCGATCCCGAGGGCGAGTTGCTGTGCGACGCCGATCTGGCGGTGCTGGCCGGCACGCCGGAGGAGTACGCCGGCTACGTCGCCGCCGTCACCGAGGAGTACGCCTTCCTGCCCCGCGAGGTGTTCGCCGCCGGCCGTTTCGAGGTGCTGACCCGGCTCAGCGAGCGGGACATCTTCCGTACGGCCAAGGGACGCGCCCTGAACGAACGGGCCCGTGCCAACGTCGAGGCCGAGCGGCAATCGCTGGCCGACGAGCTCGGCATCCCTGTGGAAGGATCGGAGCGCATGATCAACTCCGACCTCGAGCAGACGTCGGCCCCGCGCACCGCCCGCCCGGCTGGTGGAGGTCCGCGGTCGTCTACCAGATCTACCCGCGGTCCTTCGCCGACAGCAACGGCGACGGGACGGGCGACCTGCCGGGGATCATCAGCCGCCTGGACTACCTGGCCGAACTCGGCGTCGACGTGCTCTGGCTGTCCCCGGTCTACCGCTCGCCGATGGACGACAACGGCTACGACATCAGCGACTACCAAGACGTCGATCCCACCTTCGGCACGCTGGAGGAGCTCGAGGAGCTGATCGAGGCCGTCCACGAGCGGGGCATGAAGCTGGTCATGGACCTGGTGGTCAACCACACCTCCGACGAGCATCCGTGGTTCGTCGAGTCGCGCGATCCGGCCTCGCCGAAGCGCGACTGGTATTGGTGGCGGCCGGCGCGCGCCGGCCGGGAGCCGGGCACCGAGGGCGCCGAGCCGACCAACTGGGGCTCGGCGTTCTCCGGCTCGGCCTGGCAGTACGACGAACGCAGCGGCGAGTACTTCCTGCACATGTTCTCCCCGAAGCAGCCCGACCTGAACTGGGAGAACCCGGACGTCCGGCAGGCCGTCTACGCGATGATGCGGTGGTGGGTCGACCGTGGCGTCGACGGCTTCCGGATGGACGTGATCAACCTGATCTCCAAGCCGGCCGAGCTGACCGACGGTGATCCGCCGCCCGGCCAGCGCTACCACAGCGCGTTCGCGTCCATCGCGAACGGGCATCGGCTGGACGAGTTCCTCGCCGAGATGAACGCCGAGGTGGGCCTGGACCGGCTCAACTCTGCTCGACGGTGGGCGAGATGCCGGGCTCCACGCTGCAGACGGCGCGACAGGCCACCGATCCGGAGCGGCACGAGCTCAACATGGTGTTCACCTTCGAGCACGTCAGCCTGGACAGCGTCGCCGGGCGGCACCAAGTGGGATCTGGCCGAGCTGCCGCTGCCGGTGCTGAAGGCGAATCTCGCCGCCTGGCAGGAAGGTCTGGCCGACGTCGGCTGGAACTCGCTGTACTGGGACAACCATGATCAACCGCGCGCGGTGTCCCGCTTCGGCGACGACCGGCCCGAGCACCGGGTGGCCTCGGCCAAGACGCTGGCGACCGTGCTGCACCTGCACCGCGGCACCCCGTACGTCTACCAGGGCGAAGAGCTCGGGATGACCAACACCTACTTCTCCGACATCAGCCAGTACCGCGACCTGGAGTCGCTCAACTACCACGCCGACGCGCTCAGCCTGGGCCTGGAGGCCGAGACCGTGCTGCGGTCGCTGGGCGCCAAGAGCCGGGACAACGCGCGGACGCCGATGCACTGGGACGACACGACCCACGCCGGCTTCAGCTCGGGCATCCCGTGGTTGCCGGTCAACCCCAACTACGTCACGATCAACGCCGCCGCGGCGGTCGCCGATCCCGGTTCGGTCTTCCACCACTTCCGGGCGCTGATCAAGCTCCGGCACGACGAGCCGATCGTGGTCGAGGGGGCGTTCGACCTGCTGCTCCCCGACGATCAGCAGATCTGGGCCTTCACGCGGACGCTCGAGGGCCAGAGCCTGCTCGTCTGGCCAACTTCTCCTCCGAGCCGGCGCAGCGTGCCCGACGCGGGCCTGCCCGACCTGAGCGACGCCGCGGTCCTGCTCGGCCACGCCACCGCGGTGCCGACGCCGGGCGGCTCGAGCCCTGGGAGTCGCGCATCTACCGTCTGGCCTGAACGTGTCGGAGAAGCGATGGCCGGCAACCGGTGGCTCGTCCTGGTCTCGATGACCGGGTCGCTGGCGATGATCATGCTCGACCAGACCGTGGTCAGCGTGGCGCTTCCGGCCATGACCGCCGATCTGTCGCTGAGCGCCGACGAGCGCCCAGTGGGTCATCAACGCGTACGTGCTGGCCATGGCGGCGCTGGTGGCGCTGGGCGGACGGCTGGGTGACCGCTTCGGCGGGGTGACCACGTTCCGGATCGGCGTGTTGATCTTCTTCCTGGCTTCGGTGGGGTGCGGGCTGGCGCCGGCCGGCGAACTGGGCGAACCGGTGATCATCGCGTGCCGCACCCTGCAGGGAGCCGGTGCCGCGCTGATGATGCCGGTGTCGGCCTCGATCGTCATCGCGGCCTTTCCCGCGAGCGAACGCGGGCGGGCGATGGCGATCTACGCCGGGATCAGCCAGATCTTCCTGGCCATAGGGCCGTTGCTGGGCGGGTTCTTGACCCAGACCCTCAGCTGGCGGGCCGTGTTCTGGCTGAACGTCCCGGTCGGGATCGCGGCCCTGATCTTGGTGCAGATCGCGCGGCCGGCCAACGTTCGTACGCCTGGCGGCCCGATCCGGCCCGACCACGTCGCCATGCTGGTGCTCGGGGTCGGCCTGACGGTGCTCGCCATCCAGGAGGCGAGCCGCTGGACGTGGACGTCGCCGCTGACCTGGTCGGTGCTGAGCGTCGGTCTGGTGCTGGCCGCGCTCTTCGTCCGGGCCCAGCTCCGAAGCGACTCGCCGCTGGTCAACGTCCGCCTGCTCGAGCGCCGGCCCTTCCTGGCCGACAACGTGGTGATGGGTCTGGTCCAGTTCGGGCTGCTGCCGGTGGTGCTGTTCAACTCCCTCTACGTGCAAGACATCCTGGGCTTCTCACCGATCAGGCCGGCTCGCCATCTTGCCGGTGATCTTGCCCGTCACGGTGGCGGCGCAGATCGGCGGTCGCTGGTTCGACCGCTACGGCGTCCGGCGCCCGGTGCTGATCGGGCTGAGCGTCTGCACCGTCGGCCTGCTGTGTTGGACGGCGGCGCTCCCGACGCTGACCTATTCGTGGCAGGTGCCGGGCATGATCTTGACCGGCTTCGGTCTCGGCCTGACCATCTCACCGACCAACACCGACGCGCTGAGCCGGGTCACTCCGGCGGAGCGGGCCCAGGGCTCCGGACTGGTGCAGACCATCCGCCAACTCGGCGGCACGGTCGGGCGTGGCCGTGGTGAGTGCAGTCGTGCTGGGCATCGAGAACGCCGGTACCCAGAGCCCGTCCGACCGGAGCGGGTGGCCGCCGCCATCGCCGTCGGATTCGGCATCGCGGCCCTGGCCTTCGCCGTCGCGCCGTGGTCGGCTGGCGGCTGCTCTCCCGCGAAGCCATCCCCGACCGGGGACAAGGTCACGCCGCCCCGGCTGATCGCCGACCCGTCACACTTCGGCACTTTGGGCGGCGTGTCGTCGCGAAGTGACGAGTCGGCGAGGAGAGGCGCGAGACGATGGAGCGGTGACGGACGGCCCGGAGGACACCTACACGCACGGGCACCACGACAGCGTGCTGCGCTCGCATCGGTGGCGGACGGCCGAGAACTCGGCCGGCTACCTGTTGCCACACCTGCGACCGGGGCAACGGCTGCTCGACGTGGGCTGCGGACCCGGGCACGATCACCCTGGATCTGGCTCGGCTGGTGGCTCCGGGTCGAGGTGGTCGGTGTGGACCGGGTCGGAGCCCGCTCGAGGAGGCGCGTCGGGCGGCGGGCGAACGAGCGTATCGGCAACGTGGACTTTCGAGGTCGGCGACATCTACGACCTCGCCTATCCCGACGGCAGCTTCGATGTCGTCCACGCCCACCAGGTGCTGCAGCACCTGAGCGACCCGGTCGCCGCCTTGATCGAGATGAGACGGGTCGGCCGGGCCGGTGGGTCTGGTGGCGGTGCGGGACGCGGACTACGCCGCTATGACCTGGTACCCCGCAGATCCTCGCCTCGACCGCTGGCTCGAGCTCTATCGCGCCGCCACCCGGGCCAACGGTGCCGAGCCGGACGCCGGCGCGGCGCCTGCTGGCCTGGATGCACGCCGCCGGTTTCGCCGACGTCACCAGCTCGGCCTCGGTGTGGTGCTTCGCCACTGCCGAGGACCGCGCTGGTGGGGCGAGCTGTGGGCCGAGCGGATCCGGTCGTCGGCCATGGCCGATCAACTGCTGGCCGGCGACCTCGACCACACCGGCCGAACTGGCCGACCTGGCCGACGCTTGGCGCACCTGGGCGGCTCAGCCGGACGGCTGGTTCGCCGTGCTGCACGGCGAGGTGCTGGCCAGTGATTCCGTGAGGCGCTGTCCGACGCGGTCGCGCCCAGCGGCACCCAGTCGCAGTGCAGCCTCACATGAGGGGGCAACTGCGACGAAGGGTGCCGGAATGGCCTGGACGGCGTCAGACGGTGAGTCCGGGTCAGGGCAGGGCTTTGGTCTCGACCACGCGGCCCTCGATCTGCGGCGCCTGCGCGGCGGCGGTGGCCCGCTTGATGGCCCCGCTGATCTCGGCCACGGACTCCTGAGCCTGCGCGATGGTCTTCTCCGGGGCCTTGACCTTCTTGACCCGGGTGTAGCCGATGAGGGCCAGCACCGCCGCCACCACCAGCAGCACCACGGCCACGATCAGGAAGGCCAGCCACGGGGTCACCCCGAGGGCGATCAGACCCAGAGCGGCGGCGATGTAGAGCAGGCTCGCCGCGTTGATCCCGAAGTATCCGGCGGCCCCGAACATGCCGGCCCCGATCCCGGCGTTCTTGGCCGACGGGATGATCTCGGTCTTGGCCAGCTCCACGGTGTCGCTGACGAGCAGCTTGGCGTCGTCCGTGATGCCTTGGATGATCTCGCCGACCGGGCGGTCCGCCATCTGGGTCTCCTCTCGTCTCGGGTGAGCCTAATGGGTGCGAAGCACGTCGCGGACGTGGCAACCCACCCGGCAACAGGCGATCAATCGGGCCGGCTGTCGCTCGTCGCCTCCTTCCGCGACCGGCGCCGAGTCGCCGACCGGTCCGGTCGCGGTGTCGGCGGGATCGTGCGATCTGCCGGGCCCGCCAGAGGAAGGGCAGAGCCAGCGCCGACCCGGCCGCGGAGAACAGGTACGAGACCGGATAGCCCCAGACGTCGGCGCTCCGGCTCAGCGCCGGCTGGGCCACGATGCCGCCGGCACTGCTGAACAACGAGTCGAACGACAGGATCGTCGCGCGCTGGTCGGACGGGATCATGCCGTTCAGATAGGTCTGCCGGATCGGGTTCGCTGGCGGCGGTGGCCACGGACGAGACGACGATCAGCGCGAGCACCATCCAGAAGTTGGGCACGAGCCCGATGCCCGACGAGCGCGATGACGCCGAGCGCCGTCAGGGTGATGAGCGCCGAGGTCCGGCGGGGGAACAGACGGCGCGACGACCGGGGTCAGCAGGCCGCCGACGATCTGCGCTCCGGCCACGATCGCGGCGACCAGACCGGCGATCCCGTACGCGCGGGGATCCCCCCACAGGTCGAGCAGGTAGGGCTGCAGCGCGTAGAAGACGTAGATGCCGACGCCGCCCGACGAAGAAGCCGGAGAGCATGGTGGCCCGGATGGCCGGCACCTTGCAGGCCGTGCTGCACGGACTGGTCGACGATGTGCTTCAGCTCGGCCCGCACGCCGACGCCCGCGCTGCGGGGTGAAGCCGAGATCGTGCATGAACACCAGCGCGAGCACGAAGACGATGATCAGCACGCCCGCCCGCGCCACGTAGGTGACGCCGAGATTGCTCAGCTGCGCGAGGTAGCCGCCGGCCACCGAACCGATCAGCATCATGACGCCGTTGACCACCTGCCCGCGGGCGAAGACGTCGTCGAGCCGGCCCTGGAAGTTGGTGGCGGTCAGCGCGTCGACGAGCCAGGCCTCGACGGCACCGGAGAAGAACGTGAAACCCAGCCCGAGCAGCGCGGACACGATGGCCCACCAGACGAAGCCGGCCCGGATCTGCCAGAGCCAGACGTACAGGCCCGTGGTGACGGCCAGCGTCACGGTGCCGAGCAGGAAGGAGACCCGCCGACCCCGCGAGTCGGCCACGATGCCCGTCGGGATCTCGAACAGCACCATGCCGGCGGTGAAGAACGCGTTGGCGGTGAAGGCCTCGAAGTTCGACAGTCCGGCGTCGAGCAGGAAGATCGTGTTGATGCCCCAGATCAACGACGCCGCGAACGTCGTCCCGGCCGTCAACCCGTAGTAGGTCCGGCGGACGGTCACCGGAGTCTGGATCACGTGCTGCACCATACGTCCGACCGCCGACACCGCGAGAACTATCGGTGGCGGCCTAGCCGGGCCTCGGGACCTCGCGGCTATCCGGGGACCCGATCGCTGGTCGCTGCCGTTGTCAGGTCACTCCTCGGCGGCGGCACGCGGCTTGCTCAGGTTCTTCTTGATCAAGTCCATCACGGTGGAATCGGTCAGGGTGGTGACGTCGCCGAGTTCGCGGTTCTCGGCGATGTCGCGCAGCAGCCGGCGCATGATCTTGCCGGAGCGGGTCTTCGGCAGCTCCTCGACGACCATGATCTGGCGTGGCCGGGCGATCGCGCCGATCTCCTTGGTCACGTGCGTGCGGAGCTCGGCGACGACGTCGGGCCCGCCGTCGCCGGCGTCGGACGCGCAAGATCACGAACGCGACGATCGCCTGGCCGGTGGTGTCGTCGGTCGCGCCCGACGACGGCGGCCTCGGCCACCTTCTCGTGCGACACGAGTGCCGACTCGATCTCGGTGGTGGACATCCGGTGGCCGGACACATTCATCACGTCGTCGACCCGGCCGAGCAGCCAGAGGTCGCCGTCCTCGTCCTTCTTCGCCCCGTCGCCGGCGAAGTAGAGACCCTCGAACCGGGACCAGTAGGTGTCGATGAAGCGTTGATCATCGCCCCAGATGGTGCGGAGCATGGCGGGCCAGGGTTTGGTGATCACCAGGTAGCCGCCGGACCCGTCGGGCACCGGTTGCGCGTCGTTGTCGACCACGTCGACCTCGACCCCGGGGACCGCCTTCATGGCCGCCCCCGGCTTGCCCTCGGTGACCCCCGGCATCGGGGAGATCATGTGCATCCCGGTCTCGGTCTGCCACCAGGTGTCGACCACGGGGGTGCGGTCGCCGCCGATGTGGTGGCGGTACCAGACGTACGCCTCCGGGTTGATCGGTTCGCCCACCGAGCCCAGGATGCGGAGCGAGGACAGGTCGAACTGCGCAGGGACCTCGGCACCCCACTTCATGAAGGTGCGGATGGCGGTGGGGGCGCAGTAGAGGATGGTCACCTGGTACTTGTCGATGATCTCCCACCAGCGGCCCTTGTGCGGGGTGTCCGGCGTTCCCTCGTACATCACGCTGGTGGCGCCGTTGGCCAGCGGCCCGTAGACCAGGTAGGAGTGGCCGGTCACCCAGCCGATGTCGGCGGCGGTCCAGAAGACGTCGGTCTCCGGTTTCAGGTCGAAGGTGGCCCAGTGCGTGTAGGCGGTGCCGACCAGGTAGCCGCCGGTGGTGTGCAGGATGCCCTTCGGCTTCCCGGTGCTGCCGGAGGTGTACATGATGTAGAGCGGGTGCTCGGCCGGGAAGGCCTCAGCCTCGTGCTCGGCGTCCTGGCGGTCGACGATGTCGTGCCACCAGTGGTCCCGCTCCGGCTGCATCTCGACGTCCTGCTCGGTGCGCCGGACGACCAGGACCGCCCGGACGTCCGGACACTTCTTCAGCGCCTCGTCGACGGCCGGCTTCAGGGCGGACGGGTTGCCCTTGCGGAAGCCGCCGTCGGCGGTGATCACGACCTCGACGCCGCAGTCGAGGATGCGGGACGACAGCGCGTCAGCGGAGAAGCCGCCGAAGACCACCGTGTGCGGTGCGCCGATCCGGGCGCAGGCCAGCATGGCGACGACCGCCTCCGGAATCATCGGCAGGTAGATGGCCACCCGGTCGCCCCGCTCGACGCCGAGCTCGGTCAGCGCGTTGGCGGCGCGCTTCACCTCGTCGGTCAGTTGCGCGTACGTCACCGAACGGGTGTCGCCCGGCTCGCCCTCCCAGAAGAAGGCGACCCGATCACCGTGCCCGGCCTCGACGATGACGGTCGCAGCAGTTGTAGGCCGCGTTGAGGGTGCCGTCGGCGAACCACTTCGCGAACGGTGGGTTGGACCAGTCCACGACCTCGGTCGGCTCCTGCGCCCAGGAGATCCGCTCGGCCTGGGCGGCCCAGAACTTGTCTCGATCGGCCTCGGCCTCGGCGTAGGTCTGCTCGGTGACGTTGGCGGCCGCGGCGAGCGACACCGGGGGTGGGAAGCGGCGGTCCTCGTGCGACAGATTGGACAGAGTTTCTTCGCTCTGGGCCTCTTCGCTCATGGGGGCAAGCCTCCTCGTCGACGGCGGGTCCTCGTCACATTACCGATCGCCCGTAGCGCCCCAAAAAGGTGTGCCCTCTTGCCGGGACCACGCGGCAAACCTGAACGGCTTGTGGTCGAGCTGAGCCGCGGCTGTCGAATCTGGGCCGGCTCGCTCGTCATCGTGGTGAGGGACGACTAGCGTTCCGCAGGAGAGGAGCACCATGACCACGTACGCGATCCTGCTGCCGGGTGACGAGGCGGCCTGGGCCGCCGCGGACGAGGCCGAGCGAGGCCGCGTCTACGGACTGCACGACCAGTTCTCCCAGACCCTGGAGCAGCGCGGCCACAAGATCGTCGGCGGCGCGGAGTTGGCGCACTCGTCGGAGGCCAAGACGGTACGGGGAACGCCGGAGAACGTGCTGGTGACCGAGGGGCCGTACGCGGAGACCGTCGAGCAGCTGACCGGCTTCTACCTCGTCGAGTCCGACGACCTGGACGATCTGGCGAAGATCTGCGGGATCATCTCGGAGGGGGAGCCGATCGAGATCCGGGCCTGCGTTCCGCCCCCGAGCCCGTGAGATATCTGGTGCTGCTGGCTGGCGACGAGAGTGTCGAGTCGGGCATGTCCGAGGCCGAGATCCGTGCCGAGATGGCCGACCACGACGCCTTCTCGCAAGCCGTCAGCGAACGCGGCACGATCGTCGCGGGGGAGGCGCTGGGCGATTCGGCGACCGCCACGACCCTCCGGCACCGCGACGGGAAGGGTGACGGCGAGATCATGCTGACCGACGGTCCGTACGCCGAGACGGCCGAACAGATCGGCGGCTTCTACCTGATCGACGTGCCCGATCTCGATCAGATGACCGAGCTCTGCGCCCTCCTGCCGGCGTGGTACTCGGTGGAGATCCGACCGGTCGTCGCACCGCCCTCGTACTGACGGCTCAGGCTACAGAGACTCGATGGCGGCCGATGCGCTCGAGACGGCGTTCCGCGAGGACTGGGGACGCCTGCTCGCTCTGCTGGTAGCGCAGTTCCGCCGCCTGGACCTGGCCGAGGACGGTCTGGCCGACGCCTTCGCGGCGGCCGCCGAGCAATGGCGGAGTCACGGCCAGCCCGCCAACCCGGGTGCGTGGTTGTTGACCGCCGCCCGTCGCAAGATCATCGACCGACTGCGCGCCGAGGCTGTCGCGGTGCGCAAGGAACCGCTGCTGATCGTCGATGCCGAATTGCAGGCCGAAGCACGGCGCGTGATGTTCGATCCGGGAGGCCAGGTGAGCGACGAACGGCTGAGGCTGATCTTCCTCTGCAGCCACCCGTCGTTGGCTCGGGAGTCGGCGACGGCGCTGACCCTGCGGCTCGTGCTCGGCGTTTCCACGGCGGACATCGCGCGGCTCTTCCTTGTACCGGAGACCACCATGGCGGCCCGGCTGACCCGGGCAAAGCGCAAACTGGTGGTCGCCGGGGTCCGGTTCGCGGTTCCCGAGGAGCGGGCGCTCGGCGACCGGTTCGGTTCCGTCGTCGCGGTGATCTACCTGGCGTTCACCGCCGGCTATGCACCGGGTTCGGGACTCGACGCCACTCGGGTAGAGCTGGCCGGCGAGGCGATTAGGCTGGCCCGGCTCTTGCGAACGCTGCTGCCGCGCCCCGAGCTCGATGCTCTGCTGGCCCTGATGTTGTTGCAGCACTCCAGGCGCGACGCGCGAACCGACGCCGCAGACCAGCTCGTGCTGTTGCCGGACCAGGACCGGTCGGTGTGGCGGCAGGACGAGATCGCCGAGGGTCTGGCCTTGCTGGACGCGTCCCGCACGAGCGACGCCGAGAACGGCGGGGATCAGTTCCGGCTCCAAGCCATGATCGCCGCCGAACACGCCACCGCCGCGACGGCCGACCAGACGCGGTGGGACCGGATCGCGGGCTACTACGCCGAGCTCGAACGGCAGACCCGATCTCCGGTCGTGCGGCTCAACCGGGCGGTGGCGGTTGCCGAGGCCTGGGGCCCGGCGGCCGGACTGGAACTGCTCGACGGTCTGGACGAGGAGTTGCCGCGGAGCCATCGACTGCCGGCCGTCCGGGCCAGATTTCTGGCCGACCTCGGTCGGACGGCGGAAGCCCGACGCGAGTACGAGACCGCGCTCGAGCGCTGCGGCAACCACGCGGAGGCGAGCCACCTTCGCCATCGGCTGGCCGAACTCGTCCCCTACTGAGGACCCCGTAGGATCCGCGACGATGACAGCCGACTGGTCCGCGACGGACTTCCCCTACTCGTGCCTGCGCGACCGGGTCCGCACGGGGGCCTTCGCCGCGGCCATCGAGCACACGGTTCGCCCTGGCGACGTGGTCCTGGACGCAGGGGCGGGAACCGGCATCTTGTCGCTGCTGGCCGCCCGAGCCGGGGCGTCGCGGGTGTACGCCGTCGAGATCGACCCGGTGCTCTGCCGGTACCTGCAGCGCACCGTGGCCGCCAACGATCTCTCCGACATCATCACGGTGGAGCAGGGGGACGTCAGCGACTTCAGCATCATGACGAGCGGCGGGCCGGTCAACGTATTGCTGATC
Organism: uncultured Actinomycetota bacterium; assembly: GCA_963791865.1. Taxonomy (GTDB): domain Bacteria; phylum Actinomycetota; class Actinomycetes; order Propionibacteriales; family Propionibacteriaceae; genus Microlunatus. The sequence continues at coordinate 46,237 of CAWBUC010000001.1, forward strand.
GAGATGGTGGAGACCGCACTGATCGACGAAGCACTGGTCGCGGTCTGGAACTCCCTCGTCGCCGCCGGGGTCGTCACCCCCCAGACTCGGTGCCTGCCCGGCGGTTATCGCAGCTACGGGCAACTGGGGTCCGCCGCCCACGAGTTCTACGGCATGGCCATGGAGGTGCTCCGGCACGACTGGGGCTTCTACGACCACGACGTCCAGGCGTGGGAACCGAGTGTGTTCACTGCCATCGGTGACCGTCGACTCCTCTTCTCCGACCGCCTGACGGGCCGACCCCTCCAGCCGTCGGTGACCGCGCGTCTCCCCGCCGCCGAGTCCGGCACGATCAACGCGCTGGCCCTCACCGGGGAGCTCGAGCTGCCGGGGTACGGCTGGTTCGCCGCGTCGCCGACCCTCAACGGGCCGAAGATCATCCCCATCGACGCTCCGGGTCGTGCCGACGACGAACTGCGGATCGACTACACCATGAGCGGGGGCTTCGCCTCCTTCTCCGCCACCTGGGTCGCGAGCAGCCCCGCCGAGAGCTGAGACCTGCCAGTCCTACGAGCCCACGTCTTCCCGCCGAATCAACTCTCGCGCGCGAAAACGGCATCCGCGCGGGAAATCTCGCGCGCGAACGCCGGTTTCGCGCGCGGGAATGACGGGAGGCCTGGCAGAGCCCGTTGACCCAACGGCCACGGACTCATCATCTGATCGCTCGCCAAGGAGGAACTCCTGGAATCTTTCATCCTGTGGCAGACCGGTCGGGCGTACCGTTCAGGGATGAGTGTTACGACCAGCCCCGCCGTGCTCGGCGGACCACAGCTTCCACAAGTACGTCGGCTCGTCACCTCACTGCCCGGACCTCGTTCCCAGGCGCTGCTGGATCGCCGCGCGGCGGCCGTGCCGGCTGGGGTGAGCATGACCATGCCGGTCTTCGCCGCGGCCGCGGGCGGCGGTGTGGTGGTCGACGTCGACGGGAACTCCCTGATCGATCTCGGCTCCGGAATTGCCGTGACCGGTGTGGGCAATGCCGACCCGGCCGTGGCGGCCGCCGTCGCGACCCAGGCCGAGCTCTTCACCCACACCTGCTTCATGATCACCGGGTACGAGGGCTACGTCGCCGTCGCCGAACGGCTGAACCGACTCACCCCCGGTGATCATCCGAAGCGGACCGCGTTGTTCAACAGCGGTTCCGAAGCGGTGGAGAACGCGATCAAGGTAGCCCGGCACCACACCAAGAAGGCTGCCGTCGTGGCCTTTGATCACGCCTATCATGGCCGGACCAACCTCGCGATGGCGCTCACGGCCAAGTCCATGCCGTACAAGAGCGGGTTCGGCCCGTTCGCCGGCGAGATCTACCGAGCCCCCATGTCCTACCCACTCCTCGACCGACTCGACGGCCCGGAGGCGGCACGCCGGACGGTGCTGCACATCGAGAAGCAGGTGGGTGCGGCCAACCTGGCGGCGATCATCATCGAGCCGATCCAGGGCGAGGGCGGCTTCGTGGTGCCGGCGCCCGGTTTCCTGGCCGCGTTGGTGGAGTGGTGCCGGGCCAACGGCGTGGTGTTCATCGCCGACGAGGTGCAGACCGGCTTCGCCCGCACTGGCGCGATGTTCGCCTCCGAACACGAGGGCATCGTCCCCGATCTCGTCGTGATGGCCAAGGGCATCGCCGGCGGGCTACCGCTCTCGGCCGTGACCGGGCGAGCCGAGATGATGAATGCCCCCCACGTCGGCGGGCTGGGCGGCACGTACGGCGGGAATCCGATTGCCTGCGCGGCCGCCCTGGCGGCTCTCGACGCCTTCGAGCACGGCGGTCTCATCGAGCGGGCGCAGCGGATCGAGGACATCGCCCTGGACCGGCTCCGTGCCGCTGCCGCGGTCGATCCACGGATCGCCGACGTGCGTGGCCGCGGAGCGATGATCGCGGTCGAGTTCGTCGAGCCGACTACCGGCGAGCCGGACGCGCCCCTCACCACGCGGGTCGCGGCCGCCGCCCACGCGGCCGGGGTCATCGTGTTGACCTGCGGCACGTACGGCAACGTCATCCGGTTGCTGCCGCCAATGACCATCCCGGACGAGCTCCTCGCCGAGGGGCTCGACGTCCTGCTGGAGGCCCTGGCCGCCGCCTGATCTTCAGGCTCCCGTACGCGTCACTGATGGCGTCGAAGGCGGCGAGGGTGGCGAACAGCTTCCAGGCGTCCTGCGGGGTCGGCCAACTGGAGAGCTTGACCGCGACCGTACGAGCGGTGCGGTTGACGTAGATCAGCTGGCCGTGGATCCCGAGGCAGAGCAGCACGAGTCGCTCCGGATGCGGGAACCAGAACTGGTTGCGGTACATGCCGCCGGGCATCCGGTTGTCTCCCGGGCTCGCGGCGAACGCTTCCCGGGAGTCTTCTCCGCCGGCGAAGGAGTCGTCGATCCAGGCCTCCGAGACCACCTGCTCACCGGTCAGCGATACCCCGTGGTTCATGATCATCAGTCCGAAGCGCGCCAGATCGCCGAGCGTGGCGGAGATGCCGCCGTCGAACATGCCGCTGCCCTCGGCGTCGATCCCGATGTCGGCGTCGAACTCGACCCCGAGCCGGGACCACACCAACTCGCTGGCCAACTCCGGGAACGAGCGCCGGGTCGCGGCCTCGCAGACCCAGCCCAGGACGTCGGTCTCGCAGCTGCGGTAGTCGAACGGGCCCCCGTGCGGACCCTGCTGCTGCAGGCCCAGCAGGAAGAGCCGCAACGTGCCCGGCACGTCCGGGGACCGCCGCGGAGCCCAGCCGAACGCCTGCTCGAGCACGCGAACCTCAGCGTCGGGGTCGAGGTAGTCCTCGGAGAACCGGATCCCGGACCGCATGTCCAGCAGGTGTCGCACCGTCGCGCCGGCGTAGCCGCAGCTCTGCAACTCGGGGACGTAGTAGTCCACCGGTGCCTCGACCTCGAGCTCGCCGCTGCCCACGAGCGCGCCGACCACCGTGCCGACGATCGACTTGCTGACCGACATCAGCAGGTGCCGAGTGCTCGGCTCCATCGGCTCACGGTAGTGCTCGGCCAGCACCACATCCTCCCGGGCGAACAGCCACCCGTCGGTGTCGGTCAAGCCCAGCACCTCGTCGACGGAGCGCTGGGACAGGTCCGGCAGCAGCACCGGGAGCTCTCCCAAAGTCTCGGGCGCCGATCTCAGCCGAGCCGCGGGCTTTGAACCGCGGCTGATCACCGCCGTCGGGAAGATCTCCGCCATGTGCTGGAACGTCCAGCCCAACTGGTCCGCCGACTGCCAGTTGTCCAGCGTCACCGGGAACGGCGGTCGGCTGGCGGTGCTTCCGATCATGCCGATCCGATCATGCCGGTCCGACCATGCCGCCGAACTTACTTGGCCGAACCTACTTGACCGCGCCAGGGGTGGCCGAAGCTTCTGGCTGGGTGAGCGGCAGCCCGGCGTACTGTGTCCGGATCGAGTCGATCAGGTGCTTCGCCCGGATGGTGAGCGACGCCGAGCCGCTCGCGGAGGCGCGCTGCAGCCGGCCCTTGGTGACGATCACGCCGAGGTCGGCGCCCTTCCAGCGGTAGTCGCCGGCACCATAGATGCGCAGGAAGAAGACCTCGGATTCGTTCTGCAGCTGGTGCCAGTCCAGCGCCGGCCGGCGGTAGACCAACGCGACCCGAGGCGTCCACGTTGTACTGGCCGGTCGGGGCCGCCGCCGTGATCAACTCGACCATCGGCGAGGTCTCCTTGACGATCATGTGACTCCACTGGTCGTCCGCGGCCAGGTCGCGCCAGCGCTCGTTGATCTCCTCGGTATCCAGGTCGAAGTCGACGTCGGAGAACTCCAGCAGGTGGAAGGCGAACAGCGGGACGTCCGCATACGCCCCGGCGGTGACGTTGGTGATCGCCGAGGCACCGCTGATCCGGGGGTTCAGCTCGCCCAGGTAGACCTCGTCGGTGTCCACGTCGACCAGCACGTCGACCTCGAAGAACCCGCGGTAACCCTCGTCGGAGAGCCGGTCGCCCAGCTTGCGGACCAAGTCGCCGGCCTTGACCCGTAGCTCGTCGCTGAGCACGTCCGGGAACATCTCGTTGCCGCACCAGCCGCCGCGGTACGGCGTCAGCTTGGCGTGCCCGGTGAGTTCGGTCATGAACGGCCCGACGATGGTGCCGCACCGGGTCAGCACCGCCTCGACCGCGACCGGGCGGTTGTTGATCCGCTTCATCACCTTGACCTCGTGGCCGACGATGTCCTTGCGGTGCTTCTTCCAGCCGGATTCGTCGTCGATGAAGAAGGTGGTCTTGCCGGAGTCCCCGTACGCGGTCTGCACGACCAGATCAGTGCCCAGCCCCGCCTCGGTGGTCTTGGCGGTCAGGTCGTCGTAGTCCTGCACGGTGACAAGGATGTTCGGCACGCTGGCCGCGCCGACGTCGTTGCCCAGCCGGGTCGTGACCAGCTTGGAGTCCAGGTGCTCCCGCAGCTCGGCCGACGGCAGGATCAGGTCGTAGCCGAGCTCCTCGCAGATCCGCTCCGTCTCGGCGTCGAAGAACACCATTGCGACCTTGGGCTTGACCCCCGGCCGGACCCCGCGCGCCATGTGGGCGCGGACCTCCGGATTCGACCAGCAGCCAGTTGTTGATCTCCTCGCCGCTTTCGAACTCGGCGTACGGCTTGTGCTTGGGGGTGAAGACCCGCGGGTGCGCCCCGTCCCAGCCGTCGTAGTAGGTGACGTAGGAGAAGTTGCGCACCCAGCGGTCCAGGCCCAGCAGGTTGAACGGCGTCGCGCCGACGAAGTAGATCGGGATCTCGTTGGTCCGGAAGAAGTGCCGGACCTCTGACATGTTGCGCAGCGGGCGGCGGGTTCTCGCGGCGTGGCCGAGCGGCGTCGTTGCTGAGCGCGACCGCGACAGGCGTCGGTCTCGATTCGGTCGCTCGGTCGCGGATTGTTCGTGATCATGGGCGGTGAGGTGGGTCTCGTGGTGATGTCCGGCGATGGTGCCCTCGGGGATCGGCGCCGTCCGGTCACTCAGCAGGGGCCGCGACGGATCCCAACGGGTGCCGTCGCGCTCGTCGGCCCGCTTCCGGGCGATGGCCGAAAGAGCCTCCAGGACGACCCGATTGGCCAGGGCGGCGGTGATGTCGGCGTGATCGAACGGCGGCGCGACCTCGACCACGTCCACCCCCACCACGCGGAGCTCCAGGCAGATCCGCCGGACCGCGTCGAGCAGCTCCCGCGCCGACAGGCCGCCCGGCTCAGGCGTTCCGGTGCCCGGCGCGTGCCCGGGGTCGCAGACGTCGATGTCCACCGACAGGAAGACCCCCTCGCACTCGTCGGTGGCGATCGCGAACGCCTCGGTGAGGCAGGTGGTCAGCCCGCGGTGGACGATCTCGGTCATCTCATAGGACCGCATGCCCTGGGCCGCCATCCAGTCCAGGGTTTCCGGCGGCGGCCAGTAACCCCGCAGGCCGATCTGCAGGAACCGGTCGCCGCGCAGCGCACCGGACTCGATCAGCCGCCGCATCGGTTGCCCGTGCCCCCACAGTGACCCGTGCTCGATGTCGCCGGTGTCGGCGTGGGCGTCGAAGTGGATCATCGAGACCCGGCCGTGGCCGAGGACGTTGGCGCAGCCCTTGGCGTCGGGATAGGCGATCGAATGATCACCGCCGAGCGAGATCGGGATGGCGCCCGAGCGCGCCACCTTCTCCACCGCTGCCTCCAGGGCCGGCAGCGCCTTCTCGATCTCCCCGGAGTACATCTCGACGTCACCGGCGTCGTAGACCACCAGGTCCCGCAGCCCGTCGGTCCGCAGGGCCAGCGACGGGCGCGAGCCGTCGTGCGGCAGGTAGTCGGTGGCCCGGATCGCCTGGGGCCCGAACCGCGCTCCCGAGCGGTACGAGGTGCCGCCGTCGAAGGGCGCGCCCAAGATCACCACATCGGCGTCGGCGTAGCTCTCCGGGGCGTCCAGATCGCACATCGGGACCCCGAGAAAGGTGAAGTCGGGCCCGAAGGCCTGGCCCATCCGGGTCACTGCGACACCTCCTCTTCGCGCTTCTCGGCCGCCCGCAGCTCGGCGTCGCTGATCATGGTCTCGCCCCGGAAGAAGGCGGGATCCCGACGCCGCTGGACGACCATGACCACCACCCCGATCAAGATCAGAGAGACACCTAAGATCAACACCAACCCCACACCGCCGATGCTGGCGCCGCTGCCGTAGTCCGGGCTGGCGCTGTCTCGCAGCGTGATGATCAACACCGAGAACAGCCCGAGGCCGCCGAGCAGTGGGAACAAGAACTTGAACACGAAGTTGAAGGCGCTGGTGAACAGTTCCTGGCGGAAGTACCAGATGCAGCCGAAGGCCGTGAGCCCGTAGTAGAAGCAGATCAGGATGCCCAGGGCCAAGATCGTGTCGGTCAGCACGTTCTCGCTGAGGATGGTCAGCACCGTGTAGAACGTCCCGGCGCCGATGCCCGCGGCCAGCACCGCCACGATCGGCGTCCGGTACTTCTCGTGCAGGATGCCGAACCGGGCCGGGAGGGCCCGGTAGGACGCCATCGCCAGCAAGGTGCGCGACGTCGGGAGGAACGTGGTGATCAGACTGGACGCGGCCGAGACCAGCACTGCCAGGTAGAGGAAGAGATCCAGCGGTTGGCCGAGCACCGGCTCCGCGAGATAGCCGAAGATGTTGTCGGCGATCTCCTCGTTGGCCAACGTTGCCCCGGCGTACATCTGGGTGGCGATACCGACGAGCAGGTAGGTGATCAGGATCGAGGTCACGCAGAGCAGCGCGGCCCGGCCCGGGATCTTCTCGCGGTCCTTGGACTCCTCGTTCACGGTCAGGCTGGTGTCCCAACCCCAGAACGCGAAGATCGATCCCGACAGTCCGAGGATGAAGGCCTGCAGGGTGAGACCGGACGGCGAGAACCACGACCAGCTGAACTCCAGCGCGTCCGGGGAGTTGGCCGACTGCACGATCGCGGCGATGGCGAAGATCAACAGCATGATCAACTGGAAGGTGACGAGCACCATCTGCAGCTTCTCGGTGGCCTCGATCCCGCGGTAGGTGACCCAGGTCGCGACGGCCAGAAAGGCCAGGCAGGTGATCACGTTGACCAAGGTGTTGTCCCAGAGTCCCGCAAGGGTCTCGTTGCTGAAGACGCTGCCCAGGAACTGGTAGAAGAACTGGACCGCGACACCGGCCAGGTTGGACAAGACGATGATCGTGGCCGTGACGGCGGCCCAACCGCCGAGCCAGCCGACGTAGGGCCCGAAGGCCTTCGTCGTCCAGGTGAAGCTGGTGCCGCAGTCCGGCGCGACTCGGTTGAACTCCCGGTACGCGTATGCGGCGAAGAACATCGGGAGGAAACCGGCGATGATCACCACCGGCAGCTTCTCCCCCACCTCGACGGCGAGGATGCCCAGCGTCGCCGTCAGCGCGTACGCCGGCGCCACCGAGGAGATGCTCAGGATGGTGCTGCCGATCAGGCCGACCGAGTTCTCCTTGAGCCCCTTGCTTTCTGGATGGGCCTCGGACTGGGCCTGGGGCACCTCAGCCCTCGAACCCGTGGTACTGCATCACGTGCTTGATCCGGGTGTAGTCCTCCATCCCGTACAGCGACAGGTCTTTGCCGTACCCGGAGTGCTTGTAGCCGCCGTGGGGCATCTCCGCCTGCAGGGGAATGTGGCAGTTGATCCAGACGCAGCCGAAGTCCAGCCGGGCCGAGAGCCGGGCGGCCGTGCCGGCGTTGCTGGTCCAGACCGAGGAGGCCAGCGCGTACTCGGAATCGTTGGCCAACCTCACCGCCTCGTCCTCGTCGCGGAACCTCTGCACCGTGATCACCGGCCCGAAGACCTCCGTGGTGATCAACTCGTCGGTCTGCTGCAGGTCGGCCACCACGGTGGCCTCGTAGAAGTAGCCGCGCTCGCCGATCTGCTTGCCGCCGCTGACTACGCGGGCGTGATCGGGTGCGCGCTCCACGAGGCCGGAGATGTGCTTCAACTGGTTCGCGTTGTTGATCGGTCCGTAGAAGGGATCGTCGGTGCCTGCGTCGGCACTGGTCTTGACCTCGGCCGCAGCCTTGCCCAGTTCGGCCACGAACTCGTCGTAGATCCCTTCCTGGCAGAGCACGCGCGTGGCGGCCGTGCAGTCCTGGCCGGCGTTGAAGAAGCCGCCGTCGCGGATGCCGCTGATCGTCGCCGGCAGCTCCGCATCGTCGAAGACCACCACTGGCGCCTTGCCGCCCAGCTCCAGGTGCGCGACCTTCAGGTCGGCCGCCGCGGCCGTGGCCACCGCGATCCCGGCCCCCGTGGAGCCCGTGATCGAGACCATGGCGGGGATCTTGTGCTTGGTCAGCGTGGCGCCCGTATCCCGGTCACCGCAGACCAGGTTCGCCACTCCCGGCGGGAGGATGTCCTGCATCTTCTCCACCATCCAGACCGCCGAGGCGGGGGTGGTGTCCGACGGCTTGAGCACCACGGTGTTGCCGGCGGCCAGGGCCGGGGCAAACTTCCACACCGCCATCATCATCGGGTAGTTCCAGGGGGCGACCTGGGCCACCGGACCGCGCGGCTCCCGCCGGACCGAGGAGGTGAAGCCCTTCATGTACTCACCGCTCGACTTGCCCTCGAGCACCCGCGCCGCCCCGGCGAAGAAGCGGATCTGGTCGACCATCGGCGGGATCTCCTCGCTCATGGTCACGCCGTGCGGCTTGCCCGTGTTCTCGCACTCGATGCTCACCAGCTCTTCGGCGTTCTCCTCGACAACGTCGGCCAGCTTGAGCAGGGCGCGCTGCCGCTCGGCCGGGGTGGTCCACCGCCACTTCTCAAAGGCCTTGCCGGAGGCCTGGCAGGCGGCGTCGATGTCATCGGCCGTTGAGTTCGGCGACGTCGCGTAGACCTCCCCGGTCGAGGGGTTGACGATGTCCAGCACGTCGCCCGACGCGCTGGGCCGGCTCTCTCCGTCGATGATGTTGACGAAGGTCTTCTTGTCCGACATGGTGCGACCTTTCCGCTGGATATCGATTAGTGGTGATGGGTGGGTGCATTCTCTGTGTGACTGTGTTCCCCGTGGGCGGATGCCGTACGAGGTGCGTCCATGGCCGGGTTGGCGTCGAAGAAGCCGAAGGGCTTGAGCCAGAAGGACACCGTGTCCACCGGCATGATCGGCCAGTCCTCGACACGGGTGATGTGGTGGATGCCGAAGACGTACCAGAGCACGACGTCGGTGTTGGTCAACGGCGCGTCGGCCTCGATCCACCGGGTGATGCCGGTGTCGGTACTCGACTGCGTCGGGAAGGCCCCGGCCGGCCAGCGCTCGGCGTCGTCGTGCGCGGTGACCCACAGCGTGTGGCCGATCACCGGCGCCCGCTGGTAGACCGGCGAGGATTCCTCCATCATCGGTGGGATCGCGGCGCCGGGCACCAGTTTGTAGGCGGTGTTCGTGCCGTGCCGGTTGATCTTGCCGGGATTGATCACTTTCCACGCCCGCTGGGTGTCCCAGCGGAAGTCGCGGGCGGATTCTCGCTCGGACTCGATGGTGGTCGACCGGGTCGTCACCCCCAGCCCGTACGGGTTGTCGTCGTCGATCGGGGTGGCCACCGAGTCGACCTCGACCACGGAGTTGTCCTCGCCGTCGACGTCGAGGTCGAGTTTGGCGACCAGGAAGTGCTGGTGGAACGGCGCGTACGTCCGATCGTCGACCAGAGTGCCGTACGGCGAGGAATCGCCGGGCTTCTCCAGTGGGGTGGTGACCATCAGGCCCGTCGCGCGCACCTCGCACTCGATGTTGCCGTCTTGGTAGAAGCGCCAGTAGATCAGGTACTCGTAGTTGGCGACCGTCGCGTGCACCGAGACGACCATGCGGCGCATCCGGCGGACCTGGGCCCCGGTCTCGGAGTCGACGTGCTTCCACAGCACGGCGTTGTCCTCCTCGTGCAGGCAGACCGCCTGCTTGATCACCTGCGGCGAGCCCTTGCTGTCCGGCACCACGGCGTCCAGGTAGACGATCTCGCCCAGGCAGTCGCAACCCAGCTCCAGCGACGTGGTCATTACACCGAGACCCCACTCGCCGATGTCGAACGCGGTCCGACGGTAGTGGTCGAAACCGGGATCGCGGTACGGCACCACCATCTCGGCGAAGGACATCCGGTAGGCGACATCGCGCCGGGTTCCGTGATCATCGAAGGCGATCGAATAGAGCACGGGGCCCTCGCGGAAGTTGAAGCCCAGCCGCATCGACCAGTTCTGCCAGGTCAGCTCGTGGCCGTCGAGGGTGAAGGACACCCCCTCGGGCTGAGTGATCTCCAACGGTTTCAGATCGGTCCGCTCCGGCACGCCGGTGACGTCCGGATCGTACTCGGCGTTCACCGCCGGGAAGCCGTAGTCGTGGTGATCTTCGATGTCGAGCACCTCGAGGGTGTTCATGTCCACGATGATCTTGAGCCCGGACACCGGGTGCGCGTACGGGTTGCCGCCCGGCGCGGCCCGCATCCACACGTCGCACCAGCCGAGCCGGCGGTCCCGCCACTGCTCCGGCATCACGGCCTCGCCGTAGGTCCAGACGTCGAACAGCACCAGCGACGGATCCTCGATGCCCCGACCGGCCAGCGCCGCCAAGACGTCGACGTGCTCGTGCAGCGCATGATCGACGTCGTGGAACTCATCAGCGGTGAAGTTGGGACAGATACCCGGCAGGTGGGTCCAGGACTCGACCCGGTCGGCCGCCAGGTCGACCACGGCCTCGTAGGCTTGGTTGGTCTGCCGGTCCCACAGGACCGAAAGCGAGCGGCGGGGCACAGGATTACCGGGCGCCCACGCCTTAACCTCGACCTTGGGCGGTTCCTTCAGCTCGATCGAGGCGAACCGCCAGGAGTCTGTGACCGACTGGTCCCGGCGCAGGACGGCCGCTGTCGCCCGGAACTCGTCTTCAGACAGCGGCTCGAGCGGATGGGCCATCGGTCCCTCTCCCCTGAGCACCGAAAGAAGGCCATCGTTTCAATCGCGCAAGTCTTCGTCAATGTCGCTGATCGCCATCCTGCCCATGCATCATCGGGTGCCACCGGCCACCAGCAGCTCGCACGGTCCGACAAACCCGCTTGGGGTCTCGAATCGGGTCAGCGCCGTTTCGATCGCGTCCCACACCGCGGGTCGCTCGTTGGCGGGAACCCCGGCGAGCATCTGGTGCAACGCCCCGAACGACTCCCGCTCGAACCGTACGCACTCGGCCGCCGAACCCAACCGCACCGGAGCCGGCACGGCCTCCACGGTCACGTCGCGGAAACCCGCCTGCACCAGGGCGGCCTCCAACACGCCCGGACCCCCGAGGCTGAACGGACCCGGCTGACCCGGCTGCGGCGGGGGGAGCTGGGCCCGGGAGCGGATGATCGACACCGGCACGGAGAAGAACTCGTTCCGGTCCGGCGTCGAATAGACGATCGCGGCGACCCGACCACCGTCGGTGAGCGCACGGCGCATCCCGGACAGCGCTCGGTGCTGATCGGGAAAGTAGATCAGGCCCAAGCGCGAGATCACCGCGTCGAAGCCACCGGACGCCAACCCGTCGAGGTTCTCCCCGTCCGCCTCAACCGTCTCGACGGTCTTCAGGCCGGCTTGGGCGGCGGCCGCAGCGGCGTAACCAAGGATCGTCGGCGAGATGTCGGTGGCCACGACCCGGCCGTTCGGCCCGACCCGGCGGGCCGCCGTCAGGGTCTGGCCCCCGGCCCCGGAGGCCACGTCCAGGACTCGACTACCCGCGCGCACGCCGGCGGTATCGAGCATGACCTCGGTCGCTTCGCCCAGCCAGTGCTCCAACACTGGGCCCCACCGGTTCCAGGCCTCGGCCGCGTCCTCCCACTGCTGCTTGGTGGTGATCTTGTACTGCACAGCATCGAATGCCATGACTGCCTCCTGTCGTCGAACCTCCACAGGAGCACCACGATGCCCAGCGGGCGCAATGGCCACATCCGTGGCCAGCACGGATCTTTCGGGTCCGTGACCGGCCACACTGCTCGACAATCCGGGAGACAATTCGGGAGACAATAGGGACCAGTGACAAGTGAGCGATCAGCAGCATCAGCGGTCACGGCCCGTGAGCGTGAGGTGTGGTCCCTTATCAAGGCGCACCTGACCAACAGCCAGATCGCCGACGAGTTGTGCGTGTCGGTGCGCACCGTCGAGTCGCACGTCTCCTCCCTGATGCGCAAGCTCGGTGTCGGAGACCGGCGCAGCCTCGCCCGCGCCGCGGCGGCGGGCGCGATGGCGAGCGGTCGAGAGCACGACCCGTGGCCAGCCGAGCTCTCCAGCTTCGTCGGCCGGGAGTCCGAACGGGATGGCTTGCTGGCCGCACTCACCGATCACCGGATGGTGACGGTGGCCGGCCCGGGCGGTGTCGGCAAGACCCGCCTGGCCACCACCGTTGCCCGAGACTTCGCCGCGTCGCGACGCGACGGGGGAGTGTTCGTCGATCTGGTCACCGTCACGGACCCGGGCATGGTGATCGCGGCGGTCGCCGCGGCAGCGCAGGTGGCCGAGCAGTCCGGCCGGCCGCTCGCCGACGCGGTGACCGCCGCGCTGGGCGGCAGCGATGCCGTGATCCTGCTCGATAATTGCGAGCACCTGCTCGATGCGGCTCGCTCGACGGCCGGGTGGCTGCTGAGCGCCTGCCCGTCACTGCAGGTGCTGGCCACCAGCAGGGTCCGGCTCGCGGCACCGTTCGAATGGGTGTACGAGGTCCCGGGCCTGTCGGTCACCGAGGACGGCGGCGACGGCGTGCGGCTCTTTATCGAGCGCGCTGCGGCCGCCGGCGGCACCCGGGGCCTCGACCGTCGGCAGGTGAGCACCCTGTGCCGATCACTGGACGGGATGGCTTTGGCGATCGAATTGGCCGCGGGGCGCTACCCCTCCCTCGGGGTCGATGGGCTTCTCGCCGGGTTGCCTCAGCGACTGCGCTACCTGACCGCCGGCGACGGCGTCGGCGACCGTCACCGATCGCTACGCGAGGCGATCAGCTGGAGCTATGACCTGTTGAGCGACGCCGACCGGTCACTGCTCGAGACGGTCGCGGTCTTCGCATCGTGGTTCGACGTCGACGCGGCCGGGGCGGTGGTCGCCGACGTGAGCCGTGCCGATGTGGTGGATGGCCTGGCCCGGCTCGCCGATCACCATCTGCTCGTCGCAGCCCCCGGGCAGCCCACCCGCTACCGCGCGCTGGAAACCATCCGGCAGTTCGCCGACGAGCGGCTGATCGGCCGGGGTCATGCAAACGCTGCACGCGAGCGGCACCTGCAGTGGTGCACCCGGCGGCTGGCCACCCTCGCCCGGCAGGACCACGACGACGCGTGGTGCGAGGACTTCGATCGAGTGGCCGACGACGCGCGGGCCGCTCTCATGTGGGCGATCGGCCGCCGACGGGACGAGACCGCGGGCCCGCCGGCCGAGCAGTTGGCCGAGCAGCTGGCCGAGCAGCTGCTGTTGCGAGGTCAGCCAGCGGAGGCTCAGCGGCGCTACGAGCAGGCCGCACTGCGGGCCACGTCGGGCGAGCAACGGATCCGGCTGCTGTCCCTCGCGGCCGGGGTGGCCGCCGCTCGCGTCACCGGCAACGACACCCTGCGGCTGCTCGAGGATGCGGCGATCGAGGCCGTCGCGACCGGCGACCGTCCGACGGCGGCCGCCTGCCGGGCCTGGATGGTGATCTATCTGAACATGATGTCGGGCATCATCGCGGCACTTCCTAGCGCGGAGGACGGAGCCCGATGGCTGGCTCAAGCCCGGGCCGACGCGGGTGGCGTGCCGACCGTCGAAGCCGCCGTCGACGTGGCCACCGCCTCCGGGCTGCGCGAGTCCGACCCGCGCAGTCACGAGCTCGCGATCCGCGCGGCCGGCGTCGCCCGCCGGCATGGCGCACCGTTGGTCGAGAGCGTTGCGCTCGACCAGCTGGGCTCGATTCGCCTCGCGCGCCACGACCTGGGTGGAGCCATCGAGCTGCTCCGACGCCGCGGCGAGGTCCTCGACGCACTGCCCCTGGACGCGTCCACCGCGTACCAGTTCAACGACTACCTGCTGATGGCGTCCGAAGTGCATCTCGCGGCCGGCGATTTGGCGGAGGCCGGGCGCTACGCCGACCGACTCGCGGGGCTGGCCTGTTATCGCGAGCAGGCGCACCTCGCCACCTCGCGCAGGATCAAGGTCGACGCACTGGCCGGTGACTTTGCCGCCGCCGCCGAGCGGGGCGAGCTGTTCCTCGCCGCCTGGGAACGCGCCGGGCGGCCGGTCGCCCGCACCCTCAACGTCACGTGCTACGCGCTGGCCATGGTGCACGGCGTGTTGGGCGACGACCGGCGTCGCGACCAATGGATAGACATCACGCGGACCCTGTCCGGCGACCCGGGCCGGCTGGCCGGGTGCGTCACCGGCTGGGCGCCGACGTTCGACGCGCTGGTAGCGCTCGAGCGCGGTCAGCCCGAAGTTGCTGTCAGGCGGCTCACGGCCGACATCGACGACCGCGCGGTCTGGGACGCCTGGAACGCGGGGTTGTGGCGACCCTGGTACGCGGCGCTGTGGGTCGAGGCCGCTGTCCTCGCGGGTCACCCGGAGGGGGCGGACCGCCTGCGGCGCGGAGCCATGGCGGCACGAGAGAACCCGGTCGCCACGGCCATCGTTCGGCGGGCCGGTGACCTGGCGCGCCGTGATGACGATGCGCTCGGCCGGTACGTTGACATCTTCGCCGGACTCGGATGCTCGTATCAGCAACGCCGCAGCGCGAGGCTGTTGGACGACTTGCGGAGAAAGGAAGAGCCGCTACCAGATCCCGATGGTCTAGGGTCGGGAGCAGGGAGCGCGTCAACAAAACCTTGACATCCGCCATGTGTCAACATAATGTTGACACATGATGCCTGATGGGGAGTTGTCCTTCTACGGGATCCGGGAAGATCGCCCCGGCCCGCGCTGGCATGCCCTCTTCGACGTGGTCTGGCCCGCCTACCGGCGGTGGTACCTCAGCGAGGGTCATGCGGCCCGGCCGGGCCTCACGACGGCGACCGGACAACTACGCCGACACATGCCTGAACTGGTCCCGACGTACGAGGCGCTGGCCGAACTGGCGGACGACGAGTTGGCCGCGACCATGTTGACGCTGTGGAATCCGCCGAAGTTTTCGCCCGGATGCTCCCAGGCGGTACTTGTCGGCGACGCCCCGATGTTGATCCGCAACTACGACTACAGCCCGGAGTTGTTCGAGCAGGTGGTGTATTCCAGCCGTTTCGGGGAGCGGCGGGTAATCGGCACCAGCGACTGCCTCTGGGGTCTGCTGGACGGGATGAACGACAGTGGCCTGGCGCTGTCCCTCGCCTTCGGCGGCCGGCCGGGCTCAGGGCCGGGGTTCGCAGTGCCGTTGGTGGTCCGCTATCTGCTCGAGACCGCCGATACGGTGCCCGAGGCTCGCTCCCGGCTGGGAGGACTGCCCGTGTCCATGTCCTACAACCTGACCATGATCGACCGGTCGGGCGAGGCCGGCACGGCGTTCGTCGCTCCGGGCGAGCCGCCGGAATTCACCTCCGCACCGGTCGCGACCAATCATCGTGGCACCCGGCCCGAACACGCCGAGCACGCTCGGCGGTTTCGCAGCGTCGAGCGGCAGGAGGTGCTGTTGGCCGCCTTGGACGCAGGTACCTCCGAGGCCGAGCTGGTCAAGGCCTTTCTGCGACCGCCGCTGCGCAGCACGGCGTACGCGGACGCGTTTGGCACGCTCTACACCGCGATCTATCGGCCCACGGAGACCCAGGTCGAATACCGTTGGCCGGCAGATCGATGGTTGCGCGACTTCGACTCGCCGGAGGAGGCCAAGACCGTGATGCTCGGAGCCGACGGACCGGGGGATCGCGACGAATGGACTGGGGAGCGAGCCGTTCCGCAAGAATCGGACCGCGCGGAGAGGAAGGACCCTTCCGTCACCGAACTCGCCGAGCAGGCGCGCCGAGCCATCGCCGAGCTCTCCCGCCGCTCCGACGCGGCGGCGTTCGGTCAGCTGCTATCCCTCTACGAGGCCCTCGGGATCGCGCTTGGGGAGTCGGCGAGGACACTGGCGGACCACGGCTCGTGGGCCCAGGTTGCTGGCGTCGCCGGGGTCAGCCGTCAGGCCGCCTGGTACCGCTGGCGCGAATGATGCACACTGCCCTTCCCCGCTTCCGGACGACCGCTGGGCACCGACACCGCCGATCGGGCTAGCTGGCACTGCCTTGGCGGGCGCAGCGACGTCATGCGGCGACCAGGGTCTCAGCCCGCAAACAAGCTGACGATGCCCAACACGACCGCAACGATCAGCAGCACGATCCAGATGAATCGCGCGGGAATAAAGAACAGCGTCGACTGCGGCTGTTGCCAGATCGGTCGACCTTCCGGATCCAGAGCCGGCACCACCTCGTGCGTCTGCACCGCCCCGTTCGGATGCCGAACCGGCTGGGCCAGCGGCCGGGTGAACGTGACCTGACGAGGCTTGTCCAGGCGTGGATAGACGAAGAGTGCGAGCAGCACGTTCACGCCGGCCGCGCACGCGAAGATCGTCGCCCCGAGCAGCGGTCCGCCGTCGACCGCGAGCGGCGTCAGGACGAGAAACGCCAGTCCCACACCGAGGCCAAACGCGAGAAACGACAGGAACCCCCAGCGAGACCAGATAATCACCGTGTGAGGTTACGGGGCCAATGCGCAACTCTAGGTCCTCTTGCCTGGACGCGAACAGGTGTGAGTTCACGCCGAGCGACGTTCAGGAGTGGCTTGCTACGGTGACCGCGTGATCTCTGTCTTGGGCATCGGGGTCACCGCCGATCTACGCGAGCGTTGGCGCGAATGGTTCGCACCCTCGCTGCAGCCGTTCCGGGCGGAACGCATCGATGCCAAGGTTGCGATCGATGGCCTGGCGGCGGGCAGGGCCCACTGCGGAGGTGTTGGACACGTTCCACATGTACGGAGGTGACTGGGTGTGGCTGGACGAGGCCGAGTTCTCCCGGCTCCCGCTGAACCTCCGACGAGCGCTGCTGTTCCGTCGCGAGGCGATTTGCCGGTTGGCCACACTCACCCGGCCGCAGCGGCGACGGGTGCTCGATTCCGATCTGACCGACTCACGGATCGTCTGGTGGCCCTCGGTGCTGCGGCGGGTCGGTGAAGGCCCCATGCTCTGCTATGTCATCGATGGGGTGGTGCCGAGTCGTCATCGCGAGGTAGCTCCCTCGATCTGGATGGGGGCATCGCGGCGTTGCCGGGCGCGCGGGACCTGGCGGGGGGCGGTTCCCGTCCGGGTCCGGACCCAACTGCTTCAGCACCGTGATGGCTACCGCCGGACAAGCCGAGGTCGCGAACGAACGGATCATGCGGGAGCCGTTCAACGCGTGGCTGACCGAGCGCACCACCCCCATTCAGGGCACCAGGTATGACCATGGGCCGGGCGTGGTCCTGGTCTGGCGCAACTCAGCGGGTCAACCAGACCACGCGGCGGTGACCATCGGCGGCGGGTATGCCGTGACCAAGCCGTCGCAACTTGGTGCAGTCCCCGGTTCGTCTGGACCGTACCGGAGACCATCGCTGCAGGTCGGTTCCGCGGCCTCCGACTCCGTGGCTACCTGATTGAGTGAACTCCTGAACTCATGCGCACCTCTCCCGTGAGCTCGGGAAACCGGTCATGCGGGAGCGCCTCGATGAGCGCAGCGTCGAGGTCGACCAGGCAGGCGGTGAGCGCATCGGAATGTCCCGCAGAACCGTAGCGTCGACAATGCCCGCAAGACTCTGGGATCAGTCGGAGAGGTAGCCGGTTTCAGGGTCGATCTCGGCCAGAAAGCTGCGGATGTGCTCGGTCAGCTCGGCTTGGTCAGGCCTCCAGTCGAAGTTCGCGCTCACACCGAATCCGTACGACGCCGGGTGTGAGCTCCAGTCGAAGTCGTAGGTGCCAGGTGAGTCGACTCGTCGGGTGACGACAATCCTCTCCCCGTCGACCACCAACTCCACGGGATTCGACCCCGGGCACGGCGGCGGGTGCCGGGCCCGGTGCGGCGTTCTCGTCCGGTACGACCGGACGACTCGGGTCAACGCCTGAGTACGCGCTCCACACGATGAACAGGCTGGACCATCCAGCCATCAGCACCAAATGGTTTCGAACGAGCCGCCAACCAGTCGCTTAGCGTTTCTGCATGGTTTCCGTGCATCTGCACGGTGTGTGCCCCGTGCAGATGCACGAAACCCATGCAGATCATCCTGCCGAGCTGTCGGCTGCCGTCGCCGCCGAATCCACCGCATCCGAGCGGCCGAAGCGCAGCGGAAAGCGGACCGGACCGGTGTTGCCGGAGACCGGCAGCCAAACACCCGGACCATCCGCCTCGATCCCGGGCATCCGGAGGGCCAGCAGGGGCAGGGCCACGCTCATGTCGGTGCGGGCGACGAAGTGACCAAGACAGAAGTGCAGTCCGCCGCCGAAGCCGCTGTGTTGGGGTCTGTCGGCCACGGTGATGTCGAAACCGGGGTCGGCGCCCCCACGACGGAAGGCCCGCGGATCGGTGCCGGCGGCGTGGGAGAGCACCTGGACGATCCCGCCCCGGGGGACGGCCAGGCCGAACAGATCCAGGTCCTCGGTCGCCTCCCGGGTCACCCAGGTGACCGTGGGGTTCACCCGCATCACCTCCTCGACCGCGTTGACCCCCAGCTCGGGCCGCAGCGCGAGCAGCGCCCACTGGTCGGGATGACGCAGAAACGTCTGCAGGGCCAGCCCGAGCTGGTTGCGGGTCGTCTCCATCCCGGCGAAGGCCAGGAAGACCAGCCCCACACTCAGCTCGCGCCGGGTCAGCGCGTCGTTGTGCTCCTGCGCGGTCAGCAGGGTGGTGACCAGATCGGCGCGCGGGTGGCGGAGCCGGTCGGCGATGACGGCGTCGACATAACCGGTCAGCCCGGCGAGGGCCGCCTCGATCCGCGGCAGATCCTGTTTGACGTTGACCCCGAACGACTTGCCCAGGTCGTCCGCCCAGTGGGCGACCTGCGGCCACTCGTCGTCGGGCAGACCGAGCAGCAGGCAGAGGATGCGGGCGGCGTACGGCTCGGCGAACTCGCGGACGAACTCCACCCGGCCACGCTCGGCGAAGCCGTCGATCAGGTCGTGGGCCAGGGCCTGGAATTGTGGCCGCATGGCCTCGATGGCCTTGCTCCGGAACGCCGGGCCGAGCAGCTTGCGCAAACGCAGATGGTCGGGGCCTTCGAGACTTAACAGCGTCTCGCCCCACCACTGGACGAACGGGCCGTCGTACACGCCGTTCTGGGCCGGCCACTTGGCGTTGCCCTGTTGAAAGCGGCGGTCCTTGAGCACCGCCGTGCCCTCGGCGTAGCGCAGGACGGCCCAGCCGTACGGGGTGGTCGCGTACCAGTCCTGCTCCCGCGCCTGGTGCACTATCGCCGAGGTGACGTCGAAGGCGGGATCGGCAAGGTCGAGGTGCGCGGTCATGCGCGGATGCTACGACCTGCGGATCTCCGAAAGGCTCGAAAGCCGCGGTCGGATGACTCCCTCAGCGGTCGCTGACGAGAAGACGGACGCCCGTTAGTGTTTGGTGCGCGCTTCACCGAGGTGAGCATGGACCGGAAGGTCGAGATGGGCACACTGGCAGCTGTTGACGTCGTCGCCGCCGAGCTCGTGGCTGCCCGCAGTGAGGGGCGGAGCTTGACCGGGTTCCCGGGGGCGGTTCCGGCCAGTATGGCCGAGGCCTATCAGATCCAGCAGCTGGCGATGTCGCGATGGCCAGACTCGGTGGTCGGTTGGAAGATCGGCTACATCCCCGCGGACCGGCGCGCCGCGAGAGATCCGGACCGCCTGGTCGGTCCCATCTGGCACAAACAGTGTTACGACAGCCAGGATCAGCCCTCCCCCGTCGAGGTCGGCATCTTCGCCTCCGGATTCGCAGCCGTGGAGGCGGAGCTCATCATTCGGCTCGAGCAGGATCTGCCCGTTCACGACACCGGCTGGACGGCCGACGATGCGGCTGACCTGCAGCAGCAGCTGCTTGTCGGCATCGAGGTGGCCAGCAGCCCGATCCCCAACATCAACGCACTCGGCCCGACCGTGATCGCCGCCGACTTCGGAAACAACAACGGCCTGGTGCTGGGCTCGATCCTTGCCGACTCACCGGGTGGAGCTCCGGTGCAGCTTGCCTGCCACGTCAACGGTCAACTTGTGGGAGAAGGATCCGCCGAGAGCCTGCCCGGAGGGATTCATCATGCGCTGGCAACTGCCCTGAATATCCTCACCAGCCGGGGCCAACCGGTCCGAGCGGGCATGGTCTTCGCCACGGGCGCCATCACCGGTATCCACCAGATCGGGCCGGGCCAGCGGTGCCGCGTCGACGTCCAGGGTGGACGGTCGGTCGAACTTCGCACCGCCCACGCCCGCACGATGCCGCACAGCAGCTAGACGCGTTTCCGGAAGACGTCCCGATACTTGCGTTGCTGCGGCCGAGGCCATCACTTGGCGTCTCGGGGTCGCGGCGCCAACACGCGGCGCACCCAGGATTCGCGCGTCTGCACAGCTGTCTGGGACACCGTCGCCGTCGGCACGATCGTCTGGAACCCGTGGAAGCCCCCCGCCCAGATGTGGAGCTCGGCACTGCCGCCCACCTGCCCAGATCCCACTCGCGAGGGCGACGGCCTCGTCGCGGAAGACCTCGGCGCTCCCGGCCTCGATATAGGCGGGCGGCAGGCCCGAAAGGTCGGTCGCTCGTGCCGGCGCCGCGTAGATCGACACGTCGGCGGTGCCGCGGCGATCGCCGAGCAGCGCCGTCCATCCGGTCTCGTTGCTGGTGTGATCCCAGATCCCGACACCGTCGATCTGCTCCGCTGAGACGGTCGTATTCCGATCGTCGAGCATCGGCCACATGAGCAGCATCGCGGCCGGCATCGGCCCATCGCGATCGCGGGCGAGCAATGTCGTCCCCAGGCCGAGGCCCCCACCGGCGCTCATGCCCCCGATCAGCACCCGTTGCGGATCGAAGCCGAAGACATCAGCGCTGCCGGCAAACCACTCGAATCCCGCGTAGCAGTCCTCGACAGGCACCGGATCGGGGAACTCCGGTGCAAGACGGTAGTCAACGGCGGCCGCGACGGCCCCGTACTCGAGGACCCATTCGACGAGCATCGGTGCCATCGCCCATCGGCTCCCGCCGACCATGCCGCCGCCATGGATGAGATAGATGCCCGGACCCGCCAAACCCTCGTCGCCGTCGCGCCGCAGCACCGTGAGGACGATCTCGCCACCGCCGTGACCGCTCACGGCGTGATCGCTGACCTGGACCGGCCGCCCCGCGATGACCTTCTCTAGCGACGGCGGACGCGTGGTCGCCGCGCGGAACTCCGCGATGGAATCGGCCTGCAGCGTCGTGAAGAACGCGGGCACTGCCTCGAGTGCGGGCTCGAGCTCGGCATCGAACGGTGGACGGGGACGCCCGGTCATCGCAACCCTCCGCTCTCGATCAAGGCCACGTGAAACCGATGCTCACATAATCGTTGAACTCGACGTCGAGCGGGGCATCGCATATTGCTCCGGCCGCCGCCCGGCACGCGGCAGCGGCCGATTTCTCGGCACGAGGAGACAAGATGACGAGGTCGACGTCACTAGCCATCCTCGCCGTTCCGCGGGCGTACGAGCCGACCAGAACCGCTGCTTCGACGTCGTCGTCAACCGCCGCCCAGTCAGCGACGTCGACGATCAGACGCTGCGCCTGATGATGATGACGCCGCGGATGGCGAGTCGTTGCCGCCGCACAAGCGGCTCGCTCAGAAAGCCTAGGCGGGTCGAGCCGTTGAGCAGTTCGCCGCGATCTCTTGAGCGGTGACCTCGGCTCGCCGGTTAGGTGACAAGCGCGTTGAGGTAGGAGGCCACTTGACCTCCGTTGCCGCTGTCGTCCCGTAATCCGATGTAGCGGTCCGGGCGGACCGCAAACACGGTGACATCGGCGATGTCTAGCTGCGTGGCTACTGATTCGGGCAGCCTTCCAACCGGTTGCCCGACTGGGCGTGTGCTGAGGCCGATCACGGCGTCGACGAGTGTCCATAAGCGCGACCTGAAGTCCGTGACAAGGGCCGCGACCCGAGCGGGGTCGGCTTGCGCGCCGCCGAGCACGAGCAACGTGTGGTTCAGGTGCCGGGTGAGCTCGTGCAGAGACTGTGGCTTGTCGTCGATCGGTTGTACCGGCTCGGTGTCTGGCAGCAGCACCCCGGGCCGGAGGCCGGGGGAGTCGTCGCCGGCGACGGCTCGCGATCTTGGGTACTGGCGGTCGATCTCCGAATCGGCCGCCGCCTCGTGGTGGGCAAGGTCCGGATCTGAGACGACGTGGCGGATCTTGGCGTCGCGGGCAGCTCGCGCGGCTGGGTCGGTCAGGCTTTGGGCGCTTTCGGCGTCCGCGCCGGAGGCGACGACCAGTTCGGCTACCGGCCGTCGTTCAGCCTCGTAGGTGTCGAGTAGGCCATCGCCCGCCTGCCCGTGGCCGACCAGGGCAAGCTTCCACCCGAGGTTGAACGCGTCCTGCAGGCCGGTGTTCATCCCGTGACCCTCCGCCGGTGTGCAGGCGTGCGCGGCGTCGCCTGCCAGCAGCACCCGACCGGCTCGATATTGGGTCGCCACGCGGGAATGGCAGCGGAACCGGCCCGGGTTCTCCACGTCGGTAAAGCTGAGGTCGGGTACGTAGCGCCGGAGCACCTCCCCCGCTTCCTCGACGAGGTTTCTGGTGTCGGAGGTCGGCCGCAGGTAGACCCGCCAACGGCGGGCAGGCAGGGGAGTGAGGATCACCGGCGGCTGGTCGAGGTGGACCGACACCATGTCGTAGTCGCTGTTCCAACCCCGGAGGGTCGCGTCGAAGACGGCCCATGGAGCTTCAATGTCGGTGCCCGGGTAGTCGATTCCCGCGGCCTCGCGGACCGTGCTCCGAAAGCCGTCGCACCCGACGACCCAATCAGCGACAACCGAACCGCGCTCGCCAGTGCGCTCGAGCGTCGCAACGGCGCGATCGGCGTCATGCTGCAGGCCGACTAACCGCGTCGAGCGCATGATCCGACCACCCTGCCGTTCGAGGAATCGGGTCAGCACCGCTTCGGTGACCTCTTCGGAGACACCCAGCTGGTAGCCGTATCGGCTCGCAGTGCGATCGAGCTTCAGCTCGCCGAGAAATGCTCCGTCGGAGTGGAATCGCCCTCCACGCGTCTTGACACCTTGACTGATCAGCGGCTCGACGATGCCGAGCGCTTCGAAGATCTCGAGCGACCGTTCGTGCACGACGGTCGCCCGGTCCCACCCGCGCGGGGCGTCAAGTTCGTCGATCACCAAGCACGACACTTGGCGTCGCTCCAACTCTGCCGCAAGCAGAAGGCCGGTCGGACCGGCGCCGACGATGAGCACCAACGGACGTGGGCCATCCAACTCGAGCATCCCCCGTCCCTGGCTACTCTCCATCGCGAGCCCGCTCCTCCCCAGCATCACCCGGGCAATTGCCCAACTTAAGGATGGCTCATCGAGTCAGGGCTGGTGGGCGGTGACGAAGTCGACGTAGCCAACGGGGGCCGGAATTGATCGGGTGGCTGCCCGGCTCCTGGGGCAGGTGTCACCGCAAGCGGGTCCGCGGCGCCGCAGCGACCAGCTTCGAGGGGGAGGGGAGGAATTCGTTGGTTGTGGAGCGGCGTCTGTGGCTGGATGGTGGCGTGGCCAAGTCGCCGTTTCTCGCTGATCTTCACGGTCGATTCGGGCTGCCGCGTGCCGCGGTGGTTCATCTCGCCGAGCGTGCGGCGGGCCGCACGGTTGAAGGGCTCGAGCGGATCGTCCGCGGCTACGACAACGAGGTGTATCGCGTCGAGCTTGCTGGGGGTTTCGCCGTCTACGTACGGATCCGTCGCCACGGCAAGGGCGGATTTGACCAGGAAGCCTGGGCGATGGGACTGGCACGAGCTGGCGGCGTCCCCGTCCCTGACGTTCTTGCGGTCGATGCTGAGTCCGATCACGCCGACGGCCATCCGGTGATGGTGGTCGCCGCTGCACCTGGGCGTCAGCTGGAGATCATGCTCGCGGCCGCTTCGGACGCTGAGCGGCATCAGGTCCTGTCCGCCCTCGGGGTGGAGCTGGCCCGACTGCACTCGATCACGGCACCTGGCGTGTGGCGACCAAGTGAGTCCGGTTGTTGGCCCGACCCTGACGAGTTACGTGATGGCTTCGTGGGAGAACGACGGGCTGAGCGCAACCACCTCGTCTCCGCCGGCCTGACCGTTTCTGAAACCGATCGAGCGATCGAGTTGCTAGACGTGTCGCCGGATCCGCCGCGTAGCGGGTTCGTGCTCTGCCACGGCGACGTCAGCCCTGAGCATGTCTTCGTTGATGCGACGCTGCGGGTGAGCGGGCTGATCGACTGGGGCATGTGGCACGGCGGCTCGCCGATCGGCGAACTCGCCTACGTGGCCAACACCTACGGCTGGGGCGCTCTCGACCCCGTCCTGCAGGGCCACGGCTACGGCTCGCTGGCCGAGGACGAGGAGCTGCGACGAGCTCTCGCCGCATCATTGTCGGTCCAGCTCATCGGTCACATCGCTCACCATGTGACGATTCAGGATCAAGATGGTGCCGACCGCAATGTCGCCGCTCTTCGCCAGGCCCTGCGCATCGTGAACGGCGAGACCGCGGACTGATGGCAGCGGTCCGTCGAGTCGCAAGACGGTCCCATTACGGAAGCCGCAAGGGGAATCGGCGAGAGAGCCGACAGCGATTCCAGCGCGGCTGACGGCGCTATTCGCCGGCTCCGGTCCAGCTAGTGCTTGCCGCCCGAAGGTTCGTCGAGGGTCCTGCGTCGTCCAGTGGATGGCTCGCAAGGCCGACGAGGGAGGGATACCGGGTCGTATCTGGACCGAGGAGAACGCAGCGAGGCGCCGCCTGGGCGGCGCAGGCCCCGATGAACTTTCGGGCGTGAGCACTAGGCCGTAGAACGGTGGTCACGGATGCGACGCCTCCACCCACCAGTCCACGAGCGGCTGCAACGCTCGGACCAGGCCTTCTCCGCGCCGGGTGGGTGCGTAGGTGATCTGGACCGGCATGCTGGGGACCACGGTGCGCTCGATCAGCCCACGGTGCTCCAGCTCGCGCAGCCGCTGGGTGAGCATTCGGTCGGAGATGCCGGCGGCGAACCGACGATATTCGCTGAACCGCCGGGCCCCGACGTAGCCCGCGATTAGCACGACGCCGACCCAGCGACGCCCGATGAATTCGATGGCGTCCTGAGACGTCCGGCAGATCTCGGCGTCGCCGTGCAGGGCGAGCATCTCGCGGACCTTCGTCACTTACTCAGAGTAAGCGACTAATGTGCTCCTGGCTAGTTGGTGGTCGACGGCTGACGCTGATGTCATGACCAACCCGCAAGAACAGTCCTTGGCCGAGCAGCTGCGCTGGGTGCACCACATGCTGCGTCGCGACCTCGCTGCCGTTCGGCAACTCGCCCACCGGGTCACCGACGGGGCAACCCCGGCCGAGGTGTCGGCCAACCTGCAGGCGCTCCAGAGCCGTGGCCCGCTGTTCCAGCTGCGGGTGAACTGCCTGAGCTACTGCCAAACCCTCGGGGCTCACCACCACAACGAGGACACCGTATTGTTCCCGGCCGTACGCCGTGCCGCGCCGCACCTGACGGCGGCGGTCGACCGGCTGGAGGCCGACCACGTGATCGTCGCTGCCCTGCTCGACCGGATCGGCGGGC
Organism: uncultured Actinomycetota bacterium; assembly: GCA_963791865.1. GTDB lineage: Bacteria > Actinomycetota > Actinomycetes > Propionibacteriales > Propionibacteriaceae > Microlunatus. The sequence goes on from CAWBUC010000001.1 coordinate 71,937, forward strand.
TCGCCAACGATCTGACGGATCGGCAGGCGCGGCTGGAGCTCGCCGACGCGCTCGACAAGCTTGCGACGAATCTGCTCACACATCTGGAATTCGAGGAGACGGCGCTGCAGCCGGTGCTCGATGCCTGGGGTGCATCGGCCGACCGGATGCCGAGTGAGATCCGCGACGAGCTGGACCGCCGGGCCGGCTGATCGGTCTCGGCTCAACCCGATCCCTCACCACCAGAAAGAGATCTTGATGTCAGCCTTCCGGTTCGCCACCACTCCCGCCGCCGGTCATACGCTGCCCGGGTTGCCGATCGCCCGCGCCCTGATCGAACGCGGACACGCCTTCCGCTGGTACGCCGGGCGCGGCGTCGGGGCGTGCCGAGGGTGCTGCGGCGCTGCTCGAAGGCCTGGCCGGGCACCGCATCCCGGCGGGTGGGACGTCAGCGAAAGCCTCTTGACGGTCGGCTTGCGAAACGACTGGATGCTGACTGAGCTGCGACGTGCGCCGTAACCGGATTTGCCGACCGCAGCGCAGCTGAGAGGCGGGCTCCGTGGGCACAGTGCAGGCGCAGGCGATCATGTCCCTGGACGGGTACGTCGCCAAGCCGGACAACACCATCGGCCGGCTATTCGACTGGCTGCAGAACGGCGACGTCGCCATCCCGACCCCGTCGGGGGACTTCACCGTCCACCTGACCCCGCCCAGCTCACAGCACTGGCAGCGATGGGTGGCCTCGCTGGGTGCGTTGGTCTGCGGCCGCACGCTGTTCGACGTGGCCGAAGGGTGGCAGGGTCGCCACACCCTGGACGTGCCCGTCGTCGTCGTTACGCACGAGGTCCCGACGGACTGGGTGAATGAGCATCCCGACGCGCCGTTCACCTTCGTGACCGACGGGGTGGCAGCCGCGGTCGCGCGGGCGCAGGAAATCGCCGCAGACCGTGTCGTGACGGTCGCCGGGGGCACCATCGCCCGGCAGTGCCTGGAGCTGGGGCTGCTCGATGAGGTGGCGGTCGACCTGGTGCCGGTCGTGATGGGCGAAGGGAACCGTCCCTTCTTCGGCAAGTTGTCGTCGGGGGACGTGCTGCTCGGCAATCCGACCACGTGCATTCAGAGTGATCGCGTCACCCATCTCGTGTTCCCGGTGGTGCGCTGACCGTGTGTCGCGCGTACACCTTCTCCGTTAGACCGTAGCCGTCTGCTGCGTCGGAGCGAGGATGGCAGACGTGTCAGGCCAGACGTTCTCGCGACTGATCTTGCCGTCGCGAAACTCGATCACGTGCAACAGGCGGAAGGACGCGTGTCCCGCCCGACATCGAGGACGCACGACCTTCGAAGCTGCTCGCAATGCCGAGCTTAAACTTCAGAACATGCTCGGTCACCAGCGATTCGCTCGGTTCCGGAACAGCCTCGATGAGCTGGTCCGACTGACGACTGAGGATTCAATACCTGTCGGCACTACCCGCAATTAGATGGAGCGTTGAGCAAGTCGATCAAGCGTCCGACAACCACTCAGCGCACGCCCCACGAGTAGGTCTGCTTCCGGAGCTTCAGGTACACGAACGTGTCGGTGGAATCGACGCCCTCCAGGCCGCGGATCTTCTCGCTGAGCACCTGCAGGAGGTGCTCGTCACTCTCGCAGACCGCCTCGACCAGGATGTCGTACTGGCCGGCGGTCACCACCACGTAGTCGATCTCCTCCAGAGCCGCCAGTTGGTCGGCGACCGGTTCGATCGGCCCGCGGACTCGGATCCCGATCATCGCCTGCCGGGCGAAACCCAGCTGCATCGGATCGGTCACCGCCACGATCTGCATGACGCCCGCGTCGGTGAGCCGTTGCACCCGCTGCCGGACGGCCGCCTCCGACAGTCCGACGCTGCTGGCGATCGCGGCGTACGACCGGCGCCCGTCGGCCTGCAACTGAGCGATGATCGCCTTGTTGATGTCGTCGAGCGGAATCCCACTCACAGGAGTCGCTGGGCCTCGGTCAGCACCGAACGCAGCGCGGCCTCGATCTCGTCGAAGTGGGACTGCACGCAGATCAGCGGTGGGGCGAGCTGGATCACGGGATCCCCGCGGTCGTCGGATCGGCAGTACAACCCGGACTCGAACAGCGCCTTGGACAAGAAACCGCGCAGCAGCCGCTCCGATTCCTCCGGCGTGAACGTCTGCCTGGTCTCGGCGTCCTTGACCAGTTCGATGCCGTAGAAGTAGCCGTCACCGCGGACGTCACCGACGATCGGAAGGTCCAGGAGCTTCTCCAGCGTGGCTCGGAACGCCCCCTCGTTGTTGCGGACGTGTTCGTTGACGTGGTCGCGTTCGAAGACGTCCAGGTTGGCCATGGCGACGGCCGTGGACACCGGGTGGCCGCCGAACGTGTAGCCGTGCAGGAAGGTCTCGGTGCCGTGCAGGAACGGTTCCATGAACCGGTCGCTGGCGATCATCGCCCCCAGCGGTGCATAGCCCGAGGTGAGTCCCTTGGCGCAGGTGATGATGTCGGGCACGTAGCCGTACCGTTCGGCCCCGAACATGTGACCGAGCCGGCCGAACGCGCAGATCACCTCGTCGCTCACCAGCAGGACGTCGTAGCGATCGCAGATCTCGCGCACTCGAGCGAAGTAGCCGGGCGGTGGCGGGAAGCACCCGCCGGCGTTCTGCACCGGCTCCAAGAACACCGCGGCCACCGTGTCGGGGCCCTCCTGCTCGATCGCCACCGCGATCTGATCGGCGGCCCAGCGGCCGAAGGCCTCGATGTCGTCAGCGTGTTGGGGTGCTCGGTAGAAGTTGGTGTTCGGCACCCGAAAGGTGGAGGGCACCAAGGGCTCGAAGACCGCCTTGAGTGCCGGCAACCCGGTGATCGACAACGCGCCCTGGGTAGTGCCGTGGTAGGCCACAGCCCGGCTGATCACCTTGTGCTTCAGGGGTTTCCCGACCAGCTTGAAGTAGTTCTTGGCCAGCTTCCAGGCCGACTCGACCGCCTCGCCGCCACCGGAGGTGAAGAAGACCCGGTTCAGGTCACCAGGCGTCATCGTGGCCAGCCGCTCCGCCAGCTGGATGGCGGTCGGGTGGGCGTAGGACCAGAGCGGGAAGAACGCCAACTCGCCGGCCTGCTTCGCGCCGGCCTCCACCAGTTCACGCCGCCCGTGGCCCAGCTGGCTGACGAAGAGTCCCGCTAGCGCGTCCAGGTAGCGCCGACCCTGGGCATCCCAGACGTAGGGACCCTCGCCCCGAACGATCACCGGGATGTCAACACTCGCGTAAGCCGACATCCGGGTGAAGTGCAGCCACAGGTGATCCCGCGCCGACTTCTGTAGCTTGGCGAACGCCTCAGGTTCCAGGCTCTGACCGGCGGGCGCCGGGGCGACGTCGGGCTCAGGCATGATCATCATTCTCGTACGGCTCCCGACCGAAACACAAGTGAAACAGCCGTTTCGCCACTCTATCTCTTGCGAATGCGTACATTGAGCGTGACAATGCTTCGAAATCCGTCGGGGAGGATCTGTGGCCAGAAGCGAGGACACCGTAAACGCGCCGGGCTCGGTCGGTGCGGCGCACGTGGACAAGGGACTGAAGGCCAACGCCATCGGCTTCTGGGACGGACTGGCCATCGGGCTGGACTCGACGGCACCGGCGTATTCGCTGGCCGCGGTGCTCGGCTCGCTGGTCGCCATCGCCGGCACCCAAGCGCCGGCGATCATGTTGGTCTCCTTCGTTCCGATCTTCTTGATCGCGGGCGCCTTCTTCTACATGAACCGCGCCGACCAGGACTGCGGCACGACGTTCTCCTGGGTGACGCGGGCCATGGGTCCCACGCTCGGCTGGCTCGGCGGCTGGGCCGTCTTCACCACCGGCGTGCTGGTGATCGGTTCACTGGCGGACGTGGCCGCGTTGTACACGTTCGAGCTGTTCGGGTTGACGGCGCTGTCGGAGTCGCGGCCCGCGGTGGTGATCTTCGCCGTGGTGATCATCGTGGTGATGACGTGGCTCTGCGTGCGAGGTACGGAGTTGTCGGCCAAGGTGCAGCGGGTGCTGGTGCTCGCCCAGGTGGCGATCTTGTTGATCTTCGTCGTCGTGGCCCTGGTTCGGCTGGCCACCGGCTCCGCGCCCGAGGGGGCCGTCACCCCGGAGCTGAGCTGGCTGTCGCCGGTCGGACTTGACAGCACGAGCTTGATCTCGGGCGTCCTGCTCGCCGTCTTCATCTACTGGGGCTGGGAAAGCGCGGTCAACCTGACCGAGGAGTCGACCAACAGCGCCACGACCCCGGGCAAGGCGGGGCTGGTCAGCACGCTGGTGCTGCTGGTCACCTACGTTGGCGTCGCGGTCGCCATGATCGCGGTGGTCGGGCCGGAAGCCGTCACCGAGTACGACGACGACACCGCCCTTTTCGGTGCCGTCGGCGAAGTCGTGCTCGGGCCGCTGGCGTTCCTCCTGCTGCTGGCCATCATCACCTCCGGCCTGGCGTCCACCCAGACGACGATCCTGCCCGCGTCGCGGACCTCCTTGTCCATGGCTGTCGCCGGGGCGTTTCCCAAACCCTTCGCCAAGGTGCACCCGAAGTTCGGCACTCCCGCGTTCGGCACCTGGGTGATCGGCATCGCCTCGATCGTCTGGTACGTCGCCGCCAGCCTCCGCTCCGAGGACTTCCTCTTCGACTCCCTCTCGGCGCTGTCGCTGCTCATCGCGTTCTACTACGCGCTGACCGGCATCGCCTGCGCCATCTACTGGCGGCGCCGCCTGCTCCACTCCGTGAAGTCGTTCCTGTTCATCGGTCTGGGACCGGTCGTGGGAGCGATCATGCTTGGCTACCTGCTGGTGCAGTCGGTGATTCAGCTGGCCAACCCGGAGGAGTCCTACACGGGCAGCAACATCTTCGGCATCGGGCTGCCGCTGGCCATCGCCTTGTTCTTCATCATTCTCGGCGTCATTTTGATGATCATCTGGAGGCTCGGCCCAGGCAAGGCCTTCTTCGAGCGCCAGGGTGGCGAGCACGTCTCGGAGGAGGTCGCCCTGTCCGCTCTCGGCCCGACGGCCCCCGGGGTCGGTACCCGTAAGGAGTGACGTGCGGATTCTGCTGATCGGCGCGGGCGGCGTCGGAGCCGCGTTCGCCGCCATCGCGGCCCGACGGGACTTCTTCGAGAAGGTCATCGTCACCGACTACGACCACGCCCGCTCGCGCCGGGTGGCCGACGGCGACGATCGCTTCGAAGCCGCCGCCCGGCTGGACGCTTCGTCGTCGGAGTCGGTCACGCAACTGTGTGCCGAGTATCAGATCACGCACGTGATGAACGCTGTCGATCCGCGTTTCGTGATGCCGATCTTCGACGGGGCGTATGCGGCCGGCGCCGACTACCTCGACATGGCCATGAGTCTCTCGACGCGGCACCCGTCGGAACCCTACGCCCGCGTCGGCGTGAAGCTGGGCGACGAGCAGTTTGCCCGAGCAAGCGAATGGGAGCAGGCCGGCCGGCTGGCCCTGGTCGGCATGGGCGTGGAGCCCGGGTTGTCCGATGTGTTCGCGCGCTACGCCGCCGACGAGTTGTTCTCCGACGTGGGCGAGTTCGGGGTCCGCGACGGAGCGAATCTCGTGGTGACTGACGATGAGGGCCAGGAGATCTTCGCACCCTCGTTCTCCATCTGGACCACGATCGAGGAGTGCCTCAATCCGCCCGTGATCTACGAGCGGGATCGCAAGGGAGTCGACAGCGGCTGGTTCACCACCGCGCCCTTCAGTGAGCCGGAGGTCTTCGAGTTCCCGGAGGGGATCGGGCCGGTCGAATGCGTGAACGTCGAGCACGAGGAGGTGTTGTTGATGCCTCGTTTCCTGGCGTGTCGGCGGGCCACCTTCAAGTACGGCCTCGGTGCCGACTTCATCGGCGTCCTCAAGACGCTGCACGTGCTGGGCCTGGACTCGACGACTCCTGTACGGGTAGGCGGCGTCGAGGTGGCGCCCCGGGACGTGGTCGCCGCCTGTCTGCCCGATCCGGCCACCCTCGGACCGCGGATGACGGGCAAAACCTGCGCCGGATTGTGGGTGACCGGAACCGGACGAGACGGCCGGCCGCGCTCGACCTACCTCTACCACGTGGTGGACAACGAGTGGTCGATGCGCGAGTACGGCCACCAGTGCGTCGTGTGGCAGACCGCGATCAACCCCGTGGTCGCCCTCGAACTGCTCGCCTCCGGGGCCTGGTCCGGGTCGGGGGTGCTTGGGCCGGAGGCCTTTCCGGCCCGGCCGTACCTCGATCTGCTGAACGCCTACGGAAGCCCGTGGGGCCTGCGGGAGCAACCGGTCGACTGAGTGATCTGGACCGCGATCGTCCGATAGAACAGTCAACATGGCCACAACGGTGTTCCGCAACGGGTCGCTGTTCGACGGGCGCCGATACCGCGGCCGGATGGGCGCCGTGGTCGTCCGCGACGGACTGATCGCCGACGTGTTGCGACCTGACGATGAATGCGACGAAGCCCGTGCTGATGCTGGCGATGAGGTCGTTGACCTGGAGGGGGGACTACTCGCACCGGGCTTCGTCGACGTCCACGTTCACACCGTCCAGGGCGGTCTGGAACGGATGCGCTGCGATCTGTCCGGGCTGCACACCCGGGCGGAGTACCTGTCCGCGATCGGCGACTACGCAGCCGCTCATCCCGACGCGGACTGGATTCTCGGCGGCGGCTGGGCGCAGCCGGCCTTTCCCGGCGGGACGCCGCTCGCCGCCGACCTGGACCAGGTGGTTGCGGACCGGCCGGTGTTCCTGCCGAACCGTGATCATCATGGCGCGTGGGTGAACAGCCGGGCCTTCGAGATTGCCGCTGTTACGGCCGACACGCCCGATCCGCCGGACGGCCGCATCGAGCGGGACGCCGACGGACGGCCGAGCGGGACGTTGCACGAGGGTGCGATGGCCGCGGTGTCCGAGCATCTCCCGGACGTCACCGAAACCGAGTACGACCAGGCTCTGCAGGCCGGCCAGGCGTTCCTCCACTCGGTGGGCGTCGTGGGGTGGCAGGACGCGATCATCGGCAGCTACGCCGGCATGGACGACGCCGGGCCGACGTACCGGAGAGCCGCGGAGCGGGGAAGCTCTCCGCCGACGTGGTGGGGGCGCTCTGGTGGGATCGCGATCACGGCCCGGAGCAGGTTGCTGACCTGCGGCGGCGACGGGCGGAATACAGCCACGGGCGGTTCCGGGCCACGAGCGTCAAGATCATGCAGGACGGTGTGCCGGAGAACGGCACAGCAGCGCTGGGCGCCCCCTATCTCGACCGGGATCGGCAACCGACGCCCAACCAAGGGCACTCGTTCGTGGATCCCTTCGAGCTGAAGATAGCGATTGCCAGCCTGGCGGCGGAGGGCTTCCAGGTCCACGTCCACGCGATCGGCGACAGGGCGGTGACCGAGACGCTCGACGCCTTCGAATACGCCCACGTACAGCGGAACGGTGGTCCCGATCTGCGGCACCACATCGCCCATCTACAGATGGTCAAACCGTCGGATGTGCCGCGGTTCGCCAAACTGGGCGTGGCCGCCAACCTGCAGGCGCTCTGGGCCTGCCGAGACGACCAGATGGTTGATCTCGTCCTGCCCTTCGTCGATGATGAACGGGCCGGCTGGCAGTATCCGTTCAGGGCCCTCGAGGTGGCCGGATCGCAGTTGGCAATGGGCAGCGACTGGCCGGTGACGAGCCCCGATCCGCTCGCGGCCATCCACGTGGCCGTCAACCGCACCCTCTTCGCAGACCCGGGCCGGGCGGGAGTCGAGCCGCTGCTGCCCGAGCAGGCGATCGGCTTGGAGACCGCGTTCGCTGCGTACACCTCCGGCTCGGCCTTCCTCAACCATCGCGACGCAAGCGGCGTCATTGCTCCCGGTCGGGTCGCGGATCTGGTCATCCTCGACCGAGATCCGTTTGCGAGTCCGGCCGACGAAATCGGCGCCACGCGGGTCTCTTCGACGTGGATCGACGGTGAGCCCGTCTTCACGCGCTGACGTGGCGCTCGTTCGGACCTCGGCGAATGTCGTCATCCGTCATGTGGCGGACAGCGCAGCGTCGGCGGCGCTTTGCTGCTGCGCCGTCCGCCACGTGGTGGCAAACGCACACGTGTCGGCGGCTTCGCGGCCGTGGAGGACGATCTTCAACAGCGGTGGCGCCTCCCCTCAGTGCAAGGTCGCCTTCTCCGCTCCGGCGCCGGTGAGGGAGCGTACGGACAGCTCGTCGTAGCGGTCCTGGCTGCTGGTGTCCTTGCTCAGCAACGTGCCGAGGATGCCGCAGAGGAAGCCGATCGGGATCGAGATTAGACCGGGGTTCCGCAGCGGGAACCAGGCGAAGTTCATGCTCGGGATCAACGACGTCGCGGTGCCGGACACCACCGGGGAGAAGAACACCAGGACCACGGCGGCGATCAGTCCACCGAAGATGCTCGCCGTCGCGCCCGCGGTGTTGAACCGCTTCCAGAACAGGTTGAACAGCAGGGCCGGCAGGTTCGCCGACGCCGCGACCGCGAAGGCCAGCGCCACGAGGAAGGCGATGTTGAGACGCTGGGCCGGGATGGCCAGCGCGATCGCGACGGCGCCGATCACCAGGGCGGCGATCCGGACGACGATCAGTTCGCTCTTCTCGCTGGCCTTGCCCTTCATCCACACGTTGGCGTAGAGGTCGTGCGCGACCGACGATGCGGAGGTTAACGTCAGTCCGGCCACCACCGCGAGGATCGTGGCGAAGGCCACCGCCGAGATCAGCGCCAGCAGGACGGCTCCGCCGAGGGAACCTTCGCCGCCGCCGACCGCCTCCGCCAGCAGCGGCGAGGCCGCGTTTCCGGCGGACGTGGCGATCGGGCTGCCCGGTCCGGTGTCGACCAGCGCAGCCGCACCGAAGCCGAGCACCAGAGTCATCAGGTAGAAGCTGCCGATCAGGCCGATGGCCCACAGCACCGACTTGCGCGCGGCGGCGGCGGTCGGGGTGGTGTAGAACCTGATCAAGATGTGCGGCAGCCCGGCGGTTCCGAGCACCAGCGCGAGGCCGAGGGACAAGAAGTCGAACTTGCCGATCAGGTCCTTGCCGTACAACAGACCGGGCTCCAGGAACGCCTGCCCCTTGCCGGAGTTCTCAGCGGCGGCGCCCAGCAGCGCCGACAGGTTGAAGCCGAACTGGAACAACACCAAGACGGTGATCAACAAGGTGCCGGTCATCAGCAGGACGGCCTTGACGATCTGCACCCAGGTGGTGCCCTTCATCCCGCCCAGGGTCACGTAGATGATCATCAAGATGCCGACCGCCACGATCACGAGGTTCTTCAGCACTGGGGAGTCGACCTGGAGCAGCAGGCCGACCAGACTCCCGGCCCCGACCATCTGGGCGAGCAGGTAGAAGATCGACACCACGATGGTCGACGTGGCGGCGGCGGCGCGGACCGGCGTCTGGCGCATGCGGTACGCCAGCTGGTCGGCCATCGTGTAGCGACCCGAGTTGCGCAGCAATTCCGCCACCAGCAGCAAGGCGACCAACCAGGCCACCAGGAAGCCGATCGAGTAGAGGAAGCCGTCGTAGCCGAAGAGGGCGATCGTGCCCGAGATGCCCAGGAAGGACGCGGCGGACATGTAGTCGCCGCCGATGGCCAGACCGTTCTGCAGACCGGAGAACGATCGTCCGCCCGCGTAGTAGTCATTGGCGGTCTTGGTCTGCCGTGATGCCCAGAACGTGATGTAGAGGGTCAGGGCAACGACCGCGAGGAAGAGTCCGATAGTCAACCACTGGTTGCTCACCGGCCGGTCCTCTCTTCGAACTCCTCGCGCAGTTTGCCGGCCAACGGGTCGAGCGACTTATTCGCGTGCCGCGCGTAGAGGTAGGCGATCACGAAGGTCGAGACGAACTGCAGCAGGCCGAAGATCAGCGCGACGTTGATGTTTCCGACGACCTTGGTGTTCATGAAGTCGCGGGCCCAGTTGTTGCAGATGATGTAGGTGATGTACCAGACCATGAAGGCGGCCGTGGCGGGGAACGCGAACGAGGTGTACCGGCGGCGCAACTCGACGAAGTCGTCGCGATGGGCGATCTCGCGGTAGATCGCCTGCTCACCGCTCGGGTCGGCGGCTCCTCGCTCCGAGGACGGTTGCCGTGTATCGCTCACCTTCGACCTCCCGAGACGTTTTGCGGATCCTGGCGTGAGGTTAACCGGTTCGGGGCAGCCTTAACCAGAGTGGCGCGCGGGCCCTCGGACGATCGGCTAGAGACTGATCTGGACGGCGTCGAGATCCTCGTCGGCCAGCACCAGGCCGGAGTGGTCGACCTGCGCGCGCCAGCACACCGCACGGTAGGGCAGCAGCAACGGCTCAGGCGGACGGGCCGAGGAGTCGTACAGGGCGCCGACTTCGGTCAGCATCTGTTCGCGGGCAGCCGGCTCGAGTCCTGCGGTCTCGGGTCGGCGCTCGACCATCGTGATCAGTCCGGCCCGGCCGATCGGCACCCAGTTCCGGAAGTCGTGGTGGCTGACCTCGCCGAAGTACGGGCTCTCAGCCACGTGCCTCAGCGACTCCAGCCCGAAGTCACCGGACATGGCCGACGGGTCGGCCTCGCGCAGGATCGCGGCCAGCCGCTTCACCCACGGGACGGTGTCGTCGCGGACGTTATACGCCACGGCCAACGCGCCACCCGGCTTCAGCACCCGCGCGATCTCCGACAGCGCGAGTCCCGGTGCAAACCGATGCAGATTGGCCGAAGCCGTCACGAGGTCGAAACGGCAGGAGAGGTACGGGAGCGACTCGACTTGACCGGCGACGTGCAAGCGGGTGCCCAGCCGCCCGGACAGGGCGGTCGCCGCCGCCACGTCGCGGTCGACGCAGAACACCTGGTGGCCGCGCGCCAGCAACAGCAAGGGGAACGCTCCCGTGCCGGAGCCCAGATCGAGGATCCGCTGCCCCGGGCGATCGCCGACCAGCCAGTCCACGGCTGCCGGTGGATACAGCAATCGCCGACCCGTCGCCATGGGTCAAACTCTAATGGTGCCGGACCCGCTCGCCGACCTTGCTCGGCTGGACGGAGTGCCGTCCGCCCTCGCCTCGGCGCGCGACGCCGTCGATCTGCGGCTCCGTGACCGCGGCCTCCGAGTCCACACGGGCGATCAGCGCACCCGGTTGCTGATCGCCGGAGCTGAGGCCAGCGCTGATCTGACCGGCCAACCGGAGCGCTGGCGGACCGGCGCGCGCCGGTTGGCGGCCGAGCTGTCCGCCCTCAGCGGGTTGATTCGCCGGGCGCCCGGTCAGGTGCTGGCCCGCGCCCACATTCTCGTTGCCACGGGTGAGGTGGCGAAGGACAGACTGGGTCGGCTACGGGCGGGGCCGGGGGTGGCGGCCCGGGTGCGGGGGGTGAGCGATCTGCTGACCACTACGACGCAGGCGCCGGCCCTGGTGCTCGCCGCGGTGGCACACGCCGAGATCGCCTCCGCGGAGCCGTTCGGCAGCGGCGACGGGCTTATCGCCCGGGCGGTCGAACGGATGGTGCTGATGTCCTCCGGTGTCGATCCGCAGGGTGTGCTGCCGGTCGAGCTCGGTCACCTCCGGCTGGCGCCCGCTTATGAGAGAAACCTGCGGGGCTACGCGACCGGCGATGTCGCCGGCGTGCGGGATTGGCTGCTGCACTGCGCGGCCGCCGTCACGGCAGCTGCGGATCCGTAATCCCGTCGTGAACACCACGCTCGACGGTGACGTCGCTCGATCTGCGCCGTCTGCGCGGACCCAGCGCAGCAGGCGATAGGCAAGCACCTCAAGAGCGGATAAGACCGGCGCATGTCGTACGGGTCCAGGAGTGATGCGGGGGCGACCGCGCCGGCGTACGTTTCCCAGCCCGAGCTGGGAGACACGCCCGGTTTCCGGCGGAGGCCGGCGTGTCATCCGGCTTGGGCGGGGAAACGCCCGCCTCCGGTCGGCGGGGAGTCTGGGCCCGCCACCCAGGGGTGCCCGTTCAGCGGCGTGACCTGGGGGCGATCGGCAATGCCCGATGCCGAAGGACCGTTGCAAGGTTGGCGAATCTCGCGTCGCCGGCGCAGAAACCTCGGCAGTCCGCGCTGTGACCGCGAGTAAGGGCGCAAGGGAGTCAAGGCCGCAAACGGAAGAAGCCGGAAACGGCGCCCGCAAGAGCGGACGCCGCACCGGAGGAGGAAATCAAAGTGACCATGCGTGCTTGTCATGTGTTGGTCCAGGCAAGCCTGGATCGCAACGGCCCGCTTCGGATGGGTGATCGCCGCGTGGGTACTTCGAATCCGTCCAAGATCATCGGCTCGGAGCGCAACGACTACGCCGGAGTGGTCTCCGCGATGCGTACTCAACGCGACCGAGTCATCCGATCTCTGTGGTCATTTGTACTCCCCAGGATCGCCCTTGGAAAGAGCATCGACGCAGATAACTTCGCCGGCACCCCGCGCAACCGGTTGGTGATCAAGAAGGCGTTCTCGAGTGTCGTGAGTTCTCCACAGTCACGCGCTCTAGGGCCGCCGTTGTCCACAGCCCGGCCACCCCGGCGACCGATTTTGCGGGTGGTCCCCAGAGTCAAGACATGGAGTCGGGGACCTGCGCCGTGGTGACCGCCGATCGGGAGCTCCTGGACCAGGTGTTGGCCACTGCCGCCGCGGCCGCCGTCGAACCGACCGTGGTGTCCGAGGCTGCCGCGCTGCGTCCGCTGTGGTCGAGCGCCGCCATCGTCGTCGTGGGGATCGATCAGGCGCCCCTGCTGGCGGGCATGGCCTTGAGCCGTCGCCCGGAGGTGTACGTCGTGGGCGGAGCCGCCGATCGGGAGTCGCTCTGCGCATGGTCGGGTCCACTCGGCGCCGCCGTGGTCGTGCTCCCGACGGCGGCCGGATGGCTGACCTCCTCGATGTCGGACGCGGCTCGCCACCGGTTGGGAGCTGGTCGGCTGATCGCAGTCTTGGGCGGATCGGGTGGCGTCGGTGCCTCGACCTGTGCGGCCGGTCTGGCGGTAGTGGCGGCCCAGCTCGAGTTCCGGACGGCGCTGGTCGACACTGATCCGCTGGGCGGCGGGCTGGATCTCCTCCTCGGCGCCGAGCGCAGCGCTGGCTGGCGGTGGCCACGTCTAGTCGGTGCCCGCGGCCATCTCGGTGACCTGTCGGGGCAGCTGCCCACGGTGGACGGCGTGGACCTCTTGTCGGTGGCCCGCGGTGGGGACACGGCGTCCGGTCCGCCCGGTGCCGCACAGTTGCAGGCGGTTCTGCGTTCGACGTCACGCAGTCACGAGCTGACCGTCGTCGACCTGCCGCGGACTCCGGAATGGATCACACAAGAGGTCAGCCGCCATGCCGACCTGTTCGTGCTGGTCGTCCGTGCCGACGTCCGTGGAGTGAGTGCGGCCCGCGCCGCACTCGACCAGGTCGCCGATGGACCACGGCCGCACGTGTTGGTGCGAACCCGGCGGTACGGGTCGCTGACCGCGGTGGCGGTCGCCGACGGCCTCGGCACCGCCTTGTTGGGCATCCTGCCCGACGACAACGCGATCCGTTCGGCGGCCGAGCGAGGCGACCCGCCCGCGCGATCGGCCCGATCCCCGCTGGCGCTCACCTGCCAGGCGGTGCTCGCGCGGCTGGAGACAAAGGAGGGGGCCGCGTGACCGGCACGGTCACCACGGCATCGATCAGTTCGGCAGCCATGGCGAAGGCCTCCGGCGAACTCGACCCGGTTCGCAGCCGGCTGGCCGATCTCGGCCGCCCGTACCTTCCGGCGGACGTGGCCGACGCCATGCGGTCCGAGGGGCAGCTGGTGAGCGACGAGGCGCTGCTGGAGACGGTCGACCGGCTGCGCCGCGACAGCATCGGGGCGGGACCGTTGGAGGCCCTGCTCCGCGATCCCACGGTCAGCGACGTGTTGGTCAACGGCCCCGACCAGGTATTCGTCGACCGGGGATCCGGCCTTCAGACGGAGAGCGTGGCATTCGTAGACGACGGCGAGGTACGCCGACTGGCCCAGCGGCTGGCCGCGGTGGTCGGGCGGCGGCTGGATGACTCCTCGCCGTTCGTCGACGCCCGCTTGGCCGACGGCACCCGCGTGCACGCCGTGCTCGCCTCTGTGGCGGCACCGGGCACGTGCTTGTCGCTGCGGGTGCCGGCCGCCCGTACGTTCTCGCTGGCGGACTGCGTGGCCGGCGGATCGGTCAGTCCGGCCGCCGCCGGGGTGCTCCAGCGAGTGATCGAGCAACGGCTGGCGTTCCTGATCTCGGGCGGCACGGGGTCCGGCAAGACAACGCTGCTCGCGGCGCTGCTTGGTCTCGTCGGCGCTCGACAGCGCATCGTGATCGTGGAGGACTCCCGCGAGCTGAACCCGGCGCATCCCCACGTCGTGCGGCTGGAGGGCCGCCCGGTCAACGCGGAGCAGCGAGGCGCGATCACCTTGACCGATCTGGTGCGTCAGGCGCTGCGGATGCGACCGGATCGGCTCGTGGTCGGCGAGGTGCGGGGTGCTGAGATCGCGGACCTGTTGACGGCGATGAACACGGGCCACGAAGGCGGCTGCGGCACCGTGCACGCCAACTCGGCTGCCGACGTGCCGGCCCGGCTCGAGGCGCTCGCCGCGTTGGGGTCACTAGGACGGGAGGCACTGCACGCACAGCTGGCGGCGGCGTTGGATCTGGTCATCCACGTTCGGCGACATCCATCGGGCCAGCGTGAGGTGACGGAGGTGCACGTGTTGGTCTCCGATCCGGCCACCGGGCTCGTGCGCACCGAACCGGCGCTCACGTTCGCGGGCCGCCGCAGCACCCGCGGACCTGGTGCGGCCGCGCTGGAACGGCTCTTGAGCCGATGATCGCTGTCTGTCTCGTCGCAACCGCCGTCTCGGTGCTACTGCTGATCGCTCCGCCGCTGGCCAAGAGCATCACGGCCCGGTTGGCCGGCGACGGCCCTGCCCCGCGACACCGGCGTTCTCTCGCAGTCGCTCTGCTCACGGTTGCCGCGGGTGCGCTGATCATCGGCGGTGGGTTCATCGCGGGCGGTGTCGCCGGCGCGGTGGTCGGTGCCGCAGCGGCGGTGGCGCTCTGGGAACCGCGGCCCGGCTGCTGGCACTCCGGCAAGTCTAGCCGTGCGGCCAGGCGAAGACGCACGGAGGTGGCCCGTGGCTGCGCCGCGATCGCGGCACAGGTCCGCGTCGGCCGCGTGCCGTCCGAGGCGCTGGCCGCGGCCGCCACCGACTGGCCCGTCCTGTCCCACGCCGATCACGTGCGCCTCCTGGGCGGTGACGTGCCGGACGCGCTGCTGAGTCAGGCGGCACGTCCCGGGTGCACCGGCTTGGCCGACCTGGCCCGGGCGTGGCGATTGGCGATCGATACCGGGGCGCCGATGGCGGGTGTGCTGGATCAGGTCGCCCTGGCGTTGCGCCGCGACGAGGCCATGCAACGTACGGTCGCAGCCGAGCTGGCGGGACCGCGCGCGACGGGAAAGGTGATGGCCGTGCTCCCGTTCTGCGGGTTGGGCATGGGCTACCTCTTGGGCGGGCGCCCGATTGAGTTCCTGCTCGGCGGGCCAGTCGGTTGGACCTGTCTGCTGGGCGGGGTGGTGCTGGCGTGTGCCGGGGTGCTCTGGGTCGCCCGGCTCGCCCGCGTGGCCGAGGAATCCTGAGCCGATGAACATCTGTCTCGATGGCGCTCGAGTCGATGGCGGTCGAGTCGATGGCGCCACGATGGCGCCGTCGATGGCGCTCGAGTCGATGGCGCCTTCCTCGATGGCGCTTTCCTCGCTGGAGTCTGAGTTCGATGGGTGCCTGATCTCATGGACCTCGATCTGTACGTGCTGGCTGCTGCGTTGTTCGCCGCACTCGGCGGCAGCGCTGATGGTGCCGCCTGCTCCCCACGTGATCGTCCGCGCCGGGCCGTCACCACCGCCCGAGGTGATCCGGTGGCGCGACGAGCTCACGTCCGGTCGGCACGCAGCGTTGCCGCTCGCGCAGCGGCTGGCGATTGGCGTGGTGGCCGGTTTCGCGACGCTGCTGCTGCTTCTCGACCGGATCGGTTGGCCGGCCTGGGTCATGGCGACTGATCGTCGGTGCCGGGCTCACCGAGTTCCTGGCTCGCCTGGAGTCGGGGGAAACCCAGCGGCGACGCCGTGAGCTCGTGCTGCCAGACTCCGCAGGCCCTGGACCTGCTGTCGGCCGCGCTCGGTGCCGGGCTGCCGTTGCGGCTGGCGACGGCGGCTGTGGTTCGCGCCTGCCCAGGCCCGGTGGCTGACGCCTTGAGCGGCGTCGGGAAGCAGATCGAGCTCGGCGTCAGTGAGGTCGCCGCGTGGCGCGCCCTGGCCGCCCATCCCCAGCTGGGGCCGATGGCTTCAGATCTGGCCCGCTCGGTGGAGTCGGGCACGATGCTCGGTGCCGCGCTCGCGCTGCACGCCGACGAGGCAAGGGCGCAGCGTGCCGCCGCGGTCGAGATCGCCGCGCGCCAGGTCGGCGTACGGAGCGTCTTGCCGTTGATGCTGTGCTTCATTCCTGCGTTCCTCCTGCTCGGCATCGTGCCCACCGTGGTGTCCGCCGTGCTGTCCGCGCTGACGCTCTGAGCTGGACCTCTCGGCTGCAGTTATCCACAGCTGAACTGTCGGGGTTCGGGCGCTGTTCACACCTCCGGCCGCCGGCGAACCGAATGGCACTCACGTCCA
Organism: uncultured Actinomycetota bacterium; assembly: GCA_963791865.1. Classification (GTDB taxonomy): domain Bacteria; phylum Actinomycetota; class Actinomycetes; order Propionibacteriales; family Propionibacteriaceae; genus Microlunatus. The sequence goes on from CAWBUC010000001.1 coordinate 88,554, forward strand.
CAGACTTCAGACGCATCCACCGCGGATGCTCGCCCGATGGGCGTGGAAGCGAAGAAGGAGTTCCGATGACAAGGACAATGACAGTGACGGTGGCCCAGGCGGCGCCCGTGGGCGTCGTTCTCGACCACAGCGCCGATCAAGGCGTCGAGCAAGGCGTCGACCTAGGCGGCGAGTCGGGAATGGTCAGGCGCCGCAACGAGCGCGGTATGGTCAGCGCCGAGTGGGCCGTGGGCATCCTCGCAGCCATCGCGATCGCCGGCGTACTGCTGGCCGTGGTCACTGGACGGGCAGTCCAGGACGCGCTGCTCAAGTTCATCCTGTTCGTCATCAACAAGTTCTCGGGCATGGCGGCGGGCGGAGTGAGTCGTCGGCAGCACTAGACGCGCTCGTGAAACCGAATCCGGGTGAAACGCAACAGCCGGGGCATGGTGACGGCCGAGTTGGCCGTCGCCACCCTGGCCGCCACCGCCATGATGATCATGCTCTGCTGGGGCATCTATCTCGTGGTGATGCAGGTCCGCTGCATTGATGTGGCCACCGAGGTCGCTCGGCAGGCTGCCCGGGGAGACACCGCCGCGGTCCGGCGCGCCGAGCGCGCCGCGCCGACGGGCTCGACGATCGTCGTCGATCGCGGCCGTTCGATGACCTTCGTCGAGGTGCGGCTGTCGGCTCGCCCGTTCGCCGCTTGGCTCGTGGCCGTACCGCTCCGCGCCACCGCCGAAGTGGTGCCGGAGCCCGGAGAATCGCCATGAACGTGTCGGTTGTGCTCCGCGCTCCGCGGTCCTGTGCGGAGCGGAGTCTCGCTCGTGCGAGCGCGATTGCGAACGACGAAAAGCGTGTCGCTCGTAATCGCTCCTCACTCCCGGGAAGCGTCCGCACAGGACCCGGGCCCGGCTCCGCGACGAGCGCGGCAGCGGATCCATGCTCATGATCGCGATGATCGTGGTGGTGCTGGCCCTCGCGCTGGGCCGCTGTCGTGATCGCCGGCTATCTGGTGGCCGCCCATCGCGCGAAGTCGGTTGCGGACCTGGCGGCGGTCAGCGGTGCCTCCGCGGTGCTGGCCGGGCAGGAGGGCTGCCCGACGGCACACCGCATCGCCGAGCGGCAGCGGGCGACCGCGCGCTGTCAACAGGTCGGCGACGCCATCGACTTCGTGGTCACGGTGACCGCCGAGGTGACGGTCCCGATCGTCTTTCCCGGTCTGCCGCCAAGCTCAGCGCAACAGGTCACGCCGGGCCGACCACGACCGTGCCGTCCGCCGCGCCGTCGCGATGAGTGCTTCATCGGTTGGCAGCGTGCGGCTGCGAAACGCGCTCGGAACAGCTCTCAGCTGCCACGCGATAGCCGAAGGCGCGCGGGAAGAGCGGGTTCGGGCTCGGGAGCCGCGTCTTCGTCGGCAGCGGCGTCCGTGGCTGATCGATCAGCCCCGCCGGGCGTTGACGGTTGCTGCCGCGGGTCGGGTCGGGACGGAGATTCTGGCTGTGCCAGCCTCCAGATCGATGCCCAGCGGGGCGCCACCGCCGTACTTGGGGTGCGCCACCGTGTGCTTCTGCCGTTCGCGCTCCTCCCGCAGGTGCCGCAGATCCGGTGCGAACATCTCCAGGAAGCTCATGGTGTTCCCATTGTCGGCTTCGCGTCCCGAAGCCTACTGACGTCAGCCGGTCAGCTGCGCCAGCACGTCGCCGGCGGTGGCCTTGTCCAGGGCGCGGCTGCTGCCGCAGGCCGACAGGATGCAGGCTGGGCAGCCGAGCTCGCACGAACACGCGGTGACCCGGATCCGAGCCGCATGCAGCCACTCGGTCGGCGACCTCGTACGCACGCTCGGCGAAGCCCGTGCCACCCGCTTGCTGGTCGTGCACGAAGACCGTGATCTTCTCGGTCTGCGGATGCCGGATGTCGGAGACGGCGCCGATGTCCCAGCGGTCGCAGGGTGCGAAGGCCGGCAACAACCCGAGGCAGACGTGCTCGGCGGCGTGGACCCCCGCGTCGAGCCGGGCCTCCGTCAACTCGTCCGAGACGACGGCGGCGTCGAGCGTCCACCACACCGCGACCGTGCGGGTCACCCGTTCCGGCAGCTCGAGCGGGGTCGCGTCCCACACCTGTCCGGTCACCTCGTCGCGTCGGAGATACTCCGTGACCCGCGAGGCCACGTCGACCTCACCGAGGTGGATGCGCCCGGAGCCGAGAGCTCGGCTGCCTCGCTCGGCCACGATCGACAGCGACGTCTCGACCTGCGGCTGGGTCACGTAACCCGGGCGAGCTCGCCGGACCAACGCCTCGCCCAGCTCGCGGTCCAGGGTGTCGCAGAGGTAGCTCTCGCCCTGGTGCAGATAGACCGCACCGGGATGGACGACGAGGTCCGCCGACGAGCCATCGACGTGCCCCAACACGCGGCCGGTCTCCTGCTCGACGATGTCGATCGACGGCGCGCCCGCCGAGCGGAGGTCCACCCGGTCGACCGCGCGCTCGGGTCGCGTCCAGTACAGCCCGCCGGGCCGAGATCGCAGCACGCCGCGATGGGCCAGCTGGGCCGCCAGCGCCAGGCCCGCATTCACCGAAGAACTCCCGGTCGCCGTCGGTGATCGGAAGCTCCTGCGCGGCGGCGGCCAGCTGTGGCCCGAGCACGTACGGATTGTCCGGATGGAGGACGGTGGCCTCGACCGGTGCGTCGAACAGGGTTTCGGGGTGCTCCAAGAGGTAGGCGTCCAGTGGCAGCCGGCGGGCCACCAGGATCACCTGTGCGTTGCGGCCGCGCCGACCCGCCCGTCCGGCCTGCTGCCACCAGGCCGCTCGACTTCCGGGGTAGCCGCAGATCACCACCGCGTCCAGGCCCGCGATGTCCACGCCTAGCTCCAGCGCGTTGGTCGCGGCGATCTCCGCGCAGGCGTCCGCTCTGCAGGTCGGCCTCCAGTCGCCGCCGGTCGCTCGCGAGGTAGCCACCGCGGTACGCCTCGATCACGCGGGCGTCCGATCCCGGAGGATCCGAACACCTCGAGCTCGTTCGCGCGCCCGGCGCGCCACCAGCTCGCACAGCCGCCGGGAGGGAACAAAGGCAATGGTCTGCCGGCCCTCCGCCACGAGTGCGAGCCAGTAGGTCGGCGGTCTCGTCCTCGGCCGAACCGTCCGGCTGCCGTAGGGTCACCTCGATCGAGCCGCGGGCCGAGGAGTCCCGGTCGACGACGTCGACGTCGTCCGGCGCAACACCCAGAAGGGCGGCGGCGCTGGCGGCGGCATCGGTCACGGTTGCGCTGGCCAGCACGAACGTCGGCCGGGCACCGTAGTGCGCGGCCAGCCGCCGCAGCCGGCGGAGGACGGCGGCAACCTGGGCACCGAACACGCCGCGGTAGCGGTGCGCCTCGTCAAGCACCACGTAGCGCAGCGACTGCAGCAGACCGCGCCACCGGGTGTGGGCGGGCAGCACGGATCGGTGGAGTAGATCGGGGTTGCTGAACACGAACGTGGCGTAGTCCCTAGCCCAATCCCGATCTTCTCCAGACGTGTCCCCGTCCACGGCGGCGATGCGCCAGCGGTCCAGACCCAGCTCCGTACAGGTTCGCATCTGGTCGTGGGCCAGCGCTTTCGTCGGCGCTAGATAGAGCGCGGTGTGCGGCCGCTGCCGCCAGCCGGGACCGCCGCCCGGGTCGACCACCCCGCGGGTGGGACCCCGGCGTAAGTCGCCGCCACGATCGGCATGAGGTAGCCGAGCGACTTGCCTGAGGCCGTCGCGCGTGCTGACCACGACGTGGCGACCGGTGTGCGCGCTCATCGCCGCCTCCACCTGGTGACGCCAGGGCGCGGGGACACCCACGCGCTGGTACGCCGACCGGACCTCGTCGTCGACCCAGTCGGGCCACGCCACCCGTTCCCCGGGCCGAGCGGCGAGCAACCGGTTGTGGCGAACGGACCCCGCGCTGCCGGCCGCCTCGCTGTCGCCGACGGCCTCGCTCACCGGCCCAGCCTGACACGCAGGGGAAGCGACTGCGGGCCTCATCCCGTTCTGGTCCGAACGGGCAAAGTGGGCTTGTTCTGGCTAGACTTCGCGCGGTCACGCCAAAGATATTGCGGGACGCATAGATGTCTCAGGAGGACGTTGCATGTCCGGACCTTTGGTCCTCGCGCAAGTGTTACCACTACAGATCACGCTCGGCCCCTTGAATCTCACCTTCGTCGCGGTCGTCGGTCTGATCGCCGTGCTCGCCCTGGTCATGGCCGTGGTCTTCCGCCGTGAGGTCCTCGCAGCGAGCGAGGGCACGGAGAGGATGCAAGAGATCGCACTCGCCGTCCAGGAGGGCGCTTCGGCCTACCTCACACGGCAATTCCGGACCCTGTCGGTCTTCGCCGTAGCGGCCTTCCTCCTCTTGCTCCTCCTTCCCGTGCACGGTGACGCCGGCTTCGCGGAGTGGACGCTCAAGATCTCCCGCTCCGTGGCTTTCCTGGTCGGGGCCGTCTTCTCCGGCCTGATCGGTTTCCTCGGGATGTGGCTCGCGGTCCGCGCGAATGTCCGCGTGGCGGCGGCGGCCCGTACGGACGGTCGCAACCCGGCCATGCGGATCGCCTTCCGTACCGGCGCGCACGTCGGCATGGCCACCGTCGGCCTGGGCCTGTTCGGGGCCGCTCTCGTGGTGTTGATCTACCGCAGCGACGCCCCGACGATCCTGGAGGGCTTCGGCTTCGGCGCGGCCATGCTGGCCATGTTCATGAGGGTCGGCGGCGGGATCTTCACCAAGGCGGCCGACGTCGGCGCGGACCTGGTGGGCAAGGTCGAGCAGAACATCCCCGAGGACGATCCCCGCAACGCCGCCACCATCGCCGACAACGTGGGCGACAACGTGGGCGACTGCGCCGGCATGGCGGCCGACCTCTTCGAGTCCTACGCCGTGACGCTGGTCGCCTCGTTGATCTTGGGCAAGGCCGCCTTCGGCGCGTACGGGCTGGTCTTCCCGCTGATCGTGCCGGCCATCGGCGTGATCACCGCCATCATCGGCATCTACCTGACCAAGCCCCGCACCGGTGAGAACGGACTGCGGACCATCAACCGCTCCTTCTACCTGTCGGCGGGCATCTCGGCGGTGTTGTGCGCCATCGCCGCATTCGCCTACCTGCCGGCCACCTTCGAAGGGTTGGGTGCGGAAAACCTCGTCTTCACCGGGCCGATCAACGACCCGCGGATCGTGGCCCTCGGCTCGGTCATCATCGGCATCGTCCTGGCCGCCATCATCTTGTCGCTCACCGGCTACTACACCGGCACCGAACACCGGCCGGTTCAAGACGTCGGCAAGACGTCGCTGACCGGGGCCGCCACGGTCGTGCTCGCCGGCATCTCGGTCGGGCTGGAGTCGGCTGTCTACACCGCCGTGGTGATCGCGGCCGCCGTGTTCGGCGCCTTCCTGCTGGGTGGCGCAGGCGTGGTCGGGCTGTTCGCGATCGCGCTGGCGGGCTGCGGTCTGCTGACCACGGTCGGCGTGATCGTGGCCATGGACACCTTCGGTCCGGTCTCCGACAACGCCCAGGGCATCGCGGAGATGTCCGGCGACGTAAGCGGCGAGGGCGCCCAGATCCTCACCGAACTGGACGCGGTCGGCAACACCACGAAGGCCATCACCAAGGGCATCGCGATCGCGACGGCGGTCTTGGCGGCGACCGCGCTGTTCGGCTCCTACACCGACTCCATCCGGATCGTGCTGGCCGAGAACTACGCCCGCTTCACCGACGCGTCTCTGGTCTTCGATCCGGGCGTACTGGTCGGGTTGATCCTCGGCGCCGCGGTGGTGTTCCTCTTCTCGGGGCTGGCCATCAGCGCCGTCGGCCGGGCCGCCGGTGCGGTCGTCTACGAGGTCCGGCGGCAGTTCCGTGAGATCCCCGGGATCATGGAGGGAACGGGCAAGCCGGAGTACGGCAAGGTCGTCGACATCTGCACCCGCGACTCGCTGCGCGAACTCGCCACCCCCGGGCTGCTGGCCCTCGCCGCCCCGATCGCGGTCGGCTTCGGCCTCGGCGCCCCGGCCCTCGCCGGCTATCTGGCCGGTGCGATCGCGTCCGGCACCTTGATGGCGGTCTTCCTGGCCAACTCGGGTGGTTCGTGGGACAACGCCAAGAAGCTGGTGGAAGACGGCAACCACGGCGGCAAGGGTTCACCGGCCCATGAGGCCACGGTGATCGGTGACACCGTCGGCGACCCGTTCAAGGACACCGCCGGCCCGGCCATCAACCCGTTGATCAAGGTAATGAACCTGGTGGCGTTGCTGATCGCCCCCGCCGTGGTCGCGCTGTCGCCGCTGAGCAACACGGCGTCGCCGACCAGGTACGCCATCGCCGGCGCGCCTTCGCGGTCATCGTGATCGCCGTGGCCATCACGTCGCGGCGCAAGGTCGGCATCGCCGAGGACCCGCCCTCCACGCCGACCGAGCCGGGCGAGGCCATCGAGGAGGCCCGGCCGGACTCGGCTTCGACGCACGCCGGGAACCACGCACAGGCCCAGACCCAGCGCCAGGCGGTCGAACGGGAACCAGAGCCGACCAACTAGGAAAGCCGCCCAGGTCGCTCGAGTTCGTAGGGTTTGCACTCAGCAACTCGAGCGCGGCCCACGAACTCGAGCGAAGTCGTCGTGCCGCCTACATTGGTCTGAGATCCGGATCGAGCCGCGGGAGTCGGTGAGCTGAGTGCCGTTCACGATCACCCACGTCGTCGCGATCCTGCCGCTCACCACCCCCCGGGTGGCGCGCTGGTTCAGTCCGACGGCGCTGGCCATCGGAGCCATGGTGCCCGACGTGCCGCTGATGGCGCCGTTCATCGGCACGTACGGCTGGTCGCACGACCTCGCCATCGGCCCGATCACGCTACGACCTGGTGGTCGGCCTCGTCGTCTTCGCCCTCTGGACATTCGCGCTGCGCCGGCCGCTGACCGACCTCGCTCCGGAGGGTCTGCGGGCCCGCCTGCCAGCACCTCGCCCGGTCCGCGGTGGGGCGTGGCTGGTGGTCGTGTTCTCCCTGGTCGTCGGCGCGTACACGCATCTGATCTGGGACAGCTTCACCCACGTGAACCGGTGGGGCACCAACAACCTGCCGTTCCTGAACGCCTACCTGGGTCCGCTGCCGGTCTTCAAGTGGCTGCAGTACGGCTGCGGGATCATCGGTCTCGTCTTCCTCGGCTGGTGGCTGGTCCGGTGGTGGCGCCGCACGTTGCCGCATGCCGTACCGGCCCGCCGAAGCACGCCGAGGTTCCGTCGTCTTACCGCCCTGGCCCTGCCGATCAGTGCCCTCGTGATCTTCGTCGTCGTCGGCGCCGTCCAGCTGGGGATCGGCCGGGTTTCCGCGGCCGGACTGCTGACCAGCGCGCGCAGCGCCGAGATCGGGGTCGCCGCCGTGCTCATGGTCAGCTGTCTGAGCTGGTGGTGGCGATGGGGACGCGAGAGGCTGCGCCCATGAAGGACTCCCGGCCCATGCGTGATCCTCGACCCCGCGCCGCAACGCAGCGAGCGGATCTTCACCACCGAGCGCCGCGCGGAACTCGACGAACGGTTCACCGTCGTCGACCTCGAGCATGATCAGCGACCTGAAGGCGCTCGACGACGCGCTGCCCGAGGCCTTCGCCGTCATCGGTCAACCCGCGCTGGACGCCGAGCGGCTTCGCCAGGCTCCGAAGCTGCGGGCCATCCTGAACGTCGAGGGCAACTTCTTCCCCAACGTCGACTACGAGGCGTGTTTCTCTCAGGGCGTGTACGTGCTCGGCTGCGGTCCCGCCTATGCACACCGCGGTCGCCGAGCACGCGCTCGGTCTGGCGCTGGACCTGGCCCGCGGGATCAGCCAGCAGGATCGCGCCTTCCGGCTGGGCACCGAGCGCTACGTCGCCGACGGGAACGAGGACGCAATCCTGCTGGCCGGTTCGACCGTCGGACTGCTCGGCTTCGGCAATCTCGGTCGGGCGCTGCACCGGCTGCTGCGGCCGTTCGGGGCCGAGATCCGCGTCTACGATCCGTGGCTGCCGGCGAGCGTGCTGCGCGAGCAGGGCCTCGTTCCCGCCACGCTCGAAGACGTCTGCCGAGAGAGCCAGTTTGTGTTCGTGCTGGCCACGGTCACGGCGGAGAGCGAGCACCTGCTGGGCGCTGCCGAGCTCGACCTGCTGCCGCCTCGGGCACGGGTGGTCCTGGTCAGTCGCGCCGCAGTGGTGGACCATGACGCTCTGCTGGCTCGGGTCGCCGACGGCCGAATCCTGGCCGCGGTCGACGTCTGGCCCGAGGAGCCGGTGCCGGCCGATCATCCGGCGCGTGGCCTCGAGGGCCTGGTCTTCTCCGGCCACCGCGCCGGCGGCATCCCGGCGGCTTTCTTCACCATCGGCGACATGGTGGTCGATGACCTCAGCCAGCTGGTGCGGGGATTGCCGCCGGTGAGGATGCAGATCGCCGCCCGGGAGCTGGTCGGCCGGTATCGCAACCGCCCTGTCACCACGCACCCGGACCACTCCCGACGCAAGGGAATCAGGAATCGGGGCACTAACCCGTGCCCTCTATCCACGCGGCCGATCGACTGGCGGGTCGGAGGCTGCTGCGCGGGATCTTCCGGCGTCAGCGCCGACGGGTCGTGATCGGCGCGGCCTGCTGGACCAGCTACCAGACCTGCGAGGTGCTGGTCCCGGTGGCCATCGGGATCGCGGTGGACGCCGCCGTCCGGCCCTCCGATCCCACCGCCCTGGCGTTGTCCGTCGTCGGCATCTTCGCGGTCTTCATCACCCTGACGGCCAGCTGGCGAACCGGGGCCTGGGTCCTGGCCAAGGGCTCCCTGGCCGAGGCGCACCGGCTGCGCTCGGAGGCCGTACGGCGCATCCTGACCGGAACCGGCATCTCGACGAGGAGGACCAGTGGGGAGCTGTTGTCGATCACCACCTCCGACGCCAAGGCGGCCGCCGAGGTGCTCGAGCTCGGCAGCCGGACCGTGGCCGCGGTGCTCGGCTTGATCCTGTCCGCCTTCTTCCTGCTGCGGATCGATCTCGCCCTCGGACTCGGCATCCTCCTCGTCGTTCCGGTCCTCGTGCTCGGTCTGAACGCCCTGAGCCCGTACGTCCAGCGCCGTACCGCCGCGCAACAGGAGGCGGTCGGTCTCGCCGCGGGCACGGCGGCCGATCTGCTGCGGGGGCTGCGCCCACTCCGTGGCTTCGGGGGCGTCCCGGAGGCCGCCCGGCGCTATCGGGTGGCCAGCGGCACCTCCCTGCGCGCCGGAGTCGGCGCCTTGCGGGCCGAGACCACGTTCCTCGGTGCGACCACCTTCACCTCCGGCCTCTTGCTGACCGCCGTGGCGGGAGTGGCCGGGGCCTTCGCCCTGCAGGGGCGGGTCAGCGTCGGGGAGTTGATCACCGTCGTCGGCCTGGCCGCCTTCCTCGCCGACCCGGTCTACATCCTGGCCGACTGCGTCTTCGACGCGGCGGTGGCACGGGCCAGCGCCCGACGGATGGCCGAGGTGCTGGATGCGCCCGTGCGCACCGCGACCGGTGACCAGCCCGTCGAGGCGGGCCCGCTGGAGCTGATCGAGGCGCAAGCCGATGGCCTACGCCCCGCTGACCCTGCGCACCGAGCCCGGCGAACTCCTCGGGGTCGTCACGCAGGAATTGGCCGCGGCCGAGGTGCTGGTGCGGGTGCTGGCCGGTGTCGTCGTCCCCACTCGCGGCGAGCTCCGGCTCGGCGGCCGCCCACTCGGCGACCTCGATCTGGCTCACGTGCGGACTCGCCTGCTGGTCGAGCCACACCACGTCGACCTGTTCGGCGCCACGATCCGCGAGGCGCTGCTCACCGACGACAACTCCGAGCGATGACCGGATCGCGGCGGCCGTGCACGCGGCGGCCGTCGGCGACTTCGCCGATGCTCTCGACCGCGGTCTCACCGACCACGGACAGAACCTGTCCGGTGGGCAGCGGCAGCGGCTGGCCATGGCGCGCGCGCTGCTGGCGGACCGCCCGATCCTGGTTCTGCACGACCCGACCACGGCCGTGGACGCGGTGACGGAGAACGCCATGGCCGAGGGTCTCGGCCGGCTCCGTGCCGCGCCCGGGCGAGACCGAGCGCAGCACCGTGCTGATCACCACCAGCCCGCCGCTGCTGAGCCGTTGCTCCCGGGTGCTGTTCGTCGAGGCCGACGGGCGGGTGCGGGCTGGCACGCACACCGAGCTCCTGCGGGATCCCGGCTACGCCGAGACGGTGCTGCGTTGAGTCCAGCGCAGCAACGGACCATCCTGCCGGTGGCGACCGGCCGGGAAGCGGTCCGCGTTCTCGATCGAGGGCTGCGGCGCTTCCGGGGGCTGGCCCTGGCCGCGCTCGGCGTGACCATGCTGTCCAGTGCCGCCGGTGTCGCGGTACCACTGCTGCTCGGCCAAATCGTCGACCTCGTGGTGGCCGGGGCCGGCTACCCGGCCCTGCTGCAGCTGGTGGGGCTGTTGCTCGGCGCCGCGGTGGTCACCGGCGTGCTCATCGCCGTCTCGAACCGAGCTGTGCGACCAGCTGGGGCTGACGCTGGCCGCCGACCTGCGCGAGTCGGCGATGGACAAGGCGCTCCGGATCGACGCCGCCACCCTCGAACAGGCCGGCACCGGCGACGTGACCTCCCGGATCACCGAGGACGTCGAGCTGATCAATGCGTCAGTCAAGGTCACCGCCGGGGTCTTCACCGCCCTGGTGACGGTCGTCTTCACGATCGTCGGTTTCGTCTCGTTGGACTGGCGGCTGGCATGTGCGTTCCTGACCGTGTTCGTCGTGCACGCCTTCGGGCTGCGCCGCTTCCTGCGACGGGCGGGCTCCCTGTACGCCGCCGACCGGGCCGCGGCCGGCACCCGTACGCAGGCGCTGTTGAACGTCCTGCACGGCGCCCCGACCGTGCACGCGTACGGGATGGAGGCGCGGCAGCGCCGGGTCGTCGACGAGGCGTCGACCGCGGCGATCGCTACCTCACTCGCCGCCAACCGGGCGTTCTTCTCGTTCACCAGCACCATGAACATCGCCGAGGCGGTCGGGCTCTCCTCGTTGTTGATCACCGGCTTCCTCCTGGTCCGCGCCGACCAGGTCACCGTCGGCGCGGTGACCGCGGCGGCGCTTGTTGTTCCAGCGGTTGTTCGGTCCGCTCGGGCAGCTGCTGTTCTCCTTCAACGAGGTGCAGTCGGCCGGTGCGGCGCTGACCCGGCTGGTCGGGGTGGCGCAGATGCCCGTGGCGGCCCGTCGGACCGGCGCAGCCGCGACCACCCTCCGCCGGGCTGACCGCCCACGGCGTACGGCACGCCTATCCCGACGGGCCCGAGGTGTTGCACGGCGTGGAGGTCGAGGTGCCCGCGGGCACGTCGTTGGCCGTGGTCGGGGAGAGCGGCGCCGGGAAGACGACGCTGGCGGCGATCCTCGGTGGCGTCTTCCCCGGCTCCGGCGGGACGGTCCTCGTCGGCGGGGAGGCGATCGACGCGCTCGATCCGGTCGCGTTGCGGCAACGCGTCGGGGTGGTGACGCAGGACGTCCACGTCTTCACCGGCGCCCTGCGCGACGACCTGACCCTGGCGGCGCCGGAGGCCGACGACGACGAGGTGCTGGCCGCCTTGACCGTGGTCGGCGCCGACCGCTGGGTGGCCGCGTTGCCCGACGGCCTCGACACCCCGGTCGGGTGAGGGGCAGCACAAGCTGACCGCCGCCCAGGCGCAGCAGATCGCCCTGGCCCGCCTGGCCCTGGCCGATCCGCCGGTCGTGATCTTGGACGAGGCGACCGCCGAGGCGGGCAGTGCCGGCGCCCGACAGCTGGAGGCCTCCGCCCGCGCGGTGCTGAGCGGTCGGACCGCCGTGGTGGTCGCTCACCGCCTCAGTCAGGCGCAGGAGTGCGACCGGATCGCGGTGATGTCCGCCGGGCGGATTGTCGAGTCCGGCAGCCACGCCGAACTCGTGGCTGCCGGCGGCCCGTACGCGAAGCTCTGGGCGGCCTGGCACGCCTGACCGGTTCCGGCGTCGATGTCGCCATCCGTCACATGGCGGCTGGCGCAGCGTCGAGCCGTGATTTCTGCTGCATCATCCGTCACGTGGCGGGAAACGACCGCAAGGGGCAGCTACCGCTCGACGGGGAGATTTGTTCGGCTGGTCGGCGGCTGACGCGCCGGGCGGCTCCCAGCCGTAGAGGTCCGCGTTCTGTTTATCGGGATCGCCGAAGCGGCTCATGATGCTCATCAGCCGGTCGCGGCCCCAGGCCGCCAAGGGATGTCGAACCTGGCCGACGCGCCCGAACATCCGGGACGTCTTCACGATCTTGGCGGTGCGGGCGATCCGTGCCTCCTCATAAGCTGCCAACGCCCGCTCCAGGCTCGGCTCGCTCGCCAGGTGGTGGGCGAGGGTGACCGCGTCTTCCAGCGTGAGGTTCGCGCCCTGCCCCATGGTGTAGGCCATCGGATGCGCGGCGTCCCCCAGCAGAGTGGCCCGGCCGCGCGACCACGTCGGCACCGGGTCGCGGTCGTAGATGTCGGTGAGCACCAGCTCGTCCGGATCGGCCCCGGCCACCACCCCGACCAGACCCGGGGACCAGTCCGCCAGCAGGCCGAGCAGGTCGTGGTGGGCGACCCTCGGCAACTTGGACGGCCACACACCCACCGGCGCCGAGATCGACGCCACCCAGTAGAGCCGCCCGTCCTCGACCGGCGCCCCGAACAGGATCAGACCCCGCCCGTAGGCGATGAATCCGTACGGAAGCTCCGCCGGTGCCGGTCCGAGGCCGCGCACAGCCGTGTAGCCCAAGAAGCCCGGATCGCCGTCGCCGAGGAGCCGCCGCCGAACCGCCGAGCGGAGGCCGTCGCACCCCACCAGCACGTCCCCGTCGATCCCCGCCGCCCGCACTCGCCCACCGAGATCGGTGAAGTCGCGGACCGCGATCCCCAACCGCACCTCGGCGCCGGCACGTCGAGCGTGCTCGGAGAGCACGCCGTGCAGCCTGCTTCGCCGCAGGGACACCACCGGTGCTCCCCACGATGCGTCCATGTCTTTGAACGACATCGAGCTCAACGTCTTGCCGCGCGAGGTCACGAAGGCGCTGTAGTGGTCAAGCCCACCGCTGTATCCGGCGGCCCGAACCTCGGCGGCGACGTCGGGACCCAACGCGGCAAGCGCCTTCATCCCGTTGGGCGACAGGACCAGCCCGGAACCCGCTTCAACCGGCTCGGCGGAACGCTCGAGGACGATCGCCTCGAGACCGTGGCGGCGGGCTGCGATGGCCAACGCCAGTCCGCCGATCCCGCCGCCGGCAATCAGCACAGACAGCACAGTCGTCATGAACGGAGCCTCTCGCCCGCCGACCTACGGCGTCTTGTACGAATCGTGCGTATGCATGAGCCGGGCGATGCCGTCGGTGACCTCGAGGAACCGGTGCGCGCTGGAGCCGGTGAAGCGCTTGAAGTGCCGGGCGGCATGGGCCTGGTCGTAGTAGCCGTGCAACCCGGCCAACAGCGCCGCCGAATCGGGGCCGGCGAGCAAGCTGCCGGTGAAATGGAAGTACCGGATGATCTCGCAGAACTGTTTCGGACCGACACCGATATGGCGCCGGAACAGACGGTAGAGGGACGCCCGCGAATAACCGAGCCGCTCACCGAGGTCCCACACCGCGATCATGCCGCGGCTCTCCTCGATCTCCTCGACCGCGCGCCGGAGGGTTGCTTGCACGCTGAGGTCGAGCCGTTCGGCCTGACCGGCCAGCACCTCGCTGAGCAGTCCGGCGGCATCGGCTCCACTGGCTGCCGAGCGCAGGTCCTCCTCGAGGCGCCGGGTCACCGGCGTCCCCAGCCAGTCCTCGACCAGCCGAAAGTCGTCGACCAACCGATCGTCGGGAAACAGCGCCGACAGCCCCCAGGGCGTCAACTGGGCGCCGAGGTAGGAGGAGGGACCGTGTTGCTCCAGGACGAACGGGCGAGTGGTGACGCCGAACATCACGGTGCCGTTAGGCGAGCCGGCCCCGGTCAGCGGATCGTAGCGAGTCCCCGGATCCGCCAGGCAGATCACGACGGTCGGTCGGCCGCTGGGGATGAGGATCTCGCGGCGCGGTTCCGCAAACGCCGGGGCTTGCACGAACCAGATGTGCTCGACGAAGTCCTTCACCTCGGTCGCGGCGAGGAACCGCTCGTACGACATCCCCGCCCGCGCCACCCTCCGACACTAGGAGCCGTGCCCTGAGCCTGTCGTCTTACGTGCCCTGAGCCTGTCGAAGGGCCGCCTGGCAGTCTGATCTCGTGGTCAGCACCCGCGTCGCCCTCGTCACCGGCGGCAGCCGTGGCATCGGCGCCGCGACGGCAGTTTCGCTGGCGGCGGCCGGCTACGACGTGGCCGATTAGCTACCGGGCCCGGCGTGACGCCGCCGACCAGGTGGTCGAGCGCTGCGAGGCTTCCGGACGCCGAGCCGTGGCCATCGCTGCCGACCTCGCCGATCCGAGAGCGGTCGAGCCCCTGTTCGCGGCCGTCGACGACGTGTACGGACGACTCGACCTGCTGGTCAACAACGCCGGCATCGTGTCCCCGGCCGGGCCGGTCGAGAGCTACTCGGCCGAACGCCTCGAGCGGGTCCTGCGGGTCAACGCGGTGGCGGCCTTCCTCGCCGCCGGGGCGGCGGTCCGCCGGATGTCGACTCGGCACGGCGGCGCAGGTGGCGTCATCGTCAACATCTCCTCCAAGGCGGCCCAACTGGGCGGCAGCGGCGAGTACGTCGACTACGCCGCCAGCAAGGCCGCGATCGACACCCTGACGATCGGACTGGCCCGGGAGGTCGCCGACCAGGGCATCCGCGTGGTCGGGGTGCGGCCGGGCGTGATCGCGACCGAGATCCACGCGCCGGGCCGCCTGGAGCGGGTCGGCAGCAGCCCGCCACTCGGCCGCCCGGGCACCGCGGAGGAGGTCGCCGCGGCTGTGGTGTGGCTGGCCTCGGACGACGCCTCGTACGTCACCGGCACGACGCTGGACGTCGCCGGCGGCCGATGATGTGGGAGCCGGGGCTCACCGAGCGACTCCGCCTCGCCTTCGTCGACGCCGACTACACCTACGACGGCGTGCTGAGCGCGATCGGCGAGGAGGCGCACCGCGCGCTCGGCCGCAACAGCACGCTGCCGGCCGTGCGGGCGCTGGCCGGGCGGGACGACCCGCTGGCGGTGCTCACCCTGCTGTGGCCGCTGCAACGGCGCCGTGTCCCGGACGCCGCTGGACCGGGCCCTGCCCGGGCTGGTCGAGCCGCTGATCGCGGCGGGGGTGCTGGCCGCCGACGGCGACCAGGTCCGGGCTCTGCTCGACCTCCGCCCGTACGCCGCCGACGACGAGCCGATCTGGATCGTCGTCCGATCTGACGCCGGGTCTGGACACCGTCCTCAGGCCGATCCGGCCCGACTTCGTGCTGGGGGTGTCCTCGGCCTCGGCGACGCTGGCGCAGCTGACCATCCGCCGCCCGGTCGGCTCGGCGCTCGACCTCGGCACCGGCTGCGGCGTCCAGTCGGTCCACCTGGCTCGGCACGCCGACCGCATCGTGGCGACCGATCTCAACCCTCGGGCGCTGCGACTGGCGCGGGCCACCCTCGCGCTCAACCAGGTCGCGGCCGATCTCCGGCTGGGCAGCCTGTACGGACCGGTGGCCGGGGAGCGCTTCGACCTGGTCACCTCCAACCCCCCGTACGTGATGTCGCCGCCGGCCCGCGACCCGGGATCGGCTCGTCTACCGCGAGGGCGACCAGGAGGCCGACGGGCTGGTCGAGCACCTCGTCCGGCGCGCTCCCGACGTCCTCGCCGACGGCGGCACCCTGCAGCTGCTGGCCAACTGGGCCCACGTGTCTGATCAGGACTGGACCGAGCGGCTGGCCGGGTGGATCGAGCCGACCGGTTGCGACGCCCACGTCGTCCAGCGCGAGGTGCTGGACGCCGCCGCGTACGCCGAACTGTGGCTCGCCGACGCCGGCCGGGCCGGCGCGCCGGACTATCTCGAGCGGTACGGCGACGTGGCTCGACTACTTCGCCCGGCTCGGCGTCACGGCGGTGGGCATGGGCTGGATCGTCCTCCACCGGGCCGGGCGCGACCAGCCGCGGATCCGGATCGAGGACTGGCCCTACGAGCTGGAGCAGCCGATCGGCCCGGCGTTGGCGGCCGAGCAGGCCGCGGTCGAGCTGGACGAGCGGCTGAGCGACGCCGATGTCCTCGCCCTCCCGTGGCGGCTGGCCTCCGACGTGGTCGCCGAGACCCGGGGCGAGCCGGGCGCGGCCGACCCGCAGCACGTCGTCTACCGGCAGCAGCGCGGGTTCCGGCGGGCGGTCGAACTGGACACCGCGCTGGCCGGGGTGCTCGGCGCCTGCGACGGTGAGCTGCCGCTGGGCCGGCTGATCGAGGCGGTCGCCGGACTGCTTGATCTCGACCGGCAACGAGCTGACCGCCGAGCTGCTGCCGAGCGTCCGCCGGCTGGCCGTCGACGGAATACTGCAGCCTGCCGTTGGTTCGACTCGGGTACATTCCGACCAGCAGTCGGCGCCGCCATCGATTGACACCGCCCGTAGAGTTGTCGTCCCTGGCGGTCGGCGCGCAGTGCGGTGCGACCGGCTCGGACGAGCAGGCATAGAGTGAGGACAGACGTGGCAGCGCAAGCAGGTGGTCGACGGCTGGTGATCGTCGAGTCGCCGACGAAGGCGAACAAGATCGCCAGCTTCCTCGGCGACGGCTACATCGTCCAGTCCAGCCGCGGCCACATCCGCGACCTGCCCACCGGCGCCGCCGAGGTCCCGGCCAAGTACAAGGGCGAGAAGTGGGCCCGCACCGGCGTCGACGTCGACAACGGGTTCGAACCGCTCTACGTCGTCAACCCCGACAAGCGCTCGACCATCCGCTCGCTGAAGGACGCGCTGGCCGGGCGCCGACGAACTCCTGCTCGCCACCGACGACGACCGCGAGGGCGAGGCGATCGCCTGGCACCTGCTGCAGGAGCTGAAGCCCAAGGTGCCCGCCCGGCGGATGGTCTTCCACGAGATCACCCCGCACGCCATCGCCGACGCGGTGGCCAATCCGCGCGAACTCGATTCCGACCTCGTCGACGCCCAGGAGACCCGGCGGATCCTCGACCGGCTGTACGGCTACGAGGTCAGCCCCGTGCTGTGGAAGAAGGTCATGCCGCGGCTGTCGGCCGGCCGCGTCCAGTCGGTCGCGACCCGGCTCGTGGTGGACCGCGAGCGCGAGCGGATGGCCTTCCGCACGCGCGAGCTACTGGGACATCGACGCCACCCTGGACGCCGGCGAGGAGGCCACGCCGCCGCTGTTCCCGGCCCGGCTGACCCACGTCGGTGAGCAGCGGGTGGCCCAGGGCCGCGACTTCGACAGTCGGGGCTCGCTGATCACCAAGGCCTCCGAGACGCTGGTGCACCTTGATCAGTCCGAGGCCGAGCAGCTGGCCGGTGCGCTGCGCGACGGCCGACTTCGCGGTCCGCTCCATCGAGGCGAAGCCCTACACCCGCCGCCCGTACGCGCCCTTCCGCACCTCCACGCTGCAGCAGGAGGCCGGCCGCAAGCTCGGCTTCACCGCCCAGCGGACGATGTCGGTGGCGCAGAACCTGTACGAGGCCGGCTTCATCACCTACATGCGGACCGACTCGATCACCATGTCGAGTGCGGCGATCGCCGCCGCGCGCGATCAGGTGCGGCAGCTGTTCGGGCCGCAGTACCTGCCGGCCTCGCCGCGCGTCTACACCAGCAAGGTCAAGAACGCCCAGGAGGCGCACGAGGCGATCCGCCCGGCCGGCGAGACCTTCCAGACGCCGGCGCAGACCCGGCTGACCGGTGATCAGTTCCGGCTGTACGAGCTGATCTGGATGCGCACCATCGCCTCCCAGATGAAGGACGCCGAGGGCCAGACGATCACCGTGCGTATCGACGCACGTCCCGCGGATCGCGAGGTGTGCACGTTCGTCGCCTCCGGTCGCACGATCACCTTCGCGGGCTTCCTGAAGGCGTACGTGGAGTCGATCGACGAGGCCAGCGACGGGCAGTCCGACGACGCGCAGACGCGGCTGCCGCAGCTGCGCGAGGGTCAGCCGCTGCGGCCGGAGGAGGTGCTGGCCTCAGGTCACGAGACGCGTCCGCCGGCCCGCTACACCGAGCCGTCGCTGGTGGCCAAGCTGGAGGAGTTGGAGATCGGCCGGCCGTCGACGTACGAGTCGATCATCCGCACGATCACCAGTCGGGATTACGTGTTCAAGAAGGGAACCGCGCTGGTTCCGACGTGGCTGGCCTTCGCGGTGACCCGACTGCTGGAGGAGCACTTCGAGAAGCTGGTCGACTACGCGTTCACCGCCGAGATGGAGGACGTGCTCGACGAGATCGCCGGCGGCAACGCCGAGCGGGTGCAGGTGCTCACCGACTTCTACTTCGGCAGCGATGATCGCGAGGGGCTGCAGCGGCTGGTGTCCGAGCTCGGCGAGATCGACGCCCGCCGGCTCTCCACCTTCGAGCTCGGTGATCTCTGCCGACGCCGGGCCGGACGGGCCGATCGTGGTCCGCGTCGGCCGTTACGGCACCTACGTCGAGGACGCCGAGGGCCGGCGGGCCAACGTGGCCGACGACCTGCCGCCGGACGAGCTCACGGTCGACCTGGCCCGGGAGCTGCTCAGCAAGCCGATGGGCGAGGAGCGGGAGCTCGGCGTCGACCCCGAGACGGGCCGGACGATCGTCGCCCGGAACGGCCGGTTCGGTCCGTACGTCACCGAGCTGCTGCCCGAGGACGCGCCCAAGAACGTCAAGCCGCGGACCGGTTCGCTGTTCCAGTCCATGAGCATCGACGACGTCACCCTGGAGACGGCGTTGCGGCTGATGAGCCTGCCGCGGATCGTCGGGGTCGGCGAGGACGGCCAGGAGATCACCGCACAGAACGGCCGCTACGGCCCGTACCTGAAGAAGGGCACCGATTCCCGCTCCCTGGAGAGCGAAGATCAGATCTTCGGCATCTCGCTCGAGGAGGCGGAGGCGATCTACGCCCAGCCCAAGCAGCGAGGTCGGGCCGCCGCCAAGCCGCCGCTGAAGGAGCTCGGACCCGATCCGGTCTCCGGCAAGCCCATGATCATCAAGGACGGCCGGTTCGGTGCGTACGTCACCGACGGCGAGGTCAACGCCACCCTCCGCCGCGGCGACGAGATCGAAACGATCACCGCCGAGCGCGGCGCCGAGCTGCTCGCGGAGAAGCGGGCCAAGGGCCCGGCCCCGAAGAAGCGGCCCGCCAAGAAGGCCGCCGCGAAGAAGGCGCCCGCCAAGAAGACCACCGCCAAGAACACCGCCGCCAAGAAGACCGCCGCCAAGAAGGCTCCGGCCAAGAAGACGGCCGCCAGCAACGGCAACGGCTCCGTCACGCCGAGGGAGCCCGCGACCACCGCGCCCTGAGCTATCCAGTTCGCGCCCTGAGCCTGTCGAAGGGCCCATCCATGATCGGTCTGACGCGATAACTCGCACAGCACAAGTGCACATGGCCGCGGAGTCGCGCCTTCCTGGGCCGTGTTGCGCGCAGTTATCGCGTCAAAGTCAGGACGGACACCGGACGCAGAGCTCACCTTCGTCGTGACAGGGTGGAGCCGTGAGCAAGGCGGGTCGGTCGAAGCGCTCCAAGCCGCGCAAGTCCGAGCAGGGCCGGCGAGCCGGCGGCGCCGGAAGCAGCCGCCCCCGCGCAGATCCCGGCCCGGATCCCGGCGCAGACCCGCGACGGTCAGCGGCTGTACGACATGCCGTACGGCAGCCCGGCGCCGCAGTTGATCAACGCCGAACTCGGTCTCGACCACCTGGTCGCCCGGGCGGGTCACAACGCCGGCTACGACATCGACCTGACCCTGCTGGACGCGCCGGACCACCGGCTGATGCGGTCGGGAGTGCTGCTGGCGCACCGGGTCCTCGACGGCCGCGGGGAGTGGTACCTCGGGGCCCCGGACTGGGTTCCCCTGCTGCCCGAAGGAGCTCATCGAGTCGATGAGCCAGACCGACCTGTCCGGAGGAGCATGGCCGACCTCATCCGGCCGTTCAGCCGGCGGGCCCCGCTGACCCCGGTGGCGGCCCTGCGCTGCGAGCGGCGCGAGTTCGCCCTCCGCGCCAACGCGGGCCCGACGCTGGCCCTGCTGCGGGACGACAAGGTGACGGTGCGGCGCGGCGGCCTGACCACGGCCCGTTACCGCGAGGTGATGCTCGACGCCGGTCGGACCGGGGCTGGATCAGCGGCAGGCGGACTGGCTCGACCAGTGCCTGATCGGCGCGGGCGCCACGGTGCTCACGCAGTTCCCGCGGCTGGTCCGTCGGCTCGGCGCCCCCGCCACCGGACCCACCGACTTCCCCGAGGCGCCGCCCTTCGATCCGGCGGCCCCGTTCAGCTCGTTCGTCTCCGTCGCTCGTGGCGCTGCGGCTGCGGGAGCTGCTCACCGCGGATCTGCGACTGCGCGGCGGGGAGACGGCCGGCGCCGCGGACGTGGTGTCCGCCGGTGACCGACACTGCGCCGCGAGCTGGACGGTCTCCGCAGCGTGTTGGACCCGAGCTGGACGGCGGACCTGCTCGACGAGCTGGACTGGTTGGTCGGCGATCCCGGCGACACCAGCGACGAGCTCGCGGAGCGGATGACGTCTCGGCTCCGAGGGGAGCGCTACCTCAGCCTGCTGGACCAGCTGGTGGTTGCAGCCCGCGGCGGCCGGATCGGGGACGTCGCGGCCGAGCCGACCCACGCCGTGCTCACCGGCCTGGTGGCCGACGTCGTGGCGCGGATGACCCGGGCGACGGACCGGTTGGCGGTCGACGGTCCGGCCCGCGCATGGGACGAGGCGTGGGCCCAGCTGAACGCCTCCGCCACGGTG
Organism: uncultured Actinomycetota bacterium; assembly: GCA_963791865.1. Taxonomy (GTDB): domain Bacteria; phylum Actinomycetota; class Actinomycetes; order Propionibacteriales; family Propionibacteriaceae; genus Microlunatus. The sequence continues at coordinate 109,376 of CAWBUC010000001.1, forward strand.
GACGACGTGGTCGGACACCTCTATCCCGTCGAGACGGCGCGGCGCCGCGGGCGGATCGCCCGCTGCCTGCCGCTGCTCGAGCAGGTGCACCGGTTCAACGTCTCGGCCGAGGAGGTCATGCGCGGGGTCGACGATTTGACCCCGGCAGAGGCCTTCGCACTGGGTCGGGAGTTCGAGCGCACCCGGGAGGACCGCGCAGGCCGCCCGCACCGCGTTCCTGGTCCGCTGGGCGAAGGCCCGCCGGAAACTGGACTCGTGAAGGGTTCCGCGACGGGCACCTTCGTCGTCCTGGAGGGCGGCGACGGGGTCGGCAAATCCACCCAGCTCGACCTGCTCTGCGCCTGGCTCGAGGCGCGCGGGGAGAAGGTGGTCCGGACCTTCGAGCCGGGCGACACGGCCGCAGGTCAGCAGATCCGGCGGCTGGTCCTCGACCCGGCCACCGGCCACCTCTCGGCGCGCGCGGAGGCGCTGCTGTACGCCGCCGACAAGGCCCAACACGTCGACGCCGTGGTCCGAGCCCGCGTTGGCCGCCGGCGCCGTGGTGGTCTGCGACCGGTACGTCGACTCGATGATCGCCTACCAGGGCGCCGGCCGGGTGCTCAGTCCGGCGGAGGTCGAGGAGGTCGCGCGCTGGGCCACCGAGGACCTGCGGCCCGACCTGACCGTCGTGCTCGACGTCGCACCCGATCAGGCCGTGGGGGTCATCGCCGAGAAGGACCGGCTGGAGGCGGCGGGCGACGTCTTCCACCGACGGGTGCGGCAGCACTTCCTGGCGCTGGCCGAGCGGGAGCCGGAGCGCTACCTCGTGGTCGACGCGCGGCGCCCCCGAGAAGACATCGCCGACGACATCCAGGCTCGCGTCGAGGAGTTGTTGTCGTACCGGACGGAGACACTGGCCCCATGAACGCGTCCCTGAGCCCGGCGTCGTGGGCCGAACTCATCGGTCAATCGCGCTCGGTCGCGGTGCTGCGTCGGGCGGTGGCCGGCGAACCGCACGCCATGAGCCACGCCTGGCTGATCACCGGGCCGCCCGGGTCGGGACGCTCCAACGCCGCCCGGTCCTTCGCGGCGGCCCTGCAGTGCGAACGAGGATTCGGCTGCGGCGAGTGCTCGGCGTGCCGGACCTCCCTCACCGGCGCCCATCCGGACGTGACGCTGGTGCGGACCGAACAGCTGTCGATCGGGGTGGACGAGGTCCGCGAACTGGTTCGCCGGGCGGCGATGAGCCCCACTCTCGGGCACCACCAGATCCTGGTCGTCGAGGACGCCGACCGGGTCACCGAGCGCGGCGCGGACGCCCTGTTGAAGAGCATCGAGGAACCGGCGCCCCGTACGGTCTGGATCCTCTGCGCGCCGACCGCCGACGACGTGGTGGCCACCATCCGCTCCCGATGCCGGCTGCTCAACCTGCAGACGCCCTCGGACGAGGCCGTCGCCGAGCTGCTGCAGACCCGCGACGGGATCGATCCCGCGCTCGCCAGCTACGCGGCCCGCATCGCCCAGGGCCACGTCGGCCGGGCCCGCGCCCTCGCCCGGGACGAGAAGGCGCGGCAGCGGCGGCGAGAGGTGCTGCAGATCCCGTTGCAGATCCGTGATCTGGGAAGTTGCCTGACCGCGGCCGCGAACCTGGTCGAGGCCACCTCGGAGGAGGCCGCCGCCGCGACCACCGCGCTCGACTCCCGAGAGCGGGCGGAGTTGGAGGAAGCGCTGGGGTTCGGCACCAAGGGGGCCCGTCCGCGACAGGCGCAGGCCGCCGTCAAGGAGCTCGAGGACCAGCAGAAGGCCCGCGCGCAAGCGTCTGCAGCGCGACGCCATCGACCGGGCGCTGACCGAGCTGACCGGCTTCTACCGGGATCTGCTCAGCCTCCAGACCGGATCGGGAGCAGCGCTCATCAACGTCGATCTGGCTCCGCAGATCACCGTCCTGGCCCGCAGAGTCGAGCGCCGAGACGACGCTGCGCAAGATCGATGCGCTGCTGGACTGCCGCACCGCATTGGAGGGCAACGTGGCGCCGCTGCTGGCGGTCGAGTCGACCATGATCAGCCTCGCCGACCGTATCTGAGGCTCGCTCCGCCGCATTCCGCTTTCGACAAAGACTCCGAGCCGCGAAGAGCGTGTTGCAAAAGGCGCGTACCGTGAATGGCGGGTCGCACGCGAGCGGAACGGAGTCCCCGGAGCGCTCTGCTCTCCGGCGTCAAACCCAGTGTTCGCCTGGGCTCGAAAGGCGCGTACCGTGATCATTGGGTTGCCGGATGGCACGGCCTCCGAGCGTTCTCTCTGGCACCTCTCTGTCTGATTGCTCGCTCCGCTCGCGCTCGTGTCTGATGCTCGCTCCGCTCGCGCTCGGGCGTGCTCCAGCCCCCGTTCTTCGTAGCCTTCGGGCAACGAAAAAGCGTGTTGCCTCGAAGCTCTCCTCCAGAACCGGTGGTCGCACTCCTCGGACAGAACATCCGTGATCGACGTTGGCCCGCGACGGGCTCCGGCATCCGCGGAGCAACTCGCCGGTTCCAGGCTCCCCTCGAGCTCCCAGCGCCCACGGAGCCCTCTCACAACAACCGGTTGGGACGTTAGGTCACGAAGTTCGTTACAAGAGTTGCGCGTTTCTGTCGCGTAGCGCTTACGGTGTGTCAGGTTTCGTATCCATTTCGTTATCAACTACTGATGGAGTGCAGACCGCCAGGGTCGATCCTGTTGCACCGGACGTGCTTCGCAGGCCAGACGCGTGCCCGCTTTCGCCGAGCTTCGCTAGGCGGGCGCCAAGCCGAGAGAGTCTCGGGCGTAGCGGAGGTGGAGGAACCAACCGCAGGTCCGCCAGAGATGGGGGACCGGCAGGGGTGAAGCGGTCGTCACCGTCCAGCACGGGAAGGCCGCAGGGCACCTGACAGCCCTAACCCGTCAGCTAACTTCACAGGCCGGAGTCAGGAAGGACAGACGATTTTGACGTCCACCATCATCAAGCGAGTCGTCGGGGTCTTCGCCGCCCTCGCGCTTGCCGTCGGCATGTCCGCCGGCGCCGCCGCCCCTGCGCACGGGGCCACCGTCTGGGACAAGGTCGCCCAGTGCGAAAGCGGCGGAAACTGGAAGATCAACACCGGCAACGGCTACTACGGCGGGCCTGCAGTTCCTTGGCAGCACATGGCGCGCGTACGGAGGTCGCCAGTACGCCTCCATGGCGCATCGGGCCACCAAGGCCGAGCAGATCGCCGTTGCGCGGCGCGTCTTGGCCGACGTGGGCCGCGGAGCGTGGCCGACCTGTGGCCGTCGGGCCAACCTGACCAAGGCCAACGGCAAGGCCGACCGCAAGGCCACGCCGAGCAGCAACCCCGGCGGCGGCTCGTCCTCGCCCTCCAGCCCGGCGCCGTCGGCCAGCACCTGGACGGCGAAGCAGCGGGCCTTCGCCCACAAGAACGCCCGGGTGACGCAAGCCCGCGTATCGGAAGTTCATCCCCGGAGAGACCATCCGTGTCACGCCGTGGCGATGATCTGATCAAGATCGCGCGTCGCTACGACGTCAACGGCGGTTGGAAGACGCTGTGGAAGCTCAACAAGAAGAAGTTCACCTTCCAGGTCAAGAGGGGTCACCGGCTCTTCATCGGCCAGATCGTTCGGATTCGGTCCTGAGGACCGAGCAGTAGGGCCAAAGGAGGACCAACTAGGCACGGGTGGGTTCTTGCCCCCCAGATAACCCACCCGGGGGAGGCTCGGCAGACCCGCATCTGCCGGGCCTCTGTCCTTTCCTGACCCGCGCGAGCCGTCGCAGTCGCTGAGTCCTTCGACCAGCTCGGAGGAGCCTGTCGAAGCCTGGAAAGGCCTAAGCTCACCCCATGGCCAGGGTGATGGCCGTCTCGTTCGAGCGCTACGGACGGCTCTACTACCTCAATCCCGGAGAGACCGACTACGCCGTCGGGGACCGGGTGCTGGTCCCGACCGAATCCGGACCCGAGGTGGCCGAGTGCGTCTGGGCGCCGGAGTATCGTCGCCGACTTCGACGACGACTGACCTGCCGTTGTGCGAAGGCAAGGCCGATCAGACCCACCTCGACCGGGACGCGGCGAACCGCCGGATCCGCGCCCAGGCGAAGCTCGTCGCCAAGCGGTTGATCAAGCGCCACGGGTTGCCGATGAAGGTGATAGCGGTCGACTACGTCGACATCGGCACCGACTTCGACCAGCTGATCGTCATTTACTTCACGGCCCCGCACCGGGTCGACTTCCGCACGCTGGTCGGTGAGCTGGCCCGCAGCCTGCAGGCCCGTATCGATCTGCGCCAGGTGGGCGCCCGCGACGCCGCCCGGATGATCAACGGTCTGGGCAGCTGCGGGCGCGAGCTGTGCTGCGCGACGTTTCTGACCAACCTCGAACCGATCAGCCTCCGGATGGCCAAGATGCAGGACCTGCCGCCCAATCCGCTGCGGATCTCGGGAGCCTGCGGACGCCTGATGTGCTGCCTGAAGTACGAACATCCGCTCTACACCGAGTTCGCCCGCGAGGCGCCGGCCATCGGCAGCGCCGTCACCACCGACGAGGGCGAGGGAGTCGTCGTCGGCCACTCGGTGCCGTCGGATTCGGTCCTGGTCACGGATGTCGGCCTCCGGCGCCACCACCAGTTGCTCCCGCGCCTCCGTCTGCGGGTCCCGCACCGCGTACGAGGTCGAAGGAGGAGTCGCGAGGGCGAAGCTCGGTTCCCCGCCCCCGCAATCGGCGCCGCCGTAACTGCGCCGCGCCTGACCTGCAGAGCTCGCCGACCGCGTGCGCTGAGCTGCCGGACGGTCGGCCCTTTCCCCCGACACGTACGCTCAGGGCATGTTTCGCGGGCGGAGGTCAGCAGCGGCACTGGCGATCCTCTCGTCGGTCAGCTTGCTGCTCAGCGGCTGCCTGTTCGGCCGCCCGATCTTTCGAGCCTGGGTCGCAGCAGGAGGCTCCGGGCGGGAGCTCGTCGGCGCCGCCACCCGGCCGTCGGCGTCGCGCCGCAGCCCAGCGGCCGCCCGGTCGCCCCGGTGCCCGACGACGTCAAGCCGGAGGGCTTCACCGATCCGCCGCCGGGATCGGGGCTGGAGCGCTACCTCCAGCAGACGCTCGCGTGGACCGCCTGCGAGGAAGTTGCAGTGCGCAGACAGCGAAGGTGCCGCTCGACTACGCCGATCCCGACGGTCAGGCCATCACCTTGGCCGTCAGCCGCAAGCGCGCCACCGCCGAACCGCGCCTGGGGTCGCTGTTCATCAACCCGGGGGCCCGGCGGTTCGGGTGTGGAGTACGTCGGGTTCTTCGAGACCAAGGGTTTGGAGCGGTACGACATCGTCGGCTGGGATCCCCGCGGCGTGGGCAAGTCCACGCCGGTGACGTGCTTCGAACGGCGGCCGGCTCGATGACTACCTGGCCCGCGATGGGTCGCCGGACTCCCCGGCCGAGGACGAACAACTGCTGGAGGCCGAGAAGGAGTTCGGGCGCTCCTGCCTCGAGCGAGTCCGGACGGCTGCTGGAGCACGTCTCGACTGCGGAGACCGTCCGTGACCTCGACGTGCTGCGGGCGCTCGTCGGCGACGAAAAGCTCAACTACTTCGGCTCCTCGTACGGAACGCAGATCGGCTCGCTGTACGCCGAGCTGTTCCCGAAGCTGGTCGGGTCGGCTCGTGCTCGACGGCGCGGTCAACATCACCGACGACAAGTCGGTGAGCCAGACCCAGGGCTTCGAGCGGGCCCTCGGTGCCTTCGCCGCCTGGTGCGCCAAGCAGGCGAAGTGCCGCCTCGGCAACGACGAAGGACGAGGTGCTGAATCGGGTGGCCAGTTTCTGGCGCCAGTTGGATACCCAGCCGCTTGCGGGCGGCCGTCGGCCGTTGACCCAACAACTGGGCGTGACCGGCGTGCTGTTCGTGTTGTACGAGAACGAGCGCGGCTTCAAGTACCTGCAGCAGGCGCTCGAGCTGGGTGTCTTCGTCAAGGATCCGCGGTTCCTGCTGTTCCTCGCCGATCAGTATCACCAGCGCAACGAGAAGACCGGTCAGTTCGGCCAGAACAACTTCAGCTTCCCGGGCGGTGCGCTGCCTCGACGATCAGGACGCCAGCCTCGACGAAGCGCGCAAGGAGGCCGCGGCCGACAAGGTAAAGGCGCCGATCCTCGGTCAGGTCAACGGGCCCGACTACGTCTGCGAGATGTGGCCCGTCGCGCCCGCTCCCAAGCCGGACAAGATCACCGGCGAAGGAGCGGCGCCCATCCTCGTCATCGGCACCACCGGCGACCCGGCGACCCCGTACGAGTACGCGGAACGGATGGCCGAGCAGCTGACCTCCGGGGTACTGGTGACGCTGGAAGGTGAGGGCCACCTGGCGTACGGGCAGAGCCCCTGCGTGCAGCGCATCGTCCAGAACTATCTGGTGCGCGACCAGGTGCCGACCGACGGCGTGCGCTGCTGAGGATCGCGGAAGATCGCGGCATGAGCCTGTCGAAGGGCCAATCGCGGTGACTCCGGAGGACCGTGCCCTGAGCCTGTCGAAGGGCGTGACCATCCGACCGGCCCGTCCCGCCGACGCCGCCGGCATCGCTCGCGTGAGACACGCTGAGCTGGCGGGAGGCGTACGCCGGCCTGCATGCCCGAGGACTTCTTGGCAGGTCTTGAGGTGCCGGAGCAGCTCTGGCGGCAGCGCATGGCGGAGCTGGATTCGCGGACCGCCATCCTCGTCGCGCAGCGAGGCGATGAGATCATCGGCTTCGCCCTCGCCGGCTCGCCTCCGCCGTCAGAGGAGCTCCCGGCGTCGGTCGGTCTGCTGTACGCGATCTATGTGAGAGCCGAGGCGTGGGGAACCGGCGTCGGGTACCGGCTGCACGAGGCCGTGGTCAAAGCGTTGGCCAGCTGCGGGTTTCGACTCTGCGGTGTTGTGGGTGCTCGACAGCAATCAGCGAGCGATCGACTTCTACGTCCGGCAGGGCTGGATTGCCGACGGTCAGGTGCGGCAGGAGACCATCCACGACCTGGTGCTCGACGTGACGCGGTTTCGCCTGGCCCGGCTCCCGGCCGAGGGGTGAACCGGGGGCCGGGAGCTGCCACCCAGCCCCCGGTTCCGGGGGTCGATCCGCACCAGCGATCTTGGGGGAGTCACTGTCTGCCATAGGATCGTGCATTCGATTGTTCTCCGCCATTCTGTGACGAAGCTGAGCGCATGAAGTGAAAACACCAAGAGGGCGCCCCTATCCAGCGAGCCGGCTTCCCGTCACCATGGAGTGGAGCTAGCGGGGAAGGGATCGACATGGACGATGACCAGGACCAGAAGGTCACCATCGAAGTAACGGTCGAGGCGCCGGCGGGAGAAGTGTGGGCTTCGCTTCGTGACCCAGAGCAGATCCGCCGCTGGCACGGCTGGCAGTACGACCAGCTCGATGCGGAGATTCGGGAGATCTACCTCGACGGCGTCGCCGCCGACGAGGACACGTACAGCATCCAGGTCGGTGGGGGAGATCGCCTCGAACTTCAGCCCGGCAGCCGAGGAACCCAGGTGGTGCTGACCCGGGCCGAGGGCGCCGGGGCGGCCGACACCGGTGCCGACGAGATCACCGAGGGCTGGATCATCTTCCTGCACCAGTTGAAGTTCCTGCACGAGAAGCACCCCGAGGACATCCGCCGTACCCTCTTCTTCTCCGGTCGCGGCGACGCCGACGCGCTCCCCGGGCTGCTGCACACCGTGCCCGCCGAGGTCGGGCCCACGTGGTACCGCACCGGGCACCAGCAAGGCATCGTCCTGCCCGATCTCGGACCCGGCTTGTTGATCACCGCCGGCAAGCCCTCCGTCACCGGCGACGACGGCACGGCCAGCGTCGACGTGATGGCCGTCATCACCATGTACGGCGTCCTCGACGGCGAGTTCGGCCTCCAACGTGACATCTGGACCGCCTGGTGGCGATCCGCCTTCCCCGACGCCGACGATCCGCAGTACTGAAAGCTCGCGCCCTGAGCCTGTCCAGTTTCGCGCGCCCTGAGCCTGTCGAAGGGCCCATAGCGGCACCGCAATTGGGGCTTCGACAAGCTCAGCCCACGCCGTTTGGTTCGTGCCCTGAGCCTGTCGAAGGGCCCATCCAGCTCGCGCCCTGAGCCTGTCGAGGTTCGCGCCCTGAGCATGTCGAAGGGCCCATCCAGCAGCAACCGGGCAGGATCACCTCGCAATCAGCGCCATCCGACACTGCAAAAACTTGAACAACGAATCAGACCCGCTGATCTCGGCGTACGAGGTGATCACCTGGCTCACGAACTCTGAGCGCTCCGCTTCGGGTAGTTGAGAGGTCCACGCCACGGTCCCAGCCGAACACCAGTCTTCGAAGGCTTGTCGGCTACCGAAGTCCCAGTCGATGTCGGTGACCACAGACCAGTTCACCTCGAGCCCAGACAAGGAAGCAGCTGCGGCGTATTCGTCTGGATCGACGTGCACGAACGGCGCCTCGAAGTCCGCAAACCACTCCCGAAAGCGTGCTGACTGGGTGATCTCCATCGTCACGTCCTCGATGCTTGGTCGCTCGCCGTCGCAGACGAAGACAAGCAGTGCCCGGCCACCAATTCGCATGGCCAGACGGATGTGCTCGAGCGCTTCCCGCCAGTGGGTCTCCCAATGCAGCGCATTGAACGAGGTCACCAGATCGAATTCCGACTCGTACGCCAGCGTCGCCGCCGTCCCAACCTCAAACTCGACCCGACGCCCGTCCGGAAACCGCCGCCGCGCCGCCTCGACCATGGCCTCTGACGGATCAACGCCGACGAGCGACCCGGTGGTCAGGCGGTCGGCAACCATCGCGGTCACCCGGCCGTCGCCGCAGCCGACATCGAGCACCCGCTCGTCGCCTCTTACGACGAGATCGCCCAGCGCCCGCTTGGCCACCTCCTGCTGCAAGCTGTTCACCAGCCCGTACGAGTCCGGATCCCAGTCAGCCACGCGTTCATCATGACTTGGTTCGGAATCGGACCGTCGAACTGGCCCCGCCCGAGGCAAATCCAGCCGGGTCATATACGTGACGGGAAATGCCTATCCGTTCCGATCGGCTGCCTCGCAGATGGCCACCTTGCCCAGGATCAGGTAGACGTCAGTCGAGGTGTCAGCTTGAACGAGATTCTTCAGGAGGCCCTCGGCTTGGACTCGGTACTTCAGGGCGGGTGACTTGCCCATCAGGTAGTTCGATGCGGCTTCCCAGGATTCGCCTGCTTCGATCAGGTCAGTGGCCTCGCAGGCCCCCTTGGCGATCTGCCAGGCATCTTCGCTGGGCACGTCGTCGACTGGTCGGGCCAGGGCAGCTGCCGCGTTTGTCACGCTCTGCTTAGGAATCTGGGCTGGGTTGATGCGGGGTGCCATCCGGGGAGGAATCCACCTGGAGCGCGCGAGGCGGCCGATGTCGTCCGCTTGGCTAGCGGCACCATGCAAGATCCCGCTGCCGCAACCCGCAACCAGCAGCAAGCCGGCCAAGCTCAGCGCCGCCGCCCACCTCGTCACGCTCTGAGTGTGCAGTACGGGACAGAGTCGCGCAGACGATATGGGTTTCCTCCGGTAGTCGTACCTGAAGCGCCTCGCCCCTGCTTCCAGAAAGCAGCTAGTCGAGCGTCGTTCGAGGTGAAGAGGCGTGCACATCACGAGGCAGCGTGACGAGTTCACCGGAGGGTGGCTGGTCGAATATGCTGGACGACCGTGCGTCGGCCCCGCGGCTCGCGCACCCGCCGCCTTAGCTCAGTGGTAGAGCAACGCACTCGTAATGCGTAGGTCTGGGGTTCAAATCCCCAAGGCGGCTCCAACCATCGCCCCTAGCCAACGCCTCGTTCATCCGAAGGATCCAGCGGCCAACGGCTACATCACCGGGACGAACGCGCTGGCCGTAACTCGAATTCAAGATGCCAGGTTCGATTCTTGCGATGCACTCCATCACCGAACGCCTCACCCACAGGCGTGCACCGCAGACAGCAACGGCAGGCTGCTCAGCCTGAGTTCGGTACAGACCACGACGGACCGGCGGGATAGTTTCACCGTGTGCCACCCACCGAGTCCGACCAGCCCCTTGACGGCATCCCGGCAGAGACGATCCACCGCAACTGGACCGAGCTGATCCAAGAACTGCGGTCCACCCAAACCGGGGTCCTGGTACTGACCGCGTTCCTCCTGACACTGCCGTACAGCGACAAGTTCGACACCCTTGACGGCGTTCAGCGAATCGCGTTTCTCCTTGTCCTGACCGGAGCCATCGCCACCACTGCGGTGACCATGTCCCCGATCGCCTACCACCGCATCCTGTTCCGACGCAGTCGACGGCCATGGCTGGTTGCGAGTGCCAACCGGCTGGCCCGGACCGCGCTAGCGCTGGTCGCGCTAACCAGCTCCGGCGTCGTGTTCCTGACCGTCGACCTTACGGTCGGAAGGATCAGCGCAGTCGTAGCGTCTATCTGCGCGCTCATCGGCTACCTGGTGCTGTGGGTCGGTGTCCCGCTTCGAGCCCGGTCCTGAGTCTCGGATGCGTCGATCAGGGGACGTCCGGGCCCACGGTTCGTGCAGATCGCCTAAACAGGCGGCATACAGCGCAACACCTCACGAGTGCTTCCGCGCCTCGTCACAAAGCGATCTGCCTGGCGCGGCAGTTCATGCTCGCGACCGGCCTACCCTGTCAAAGCGTCAGCAGCGCATCGGGGACTGCCCTCCCAAAGCGGCAGGCCTAGCGATCCTTGGTCGCTAGAGGTTTGAAACTTGAGTCGACGTCTTCAGGCGGCGATGCGGGCTTTGTCGATGTAGTCGGTGACGGCGCGGTCGAGCACTTTCAGCGCTCTGCCGGACCTCGCAGCGGTGCGGGTGGTTGGTCGGCGGCCATCAGCGGCCGCAGCAGCCGGTTGTGGACCTTGGTGTAGAAGACGGCGAAGCGTTGCCCGTCGTCGGTGAGCACGTAGGTGTTGGAATGCGCCAGCCGGACGATCAGCCCTTTCAGCCGGAGCCGGCGCAGGTCGTAGCAGCACCGGGCCTGGCTGTAGGGCTCGCCGAGCAGCCCGGCGACCAGAGGGTCGGAGGGAACGGTGGGTGAAGCCGCCGATCAGGTGGGCGGTGACGGCGAGGGCGCCGGCCAGGGCTTGGACCCGAGGGTCGCCGAACCTCAAGGCTGGGGCCCTCCGACCGTCCACCAGGGACGGTCGCGCGATCCGCTCAAAGGCTGGACTCGCAAGGACGCAGCCCTGACCGACATGTTCATGATCCAACAGTCGGCGGTTGACGTCACGGGCCTTGCGCTGGAGTTCGGGCAGATGGACCAGGCGGCGCAGCACCCCGAGGTCGGCCGGGTCGTTGACCACGGTCTCGATCCGCAGCGCGCGGCCTTCCTTGAAGTACTCCTTGGTGCGGGAATGTTTGTAGCCGACGTTGACGCATACATCGACGCCGCGGGTGACGACCCGGGTAGCGAAGACGCCGGGCGTCGACGGCAGGATCTTTCTGCCGAAGATCAACTCGATCTGCTCGGGCCGGCCGAGGTCGAGATTGTCGGCCACCAGGGCCTCGAAGAACGCCCGCCCGTTGCGCGGGGACGTCGAACACCAGCGTGCGCGACACCTCGATCTGCCGCATCGACAGCTCCCACCAGTACCCCAAGGCCCGGTCGGCCGGACGGTGAGCGGCAGCGGCAGCCGGGCCAGCCAGCGGTCGAAGAACGCCCTGGATCTGGACCGGGCCGAGCCGATCACAGATCTGCTGCAACGCGGCCGGGTCGTCGCAGGCGGCGAAGCCGTTCGCCAGGGCAGTCCAGCCGATCCCGGCCTGGGTGGCTTGCCGTTTCGCCCACTCGTGGCCGTTCAGCCAGACCTTGACGGATACGGGAAGTAGGAGCCGATCTTGATGAACGCCGGCCCGAACTGGTCGTCCCAGAGATAGAAGTAGAAGCAGGTGACCCGCCGCTCGGCCCGGTCCCAGCCGAAGTGCGGCGCCCCACCGTTGCGGGCCTCGGTCACGGTGCAGGTCGCGACCCGTTGGAACTCCTGCGCCCAGCCGATCGCCGCCGACCCCGGACCGGCCCGTCCTCTCCTGCCGGGCCAGATACGGCTTCATCTTCTCGATCTTCCGGACACCCTTGCCGAACTTGATCATCGGGATCTGGTTGGCGTCGGCGAACGAGCGCACCGACCGGCGGAAGCGGTCGCCGATCCGACCCACCACCGCCGGCGACGGGATCGGGAACCCGCGCAGCCGCCAAGAACTGCACCACCTGCCCACCGACCTGCAGATTCGGCACATACCCGTTGAGATAGATCCGGTCCAGACACTCGCATGTCCAAGCCGACATGCCCATCCAGAATGTCTGCCGTCCTCACCGCCCGACTGGTCATCGCGGCACCCCTAGCACCAGCCTGACCCGACACGAGCCGGCTTCGGAAGAGCCCACCGCAGACTCAGCACGACCAACTCAGCCACCGACCTCGGCGGTCCGAGGCGGAGCCTCGCTAGTCCGCCGAGTACCACCTGAGTAACAACCAGCCCCTGCGACCTCCCTCGTCGGTGGACCCAACCGGATCTCTACACCGGGTATCCCACCCAGCCGACGCCGATCGTCCTTCGGAACGAAGAGGCCCAGAATCGAACAGCCGTTTCCCGCGTCCCCGTAGCTCACTTGACCAGTGGTTGGCGTCGACATCGCCAACGCTGCTCTGGCGGCGGGTTACGCGGTCGTCGCCACCGGACGGAATCCCCAGAGTGTCGGAGCGGCGATCCGGCAGCATGACGACCTCCTGGCGGTCAGGTTGGACGTCACCGACCCGCCGACGCGGATTCGGCGGTGGGGGCTGCGGTCGACTGGTTCGGGAGGATCGACGTGCTGGTCAACAACGCCGGCAACTTCAATGCCGGCTTCTTCGAATGAGTCCTGAAGAGTTCCGGGCACAGATTTGAGACCACCTTCTTCGGCCCGGTCAACGTCACCCGCGCGGCCCTTCCGGTGATGCGCGCCCAACGCTCCGGCCTGGTAGTCACGATCTCCTCCACGGCCGGCCTTGAGGGCGGAGAGTTCACAAGTGCCTACGCCGCTTCGAAGTTCGGGGTAGAGGGCTGGATGGAGTCGCTGGCCCCGGAGATTGCGCCGTTCGGAATACGCACGATGCTGGTCGAGCCGGGCTTCTTCCGCACCGAGCCGCTCACGCCGGAGTCGACCACGTACGCGGTTTCCACCATCGAGGACTACGCCGAACGGACCGAGCAGACCGTCACCGCCTGGAAGGCCATGAACGGGCAGCAGGGCGGCGATCCCGCGAAACTCGCCGACGCGCTCGTCCACCTCGCAGGTCAAGACGTGCCGCCGCTACGCTTCGCCGCGGGCGCCGACGCAGTCGCCGCGTTCGAGAGGAAGGCGAACAACCTCCTCGGCCAGGGGCTATGCCCCACCGCGACCTGTCCAGCAGTCTCGCCCTCGATTCGGACTAAGTCACGTCCAATTCAGCGTCATCTGAGAGGCTGAGCAGCCATTCGAGCAGCCTAAAGACCGGGTCGATCATGGACCATCCACGTTACGGCGGACTCGCCCAGGCGAGGCAGGCACGCCTTGAACTCCCTGCTTGCGACTCGTAATGCGTAGGTCTGGGGTTCAAATCCCCAAGGCGGCTCCGAACGTTTCTCCTCGTCAGCACAACTTTGGCGGGCTCTGGAGGGCCTTCCTGCTCACGTTTGGGCCGGTCGATTCGACTGCTAATCCGCAGCTGGTCCGCATCAAGATTGAGCACGGCCTCATCCAGTCGGTCGGCGACCGCTTTAGATCGTCGGCGAACAGACCCGCGTAGACGTCCAGGGTCATGGCTGCGGCGGCGTGGCCCAGCATCTGCTGGACGGCCTTGACGTTGGCACCTGCCGCGACGGCGAGACTCGCGGCGGTGTGCCGAAGCTCGGGAGGAGTCAAGCCGATCAGGTCGGCTCGCTTGGCTGCGGGGTTGGAGAATCGCGGCCGGAAGCTGGCGATGCGCAGCGTGCCACCGTGTGGCGAGGTGAACACGAGGTCATCGGGATCCTTATCGGCGATCAGCAGTCCGAGTTGCTCCGCCAGGAACCGGGGAATCGGGACTCCAGAGCAACCCTCAGCGCGTCGACAACCACGTACTTGAGTAATTTGAGGAGTTCCGGGAATTCAAGGAACGCTCTAAGGCGTCACAGGGCCGAGACAAGGCACGCAGTACTGTACGGAGTGCCACACCGAGTCCATCGCCGAGTGGCCAATCTGCAGGCGACCCTCGGGAAACGATCACTGCCGCGGTCCAGGAAAACAACGCTGCGGTTGCCGCTGATCTCCTCGATCGGGTACGTCAGCAGGATCCTGACTTCCTCGAGAACCTGGTGCTAAAAGCACTCACCGCCATCGGCTCACCACAAAACCCCTTCCGTGATGTCGTTGCTGCGATCAATCGGACCTGGGGAGTCAACCGGGCACGCCTGGTGCAGATCGAGTGCCGCAGAAGACCACAGCTTCTTAAGACAGTCGAGCCGGCTTCGGTCGGCGAACGTGGCCCGGCGCCGCTCGCGCTGTGGCTTCCGTTGTTCCATGCCGTCGCACGCATCGTTAGTACCTTCCGAGCCTTGCTGTCACGATGCTGTCACACAACGCTGCGAAGCGCTCGAAGCTCAAGCCACTTGGTGGACGTATCCACGATTGCCGGTCCGCGGCGAAGTTCGGCGGTATCGAGCATTCAGTCACTCCGCGGTTTGCTGGCAACGTGCGACACCTAGCCCCTTGCGGTGCCCCGGCATGCCTTGCCGGCGCGCTCCTCCATCGTACCTATCGATGCGACTCAACTCTACGAATCTTTAAGCGCACGACGGTCGAATCGCACGCAAAGTCACCATCAATCGAGACGGCCGTCGTGTGAAGAGTGAAGTGGCCAGACTTTCGTAAGTCGCGCCGAGCGCTGGCGATCTCCGCATTCCTGTGCTTCGCTGACTGCATTCCCTGGATGCTCCGATCCGCGCACCACTGGGGTTAGCCCGCACGGTCCTTCGCTCGAACCCTTGGAGGTATGGGGTGTCGACCTCGATGCGCAGCTGGGTGTTCGTCAGGCACGCCCATCCCATCAGCGCCTGGAGCAGGTGGGCCTCAACCCCTTTGGTCGTCGTCCCACTCTGGTACCGGCGTAGCTGGACTGCACTGCCTATTGCGGCATGGATGATCATCAACCCGATCATCACACCCCCAGTGACAGACGATCGCGCCTTCGCAACCCGCGCCATCCTTGGAGAGGAACAATGGATCGCTGACCCCATCAAGCGCCGAGACATCATCGCCCTCAACGCGGTAGGCGCGGCCTGCCTGTCTGTAGCCGGGGTCACCGCCTGGCGGCGTCGTCCACTGCCTACGGCCATCGCCATAGCCGGATCGATGGCGGTCATACTGATGACGTGGCGCAGTTACGCTGACCTCTACGACTCCGGCTCGTCCATGGTCCAGTGACCGCCAGCACTCTCGCGGCTGTCACGCAACGGTTTGTGGGTCCGGTCCGCACGGGTCCGCCCGTGATCCGGAAGTGGAAAGGCAGCGGGAGCTGATGAGAGACGTTCGGTCTGGTCGCCACACGCAACCGTCCACCTCACGCTCACGACGAGCGACCAAGATTGCGCTCGTAATGCGTGAGTCGGACCTTACGCTCAGCGCGGCAGAATCAACGGCGGTGGGTCGTCCGTCAACCGGGCGTGGAGGTGCTCATCACGGTAGTAACCATCAGCGAAGCGGTACGACTGGCGAAGTTCGCCTTCCAGTCTGAAGCCGGCGGCCGTTGCCAGCTTGCAGGATGCGAGATTCTCCACCGCGTGGTACAAGTGCAGTCGGTGGAGGCCCAGCTCCGTGTAGCCGAACCGAGCAGCCGCATCCACAGCAACCACTGCGACGCCACGGCCGCGGGCCCAGGGCGCGAGCCAATAGCCCACCTCCGCATCTCTTTGGTCGTGATCCATTTTGTGCAGAGACACCGAGCCGAGCAGCCGGCCGTGGGGAAAAGCCACTGCCCAGGACACATGGGAACCTCCCGACCAGTCGTTACGCCCCGCCATCCAATCCACCGCCTCGTCGGTTTCCGATGACCCGTCGGCGACAGGCCCGGGATTCCAGGCCCGAATGTCGGGGTCGGCAAATGCCGTCATGAGATCCGACAGGTCAGAGGGAAGGAATGGCCGCAGCAAGACGTCCGACGCTGCTACGACGACATTTCCCAACTCCGTCACGCTGACTACGCTACTGCTCAGCCCGCTCACCGCGCCGTAGCGGACTGACCTTGATCGCACCCACGCCGCGGGTGTACCGGAACGGCCGAAACCCGGCAGCTTCATACCTTGAAGATCAACAGCCGTGTCCCCAACGTGTCCCCGAGCACCCACATCGAGCCATCGACAGTCGTCAGTGTCCCTCGGGGATGCGCGTGAGATTGGCGTGTTAACGGTCTGTAGGGGCGCTTCCTAACAACCCGTAATGCGTAGGTCTGGGGCTCAAATCCCCAAGGCGGCTCCCAGCATCACACCTAGCCAAGACGATATTAGTGCCGATGAATGAGCAGGTACCCGATCACCGCCCGGCCATTTCGGCCGGCATCATCACGCAAGACGGAGCCGTGCTCCTGGTACAGCGCAAGGTCAACGGAGGGCTCGTTGTCCTGGCAGTTCCCCGCTGGTGAAGTAGAACCCGGGGAGACGCTGGAGCAAGCCGCGGCCCGAGAGACCGTCGAAGAGACCGGTCTGACCGTCTCGCCCGTGCGACTCTTGGGCGAACGCATCCACCCGAAGACAGGCCGCCGCATGGCCTACGTGGCCTGCGACATTGTCAGCGGCACCGCCCACGTAGCCGACCACGACGAGCTAGCCGACCTCGCCTGGGTCAAGCCATCGGATTTGCCACCTACGTTCCCTACGGATTCGCGCCCGACGTCGAGGAGTACCTGGAGACCGCGCTTACGTAAGCGTTTCGAGGCTCGTTGGCTCCAGATGAGTTGCTTGGCCGCTTTGATCCTCGCCGCGGAGGACCTGCCCTCCCCACACCCACAACCGAGCCGGGGTGTCACCAACGTCCAACGCTGCCCAGCTAGGTCGCGAGCCGGTCCCGGTCCATGACCGGGACCAGCATCGCTACGGCTACGACTTCCAGATGGATCGGAGTTGCCAGATGGTGATCTTTTGCAGTTGGGCGCGGCCGCCGTTGCTGAAGACGCGAATGGCTTGGCTATTGCGGTCGGGGAAGATCTGGTCGGTGATGGTCCGTTGGCCGCGGTCGGCGAAGACCTCGACGGAGGATCGATCGACCAGGATCCGCAGTGTCACTTTGCCGTTCCTCACCCGTAGTGGTGCGTATTCCACGCTGGGGAAGGTGGCGTTGAAGCCGACGTTGCCAGACCTGGTGCGATCGACGTAGACGGCGCCTCGGTCGACGTCGTAGCCGATGACGGTGCGTTGGCCGTTGCCGACCCGGACCTGGACCCCGAACTTGTCGGCGTCGCGGGCACGGAACTCGGCGTGGATCTCCACGGTGTCCCCGCGAGCTCCAGAGCCTCGCAGGGTGGTGGCCCCTTCCAGCAGCCGCTGGCTGCGGGTCTGGAAGGGCCTTCCCTGCCGCAGTGCCTGCAATTGCCGGACCGGTGTTCCGACCAGCTCGGTCTTGCCGGCGATCCGTTTCAGATTCAGCTCCCGGGGTACCGACATGGCGCTGCGCCAGGGATCGGTGGGGATGTCCTGTGCGTACTGCCAGTTGTTCATCCAGGCGATCATGATTCGTTTGTTGTTCGGCACGTTGTTGAACGTGACGCCGGCGTAGAAGTCCCGGCCGTAATCCAACCAGCGGGCGCGTTGGGTGCCTGACTGGGCTGGAGCATCCGCGAAGCTGAAGTGATCGGCCAGCACATGTCCCCAACCACCGTTGTTGTTGTCGATGACTTGGATTCGAGCCTGCTCACCTTGCAGATCGCGGAGATCCCAGCCGACCCAATCCAGGATTTCGCTGTTGGAGCCGGTGGCGGTGCGGACGATCTGGCCGTCGACGACCAGGTTGACGGTGGTCTCCACACTGCGAGGAAGCGCGGCGGTGGGGCTGAGAACGGGGTGGTCGAAGGTTAGGTGTCCCCACCCGCCGGTGGCCTGGTCCTTGATTCGGAGCACCGCGTCTTGGCCTCGGTAGGCACCGACGTCCCAGTTCTTCCAGTTGAGGATGCCGTCGTTCGAGCCGGTCGCGGTGCGGACGACCTGACCGGCGACCACGAGCTCGGCTTGGAGTGATCCGTCGCTCCGTCCGCCACCGCCGAGCAGGAAGTTCAGGTAGTTGTCGGTGATCTCGAAAGAAGGTGAGCTCAGCGTGCCCTGGTTGTCGTCGCCCACCGGGCCGCCTTCCCAGGTGTTGAGCCGCTTCTCGCCGATGGCGCCCTCACCGCCAGATGTTGAAGGGTTGCGATCCGGTACGAAGTCGCCGGTCAACGTCCAACCCGCTTCTGCAAGGTTCGTGCCGTCGGGGAACTCGAAGCCTTCGAAGAGCAACGTGCCGGCTGGCGGTTCGCTGCCGAGCTGGGTGCCGGGGACATTCGGGTGGTTTCCGCCGCCGATCAGGAAGTTGAGGTACGCCTGGTTCACCGTGAACTCCGGTGACGTCAAGGTCCCGACGGTTCCGTCCCCGTTGTGGAAGCTGTTCGCCAGCCGCTGGCCTTCAAAGCCCGTGACGGTCTGCTGCCCGTTGATCGCGCCCGTGACCGGCCCAGCGCCGAACGCGGTCCCGGTTGTGGTCCAGGGACTGAAGGTGGCAGCTTCGAAGTTCTGCAGGACTGTGCCGGTGGGCGGGATGTAGGTGGCGGGGTCTTGGGAGGTGAACGTGGTGCCGTCGAAGTCGCCGACGAAGTACTGTCCGCCGGATCCGCCGGCGATGCTGCCCGGGTTGAGGTTGACGACCATCACCCATTTGACGTTGCGCGGATTGCCGTCCACGGCCAGCGGGAACAGGTCGGGGCATTCCCACACCCCACCGACGGCGCCGGCGGGTCCGAAGTCGGACAGGTGGCTCCACTGCTTCAGATTGGCGGACCGGTAGATGGCGACCTTCCGCTCGACGGCCTTGACCACCACCATCCGCCATTCTTTGGCCGGTGCGTACCAGAACACCTTGGGATCGCGGAACTCCCTGGAGTTGATGTCCAACACCGGGTTGCCGCTGTATTTGGTCCAGGTCTGTCCCTCATCCAGGCTGTAAGCGAGCGACTGCGCCTGACGCCCGGCCAGGGTCGGGTGAGCACCGGTGTAGGCGCTGGTGTAGATCGCCACCATGGGCGGGTTCGCCTTCGTGCCGAACCCGCTGGTGTTGTTGGTGTCGACGACTGCCGATCCGGAGAAGATGTCTTCAATCGACTGACCCTCGGAGTTGAAGGTCTGTGGGATGGCGACAGGCTGCTCGTCCCAGTGCACCAAGTCCTTCGACGTGGCGTGGCCCCAGCTCATGTTGCCCCACTGGCTGCCCTGCGGGTTGTACTGGTAGAAGAGGTGGTAAACGCCCTTGTAGTAGACCAGTCCGTTGGGATCGTTCAGCCAATTCTTCTGGGCGGAATAGTGGAACTGCGGCCGATAGTCCTGGTCGTACGTGGCCGGGACGGCGTCGCGCGGTGCGGCGATCGACCGGCTTGACGGCGGCGCTACCAGCACCGCCAGCGCCAGCGCCAGCGCCAGGATCAGGGCCCGGAAGGCCCGACGAGCCGAGAGTGGTGAAGTCACGTCGTCGTGGTCTGCGGATCTGCGCATGCGATCTCCTCGATCGATTGCTGAACGTCTGGGCCGCCGGACGGCTTCCGCCGCCAGGTTCGAGCGTTCATCGGTGAGGGTCGTGTCGGAGGTGTCACGACCAATTCCTGTCATCTGCTTTGCACCGCTTGAGTAGGCGATGAGAGCTCAGTCGGGGGCTTTGTGACGCAGCAATGTCGGCATTGTCGACGGTTGCCAGCAGCTGGTGGGCCGCAATCGGGTATACATTGCTGCTGATCCGTCCGGCCAGATCCCGCCCGATGACGTCCACGGTCAGCGAGACCAAAAGCTCAAAAAGCACGCAGGCCGGCTGGTCGTCCTCCATCCGCCTCCGCGGTCGGGGCAGAGGGATCGTGATGACGGCATCCGCGAGCCGCGGCAGAGATGAGCAGTCATCGGCGGCGATGGCGAGCAGGACGGCTCCTGTGTCGGCCGCCGGCCGAGGCATCACATCAGCCACGGAGTGCCGGTCCCGGAAGTCAGGCCCGCAGATTGCAACCACGGTGTCGGTAGCCTCGACAGGCTCTAGTCCGTCGACCTGCACGGGATAATTGAGCGTAGTCAGCTGCGTGGCCAACCTATTTGCGGCGTATTTGCTTCCTCCCGGGCCCATGACGTGGACTCTCTCAGCGAGGTAGAGCACCGAACAGAATTCGGATACTTCGAGGGCCGAAATACATCGTCCGTCGACCGAGATGTGGTCCAATGCGTTCCGCCACGAACGATCTGCAGATCGCGCCCCGCCGTTGTGGGTGCTCATGGCGCCGCCGGTGGATCGGTCGAGGTCGCAGAGCCCCAGGAACCTCTGCCCGCGGTCGTGCCGTATGGGTTGTATAGGTAGTACATGTGATGGCTGCCGGCGTGGTGGATCAGGCCAATAAGATCGTTCATGAAGTTCGTCGCGGCCGTGTCGTGATGGGTCGACCGATTTGGTTCACCGGCGGCCGTCGCACCCGAACCGAACGGCAGCAGGACGACAGCCAACAATGCGACGATGATCGGCGCGAATCGCACCCTCGACGCACGACCTTCACGACAGTCAGCCCTCCTCGGCCTCGGAGTCTGTAGATGCGTCGTGGCCATCCTGAGCAGCGGATCGTCAAACGCGCATGAACGACAAGGTAACGCGCGTAATCAAGACATGGCAAGCTGGCGGCATGCAGTGCGGGAGGTGTGGTGGAGAAGCAGCCTGATCGAGGCGCGCGGATGGAGGACATCGCCCGCCATGTCGGGGTGTCTCGCGCGGCGGTGTCGTTCGTGCTGAACAACCGTCGCGACACCAGGGTGTCCGCCGAAACCCGGCAGCGGATCATCCGGGCTGCCGATGACCTCGGCTATCGGCCGAATGCCGGGGCGCGAGCTCTCGCTGCGCGCCGATCCGGCCTGCTGGGGATGGTGACCGAGCTCGTGACCAGCTCGTTTGGACCGGAGGCGGTCCGGGGTGCGCAGGACCAGGCGTGGAACACCGGGATGTTTTTGATGATCGCGGCCAGCGAGGGGCGTCCCGAGATGGAAGCACTGGCGGTGGAGCGACTGCTGGAACAGCGGGTGGAGGGGCTGATCTTCGCATCCGGGGCGCATCAAGCCGTGACCGTGCCGGCAGCCGCGTCCGAGCTTCCGACCGTGCTGCTGCACTGCTTCGACGCGGACCGACGCCTGCCGGCGGTGCTCCCGGACGAGGAAGGTGGCGGCTACGTCGCCGCGCGACGGCTGCTGGATGCCGGGCACCGGCGGATCGGCCTGGTCAACCTGGAGGCTCACACGGCGGCGGCTCAAGGCAGGCTGGCCGGCTACATACAGGCCCTCGATGAAGCGGGCATCGCGCCCGATCCCGCGCTGATCACGCACGCGTCCGCGACCTCGGCCGGCGGCTACGAATCGGCGGCGAAGCTGCTCGACCTGCCGCAGCGGCCGACGGCAATCTTCTGCTGCACCGACCGGATGGCGATGGGGGCGTACGACGCGATTAGGGAACGCGGCCACTCCATTCCCGGCCACGTCGCCGTCGTCGGCTTCGATAACCAGTTGATCATCTCCGCGCACCTGCGTCCGGCGCTCACCACCGTTGCGTTGCCCTTCGAGGAGATGGGTGTGCGGTCGGTCGCCCTGCTTGTCGCGGCGTTGGCGGGTGAGGAGATTCCCCCTGTCACCGTCATCGAGTGTCAGCTCATCGAGCGGGACTCGGTGTGAGGAGGGCGGCGGCCGGCCGCGCCTGGCACGACGAGGGGGAGAAGGACAGAGACGGCCACCTTGCGGGTTCTGGATAGAGACCCCGGACGGCACCATCTGAGCACCGGACGAACCGTTCGGGCTCCCCAACTTGCGGCCGACCGGCTCACCGACTCCCAACTGATCGAAACCGGTTCCACAGCGAGCCGAAGCGTTGTTCACACCGAGGCGTCAGTCCGCGGAAAGTCCGCAACCCACGTCGTTCGTGGCATGAACAACACGAGTTCCTGCGAGGTGTTCGGCCTAGTCACGCCTGGGTGGCCCAACCCTGAGGCTAGGACCGAATGCGCTCGTAATGCGTAGCTCTGGGGTTCAAGTCCCCAAGGCGGCTCCGAGTAAAACCCCTAGCCAGGCCTCCATCCGTCGCCTCGCTGTCCTCGTCGCCCTCGACTGATCCGATGCGCCCCGTGTCCAAGGCGCTGCAGGGCTCGGCTACACGGCTCGGGCTAGAGCTCCGCGCGGAGGATGGACGCGGCGCCCGCCATGGCACGCATCTTTCCCTCGGCGCTCGCCCGAGGGAGGTACTTCATCCCGCAGTCGGTGGCGATGGTGATCCGGTCCGGTGACGCATACGGGAAGGCTCGGCGAACGCGATCGGCGACCAGTTCGACGGCCTCGACCGCGTGGTCGGACAGGTCGATGACGCCCAGGATGATGGTCTTCTCGCTGAGGTCCTTCAGGACGCCGAGATCCAGACCCGACTGTGCGGTCTCGATGGAGATCTGGTCGGCCGAGCAGCCGGCCAGCTCAGCAAGGAATGAGTACCCCTCGGGCCGGTCGTGGATGATCGCGGCGTACCCGAAGCAGATGTGGACAGCGGTCGTACCGGTGACGCCGTCGAGCGCGGCGTTGAGCGCCGCGAGGCCGTACTCGCGAGCCGCCTCGGGCCGCGCCTGCATGTACGGCTCGTCGATCTGGACCAGGTCGGCACCGGCCGCGTGCAGGTCCTTGATCTCGGCGTTGACCGCGGCGGCGTACGCCAGCGCCGCCGACTCGAGGTCGGGATAATGGTCGTTCTGCGCCTGCTGCGACATGGTGAACGGGCCCGGCACGGTCATCTTGACCGTGTGGTCGGTGTGCGCCTTCAGAAACTCCACGTCGCGGACGCCGACCGGCAGCGGCCGCACGATCGGCCCGGCGATCCGCGGCACCGGGTTGGGATGGCCACTACGGTCAAGAGCCGTCCCCGGACTGTCGATGTCGACGCCCTCGAGGGCTGTGGCGAAGTGATTGCTGTACGACTCCCGCCGCATCTCACCATCGGTGATGATGTCGAGTCCCGCCTCCTCCTGTGCGCGGACCGCCAGGACCGTCGCGTCGTCCTGCGCCTGCTCGAGGTACTCCGGCTGCACCCGCCACAGCTCTCTCGCCCGCACCCGCGGCGGGAAGCGCCCGGCGAGCTTGGCCCGGTCGATCAGCCAGTCCGGCTGGGCATAGCTGCCCACCAGCGAGGTCGGCAGAATCGGCAGTGGGGACGATGTCGGAGTCACAGTCGTGACTCTAGAACTGCGTGTTCACATTTGCCTTGAAGCGAGGAAGTTCGACCTACTCCGACCGGCCGCGCCTGCTTACCTAAGGGGGCGCGATAGTCGACGCACGCTTGCGCCGACCCGTTCTGGCTAAGTGACCAAGTGCGTGACAACGGCGTCGCAAACGGCGGGACGTCAGCGGACAGGAGATCAACACGGTGACGGTCTGTGCCGATGCGCTCGACCGAGGGCGACCTTCTGCCCGCAGGTCATGATTACGCCGGTGTTCGAGGCATCCCCCGAGTCTGCCAGCACCTCGCGCACCTGCCTGCTACGAAACCCTGATCCGCTCGTCGTGGTCGTCGAGCACGAATGCCTCGAGCGTGACGGCGCGGTAGAGACGGTGCTTCGCGGGTTCGCGCAGCTTCGCCGGGTCCCACGCGCCCAGTCCGCGCTCGACCGATCCCGCGTTGTACACGGCGAACGCATCGTCGAACGTCCGGTCGTCGACGAGCTCGGCATCGGCCGAGACGTAGAGCGCGCTCCCTTCGCCTGGTGCCCTGCTCGAGTCGAAGATCACGAGCGACACCCGGGGATTCTCCGCGATGTTGCGCGAGTGCCGTGCTCCGGGCTTCGATGCCCAGACGAACTCGTCGAGCTCGCGTGCGGCGAACCAGACCGGGGATGCCCACGGCACTCCAGCGGGACCAACCGTTGCGAGCGTGAGATACGAGTTCTCCACAACGAGGGTGCGGGCGAGCCGGTCGGGATCGAGGGCAGCGGCGTCGTGCGTCATTCACCCAACCTAGAAGGCCGCACGGCGGTCAGGTCTCCGGAGAATTCTGATGCAGCGAGCTGGCGGCTGGAGCCGGACCCAAGCGCGGCCCAAGAGCGAGCATGCAGCCTGCTCACATGACCACAACTCAGCACACGAAGGCCCAGCTCAAGCTGCCCGGACAGTCCCACGCCGCCGAGGGCCCGCACGACCATGCCGGCATGTACGTGATGCACTTCGGCTTCCGGCGCGATCTGGCCAACGTCGCCTCCGCTGTCGCCAACACCCCGCTCGGGGACACGGCGACCTGGAACGCCCTGCAGGTGCGGTGGCAGCTGTTCGCCGACATCCTGCACCACCACCATGCCGCCGAGGACGACTACTACTGGCCGGCGCTGTCGGCCGCCGTGCAGTTGCGCGGCACCGCCGACGACCAACGTCTGGTGGCGGCGATGGAGGACGAGCACGCCGGCATCGACCCGGCCCTCGCCGCGTGCGCGGCGGGCTTCGCCGAGGTGCTCGCGCATCCCTGCGAGTCTCACCGGGCCGCCTTGGAGGTCCGGATCGTCACCTTCCGGGAGGCGCTCGACGAGCACTTGGCGCACGAGGAGGGCGAGACCCTGCCCCTGGTCCAACGAGTGATGACGAAGGCAGAGTTCGCGGCCTCGGAGCAGGCCATCGAGCGGCACGCCTATCCGCCGCAGATGATCCCGGTAGTGCTGCCCTGGGTGTGTCACCGGCTGCCGGCCGACGCGGCGGCCTGGATGCAGGCCTCAGGGGGACCCGTCCTCCGGCTCCTCCACCGGCTCTTCCGGGGTGGATTCGAGCGGCGGGAGAGGGTGGCGTTCCGTTACAGCGACGTCCTGCTGCCGAACTGAGCGCTCACCACGACCCGTCGGCTCGGTGCCGCGAGAGCCACCGGACGTACGCCGACATGTCCCAGGCCCAGGCCTGTTCCAACGCCCGGTCAGCGGCCGCCGTGGCTGCCGGCCGGTTGCCCAGCGCTGCCTCGGCCAGGGCCAGGTAGCCGTCGAGCGGACCGGCGACGACGGAGACGCCGGCCGTCGCCAGTCGGCCGGAGAGCCGGCGCAGGATGGGGGCGACCAGCTCGGCGAGACCGGTGTCGTCGAGGGCGTAGGCGATCTCTGCGTGACAGGCCGCGTCCCAGGTCAAGTTCCAGGTGTCGGTCAACGGGCTGAGCGACACCTGTGCCAGCAGACCGCGGACGTCGTCCAGCCGGCCGAGTCGGACCAGTCCGACGGCGGCCGCGTCGACGGCCAGCGCACCGGGACCGGCAACGACGCCGGCCACCATCGCGTCCAGGTGGTCCCTTGGGGCGTCCGGATTCCACAGCATGGTCAAGAAGCCGATGGAGCTGAGGAAAACGTCGTGGTTGACCACCGACGTCTGGCGGGACACCTCGATGAGCTCCTCGCCGAGTGCCAGCGGGCTGGGGCGCGGTTGGTCTTCGTCGGGCACCTTCCCGACACCTTTGCGCGGGGTCAACCGGGTCGCCGCCCGTGACATCGGTGAGGTGGCCGCCACCGCCCTGACCGACCCGAGTTTCCCGGCCGGGTCGCACGGCATCTCGGGGCCGGCGACGTTGTCCGGCGCCGAGTCGGCAGCCGTCTGGGCCGAGGCCCTGGGTCGTTCGGTGCGCTACACCGGTGATGACACCGTGACCTGGGAGGCGGCACTGATCCGGCGCATCCCGGCAGGCAAGAAGCGGAACGACTGGCGCAACTCCTTCCGCGCCCTGAGCTGGATACGGATGGGCACTTCCGCACGTGAGGTCGAGGAGACGGCGCTGCTGCTGGGCCGGTCGCCGACGACTTACCGGGGCTGGGTTCGGAGCCAGGTCGACGCGCTGGGTGAGGATCAGCAGTGCCTCGGTCAACGAGCGGCAAGCTTGGTCGGTTTCCCGCCTGCTGACTCACAGCCCTGGTAGAGACTTGGCATCTTTGATGCGGCTCCCGGTCGCCGAGGCTCCGTCCGCGCCACCGTGGCCTTGTCCTCACGCGGTGGCGAGGATGGCTGTCGGAACTGCGGTAACCAGCCACTCCACCACCTGGTCCGCAGTCCACCCGCGGTCCGCCGTGAGTTGGACCCAGACGCCGTCGCCGCACAAGGTGAGCAGTACGTCGGTGGCGGTGTCGATCGTGAGCGCGTGGCCCAGCGCACCGCGCGCTGCCGCGAGTTTCACGACGCGTCGGTAGGCGGCGCGTTGTAGCAAATCGTGCTGCTCGTGGATGGCGCGGACCTCGTCGTCGGTAGCGGCTGCGGCCCGGACAACCTCCGAGACCGGTGCCGCCCGGCCCAGGAGCGGCGCCGCGCCCCGCACGAACCCCTCGAGCACGGCTGCCGCGGTGGGGGCGCTGACCATGGCCTCCCACCACGCCGACGCCTCCGGGTCTTCCGGGGCGTCCGGCCCGAGGACGCGGTCATCGATGACCGCGCTCACCAGGTCGGCTTTGGTGTGGAAGACGAAGTAGACGGTTTGTGGAGCCACGCCTGCACGCGCCGCGATCGAGGCGATCGTCGCGCCGTGGTAGCCGCGCTCGAGAAACTCCGCACACGACGCGTCGAGGATCGCGCGACGCGTACGAGCCGCCCGTGCGCGCCGCGGGGACGCCTTGACGTTGCTCACGGCCAGAGCCTAATCTAAACACTAGAGTAATGCTCTAGTGTGCAGGTTGAGGAGACAGCATGTTCGTGGTCGAGAGTGGCGTAGACATCGACCGGCCGGTGCCTGAGGTGTTCGACTTCGTCGCCGATATGACCAATGCACCCTTGTGGCAGGCGGGCCTGTCCCTCGTGCAGCGCACTCCGCCGGGTCCGGTGAGGGTTGGCAGCGAGCATGTCTTCGAGCGCCGCTTCGCCGGCCGCGCCCTCAAGTCGCGCAACCGGATCACCGCGTTCCAGCCGCCGTCTCGGATCGCCTTCGAGATCCCGGACGGGTCGATCAGCGGCCGGGCCGCGTACGAGGTGACACCGACCGCGGGCGGCAGTCGTGTCAGCTGCCGCATGGAGTTTCGGGCCGCGGGTCCCGGTCGTCTCCTGGAACCGCTGCTGGCCCGCCTGTTGAAGCACGACAGCCGCCGCGACGATCAGCGGCTGAAGGCCGTGCTGGAGAGTCGCCCGACGACCGAGAACCTGCCGACTACGGGGCCTACGCAGCACGCCTCCGCCGCCGGGAAGGCCTGAGATGCACGCCCTGCTGGGGATCCGACGGCAGCGACCTCGGTAACCGAACCCGCCCGACAACGCGGCGCATCCCGGCCGGAAAGTCTCCTTCCTGTGGCGGCCATCACCACAGAGCGCGGCCGGAAAGTCTCCTTCCTGTGGCGGCCATCACCACAGAGCGCGGTGGTCCTCCATCACTCCGTACCCCTCGGTCAGTTCCAGCCCGCCGGGCAGGGTGCCGGCAAAGGTGCCGAACGGTTGCCGGTACGCGGAGCGGATGACGAAGAAGTCGATCATCGTCGCGCGCTCCGCCTCCTGGTGAAAGGTCATGACGCTGCCGTCGTCGAAGGTGACTGTCGTCAGGTCCTTGGCGATGGTGACCAGCCCGATCGGCTGGGGGCTGCCGTCGACCCACACGGTGTTCTCGACGTACGGCAGCGTGTCGTTCAGACCGACGACGGCGTTCCACATCGCCGCCCGGCCGTCGGTGAGCCTGCCGGCCCCGGCCGCCCACCACCAGTGCGTGAGCCGAGGGTGATAACCGTCGTTGTCCTCCAGCATGGCAACCCCGTCGATCGGCAGCGTCCGACCGTTGACGGTGGCCGTCCCGCGCGCCGTGGCCGCCTGCTTGCGCGTCCAGGTCCAGGCGCTACCTACCGGCGTCACCACCTCGAAGGCACTCGCAGCCTCCGGCTCCAGCGTCAGGTCGATGGTGACGCCTCGGTCGGCGACCTCGAGCCGGCCAGGGCCGACCCGCACCCGGCCGGGGCACAGCCGCGAGTGCTCGGCCAGCTGCCCCGGATCCCGCTGCCAGAGCCCCCAGAACTCCTGTCGCAGCGGCCCGACCCGGACGCGGGCGGCGCAGATCGACACCGATGGACTCCACACGCCGACGTAGCGCCAGTGCTTCCGCAGCCGAAGGCCGCGAAGCGTCGGGGCCCGGGCCGGCGGGAGCGGGATGCTCGCGGGGCGGTCCGAGCCGTCTCCGCGGTAGGCGATCGACATGACTCGCATCATCTCGGTCCCCACCCCGCTACTGCAATCAGAGGTTTACAGCGTAAACTAACTTGCGCAAGGGTTGATGCCGGCAATCTGCCGGCGCTGTCAGGAGGCGTCGTGCCGGTCAGACTGATGAAGCGTTCGAGTGTGGCCCGCCGGTGAGCGCCAACTCTGAGCCGGCGACCACGGCTGCCCCCCAGCGCCGGGTCGCGGTGATCTACAACCCGATCAAGGTCAGTGACGAATTCCGCCATCACGTTGAGGAGTGCGTCTCGCGCCGGGGCTGGGCCGACCCGGTATGGCTGGAAACCTCGGAGGAGGATCCAGGGCGAGGAATGGTGCAGCGAGCGATGGCCGACCGGGTGGATCTGGTCGTCTGTGCCGGAGGCGACGGTACGGTCCGAGTCGTCGCCGATGGACTGGCCCAAAGCGGCATTCCCATGGGACTGGTCGCCGCGGGCACGGGCAATCTCTTGGCCCGCAACCTGAACCTACCGCTGGAGGAGTCGGCGGCCGTCGAGACTGCGTTCGGCGGCTGTCCGCGAACCATAGACCTGATCAAACTGGTGGTTGACGACGGCGAGCCGCAACACTTCGCCGTAATGGCGGGGATCGGCGTCGACGCCGTGATCATGGACGAGACCGATGACGAACTGAAGGCCAAGATCGGATCAGGCGCCTACTTCGTGGCGGCGGCCAAGGCGTTGGGGCGCCTCCCGATCCGGATGTTCGTGCAAGTCGACGGCCGGCGGCCGATGCGGCGCCGGGCGATGGTCTGCATCATCGGCAACGTCAGTGACATCGGGGGCGGCATCACACTCATCCCTGGTGCCCAGCCCGACGATGGTCGCCTTGACCTCTACATCGCGTCTCCGCACAAGTTCTGGCACTGGGTGAAGTTGGTACTGCGCACAGCTACCCGCCGACCGAAGAAGGATGATCAAGTCGACCAGCGGAGCGGACGCACCGTCACGGTCAGGCTGGGCAAACGCGAGAACTATCAATTGGACGGCGACGTCGCCGGCGAAGGCGTGAAGCTCACCGCCACCGTCGTGGAGCGCGCCCTCACCGTGAACGTGCCCGCAGGAGTGTAGTCGTCGCCTGAAGGCGCGAGCTTCGGGCTGATCCGTCGGACGGGACTTGGGGGAAACCCCGTCCGACTCGGATCATTCCCAGGCCGGCGCGGTGGCCGGCCCGGCAGCTCATTCGCCACGACATCGGGGGGATTGTCGAGCAGCGACGGCTGGCGGTTGTCGACGGGAGCTCGGGGGAGGTTCCCTTCCGACAATGAAAGCCTAAGGCTCCCGGCCAGGAAATAGGTCGATTTCGATGTCCGCTTGATGCCATGTCCTAAAGAGGACACGGCTACGTGCGATTTCTGTAGCCTTCGAGGTTGTCGGTCAGTCCCAATTGTCGATGCCTGTCGGTGATCGTGGCCCGCGGGGTTCGCCCTGAACGTGTCGATACGTCGTTCCGTGCCCGGCAATGTGTCCGAGCCTGTCCGTAGCACCGCCTTATTCGAAGAAGAGTTCGACGGGATGGGGAGGGGCCGGGATGAGGCGCACCCCGCCACACGTCAGAACGCGTCGCCGGTACGCCAGTCCATCTGCTGCAGGGTCAGGGTGTTGCCATCGGGGTCGGCGATCCAGGCGTACGTGACGCCGCCGCCGACATCGACGAGATCCCCGACCTCGAGTCCACGACCGATCAGCTCCTCGCGAGCCTCGACGATGTTGTTGACGACCAGGTGCAGGCCTTTGACCGTGCCGGGCGCCATGTCGGCGAGATCCGGCAGCCCGGTGCTGAGCACGATGGAGCAGGCCGAGCCGGGCGGGGTCAGCTGGACGACCCGCACGCCCTCGGCCGGTGTGACGTCGACGTCGAGGGCGAACCCCAGCTTCTCGGTGTAGAAGGTCAGCGAGCGGTCGACATCGCTGACGGGGACGGGAACGAGTTCGAGCTTCATGTCCATGGTCATGACTCTCTTGTTTGTGGGTCTTCGGTGAGGTGAGGCTGCGGTAGTGCTGCCGTTCGGCGGGGTCGAGATGCTCGATGGCGAAACGCAGGTGGTGCGGGGCATCGTCGCGGCGTACGTGTCGAGGAACGCCCGCAGCCGGCGACGTCATGCTTGCCTGCCTCGCGAACCCAGCCACCAACGGCGGTCTGGACGAAGTGCTCCGGGTCATCGACGAGGAGTTCGGCGAGGGCGAATGTGTCGTCGAGTTGGCCGTCACGGATGAAGATCCACGTGGCGGTGATCGCGGTCCGACGCTCCCACCAGTGCGGGGAGCGGGCCAGGTCGTACAGCGGATCGCGGGGCTTGTCGATCAGGTAGCCACCGACGACCCACGGTGCGGCGCGGTCGACCATCGACCAGTCGTCGATGCGGTCGTGCCGGCGGAGGTACAGCTCGTACAGCTCACGCCGCCGTTCCGGAGGCGTCGACCGGCGGCGGGCCTGGAAGTCCATGATGCTGACGGCACCGAGCCGAACCTGCGGGTTCTCGTGATCCAGCAGTGCATCGATTTGGTCTAGGTCCATGTCGATCGACCGCTTGGCCAGGGCGAAGATTTCACCGGCGCGGACCGGATCGTTGCCCAGTTGGGCGACAAAAGCTTGGGCCGTCGTCTCCGACATCACCCAGCCGGCCTATTCCACAAACCTCTACCTATGGGCCCTAGCCATAAAGGCGCATCCCGCGTCGCCAGTTGCATCCTACACCATGAGGGCGACAATTGGCGACGAAGAGGGTCGCGCCTGGGTGGAGAGATTGGGCTCGCAATCATGCAGCGAGCGGCTCGAGCTATCGAAGGGTCAGCGCTTCACGGAGATGTGGACATGGTTCTTGTGGTTGGCCGAGGCGCTCCCGCCGTTGCGCATCTGGCGCCAGCCATCCCCACTCCGCTGGGTGTTCCAGATGCGCTGGTCCCAGATCACGTAGTAGACGTTCAGCTTCTTGGCGTTGCTGCGAGCCCACGTGGCGATCCGCTTGCCCAGCGCCCGTGCGGAGGCCGAGCGATAGTTGCCCGGAAGCATCACGTCGAGTGCGCGACCGAGGCGATGCTCGCCGGCCGATCCGGGGCGGTAGCCGTAGGACCGTACGGATCTGCGGGAACGCCCGCCGCAGCGCCCGATGCACCGCAATGGTCTTGGCGGTCAACCGACGCTCGGTGCTGCCGTAGGACGCCCGACTCTTCGCGCTCGCGGTAGCCCGCGGCTTGGAGCGGTCCTGGCCAGGTACGCTTGGCCACCCAGCCGCGCCTACTGCCCACCGCGACCTTGACGTAGCCTCCGCGGGCCGCGCCGGCCAGCAGCCTAACGACCGTGCCCTTGCGGATCACCCGGATCACGCGGTACGACCGCGAGGGCCCGGTCCGCAGGTTCAGGTTCACCTTGGTGACGCGTCGCACAACCGCTTTGGCGGCCGCGAACTGGATGTTGTACGACGCTCCCTGACCGAGCTGGGAAGCGGTACGGCCGTGCGGTCGACGTACCTGCCGTCAGGGTCGTGCCCGATATCTGGGTGTCGGCGGCGGCGGGGATCGTGCCGATGGTGACGGTCAACAGGCCGGCCGAGGCCACGGCGGCGACTGTGTTGCGCAGCTTCACTGCAGCGGAACTCACGTAGTTTCCCTCCTCTTCGGTCTCGCGACCGATCAGAAATAACCGAGGAGGTGGGGAGAACCTGACGGAACAGCCCAACTCCCCCGAAGTTGAGAGGACCGTAGCCGTGTCCAAACCGTTACACAAGCGAGAGATCACGTTTTGGTCACACCGGAGGTGGCTTCAGACTGCCCGGGGGCCTAAAGCATAGGTCTAGATCACGGCCAGGTTACGACTTGAGACACCCAGCGGCGTCGCGGGTGCCAGGGACGGCGGAGCGGCCCTAGAACGACGACGACCGCACCACCATGTCGACCAGCCGTCCGGCCAGGCCCTGGGCGTTCTCGATGTCCTCGCGGGCTTCGACGCCGAGGTCGGGGCGGTCGGTGATCACCCCGTTGACGTTGTCGTTGATGTAGTTGCGCATGGTCTGCTCGTCGTTGACCGTCCAGACGGTGACCTTGTAGCCCTTGCCCCACGCGTCGGTGCGGAAGTCGTCGCTCAGCGACTTCTGCTCCACCACGAGGAAGTCGGCGTTCACCTTCGGGACGCCGCCGAAGTTGATCGGGATGATGAAGCCGACCACCAGCTCGGGTCGCAGCCGCTTCAGGTCCTCGACGACCTGCCGGCTGATCGAGTGGTAGGTGTAGAACTGCGTCACCTTGTACCGGTCCAGCACGCCAGCAGGCGCGGTAGCAGATCCGGACTCTCCCCGCCGTGCAGCTTGACCTCGAGCAGCTGCGGCAGCCCGAGGGCGATCGACGCCGCGATCCACTGCTCCAGGCTGGGGATCTTCGCCTCCATGCCGCCGGCCCGCACCGTGATCTTCATCAGCTCGGCCTGGGTGAGGTCTTTGACGTCGGCGTTGATGCCGGCCAGCCGCTGCAGGTTCGCGTCGTGGATGACCACGAACTTCAGGTCCTTGGTCTGCAGGATGTCGAACTCCACCACGTCGGCGCCGGCCTTGTCGGCCGCGACGCAGAGCGGGGAGCGTGTTCTCCACTCCGCCCTCGACGAAGCCGCGGTGCGCCAGCACCGACGTCTCGTCTGCGGCCGCCAGCCTGGTCATCGTCCCGTAGTTGATCACCGAGGCACCGCCGAAGGCGAGCACGGTAACCACCGCCGTGACGAGCCAGAGCTTGCGTCGGCGCGCGGCGGTCACCGACGAGTCCACCGAGTAGGTGATCTCGTGCACCTCGTGGCGGTGCTTCTCGGGCAGATGGGTGAGCCAGTCGTGCATCAGCGCGACCAACCCCTGCATGATCAAGATCGTGCGCTGTGCGGTGATCAAGAAGACGCCGATCTGCCAGGCGGCCAACCCCACCGCCGCGGACGCCGCCGAGAGGTCCGGACGGGTGAGGTCGGTGACCACCGTCGGGATCAGCGTCACCAGGAACAACAGGGCGACGGGCAGCCAGCACCATGAGGAACAGCAAGATCACCATGGCGACGATGTGGAAGCTCCGCCAGCGGGTCAGGCGCCAGCTCGTGACAAAGGCCTGCCACACGCCTGCGGACGTGGTGGCCAGCAGGGGCAGCGTCAAGATCAGCCGCAGATTCACGTACGCCAACACCAGCAGGAAACCGACGTACAACCAGCTGGTCGTCGCGCTCTTGAACAGCTCCTCGGAGATGAACGGCGGCACGCCGATCTGCTTGGTGAGGGTCGAGGACAGCCCGAAGTGGGCCAGCGGCAACAACAGGAGCAGATAGACCACGACCAGCACGCCCTGCGGCGTGAACAGCTTGCGCAGGGTCCACCAGACTTGCCGCAGCACGAGCCGGAACGACGTCGAGTCGCCGGCCTGGTGATGCGCGGCCAGGATGAACAGGGTCGTGAACTCGCAGAACACGGCCAGCACGGCGACGCAGGCGAGGACCAGCAACGTGAGATCGGCCAGCGGGTGCTGCAGGACGAGGGCGATCTGGTCGTACGCAACGCTGCCCAGAGCCGGTCTCGACCAGGACCAGGTAGTAGAGCATCCGCAGCAGCGGCGCGGCCAGGAAGAGCAGGATGATCTGCATCACGATCACGGTGAGGACGTAGAACTGCGGCTGCCGCCAGGTCGTGTGACTCGCGATGCGGATCGCCTGGACGGCACCGAGCGGTTTGGCCAATTTCGGCAGCGGCGCCGTGATGCCCGGGAGGGGAGCCAACGGGTTGGCCACGATCATGGCTGCACCCTATGTCGACGAGATCGGCGGGACGGCGAGTTCGGGTGGGATCTACGCCGAACCGTTAACGACCACCCGATCCAGCGCAGCCTGTATCCAAGCGGGGTGATCCGGCCTCATATTGGTGGATGAGAACCAAACCTTGGAGGAACTATGTCGAATCCCGCACAGCCCGCCGCACCGGCCCGCCGCAACTGCGGCGCCCTCGTGGAGCATCGCCGGCTGCTCAACGAAGATCCCGCGTACGTCTCGGCGCGGGCCTCGATCGAGACGGCGGCTCGCAGCTTCGCCGCCCGGGGAGCAGCGGCCCGGCCGGGGATCACCGAGATCCCGCTGGTCGTCCACGTGGTGTGGAACACCGACAGCCAGAACATCTCCGACGAGCAGATCCAGAGCCAGCTCGATGTCTTGAACGCCGATTTTCGCGGCACCAACTCCGACATCGATCAGGTGCCCGACGTGTGGAAGCCGATCATCGGCGACGGTCGCGTCACCTTTGTCCTGGCCACCACCGATCCCGACGGGAATCCCACGAACGGCGTGCTGCGCATCGAGACCGACGAGACCGGGTTCGGAATGGACGGCAATCCGGTCAAGTTCTCGGCCTCGGGCGGATCCGACGCCTGGCCGTCGGAGGAGTACCTCAACGTCTGGGTGTGCCAACTCGGCGCCGGTCTGCTCGGCTACGCACAGTTCCCCGGCGGCCCGCCCGAAACCGACGGCGTGGTCATCCTGCACAGCGCCTTCGGCACGACCGGCACCGTCGCGGCTCCGTTCGACCTCGGCCGGACGACGACCCACGAGATCGGCCACTGGCTGAACCTGTTCCACATCTGGGGCGACGACGGATCCGGCTGCGGCGGCACCGATGAGGTCGACGACACCCCCAACGCGGGCGGACCCAACACCGGCGTCCCGACCTTCCCCAGCATCAGCTGTGACAACGAGCCGGACGGCGACATGTTCGTGAATTACATGGACTACACCGACGACATCGCCATGTTCATGTTCACCGCCGGTCAGGTGACCCGGATGGAGGCCACGTTGGACGGCCCTCGGTTCGACCATCGGTACCGAGGTGCCGGCGGCAGCGCGGAAGGCGGCCAAGAAGGCAACGAAGAAGACGGCCAAGACCGCGGCCAAGATGACGGCCAAGAAGACAGCCAAGAAGACGGCCAAGAAGACGGCCAAGAAGACAGCCACCAGGTCTTGACCCCGCTCTTGACCCTGCTCGCCTGCCGGGGAGGCTGGTCTGATGGATGATCTCCGCTCCCGCCTGACCGGCCGCTGGATGCATTCGCACGAGGAGGACACCGCCGACGTGGCGGTGTACCGCCCGGCGAGCTATGCCTTCCCGCCCGCTCGGGGCCGGAACGGCTTCGAGTTTTCCGCCGACGGTCGAGCGACCTACATCGGCATCGCCGCCACCGACGGATCCAACCAGATCCCCGGCAGCTGGGAGATGGAAGCGCCGAACCGGGTTCGCGTGACCACGGAGGACGCCCGCATCCAGCCGATGTCGCTCACTGTGCTCAGCTTGGATGCCGACAAGCTGACGGTGCGGCGATAATCGGGCTCGGTCTCTGGGTCAGGGCGGCGGGCTGCCGGCGGGTGCCTTGCTCGCCCCGCGGACGCTGTCCAGGACCGTTTGACCCTGCTGGTCGACCAGTCGGGTGAAGAGCTGTTGCGCGTACCCGAAGACAAGAGCCCAGGCCAAGATCTGAGCGGACGTGTCGAGGGCGCTGAGACCGGGTACGAACTGGCCCCGCATCAGGAGCAGACCCAGGAACGCGGTCACGGCCCCGGTCGGCAGCTTGAGCGCCGCGAGCGCGAGCGGCACCCCGTAGCGCTCCGAAGATCCGCGGATCTTGCGGATCGCGGCCGCTGCGGCGATCGCGGCGGCCGCCAGGCCGATGAGTTCGACCAGCAGGAGGTCCCACGGCCGCACCGTCTGCTCGACCGCGTTGTCGATGTCCCACGCCGTCTCGGACGGGGTGGTTCCGGCCTGGTCCGTCGGGAACGGTGCGGACTGCTGAGTCGGGCAGACCACCACCGCTGAGCCCGCCTCCTCGGGGGCGAAGCAGAGCGGCAACAGTGTCGGGTACAGCACGCCGGTGATCGCCAGCGCGACGGCAAGGAGACTCATGACCACCGTCGTCGCGACCAGCACGTCCCGGAAGCTCCGGACCCGGACCTGCTCGCGGAGCGAGGCCGAACTGGCCGCTCGCATCGCCGCGACGATCTGGACACGTTCCTGCTCGACGACGCCTTCCCTGTCCTCATGCGGCAGCGGGAGCCGCCACCTGCAGCTGCGGGTGATCCGGATCGCACAGGCCGATGCGTCCGGCCAGCCGCTCCAGCTCCTCCCGCCGCGGGTCGCCCGGCACGAGGTGGCGCCGAACGTTCTGCAGCAGGCTGGGCATCTGGCCGAGGAGGTACGCGGGGGGTGCGATGTTCAAGAGGTGCGCCTCGGCGGCGTCGAGGTTGCTCATCGCCCGCTCTCGGAGGGATCCGTAGCGCGGCAGGTGCAGGTAGCGCTTCGGGTTCAGCTCGGCGACGCTGGCGGCCTGTCTGGCCGCCTCGATGTGGGTGCGGACGCCCTGGACCAGGCTGGCGCTGGCGCGCTCGGCATGGCTGGCGACCACCCACGAGCAGAGAGAGTCCAGCTCCTGAGCGCGGGTGAGGGTCCCCTCGCGCCACGCCGCGGCCACCGGCCCTCGGACTCTCGGCTCGAAATGCTCTCCGCCGAACCCAGAAAGGGCGGGCCCCGCGCTGTTCCCGGTGTCGGTTCGGCGTGTTCGGACCGCCGGCGGGATGATCTTGTCCGTTCGGCGGAGGTGCGGTCTGCGTGAGATTGGGCATGGTGGCCCCCCTGGGGCGTGTGACGTTGCTCACTCAGAGGCAGCTCTGGTGTCACCGATACACTCGCGACCCGGAAAATGATCAGCTGAGGTATCCGGAGAAGCTGTCGGCGCATCCGAAGATAGGTGTGGCCGGGACATTCCGTGGAGAGGGCGCTGCACATGAAGACCCACACCGTGAGCCGTACCTGGGCCGAGCTGGCCGGTCTCATCGACCGCCGATTCGGCTGGCACCGATTCCCGATGCCGCATCGGCATCGCCCTGCTCGTCGGCATTCGTAACCAACTGCGAGCCAAGAACCTGCTCGACACCGGGCCGAAGCCGGCGGCCGAGCCCTGGGAGGAGCGATGGGAGAAGGCCCGCAGCCACGACGGGAGCTGGAACGACCGGAACGAACCCGGAATGGGTGCGCGTGGCGCCAGGTTCGGGCGGAACGTTCCGCTCGCGAAAACCTTCCCGCAGACGCTGCCCGCCATGCTGCAACCCAGTCCTCGGTTGGTCAGCACCCGGCTGCTCACCAGGGACAAGTTGATCATCGCCCCCGGGGCCAACGCCCTGGTCGCCGCCTGGCTGCAGTTCGAGGTGCACGACTGGTTCAGTCATGGCAAGAACCTGACCGACGACCCGTGGCCGTTGCCCGTGCCAGTCGCAAGACTCCTGGCTTCCCGACCCCATGCAGATCCGGCGTACGCGGCTCGATCCCGACTACCACCCCTCGAGCTCCACGGCCCCGACCTACGTGACCGACGACAGCCATTGGTGGGACGGCTCGCAGATCTACGGGAACGACCGGGCGAGCATCGAGGCTCGACGTGGCCCGGACGGCACCATGCTGGTCGACGAACATCAACTCATTCCCGAAGCGCTGGAGAAGCAGCTTGATCTGTCCGGTGTCGCGGGGAACGCCTGGTTGGGTCTGGCCGTCCTGCACATCCTCTTCACGCGGGAACACAACGCGATCGTCGCCATGCTGCATAAGCGTCATCCCGAACTGAATGAGGACGAGACCTTCGACACCGCTCGCTTGATCAACGCCGCGCTGATGGCCAAGATCCACACCGTCGAATGGACGCCGGCGGTGATCTCGCACCCCACCACGCAGCGGGCGATGAAGATCAACTGGTGGGGTCTGGTTGGGGAACGGGCCACCCGTCGCTTCGGCCGGATCTTCGCCAATGAGTTCATCGGCGGCATCCCGGGTTCACGTACCGACCATGACGGCGTGCCCTATTCCCTGACCGAGGAGTTCGCGGCGGTGTACCGGATGCATCCGCTGCTGCCGGACGTTTACACCTTTTCCAGTGCCGCCGACGACACGTTCCTCGACCGCCTCAGCCTGACCGAATCTGAACGTCGCGAACACCCGCCGACGGCTGGAGCAGTTCGGCATGGCGAACACGTTGTACTCCTTGGGTCGGGAGGCGGCTGGCCTGGTGTGCCTGCACAACTATCCCGAGACGCTGCAGCGCATCACCCGGCCCGACGGTGAGGTCATCGACCTCGCCGCCATCGATGTGTTGCGCAATCGGGAACGGGGTGTGCCCTCGCTACAACGAGTTCCGCCGGCTGCTGCACATGAAGGCACCGAAGACGTTCGAAGACCTCACCACGAACCCGGTGTGGGCTCGGGAGCTGCGGGAGGTCTACGACGGCGACATCGAGAAGGTCGATCTGCTGGTCGGCAGCTACGCCGAGCCCCTGCCGAAGGGGTTCGCCTTCAGCGACACGGCGTTCCGCATCTTCGTCCTCATGGCGTCCCGCCGGTTGAGAAGTGATCGGTTCTTCACCGACGCCTACAAGCCGGAGGTCTATACGCAGGAGGGCTTGGATTGGGTCGAAAGCAACACGTTCTCCGGCGTCCTCGTTCGCCATTTTCCCGAACTCTCGCCGGCCCTCAAAGGGGTCGGAAACGCATTCGGTACGTGGAATAAGGTGGCCCGCTGACGTTCCCCTAGCATGAGGCTGTGCTTGTCGGCCGGGGGCGCGAACTGGCGCGAGTGAAGTCCTGCGTGGACAGCGCCCGCTCCGGTGCGAGCAGTGTCCTCGTCATCGAAGGGGATCCCGGCATCGGCAAGAGCACGATGCTCGCCGAGGCGCGTGCCTCAGCCGCCGGCACGACGCTGTCGACCACCGGCATCGAGGGCGAGAGCGACATCGCGTACGGCAATCTGGCCGACGTCTTCCGCGGCCACTACGACCACCTCGCGGCCATCCCGGAGCGCCAGGCGGACGCGTTGGCGAGCGTCTTCGCGATCGGCCCGTCCAAACCGGCCGATCGATTCACGGTGGCCTCGGCCACCCTCAACCTCCTCGGGTCCATCGCCGCCGACGGACCGCTGCTGGTCACCGTCGACGATACGCAGTGGGTCGATCCGGCCTCGTTCCAGGCGTTGCTGTTCACCGCGAACCGGCTCGGCGAGGTGGGGGCGGTGCTGCTCTTCGCCGTCCGGGCCCGCCAACCGGCCGGTCAGCAGCTCAGCCGCTTTCCCAATCTGGCCCTCGACGGACTCGACGCTGCCGCAGGCCCGGCAGCTGCTGGCCGAGTCCGGCGTCCCGGCGATGTCGGAGGCGTCCACCTCCCGGCTGGTGGAGGAGTCCGGCGGCAATCCGCTGGCCCTGCTGACTCTGCCGACGACGATGCCGGCCGACGACCTGGCCCTGTGGGCTCTCAGCGCCGAGCCGCTACCGATCGGCTCCGTTCTCGAGGAGGCGTTCTGCGGCAACATCACCTCGCTGCCTCAGCTGACCCGGCAGGCGCTGCTCATGCTGGCGATTCTCGGCTCGGAACGGGCGTTGCACGCGCCAGTCGATTCCGGAGCTGAGCCTGGATGATCTCGACCCGGCCGAGGAGGCCGGGCTGATCGTCTACCGGCACGGGCGGCCGGAGTTTCGTCATCCGCTGATCCGGGCGGCGGCCTACCGGGTCGCCTCCTCGACCGCGCGACGTCGCGCCCACCTCCAGGCGGCGCGCATCCTCGAGTCGGCGACCAGTCGCGCAGGCGCTCGAGCGTCGCGCCGGGACACCTGGTCGCCGCGGGTACCGCCGCCGACGAGTCCCTCGCCTCCACCTTCCAGGCGGCGGCCGAGCACGAACTGGCCACCGGCAACTTCACCGTGGCCGGGAAGCTCTACCAGCGCAGCGCCGACCTGACCCCCGCAGCCAACGTCGCCATGCGGCGGATGCTGCTGGCGGCGAACGCCCTGCGCCTGGCCGGCGCCATCGACGAAGCGCGTGGCCTGCTGGGCGACGCCGCCTCCCGGGGCGACGACCCGGGCTTGAGGATCGCGATCGCGTACGCACTGTCCCGCCTCGAGGTCTACCGCGGGGCGATGATCCAGGGTCGCGACGGGCTGCTTCGGCTCGGCTCCTCGGCCGCGGGCGTGAGTCCACGCCTGGCGGCGGACATTCTCAGCGACGCCGCCCTGGCGAGCACCGTCATCGGCGACATGGAGAACGGCCCGTTCCGCTGCCGGCCGCGCCATGGCTCTGGTCGCCGACACCGGCAGTCAACCGCCGCTCCAGGTCGCCGCGGTCGGCGCTCTGGTCAACGCCCTCTCCGGCGATCCGGGCGCCGCCCGGGCCTTGCTCGAACCCCGTACGAGCCGAGATCGACACCGTGGATCCGCTCGGGATCGACTTCGTCTATCAGGTCACCCTCGAGCTGAGCCTCGCCCATTTCGCGGTGGAGGAGGCCGATCGCTCGCGCGTGCTGCTCGAACGGGCCATCCAGGGCGCTCGCGAGCGTAGCGCCACCGGTGTGCTGCCGTTCCGCCTCGGCAGCCTGGCCCGGGTGGAGTTCTGGCAGGGTCGGTGGGCCACCGCGCTGGCCACGGTTCACGAGGCTCTCCGGCTGGCCGACGAGACCGGGTGGGTGAGCGAGCGTCCGAGCAGCCTGGCCACCCTGGCCCGCATCGAAGCGCTCACCGGTCACCACGAGGAGTGCCGGACGCATGCGCGGGAGGCGATCGAGGCCGCCGGTGGAGCGGGCGCCGGCACCTACGTCGGCCCTCGGCCACGTCGCTCGCGGACTGTCGGAGCTGACCTCGGAGAATCCCGCCGCCGCGATCGCGCACTTCGAGCGGGTGGCCGCGTTCGCCGACGAGAACGGCTTCGCCCGGTGCCCGGTCATGTGGTGGTCCAGCGACCTCATCGAGTGCTACGTGGCGGAGGGGATGATCGAGCAGGCCCGAGCAGGAGCTGGCGAAGCTGGAGGTCGCGGCCGCCGGGCCGTCGATGCCGACCACGGCCGCCGTCGCCGCGCGCTGCCGGGGCCTGCTCGACCCGGCCGCGTTCGAGAGCCACCTGACCGAGGCTCTGCGTCTGCACGGACTCGGCGACATGCCGTTCGAGCAGGCCCGGACGGAGTTGCTGCTCGGCGGCCACCTCCGTCGGCACCACCAGCCGGGCCCGGCTCGGCCGCTGCTCGCCGCGGCGCTGGCGACGTTCGAGCGGTTGGGCGCCGTCGACTGGGCCAACCGGGCCCGGCGATCAGCTGGAGGCGACCGGCCTGCGGATCCGGCGGGCCAGCAACGGACTCAGCGACCTCACCCCGCAAGAGCTCCAGGTGGCCCTGGCGGTGGCGCGCGGCCTGTCCAACAAGGAGGTCGCCGGGCACCTGTTCCTCAGCGTGAAGACCGTCGAGTTCCACCTGAGCCACGTCTTCCAGAAGCTGGGCGTCAACCGTCGGACCCGGCTGTCCGCGCTGGTGGCCCGTCACGAAACAGCCGGCGCGGACCTTTCCTAGAGCAGGCGAACCTAGGGAACCGCGCGAACCCTAGGGTCGCAAACTAGGGATTCTTCTGATCTGCTTCCCCACGCCCACGCCCTAGCTTTCGGTGAGCAGCTTCACCCAGGAGCGGCACACTGAAGGGGGTCAGGTCGTGTCAGCGTTGACGCAAGATTTGCCACGGGAGCTCGACGTCGAGCTGCTCGCCGCCGCGCAACGCGGGGACGAGGACGCCTGGCAGCGGCTCATCGCGCGTTATCAGCCGTTGGTCGACAAGATCATCCGTCGTCATCGACTCTCGTCGTGGGACGGCGAGGACGTCAGCCAGCACGTGTGGATGCAGCTGGTCGACCAGGCGGGGCGGCTCGGGAGCCGCGCGCCGTGGCGGGCTGGATCGCGACGACCACGGCCCACCGGTGCTGCCAGGTGCTGCGCAAGCTCAAGCGGTCGATCAGCATCGATCCGATCGACGGTCCCGGCCTGGATTCCGCCGGGAGCACCGTGGTGTGGGGGGCGGCCTCGGAGCACCGCGGTGTCGACGACGACCTGCTCCGGGCCGAGCTCCGCAAGGCGGTGCGCCGAGGTCTGACCGAGCTGACCGCCGACCAGCAGCAGCTGTTGCTGTTGGTGGTCGCCGAGCCCGCCGTCCCGTACCGGGAGATCAGCGCTCGCCTGGGCATGCCCGTCGGCAGCATCGGCCCGACCCGGGCCCGGCTCCTGAGGCGGCTGGCGCAAGACCCTCGCCGTGCAGACGCTGATGAACGACGCTCCCGCGGAGATCGCCCTCGCGGCCTGAGCGGCAGGCCGTTGCCTGGCTCATGATGATCAAGCTCGTCAGGCGATCCCGACCGCGTCGAACGCATCCTCGATCGCCGTGATCTTCCGCTCCTGCTCATCCGCCGGGAGTTTCCGGAACAGCGTACGGGCGCTGGTGATCACCGCTCGGCGGCTGTCGGCGAACTGCGACGTGCGGGACAGCCGCTGGGTCAACGCCAGGTAGAAGACGGCGGCCACCTCGTCGGGGGTCACGACCAACGCGCCGCGCCGTTCTCGGCGGTGAGTAGGTTGAAGGCGGCCTTGTTGTGGATGCCGCTGTTCTTGTGGACGCCGCCCCAGTCACCTTCCTGTGTGTCGGGCAGCACCTTGAAGTCGTCCATGTGGTCCGGCTGGCCGAAGCGAGGCGGATCGGAGAGGTCGCGGAACGGCTTGTCGCCCGGGCAGCAGCCGCTCGCCGAGCAGCCAGTCCCAGGTCCGGGGATCGTCGTTTCCCTGGTTGGCGATGATCGTGCCGAAGATGTCGGAGTACGACTCGTTGAGCGCACCCGGCTGGAAGGCATATTCCAGTCGAGACGTGTGGTCGGTGACCCCGTGGAAGATCTCGTGGGCCACGACGTCGATGTTGGCCGCCAGGGACAGCAACTCGCCGTCACGCACGCACCTGGCCGTACACCATCTGCAGGCTGTTCCAGAAGGCGTTGCGCCACTCGTTATC
The DNA here is from genome assembly GCA_963791865.1 of uncultured Actinomycetota bacterium. Classification (GTDB taxonomy): domain Bacteria; phylum Actinomycetota; class Actinomycetes; order Propionibacteriales; family Propionibacteriaceae; genus Microlunatus. The sequence continues at coordinate 152,607 of CAWBUC010000001.1, forward strand.
GCCCGGGCTGTCCTCGACCACCACGCAGTTGATGGTCGAGATGATCGGCCCGCCCCGGTCGTCGATGTTGTTGCGCTTCAGCACCGTACGCAGGAAGTCCGACACCGCCACCGCGTTCGCGTGGGAGCTGACCGCAGCTGGGTGACCACGCCGGCGGATTGGTGATCGTCGCCCCCGGCAGCCGGCGCCCCTGCACGACGGGGTCGGCGAAGCCGAAGTCGTAGGTCTCGACGTTGTGCGTCGGGTCCTTGAGGACCAGGTGCCCGTCCTCGGACGACGGCCACGAAGGTGCGCTTGTCGCCGAACGAGTCGAGGGCCGTTTGTTCCTCTTCCTGTCGTCGCCATGCTCGGCGTCCGCGGAAGGACCGCCACGACATCACCGGCGTGGGCGTCGACGACGTAGTCGACGAAGCGTGGTGGTTCGAGGTCGGTCGTCTTCGCCGCAGGACTGGACGACCGGAACGTCCTCGAGGATGTAGACCAGCCGCCAGGTCGAGGTCTGCCGGTCGAAGTAGTAGTGCAGACGGGGTACCACCCCGTCGAGGGTGGCGTGGTAGCCGTCACGGGCCTTGCGCGCCTGCGCCAGGGCCTGCGCGGGTGAGACGTCGGCGACGGGGTCGACACCCTCGGGTTGGCCCAGGGCGGAGTCGATGCCGACCAGGTTGTTGGTCTCGTCGAGCTCGACGGTCACCAGCGAGCCGTAGACCGGGATCTCGTGCAGCGTCTGCCGGAACTTGACGGTCTTGGTCCCCGTCAGCGGAACCGTCTCGGTGCTGATGGTCTTGAACTTGCTCGTCGTCCCGACGGCCTCCGGGGCGGTCAGCGACGGCACCGCCGCGCTGTCCAGCGCCTGGCCCAGATAGCGACGGGCCGTCGTCTCCGGGTCCAGCTCGTCCTGAGGGGCTACCTGCTGCTCGAGGGCGAAGCCGGGGTAGCGGCGGCGCTCCTGCCGCAGCTGTTCCAGCACCTCGGCCGAGGAGCTCTCGTAGGCGTGCAGGGAAAAGGTGTTGAGGCCGTTGGTGGCGTCCCGCTCAGTAGGCATTCCTAGCTCCAGATCATGAGTGGCGGCGGATGAGTGGTGGGTCGTCGGAGGCGTGATCACCTGGTCGACGAGATGCAGCGCGTGCAGGGGTTGGGGCGAGACGCGGAACCCGACCGAGGCGGCTACCGCGCGTTCGGCGGCGTCCTCGCCGACGTACACGCACTGGCCGGCCGGCAGCCCGGCCCGAGTCGCGGCGCGCTCGAAGAGGGCCGGTTGCGACTTGTCCAATCCCTCGACCGAGCTGTAGAGGCAGAGCGGCGGATCGATCAGGAACAACAGACCGGACGTCTCCAGGAGTTCGTTCATCGTCGCCGCCGACGCGTTGCCGGTGTTGGAGATCACGCCCAGGGCCACCGACCCGTCGTCCAGGCCCGAGGCTCGCAACCGTACGAGGACGTCGGACACGAACGGGTAGACGTCCAGGCGCACGAGCTGTCCGTCGATGATCACCGGACTGGCCAGGGTGTCTCCGATGTCGAAGAACACCGCGACGTCGTGGCTCATGCCGCCTCCCGCAGATCGATTCGTCGTACTCAATGGATCGCGCTGATCGACCCGCCAGATACATGGGTTCCGCTCGCCGTCGGTTCGTTGGCAGCTTACGGTGGTTTTGCCGGCCGAAAGACAGCCGTCAGCTGCCAACCAACGCGGGCCCTCCGCCTTCGCCCGCAGAGCTTAGGAGCAAGAGATGACCGAGGTCAGTCCCCACGGTTTGCACCACGTCACGGCGATTGCGACCGACCCGCAGGCCAATGTCGACTTCTACACCCGCGCACTCGGTCTGCGGTTGGTCAAGCAGACGGTGAACTTCGATGCGCCGGAGAGCTATCACCTGTACTACGGCGACGAACAGGGCAGCCCCTCCAGCCTGCTGACGTTCTTTCCGTGGCCCGGCGTGTCGCCAGGACGACAGGGTGCCGGGATGACGACGGCGACGGCGTTCAGCGTGCCGGGCTCCTCGCTCGGGTGGTGGCACGAACGCCTCAAGGACGCCCAGATCAACGTCGACGATCCCCGCAGTCGCGACGAGGACGAGGTGCTCAGCTTCCGGGACCCCGACGGGATCGTCATCGATCTCGTCGCCGCCGACGGTGACCATCGCTCCGGTTGGGACGGCGTCGCCGACATCCCGGCCGAGCATGCGGTACGCGGCCTGCACGCCATCACCTTGTCGGAGCGGCAACTCGACCCGTCGGCCGGCATGCTGACCGATCTGCTGGGCATGAGCGTGGCCGGTGAGGGCGGCGATCGGGCCCGCTTCGGCATGGCCGGCGGTGGCTCCGGAGGGCTCGTGGACGTCGTCGCCGGTGTTCGCGATCGTGGTCTGCAGGCCGGCGGCACCGTCCACCACGTGGCCTTCCGGGCGCCGGATCTGGAGACGATGGCCAGCTGGCGGGAGGAGTTGGTGAACCGTGGGGTCTCGGTGACGGAGATCTTGGATCGGCAGTACTTCAAGTCGATCTACTTCCGCGAGCCGGGCGGTGTGCTGTTCGAGATCGCCACCGATGCGCCCGGGTTCGACGTGGACGAGCCGCTGCTGGAACTCGGCCGCGCCCTGAAGCTCCCGCCGTGGCTGGAGCCGAACCGTGACCAGATCGCGGCCGCCCTGCCGCCCCTCAGGCTTCCGGCGAGCGTGCGCGAGCCGGACAGCACCGTCGACGTGCCGTGACTGAGGAGCCGGAGCTGGGTCGTCCGCACGTCTTCGTGCCCGGGGACGACGCACCGGCCGGGCCGCCGTTGCTCCTGCTGCACGGCACGGGCGGCGACGAGCACGACCTGCTGCCGCTGCGTGATGCGTTGTCCCCTGGTGCCGCCGCGTTGTCGGTGCGGGGGAGCGTGCTCGAGAACGGGATGCCGCGGTTCTTCCGCCGCCTTCGCGAGGGGGTCTTCGACGAGGAGGATCTGCGGTTCCGGGCCGACGAGTTGGCCGCAGTTCGTCGTTACGGCCGGAGATCGCTACGGGCTGGAACCAGGAACGTTGGTTGCGCGTCGGGTTCTCGAACGGCGCCAACATGGCCTCGGCTCCTGCTCCTGGGGCGGCCCGAGTCTGCTGGCTGGCGCCGTGCTGTTCGCCGCCATGGTCCCGTACGCCGAACCGCCCGACGTCGACCTGACCGGCAAGGTCGGTGATCATCGCCAACGGCGAACGAGACGCCGATGATCGCCAGGTCGACGACCGAGCGGTTGTCCGGGCAGCTGCGTGACCGGGGCGCGGACGTGACGCTGCTGCCGCACGCCGGCGGCCACCAGATCGACCCGGCCCAGCTTCCACACATTCGCGAAGTTCTCAAGGGCGCCGACCTGGATTAACTGTTGGGTTGGGACATGACCCAAGGCGTGGGTTCACCCAACGCAACAGTTAGGTGGACATTGCTTCGGCCTTAATGGCTACCGGAGTCCTACGTGGTCGTCTCCCACAGACCCATCACGTTGCCCTCGGGATCCTTGAAGTAGGCAAAGGCGCCCATGCCCTCGATGGCCGTCCTCGGCTGGACCGTCGAGCCGCCGCGGGACTCGATCTCCTTCAGCGCGTCGTCGATGGCGTCGACGTCGATCGTGATCACCGGCGACGGGGTGTGCTCGTTCCGCTCCATCATGCCGCCGTTGATCGCGCCGGGTTCGGTCGGCATCTGGGTCTGCTGATCGACGGCGGTCGTGACCAGCGACGTGTACTCACCGCCCGGGACCGGCATCGTGGAGATCTGCCACCCGAACACCGAGTCGTAGAACTTCTTGGCCCGATCGAGATCTTCGGCCGGGATCTCGAAGTGCACCACCTTGCGCATCATCACCCTCCCCGTGATGGGAACAATACGGTCGACCCAACTTCCTCCGCTCGCCGACGGCTGTCAAACCTGGGCCCGACTCGACCGATCAGCTGGAGGGGCCGTCCGGTTCACGGTCGTAGAAGATCTGCCAGCCGACGTGCACGCCATAGGCGAGGTAGCCGAACCCGACCACGGCGGCGAGGGTGGCCAACAGCTCCGGCGTGAGATCCCAGGCACTGGTCAGCAGGCCGACGGCCATCAGGATCACGCCGACGAGCACGGCGCGGTTGCAGCGGCGCTTCAAGCTCCGGATCTCCTCGCCTTCCGCCACTTTTCGAATGTACGCGGCCGACTCGTACGCGCGGTCGGGGCTCCCCTCTCGGTGCGCGCAGAGCTACCTACTCGGCCGGAGCGGGTGCCGCCTCCTCCGCCGCGTCCGCCACCAGTGGCGAGCCCCGCCCCTGCAGCGCGCCGATGCCGACCAGGACGAGGCCGAGCAGCAGGTAGCCGAGTGCGACCTGTGGGTTGGCGGCCCACTCCACCTCCTCGGCGTGCAGCAGACCGATGAAGGAGAGCACAGCGCCGATGCCGGCGGCGATGGCCGCGCGGATCAGCTGCTTCTCGAGGATGAAGGTGACGATGGCGCCGAGGACGATGCCGGCCAGCACCGCGCCCTGGCCGAGGGTGTGCAGGCCCTGGTAGACCAGGCCGGCGCTGGTGAGCGGCTCCTCGCCCAACTCCGCCGCCGACGTGCCGGTGGCGGCGAGGGCGTTGTCGATCAGGCCCGCTCCCCAGGCCGCGAGGTTGGGGATGATCGCGGCGACCACCGCGACCGCGTGCAGCCGCGGCACCGCCTGGAAGGCCTGGGCCCCGATCAGCAGTCCGATGTAGAGCAGGATCGGCACGATCGCCGGCAGCGGCAGGACCGCCGACAACAGACTGAACAGACCGAGGAAGCAGAGCAGCGCGATGAAGAGGCCGCTGGCGAGAGAGTAGCCGGCCCGGCCGCCCGCCTCCTTCCAGCCCGGGTGGCCGATGTAGACCGCGGGCGGGAACGGCGAACCGAGCGCGGCGCCGACGATGGCGCCGGTCCCGTCGGCGAGCAGCACGCTGCGCAGGTTGTAGCTGTCGCCGGCCGCCGAGGCGCTCTCGACGTTGCTCATGGCCTCCAGGAAGTTGTAGACCCCGAGCGGGATGGCGGTGGCGAGTAGGGGCGCGATGTCGACTCAGTCCGTTCGCGAGCAGGCCGATGTTCAGACTCGGCACGGCCAGCGCGATGTCGCCGACCGCCGCTCCCACGTCGGGCACCGACATGTAGCCACCGATCCAGCCGATCGCGGTGCCGACCAGCAGGGCGGCGAGGCCCACCGGGATGTTGCCGGGCAGCTTCAGATCGGTGAAGAAGCCCACCAGGATGATGCCGAGCACCGGCAGGCCGATCCACGCCGCCTCCCACATCTGAGCGGCCGGCCGCATGGAGATGAAGCTGAGCGAGATCCCGGCCAGCGTGCCCAGCAGCGCCGCCCGCGGGGTGATCTTGCGGATCACCGGGCCGATGAACGCGCCGATCAAGACGATGACGCCGATGACGAACGCCCAGGCCAGGCCGGCCTCCCACGCCCGAATCGGGTCGTTGGTGCTCAGGAAGATCGGCAGCATGATCACGAACACGACGATGAACATGTGCGGGACGCTCGGCCCGTACGGCAGCGCGGTCACGTCGAGGCGCTGCTCCCGGCGGGCCAGCCGGCGGGCCAGCAGCGTGTAGTAGAGATTGCCGACGATCAGGGCGATGCCGAGGGCCGGCAGCACCTTGCCGAGCACCATGTCCGCGGGCACGTTGACCACGAAGATCAACAGACCGGTGAGGGTCAAGACGTTGACGAGAATGTTGAAGGCGAGGCCGAAGAAGGCGTTCGTGTCGCCGCGGGTCCACCACGGGACCTTGAACGACGAGCCGGAGGTGATCTTCGCGCGCAGGGTGGAGATGGCCATCGGGATTCCTCCGAGGTGAGGTCAGGCCGCCGTGGTGGCGGGTTGGGCGAAGTGTCTGAGGAGGGTGGCCGAGTCGGTGACCCAGCCGAAGATGCCGCCCTGGGCGGCGATCATGTCGAGCCCGATCCGCTGGAACTCGGGGAAGTACGAGCCGACGCAGTCCGAGAGCACCAGCACCTCGTAGCCGCGGTCGTTCGCTTCCCGCACGGTGGTGTGCACGCAGACCTCGGTCGTCACGCCGGTGACGATGAGGGTGGTGATGCCGGCGTCGGTCAGTACGGTCTGCAGATCCGTGCCGTAGAAGGAGCCCTTGCCCGGCTTGTCGATCACGACCTCGCCGAGGACGGGGGCGAGTTCGTCGATGATGTCGTGGCCGTACTCACCGCGGACCAGGATCCGGCCGTACGGGCCGGGGTCGCCGATGCGCAGTGTGGGTTGGGCCCGGCGGTGCTTGGCGGGGTGGAGGTCGGAGAGGTCCGGCTCGTGGCCCTCACGGGTGTGGATGATCATCAGCCCGGCCTCGCGCGCCGCGGCCAACACGCGCTGCAGCGGCGGCACCACCGAGGCGAGCTGACCGACGTCGTTGCCGAGGGTCTCCCCGAAGCCTCCCGGCAGCAGGAAGTCGCGCTGCATGTCGATTACGACCAGCGCGATCCGGCCGGGCGGCAGGGCGAAGGGGCCGGGCACCGCGTCGACGGTGGGTGCGGATTCGCTGGTCATGGGTGGTTGTCCTTCGGTCGAGAATCAGGAGGGAATGAGTTCGCGAGCTCGGCCGCAACGGCCAGGACGACGTCGTCGGCGAGCGCGGGTCCGAGCACCATGCAGCTGGCGGGGCGGCCGTCGGCGGTGAGACCGGCGGGGACGGCCACGGCGCACAGGTCGAGCAGGTTCCCGCAGTGGGTGTAGTGACCGAGCGTCGTGTTGGTCGCGATCGGCGCCGCCAGGACCTCATCGACGGTGAAGGTCGTGCCGATGGTGGGCAGCACTACGACGTCCACACGCTCGAAAAGCGCATCGGCGATCGACCTGAGCTCCGCGAGGCGATATTGGGCTCGGAACACGTCGGCGGCGCTGAACCGGGTGCCGCCGTTGATGATCTCGGCGATCACCGGAAGCACCGCCTGCGGTTCGCGGGCCAGGAACTCACCGAACTCGACGTAGCGCTCGGCGACCCAGGGTCCCTGATACAGCAGGGATCCGGCGTCGACGAACGGTTGCAGCGGCACCGCCTCGCTGACGAAATGATCATCGAGTGTGCTCCGCGCCCACCGGTGCGCCGTCGGCCATCGGCTGATCACCGAAGAACTCGAGATCGTCGAACGCCGGCCGCCCGATCCGGACCTCCTCGATGTCCCGAGCCCGGCGCGGGCGCGTCCGGCTCCACGGATCGCGGCGATCCCGGGCGGCCACCACGTCGAAGACCCGGACCAGATCGGCGACGTCGCCGGCCATCAGACTGACGCAGTCCAGCGATCGACACGCCGGGATCAGCCCGACCGTGCTGATCAGGCCGCGCGACGGCTTGAAACCGTAGATTCCGTTGAGCGCAGGGGGCACGCGGCCCGAGCCGGCCGTATCGGTGGCCACCGCGAAGGGAACTTCACCGAGCGCGACCGCCAGCGCCGAACCCGAGCTCGAACCGCCCGAGATGAGCCCCTGGCCGTACACGCTCCGCGGAACGGTGTAGGGGGTGCGGGTGCCGTTGAGACCGGTCGCGAACTGGTCGAGATTGGTCTTCCCGATCAGGACGGCGCCGGCGTCGAGGAGTCTCGACACGGCCGGGGCGGTTTCGCTTGCCTCGTACGCGTAGCCCGGGCAGGCCAATGTGGTCGGCCACCCCGCGACGTCGATGCTGTCCTTGACTGCGAACGGGATGCCGAACAGGGCCAGTGCGCCAGGCTCAGCGGCAGCAGCCAACTCGCGGCAGCGGGCCTGGACCGCGGCCGAGTCCGCAACGGTGATCCAGACGCCGTCATCGCCATTGGCCTCGATCGTCTCGAGCACCTCGAGGCACTTCGCGACCGGCGTTGTCGCCCCGGACTGGTACTGGGCGCTCAGGGTGGCGATGGAGGGACCGAGCCGCGGCCCGGTCTCCAGCGTCGACGGTGGGACACCTGAGTACATGCCGTCGATTGTCGACAGGATTCGTTTCGGGCGGCGTCACCTTCTGTTACGGGTCCGTTTCGGCTGCTCGGGTGCGGCTCAGACCGCGACGACGTCACGCTCACGACGGGTTGCCTCGGCCTCCAGGAAGCGGCGGGAGCCGTGCTCGTCGAGAGCGTTGAGCACGGTGCGGAGGTCGCCGTTCTCCAGTGCGGCCAGCAACAGCTCGTGCCGGTGGAGGCCGGCCTGCCGGCCCAACAGCGCCGCCTCGCGCCGGAGATTGGCCGCCATCGGCCGCTGAAGGCGCAACAGGATCGGCTCGATGGCGAGATCGAGCTGGTGATTGCCGGCCAGCGCGACCACGGCGGCGTGGAAGGCACGGTGAGCGTCGTCCTTCGTCAGGTCGTCACCGTAGGCGTCGGCTCGGCGCATGTCGTCCAAGTGCCCACGCACCGCGCTCAACCGCTCGGGTGCCGGGCCGGAACTCATCGAGAACGCGCACTCGGCGGCGTGCCGTTCGAGCAGGGACCGCAGAGCGAAGAGCTCGTCGATGTCGCGCGCGGACAGTTCGGTCACCCGCGTCCCGCGGCGGGGCAGGTGTTCGACGAGTCCCTGATTGGCCAGCGTCCGCAGGGCCTCGCGGAGCGGCGCCCGACTGATGGCGAACCGCATCCGGATTTGCTCCTCGACGAGTCGCTGACCGGGCGACAGCTCACCGGACAAGATCTCAGCGCGCAACCTCCGCGTGGTGATCTCCACCAGGCTGGGAGCGTCGAGCGGATCCACGCGTTGCTCGACCACGCCTCCGCCTCCCTGCCTGCGATCCGTTCTGCTCCCTTTCGTGTGCACAGTGTAGGTCGCCGGTGCGGTTCGTTGATCGAACTCCGGCGAGCGTCGCCTCCGGCGGTGTCCGATACTCAGAGGCGTGACTGCCGAGCCCGTCCTGGATCCGTCCACCCACCTGGAGGTCACCCTGGAGTCGATCCGCGAGGCGGCCGCCGTGATCCGTCCCTACGTGGTCCGCACACCGACCGTACGGCTCGACCGGATGGCCGAGCTGTTCGGCCTCCCGCTGGTCGGCAAGCTCGAACTGCTCCAGCACACGGGCGCATTCAAGGCCCGTGGCGCCTTCAACCGGATCCTGCACCTCACCGACGACGAGGTCGCCAACGGGGTGGTGGCCGTGTCGGGCGGCAATCACGGACTGGCGGTGGCGTACGCGACGCGCGAGCTCGGCATCGCCGGGACGGTGCTGATGCCCTCCACGACCGCTGCCGGCTCGGTGCGCCAAGCCAGGGCGGACGGAGCCGAAGTGATCATCGGCGAGACGATCGCCGACGTGTTCGCGCAGGCGGTTCACGAGGTCGAGGCCGGCAAAGTGATGATCCATCCGTTCGACGACCCGGCGGTCATCGCCGGTCAGGGGACATTGGCGCTGGAGTTGTACGAGGACGCGCCGGACGTCACCGACGTGATCGCCTCCATCGGTGGCGGCGGCATGATCACCGGCGTCGCGACCGCGCTCAAGGGCCTCCGTCCGGACGTCCGGATCTGGGGCGTCGAGACCGTGGGTGCGGACGCCATGACTCAGTCGTTGCGGGCCGGCGTACCGGTCACCCTCGACAAGATCACCTCCATCGCCACCACCCTGGGCGCACCGACGGTCTCGGAGCGGACGCTGGCCGGGGTCCAGAACCTGGTCGAAGAGGTGCTCCTGGTCTCCGACGAGGAGGCGGTTCGGGGCGTCGACGTCTTCGCCCAGGCGGCGAAGATGGTCACCGAACCGGCGGCCGGAGCCACGTGGGCCGCTGCCCTGCGGCTCCGCGACCGGCTGCCGGCCGACGCCCGGGTGGCCTTGATCGTTTGCGGCGGCAACGCCAGCCTCGACGACATCGCCGGTTGGCGTTCGCGCTTCGGGTGACTTCTCGCCGGAGCAGGCGAGGGCACACTAGGGGCATGTCCGAGGAGCGACGGAGGCCCGCCCTCGGGTCGGTGCGCGCTCGGTTGGGGACGCTGCTGGCCGCGGTGCTGGTCGTGCTGTCGCTCGTGGTCCCGAGCGTGATCGGCAGCCCGACCGCCAGCATGGTCTGGAGCGTTCCGCTGGAGGCGCTGCTGGCGGCGGTGCTATTGCTGATCGTGCCCAGCCGCGTGCGGCGCGTGTCGGCCGTCGTGCTGGGCCTGCTTCTTGGCCTGTCGACTGTGCTTCGCCTCGTGGATCTCGGCTTCTTCGCCGCCCTGGCTCGGCCGTTCGACCTCCTCCTCGACTGGACGCTCTTCGGCAACGGGTTCGAGTTCCTGACGGGTGCCTTCGGCCTTCCCGGTGCGGTGGTCGCCCTCGTGGCTGCCGTCGTGGTGGCCGTCAGCCTGCTGCTCGCGCTGACCTGGTCGGTGGTGCGGTTGTCGCGGTTGGCCGAGAGCCATCGGGTGGCGGGGACCCGGCTCCTGGTGGTCGGGGCGGCGGTGCTCTTGGCCTATCAGTTGGCCGCGACCCAGATCCTGACCAGTCTCCCGCCCACCGCGGCGGCGGTAGCGTACGCCCGAGCCCTGACGGTGCAGGAGAGTTGGCAAGATCAACAAGCGTTCGCCGCCGAGCTCGAGGTCGACGCCTTCGCGAACGTGCCCGGCGCCGACCTGCTGACCGGGCTCCGAGGCAAGGACGTCGTCCTCGCCTTCGTCGAGAGCTACGGCCGGGACGCCGTGGAGGATCCGCTGCTCGCCGGGCCGATCACGAAACTCCTCACCGACGGGAATCGTCGCCTCTCTTCCGCCGGCTTCGCCGCCCGCAGCGCCTACCTGACCTCGTCGACGTTCGGCGGCGGTAGCTGGTTGGCGCACGGCACGCTGTCGTCCGGTCTCTGGGTCGACAACGTGCAGCGCTACCGGACGTTGGTGAGCACCGAACGTCTCACGCTCAACAAGGCCTTCCGGCGCGCCGGCTGGCGTACGGTCGGCGTCTCACCGGGAACCACCGGCGACTGGCCCGAAGGCGCCTTCTTCGGCTACGAGACGTTGTACGACTCGCGGACGCTCGGCTATCGGGGGCCAACCTTCAGCTGGGCGACGATGCCGGATCAGTACACGCTGGCGGCCTTCGAGCGCCGTGAGCGCCGGTCCTCGGCTGATCGACGGCCGGTCATGGCGGAGATCCAGCTCGTCTCCAGCCACGCGCCCTGGGCGCCCATCCCGGCGATGATCGACTGGGCCGCCGTCGGCGACGGCTCCATCTACCACAGCATGCCCTCGGCGGGTGATCCACCGTCGGTGATCTTGACCCGGGACCCGGACCGGGTCCGAGCCGACTACCGTCGCGCAGTCGAGTATTCCCTGCAGAGCCTGCTCTCCTACGTGGAGACCTACGGTGACGACGACCTGGTGATGATCTTCCTCGGTGATCATCAGCCGAATCCCGTGGTCACCGGCGAGACGGGAGTCCGCGATGTTCCGATCACCATCGTGACCCGGGACCGACCGGTGCTGGATCGCATCGCCGGCTGGCGATGGTCGGACGGGTTGCTGCCTGGCCCCGCTGCCCCGGTGTGGCGGATGGACACCTTCCGCGACCGCCTCCTGACGGCCTACGGTCCGCAGACCGCATCGGGCCATCGCCCTCGCTGACAGCGTGCCGGGCGGTGACGGCAGTTTGGCGAAACTCCCCGCTGGTGAGCGCGCTACCAGCTAATCTCGCGAGTCCGGGATGAATCAGCGAGCGGCTCCTCAGCCAAGGGCGGAGCGGCTCTCGCGGATCTGAGGAGCAGCGATGACCTGTCCGAAGCACGGCAGTCAGATCGAGGAGCAGCGCATCGCCCTCGTCCTCAACGGCGGAATCAGCCTGGCCGTCTGGATGTCCGGGGTGGTGAACGAGATCAGCAGTCTGACCCGGCTGAGCCACGACGAGGAGCTGACGAGGAACCCGCACTCGGCTGCCGTCTGGAAGTCGATCCTCGAGAAAACGCCGAGACGCTGTCTGCGGGTCGACCTCATTGCCGGTACGAGTGCTGGCGGGCTCAACGGAGCGTTCCTGGCCCACGCCATCGCGAACCAGAGGGAACTCTTCGACATGAGGAACATCTGGGTGCAGCAAGCGAAGCTGGACACCAGCCACCTCCTCAACCCAGAGCCGGCCCAGGCGGCCTGGGCGCTGAACGGCGAGTTCTTCGGGCGGGCGATTCGCGACCAGATGCAAGGCTCCCTCGATACCCCGCGATCCAGCGGCCCACCACCGACGATCACTCTTCTCACGACCGCCACGGCCATCAACGATGATCCGATCCCGAGCCGCGACGACGTGGAGGCGGAGTACAGCTACCGCGACAGCCGTCGGGTCTATGCCTTCCGTCAACGCGGCTGGCGCCCCGGCGATACCGAGCTGACCGACGAAGCAACGTTGGCGTTGGCTGCGCGAGCCTCGGCGAGCTACCCGGTCGCCTTCCAGCCAGTTTCGGAAACCGCGGAGTTGGGAGCCAGGCGGATCCAAGGTCGGGGCGACTCCGGACTGCTGATGGACGGCGGCGTCCTCGACAACGCGCCGTTCGAACCGCTGCTCGCCGAGCTGAGGTCGATGCCTATCAACGGCCGGCGCAAGCGGCATCTGCTCTACGTCACCCCGGACCTCGGGAAGCTGGAGTCTGCCGCCTCGGTGGCCGTCGACTGGCTGTCCGAACTTCGGCAGGTGTGGAGCATCATGCGCGAGGGCGACACCCGGCTGGACGAGGATGCCCTCCGGCAAGCGAGGGACGACTCGTCGTACGAGGCGTCGATCCCGCACAAGGTCTTGATCAAGTGGTTGGACAATCCCGGTACCGAGATAGATATCGACCCGAACCTCTTCCAGCAGTATCGCGCAGGCCGTTTCGAGGCTTTCTACCGCTGGCTGGAACCGGAGCCGGGAAGCTCCTACGACGTGCCAGACGGTCTGATCCCAGCGGAGCCAGTTACGGCCGCTGACCGCCCAGGCTTCGAGCTCGACGCCGGAGGAGCCAACTGGAGTTGGGGTCTGTCCGTCGCCCAAAGGATCTCGAACTGGCTCGGGCGCGCGGCGGCCGAACGGCCTTACACCGAGGAGAGCGGCGAAGCCTTGGCGCAGGCCTTCGAAGCCGTCCAGGCGCTCCAGCAGAACGTGGCGGACCGGTTCGAGTCGTTCACCAGCGCCGTCGATTGCGAACGGCGCTGGCGTGCAGTTGCCGACTTCTACGGAAATGTGGAGCTGCGCGCAGAACTCGGGGGTCTGCTGCGGGCAGCGGCTGATGCGGTGGGCGCCGTGTATGGGTCGGAACGGGTTCTGGAGTTCGCCCTCCGTCTCGAGGTGCTCACGAACACCTGGTCGTGGGCCATGCCGGACGGTCGTGACGCGCCAAGATTCGAGTATCGCCGGATCACGCCGGCCGAAGATCCACCCTTTTCCGACCCGTTCTTCGAGGACACCGGCTGGCAGGCGCGCAAGCTCTACGGGCAGCAGTGGGCAGCCTTCGGGGCCTTCGCGACGGCTGACGCGCGCGAGCACGACTGGCTCTGGGGGCGGCTCGACGGAGCGATGGCACTCGTCGAGGTGCTTTATGCGGGCAGTGATGGGACCGCCGAAGAGTTGGCTGACGCCAAGCGCCACCTGGTTGACGCCATCCTTCTCGATCATGCCGGCGACGACTCGGCACCAGCGAATGCGCCGGAGACGCTTCGCAACGGCCTCGTGGAAGACACGCAGGAAACCGTAGGTGTCAGCGAGAACTGGCGGCGGCTGTACGAGCGCCTCAGCCAGGCGTCGCCGGAGGCATACGCCGAGTTGAAGCAGACCCTGTTCGGCCTGCTGAGCAATCCGAAAAGACTCGAGAATCTCAGGCCCTATGCAGCCGTGGCGCTCCGGGAGCCGATAAGTCGGCCAGACCGAGCGCTGCTCAAGTGGTACCTCCGGCTCCGGCCCCTCCGAGGATGGATCGGCCGCAAGGTCGATCAGCGGCTTCAGTCGTTTCTCCGCGTGTCGCACGACGTCGCGGACGAACCGGCCTCAGGAACCACTGTCCGGTCGTAGCCTCGCCACCAGTTCGCCGCGGCTGCGCACACCGACCTTCGCGAAGATCGCCTTCAGATGATCTTGGACGGTTGGGGGAGATGAACAGCCGAGCGGCGATCTCGGCGGTGGAGTGTCCGCCGATCACCTCGCGCCACACGTCACGCTCGCGCGCCGACAGCCCGTACGCATCGAGCAGCAGGCTCGTGAGTTGATCACCCGTGGCCGGTTGCTGTTCGTCTCTGAGCGACTGGCCGTGAGCCGTCCGCGGGGGCAGGCGTCACCGGCGCGCTCTCGCAGGCCGGCCCTCCCTTGCTCGCCTTGATCTCGATCATGATCGCCGCCTAGCTCTGAGGCCCGCGGGACACTAACCTGTTGCCGAGATGAGCCGGCAGCAGCAGGGCTTCGCTGATGATCAGCCGCGGCGCGGCAAGCGCGCTCTGCTCTGGGAAGAACTGCGGGAGTACGCCAGCGGCGCCCTCTGGGTGCTACCGAGCCTTGCTGCCCTGCTCGCCTTGGCGGCCGGCTTCGGCATGTCGCAGATCCGGCTGTCCGACGATTCCTTCCTGGCCCGCTTCGCGTTCCAGGGCACCGCCGACGACGCCCGTACGCTCCTGACGGAAATCACCGGGACGGTCGTCACGGTGATCGCGCTGGTCCTGGGCCTCACCGTCGTCGCTCTGCAACTGTCTTCCACTCAGTTCTCTCCGCGGCTGCTGCGCAACTTCCTGCGCGACCGCGGCACCCAGGTGGTCCTCAGCGTCTTCATCGCCACCTTCGTCTACAGCGCCGCCGGCCTCTTCACCGTCGGCGTGGAGCAGGGCACCCGCACGGAGGACTTCCCGAGGCTGGCCATCAGCGGCGCCATCGTGCTGCTGTTCGCGAGCCTGGGCATGGTGGTCTACTTTGCCGACCATCTCGTGCACTCGATCCAGATCGACGCCATCACGCGGCAGGTCGAGAAGAACACCCGCCAGGCCCTGCGGCGGCAGACCCGGGTAAACGTCACCGACGAGGCACCTCGCGCTCCGGACTGGGCGATCTCCGTGCCCAGTCGGCGTACGGGTTACGTGCAGACCATCCACCCCGAACTGCTGCTCCCACTGGCGAACCGGCACGGCGTCACGGTCTGCCTGCGGGCTCGCGTCGGCCAGCACCTCGTGGCCGGGACCACCTTGGCCTGGGTCTGGGCGGCGTCACCCGACGATCCGGCGCCCGACGGGCGCACCTTCGAAGCTGCGGTCAACTCCGACGTTCGGATCGGCTTCGAGCGGACCATCGAGCAGGACGTGGCCTTCGGGATCCGTCAGCTGATCGATATCGCGTCCAAGGCCTTGTCGCCGGCGATCAACGACCCGTACACGGCCGTTCAGGCCATTGATCATCTGGCGGCTGTCTGCGCCGACCTGGCCACCCAACCGCTGGGCACCAGCACGCTGACCCACGGCTCGGGGCGCGGCAGCGTGGTCGTGCCCGGCAACACCTTCGCCGATTACATCTTCTTCATCTGCGGTCTGGTGGGGCGGTACGGCGCACGCGACGTGACCGTGCTCATGGCGATGCTCCGATTGCTGCGCACTTGTGCCTCGGTGGTGCCCGACGGATCCGAGCGCCTGAGCACCCTCGCTCAGGCCGCGCAACGGTTGCTGGAGGACGCCGAACGTGACTTGGCCCGACCGAGCGATCTCGACACCGTACGCAATGCCGTCGAGGCGTTCCAAGGGCGGCTCCGGGCTTGATCAGAGCTCGCTTGACTCGAAAGGTGGATCGATGGCAGCGACCTACGCCAGTGTGGAGGAGTACGTGGCGTCCTTTCCCGCCGACGTCCAGGAGGTCCTCGAGGAAGTTCGGCGGCGGGTGAAGCAAGTGGTGCCCGACGCGGGGGAGAAGATCAGCTACCAGATTCCGACCATCACCGCCGACGGCAAGCCGGTCATCCACTTCGCGGGCTGGAAGGCGCACGTGTCGGTATATCCCGTTCCCGAGGGCGACGAGGATCTCGCCGCTGATCTAGCCCCGTACATCGCGGGCAAGGGGACCCTCAAGTTTCCGTTCGCCCGGCCGATTCCGTACGAGCTGATCGAACGGGTGGCGCGGCGGCTCTACGAGGAACGCTCCGGCGGAGCGGCACCCAGCCGCGGCAACCACAGGTAGGCCACCAGACCCAGACCGAGCACGGCGAGAAGAGGAAGCACGGCGGGTCCTGGTGTCCGACCGGCCAGCCAACCGCCGAGCAGGGCCAGCGGCTGGACAAAGGCCTGGATGCCGAGGAATCGCGGCAGCGGTGCCAGCAGCGCACCGAGTTCGACCTTGCCGGTCCAGGACGCCCGGCCGATGAGCAGGCCCCACTGTGCCAGCGCGTGCAGGCCGAGGAGCAGCAGCGCGGTGTGCAGCATCGCTTCTCCGCGTTCTGTCTGAGGGCCGGCGGCGTGCACGATGGCGATCGCGACGACGACGGCCGACGGGGCCACCCCCGAGGGCCAGACGACCACGGCGGCCGACAGACCGATCAGCAGTATCCACGCCACCGGTCCGCCGACCACCGAAAGTGCACAGCCCAGGGCGAGCGCTCCGAGGGCGAGCCGCAGACTCCAACCCGGCAACCACGCGCCGACGTCGACCTGGACCGGCGGTCGACGCTCGGTCAGGCGAGGTAAATAGGCAGCGAGCCAGGCCGTCGTGAGGCGGCCCAGACGTCGGAGTGCCGTCCTGAAGGCCACTGCGACTGCCGCCATCAGCGACGCTCCTGCAGTCGCGCCAGCCGGCCCAGAGCCAACGCGGGGTCGTAGCCGGGCTCTATCCAGCGGAAGCAGGCGACGTCGCTCCGGCGCAGCCGGGCGAAGCGGTCCTCGCGCTCCATCGCAACGATGCGGTAGGCCGTCATCAGCCGCGGCGTCGCCCCGGTACGGTTCAGCGGCGGCAACGTGTCGACGGCCAGCACTCGATGCCCGGCCCCGCGCCACGCCAGCGCCAGGTCGGCGGCGTCGTCATCCAAGAAGGTGGAGAGCACGATGATGAGTGATCCCGACGGCAGCCGGGGAACTCGCCGGCGTGCCGTCGGTTCACCCTCCGGCTCGGCGAGGGCTAGGCGCTGGAGCAAACGGCGCTGCTGATGGCGTCCACCGGCAGGCGGCACAGGTCGCCGCAGTCGTCCGAGATCCTCCAGGCCGACCCGGTCGCCGCCGCCGAGGTAGCGCTGGCTCAGCGAGGCGGCAGACGTTCGGGCAACGTCCAGCGAGGTGGCTTCGTCCTCGCGCAGGGCGGTAGCGTCGCCCCACGTGATCAAGCGCGGCCCGACCTCGTCGCGCGAGTCGATGACCAGCATGACGGTTGCGTCGGCACCGGCGTTGGTGCGACGGACGTAGAGCTGCGTGACTGGAGCCCGGGCCGGACCCGGTCCCGCACCCGATCCCAGAGGTGGCCCGGTATTGAGCCGAGTGGTGACCCGCCAGTCGATTCGCCGGGTGCGGTCCCCGGGAGCAAACGGCGCCAGGTCTCGGAACTCGCCACCGTCGCCGGCGCGCCGAGACCGGTGCGGACCCGTCAATCCCTGCAGCCGGAATGGCAGCGGAAGCTCCTGCAGCGGTTGCACTCCGGGCAGAACGGTCAAGGCGATCGGCGCCACGGCCTGCGCTGCCGTCGTCAGCAGGCCGTCGTCGGTGACGAGGCGGTGATCGACGCGGAACAGGTCACGACGTCCGGTGCGCACCGAATGCATCCGTACGGGAATCGTCCGCGGTCCCGAAGCGACCCGCACGAGTGCCTCGGTCGAACGATGGCCGGGCGCGGCGACACGGAAGGCCACCACCGCCGATTCCGGGCCCGTACTGATCGCCACCCCGGCCACCAGGCCGGTCTGCTCGACCGGCTGATCCGATCCGGTGAGCCGCATCGTCGCCGGCGGTCCGGGAGGATGCGAGGTAGACCAAGCGATCCCCAGAAGCAGCGGGAGACCGAGCACGGCCACGTCCGGTCGACCGCTGAGCACGCCGAGCATCATCACCACGACGCCGGCCACACCCCATCCGGTCACCGCCGGCGCGAGCTGCCACGCCCGCAGACTGCTCACGGCCGGCCCATCCTTTTTGGCCCGTTCACCGGTGCGGCTCAGGACCGGGTCGGCACGGTTGTGGGCACGGTGGCCGGGCCGGGCACCTGGGCCAGTACCGTGCTGACCACGTCGGCTGCCAGCATGCCGGTCGCCCACGTCTGCGGATTGAGGGTGATGCGATGCGCGAGTGCGCTGAGTGCCACCGTCTTGACGTCCTCCGGCAGCACGAAATCGCGCCCGGCCAGCACGGCCCGGGCCCGAGACACCAGCAGCAAGGCGAGTGAGCCACGCGGCGATGCGCCCACCTCCACCGCTGGGTGACTCCTGGTGCCGGCGGCCAAGGCCACGCAGTAGTCGACGATGTCGGGGTCGACCGCCACGGTCTCCACGCCGGCCTGCATCCCCTGCACCGTACCGGCGTCGACGATGGGCGATACAGGTGCGTCCTCACTGCGTCGGCGAAGCCGGCGGTGCAGGACGTCGGCCTCGGCAACCTTGTCGGGGTAGCCGATCGCCAGCCGCACCATGAAGCGGTCGAGCTGCGCCTCGGGAAGCGGATAGGTTCCTTCGTATTCCACCGGATTCGAGGTCGCCAGCACGTGGAACGGCTGCGCGAGTCCGAAGCTGGTGCCCTCGACCGTGACCTGACGCTCGGCCATCGCCTCCAGAAGGGCCGACTGCGTCTTGGGCGCGGTGCGGTTGATCTCGTCGGCCAGCAGGAGTCCGGTGAAGACCGGTCCGGGACGGAACCCGAAGCGCCCCTCCGCCGGGTCGAACACGTAGGAGCCGGTGATGTCGGCCGGCAGCAGGTCGGGTGTGCACTGCAGGCGGCGGAACTCAAGGCCCAGCGTCGTGGCCAGGCTCCGGGCCGCCAGTGTCTTGCCCAGCCCAGGAACGTCCTCGAACAGCACGTGACCGCCGGCCAGGATCGCGGCGAGCGCGATCTCGAGCGGCGTACGCATGCCCACGACCACCGAGCCGACCTCGGCCAGCACCGCCTGCCCGAGGCGGGAGACCTCCGGCACGGCCAACGGCTGGATGGTGGAGTCGCTCACGAACGCAGTCTCTCGGGACTCAGCTGCTCGACGGCCGCTACGGCCTCGGTGAAGGTGTCGAAATCCACCTGGGCGCGGGAATCAGCGTTGACGACGGCGTAGGCCGTCTCGCCCAGCGCCGTGCGGCACGCCTCGGCGTCGGCGGGACTCTCGAGGTCGAGTCCCCGAGCCGCCAGTCGCCTGGCGGCCACGGCCCGCAGGCGGCGGACGGAGGGCCGCTCGACCCGGGCCTCGTACCCGTGCAGCGTCCACGACAGCCTGGTCACGTCGCGGCGCACACCGCGGTCGTCGGCGTCGTCTGGAAGGGCCGGCCAGCCGTCATCTGCGTTCGTGACGGGCAGCCGGCGTAGTCCGAGCACAGCCACGGCGCTCAGGGCCACCAGAATCGCCTCCGGCCACTCCAGACCGACGGCCCAGGCGAGCACAGCGATCGCGATGAGCCCGATCACGGCCAGCACCACGGTCTCGCGGCTGAGTCCGCGCGGATTGCTCACGTACGGCTCGCGGGACGGATCTGCACACTGCTGCGCTGGTACACGCTGCTACGCGGGTGCACGCTGCTCCGCAGTGCGTTCTCGTAGCCGGACCACGTCCGGCAGAGAGACAAGACGCATGCTCGTGCCTGCTTGACTTCGGCGATCCCGACCGGATGGTCGGAGAAGCGGGCGCGGTGATAGAGGTTCAACAGGCTCCGCACCGCCTCGGGATCGGCCACGGTGGAGCGCAGGACCTCGCCGGTGAACTCGGTCGGGCTGTCGGCCGGTCGGCGCGGCGCGCCGGAGGCCTCGGCGGCCTGCTCAAGGGCCAGCCATGAGCGGATGACGGCGTCCTGCGGATCAGCGATCTCGTCCAGCAGTTCCAGCGCCGTCCGGGCACCGTGGCGCAGCGCCTGCGTGTCCGGATCCGCCAGTTCGTGACCGAGCGGCACGGTCCCCGACTCGGGCGCGACGTGCAGGAGCCGGCGGGGTCGCAGTCGCCACAGCCGGCGTACGAGCCACAGGGCGGCCAGAGCCAGGGCGAGAAGGACCAATGTCCAGAACACGGTGCCGGTCCACGCGGGGGCGGTCCATTCGAGCACCGTCTCCTCCGGCGGCAGCGTGGGGGAATTCGGCAGTGGCGTCGGGGTGTAGTTCCGCGCCGCCGTGAGCGGCTCGAAGCGCGTCGTGAGTGACCACGGGATCGGCGTCGCGGCGGCCAGGACGACGACGATCCCCAAGGCGGCGATCCCGACGTACGACAGCGCCGGCGCCGTCTGCCGCGCCGGGGGAGATGCATGCTGCGGCCCCGCCATCAGGCTCACAGCTTAGGGGAGCGCGCTGTCCGTCTCCGCGCCCTGAGCGCGGTTGTTGGGTCAGGCGACGGCGCGCGTCAGCCGCATCGGCTCGGCCAGCACGGCGTCCCGGGCCGCAAGGACCGCGCCACCGACCACTCGGGCCTCGGTGTTCTCGAGGGCGACGATCCGGGTGCTGGAGTACGCCTGGGTGGCGATCCGGCTGGCGAGCTTGCTCTCGACCCCGGTCATCAGATGAGGCCAGATCCGGCCGAGGTAGCCACCGAGGATCGCCGCATGCGGATTGAGGCTGCCGAGGACGTCATCCAGGACCGTGCCGAGGGCCTCGCCCGCGCTGGTCAACGTGGAGAGCACGCGCTCGTCACCGGCCTCGGCGGCGTCGGTGATCAACGTAAGGGCCTCGAAGGGACGTTCCGCGACCATCTGCTCGGCTCCGGCCCGCGGCATCAAGGCACTGTGGGTCAGCAACGCGACGGGAGAGAGGGCGGACTGCAGGCAGCCCTGGCGCCCACACCAGCACCCGTCGTCGCCCGCGCCCACGTTGCTGTGGGCGAGATCGCCGGCCCCGCCTTCGGCGCCTCCGAAGATGTTGCCGTCGATGAGCAGTCCGGTGCCGAGGCTCCGCAGACCGCCGAAGTACACCGCCACGAGGTTCGGCGGCAACTGCAGCTCGACCCGCCCGGCGTAGAGTCCGGCCAACTGACAGTCGCTGGCCACGCCGACGTGGACGGGATTCGTGATGCCGGCGTCCCAGAGCGAACGGCCCAGCAGCTCCCTGATCGGCACGTCATCCCAGCCCAGGATCCTGGAACTGTTGACGACGCCCCGGTCCCGATCTACGTGTCCGGGCAGGCCCATCTCGACCGAGACCAGCGCCCGATCGGCGGGAAGGCGGCGGATCTGGCCGTCGAGCACCTCCGCGATCACCAGGTACGCCTCGTCAGCGTCCCGCGGGCGCAGGTCGACCGGGACGCTGTCGGTCCACAGTTCGTCACCGCCCATAGTGGCAACGCCGACGTGAATGGCGTCGACCCCCACGTGGACCCCCAGCACGCACCACGGGTAGCCGTCTAGAGTGATGGGACGCGTAGGCCGACCGGCGGCCGGCCGGCGGACCGGATCCAGTTCTCGAACCAGCCGCCGTTGCCTCAGTTCATTGATCAGGTCAGTCAGAGTGGATACTCCCAAGCCGCAGCCATGTGCAATGTCGTGGCGGCTGCAGGGTCCATGGTCTCGGACGTAGCGAAGGATATGGGTGAGGTTGCCGTGGCGTAGATCCCCCGATCCTCCACTGCGTCGTGTCCCTTCCAGGGCATACGCAGTTGGCATGGCGTGAATGCTAATCGCAAAACTGAAGCGGTTTGGTTGAAAATGCGCCAATATTTACGGACCCCTGAGCATATTCCCGTGGTTAGGGTCGAATCGACCCGACCGCTCGGATCCGAAGAGTCTCCAGGAGGTGTTCCGTGACGTACCAGTACCTGTTGTTGATGCTCGGCTGCCTCGTCGTCACCCTGCCTCTGGAGTGGGTGCTTGGTGCCCGAGTGTACCGCCGGTTCGGCGTCGCCGTGCTCGCCATCCTGCCCGTCGTCGTGGTCTTCTCCGTCTGGGACGTCGTGGGCATCCTCCGGAACCACTGGACCTACAACCCGCGCTACGTCACCGGACTGCAGCTGCCGTTCTCCATGCCGATCGAGGAGCTGGTGTTCTTCATCGTCATCCCGATCTGCGGGCTGTTGACGTACGAGGCGGTCGGCTACGTCCTGCGCCGGCTCTCGGCTCGCCGCCGAACGATGAACCACACCCGATGACCTCGGCCGGAGACTGACGTGGGCGAGTACACAATTCTGACGGCGTTTGCCGTCCTCGCCGTCGTGGCGCTGGAGATGTTCGTGCTCCGAACCGGTATCTTCCGCACCGTGCAGTACTGGCTGGCGATGCTCATCGTGTTCGCCTTCCAGATTCCGGTGGACGGCTGGCTAACCAAGTTGCGGGACCCGATCGTGATCTACAACCCGTCTGAGATGATCGGCATTCGTGTGCCGTGGGACATCCCGATCGAGGACTTCGGCTTCGGGTTCGCCATGGTGACACTGGCCATTCTGGTCTGGCGCAGCCTGCTGGACCGACGGGCGATCCAGCCGGGTCGAGCAGGAGAGGGAGAGTGAGTCCGATCGCATCCGAAGTGGCTGTCGACGTGCCCGAGGCCTTCGACGCTGTGGCCTCGCGCTACGACCTGATGGTCGGGCTGAATCCGGGCTATCACCGCCATCTCCGCTCTGCGGCCGACGCGCTCGTCGAGCGGCTGCCGGCCGGCCCTGAGCCGGTCCAGCTGCTCGACCTCGGGTGCGGCTCGGGGGCCTCGACGCGCGCCTTGGTGAACGCGATGGATCGGCTGAACGCGATGGACCGGCGCAACCGGCCCTTTCGGGTGACCGCCATCGACGGGTCGGTCGGCATGCTGGAACAGGCCCGACGCAAGACCTGGCCGCCGGGAGTCCGCTTCGAGTACCGGATGGCGGAGGACCTGTCCGCCGCGCGGGCCGACTGGGGTCTGACCGAGGCGGTGGACGGGGTGTTCGCGGCGTACCTGTTCCGCAACGTCGGCGACCGCGACAAGGTCTTGAAGGCCACCCACGAACTGTTGGCGCCGGGCGGATCGCTGGTGATCCAGGAGTACTCGGTGGCCGGTTCCCGGCGGTCGAGCTTCATCTGGAACCTGGTCTGTTGGTCATTCGTGATCCCGCTGAGCTGGCTGCTGATGCGGGAGACCCAGCTCTACCGCTACCTGTGGCGGAGTGTGCTCGACTTCGATTCGGTCGAGGTGTTCGTCGAGCGGTTGCACGCGGCGGGCTTCGTCGACGTAGAGATCCGTTCGGTGCCGGGCTGGCAACGCGGCGTGCTGCACTCCTTCCGCGCCCGCCGCGCCTCAGCATCTTGAGAGAGCACCCGTCTTGAGGTCCTCGCGCTGGGTTCCCGGGCGAGATCCAAGGGCCGTACGCCATGTTGCGGCGGCCGGCTCGCGAAGCGCGAGTGCGGCCAACCGTCGGGTGCTGGTGGCGGGCGGTGGCATCGCGGGACTGGCGGCCGCGACCGCGCTGGCCGAGCGGGGCGTCTCGGTGCTGCTGATCGAGGCCGAGCCGCAGCTGGGTGGACGGGTGCGCTCGTGGCCGGCAGCTCACTCCGGCACCCCCCCGACAAGCATGAGCCGCGGGTTCCACGCGTTCTTCCGCCAGTACTACAACCTGCGCGCGTTGCTGCGCCGGTCCGACCCCGGCCTTGAGAGGTTGACGGCGATCGAGGACTACCCGCTGATCTCCGCCGGCGGCCAGCAAGATTCCTTCAGCTCGATCCCGCGCACGCCACCGCTGAGCATCGCGGCCTTCGTCGCCCAGAGCCCGAGCTTCACCGCGGGGGACCTGTCCCGCGTGGACGTGCGGGCGGCCTTGGAGTTGCTGGACGTCGATTTTCCCGACACGTACGCGCGCTACGACGGGGAGAGTGCGGCGGCGTTCCTGGACCGGCTGCGCTTCCCACCGGCGGCGCGGCACCTGGCGCTGGAGGTCTTCGCTCGCAGCTTCTTCGCCGATCCCCGGGACTTCTCGGCCGGGGAACTGGTAGCCATGTTCCACACCTACTTCCTGGGCTCCGCCGAGGGCTTGCTGTTCGACGTGCCGGTCGACGACTACGACACCGCGCTCTGGGCGCCCCTGGGGCGCTACCTGCACGGGCTAGGCGTCGAGGTCCGGACCTCGACAGCAGTGACCGCTTTGTCGTTCCCTGAGCCTGTCGAAGGGCCTGAGCTTGTCGAAGGGTCTATGGGGTCAGTGGAGGTCACCCTCGACACCGGCGAGACTCTGACCGCGGGCGGGGTGGTGCTGGCCACCGATCCGGCCACCACGCGCCGACTCGCCGCCGAGGCGGTGGGCGTTACCGATCACGACTGGCTCGGCCGGGTGGCCGCGACCCGCAACGCCCCGCCGTTCGCCGTCTGGCGGCTGTGGCTGGACCGGCCGGTGCATGCCGATCGGGTCGCTTTTCTCGGCACCAGCGGCTTCGGGCCGTTGGACAACGTCACGGTGCTCGAGCGCTTCGAGGCCGGTGCCGCGTCGTGGGCCCACTCACAAGGCGGCTCGGTCGTCGAACTGCACGCGTACGCCCTCCCCGAACCGGTCGACGAGATGGCAGTGCGCGCCCGGCTGCGCTCCGAGCTCGGGCGCATCTACCCCGAGACCGTATCCGCCGACGTAGTCAGCGAGGAGTGGCTGGTGCGCGCGGATTGTCCACTGATCGGTCCCGAGCCGTGGCAGCCCCGGCCCGGGGTGGTCACGCCGCACCGGCAGTTGGTCCTGGCCGGCGACGGCGTCCGCTGCGAGTATCCAGTCGCCTTGATGGAGCGGGCCGCGACCACCGGCTTTCTCGCCGCTAACGCCCTGCTGGCGCGGTGGGGCGTCGCCGGACACGAGGTGTGGACCGTGCCGATGTCAGGCCGGCACGCCGCCACCCGCTGGCTCGCGCGTCGCTCCCGGGCGCGAGTGGGAACTGCCGTCGGTGTCGAGTCGGCTCACGACCCCCGAGAGTTCCCACTCCCGAAGGACGCCAGCCACGCGGGGGAATAGACCGGCCGAGGGCCTCGATAACCGGCGCGTACGAGCGTTGAGAAGACCGACTCGACCAGTGCGTCCGGACGGTGCATCCGCTCGGCGGTGATGCGATGAACGACGTACCCTTCCTCACCGAGCCACTCGAAACGGTCAATGTCGCGCGCCCATTGCCGCTTGCTGGTCCGGTGCTGGTCGCCCTCGTCCTCCAGCAGCAGCTTCCACGCCAAGAACGCGAGGTCGACGCGGGCAATGAAGAAGAATTCGTTGCCGATATCGACGTTGCACTGGGGATGCGGCAGACCGGCGAGGACAAGCACCATCCGAAGCCGGCTCTCCTGCGGGGAATCGACCCTCTTGCGGACCAGGGTCGCCGCATGCCGAAGTTTTCGCGAGTACGGGCCCCGCGCTGCCCCAAGAGCGCTCGCCAACTGCAGTTCGGTGGTCAGTTTGGCCCGAATCAGCCAGTCTCCGGCCACGACCAGCTCCACGAGCTCCAGATCGGCCGCGGCCGCCATCAGTGCGCTGACCGGTAATACCCGGCTGCCGCGGTGCGGAGGCTCGACCTGGACTCGTCGCACCCGTACCCCTCGGCGTCGCACGTCACGCCCGGCTGCGGAGCAGAAACGGAGCGGCCGCGGCGGGCCGACGTCGATGCCGTGTAGCTGGAGGGCGGTCAGCCCGTCGACCAAGACCTCATCAGGCAGGGTCATCAGGTGGGCATCGACCAGATCGCGGAGGCCCGGGTTCGCCTCGACCGCGAAGACGCGCGGCGCCACTCGATGGATGTGTGGCCCCTTGAGCGACGACGGGCTCAGTCCAGCCGCCGCGGCTTGCTCGGCGGTGAAGGGTCGAGCACGTAGCGCTGACGGAGGCTTGAACTGCTGGGTGGGCACCCATCCACCGTCGGGTCGCGGACCAGGCGGCGGCTAGGGCTCTAGCACAATCTGTGGATATCCCTTTCGGCGATTGGGAACCCCCGTCGGGCTGGCGTGCGACGAAGACCGACGCAGATTCCCACTCGCGAGAATCCAGGACCTCGCCAGCCGCACCCAGCTCTAGAGCGCCGAAGCTGGCACCGGCTCGGCCTGGGCCTCTTCCTCGCGGAGGTCGGCCACGACGGCCGCCTCCTCGGCGAACTCCGGCTCGGTCCGCGGCCGGACCAGCGCGATGATCACGTAGGTGGCGATCGCGGCCGCCGCGGCGATCATGGTCGACCAGCCGTCGAGCCACTCGGTACCGAGTGAGTTGGGGACGTAGAGCAGGTCGTTCGGCACGCCGTACATGGTCGGAGTGATCACGAGGAACGTGGTGCGCAGCCCGAAGCCGACCGCGACGCCGGCCAGCATGGCGACCGCCCCGCCGGCCCGCCAGAAGAGGCCCAGGATGAACGGTCCGGCGAGACAGGCGAGCATGAGGTCGAAGGCCAACGTGAGCAGGATCCCGGTCTGACTGACGCGAATGGCGATGATCACGCCCACCAGGCAGATCGGGATCATGGCCAGTCGAGTCCAACGCAGCAGGGGATCCGGGCCATCGGCGACCACCATCCGGCGGACCCCGAACAGGTTGCGGACCGCGATGGCCGAGGTGGCCAGGATCGCGCCGGAAGCGGTCGAGAAGGACGCGGCGACGATGCCCGGACAACACCAAGATCGCCAGCAGCGGCGGCGCGTAGTCGCCCAGCAGCTGGAAGAGGATCGGACCGTTCTCGGTAGTCAGCCCCAGCACTGCGGTCACCGTCAGGGCGACGATGGCGTAGATCACGCCGATGCCGAACGTGAGCCCCGCCCCGATGAAGCAGGAGCGGCGCGCTACTTCCGGCGACTTCGCCCCGAAGATGCGCTGCATGAAGTCGATGGCGACGAGATCACCGATGCCCAGCGAGATCAGCGTGGCCCAGTTGATCGGCGCGCCGGACTCCGCGCTGGTCAGCTGCTCGAAGTCGAACGGACCCAGGCCTTCCGGGATCACGATGCCGAAGGTGACGGCCACCCAGACCAGCATTGCGATCGTGGCGACGACGGTGATCGTCGTCTGGATCGCCGCCGTGTAAACGTCGGAAAAGAGTCCACCGCCGACCGTGTACGCCAGCACCAGCAGCACCGCGACGATCACGCCGAACGCGTACGGGATGCCGGCGAAGCGTTCCAGGAGGAAGCCGCAGGCCACCATGTTGCCCGCCAGCAGGATCGTGAACGCGAAGATCATGATCACCGAGGCGATCTTCTCGGGCACCGCGCCGTAGCGCTGACGGAAGAAGTCGCCCAGGGTGAACAGCTTCATTGCGTTCATCGGCTTGGCCAGGAAAAGCCCGGAGAGCAGCAGGCAGAGGGCCAGGCCGATGGCCAGCGAGGCGCCGGCCCAGAAGCCCGCCTGCGAGGTCAAGTCGGTGTTGCCGACCATGGCGTTGCTGTCCACCGCCGCGGCGGTGAGGGAGACCGCCACCAGCGGTACGCCGAGCTGCCGGCCGGCCACCAGGAAGTTGGCCGAGTCGCCGTCGACCTTGCGGGCCACGAGAATCCCGACGAGCAAGACGGCCAGCACGCTGACACTGACACCCAGAATGATCACGCGGCTATTTACTCGGAGTGGTGTTCCAGTCGATGGTCTGAGCGATGAAGGTCGCGTTACATATTGGGCGTGCCTGAGCCTGTCGAAGGGTCGGTCTTCGACCCCGTAAGGTCCTGATCATGAGTACCGACGATCGAGTTGATCGCGAAGGACACGAGGCTCAGCAGGCGGAGGCGCTCCTGCCGGACCGCCGCTGGCGCGAAGAGGTCGAGCGCGGCCTGGCGTACGGGCTGGAGGCCGCCGACTCGATCACCGACCGGACGCTGCCCACCTTCGCGCGCGGCGAGATCCCGCACTTCGCCGGCGAGCGGGGCACGTTCATGAAGTGCCCGTACGTGGAGGACGTGCACGACGTCGGGGACGCCGAGGTGGCGATCTTCGGGGCGCCGCTGGACGCCGGCACCACCTACCGGCCGGGTACCCGGTTCGGGCCGCAGGGCATTCGGCGGGCCACGAACCTGTTCGGCACGTACAACTTCGAGCTGGGCGTCGACCTGCGCGAGCAGCTGAACCTGGTCGACATCGGCGACGTCTGCGCCATTCCGGGCAATCTGGAGAAGTCCTTCGACCAGATCAGCAAGGCGATGAGCCACGTGGTGTCGTCCGGGGTGTTCCCGGTGGTGCTCGGCGGCGATCACTCCATCGGCTATCCCACGATCCGCGGTCTGGCGCCGCACATGGACGGCAACGTCGGCATCATCCACTTCGACCGCCACGTCGACACCCAGGAGCTCGACCTGGACGAGCGGATGCACACCACCCCGTGGTTCCACGCCACCAACATCAAGAACGCGCCGCCGACGAACCTGGTGCAGATCGGCATCGGCGGCTGGCAGGCGCCTCGCGCCGGAGTGAAGGTCGGTCGCGGCCGTGGCACGACGATCATGACCGTCGGCGACGTCGAGCGGGTCGGCATCGAGAAGATCGCCGAGACCGCGTTAGAGCTGGCCTGGCAGGGCGCCTCCGCCGTCTATCTGTCGTTCGACATCGACGTGATCGACTCCGGCTTCGTGCCTGGGACCGGCTGGCCCGAACCCGGTGGATTGTTGCCGCGCGAGGCGCTGGGCCTGGTGAAGCTGGTCTCCGAGGGCGGCATCTCCGGCATGGAGGTGGTGGAGTGCTCACCGCCGTACGACTGGTCGGAACAGACTTCACTGATCTCCGCCCGGGTGATCCTCGACTCGCTGGCCAGCCTGATCCGGGTCGGCAAACTGGGCCAGAAGGCCTCCACACAACGCAAGGACGCCTGGGGGCCTTACCCCGAGGACCAGCCCGGCTGAATCTCAGCGGCGGCTGCCCATGAGGATCGCCCGGCTCAGGTCGCGCACCTTGGTGTCGCGGATGCCGACCGGAGCCAGGCCGAAGGTGCGCTCCAGCGTCGCGTTGATCGAGGTCGTGTCGTACTGGGTGTGATCGACGCCGGATCGGGTCATCCGCTTCGACAGCAGCATCGCGGGGATCCGGGTGCCGGGGCCGAACGCGTCGTACGCCCCCCGGGTCGGGCTGGTCGGTCCCGGCGGGGAGACGTGATCCCACTGGCCGCCGAACTCGTCGTAGACGATCATCACCAGGGTGTCCCGGGCCTGCGGTCCGTTCATGACCGCCTTCACGAGGTCGACGAGGTGGGAGCTGCCACTGGTCGTGCTGGCGTAGCCGGGGTGCTCGTTCTCGGCCCCGTACGGCTTCACGAAGCTGACCGTGGGCAGGTTGCCCGTCCTCGCCGCCCCGAAGAAGTTCTCCTCGTCCTGCAGGTGGCGCCGGCCGGGCGTCCCGGGCGCGTAGTCGGCGAAGTAGTTGAAGGGCTGGTGATGGTACTGGAACAACGGTCCGGGGTTTCCCGCCTCCGCGTCGTCCCAGCCGCCCGAGTACCAGTTCCACGAGATGCCCTTGGCGGTCAGCCGGTCGCCGATGTTGGGGTACCGCGCGTTGTCGATCAGCGGGATGAACGGCCCGGCTGAGCTGTACGGGAAGCTGGCCGGCTGCACGGTGTTGACCGCGAAGTTGCCGCAGCCGCGACGGTAGTTCG
The DNA here is from genome assembly GCA_963791865.1 of uncultured Actinomycetota bacterium. GTDB lineage: Bacteria > Actinomycetota > Actinomycetes > Propionibacteriales > Propionibacteriaceae > Microlunatus. Next base: position 182,114 of record CAWBUC010000001.1, read on the forward strand.
TCAGCCGGTCGGGATTGCGCGCAGCGGACGGTCAGCTCCCCGTCGAGGACGGAACTCGTGCGGAACGTACTGCGGGTAGGCCGTCGGCATGCCGTTGCTGTCGATCACCGAGTTCCTCGGCCGCTTCGTCGGGTCGGGCACGTTCCCGGCCTGGTCGACGACTGGAGCGCGCCCGGCGATCAGCCATTGGTGGTTGAGGAACGAGCCGCCGTGAGCGCCGGCGAAGAAGCGGTCGGCGATGACGTAGTGCGGAGCACCGGCCGAGTGCAGGTAGCGGTAGATCGGCAGCCTTGTGGTGTCGTAGTGCCCCATGCTGAGTCCGACAGCGTCCGAGCCGGTGACGTAGCGGTCCTGGCGGCCGCCGTTGCTCTGGAACTTCTCCTGGTAGAACCGGTGGACCAGGTCACGGGTGCATCCACCCGGCAGGCCTTGACCGTTCAGGGTGCCGTTGGGCTGCTCGGCGCCGGGGGCCGGACAGGTCGTGTCGGTCGGTTCGATGTAGTCGTCGATCGAGAACGGCCGGTTGCGGAAGGCGCTGCTGATGTCGTGGCGGCTGTCGGTGCAGGTGACCAGCAGCGGCGGCGAGGTCAGGTTGACGTCGACCTGCGGCAGGCAGCGGTACCTCGAACCGTCCTGGGCCCGCTGAATGGTGTGCCGGCGATCGGCCTCGGGCAGCCCCTCCACCCGCTGACGTCCGACCCGGCCCCAGCCGCCGTACAGGTTGTCGAAGCTGTGGTTCTCCTGGAACAGCACCACCAGGTTCCGGTAGCCGCCCGGCAGCCGAGGTTGATACCGCGGGCGGTCCTTCCAACCCGCCGGAGCTGAGGAGCTCGCGGCCGTCGAGGTGTCGACGGCGGCAGATTTCGCTGAGGTGACCGGCGCCAGAGCGGTCGTGGCCACCAGGGCAGAGATCGCCACCAGAGTGAGAGGGCGCATGGCGGGCTCCTGCCGATCGTGTTCGGGTTGCGAACCAGTCCTATCAGCCGAAGTCTTGCGATGGGAACAGCCCTTCGCGACGTTGGTGCCTGTTGGGCGGTGCTTCCTCGAAGCCACAACGCTGCGGGCACTGTCTCAGCCGCGATCGCTTCGCAGCCGTCGCCGAGCGGACCTGAAGGTTGAGGCGTTCCTCCCCGATTTGGCGACTGGGAATTTCCGTCGGGTGGGGCGCGACGAAGACCGCCCACGATTCCCACTCACACCGTCAGCCGGGGAACTCGCCTCGCATCCGCAATTCGTAGCGGCGCTCGGCGTAGTCGAGGTCGTCCACCCAGAGCCGCTTGGCCGTCTTGACGATCGAGGGCCGCAGCAGCGGGGTCAAGAACCGCGCCACCGAGAAACCGGGACGGTCGGAGTAGGCGATCGTCGCCTCGGTGACCATGGTGATCGGCCGGCCCTGGGAGTCGACGCCGGTGGGGGTGGCATGCGTTTCGACCACGCTGCCGGTGCCCTCGCCGTCCAGAATCCGCATGACGATCGTACGGGTGTCCGGGCAGCTGAACTCGGCCCGGACCGGGATGCCCCAGGTCCGGCTGAGCCGGAACGTCACATCAACCAGCAGCCGGTGCTCGTCGCTGGCCTCATCGTCCACCGTCAGGTGACTGAACGCGTACGGGTGGAACCACGCGCCGTGCCAGGGGTCGAGCCGGTTGGCGATCACGTCCTGCGGTTCGCAGATCCCGGGCTCCACCATGACGGCCGAAACCGACCCCGCGAGTGGCGGACGGGCGGACAGAGCGGGCCGCTCGGTGGGCGTCTCGCCCTCGGTGGCCAGTCGGACCCAGATCAGCACGCCATCGTCGCACGCCGCGTACGGCTGCCAGGTCCGGTCGCCGTTCTGGGTCAACGCCAGGCCGTGCCAGCGGCAGTACAGCGTGCCGTCCATGACCGGGCACCGGTCCAGCAGCGCGCCGAGGTGCGGACAGGCCCCAGGCCCGGCGACCAGTTCACCGGCCGTGTTGCGCCAGAACACGAGCTCGCGGCCGGCGATCGTCCGGGTCACTGACTCGGAGCCGGGGACATCCGCGCTCTTCCCGGCCACGAACCAGCCGCCGGAGTTCAGAGTCTGGGAGGCGGCCAGCGACGCGGCAATCCGACTCGGCTTGGCCTGCCGCCAGGAGGAGACCATCCTGTTCTCGCGCGGTTGCGGGATCCGCGAGATCGGGATCCGCGACCGGACCTGCGGCGGTATCCAGGAGCGGGCGGGCACCGGGTCGGTGCGCGTCCTCACGGTCATGGGCGGAGCCTCTCGCGAGGAACGAGCGAGAAGGTGCGAAGCCTCATGACCGCGGAGCGCGGAGCGCGACAGTTAGACAGGGTCATCGCTTTGCCTTTCTCGGCTGGGCTTTTCGCATCATGCCGGGCCCATCACCATGATCCGACCGGCGGTGATGGCCTTACGCGAGGTGGGAACCCGGGCCCGCCGAGTGAAGACGTCGTAGTCGGCCTTCTCGATCCGCTCCAGGATTTGCGCGTACAGCACCCGCGCGGCCCCCACGCAGCGCGCCGAGCGGGGCGGCAGCATCTTGATTCCGGTGTCCGCGAAGGCGTACAGCGCGCGATTGCGCTCGATCTCGTACGCCAGGAACGCGCGCCACTCGGGGGTCACCCGGCGCTGGTCGAGGTCGACACCGAACCGCCGCAGGTCGGCCTGGGGCATGTACACCCGGCCGCGGTCCAGGTCTTCGTCGACGTCGCGCAGGAAGTTGGTCAGCTGGAAGGCCAGCCCCAAGGCCCGCGCCGGCTTGTAGGCCGCCGGGTCCCGCGGCTCGAGGATCGGCAGCATCATCTCCCCGATCACCGCGGCCGAGCCCTCCATGTAGGCGGCCAGGTCCTCCCACGTCTCGTACGTGCTGGTGGTCAGGTCCATGGCCATCGCCCCGAAGAACCGGTCGAAGCATTCGGGCTCGATCTCGCAGGTGCGGACGGTGTGGGCCACCGCGGCGAGCACCGGATCGTCGCTGTCGCCGGACTGCACGGCCGCACGGAACGACGCCGCAAAAGCCAGCAGGCGGCTCTCCGTCGAGTCGTTAGTGCCCTGAGCCTGTCGAAGGGTGTAACGGGAGGCCGGTTCGGCGGTCTCGTGGAGCTGCGGCCGCGACTCGGGAAAGTCGACGATGTCGTCGGCCAACCGGCAGAGGGCGTAGACGGCGTGGACGTGCCGGCGGCGCTCACGACGCAGCAGCAGCGCGCCCCAGTAGTAGGTCGTGCCGTGTCGCCAGGTCAGGCGTGCACACTCGCGGTAACCGGCGCGCAGCTTCCGATCTCGCAGCTTCCGATCTCGCACGCGCTCTCCTTCACCGCCGCCGGTCGCTCGGCAGGTACTCCTGGACCCGATCCGCGGCCAGTTTGCCCGAGATCAGCACCATCGGCACCCCCACCCCCGGAACGGTTCCGGAGCCGGCGAAGAACAGTCCGGGGACCTTCCGCTCCACGTTGGGCGGCCGGAACGGTCCGGTCTGGGCGAAGGTGTGGGCCAGCGCGAACGGCGTCCCCGCCTGCATCCCCTGCTGCTCCCACTCCAGCGGTGTGACCAATTGCTCGGCGACCACGTCCGCGGGATAGCCCTCGCGCTCCAGAAAGCGGTGCAACCGCTCGCGCATCGGCCCGGCCTCTCGGCGCCAGTCGATCGATGAGTTCAGGTTGGGCACCGGCTCGAGCACGTACAGGGTGGAGGAGTCGACCGGCGCCAACGACGGGTCGTCGAGGGAGTGAATGGTGACCAGCCGCGACGGGTCCGGCATCAGCTCACCCCGCTTCAGGAGGGCTTCGAAGGCCTCGCCCCACTGGGTCCCGAAGTGGATGTTGTGGTGCCCGACCTCGGGCGCCGGCATTCCGCGCACGCCCACGTGCCAGACCACCGCCGACGGCGAGTACGACCCGTGGCGGACGGCCCGGGGCGGCCGCAGATCGGGCAGCAACTCGTCGTACGCGACCGGCAGGTCGAGCGTGCAGACCACGGCGTCCGCCATCAGCTCGTCGCCGGAATCCAATCCGACCCCGGCCACCCCGCCGTTGTCGCGACGGCGGACGACCTCGGTCACGGTCTCGCCGTAGCGCAGCATGGCGCCGGCCTTCTCCACCGCGGCGGCGAGGGCCGCGGGCATGGCGTGCATCCCACCGTCGGGAAACCACACGCCCTCGATGCTGTCCATGTACGTGATCACGGCGTAGATCGCTAGGGCGTCGTCCGGCGCCAATCCGGCGTACATGGCCTGGAAGCTGAACAGCCGGTGCAGTCGGGGGTCGCGGAACCGGCGGCGCACAACGTTCCCGAGCCGGCCGAAGCCGCCGAGCCGGATGAGGGCGGCCGCCGCGCCGGGGGAGCGGAGCAGGTCGAGTGGTGAGTTGAAGTTGCGCGCGATGAAGTGCGGCATCTCGATCTCGTACAACTTGATCAGCCAGTCCACGAACCCGTCGAAGGCGGCCGCGTCGGCAGGCCCGCAGGTCTCGGCGATCTCGGCCCGCATGGCCTCCCTGCCGTGCCGGACGTGGATGGTGCTCCCGTCGGCGAAGCGGGCGCGGTACGCCGGGTCGAGGCGTCGCATCGGCAGCGCCGAGTCGATGTCGGCGTCCACGGCCGCGAGAGCGTCGGCCACGAGATTCCGCATGGTCAACACCGTCGGACCCAGGTCGAAGGTGAACCCGTCCCGGATCAACTGACCGGACCGTCCCCCGGGGATGTCGGCCCGCTCGACAACCGTCACCTCGTAGCCGCGCCCGGTCAGGTGGCACGCCGCCGCCAAACCGGCCAGGCCGGCCCCGATCACCACGACCTTGGTCACGACTGCCCTCTGACCGATGGCTGGAAACTGTCGGAAAATCGTGCCGGAAGAGGCCCGCTGCCCGCCGATTTCGCGAAACTGTTAACAGTTGCCGGGATAGGGGGAGGTAGGAGCGCTCTCATCTGCACTTTCCCAACACTTTCGTGGTCGCTCACGTGTCGCGCCAGGCGATCTGGTAGGCCATTTGGGTCAGTTCGCGTACGCCGGCGGGGTCGAGGGCGGGTTCGTCGAGGGCCGAGAGGGCCGAGTAGACGTGGTCGGCGATCATCTCCTCCACCTCGGCGATGACACCGGCCCCGGCCATCGCCTCCTGCAAGAGCACGACATCCCCCGCGGTCAGGGACGGCGCGCCGATCCGGCTCAGCGCCGTGCGCGCCCGACCGCCGAGTCGGTCCTCGGCCAAAGAGATGATCACGGTCGGCTTGCCGGACACCAGGTCGTCCCCGGCAGGCTTGCCGGTCCGCAGGGGATCGCCCCACACGCCCAGCAGGTCGTCGCGCAGCGCAAAGGCCTCACCGACCTCGCGGCCGTAGTGGGCCAGCCGGGCCGCCACCACCTCGGGTGCCCGGGCTGCGGCCGCTCCCAGCTCCAGCGGCCGCTCGACGGTGTAACCGCCGGACTTCAGCCGGGCGATCTCCCGGGCGTTCTGCAGGTCGCGCCGCCCCGCGGCACTTCCGGTCAGGTCGCGGCGCTGCCCGTACACGAGTTCGATCACCAGCAGGCGCCAGATCTTCCGCATCTCCGGCGGCAGGTCAGCGATCAATTGGTCGGCCTCGGCGTGGGCCAGATCGCCCAGGAGGATGGCGATGCTCTCACCGAAGCGGGCCGAACGCCCCCGTGACCCGGCCTCGCGATGCAACTGGCCGGCCAGCGTGTGCACGGTCGGCAGGCCGCGGCGGGACGCCGACTCGTCCATCACGTCGTCGTGCACCAGCGCGAACAGGTGCAGCAACTCCAGCGCGGCGCCCACTCGGACGACCTCGGCGTGACCGATCCCGCGCGCCCGGCCGCTCGCCGTCAGCCACCCCAGATAGGCCATGACCGGCCGAATGCGCTTGCCGCCGCTGCGGATCAGGTCGTCCAGCAGATCCGGGAGATCGCTGTCGCCGAGCACGTCGGCCACGGCGGCACCGTCGAGCTTGGTGGCCCACAGGTGCCGGAGATCGGCCAGCACCTCCGTCAGCAACCCGTCCACGAGATCCAGGTGAGAGGTCACGTCCGGTCCGGGCCCCGATTGGGGAAGCGGTACGACGCGGGCCGAGCCGTTCGCACTGCGCCGCCGGGTCTGGAAAAGGGTCACGACGTCTCCGCCAAGGGGGTAGGGCGGCGTGCACCAACCACCGTCGACATCACTTTCGACATCGCCGTCAGCGACCCGTGGTCACCAGAGTCACCCATAGCATCCAGACCCATTCCCTCACCTCGGCTCTATTTCGCCCGCATCGTTGTGCTCGGATGCAGCACCGACTCGAGCCGCACTTTACTGAGGAGGCCTGGCGGGGCAGGTCAGGGACAAGGTGACGAGGGCAGCTGCTGGACCTGCTCGACGGCCCAGGGACTGAAGGCGAAGGGTGTCGCGGTCACCGCGGTCACCAGATCAGTCCAGCGCATCCACACCCAGTCCATCACTTCGGCGTTGTTGACCCGGAGGGGCAGGGTCGGGTCCGACCACCGGCCGGCGTAGACCGGGCAGATCTCGTTCTCCTGGATCCCACTGGCGTCGGTCGCGGTGTACGCAAAGTCGGGCAACGCACAGGTCAGGTCCTCGACGCGAACGCCGAGTTCCTGCACCAACCGCCGCTCGATCGCGTCGGGCAGTGCCTCATCGACCCCCGGGTGTCCGCAGCAGCTGTTGGTCCACACGCCCGGCCAGGTGGCCTTGGACAAGGCTCGGCGGGTGATCAGGACCCGCCCGTCAGGGGCGAACAGGTGGAGCGAGAAGGCCAGGTGGAGGGGCGTTGCTGCGCTGTGGACGTCGGCCTTGGCGCGTGCGCCGATGGCCTGGCCGCGCGGATCAAGCAAGACGACCTGCTCGTCGATCACGTCGCCCGCTGCGTTGTCGCTTGCCGCCCTCCGGTCATGGCCTCACTCTACGAGGTGCGCCCGCCCGGACGGCGCGAGCGGCTGATCACCACGCCGCTGCTCTCGGACTGCTCGGACAACAAGAGCCCACGAAACCACGTGTCATGATGAACACGACTCGGCCTACATGCCGTACGCTCTTACGTCCATGTCGTTCGATCTCGTCAAACCCAGGGACCGGAAGTCGCCGTGAACACACCCGAATCGACCAGGCCGCCTGCGCGCGTGGAACCCGAGGACGCAGCGGGTGAGGTGCTGCGCATCTCGGTGATCGGTTGCGGCTATCTCGGCGCCGTGCACGCAGCGTGCATGTCGGTGCTGGGTCACGATGTGATTGGCATCGACGTCGACGCCCACAAGGTCGCGGCCCTCGCGGCGGCCGACCCACCGTTCTTCGAGCCCGGCCTCCCGGAACTGCTGGCCGACGCTCTCGCAACGGGTCGGCTGCGCTTCTCGACCGAGATCGCCGATGCCGCCGGCTGCGATGTGCACTTCGTCTGCGTCGGCACCCCGCAGAAGAAGGGGGAGAACAAGGCGGATCTGAGTTATGTCGACGCCGCCGTCACCGCGTTGGTCGACGTCCTGCGGCCCGGCGATGTGGTCGTCGGCAAGTCGACCGTACCGGTTGGCACCGCGGAGGCGCTGGTCGAGCAGATCCACGCTAAGCAGCCCGAGGCCACCCTCGCCTGGAATCCGGAGTTCCTGCGTGAAGGCCACGCGCTGCAAGACACGTTTCGCCCGGATCGGCTGGTCTACGGCGTCGCCGACGGCGCGGCCGGGCTGCGCGCGACGGCCCAGCTGAACCGGGTCTACGCCAAGGCGTTGGCCGACGGTGTGCCGCTGATCGTCACCGACTACCCCACCGCCCAACTGGTCAAGGTCGCCGCCAACTCCTTTCTGGCCACGAAGATCTCCTTCATCAACGCGATGGCCGAGCTGTGCGAGGCGACCGGCGCCGACGTGATCCAGTTGGCGGACGCCATCGGCCACGATCCGCGGATCGGCCGCTCGTTCCTCAACTCCGGACTGGGTTTCGGCGGCGGTTGCCTGCCCAAGGACATTCGGGCCTTCATGGCTCGCGCGGGTGAACTGGGCGTCGATCAGGCGTTGTCCTTCCTGCGGGAAGTGGATTCGATCAATCTGCGGCGCCGGGTGCGCATGGTCGATCTGGCACGGGAGGTGTGCGACGGATCGATCGTCGGCCGCCGCGTCGCGATCTTGGGAGCCGCATTCAAGCCGGAGAGCGACGACGTCCGGGACTCGCCGGCGCTCAGCGTGGCCGCCCAACTCTCGTTGCAGGGCGCCGAGGTGGTCGTGACCGATCCGAAGGCGATCGCCAACGCCGCCGCGAAGTGGCCGGACCTGCACTACGCCGACACGGTGGAGGAGGCGGTGGCCGGGGCCGAGCTCGTGCTCCTCCTGACCGAGTGGAAGTCCTACGTCGCCCTGGATCCCGCCGAGCTGAAGCAGCGAGTGGCGGTTCCGCGCATGCTGGACGGACGCAACGCCTTGGATGCCGAGCGCTGGCGGGCCGCCGGTTGGACCTATCGCGCGCTCGGGCGGCGATGAGGTTGATGACGGAGTTCTGAGCCGATCTTGGGTGATTCTTAGGTCATTATTTCGTCGTGTTGCAGAAATGTGACCGAAACAGACCTATTCATCGGCTATCGTTCTTGTTGTGTTCGTGGGGGCGAACACTGTCCATTGGGGGATGGACATTTAGGCTTTCGGGGGATGAGCCTTTCATGGCAACGGGGTATTTGGTCTGCGCGTTCGACCTGTTCGACGTAGGGGACCTAGATCTAATCAAGCAGGCAGCCGAGCGCTGCCGCACGCTCGTCGTCGGTGTGTTTACCGATCACGACCTGGAGCAACGGTACGGCCGGCGGCCGGTGGTCAGCGCGCAGGAACGGCTCGCCATCGTCGAGCAGGTCCGTGGCGTCAGCCGGGCCGTGCTCCACGAGCGCAGCGCACTCGCGCCGTACGACATCGTCTTTGCGGCCGCAGGCCAGGCGGCTCCTGCGACGGGCGCCAAGATCATCGAGCTCGAGGCCCGGCGCAAGTCGAGCAGCGACCTTTTGCTTCGTGCTCGTGGCGATCACGCAGTCGCGGCGGTGGCCTGAGCATGTTGTTTTCCGACGTTTCTGGCTTGGACTCTGCCTCGATCCGGGAGATCGGTCCCGCGTCACCTTCGCACGGGCAGAAAAGCGCCAAGGGCGCACCACCGTATTCGCTGTACATCAACCGTCCGCTCGGCCGTCGTCTCGCGACCGCCGCCGACGCCTTGGGGCTGCGGCCCAACCAGGTGACCATGATCAGCGCAGCGTTCACGTTCGGGGCAATCGTGCTTCTCGCCGTCGGCCCGGCGTCGCTCCCGATCGGGATCTTGGTCGCGCTTGGTCTCGTCATCGGCTACGCGCTCGACTCGGCCGACGGGCAGCTGGCCCGCCGGCAGGGTGGCGGCAGCACCACCGGCGAGTGGCTGGACCACATGATCGATTCGGTCAAGGTCTCTGCGCTGCACGTGGCGGTGTTGATCGTCGCCTTCCGCCAGTTCGAGCTGCCGCACCCGGCCTGGCTTCTGGTGCCGCTGCTCTTCGTCATCGTTTCGGCGGTGCACTTCTTCGGCATGGTCCTGGTGGACTTGGTGACTCGGGTGCACCGGGCCGAATACGGCAGCTCTGTGCCGGCCGGAGCGGGATTCTCGCGACGTACGACCCTGCTCAAGCTGCCGACGGACTATGGGGTGCTGTGCCTGAGCTTCGTGCTCCTGGGCATCCCCAGCGCCTTCCTTCTCGTCTACAGCTTCTTGGCGCTGGCCTCGACGGGATACTTGATCTTGGTCAGCCGGAAGTGGATGCGCGACGTCCAGGCCCTCGACGCGATCGCGGGGGTGGGCACCCGATGAGACCCGTCAGTGATCCAGAGGTCCGGGTGGGCTACGTGCCGGGAGCATGGGACATGTTCCACGTCGGGCACCTCAACATCCTGCTCGCGGCGAGGGCACGCTGCGATGTGCTGATCACCGGCGTGGTCACCGACGAGGTGCTGTTCGCGGCCAAGGGCAAGTGGCCGGTCGTCCCGCTGGCGGAGCGGCTGGATGTCGTGGCCGCGATGCGCCCCGTCGACTTCGCCGTGGTCGACTTCTCCAGCAACAAGATCGAGGCCTGGCGCGAGCACGGCTTCGACATCTTGTTCAAGGGCAACGACTGGCAGGGCACGCGCCAGGGTGACCAGCTCGAGCAGCAGATGCGCTCGGTCGGTGTCGAGCTCTGCTATCTGCCGTACACCGCGCACACGTCCAGCACCAAACTTCGATCCTTGATCACCGCACCCGGCTGATCATCTTCGCGGTCTGTGACCGCACCACCGGACCCGCTGGGGGCGCGGGTCCGTCTCCCAAGCACGCTCCAGCGGAGCAAAGAGAGGAAAGTCATGCGTATCGCACTGATCGGCACAAGGGGGGTTCCCGCCCAGTACGGAGGATTCGAGACCTGCGTCGAGGAGGTCGGCCGGCGGCTGGTCGCGCCGGACACGAGGTGATCGTGTTCTGCCGGTACGCACGGGAACAGACAAGCCGCGTCCGGTGGAGCACCTGGGGATGAAGTGGTCCACCTGCCGATCGTGCAGAAGCGGTCGCTCGAGACGCTGTGCCACACGGCACTGTCGGTGCGCACTCGCGACCCCGCGGCGTCAACGCGGCGATCGTCTTCAACGCGGCCAACGCGCCGCTGCTGCCGATGCTGCGGCTGCGTGGCATTCCGTTCGCCACGCACGTCGACGGGCTGGAGTGGAAGCGGGCCAAGTGGGGCCCGGTCGGGCAAGCGCTACTACCGGATGGCCGAGAGCTGGCCGTGCGCTGGTCCGACGCCTTGATCGCCGACGCCAAGGGCATCGCAGGAGTACTACCGCGACGAGTTCGACGCGCCGACCGGTGCAGATCGCCTACGGCGCACCGATGACCGACGCTGGGCGCCGACCGGCTCGCCGAGCTGGATCTGAAGCCGAAGAAGTACCACTTGGTCGTCGCCCGCTTCGAGCCGGAGAACCATGTGCTGGAGATCGTGCGCGGCTACCGGCAGAGCCAGGCCCGGCATCCGCTGGTCGTGGTCGGGTCGGCGCCGTACGCCGACGACTACACCGCCGACATCAAGGCCGCGCGCGACCAAGCAGGTCCGCCTTGCTCGGCGGGGTCTGGGACCAAACTCAGCTGGATCAGCTGTACGCGAACGCGCTGACCTACCTGCACGGCCATTCGGTCGGTGGCACCAACCCGTCACTGCTGCGGGCGACGGGCGCCGGCTGCTTCACGCTGGCCAACGACGTGATGTTCAACCGCGAGGTGCTCGGTGACAGGCCCAGTACTGGAGCAGTCCCGTCGAGGTCGCCGAGGCGGTCGAGCGGGCCGAAGCCAACCCCGATGCGATGGTCGCCGGAGGCACGGCGCTGAAGCTCGCGATCAAGCGCTACGACTGGAACGACGTCGCTCGTCGCTACGAGATCCTCTGCCAGCGGCTGTCGGCCCGCACCTTCGCGACCAAGCGTCCGTCGGGTCGTCGCCGCCGCACGCGGCCGAGTGATGTCGACGTCACCGGGGGCAACGGCATGACCGCCGGGGTCGTCCTGGTCGCCCATCCGTCGCCCGATCTCTACGGTGCGGACCTGCAGCTGCTGCAGTCGATCGCGGCGATGATCTCCTCAGGTCGTCGCGTCGTCGTTGCGGTGCCGAGCGAGGGACCGTTGAACGATCGGATCCGTCACCTGGGTGCCGAGGTCGAGATCTGTGACTTCCCGGTGCTTCGCAAGGCCGCGTTGCGGCCGGCAGCCCTCGGGCAGACGGCGATGGCCGCGGCCATCGCCGTGCCGCGGCTTCTCCGCTTGATCAAGCGGGTGGCCCCGCAGATGATCTACGTCAACACCGTGACTCTGCCGTGGTGGCTGTTCGCGAGTCGCCTGGCCGGGGTGCCCGTCGTCGCCCACCTGCACGAAGCCGAGACCGACGTGCGTCCGTCCGTCGCGCGCCTCCTCCTGCTGCCGTTGCGGGCGGCAAACAAGATCATCGTGATCAGCGAGGCTGTGCGCTCGGCGCTGGTCGAGGCGCATCCGGGTCTGGCGGACCGGACGCAGCTGATCTACAACGGCGTACCGGGGCCAGACGTCGAGCCCGCTCCGGCCGCTGGTGCCGGACCGACGCGCTTGATCGTCATCGGCCGGCTGTCGCCGCGGAAGGCGCCGCACCTCGTGCTCGAGGCGGCGGCGCTCCTGCGCTCGGCGGGAGTCGACGTCGAGGTGGAGCTGGCCGGCTCGGTGTTCCCGTCCTATGAAGCCTACGAGGCGGAGCTGCAGGAGCTGGCGGCCCGCCCGGAGTTGAGCGGCCACGTGCGCTTCGCCGGCCACCGCTCACCTATCTGGCCCGCCTTGGCCGCGGCGGACATCGTCGTCCAGCCGTCGTCGCGCGAGCCGTTCGGAAACGCTGTCGTGGAAGGCATGCTGGCCATGCGCCCGGTGGTGGCGGCGGATGCCCAAGGACACCGCGAGAGCGTCATCGACGGCAGCACCGGGCTGTTGGTGACCGACGCCGACGCGACCAGCTTGGCGGGCGCCATTCGGCGACTCGTCGATGATCCCGCGCAGGCCGCGGACCTGGCGCGCACGGCCCGGGCCGAGGCTCAGCGCCGCTTCTCGGTGGACCGATACGCACACGAGGTGATCAAGCTCGTCGACTCGCTGGCGGGTGTGTCGCCAGGACAGCAGACCATGATCAAAGAAAGGCTGCTCGATTATGTTTGAGCGCCATTGTCCTGATATTATTGGGGACCGGGGAATTCGATCGCTTCTGCGATCGCTGGTTGCCGGCGCGGCCTTGGGCCGCGTGCGAGCAACACAAAGACTTGGGGGAGTCTGATGGGGGAACACGGCGTCGTCACGCCTGCACGAAAAAAAACAAGCCAATCACGGGTGGCCCACGGCCGTCGAGCGCAGACGCTTCGTCCGCGTTGGGTGCGACCGGTCGGGACAGCCGCTGGGTTGATCATCGGAATGTCGATGATCTTCACGGCCGGCTGCGCCGCCAACCAGGTCGGTCCGGGACAGCAGCCGGGCGCCGCGCCGTCCGCCTCGCAGGCGGCGCCGTCTGCCTCGCAGGCGCCGGCCGGTCCGGTCACGCCCGAGCCTCGGTCAAAGCCAGTGGCTCCGCCGGCCGGACCGGGCAACGCGAAGAAGGTCGTACCCGCCGGAGCGCAGGAGACCCTGCCGCCGGTGCCGACCGAGCAGCCGGCCGAGGTCGAGGGCCGGATCCGCGTCGAGCTGCTCGAGCTGCGCCGCGATCAGGTCAAGGCCAACGCGCCCGGGGAGATCTCGGGACCAGCGGTGCGGGTGCGAGTCAAGATCACCAATACGTCGGACACCGCTCTTGATCTCGATCGCAGCACGGTGGCCGTCACTAACGCCGCCAAGAGCCCGTTGAGCCCGGTCCAGAGCGACCCGGTCGGTGCTCTGCGCGGATCGCTCGCTTCGGCGAACAGCGCCGAGGGCACCTACATCTTCAGCACCGCGGATTCCCGCGGTCCGCTGTCCATTCTCGTGAGCGCTGCGGCAGGGACCCCAGCGGCTCAGTTCGTGGGGGAACCAGCATGACCAAGCAACACCCAACAACTCCGAACCGCTTCCGCCGCCGCCTCACGGCGGCCGGGGCCGGCCTGGCCGTACTCGCGGCCAGCGTCTTGGGCTCGGCAGCCCTGGCGCCCAGCGCCTCGGCGGCGGTGAGCCCCGTGCAACCTGGCACGGCCAAGACCGTGACCGCCGACGCGCTGCCGACCGTGCAGATCAACGGTGTCGTCTGGTCGCAGGCCGTGGTGAACAAGACCGTCTACGCGGGCGGAAACTTCACCCAGGCACGCCCGGCCGGGGCGGCCGCGGGCACCAACCAGACGCCGCGCAGTCATCTGCTGGCCTACGACATCACCACGGGCAACCTGGTCACCACCTTCGCCCCGACCCTGAACGGTCAGGTGCTGGCGGTGGCGAAGTCCCCGGATGGAACCCGGGTCTACGTCGGTGGTGACTTCACCACCGTCAACGGCGTGACCCGATCGCGGATTGCGGCCTTCAACGCCACCACCGGCCAGCTGATCACCACCTTCGCCCCGCCTGTCGGCTACCAGGTCCGGGCCATTACGGCGACGAACACCACCGTCTACGTCGGCGGCTCCTTCGCCGGCGTAGGCAGCCAGGCCCGCGGCAATCTCGCCGCCTTTAACGCCAGCAACGGCGCGCTGCTCAACTGGGCGCCGATGGCCAACCGCCAGGTGAACGCCGTGGCGCTGTCGGCTGACGGCGCGTACGTGCTGGCCGGGGGTGCCTTCGAGACCGTGAACGGAGCAGCGAGCCGAGGTCTGGCCAAGATCAACGCCACGACCGGGGCCCTGGAGCCCTGGCCGGTGGTGGTCAGCAACGCCGGTGAAGACTCGGCCATCACCAGCCTGACCGTCGACGGTGACGCCGTGTACGGCACGGCGTACCACTACGGTCCGGGCGGCAACATGGAGGGACCGTGGTCGGCGAGTGTGTCGACCGGACAGCTGCGCTGGGTCGCCGACGCACACGGCGACACGTACAGCAACTTCGTCGCCGACGAGACGGTCTACACCGTTGGGCACCCGCACTACGCCGGCAACATCGGCGGCGGGTTCCCGCAGTACTCACCGTGGAAGTTCCAGTGGTCCATGGCCTGGTCGAAGGACGCGACCGGACAGAACCTGCGGGAGGTACACGGCTACCCGAACTGGGCCGGCCAACCCAGCCCATCGATCAAGCACTGGCTGCCGAACTTCACGCAGGGCACGTTCACCGGTCAGGCGCAGGCGGGCTGGAGCATCAGCGGCAACACCGACTACGTCGTGGTCGGCGGGGAGTTTCCGTCGGTCAACGGGACCGGTCAGCAGGGCCTGGTGCGCTTCGCCGTCAAGCCCATCGCACCGGCCAAGCGGGGACCGGTGTTCGTGAACAACCAGCTGATCCCGACCCTGCAGGCAATGCCGAACAACACGGTCAAGGTCGGCTGGCTTGCCGGTAACGATCCCGACGACGCCAGCCTGCGCTACGAGGTCGTCCGCACGCCGGGCGGCGTGGTCAAGACGCTCGACGCACCGTCCACGTGGTGGAACATGCCGGCCCTCAGTCACCGCGACACGGGCCTCACCGCTGGGCAGACCTACAGCTACCAGATCCGCGCCGTCGACGGCTCGGGCAACCGGGTGTTCGGCACCAGCCGGTCCATCACGGTTCCGGCCAGCACGACCCTCAACCCGTACGCCACGCGTGTGCAGGCCGACGGCGCCTCGCTGTACTGGCCGATGGACGACGCGGCCGGCACCGGCCAGCTGGCCGATTCCGCCGGCGGCAACGTCGCGACGCGCGGCACCGGAGTCACCTCCGGTGCGGCGGGGGCGGTCGCCGGAAGCGCGGCCGTCACGGTGGCCAACACCGATGCGGGCCGGAGCTACGCCACCGGTGCCAGTGCGGCGCCGACCGAAATGACCGCTCAGGTGTGGTTCAGGACCGGCACCGCAGGGGGTCGCCTGCTGGGGTTCTCCGATCTCCAGGTCGGGAACTCCGGGCACCGGGACCGGCAGCTCTACGTTGACAACCAGGGCCGGGTGGCCTTTGGGGTCCGAGCCGGTGGAGTGAAGGCGGTCACCAGCGCGAAGACCTACCACGACAACCAGTGGCACCAGGCGGTCGCGACACTGTCGGGCAGCAAGGTCAAGCTGTACGTCGACGGCGTGCTGGTCGGCCAGCGGAACGATATCGTCGACCCCGAGGTGTACGTGGGGTACTGGCGCCTCAGCGGCGACACGATCTCTGACATGCCGAGCGCCGGTGCGGCGAACTTCAACGGCAGCCTGGACGAGGTCTCGATCTACCCGACGGCCCTTACGGCCACGCAGATCGACGCCCAGTACGTCGCCTCCGGGCGGACCTCGGCGGCCGTGAAGGCGCCGAGCGATCCCTACGGCGCGGCCGTCTTCGCCGACGAGCCCGACCTGTACTGGCGGCTCGGGGAAACCACGGGTACGGCTGCCGCGGACTCGGGGCAGCTGAACAACCGGGGCACGTACTACGGGGGCAACACGAAGGGCCAGGGGAGCGCCGTCACCGGCACGACCAACCCGGCAACTCGCTTCGACGGCTCGACGGGTTACGTCTCCGGCGACAACGCGGTCTCGAACCCGACGGTGTTCAGCACCGAGGCGTGGTTCAAAACCTCCAGCACCCGCGGCGGCAAGATCATCGGCTTCGGCAACGCCAAGACCGGGCTGTCGGGAAGCTACGACCGGCACGTCTACCTGCAGGACGACGGCAAGCTCGTCTTCGGGGTCTACAACGGCGTGGGTCGGACGATCACCACGGCGCAGTCGCTCAACGACGGCGCCTGGCACCACGCGGTCGCGACGCTGTCCGCCGACGGCATGCGGCTCTACGTCGACGGCCGGGCGGCCGGGACGAACCCGAATACCATCGGCCACAACTACAGCGGCCACTGGAAGGTCGGCGGTGACCGGACCTGGGGCTCGACCAGCGCGTTCCTGGACGGAACCATCGACGAGGTGGCGGTCTACCCCTCGGCGCTGAGCGAGGCCGACGCGCTGCGGCACTTCAAGGCCGGCGGCGGGGTCTTGGCGAACCTGCTGCCGACCGCGAGCTTCACCGAAACCAAGGAGCACCTCGCGGTCGACGTGGACGCCAGTGAGTCCAGCGACAGCGACGGCACCGTCGTCGGTTACGCGTGGGAGTTCGGTGACGGGACGACGGGCAGCGGCAAGCAGGCTTCGCACACGTTCGCCGGGGCGGGGACCTACAACGTCAAGCTGACCGTCACCGATGACCGGGGCGGAAAGGCCGAGCTGGTCAAGCCGATCACCGTCACCGCGCCGCCACCCAACGTGGTTCCGGAGGCGAAGTTCACGTCGACGGCGAACGACCTGGAGATCTCGGTCGACGCCAGCGACTCCAGCGACAGCGACGGCCAGATCACCGGCTACGCGTGGGAGTTCGGCGACGGGGCAACCGCGGATACGAAGCAGGCTTCCCACACGTTCGCCGGGGCGGGGACCTACAACGTCAAGTTGACCGTCACCGACGACCGGGGTGGGAAGGCCGAGCTGGTCAAGCCGATCACCGTCACCGCGCCGCCACCCAACGTGGCTCCGGAGGCGAAGTTCACGTCGACGGCGAACGACCTGGAGATCTCGGTCGACGCCAGCGACTCCAGCGACAGCGACGGCACAATCGCCGGCTACGCGTGGGAGTTCGGCGACGGGGCAACCGCGGATACGAAGCAGGCTTCGCACACCTACGCCGCCGCCGACACCTATGCGGTCAAGCTGACCGTGACCGACGACGACGGCACCGAGCACTCGGTGACCAAGGACATCACCGTCACCGCGCCGCCGAACGCCAAGCCCGAAGCTGTCATCGACGTGTCGACTTCCGATTTGGAGGTCGACCGTGAGCGGCACCGACTCCACCGACGGCGACGGCGACATCGTCTCCTACGCCTGGGACTTCGGGGACTCCGGCACCAGCGACGAGGCGGAGGAGACCCACACCTACGTCGAGGCGGGCACGTACACGATCGAGCTGACCGTCACCGACGACGACGGTGAGACCGATACGGCGACCGAGGAGGTGACGGTCACCGCACCGTCGCAGACCATCGCGGCGGACGAGTTCGATCGCAGCGAGGCGACCGGATTCGGCTCCGCGGACCGGGGCGGCAGCTGGTCGCCCATCGGGAGTGCCGGCAACTTCGCGGTCAGCGACGGCGTGGGCAAGATCAAGATGACCGCACCGGCGGTTGGCCCGCGGATCTACCTCAACGACGTATCGGCCGCCGATATCGACCTGAGCGTCGATGTCGCCTTCGACAAGGCCGCCACCGGAAGTGGAACGTACGCAACGGTCGCGACTCGGCGGGTCGGCAACTCCGAGTACCGGATGAAGACCCGGATCCTGCCGACTTCGGTCCAGCTGATCATGACCAAGGTGGTGGACAACACCGAGACCACGATCGCCTCGACGACGGTGCCTCAGCTGACCTACCAGGCCGGCGACGTCCTGCGGATGCGCGTGCAGGTCGCCGGATCCGGTACGACTGAGCTTCGGGCCAAGGTCTGGCGGGCCTCGAGCGCCGAACCGACCCAGTGGCAGCTGACCACGACGGACAGCACCGCCGAGCTCCAGCGCGCCGGGTCGATCGGCCTGCAGGCCTACCTCTCGCGGCTCCGCGACCAACGCACCGGTGGTGGCGAGCATCGACAACCTCGTCGTGGAACCGCAGGAGTGACGTCGTGTCGGTGATCGAAGCCGAGGGCCGGCCGTTCGCCCACACCGCCGACCAGGCGACTCCTGGTCGCTCGGTCGCGGGCCGACGGCACCTCGGCCGCGCCCTGGGTGGCGTGGCCGCCCAGGGCTCGCAGGCGGTGGCCAGCCTGATCTTGCAGTTGGTGGCGTTGCGGGCGCTCGGCTTGGAGGGCCTGGCCGTGTTCGGCACCCTGTACGCCGTGCTGATCGTGGCCACCGCGGTCAGCAGCGGATTCGTCGGCGACTCGCTGACGGTGCTCGATCGCGGCACGCGCCGGATCCGGGCCGGCCTGCAGATCTGGGCCTTGGTGATCTTCGCCGGGGCTGGGTCGATCGTGGCGCTCGCCTTGTCGCTGAGCGGCTTCGTGTCGGGTTGGGTGGCGGTGATCTTCGGAGTGACCACCGCAATCTTCCTGGCCGAAGACATCCTGCGCCGGCTGTTGATGGCCAATCTGCTCTTCTGGCGCATCGTGATCATTGATCTTGTCGGCGTGCTGGCCGCTCTGGTAGTGCTCGGCGCTACCGCGTGGGCCGGTCGGCCGATCGGTCTGGAGACCCTCTTCGTGGCCTTGCTGATCGGCCAGCTGGTGGCCGGCGCGGTGGCCGTGGGCTGCCTTCCGCGAGCCGAGCGATTCGTGGTGCCGATGCGCTCGGCGGCGCTGCGCGAGGTGGCGGCATACGGACTGTGGCGGGCGGCCCAGCAGGCCTCGCGCCCGGCGGCTCAGGCCGCCATCCGCTTTCTCTGCGTGGCCCTGGTGTCGCTGGCGGTGGTGGGCGAACTCGAAGCGGCCCGGATCTATCTGGCTCCGGCGACGGTGGCCATCGCTGGTTTGACGTCGGTGCTCTTCGCGACGTACGCGGCCGAACGATCGGTTCCGCTGGCCGCCCAGCTGCGGCGGGCCGATCGCAGCATCGCGGTTCTGGTGGTTGCCGTCGGGTTGCTCGTGCTGGGAGCCGTGCTCGCGGTTCCGGTGCTCGGCGGGCTGCTCACCGGAGGCGCCTTCGAGGTCTCTCAAGCGCTCGTTGCCGGTTGGGGGCTGTACGCCATGGCGGTCGCCGTGGCCACTCCGTACGGAGCCCTCGCTGCTGCACGAGGCCGCCAGCGCGCGGTCCTCGCTGTCCGGGGGGTCGAGGTGGCGTTGAGCTTGATCGGTGTCGGCGTGCTCCTGACCTTCTCCGACGCGGTGTGGCTGGTGCCGCTGCTGCTCGGGGTGGTGACCATGATCATCGCCGTCGTCACCCGCAACGCGATTCTCGGCCGGATGGTGGCGGATGATCGGCCAAATTCTGTTGATTTCCGAAGGAATATCGACACCTGATCTTCTGACTTAAGGCAAGATCAGCAGTCGGTCGCGGGCTTTGCCTTGGGGCTTGTCACACCACTACGTTGAGCGCACTGTCCAGCCCCATCTCGACAGAGGAGTCCGGCATGTCCGCAGGCGCGTACGACCCGCGCGGCCAGGCGTCGCGTGTCGACTCGCGTGGTTCCCAACCCCGTGATCGGCGCCGAGTCGGAAGGCCGTTCCTCCGCGGCGTCGCCGTGGTCGGCGCACTGCTCGGTCTCCTGCTCACACTGTCGATCACCGGACCCGCGTCCGCCGCGCCCGGGGACCTGGTCGTCTCCGACCGGCTGGACCGGGTCGGCTCCGGTGGCTGGGGCGCAGCAACCACCGGCGGGGCGTACGTACACGTCGGTGCGGCGGACTTCTCGACCGGCGGCGGATACGGAACGGTTCGCTTGCCCGCTCCCGCCGCAGAACGCCGGGCGGCACTAGCGGGCGTCCGAGTACTGGACGCGACGGCGACGATCTCGGTCGCGGTGGCCGAGTTGCCCACCGCCGGCAGCGGTACCTACAACTCGCTTCAACTCCGCACCGCCGACGACCGCGCCTACCGGGCGACCCTGCGCATCGGACCGGGAGGCGACCGGTTCCTCTCGCTGGGTCGGTACGACCAGGCCGGTGCCGGACCGACGCCACTCGGCGGCGAGGTCAAGCTGCCGGAGAGCGTCCAGGCGCACCAATGGTCGACCCTTCGCTTCGAGGTGAGCGGCATCGACGCCGGTTCGCCTCTCGGCGAAGACCTGGATGGCCGGTCAGGCCGAGCCCGCTTGGCAGACAACCTTTGCCGACGCCAGCTCCAGTCGGCTGGTCGGATCTGGATCGCCGGCGTTGACGACGTATCTCTCGCGCTCCTCGACCCCCACCACGGTCTTCTTCGACACCTTTTCGGTAACCGAGGGTCCAGGATCGCCGGCGCCCACGTCATCGCCGATTCCGACTCCGCCAATCTCTACTCCGCCGCCCCCGGCTCCCAGCACACCGACTCCCAGCACACCGACTCCCAGCACACCGACTCCCAGCACACCGCCGGTCTCCGGGCCGATCGGGACGACCGGGTCCGCGACGGTGGGAAGCGCCCGCTACTCGGCGCCGGCCGACGCCGTCTACGTGGCTCCGTCGGGCTCCGACGTCGCCGCCGGCTCACTGAACGCCCCGCTCCGGACGTTGCAGGCAGCCGTGGACAAGGCGCCCGTGGGCGCAACCGTCGTGCTGCGAGCCGGAAGCTACGTCCAGCAGGCGACGGTGACCAAACGGCTGACCATCCAGAACTATCCCGGTGAAGCGGTGTGGCTCGACGGCAGCACGGTGGTCAGCGGATTCGTGGCGAACGGTGCGACGTGGCGACGCGACGGCTGGACCACGCAGTTCGACGCGAGCCCGACCTACACCTGGGGAGCCCCGGACAGCACGGAGCCGTACTGGGGCTTCGTCAACCCGGCGTATCCGATGGCGGCGCACCCCGATCAGGTCTGGATCAACGGCGTGGCCCAACAGCAGGTGGGAGACGCGGGCGCGGTCGGACCCGGCCGGTTTTACGTGGACTATGCGGCCCAGCGGCTGGTCATCGGATCAGACCCGAACGCGGGTGAGGTCCGGGCCAGCGTGCTGGCCAAGCCCTTGACTCTCCGGGCTGAAGGCATCGTCGTCCGCGGCCTGGGCGTGCGGCGCTACGCCCCGTCGGTGCCGCATCTGGGCGCGATCACCCTCGAGCGGCCGGGCATCTCGTTGGAGAACGTCCACGTCGACCAGAACGCAACCACCGGGATCAGTGTGGTCGCCGCCCAGGGCCGGCTCACCCGGGTCACCTCGGAGCGCAACGGGTTGCTCGGGGTGCACGCGAACCACGCCGACGGCCTCTCGGTGACTGACCTGCTGGCGCGGCAGAACAACCTCGAACGCTTCAACTCCTCGCCGGTCTCCGGGGGAATCAAGATCACCCGCACCCGCGGGGTGTCGATCACCCGATCCTCCACCTTGGACAATCTCGGACCGGGCTTCTGGCTGGACGAGTCCGTCTACGACGGCGTGATCGCGCGATCGGTCGCGCAGGGCAACAGCGGACACGGGGTCAGCCTGGAGATCTCCGGCAAGATGGTCCTGGCCGGCAACTTGATCAAGAACAACAGCGGCTTCGGCGTCAAGATCAACAACACCAGCGAAGTGCAGCTGTGGAACAACACCTTCGTGGACAACAACCGCCCGATCAATATCGTCCAAGACGCCCGTCGGCAGGCCAATCCCAACGATGCCGGTCACGATCCGCGCCGCCCGATTCCGGACCCCACCATGCCGTGGATCAACGGACCGGTGACGGTGAGCAACAACATCGTGAGCGGCACCACCGGTAACTGCCTGCTGTGTGTGGAGGACTACGCCCACCAGCTGACGGCCGAGCAGATGCGGGTGACGAGCAACGGCAACGTGTACCGACGGGCCGCCGCCTCACGTCCGACCTGGTTGGCCGTCTGGTCGCGAGGAGCCGGCAATCCGGCGGTGTACACCTCGCTCGCGGCGTTCCAGGCCGCGACCGGTCAGGAGGCTCGATCCCTCGGCTTCGACGGCCCGGCGGTGGTCAACGCGGACGGGACCGCAACGGCGCTCGATCAATCAGGCCGCCGGCGCGGTGGCCCTGCCGCTGCCGGCGTCGATCGCCGGCTGGCTGGAGCAGCCGACCTCGACTCAGCACCTGGGGATCTTCGGCTGAGCGGAGCCGTGCCGACCGGTCTGCGGTCCACAACCAAGCTGATCACCAACAAGGTCACGAACGCCGGAGAACTGTCGATCAGGCCGCTCTCCAGCACGCTGCGGATGATCAGGAAGATCAGCACGGCCTGGATCAGCGAGCGTGGCGTCCGCGGCAGGAAGAACGTTCGGACCGAGAGGGTGACCAGCCAGACGACCAAGATCACAATCCCGAGGATGCCGGCCTGGACCAGGGTGGACACCCAACTGCTGTCGAGGTTCTGATCGTCCCAATACTGGCCGGTCACCGGAATCCGCTTGGTCGCCAAGCCCACGCCGAACCACCTGGTCCACTCCGTCTCGGGGAAGCTGAAAGCCGCCTCCCAGACGATGCTCCGTGAGTTCAGGGTTTCGATCCGCCCGGTCCCGCCGCGGTTGACGAACTCATCGATGACGTCGGTCTGGAAGCCCAGGTAGACACCGATGGGCAGCGCCGCGGAGATCACGACGACGAGCCACGGATTGAAGCGCCGGGCCTGCACGAGGATCACGACGAAGGCGATCGCGATCGCGAGCAGGGAGGTCCGCGACCCGGTGAGCCAGACCAGTCCGAGGAGGAGGATCAGCAACACGATGTGACCGACCCGCGCCCACCCGTGAACGACCAGGAACAGCAGGCCGATGATGGGCAACGCGCAGAGCAACGACAACTCGTTGCTGTGCAGCTCCGGGATCCCGCCCCGCAGCCGCTCGCCCGCCAGCAGGACGGGAAGACCGGTGACCGAGGCGACCAGCGCGACCAGGGTGAGGGCCACGAACAGATCTCGGATCAGCCGTTCCGGCGGGAACGTTTTGACCAGCAGGGCGATGGTCGCCGCCAGGACGACCACGCGGACCGATAGCACGGCGCTCACCGAGAGCTGGCCGTAGGTCCAGGCCCCGAACAGCGAGACCGTGACGTAGCCGGCCAACAGCCACAGGTACATCGTGCCCATCGGTTGCGGGTCCCGGACGGACCGGCGGGCGGCCCAGGCCGCCGCCAGGGCCACGAGGGCCACCAGAGCCTTCCCGATCACCACGACATCGATGCCACCGGCGAAGACGGCCCGGGCGCGCCAGGTGATGGCCGAGATCACCACCAGCAAGATCACCCAGCGAGAGGCGCTCTGCCAGCCCCGTGCCGGCGGCGTGGCAAGGTCCATGGGTCCATCCTGAGCGCTGCCGCGGCCGCCGTCGAGTCGATCGAGGCGCAATCAGGGGGCAAATCACGAGGGATTGGCGAGACCTCGACTGTCACTCATCCGCCGCACGCTGCCACAGCGCTCGGAATCGTACGGTCACCGGCATTGACGGTAATATCGGGCCAGTCCGGTCACGGCCCATCCGCCGTCCGGGTTGTATTCCTGCTGGGCGACCCGGGAACGCCGCGGCCAGTCGATTCGGAGATGCGTTGGAGCTCAGGGATTTCGGTCGGGCCCTCCGTCGCCGTTGGCGGATCCTGGTGGCCATGATCGTCCTCGGCGGACTGGTGGGTCTGGCGCTCGCCTTGCTCCTCCCTAAGGTGTATTCCGCTCGCACGGAGCTCTTCGTCGCCCCGGGCACCGGGGGAACGAGCATCGAGTTGGTGCAGGGCTCGACGTTCGTCCTCGACCGGGTGAAGTCCTACGTCGAGGTCGTGAACACCGACATCGTGCTCGCGCCGGTGATCGACGAACTCGGACTCGACGTAACGGTCGCTGACCTCGCCGAGCGGGTCAGCGCGACCGTGATCACCGAGACGGTTGTCGTCGTGATTGCGGTCGAGGATTCCTCGGCCGAGCAGTCGGCCCGGATCGCGAACGCCATTGCCCAGGAGTTTGTCAGGGTCGCGCCTACCCTGGAGCCGGCGGGCCGGGCGAACTCCCCGGTGATCAAGATCACCGTGATCAACTCCGCCAGTGTGCCGATTGCGGCGGAACGGCCGGTGCTCAGGTTTAACGTCGCCCTAGGTTTGCTGATCGGCCTCGCCGTCGGCCTGGCCGCGGCGTTCGCGCGCGAGGCCATGGACGCGCGCGTCACGGCGCCGCGCCAGATCGCGGCGGTCAGCTCGGCACCGCTCTTGGTTCAGCTGCCCGACACCGCCACCATCGAGGATTGGATTCGGTCGGGAACTGGTAGCGGTGCCGGCGTCGAGGCGCTCCGCCAGCTGCGAACCACTCTGCACGCAGCCCTCCTCGACCGTGGACGCGCTTCTTGCGTCATCACCTCAGCCGTTGCGCGGGAGGGACGCACCACGGTGGCCGCCGGCCTGGCCCGGGCCTTCGGTGAAGCGGGTCAGCGGGTGTGTCTCGTGGAGGCGGATCTTCGTCAGCCGGCGCTCGGTTCGCGGTTGGGCCTTGGCGAGCGATCAGGCCTGGTGGATGTCTTGGGGGGACAGCTCAACTGGCAGGACGCAGTGCGATCGTTGGGGGACAACGCGCCGGATGTCTTGTTGGCCGGCTCGGAAAGCGCCAACCCTCCGGAACTGCTCGCCAACGACGCGACCAAGTCACTGCTCGAGCAACTCGAATCCGCCTACGACGTGGTCGTGGTGGATACGCCCCCGTTGCTCGCCGTGGCCGACGCAGACAACCTTGCCGCCTGGGGCGGAGGCGCCGTGATGGTCGTGGGGTCGGGCCCTTCGGCCGTCACCGCGCCAAAGCTGTCGGAGGCAGTCGCACGGATAGCAGCGGTCCACGGCCACCTATTCGGTTTCGCCGCCAATCGTTTCCCGGCAAACCGCTAAGCTCCCGCGTGTGGAGATCCTGCCTACCGGGATCGAGGGGCTCGTGCTGTTGCGACCGAGCCCGCACCGAGACGAGCGCGGCTACTTCACGCGGACACTGGACGTTGAGGTGCTGGCCTCGGCCGGGATCGATCCGGCCGGTTTCAAGCAGGAGAATCAGTCTCGGACCTACCAAGGCGTGGTGCGCGGCCTGCACGGGCGCTCGGGAGCCGGTGAGGCGAAGTTGGTCCGCTGCGCTCACGGCGCGGTGCTCGACGTCGTGGTGGACGCCCGACCTGGCTCGGTAACCTTCGGCCAGGTGAAGACGTTCCTGCTGGACGATCAGCTCTGCACTCAGCTGTACATTCCCCGGGGGTTTCTGCACGGCCTTCAAGCCCTGACCTCGGTGACCGACGTGGTGTACCGGATCGACGAATTCCACGCGCCTGCTCTGGACGTTACGGTGGCCTACGACGACCCGGACCTGGCGGTGCCCTGGCCCGCCCCCGTCACGGTGATGAGCCGGCGGGATCGCGAGGACGGCATACCGTGGGCGACCTATGCAGCGGCGCTGCGCCGATAGTGACGTCCTACGTCGTTCGGCCCGTGGCCCCTCATTGGGATCCAACTCTCCAGACCGGTTCCACCTCCCGCGGCATCGGATCGACGACTACCCAGCGCCCGCCGTTCGCCTCGATTTCGGGGAGCGCGGCGCGTACTTCCGCCAGCAGGTCCGGGACGAAGAGCAGCACTCGATCGGGGCGCATGACGATGAGTTCGGCCGGGGCGACGATTGGAATCCGGGCTCCCGGCATGGCGCGACCCTGCAGACCGACCGAGGCGTCGGCGACCGCCACGACCTCGAGGGGTGTCACCTGTGCGCAGCGGAGCAGGGCGGTGGCTCGCGACGCTGCCCCGTAACCGGCGACCTGGACGCCTTGCGCCTTGGCTTCGTTCAAATAATCCCGGATCGCGGCCGTGGAGGCGTCCAGCGCATCGTTCAGCGATCGGGCCCGGTCCGGGTCGAGGACACCGGCCGCTTCCTCCTCGGCCAGTAGCGCCGACACCGCCGCCGCCGGTTCGACGGTGCCTCCCTCCGCGTGCCGGAACGCGATGAGCACCGTTCCCCCGTACAGCGGGAAGGACCAGGCATCGACGGCGACCATCCCCAGCTCCGCTGCCATCGCCACCAAGACCGGGCTGGAGTAGTAGGCGAAATGCCCGTGGCGCAGCGCGTTCCAGGTGCCGGTGGCCAGAATTGCTGCCGCCGTGTGAAACTGCAGCAGCAGGACGCCCTCGTCGGCCAGCTGGGCGACCCGCTGCTCCAACGCGCCGCGTTGGTTGGGAGCGTGCATCATTCCGAAGATGTCGATGATCACCTCGGCCGGCTCGTGGTGCACGGCGGTCAAGCCGCGCCCGGCGAGCAAGCCGGCCCAGCTGCCGCCGTGTGGACTCGCATACTCCAGCACGCGTTGGCCGCGGCGCAGCAGCCCAGCCTGCACCACCTCCTCGATCGCGGTCTCGGCCTGCTGAACGAGCGCGGCGGGCTCCACCCGGCGCGGTTCCTCCGGCGTGGTGGGGTCGAACTCCAGTTGGAGCAGACGGCAGTCCAGACACATGACCATGACCAGCGGATGTTCGGGATCCGGTGCCGGTGCATCCCGTTGCGGATGGAAATCCGCGGCGGGTTGCTGGCCCGCGTCGAGCACGCGGACGCCCGTCCGGGCCCCGCACCAGCGGCAGCACCACGATTCGTCCGCCGAAGCCGCGAGCGCCTCCGCACGCCGATCATTGGCCTGCGTCACGCCGGCTCCTTTCTTCCCAACTTGGCGACGAGGCTACAAGGGCATGCCAGGATGAGACGTCGATACCCGACCATACGAAGAGAGGTTGCCTGTGCCGCGCTGCCGGCTGTGCTCCGCCGAACTGCGACACACGTTTGTGGACCTCGGGATGTCACCGCCCTGCGAAAGCTATCTGACCGCGGCCCAACTCGACGCGGCGGAAGCGTTCTACCCATTGCATGTCCGGGTCTGCGAGCAGTGCTTGCTCGTACAGCTCCCGGCTTACATCTCCGCCGAGGAGATTTTCTCCGACTACGCGTACTTCTCCTCCTACTCCGACTCCTGGGTTGCGCACGCCCGACGGTTCGTCGACGACACCGCCGAGCGCCTCGGTCTGGGCCCCGACTCTTTCGTCGTCGAGGTGGCGAGTAACGACGGCTACTTGCTGCAGCACAGCCTGGCGCGCGGCATCCGCTCGTTGGGCATCGAGCCGGCGGCCAACGTCGCGGCGGTGGCCCGCGAGCAGGGCGTGCCGACCGAGGTGATGTTCCTCGGTGAGCAGACTGGGGACAAGATCGTGGCCGAACACGGAGAAGCCGACCTGGTGGTGGCCAACAACGTGTTTGCGCACGTGCCCGACATAGTCGACTTCAGCAAGGGCCTTCGAGCCCTGGTATCACCGTCCGGACGGGTCAGCATCGAGATTCCCCACCTTCTCCGGCTGATCGAGGGCAATGAGTACGACACGATCTACCACGAGCACTATTCCTACCTCTCGTTGTTGACCGCTCAGCGGGTGCTCGCAGCTGCCGGTCTGACCGTGGTGGACATCGAGGAGATCCCCACGCACGGCGGGTCGATGCGGATCTGGTCACGGCGGACGGAGACCGCTGGCGAGGTCGCTCCCTCGGTAGCTCGGGTGCTGGCCACGGAGGCGGCGGCAGGACTCGACACAGTGGCTGGCCACGACGGGTTCGCCACCCAAGTGGCAAGGGTGCGCAACGAATTCGTCGAGTTTCTGATCGGCGCGCAGCGCGAGGGAAAGCGTGTGGTCGGCTACGGCGCTCCCGGCAAGGGAAACACCTTGCTCAATCACTGCGGCGTTCGCGCCGACCTCCTGTCGTTCACCGTAGATCGCAACCCGCACAAGCAGGGACTCTTCCTGCCCGGCACCCACATCCCCATCCACCCTGTCGAGCGGCTGGCGGCCGAGCGGCCCGACTTTGTCGTGCTCATGCCCTGGAACTTGCGGCGGGAGATCAGCAACCAACTGTCGTACGTCCGGGACTGGGGTGGCACGGCTGGTAGTCGCGCTACCACAACTGGACGTGTTCTGAGGTTAGGCGGCGCGGGGCGGGGCGATCAGCCGGCCAGCGAGAACACTGCCTTCCAATACAGAATGCTTCGGCGTAGCGGCTTCGGCATTCCACGCCCCGAATGCGCATCAGGCCGAGAAACAGCTCGTCGTCCCACCAGTCCCGCTCGAGCTGGGAGCGGAAAATGCTCGTTCAGCAGAGCCACCTTGCGATGCCCGCGGTCAGCATTCAACGGCAGGTAGCAGTTGGGCCGGCTCAGATCTCCGTCCCACTTGGGAATCTCGTAGTGCAGCACCAAACTGTCCCGCCACACGGTCGGCGCGAGCGTCCCCAGCAATCGGTGATCTTGGTGGGCGTCGTCGGTGCGCGGGGCTAGCACGAGGTCGGCGGACGGCACCTGCTCGGCATGGCGTGTAAGGCGTCCTTGACTTCGTTCCAGTGAGCGGGCAGTCGTCCGTCTGGGAACGCATGGAACGTCTCGACGCGCCGGGAAGGAACGCCGAAGCAGCCGCCTCGGCCTCTTCTCGCCGGGCGTCCGTACCGGTCAGGGTCAGCCAGTGCCCACGGACGACACCACGTTCGGCCAACGTCAGCAGGACTCCGCCGGCCCCGATCTCGACATCGTCGGGATGGGCGGCCAGGCACACCACCGTCAACGGTCCGGCCGGTAAAGTCAGCCGTCTCATCGATAGAGTGAGCGCGGGCTGATGCCGCGGCTGCTCGACCACGAACCGTGAGCGATTAGCTTCGCGGCCCGTGCTCCCAGACGGCCCAGGGCCGGTCACCAGAGCGATGCATCTCCTCCAGGGCCGTCCGTTCCTTGAGGGTGTCCATGGGGGCCCAGAAACCGTCGAAGCGCATGGCCCGGAACCGCCCATCCTTCGCGGCCCGGACGAAGCCATCCATCACCAGATCTTCACCCTCGTGCAGGTACTCAAAGATCTCCTGGCGCAGGATGAAGTAGCCGCCGTTGATGCGCATCTCCATCTCGGCCACCGGCTCGATGCCGGTCAGCCGGCCGTCTGGATCGATCTTCACGACGTGGAACGAGTCCTGGGGGTCGACCGCCAGCAACGAACCGGCAGCGTCGCAGTCGCCGGAACTCCTCAATCAGATCGTTCAGCGGGGCGTTGCTCAAGCAGTCGCCGTAGTTCGCCAGGAACATCTCGTCGCCGTCGAGGTGCTGGCGCACTCGCCGGAGCCGTTCGCCGATGGCGGTGTCGATACCGGTGTCACAGAAGGTGATCGTCCAATCGCTGATGTCGCTCGAGAGCAACGTGATCGACCGGCCGCCGTCGGCCAAGACGAAATCGTTGGAGTGGGTTTCCTGGTAGTTGAGGAAGTAGTCCTTGACAGATGCGGCGCCGAAGCCGAGGCAGAGGATGAAATCCTTGTGCCCGAAGTGCGCGTAGTAGCGCATGATGTGCCACAGGACAGGACGCGTGCCGAGCGGCGTCATGGGCTTAGGCAGGTCCGCGCCGTTGCCCGACCTCATCCGCATGCCGAGACCCCCGCAGAACAGCACGACCTTCATCGGCCTTCTCCCGCCAGAACAGGGCTTAGGCGCCGGGGCTCGGCGAACGCGCGCAGCGCCGGGGCCACTGGGCGGCCGATCAGCCATCCATCGGTGGTGCCGGCCTCGATCGCCTGCGCGTAGACGTGCAGGGCTTCCGAGGCCGCATCGATCGTCAGGTCGATGTCGGCGTCGGTGTGCGCGGCCGAGACCACGAAGGACTGACCGAGGACCCCGCGCCTCAGCATCTCCTGCAGGAACAGCGTTCGGAACGCCTGCGATGGCTGGCCGGCATGATCCAGGGTCGCGAACACCAAGCAGGAGGGCCGGCCGAGGATCTGAAAGTGATCGAACATGCCGGCTTCCTTGGCTGCTTGCTCAACGCCGGCCTGGAGCTTGGTTCCTTGGGTCTCCATCTCGACGACCACGTCCCGCTCGGAGTAGGCCTTGGCCACCGCCAGGTAGGCTGCTAGCCCGGTGGCCTCCGGACCGTGAGTGGTGGACAGCAGGAAGACGCGGGGCAGGTCGGTGTTGAGACCGCCAGCCTCCATCAACTCCCGCTTGCCAGCGAGCGCGGAGATCGAGAATCCGTTACCGAGTGCCTTACCCCAAGCGGAGAGGTCCGGCCTGACGCCGTAGACCCCCTGGGCACCCTGGGCGGACCAGCGCATGCCGGTGATCATCTCGTCGAAGATCAACACAGTGCCGTGCCGCTCGGTCAGGGTGCGAAGGCCAGACAGGAAGCCGGGAGCAGGCTCAGCCG
The DNA here is from genome assembly GCA_963791865.1 of uncultured Actinomycetota bacterium. GTDB lineage: Bacteria > Actinomycetota > Actinomycetes > Propionibacteriales > Propionibacteriaceae > Microlunatus. Next base: position 212,485 of record CAWBUC010000001.1, read on the forward strand.
TGGCGGTCGCGGCCTCCAAGATCACGGCGGCGATTCGGTCGGGGTGCTGATCGAACAGCGCCGCCACGGAAGCGAGGTCGTTGTAGGTGAACTGCAGGGTCAGGGCGCGGTGGGTGGCCGGGATGCCGCTGTTCATAGGGGTAGTACCGATGAACCAGTCGTCAGTGGAGAAGAACGGCTGTGAACCGCAGATCGCGACCAGGTCCCGGCCGGTCACGCTCCGCGCCAGTTTGATGGCTGCCGTCGTCGCGTCGGAGCCGTTCTTGGTGAACTTCACCATGTCGGCGCCGGGCACCTGGTGGAGAAATTCTTCTGCGGCCTCGAGCTCCCAGACCGACGGCCGCGAGAAGCTCACCCCATCGGCGGCCGCGGTCTGCACGGCTTGCACGACTGGCGCATAACCGTGCCCGAGGGTGACGGACCGCAGGCCCATCCCGTACTCGACCAGCCAGTTGCCGTCGAGGTCTTGGACGCGAGCGCCGCGGCCGCGTACGAGCACGGGCGTCATCTGTTCCGGCCACTGATCAGAGCCGCGAGCGTAGGTGTGCGCCCCGCCTGGGATCAACTCATGTAAGCGGCGCTGAGCGTCCGCCGATGCCTCGAATCCCATGCTCCCCCAAGCGTCGGACTCCCCCGAATGTCAGACCTCTGCTCTCTGGTCATGACAATGTCATTATGGCGGCAATTGGCCGGCCCGGAGCGGATTTCGTGAAAGCGGTCAGACGAGGTAGCAACGCAAAGCGGGTCGAGCCACCCCTGCTCACCCCATCCGGAGTTGCTCGAGATCGAGCCGTCCCTCGGCCGCGAGCTGCTGGATTCGCTTCAGCCGAACGTACCGGGGCCCTTCGAAGTCGGCGACGGTAAGCCCACGCTCCCCGGCGTCACGCCAGATCTCCTGGATGCCCTGCGGCACCGTCCATTGCGGCTGGAAGGCCGGCACCTCACGGCTGATCTTGCCGAAGTCGACCTGGTAGTTGCGAGTGTCCGGCCCGGCGCCTTCCGCGAAGCTGACTGGGGCTCCGGTGATCGCGCTCACCTGCTCGGCGATGCTACGGATCTGGACCACGTCGACGTCTCGGCCAACGTTGAAGGCCTGGTTGTGCACGACCTCACGTGGAGCTTCCAGAAGCGCGAGAAAGGCCCGAGAGATGTCCTCGATGTGCACGAGCGGGCGCCAGGGGCTGCCGTCGGACTGCAGCTCCACCACACCCCTGGTGAACGCCAAACCGGTCAGATTGTTGACGACAATGTCGGCGCGCAGTCGCGGCGAGGAGCCATACGCGGTCGCGTTGCGGAGATAGGTCGGGCTGAAGTCATCGTCGGCCAACTCGGCCAGCCCATGTTCCGCCATCGCTTTGCTCTCTCCGTACGGCGTGACCGGCGTGAAGGTGCCGGTCTCATCCACCGGAGCGTCACCGGCCGACCCGTACAGCGAGCAGGATGAGGAGAACATGAAGCGGGGTACTCGGGCCTCTTTGGCCATCCGCGCCACGTGCACGGCGCCATGGGCGTTGACGCTGTAGGTCGCCCGCGGGTGAAGGTGTCCAATCGGGTCATTGGAGATCGCCGCGAGGTGAATGATCGCGTCGAAGCCCTCGAGATCGGCAGGCTTGACGTCACGAATGTCCCCGGTGCGCCGCTCGTAGTCGGTCGGTGGCGGGCCGAAGTCGCACCCGTCGTACCAGCCGACGTCCAGGCCCACGACGTCATGGCCCGCCGCCCGCACGAACGGCACAAGCACGGCTCCGATGTATCCCCGGTCTCCGTCGACCAGAACTCGCATGAGTTTCCTTTGTTCGTGAGGACAGGGCCGACCCGGTCCTTGATCGAGGTCGGCCCGGCGGGTAATCGCTGATCTGAACTTGACGAGTTTCGTCTCGGATCAGTCGGCGTGGCGCAAAACGTCTACGCTGGGCAAGACACTAGCCCGGATCTTTCCTGCCCGGCCTGTTGATCATCGTTTCGGCGGTCTGCCGGCTCCGGATCTCTGATCTTGGTCGATCCTGCACGACAGGTTGAGGCAACCATCCGCAGTGTCACGCTTGAAGAATCCAAGGAAGAAGGGGTGCCAGGGTGACTAGACCGGGGATCAGTAGCGTCCTGCGTAATCCGCGTCGCATGGGTGGGGCGGTCGTCAAGCGAGTACTCATGCTCGGTGCGCGATTGGACGGGTTACACGATGTGCGTTGGAGGCTAAGGTCACGCGAGTCGACTTTTTCCCGGGTCTATGAGAACCGCGGGTGGGGCAGCGATGAGTCGGGGTCAGGAACTGGCTCGGAGCTACGCGCGACCGAGACCATTCGAGCGAAGCTCCCAGACTTGCTTGAGCGATTGGGTGCGGATTCTCTCCTCGACGCCCCTTGCGGTGACTGGAATTGGATGCGACACGTTGACTTGCGGGTGTTGCGGTACTACGGCGTCGATATCGTGCAGAGCGTCATCGATGCGAACAGGGCTTCCTTCGGGAGTGCGACTCATACCTTCGAGGTCGGGGACTTGACGAGTGACGCGCTTCCGCACGCGGATGTGATCTTGTGCCGAGACTGCCTGGTTCACCTCTCTTTCCAAGACGACTCGGCGACACTAGAAAACCTTCGACGCACGGGCGCCACTTGGGTGCTTCTCAACACCTATCCCGAAGTCGAACATAATGGGAACCAGTTCACCGGTCAGCGATGGCGCCGACTAAATCTGATGCTTCCCCCGTTCAACTTTCCCGCGCCGATAGAGATGTTCTCTGACGGTGGCGATGTGGATCCGAACCAACTCGGGCTATGGCGCCTGCAAGAGTTGCCGCACATTGAGTGGCGTGGTACCTCCTGAGACTGTCGGGAATGGCGTGGCGCCTGTCGACCGGGACTGGGCGGACCTGAGCGAGCAAGGCACTGGTGGCCGGTAGACCTACCCGCTTCCTCCGCTCGCTCGATCCGAGCGGCTGACCAGACCGAGGTCCTGCGCCGCCACCCGATCGAGAAGCGACCTCACCTCGGCAGGGTACGTCGCCACACCCCGCTGGATTCGGGCGGTGAGTACCTCAGCGTCCCTCCGAGCGGCTCGGACTTGGGCTACGAGCGTGCTGGCGTCCATCTGCTCGATGTCTTGGCAGTAGCCATCGACTCCCACGGTCCGCATAAGAGCGCGGCTCTTGCCGGCGTAGCCGATCGAGACGGTCGGCCGGCCGAGGCGCAAGGCACAGATCAGGTTGTGGAACCGCGACGCGATCACGACCTCCGCCCGGCGCATCTCCCCGGTCAGCTCCGCGAACGTGCTCACCTCGCGGACCACGACCGCGTCCGTTGGCAGGGTGGGACACAAGCTGCGGACCGCCGCCCTGACCTCTCGAGCCACATCAAAGTCAGCGTGGTCGCCGCCGACCAGCACCGCGCATTGGTTCCCTTCGCCGACGATCTCCGCCAGCGCAGTCGCCATGGTCGAGACGTATTGGCACCGCACGTCCGCGCCCCGATTCGGGTTGTCGTCGTTTCGCCCGTAGTACGCCATCACGCCCACCACGACGCGCCCTGGTTCCGGCTTCGCCAGCGTCGGGGCCGGATGCGCGAAGGCGAGGTCGGGCCCGACCGCCTGGAGTCGGCGCACACCCGCCCGAGCCATCGCGGCCGCCGAGGAGTCGTCTCGATAGCTGACGTGCGTCGCCAGCCGGGCGGTGGCGACATACAGCCGCCGGGTGATGGGGTTGGTGGCCCAGTCCGCTCCGACATCGAGCAGCACGAAGCGGCGGCGTCGGAGCCTGCACATGACCGCCGTGAGAGATAGCCAAAGGGGGAATCCCCAAGGCCTGACCCCGAGCGATTCCTCGAGCACACCCATGCCCGGAACGATCACGGCGTCGACCGAACCAGGCACCCGGTAGGTGCGCACCACGTCCAGCAGCCGCCCTCGCAGCTTGGTGATGGCATCGGTTACGCGGTTGCGGCCAGGACCTGAAAAGCTCCGGGCCAGCGGCACCGACGGGACGCCGTAGCGAGCTGTCACCTCTTTCGGGGAATTAGTGATGCAGCACACATCGACGCGCGGATGGGCAGACCTGAACCAGGCCAGGACCGTCTCAAAGCTGGCGTCGTTGCCGATGTTGCCACTACCGAGATAGCCGTACAGGGCGATTCGGCGGACCGGTGCCTTCACCAAGTATTGCCTTCTCGCCGCTCGGCGAAGTCGACGCGTTCCAGGCCGGCGCTCACCGTATAGGTCAGGCGGGCGGCCGGCGAGCTTGGGTCGATGGCCGGGGATGTCGGGTAGTGCCTTTCCAGGAGGCGGCGCCGATGTGCGGGACTGGCATGACGCAAGACCCAAACCGCCAACGACCTACCGCAGCGCGAGCGGTCTTTCCGGCTCATCGGCGCCCGCCGAATGGCGGAGACGTATCCCAGGACATACTCGCCGAGCAGACGAACGACGGGATGCCGCCACCGGTTGGCCCGAGCTGGGTCGAGGTGAGAGCAGCGTCGACGGATCTGTCCTGCCGCTCGAGATACCCGCTTGGGGTGGTCGCGCCGGAAGTAGAGATATTCGGGCACGTTGTGGAAAGGACCGTGCAGGGCCAAGTCGGCGACAAAGGTGCGGTCGGACATGTGATAGCTGTCGAAAGGGGCCACTTGGCGCAGGACCGACATGCGGATGACGCCGTAGATGTCATCGCCGCCGTTGGTGTAAAGCAGGCTCCGGAAGCGCTCGACTGGGTCCCCGACGTCGGTGACCAGCGGGTAGTCAGGCCGGTGCGTGACGACGCTTTGATCATTGATGTAAGCCGTCCAAGCATGCGCCAAGGCGATCTCTGGCCGGGCGTCGAGGGCGTCGATGCATTCTTGCAACAGGTTCGGGGCGTAGAGGTCGTCGTCGGACACCCATTTGAAGAACTCGCCGCGGGCCTGTTCGATCACGAAGTTGTGATTGAACGTCGCGCCGAGGTTGCTGGGGTGACGTACGTACCGGATGCGTGAATCCTGGGCCGCGTACCGTTCAGCGATCTCGCCGGTCCCATCGGTCGAACCATTGTCCGAGATGATCAGTTCGAAATCGGTGAAGCTCTGGGCCAGCAGGGCATCAAGAGATTCGGCGAGGAAGCGCTCACCGTTGTACACGGGAAGGCCCAGCGTCAGGCGGGGTGCTACCGACGTAACGCCCATCTGCTCGCCAGCGCCCTCAACGGCTGCTCGGTCAAGGCTTGATCGAAGGTAGTGCCACCACACCAGCGCGGAGAAGCATTGCGCAACCGTCACTCCCCAGCTGGCGCCGACGGCTCCGCCCAGAACGGCTCCCACCGTGCCGCCCACCAGATAGGCGCCCGACCCAGTCAGCTGCGCGCGCAGACTCTGCCGCGCAAGTCCCATGGCCCGCAATCCGGCGGCGGCGGCGGTGATCATCGAGGTCGCCGCGACCGTCAGCGTGATCGCCGGAATGAGTTGTACAGTTGGGATCCAGAGGTCAGGGAGAAGGGCCGGACCAGGACCCAACGGGAAGACGGTAAGGATCAACAAGCCCCACGCAATGGCGGCCGCCGCCTGCACGGCCCCCAGCCGAAAACAGAAGCGGCGGAGGCGGCCCGGATTCCGGTGAAACACCCGCGAGGCCTCGGGGACGGCAACCTGGCTGATTCCCATGAGCACGACGTAGAACGGGCCCATCAGAATCTCCGAAGCCCGTACATGACCTACCGCAGCAAGACCCGCGACTCCGCCCAGCACGAAGGAGCGTATTTGGGCCGCACCGCTGATGCTGACGTTCTCGATCAGGTACCGGACGGCCAAGGTGGAGTGGGTTCGAAGCCATTGCCGAGCCTGGAGCGGACGGGGAAGGGTCCCTGCTTGGATCCCTCCCAGTACGGCGGCCAGCGTGGCGGTACCGCCGAAGGCGAGCAGGCAGAGCTCCGCGCTGCCATCCCCTTGTTGGTGTATCAGAACGAGAGCCACGACGAGCAGCGCGGTCCAGAACAGGTCGTTGATGAACGCGGACGATCCGCGACCGCAGGCGAAAAAGGCGAACCGCCAGCTGTCTTGCAAGGCGAGCCCTGGCAGCCCGACACCGAGCACGATGAAGCCGAGGCCCACCGGGGGAGGCAAGAGCAGCCCCGCCAGAATGCAGAGGGCGCCGGCCACGGCTCCAACGGCAAGGGCGGTTCCCGCCGCCGACGACGTCGCCTGTCGCCAACGCTCACTCATGGGGCCGCTGTGGCGGACAAGAAGCGGATCCGTCGCCAAGCCGCGCGCTGCGTTGATCACCACTGTGTAGGTGACGAAGGCGAGGGCGAATGCCCCAAAGCTGCTGGCGCCGAAGGAGTTTGCGACGAACAGTCCAAGGGCGAAATTCGACAGGCTCGAGATGCCTTGGTCGGCCACACCCCAGCCGAGGCGTCGCACCACCTGGGTGAGGCCACGCTGATCGGGCCGCGTCGGGGTCGTAGGTGAGTCGGGAGAAGTCGTCATCTGACGCGCTCGCAGCCGACGGCCCCGCCGATCGCGGCCTCGTAGCCGCCGACCAGCGCGGCGAGGCCGATCTCTGGGGTGAACCTCGTCTCGTACCGACGCCGCGCGGCGAGGCCGAGGGCGCGGTTGTAGTCGGCGTCGAGGACGACGCGACGGAGACACGACTCCAGCGACGCCGCGTCGCCCGGACGGTGCAGAGCTCCGCACACGCCGTCGGCGATGAGTTCGACGAAGGCGCCGTGGGCGGCGGCGACCGCGGGAACGCCGGCCGCCATGGCCTCCACCACGGCCAGGCCGAAGGTTTCCAGCCATACCGAGGGTGCCACGACCACCGCGGCGCAAGCGATGAGCCGAGCGGATTCCGCGGGACTGAGCAGCCCAACGTAGCTGGCGTCTTCCCGGTCCCGCGCCCACCGGGCCACCTCGTCCCCCAGCGGCCCTGCACCGGCGAGCACCAGCGGGATCCCGAGTCCGCCCGCTGCGGCCAGGCGTTCCCAGGCGGCCAGGAGCAAGCGCACGCCCTTCTCCTCGGCCATCCGGCCGAGATAGAGAACATGCTGACCGGTCCCGACGCGCCGGACACCCGGATCGACGACAAAGTTGTGCTTCACGGCCAACCGGTCCGCCGGCATGCCGGCCTCGACGAGGGTTTGTCGCTGCGCTTCGGAGATGCAGAAGAATCGCCCGACCTTCGACCACCATGTCGAGCGGTGGACGAGGGTGGTCGCCATGAGCGGCACTGTCGCCAGCCGCGAATCCCGGTAGCAGCCGTGGCGGACCGACGCCAGGGGGAACTTGTGGGTGCAATCGGTGCAGATGTGGCCGTTCCGGTACAGCGTTCCGCGCGGACACACCTGCAGATAGTTGTGCAGGGTGGCTACCGCGGGCACGCCGACGTCGGCGCACGCCTCGACGACGGAGGGACTCAGGAGCGGGAACGTGTTGTGGATGTGGACGACGTCTGGACGTTGCTCGCGCAGCTGCCGGGCGAGCTCGCTGCGGACGGATCTGTTCCAGGGAACGCGGATCGGCACCATGGCCCGCTCGAGCAAGGACATGGTCTCGATGTCGTCGCTGCGCCGCTCGAAGAGAGTCACGTCGTGCCCGGCCGCTCTGAGCAGTCCAATCTCGGAGTTCACGACGCGGTCCTCACCGCTGGGCTGGCCGGACCGATACCGGTTGTGGACCACCAGGACCCGTAGCGAGTCGGTGCTCACCGTTGCGTCCCGACTTCAGGTAATCGGCGAGGTTTGGCTTGCAGCTGAACCCAAAGATGCCAGCCCAGCCATCGCTCACCGGGGAGCCCGTGCACCGGAAGCGGCGGAGCGTGCATGTACCGGGAATAGGCTTGGACCAGCTCGAAGTCGGAAAACTGCCTGACCACATCTCGCCGGGAGTAAACCCGGGCGTAGGGATTCAAAGGTCCGTCGGTGTTGCGATGGGTGAAGTTGTCGATGGCCAGGTAGCTGCGCAGGCCCATGGCGTCTGCGTTGGCCAGGTGTTGCCGCAGCATCGGCGAGCGAGACCGAACCCCGGCACGCCGGAGCGCAGTGGCGCCGAGGAGGGCCAGCCGACGCAACACGCGGATGCTGACTTGATAGTTGAGGGAACGCCGTGCGTACAGCATCGCGACCAGCGTGCCGCCCGGTCGGAGCACCCGGCGTATCTCGGCCTGCGCCGTGCGGATGTCAGGAATGTGGTGTAGCACCCCGTGGCTGAAGACGAGGTCGAAGGATTCGTCACTCCACGGGATCTCCAGGGCGCTCCCTCGGCGAAGATCGTCGTACGGCAGGTTATGGATGGTCAGCCGCGCACGCACCCGATCCACCGATGCCTGGGTGAGGTCCAGGCCGGACCAGCGAGCGCCCCGCCGGATCAGCTGCTCGGACTCGGCCCCCTGACCAAGGCCGATCTCGAGCACCCTCATCCCGCGCCAATCGATCCGATCCAGGCAGTCGAGGATGTGGCTTTCTTGGTCGTAGCGCCATGCATCGTAGGCGGTGAAGAACGCCGCGTAGTCGTCGGCGAATGCACCATGGAGGCCTCCGACGATGTGGTCGCCACAGGGATGGGCGTTCCAGAACGCTTGAACATCCGTCTCGTTCATGTCCGACACCCTCCGAGCTCCCCGCGCTGTCGCGTCAACATTGACCGCTCCCCTGATCGACGAAGGAACTTCCCTTGTCTTGTCCGTAGGGCGACGCCTGCCAGTCGGCCGGCTGCAGAACGCGGCTGACATCGTGCGCCACGAAGCGCCACGGTCCCCGATAGGAGTTATCACGCCACATGTTCTGGTTCTTGAACGTCACGGCCTCTTGGATGACTTCACCCTTGTACGGAGACCACGCCGGGAAGGTGCCGTAGTTCGACAGCACAGCCATCGTGCCGGCGGGGCCGTTCGGGCAGCCGAGTGCCTCTGGGTCAAACGTGAAGATGTTGTCGTGCACGTCGACACGCTGTGTCTTCCAGCGACACGTGTCGTAGAGGGGTGGTTTGCTGATGGCCGGTTGCACGCACTCGGAAACTGTCGGGCCGCCCAGCGGGCAATACTGTCCGGACGTGTTGGCCGGACTGTTGCAGAAGCGGTCGGCGTTCTCCCACGCAGTCACGCCTGACCAGTTGTTCTCGAACACGTTTCCGTCGATGTCGATCCGATCGGTGCGACCAGCGAGATCGGGAGCGCCGCCCGATTCGCTGACGTAGACGGCTGCCACCGGGAAGGTGTCGTTCCTGGCGCGGAACTGCCTGCCCGTGACCCAGGTGTTGTTCCGAAGTGTGTTTGAGCGCAGGATCAGGTTGTAGCTCGTCTCGTAGAAGACGGCCTCCGCGTCGTTGGACTCGATGAGATTTCCCTCGATGAGGAAGTCGGTGTTGTTCGTGTCGGCCCACAGCCCCGGTCCGCGGTTGTCATGGATCCAGTTGGACCGTACGTCCGCGCCGCGGACGGCCCAGAACTTGACTCCGCCGGTACAGCCACAGCCGGGCACCCGCGCCTCCCAATCCGCGGTGTTGTTGCCGACGATCTCGTTGCCCTCCAGCACCAGGCCGGTGATCCCATCGCCTGCCTGGTAGGCGTTCATGCCGTACTGGCCGTTCTCCCGGAGGCAGTTGCGCCGAACCGCCTGGCGAGCACCGGCCATGAGCCCCGCTCCGTCGTTGCGCTGGATCGTGTTGTCCTCGATGACCCAGTCGTCGCCGGAGTCGTGGTTGACCACTCCTTGGTTGTTGGGGGCGACGAACCCCTGCACGGTGAGGTGACGAATCGTCACGCCGTTGGCTCGTGACGTGAAGGCGTACCGGTTAACCCGTTGACCATCGAGGACGGCGCCAGGGGCCCCGACATAGACGTTGCCGTCCTTCGGGATGACCTGCGCAAACTTCTCCCTCGCGAGGGTGTGCCGTCCGGGCGCCAACCAGAATGTCGTCCCGGCGGGATGAGTTTTCGTCTGGTTCGGTAGGTCCCCGGTGACCCCGGGATCGACCGTGACTGCCCCTTCAGGTGGTTGAGTGGGACCGGGAATTGGGCGGTCGCAGACTTCGACCGGTGGCTTGCCGGGCGCCTTGGCGACGGTCGAGGACACCTCGGGAGATGCTCCCCCGGGCGGCCCGAGCTGAGCGGCTTGCGCCGTGCAGCCCGCGACCAGGAGAACCAGCACGAGGAGCGACGCGGCCCCACGCGACCACGACCTCGGGTTGGGAGTGTTCATGTCTGGCGCTCCCTCGCCGGGGCAGCCAACAGCGACGCCGCAATGACCAGCTCCAGCAGGTAGGGCGAGGCGTCACCGAGTCCGGTTTCGGTGAACGAGGCGATCAGGCAATAGACGGTCAAGAAGAGCGCCACGGCACGCCGAATGCCGCGCTGATGGGTCACCGCCAGAAGAAGGAGAATGATGAGGAGCGCGGCATCGATGATGATGCCGAACCAGCCTTGGTCGAGGTAGACGGCGAGCCAGTTGCTGTCAATGGCGAGTCCATCGAACGACTTGTTCGACAGTCCCGACCCGAACAGCTCCTCGAGCTGTGGGCGCTGCAGCCCGGATATCGACGACCATACGTTGGTGCGTCCGGTGAGCTGTGTTGCTTCCTCGAGCGTCTGCCCCCGTTGGAGCCAGGTAACGATCAACGGCGCGAAGAACGTGGCTGCCGAGATCGTGAGAACGCCGAGGACGGCAGACGCGCGACGGACACGAGCATGCCCCAAGAACATGCTGGCGCCGGCCACCACCAGGCCGACTACCAAAGCGAGGAGAGCAGTCCGCGTGTGCGTGCCGACGAGGGCCACACCAGCCGCAATCAGTGTCAACAGGGCCGTTCGAGTTCGGACGTAATCCGCGAACCACAAGAGGGCGGTGCACCCGAGCAGAACGGCGGCATAGTGCGCCACCTGCGTCGGCGGGCTGGGCCAGAGGGCCCCGGAAAGCCGGCCGCCGTAAGAGAAGGCCGCGCCGGGGGCAACGAGAGCGCCGAGCAGGACAGAGCCGAGAACGACCCGCAAACAAATGAGGTGCGCTCGTAATAGGGGGAAATCGGACCTTCCCCACCACGGAGTAAGCAGCCAGAGAACCGCCGTGAAAGCAAGAAGACGGCAGGCACGATACACCGATCCGAAGATGAACTCGTTATGGATGCTCACCATCAAGGCGACGACGGCCAGCATGGTCAACAGCACCAAGAACATGTTTGGTCGAATGATGCCGCTGGGATTGGCTAGGAGGGCAAGCAGCACGGCCGCCACGAGCGCTCCCTGGGTGAGTAGCTGGCCGATGAGCGGGGGAATGGGTAACAGGGTGGGCAGGGCTGAGAACGCAAGAACATTGGCGAACAACGCCACCCAGACCGGCACTGGACTACGGATGAAGCCTGGCCAGTCCGTGATGCTCGCCAGCTCGGGCGTCGCGGCTCTTGACGAAAGGGGACTCACCGAACCTCGACCCATCCTGGCGTGTCCGCACCAGCATCTTCATCCGAGTGCTTCGGGAACGAAGGTTCCTCGACGTTCAGCGTCCCCGATGACTCGTCGGCGCGTTCGGTGCGCAGCAGAGCAGCGAACCGCAGTTCGAGGCCGGCCGCTCGGACTTCGTCGGCGACAGTCCTGACCTTTTCGACACTCGAGCGACCGGCGCTGAGGACGAGGATCACGCGGTCAGTCCACGCGCTCAGGTGTGCAGCACCAACCGCGGGGTCAAGATCCGCCAAGGTCAGTGTGACATCGCCCAGGTGGGGCGACGGCGTGTCCTCCCCGTCGTCCCAAACCCCAACCGCCAGGAGATCCGCAGAACGGTGAGCAAGCGCTGGTACGCCAGCCGGGCGCAGCACTGTTGGATTGTCGGGTGCCCCCGAGGTTCGCAGCGCAGCCCTGAGTTGGCGTCCACCGCGCCTGGTGAGATCGAGGATCGTGATCGAGCAGCCGCGTGCGGCTAGGTTTCGTCCCGCATCCGCCACCGCAAAACTGACTTCGTCGGTGCTGTCGACGGCGACCACAGCGAGTCGGCTTCCTCGCCCCGGCAGCAGCAATTCCTCCTCGATGGCGTGGGCCAGACGCTGTCGGTCATCGGCGCGGCGGCGGTCCAGCGCCTGCAGCGGGGGCATCCCGCGCCAAGGCGCCGGCAGGGGGGCGATCCGCCCGACGCTGACCGGCACGGCGATCTCGAGCGCGTCGGCGATATCAGCTCGGCGACGTAGCCGGTTCGATGTGAGCGCATGGAACAGGACCCATCCGCAGCCCAGCGCAATGCCGCCGATCAGACCCGACACCAGCCCGAGTATCACGCTGCGCGCCGCGCGACCAGGCTCGGCGGCTGGAGGATCGAGCACCCTGCTGGACGAGACCACTGCGCTGTTACGCAGAGTTGCGTCCTCGACCGACTCCTCCAAGGTTTCGATGCGACTTTGGATCGATCCGCGCTGGGCAATCGAGGTCGCTCAACTTGCCGGCGTTCGCGCCGGCAGTTCTGGAGAGCTGTTCGATCTGCCTGGAAAGCCCTTCGACTTCGGTCCGGAGCTCGCCGATGCGCTCCTTCAATCCGTCCACCAGGACTCTCGACTGGAAGGAGAGTTGCTCCGCTCGGAAGTCGAGATAGGTCGAGGTGAGAGCGTCGAGGCGCCGCACGGCCTCGGCGTCGCTCGGGGCTGTGAGGGTAAGGGACAGCAGCTCCAGACCAACCGGCTCGATCACCAACGTGTCGAGAAAGTCCTCCGGAGTCATGGTGATGCCAAGGTTGGCGATCGTCCTGGTCGCCAAGGTCTGGGTTTTCAGCAGGCTGACATTCGTGGCCGTCGCACGGGTCGGATCCAGTTGCGACTCAGAGGTGAGGACCAGCGAAGCCTTGGCCGCGTGCGGTGGAGGAAACGCGTACAGAAACGTCCCGGCCACGAGCAGACCTAGGGCCGCGAACAAGATGCAGGTACCCAGGCGGCGCCGCAGCGCTGTGCGGATGAAGTGGAGGCTGACCAGGAGCGCGCCCGGCCGTTCGAGTGCGGACTGGTCGTACGTGCCGTCGCTGGGTGCTTTCGAGAATCCGAGGCTCATGGCCGACTCCGCTGGGGGTCGCTGGTGCCGGCCGAGGAGGCGATGCCGGTGAGGCGGGTCGGGAGCGCGGGCCAACGTGATCGTTCCGCGCTGGTGTGGCGTCCAGACGTGCGGTCGGTCTGGTCGGGATCGGCGACCACGATCCCGTCGATGCGACGGCCCGCGTCGTCCACGGCTACGGCGAGTCGGGCTAGCTCCTGTTCGGTCGCCGCACCAGCGGCAACGGAAAGAAGCGTCGCGGCGCTGGCTGGAGTGTCCCTCAAGTGGGTAGCCGTCCGCTCCGCCACCACCAGAAAGATCGTGAGATCTGGCCTCGTGTCGGGTGGCATGCTGCCGACGAAAAGATTGGTCCTGTGTGGCGCCATTTGCTCGGTCGCGCTGGCCCACAGAGTAGGGGCCACATCCTGACCAACTGAGGGCACCAGCCGGGTCAGGATGCCCAGGGACGACGTGAACCCAGCCAGCTGAGGACCCAGCGCGAGACCCTGCTCGTCACCGGAGAGTGACACCACGGTCAAGGACTCGGGGTGATCCAGCCGCCCGGCGAGACGGAACTGCTTCTTGACGGGCACCAGGCCACGCAGTACCTGACGCAGTGCCCACGACTCCGTCGGTGTGGCCTGGTAGGACTCGAGCAACGCCGACCATCCGGCCGCCGACCGTTGCGGCCGGCTCCGCAGCGACGCCAGCACCGGACTACCAATGGCATCGGCAATCTCGTCGCGGCTTCGAATACGCGGGTCGCGACGGGCTGCCGCGAGCACGATCGCCACTGCGAGCAAGGTGGCGGCCAAGGCTCCCAGGAGAGGCCACGTGAGCAGCCGGATGAGGATCGAGGGTCCCTGAGCAACGGTCGCCCGCTGGACGACGGTGGTTCCGTTCGCGGAGCTTGCGACGGGGGTGCCGGCGGCGATCTTGTCTTTGACCTTGTCGAGCTGCAATGCGAGATCAGCCTGTTGCGTGCGCAGGCTCGTCAGCAGTCGCGCCTCAGCCCTACCCTCGGGAGAGTTCCACTTCACGGCCCGCTGACGTTTCGCGGTGGCGGCGATCTCCGCCTGCAGCTGGTTGATCTGCGACTGCAGCTCGTTACGACGGTTCGCGAGGTCCGCGAGAACGGTGGAGGTGACCTCGCGGGCGGTGTTGACGACGTAGTTGACGTAGTTGTCGGCAACCGCCTGGGCCAGCGCCTGCGCCTCGGTCGCGCTGGCGGAGGTCGCGTCGACGCGAATGAGCTGGTCCGTGGCGCCGGAAACGTTCACCTTCGTCTCCACCTCGCGCGCGGACAGTTTGGGATCCACCGCGTCGCCGGCCCGCTGCAAGATGTCGGCGCTAAGCGCGATCTGCACCTGGGTCGCGACGTCGGAGTTGCTGCTCTCGGCCAGGGCCGGTGTCGGGAGGAGGACTAGCGCGGTGCTGGTGAGCGGGGGCGGTGCGATAGCCACGTAGGCCACCCCGGCCGCCAACCCCAGCAAGCCGGCCGCGACCAGCACCGCCGCGCGACGGCGCAGCGTAGCCGCGCGCGATCGGAAGTCCCACGCACTCACGGCAGCTCCAAAGTGGTGACGAACCGGCTGCCAGCGGTGGCCATCCCGCGTCCTGCGAGCGCGGTCGCTGGAACTCGGCGGCCGAATCGAGGGGAGTACCACCCGGCGACCGGGTCGACGTCAGCACGGTGGCAGGTCCAGACCAGCTCCGGTGGAAGGGTGAGCACACCCTTGCGTCTCTTCGACCCCGCCGGCCAGGAAAGCACCGCCCGAGCCCCGTCCAGGTCGACGCCGACATCGGGGCCGAGGTGCCACCACAGGATGGATCGAACGTCTGCGGAGGTGTCGAAAGTGTCGACGACCATCAGTTGACGTCCAGGCGAGTCGAGCGTCACCGAACGGCGATGAATGGTCGGTTGAGGCAAACGCGCGTAGCCGTCGTGTTCGGCGCTCCACGTCTGCACCGGCTGGTCGCCTACGTCACAGGCCAGGGTCGTAGTCCGGGCCTGGGTGTTCCAGAGAAACGGACCGCCCTCCTCGGATTGGTCCGCATTCGCGATCTCGATGGTGTTGTGGGCTGCCGTCGAACGGAACCACGAGCGCCATTCGGGTTCACCGTGGTAGCAGTAGGTGCCGGGATCGGCGAGCAGGTCGACCCCGTCGTGCCGCACCTCCACCGACAATGCGTCGGCATGGGCGTGCGCGGCGATGGACAAGAAGCCATGGGGTCCGCCGTCGCATCGGCACCAGATCTCCGGGCCGTCTGAGCGAGGTGAACGCAGGAAGACCTGGCCCGCATCGGCGAACCGACGTGGCCGGGTCGCCGGACGCGGTACGCGGTGGGGTCGCGCGATCGCTCCGAGAAGCGTTTCCTGAACGCCGGCTCGCAGGGGAGGCCACCACTCCGCCGGGGCTAGCAGCGCTGCTCCCGTGCGTAGCACGGCGGTCCAGGAGTCGCGATCGGGGTCGTCGATCACGAGCGCTCGGCCCTCGTCGCCGTCGCCCTGGCGTGGCGGCCGGCCCGTGATGTCCAGCATGGCGGCCGCGGCGTCGAGCATCTGGGCCAAGCGATTCCAGGTGGCCTGCGAGAGACGCGCCCGTCGGCGTCGGCGTCGACGGCGGCCACCAAACCGAGCTCGAGAACGAACAGGTGATAGTCGGTGGCAAGCTCGGAGTTCACGCCGTCGTCGAAGGTGTTGGCGGCGAGTTCCCGTTCCAGCAGAGCGACAGCGCTCTTGCGCCACCTGCTGCTGCGGGAGTACCAGGGAAAGGCACAGGCGGCGACGAGCCGGCCGGCTGCCTCGGCGACGACATGATTGTTGGCGGAGGAGCCTCGGCTTGGGAAGGCCGCGAGAAACTCCTGGTGCCATCCGATTTGCCGAACGGCATCGTCGTTGTGCTCGAACAGATCGCCAACCTTCGGCCAGTCGTCGAGCAACCGGCGGATCCAGGTCCACGAAATAAGCCGGATCCCAGCCTCGATCCCACTCGTCCAGTGCACGCCGGTCAGGAACGGGTTCGCGGTCCACCAGGAGCGCAACTGTGCCGCGACCGCATCGGCGTAGCGCTCATCGTGCGTCAGCCACCAAGCGGTCGCCAGGACGGTCAGGTGATGGTGCCGGGACATCTCCCATATCTGCTTGATGTTTCCCGTCTCGGACTCGTCTCGGTGTTGGACGCGAAACGCCAACTGTCGGTCAGGCGCCCGGCGTCCGGTCACGGGATCTGTGAACCAGTCGGGGTCTTCGCTGTCGGCACGGACCACCCCCAACACCGCCCAGCTCCCGTCCAGCACCGTGTTCGCGGCCGCGACTACCGCGGACACCGCGTCCGGGGCGATCTCGGCTCGGCTATGTTCCGGCAGCGGCGACGCGAATGCACGCTCGAGTCGGGTGCCGCGCGGCAAGGGGGCGGCCGCACCGGGGGAAACCTGGCGGCGTGCCCAGACCCTCCGACGCCCGGCGTCGAGACAGCGGTGAGCAACCTCGAGCGGGGACATGCGGCGTAGCCGCCGGAGGTACCAGTGTGGATTGGGGCGGCTCACCAGGACACCGGCCTTCCTGCCGCCAGGCTGCTCTCCACGGCCAGTGTGGCGCGGGTCGTCGCCACCAGCGACTCGAGCGAGATCGGCATCTCCACGCCGGTGCGTACCGCGTGCAGGAATCGCTTCAACTGGGCCCGCTGACCCTTGTCCTGGCCGGCGAGCGATCGGTGACCGCTCTTTCCTTTCGTCGACCACACCGTGACCCGCTGGAAGTTGTCCAACCGCCCGTTCCGGCCGTCTCCCACCACGTCGAGCGTCTCTTTCGGGAAACGCGATGTACCGTCAGTGACGTAGGAGACCACGCCCACGGAGCCGCCCGCGTAACGCAGTGTGACGTGGACACTGTCTCCCGCAGCCATCGCGTGCACCTCGACCGGCCGGTCGGACGTCAGGGCGCTGAGGGTGTCGATGAAGTGACCACCCTCTCCCGCAAACCTCGAACCCTCCCGTGCCTCCTGGAGATACCAGCTCCTGGGATCCAACCGGCCGGCGTTGACGAGGTAGCGCGCCGACAGCGGGGGGCTTAGTGCACCGAGGCGTTCCTGGAGGTCCACGAAGAGCGGGGCAAACCTGCGGTTGAATCCCACCATGAGCCGGTTGTTGCCGGTCCTGTCGACCGTGGCCAAGATCTCGGCCAGCTGTTCGGAGGTGATTGCGAGCGGCTTCTCGACGAAGACGGCGAGACCTCGTTCCAGGGCCCTGCACACCAAGTTGGCGTGCGAGGAATGCCTCGTGACGACGAAGACGGCATCGAGCGTCTCGTTTTCGAGAACGGCCTCCACGTCGGTCGTCACCGTCGCGAATCCGAACTTGCGTTGAGCGTTGAGCCCGGACAGCGACGTTGTCGTGGCTACGGAGGCAAGCTCCACGTCCGGGTTCTCCCTGAGGTGGGGCAGCAACATCGACGTCGCGTAGTTCCCTGCTCCGATGAAGCCGAGCTGCACCGCGGCCGACCTCCGACGGCGAACTGCCGGCGAGGACGGCGCCGCCGTCGCTGGCTTGGTGACGGTTCGGGTCATCGGTGTGACATCGGCGGAGTCGCCATAGGACAGCAGGAACCCAAGACCCTTGAGGGAGCCGGCCACCAAGCGGTCGTAGACGCCGGCTGCCTCCTCGACGGGGTGCACTCCAGACACCAGGGGGGTGACGTCGACCGATCCCTCCGCGAGCAGATCCAGGAAGCAGGCCAGGTTCCGCCGCTCGGTCCACCGCACGTACCCGGCCGGATAGTCGATCCCCTCGAGCTCGTACCGGTCGTCGTACCGGCCCGGGCCGTAGGAGCGAGAGAAGCGGACGTCAAGTTCCTTCTCGTAATACGCATTCCAGGGCAGGTCGAGACTCGTCTTGCCGATGTCCACTACTCGGGCCCGATCGCGCGCAAGGCGGGCGGCTACTTCAACCGGGCCGTTCGAGTCGCCGCCCGCGGCGATCAAGACGTGATCCGCGCCCAACCCTCCCGTCCGTTCGAGCAGCACCCTCGAGACCTCGCTCAGGCCGTCCTCGTCAGGCGCGGCACAAATCAGCGCGCCGGCTTTCTCAGCCGCACGGCAGCGGTCCTCGACCACGTCGAGGCCCACCACCTGGACTCCCGACGCGGTCAGCAGCCGTACGACGAGCTGTCCGATGAGACCGAGCCCGATTACGCATGCGGTCTCACCAAGCGCTACCTCCGCGCGTCGGACGCCCTGCATGGCGATGGCCCCGACGGTCGCGAAGGCTGCGTGCTCGGCAGCCACCCCATCGGGTACCCGAACGCAGAGGTTGGTCGGGACCCAGTTCACCTCCGCGTGCAGCGCGAAGTCGTTCCCGGCGGCGGCGACCAGCTGGCCAACCTGGAACTCCTCGGCGCCCTTACCAACCTCGACCACCAACCCGCACAACGAGTAGCCGAGTGGGGTGTAGCTGTCGAGCCGGTTCATCGCCTTCTGGTAGGTGGCCAATGCTCCCTGCTGGGCTACCGAGTCGAGCAGTTTGCGCACCTGGTCCGGCCGTGCGCGAGCCTTGCCCACCAGCGACATCCGCGCCTCGCTCACCTTCATCATCTCGGTCCCAGTCGAGATCAGCGAATAGAGCGAGCGGACCAAGACACCACCGGGTCGACAGGCCGGAACGGGTACGTCGACGACCGTGAGGTCGCCGGACTTGTAGTTCTGAGCGACTTGCTTCATCTGGCCTTTCCCCCGAAGCGCCTGGCGCGTACGGTCGACGAACTCACAACGGCCCAACCCCTGCGGCCATGGCGCCGCGATACCAGAGCTCCATCGAGAGCAGTTGCCACAACTGTTTGGACTGGTCCGTTCGACCGCTGCGCTGCTCGGTGACCATCTGAAGCAGGGCAGGTCGCCGCAGGAAGCCCGATGCGATGAGGTGACCGTCGAGCAGGACGTCATCGATCAAGGTCCCCAGGTCGTTGGTGATCCAGGCCCGCAACGGGGCGCCGAATGACGCCTTCGGGCGGTCGACCACATCCCGCGGCAGCCAATCGTCGGCAATGGCGCGCAGCGGGACCTTCTGCGTACGTCCTTTGATCTTCTGGTTCCCCGCGAAGCTGAACGCGGCCCGGAAGACGTGCGGGTCGACGAACGGCACGCGCACTTCCGTGGAGACCGACATGCTCGCCCTGTCGGTGTAGGCCAGGTTGAGTCCGGGTAAGAAGAGACGGCTGTCGGTCAGACACATTCGGCTGACGTGGTCGGCCATCTGGCCGTCCGCGTACAGCGCGCGATGCGCCTCGATGACTTCTTCCACCAGCGGTGCCGCGTCAGGGTCGAGCAGCGCCAGCAGCTCGCTCGGGTCGTAGAGGGTGTAGCTCCGCCGAAAGGCCGCTTCCTCCGGCAGCTCGGCGAAGCTCAGGAACCGCTTCGCCCACCGCGTGTACCGAAGACCGCGCCCGCCGACCGCAACTGGGAGCCCGTGGACGCCAGGCGCCACCACCCGCCTGCGGATGGATCCCGGAAGCGTCTGGTATCTGGCTCCCAGGAGGCAAGCCAGGTGCTTGCGGTAGCCGCCGAACAACTCGTCCGCACCCATGCCGGACAGGACAACCTTTACGCCGGCTTCTCGAGCAGCTTGGCACATGAGCATGGTGTTGATCGCGGCCGGATCGCCGATCGGCTCGTCCAGGGTGTCCACCATCTGGGGAAGCAGTTCCACCACGTTGGGGCTGATCTCGATCTCGTGCAGCCGAATCCCGAGATGAGCCGCCATTTTGCGGGCGTAGATGGCGTCGTCCGGCATCGCCTCGAGCCGCTGGTCCTCAGGGCGGAACGTAATCGTGTAGGCCTCGATGGACGGATCACGGTTCGCGGCCATGGCAGTGATCAGGCTGGAGTCGAGCCCCCCGCTGAGAAACGACGCCACGGGGACGTCGGCGACCATGTGCGCTGCGACGGACTCTTCCAGGACGGCCGCGAGATCAGCGGGCGGGCGGCGGGTGGCTGCCGCAGCCTCCTCGGCAGCAACCCAGTAACGCCCGCTCTGCGCGGGCCCTCCGTCTCGCCACTGAGCCCATGAGCCGGGTGGGAGCTTGAAGACTTCCTGAACGGCACACCGTTCCTCCGGCAGAAAGTAGAAGAGAGTTGACGCGACGAGCGCAGCCGGGTCGACATGGAGCTCTGGCCCAACGGCCGCCACCAGCGCCTTGAGCTCAGACGCGAACAAGATTCCGCGTCCACGGGGAAGGACGTACATCGGCTTGATGCCGAGCGGATCGCGAACCAGGGTCAGGGCGGCGGTGCGCTCGTCGTAAAGCGCGAAAGCGAACATTCCGCGGAGCCGCGAGAGACCGGCTGGTCCCCATCGCCGCCACCACTCCAGCACAACCTCGGTGTCGGACTCGGTGCGGAAGCTCACGCCCTGGCTGCGCAGGATGTTCCGGAGCTCGCGGTAGTTGTACAGCTCGCCGTTATAGCTCAGGTGTAAGCCGTCCTTGGAAAACGGCTGATCCGCCGCGGCCGACAGATCGATGATCGACAGCCGCCGATGGGCCAACTGCAGCGACATCTGCGACGACGCGTCGAGAAGCCCGTCCGCGTCCGGACCGCGATGCCGAATTCGATCAGCCATCGTCTGTACCAGCCCGGCCCCGTCAGGCTGGAGGAAGGCTCCGGCAACCCCGCACACGTCAGCCCCCCACCCGAGCACGGCCGACGAGGGTGTCGTAGACCCCGATGTAGGCGTCCCGTTGATCGGGCCAGCCGAGCCCACCCTCGATTCGGAGCCGGCCAACTCGGCCCATCGCCTCGCGCTGTTCGGCGTCGTCGAGCAGCTGAACGACCGCCGCGCCGTAGGCCGCCACGTCACCGCTCTCCACGTACAACGCCGCTTCTCCGGCTGAAACCCGGGTCTCCTTGAGATCGAACGCGATCACCGGCAATCCGAAAGCCATGTATTCCAACGTCTTGTTCATCGTCGACAGGTCGTTGAGTGCGTTCTTCGGATCGGGCGACAGAGCAACGGTGGCAGTAGAAAGGACATCGAGAACGGTGTCGTCAGACACCCGGCCCGGCAGTTCCACATGCTCCTGAAGGTTCAGCTCGTCGCGTAGGGCGACCAACCGGTCGTAGCAGTCGCCCGCTCCCATGAAGGTGAAGGAGACGTCGCTCCGGCCGAGATCGTGAACCACGTGGGCTGCCGCGCGTACGGCCAGGTCGACGCCATCCTGTGGACCCATGACGCCGATGTAGGCGACGAGGTGCTGCCGGCCACGCCGCAGCGCCAGCACTGGTTCCTTCCGGCGCAGGCGCTCCTCGTCCGGGCCCGTACGCACCACCGTCACGTCGGCGCTGGGCTTGCCACCTCGGCGCACCGCAATCTCGGCGTAGGAGTCATTCGTCGACACGACGTGCTGGGCGGTGTGAAAGGTCGCTCTCTCCAACCGGAGCAATCCCCAACGCAGCCAGCGGTTCCCGTCCGGGAAGCGAGAGGAGTAGAGCTCAGGGCAAAGGTCGTGATGGTCGAAGACGAACCGCGAACCGTCGCGGCGTCGCAGCCAGCGAGCGATAGGCCAGAAGATGTCCGGTGGATTGCACGCCTGCAACACCTCGAACGGGCCGAGGCGCCGGGCCCGACGCACCAGTCTCGCCGTCGAGATGAAGGAGTAGGCGTACTCGAGGACGAAGCCGAGAACCCCGCCGCCGGGCGCATACGGCCGATACTTCAGCAGCGTGACACCCTCGAGGATCTCGTGCTCGGGGTCACCCTTTCCTTTGGGGCAGACGACGGTGACGTCGTATCCCGCTGCGGTCAGAGCCCTGCACTCCAGCCAGACCCGACGGTCGAAGGGGACCGGCAGGTTCTGCACAATGATGAGGACTCGTGGTCGAGCGTCGGCCGGATGCTCGCCGGTCACACCACCCACCCGATTCCCTCATAGCCGGGCAACCGCTCGATGTCAGCGCCGAGGCGGCCGTGCAGATCGAGGATCCAGGCCAGTGGCGTGTCGCGTAGTTCCGCAAGGGCGAGGCGGTCCGAGGTGGCCACCACGGCGGCATCGCACCCGTGCAACGCCTCGCGGGGTGCCCCGTAGAGAAGTTTTCTCAGGTGGGGGAGCCGGCTCTCGACGTAGCGGAGGTTGGAGCCCATGAGACGCTCCGGGTTGATGATCGGATCATAGATACGGACCTCGAAACCCTTGCCGATCAGCCGCTCGACCAGCTCGACGTTCGGACTCTCGCGCAGGTCATCGGTGTTCATCTTGAAGCTCAGCCCCAGCACGCCGACCGTCCGGAACGGACTGGCGACCAGCCGGTCCACTGCGTCGCGGATGACCAGCTCGTTGGTCTGCAAGGTGCCGGTCAGCAGTGGGACGTCCAACGCGTGCTCGCGGGCCATGTCGACCAATGCACGCAGGTCCTTCGGCAGGCAGGAGCCGCCGAAGGCGAACCCGGGAGACAGATAGGCGGGTGAGATGTTGAGAACCGTGTCCTCGCTGAAGACCGTCATCACCTCTCTGGAGTCGACACCGAAGGTCTTGAAGATGCGAGCCATCTCGTTGGCGAAAGAGATCTTGGTGGCATGAAAGGCGTTGCAGGCATACTTCAGCGCCTCGGCACTGCGAACATCGACCAACCTGATCTTGCAGTCCAAAAACGAAAAGAGCTGGCTCAGCACGTCAGTGACACGCGGATCAGCGGTACCCAGGACGACGAAGGGTGGGTGGAAGAAGTCTGCGACCCCGGATCCCTCGCGGAGGAACTCCGGACACATCGCCGTCCCGACCTGCCAGCCCGCAGCCGGCGCGCCGCCGGCGAAGGCCGCACTCACGAGATCATCTCCAGTGCCCGGAGGGACAGTGCTTCTCACCACCACCGCATGGAAACCGGATGCGGGGGGTGCAGCGACGGCGAGCCCGTCCCGAATGTCGGCCAACGCGCGGTTGAGATAGCTCAGATCGGTGCGCCCACTCGGCATCGAGGGCGTGCCCACGCAGAGCAAAGAGACGTCGGCACCGTTGAGAGCGACGACCGGATCACCGGTGGCCGTCAGCAGCCCACTCGCCACTGCGGAGGACACCAGGTCATCGATGCCTGGTTCGACCACCGGGCTCTGTCCGGACTGAAGGTATCCGACCTTGATTTCATCGACATCGACTCCGCACACGTCGTGACCCTGCGAAGCCAGACCGGCGGCCGTGACCGTGCCGACATAGCCCAGACCAAAGACAGCGATTCTCATGTCCCCCCCGAGTAAGAACCGAGCACGATCATAGTTGGCTTCGACGAGGTCTGCGGCTGGTTCGGAAAGCTCGTGGTCATTTGCCGAATCGGATGGCCTGATCTGGCATGCTGGCAACTTCTGGATGCCGCAAAGGCCAACTCGGGGGAGCATGGTGAGGATTTTCCGCGCGCCCGCGCACGCCCGCGATTTGCAGGACAGCACCGGGTTCAACCGGTTCGCATGAACCGGCCCGTAGTCCCGGTGAACCTCCGCGGCGCGATCGCCGCACTGGCGGTGGTGTCGACGCTGCTCGTTGCCGTGCTCGGGTTCGTCTATCACGGGGCGCAAGGACCGGACTCCTTCGACCGGCAAGCGATCTCAGCCGTGCGGGGCACCTGGCCGCACGCCGGGGAGATCGCCTACATCGTGGACGGGCTGGCCGAGCCAGCTCCTGCGGTCGTGCTCGTCGCTTCGTCGGTCGTCGCGTGCCTCCTGACGAAGCTCTGGCGACTAGCAGTGGTAGCAGCCATTGCGCCGCTGGCTGTGGTGGCGACGATCAAGGTTCTGAAGCCTCTCGTCATGCGCACCATCCACGGCGACAATCTGGCGTTTCCGAGCGGACATACAGCGTTCGCCACGACAGTGGCACTGCTGCTTGCTCTCCTGATCTTGGGAGTGTTCCGGCTAGGCCGCGCCATCGGCGGTGCGGTGCTCCTGGGCCTCGCCCTCATCGCCGGCGCTGCGATGGCCTTGGACCAGATCGTGCTCGAGGCGCACTATCCAACCGATACCATCGGCGGCTTCCTCACGGCGGTTGCCGTCGTCTCGGTATTGGCGCTGCTGACCGACTTTCTCGCCAGCCGGAGTCAGGACTCGTCACGCACCAGCAGGTAGTAGGCGTAGCGCTCGTCGAGTCCGTCCTGCGGTACCAGGGTGACGGCCAGTGGCGCCAGCCCGCGGTTGCTTGCCTCGAGCCAGAATCCGTCGATCGAGTACGTGGTCATGTTGGCCAGGTCTCGGCGGTAGGCCCGCCGCCGCGAGCGCGAAAACCTCGTAGCCGTCGAGTACTTCGTTTGGACGAGCGCTACGCCGCCGGGGACGAGCAGCTGAGCCGCAATGTCCAACAGCCGCAATCCGTAATCCTCCGACGGCACCAACTCCATGACGTAGAGACAGAGGAAGAGGTCACAGCTGGCCGCACCGATCTCACCGATCGCCGTCTCGGGCGCCCCGACATCGATCAAGATCTTGCGGGTGGGCGTCGAGGTCACCATCGCGACCTGCCGCTCGCACTCGTCGAGACTCGCTTGCGACACGTCGACCGCGACAAATTCTTCACAACGCGGCGCGAATCGAACAGCATTCGCCCCCCCACCTGCCCCCCACTCGACGGTACGCGAACGCGGCAGTTGCTTCCCAGTGATCCGGGCCAGCCGCTCGGCCAGCCCGAGCGACGACGCCCCGATCTCATCCCAGATGTCGTGCACGCTTTCGCGCCAGTGCGAGTTGCCTTCCCAGCCCGGTTGGCGACGGTCGCGCCAGTAGGCCTGCGCATCTGATTCGATCACGCCTGACGCTTGAGGCAGACCGAGACGCTCCCAGGAGGCGCGCGCGCTGCGTGCCAGTTGCCTCAGCAGCGTCACGGTCCGTTCCTTCCTGAACGCTGCTGATTCTACGGAATTGGCAGCCGCCAAGAAGGGATCCTCGGTCAACCGGTGAAGGTGCTTCCCGCGTCCTGGTTGTAGGGGGCTGTCCTCCACGCCGACGGGGATACCAGCCGGCCAGTGTCGAACACCGTGAAGTTCCACGCACCGCGGTAGGTGTTGTTGGTGAAGGTGTTGTTCTGGTCGTAGACGATCGCCTTGCTGATCTTGTCTGCTGTGTATGGCGACCAGGCCGGATAGGTGCCCCAGTTCGAGAACAGAGCGTTGCGACCGCACATGCTGGTCGGGCAGCTGAAGTCCTCCTGGTCCATTCTGAAGGTGTTGTGGTGCACTCGCACGTTCTGCGTCTTCCATCGGCAGTCGGAGTAGTACGGCTGCCTTACGATGTTCGCCGCGTTGCACGTCGACACCTTCGCCACCGTCGGATTCACCAGGGTGCAGTAACCGGCCGAGGTGTTCGCCGCCGAGCCACAGAACCGATCAGCGTTCTCCCACAGGGCGACACCGTTGTAGTTGTCCTGGAACAGGTTGTTCGAGATGTCGACCGACGCGCTGCCCACCAGGTCGTGCGGGAGCCGGGAGTCACCGCCGGACTCGGAGATGTAGATCGCAGCCACGGGGAAGTTGTCGTTGCGGTCAAAGAATGACTTGCCCTTGACCCACGTGTTGTGTTTGATCACGTTGTTGCGGATGGCGATGTTGTAGCTGATCTCCCAGAAGATCGCCTCCGCGTCGTTGTTCTCGATCCAGTTGCCTTCGATCAAGAAGTTGTTGTCGTTGGTGTCGGCCCACAGGCCCACGCTCTTGTTGTCGTGAACATAGTTGTTGGTCACCTTGACGTTGCGGACATCCCAGAACTTGCCGCCGCCCGTGCAGCCACAGCCGTTGATCCTGTTCTCCCAGTCCCCAGTGTTGTTGCCGACGATCTCGTTGTGATCGAGAACGATGTTCGACGCTCCGCCGGCGCCGCTGTAGGCCTGGAAACCGTATTGGCTGTTGTCCTTGAGGCAGTTGTAGGAGGCCACGTTCCCCGCCCCGAGGAAGATGCCAGCCCCGCCGTTGTTCGTGACGGTGTTGTACTGCATCGTCCAGTTGTCACCGGAGTCGTGGTTGACGGTGCCCTCGTTCATGGGGGCGACGAAGTTCCGGATCGTCAGATACTTGATAGTGACGTTGCGCGCGTGCTGGGTGAAGGCATAGGCATTCCTCCCCTGGCCGTCGAGGACAGCTCCCGGGGCGCCGATGTACGTCGAGTTGTCGGAGGGGACGATCTGATCAAACTGCCCAGTGCCGAGGGTGTGAACGCCGGGGGCGAACCAGAACGTCTTGCCCGCCTGCTGGAAGTCGATCGAGGAGTTGTTCCCGGCCGGAACAGTGATGGCGCCGGTCGGGGCGCTCGACGGTCCCGACAGAAGTGCCGTGTTCCCGCAGATCCTGGCGGGAGGCGCAGTGGGCCAGGACCCGGTCGGGCCAGGAGGAGGTGTGGAGGTGGGTGTTGGCGTAGGCGTGGGAGTGGGAGTGGGCGTGGGAGTGGGAGTGGGAGTGGGAGTGGGCGTCGGCTCAGGCGCAGGTCCCGGGCCGGGCTGCACAAACGAGAGCGTGCAGTTGCCGTAACCATCGTTCCCGTCGCCCAGGTACACCTCGATCTTCGCCTTACCCGGAGCCGACGGTGGGTTGCGCGGGTTCCTGGTCAGGTAGGCGGTGCCGCCGGCGAAGTCGAAGGCGCGGTCCGACTCGTCCAGTGTCTGTACCACGTTGCCGTTTCCGTCGTAGGTGGCGATCCGGTAGTCGACGGTCGTGGCCTCGGGATCGCTGGAGGTGAACCCCGTAGCGTTGTTGACCACCCGCGTCACCCCAGCCGAATCGGTGTACTCGTCTCCCCAGACCGAGCGGCCCTGCCAGAGATGATTTCCGCCGTCCCTACACTGCGACGTTTGAGTAACGTCCGCAGCGGCGGGCGCAGCAGTCGCAAGGCCGAAAGGGATGCCGAGGGCAAGGGCAGCCAGAACGATGACAGGGCGGCGCACGTGATCTCCTTCGATCCATCCAGGCTCAAATGGTCTGGATCCGGCGCGGTCCGAGATCTCCCTCGGCCGCGGTGGCTGGTGCCCCCCGGAACAACGGACTAGACCTTAGCCTGCGACCGGCAATCGTTGTCAAATCGTGATCTGCCGGTCCGCTGCGCAGCTGACAGCTTAGTGCTTGTTCAGGACGAACGGGTAGCAAAAATCCCGATCAGCAAAAATAATCTGCTTAGTTGCATCCGAACCTGATCAAGCCACGGCGATGATGAGTCCGGCTGGCAACCATTCGCGCATGGAAACGGTTGCCGACTGCTTTCGAAGTCACGATGTCAGCTTGCGCCTCGGCGGGCCAGAACGGCAGAGGCGGTCTTCCAGAGAATCAGCAGGTCCAGGGACAACGACCAGTTCTCGACGTAGCGAAGGTCGAGTCGGATCGCCTCATCCCCTTCCAGATCGGATCGGCCACTGACCTGCCAGAGACCGGTCAGACCAGGAGTGACGAGGGCTCGGCGGCTGGAGTGAGTGGGCATCTGCGCCACTTCGTCTGCCAAGTGTGGGCGGGGACCGACCAGGGACATGGTGCCGTTCAAGACATTGAACAACTGGGGCAACTCGTCGATCGAGAAAGCTCGGATGAACTTGCCTAATGGGGTGATTCGCGGGTCGCCAGTCAGCTTGAACAGGCCGCCCTTCCCCTCGTTGCGGACGAGCAACTCGGCTTTCCGCTGCTCGGCGTCGATGACCATCGAGCGGAATTTGAACATGGTGAAGGGTTCACCGCCCCGGCCGACGCGAGTCTGCCGGAAGATCACTGGACCGCCGTCCTGCAACTTGATGGCCGCGGCGACCACCAAGAGCAGCGGGGAAATGACGACCAGCCCGATCGCGGTGAGCGCCACGTCACTGGCGCGCTTGAACAGCCGCCGCCAGCCGGTGAAATGGGGTTCTTCGATGTGTAACAGCGGAAAACCCATCAGTGGGCGGATGTGCATGCGTGGGCCCGCCACCTCGACCAGTCCCGGGTCGACGAGCATTTCCACTCCGGTGCCCTCGAGGGACCAGGAGAGCTCGCGGAGGTAGTTGAAGCGGGTGGCATCGTCGCTGGTCACCGCAACGGCGTCGCACCCGTACTGCTGCACCACCTGGGCCATCTGCCGTAGGTCACCGAGCACCGGCATGCCCATGTCGACCAGGACCGGGAGCTCGTTCGCGGGGACGCAGACCCCGATCACCTTCATGCCGCCGTGCGGCTCTCGATCGATCCGCTCACGTAGTTCGCGGGCGGCGGCCGAACTCCCGGCAATCACAACGTGGCGAACGTTTCGTCCCAGAGCTTGGCGTCGGTGCAAGATCTTGCGGGCCCCGTAGCGCGCGGCCAGGCTGAGGGCGACCGCCGTCGGCGTGGCGACTACGACGAGCTTGAGCAGGGCCGGCTGCTGCAGGAGACCAGCTGGAAAGGCGCCAGCCACGACCACAGCGACTCCGGCCCGTAGGACCGCCCGCAGCTCCTCTGAGCCTACGCCGACAGCGCCACGCTGGTATCCACGGGTGAGCCCGATGGTCATCGGCCAGACGACCGCACCGACCAGCGCCAGCAGGGTAATCGTGGCGATTCCTCGACCTGACAAGGTGTCGCTGATCAAGGCCGGTATCGCCGCGCTCTGCGCTCCGATGACTGCGTCGAGGAGGATCAACGCGATCACGTAGCGCTGGCTCCACTCGCGGAAGCGCATTCGCATCGGCCCATCGCAGGCCCGCTGATCGCGGTTGGCTACGGACGAGTGACGGGCGGCGCCCCAATTGGGGTATTCGAGCCTTCGGGTCCGAACGGTCGGAAGGTCGTCAACCTCAGGAACGACGTAGGTCCGGTTACGAGCCTCGCCGCCGTACGACGCAGGCCGTGCCGAAGTCCGGTGACGTGGCGAACCGCTGCTCTAGATCTTCTACGGGGAGTTGCGACGCCTCACCGGGCGTATGCAAGACACCCTCACGACCTGCCATCCCCTACGACTCCCCCGAGTCCCTATCTCGCCGCCCCCCGGCGAGTAACATGCACCATGATCGAGCTCGAAGGCAGGCAGGCGCTGAGCACAGCGCGAATCCCGTAGAGAAGAGACGATATCGCCGTGCTGGTCTAGCTACCTCGAGTTCAGAGCAAGCACTGTGGAGCGTACAGACGCGCCTCGAGGCTCGTGCCGTTGAGACCAAATCGTAATCTTCGTCGGATCGCTCAAGTTCTCGGCGCCGGCGGCGAAGGGGACGACGGCGCCGCGCTGGTGTCCGCAAGCCCGATCGCTCACCTGCGGACGATTACTCGGCGACGCCGCCGCGAGGGCCGACTGGGCGCGAGGAGGGTTCGCGCAATCACCAGTGCGGAGGGCGACGCCGCCGAGATACTGTCGCGGGCCGCGTCAGCTGGCTCCGCGGCGAGCGAGCACAGCGGAGGCGGTCTTCCACAAGATCAACAAATCCATCGACAGCGACCAGTTCTCGACGTAGCGCAGGTCGAGACGGACGGCGTCGTCTCCCTCGAGATCGGACCGGCCGCTGACCTGCCAGAGGCCGGTCAGACCGGGAGTGACCAGAGCCCGGCGACCGGAGTGGCTCGGCATCTGAGCGAGCTCGTGCGCCAGGTGCGGTCGGGGACCGACCAAGCGACATGGTGCCGTTCAAGACGTTGAACAGCTGAGGCAGCTCGTCCAAGGAGAAGTCCCGCAGGAAGTGGCCGAGCTTGGTGATCCGCGGGTCGCGGGTGATCTTGAACAGACCGCCCTTGCCCTCGTTGAGCGCCATCAGCTCGGCCTTGCGGCTCTCGGCGTCGACACTCATCGAACGGAACTTGAACATCGTGAAGGGCTCACCACCCCGACCGACGCGGGTCTGGCGGAAGATCACCGGACCGCCGTCCTGCAGCTTGATCGCGGCGGCGATGGCCAGCAGCAACGGCGAGATGACGATCAAACCGATCGAGGTCAGCACCACGTCGGAGGTGCGCTTCACCAGCCGTCGCCAACCCGCGAAGTGCGGTTCCTCGATGTGCAGCAGCGGCACGCCCATCAGAGGCCGGATGTGCATCCGAGGGCCGGCCACCTCGACCAGACCCGGATCGACAAACATTTCGACGCCCGAGCCTTCCAGCGCCCAGGCCAACTCCCGCAGGTAGTTGTAGCGCGTTGCGTCGTCGGTGGTCACCGCGACGGCGTCGCACTCGACGCGGCGAACGACATCGGCCACGCTCCGCAGATCTCCGAGGACCGGTAGACCCGGGAACGACGGTGTGGTCCAGGTCGGGGTACGGCAGACACACCCCGATCACCTTCATCCCACAGTGCGGTTCGCGATCGAGGCGCTGCCGGAGTTGCTGGGCCGCGTCGGGACTGCCGACCACCACGACGTTGCTGACCTTGCGTCCGCGGCGCTGCTGGTGGTGCAGGATCTTGCGAGCGGCGAATCGGGTCGTCAGGCTGAGCGCCAACGCCATCGGAGTGGCCACCACGACGAGAGTCAGCAGGGCCCGCTGATCGAGCAGGCCGGCAGGGAAGGCCCCGGCGACGACAATCGCCGCGGCGGCGCGGAGCACGGCGCGGAGTTCGTCGGAGCCCACCCCCACCGAGGTTCGCTGATAGCCCCGGCTCAGTCCGATCGCCGCCGGCCAGATCAGGGCGCCGACCAGGCCCAACAGCAGCAGGGTCGAGGGCGGCTCACGAAGGGTCCCGCTGAACGATGCGGGCACGATGGCGGCCAGGGCGCCCACCAGGGCATCGGCGGCCGCGATCTTGCCGACGTAGCGCCGACTCCAGGCCGCGAAGCGTCGCGGCGCCGGCGTGGGTGTCCGTGGCTCCCAGGAGGGATCCTCGGTTGGCCTCGGCACCAGCCGCGGGCCTGGGCCGGACCGGACCCGGACCGCTGGGGTCGAGTCGTCGCCGAAGCCCGGGTGCGCCGCTTCGCCGGCTCGGTAGGCGACCCCGCCGCCGAGCGAATAGTTGTCGGAACGGCCTCGACCGAAGCCCTCGACATCAATACTCCCCGTTACTGCTGTTGCACCCGACGCAAGCAGCAACCCCTCTGTTCTTGCCATCCCCTACGACTCCCCCGAGTTCGTACCTCGCCGCCCCCCGGCGAGTACTACACCATGATCAAGTTCGGGGGAGCGAGCGACGCCCGCAATCCACAGCCAAACTTATCACGAGGTGAGGTGGGTGTGCTGATCTAGATACCCCCCGATACAGATCAAGCCCCCTCAGGATAGCAAGTCGGCGCATGACCGCATTGACGCCGAGACCAAATCGTGACCGTCTGGGCCTATGACGTTCACCACAGCGTCGGCTCGACGTCGAAGTCGATCTCCAGCCACAGACCTATCGAGCGAAGGTCAGCCCGTCGGTAGAGGTCGCGTACTGAGGGTACCGAGTGTCGGTCAGCGGGGCGTAGATCTCCGAGGTCACTCGGCCTGCTGCAGTATCGACCTCGACCAGCCGCACCGGATTGGTGGAGCTGTGGAAGGTCTGCAGCAACGAGAGGATCTTGTTGCCGTTGACTCCGACGTCGGTTCGTGAGCCGGCTTGTCCGACATGCCCGGACAGCACCAGTTTGACGTTCGGGTACAGCTTGATCAGGTTGTCGTAGAGATACTGCGGAGACGTGGCGCCGTAGCCGCCGTTGGACCGGCCGATCGAGCCGTCACTCTCCAGGTACGCGTGCGTCACCACGATCACGTTGTGGCCTGGATGAGAGGCGACGACGTTCTTGGCCCAATTCACAACCCCCGTTCGCGGCCAGAGCTCCAGGGTGAGCACCAGCCAGTTGACACCCCCGGCCCCGTAGGTGGCGTAGGCATTGTCGACCTTGCCCGCTTCGTAGGTACCGCCGATGTTGGGGAAACGCGAAATCGGGAAGTACCGGTTGTAGGCGGACGTGTCTCGGACGGTGACCGACGTATTGGCGCCCGGGCAGGCCGACCCGCCGGCGCAGACGGCGGCCGTATCGTGATTCCCAATCGCTCCGGCCCACGGCATCGCGGCCTCCAGCGGCCGCACCTCGGTGCTCAGCTTCTCGAATTGAGCCGGCGCGACGTGTCCCCAGTTGCTGAAGTCGCCGATCTGCATCGCGTAGCGAAGGTCGCGGGCCTGCTTGTTCGCCACCAGCCAGGCTGCGCGATTACGGAACCGCGTGTCGCTCGCCGAGTTGGACTCGTTCTGGGTGTCGGGAATGACGGCGATCGAGAACGTGGTGTCGGTGCTGGGTGGTGGAGGCGGCGGCTGCTCATCGGTCACTGCGTAAAATGCGGTCACCTCCAGCCGCCAGCCGTCGTTGACGAGCCCATCGATGGCCGCCTCGTCGGCCATCCGGTGGATGCCGTTGCGCTCGAGCCGGGAAATCGGACTCAGGCAGTCGTTGTCCTCCGCCGCGGCGTAGAACTCGACGAACTGCTTCGCGTACCCCTGGCTGACGAAGCTGTTGGCCTGGGCATCGGTCGCCCAGACGAAATCGCCGGATCGATAGAGCCGCCAAACCGGCACCAAGCCGGTCCCCGAGGAACCGGCGACCTGCGCGAGCACCCCCCGGTTGTCGGTGAAGCCGTACGCCTGAGCGCTCTGGACCTCAGAAGCCGAGCGCGTGAGCAGGTTCGCCTGCGTGGCCGGGCGAACGAGCTGGATCACGTCTGAGGTGAAGGCACCGCAATTCGGCGGCGGTGCGGCCTCGGCTCGGCCGACCGACAGCAGACTTACCGAAAGGGCGATCAGGACGGCGCCGACGAGGGCGCGGATGGGCAGTCGAGGCAACACAACTCCTTTGTCTTGCTCATGGACGCTCCACCCAAACGCCCAACTCGATCAGAACCGGCGTGCCCCGCGTCGCTATCGAACGAGACAGTCTTATCACGGTCGCTCCCGTTGAGCCAGAAGCGGGGATCCTAGTGTCGCGCGACACTAAGCGTCGAAGTCGATCTCCAGCTCGCTCGTACGCGGCACGGACTGACAGGCTAACCGAAAGCCGGCGGCCAGGTCGTACGGTTCGAGGGCGAAGTTCTGCGCCATGATCACCTCGCCGTGCAGCACCTTCATCCGGCAGGTGCCGCAGACCCCGTTCCGGCAGGCGAAGGGAGCGTCGGGTCGGACGCCGAGGACGGCATCCAGCACCGAGCCGGCCGGCGGGAGGGAAACGATGTTCGTCCGCCCGGCGAGCCGGAACGAGATCTTGGTGTCGGCCTCGGTGGCGACGGTGCGGGCCGGCAGCGTCGGCGCCTGGCCGGTGAAGAACAGCTCGCGATGGATGTCGTCGGCGGATGCGCCGTGCTCGATCAAGGTTGCCCGCGCGACCTCGAGGAGGCCGAGTGGACCGCAGAGGAACCACTCGTCCACCTCCGCGGGCGGGTACATGAGCAGCAGTCGGCTCAATCGGTCTGCGTCGATCCGGCCGGCGAGCACGGGGGCGGCGTGATCTTCGCTGCTGATCATGTGGAAGACCTCCAGCCGCGTCAGGAACCGATCCTTGAGATCGGCGATCTCGTCGGCGAACATCACCGAGGTGGCTCGGCGATTGCCGTAGCACAAGACAAAGCGCGTGTCGGGCTCGGCCTCCAACAGGGTGGTCATGATCGACATCACCGGCGTGATGCCGCTGCCGGCCACGATCGCTGCGACCGTGCGCGGACCGCCGCCGGGATGGGAGCGGGACGAGAAGCGGCCGGCAGGGGTCATCACCGTCAACGTGTCCCCGACCCGCAGCCGCTCGGCCACGAACCCGGAGAAAACGCCGCCGGGCAGCACCTTGACGGCCACACTGAGCTCGCCGCTGGCCGGAGTCGAGCAGATGGAGAACGTCCGCCGGACCAATCCCGACTCCCCGGGGTGGGCGAAGGTCAGGTGCTGTCCGGCTGCGAAGCGATACTCCGCGCGCAATCCGGCGGGGACCGCCAAGGTGATCTTGATGGCGTCGTCGGTGAGCGGTTCGATCCCGGACACCGCCAGATCATGGAAGACCGGCATCAGGGCCCGATCACAGAGCCTTGAAGAGCTCGAACGGCTCCCGGCAGGTCCGGCACCGCCACAGCGCCTTGCACGCGGTGCCGGAGAACCGGCTGGTCTGCACGGTCTCGATCGAGGAGCACCGCGGGCAGCGAACGCCCAGCTCCACCGGCGTTGGTCCGGGGCCGGCCGCGGTCGCGGACGGCGGGACGATGCCGTACTCTGCCAGCGCCTGGCGGCCGGCCGGGGTGATCTCGTCGGTGCTCCACGCCGGGGCCAGGACCGTCGAGACGACGACCGCGGAAAACCCGGCCGACCGCAGCTGCTGCTCGACGTCAGTCGCGATGACGTCCAGAGCCGGGCAGCCGGAGTAGGTCGGCGTGATCTCCACCAGCACCGCACCGTCGTCGCGCAGCCGCACGCTGCGCAGCACACCCAGATCACCGATGGTGATCACCGGGATCTCCGGGTCGAGCACCCGGGCGGCGACGGCGGTCGCGCGGTTCAGCTCGGCGCGCCGGGCCTGATCTTGATGAGTCTGGGTCACCAGGTCGCTCCGGGATGGGACCGGACGAGATGCTGGAACTCGGCCAGCAGGTACCCCATGTCCTCGGTGTGCAGGCCGAACCGGCCACCGCCGGGAACCGGCAGCGTGGAGGGCTCAGCGTCGGGGAGGGTCAGCGTGGCCTCGTTGATGACCCGCTCGATCGCGGTCATCGTCGGCGATTGCAGCGACCCCGGCCGGACGGCTACCCGCTCGGCCACCAGGACCGGATCGAGCCAGGAATCGTCGAACAGCTCGGGCACGTAAGGCCAGACGCGGGCCAGTCCGCGTTGCATCCGGTCGGCGGAGATCTCCGTGCCGTCACCCAGCCGGAGCACCCACTGCGACACGTGATCGACGTGGTAGGCCACCTCCTTGATGGCCTTGGCGGCGATGGCGGCCAGCGTCGGGTCGCTGCTGCCCGCCAGCTGCGCGTACAGTTCGCGGGCGTAGCAGCTGAAGATCAACAATTGCGCCATGGAGGCGGCGAAGTCGGTGTTCGGCAGCTCGCACAGCTGCAGATTGGTGAACGAGCGCTCGTCGCGGAGGTAGGCCAGGTCGTCCTCGGTGCGCCCTGCCCCCTCCGCCTGGCCGGCGTAGCTCAGCAGCAGTCGAGCCTGACCGAGCAGATCGAGACCGAGGTTGCCCAGGGCCACGTCTTCCTCCAGCTCCGGCGCACGGGTCACCCACTCGGCGCAGCGCTGCGCGAGGATCAGAGCGTCGTCGCCGAGCGCCAGGGCATAGCCGGCGACGCTCGTCACGGCACGGGCGACCTCTTCATAGCTGCCGGACCTCGTCCGGCACGTCGTAGAAGGTGGGGTGGCGGTAGACCTTGTCGGCCGCCGGGTCGAAGTAGCGATCCTTCTCGGTCGGGCTCGACGCCGCGATGTGCGCCGAGGGAACCACCCAGATGCTGACGCCCTCGCTCCGGCGGGTGAACACGTCCCGGGCGTTCTGCAGCGCCAGCTCGGCGTCGGGCGCGTGCAGGGACCCGACGTGGGTGTGCGAGAGCCCGCGCCGCGGTCGGACGAACACCTCCCATAGCGGCCATGTACCTCGTTCGGTCACGCGACCAATTGCCTCTTCCTCGCCGCCTGCTTCTCGGCGTACGCGGAGGCGGCGTCGCGGACCCAGGCACCCTCGGAGTGGGCGCGCCGCCGATGCTCCAGCCGCTGCCGGTTGCAGGGTCCGCGGCCGGCGATCACGGCGGTCAGCTCGTCGAAGTCGATCGGCCCGTGCCGCCAGTGCCCGTCGGCGAAGTGCAGATCGGGGTCCGGCAGGCTCACCCCGAGCACCTCGGCCTGCGGGACCGTCATGTCGACAAAGCGCTGCCGAAGCTCGTCGTTGGAGTGCCGCTTGATCCCCCAGGCCATCGACTGGGCGGTATGGGTCGAGAATTCGTCGGGCGGCCCGAACATCATCAGACTCGGCCACCACCAGCGGTTGACAGCGTCCTGCAGCATCGCGCGCTGAGCGTCGGTGCCCTGCGAGAGGGTGTGCAAGATCTCGAAGCCCTGCCGCTGGTGGAAGGACTCCTCCTTGCAGATGCGCACCATGGCCCGGGCGTACGGGCCGTAGGAACATCGACACAGCGGCACCTGATTGACGATGGCGGCCCCATCCACCAGCCAGCCGATGGCGCCCATGTCGGCCCACGTCAGCGTGGGGTAGTTGAAGATCGAGGAGTACTTCTGCCGGCCGGCGTGCAGCAGATCCAACAGTTCGGAGCGATCGACACCGAGCGTCTCGGCCGCCCCGTACAGGTAGAGGCCATGTCCCGCCTCGTCCTGCACCTTGGCGAGCAGGATGGCCTTGCGCCGAAGGCTCGGAGCGCGGGTGATCCAGTTGGCCTCCGGCTGCATCCCGATGATCTCGGAGTGGGCGTGCTGAGCGATCTGGCGAATGAGGCTCTTGCGGTAGGCCTCGGGCATTTCGTCCCGGGGCTCGATCGTCCCCTCCGCGGCCAGCAGAGCGGTGAATCCGGGGTGCTCGTCGACGGCCGTAGTCATACCAGTTAGCTTACTGGGCGGTCGCCGCGCCTTCCGATTCGTTCCCTTTCGATTCATATGAGACGGCGACGAGCACGTCGCGGTGAATAGCGGCGTCCACCCGGTGGCCGAGCTCACGGTAGGGGCCCGAGTCGCAGACCCGCAGTCCAGCCTCGGTGACGATCCGGGCGAGGCGCTCCCTATTCATCGTGTAGGTGTTCCAGCTCAAGCCCAGTGCGCCGCCGCGCTTGAGCTGGCCGGCCCAGACCGGCACCGCCTCGGTCACCAGGTCGACCACCCGCTGGTCGTCTCGCCGCTCGAGATTCCGGCTGGTGTGCACGATGCCGTACGGCAGGTCGGCGACCACCAGGTCGAAGCGGCGACGGCCGAACAACGCCGAGGACTGCCGCGTGTCGCCGGTGAAGACGGTCAGCGCCAGCGGCCGGCGCTCCGGATCCGGGGTGGCCGTCACGTAGAGGCGCCGACCCAGACTGCGACCCTCCCGGCGGACAGGGGTGAACTCGGCGTGGTGCCGGATCCGCTTTCGGCGCAAGTACCCGCGCAGGAAAGCGTCGTAGGCCTCGACCGCCGCTCGATCCACCTCCACCCCGGCCACGTCGAAGCCGAGGGTCCAACCGGTGCTGAGGGTGGTCCCGCGGCCACAGAGCGGGTCCAAGATCACGGCCTCGGCGCCGAGCTCGCGGGTCGCCGAAGCGGCGGTGACGTTCACCAGCAGCCGGGTGAACTGCTCGTTGGTCTTACCCGGGTACTTCGGGATGCCCACCAGGTCATCGGCGAACCAGTCGAGTTGTGGGAGTGGCGCCGGGTGCAGCCACCCGCCCTCCCGTCGGAAGGCGGCCAAGGCGCCGGAGAGCCGACCGAGTGCGGTGTCCGTGCCGGAGTCCAGGCGCGCCACCGGCAGACGGAGATACTCGACGCCCGCCAGCGTCTCGGTCTCCACAGCGGCGTCGGCCCCGGCGCCGAGCAGGATCGAGAGCTCGGCAGCCGCCAGGCGACCGGCCTCGGCGGCGTACACCCGGTTCCCGGATGGAGCCAGCAGGATCAGATGGTCCGCCAGCGCATCCGCGGAAGAAGCAGGTCCCGGCTCAGGCACCGGACCACCTTAGGCATTCCCCCGCTCGGGCTCGCCGGTATTCCCTATCGGTTTAGTAGGTGATACGTCCCGGCAGAACGGCGGTCAGGTCGCCTAAGGTGACCCGCGTGAGCACCTGCGTCGGCCTCGGAGTGCCGCGCTACGAGGACGCGACCGTCGTGATCCCCGCACCGGACATCGGCGCCGGGAACTGGGCCGGAGCGGCCAGCGTGACCCTGCACGACGGCGTGTTCTGGATGGCCTACCGCCTGCGCCGGCCGATCATGGCCGGCCGTGGTGTCCAGGTCATCGTCGCCCGCTCCCACGACGGGGTGCGGTTCGAACAGGTGGCCGCGGTCAGCCGGGAGACGTTCGGCGCGGCGTCGTTCGAGCGCCCGGTGCTGCTCGCGCTGCCCGAGGGCGGCTGGCGCCTCTATCTGAGCTGCGCCACGCCGGGGACGAAGCACTGGTGGATCGAGGCAATCGACGCCCGCCGACCCGAAGCACTGGCCGCGGGGCGCCGAACCCTGGTCCTGCCGGGCAACGCCTCGACGGCGGTCAAGGATCCGGTGATCAACTGCCGCGACGGGCACTGGCAGATGTGGGTCTGTCGCCATCCGTTGACCGAGCCGGGTCAGGAGGACCGGATGTCGACCGCCTACGCCACCAGTCGTGACGGTCTGACCTGGACCGATCACGGCGAGGTGCTGTCGGGCCGATCGGGCCGCTGGGACGAGCGCGGCGCCCGGGTGACCGCGGTGCTGCAGAACCGATCCGCTGGTCGTGCTCTACGACGGCCGGGCGCGAGCGGAGGACAACTGGTTCGAGACGACCGGACTGGCGGAGGAGGTCGACGGCCGGTTGCAGTCGGTCGGAGACCTGCCGGTCGCTAGCTCACCCGACGGGGACGGGGCCCTGCGCTACGTCAGCGCGGTGGATCTGCCGGACGGCGGACCCGCTTCTACTTCGAGGCTGCCCGCGCTGACGGCTCGCACGACCTGCTGACCTCGGTCGCCTAGCTTCGACGAGCCGGAGGCGCCGGACTGCGCTCCCGGAACGAGCCGCGGCCGGTGCTGGAGCGCCAGTCGTCGAAAGACTCCTCGAGCACGTCCTCCAGCAGCGCGATGTCGGCCAGGCACTCTCGCACCAGCTCGGTGCGATGCTCGGGGGCCAACCGTGGCCGTTGCTGCAGACCGCGGTGCTGAAGAGCGGAGGTCAGGGGCCTGCTCGCCTGCCGCCACACGCGCCGGCGGGGCGTACGCCGCGGCGGCCGCGCCGGCTCTGATCAGGGGACCCAGCACAGCCGAGCGCACCCCGACCGGCACGAACGGGCGCGAGTTGTCGGCCGGGATCAGCGCCACCTGGTCCGGAGCAATGCCGAGAAAGCGGCTCACCCGATTGAGCGTCAGAACCGGCTGGTTACCACCTCCCGGTAGCGCAGCACGAGGACCCGCTCGCGGCCGACCCGGCCGATCAGGTCCGCCAGCTGCTCCCCGTAGCGCCCCTGGCGCTGGTAGTGCCAGAACGGCGCCCAACCGGCCGCGACCCGCTCGTCCTCGGCCCGCCAGGCCGCGACGAAGTCGGATTCCGGCTCCAGGCCGTCGACCCACAGGTGCATCCAGTTCGAGTACGCCCGGTCCACCGGATCGCGGATCGAGCGCGACGAAGCGCGCCTCGGGCAGCTCCTCGGCCAACCGCCGGCGGGCGTCGGGCACATAAAGATAGAAGGGCGTGCTCTCCAGCCGAACCGAATCCTCGGGCGCCGGGGTGAACAGCGCCTCGTAGTCGCCTCGACGCCAGACCCATTCCTGCTGGCTGTGCGCATCACCGGGTCCGCAGTACGCCGGCGGCGGGGCGTTCCCGCACAGGTAGTACTTCGGCTCCTTGACGGGCGAGGCGTAGATCTGCGGGTGCCGCGCGAGGGCAACGTGCAACGCACTGGTGGCTGCCTTCGGAGCCCCGACGATCAACACGTCAGGTCGGGGTTCCCTAGTCGACATGGCGGAATAGTAGGAGGAGATCCGGGCGTGCACGGAGTCCGGTCGCAACGCTTGGTCAGTGCAGCTCGCTCAGTAGTTGTGTTCCTTGGCCCGCTCGAAGCTGGCGTGAACCTCCTGCCTCGGCCTCGTCGACGCCGGTCCAGGTGGCACCCTCGACCGACTTGCCGGGCTCCAGGTCCTTGTAGACGGTGAAGAAATGCTCGATCTCGAGCAGCAGGTACTCCCGGATGTCCTCGATGTCGCGCAGATGGTCGCGACGGAGGTCGGACGCCGGCACGCAGAGCACCTTGTCGTCGCCGCCCGCCTCATCGCGCATCCGGAACATGGCGATGGCCCGGCACGCGATCAGGCAGCCGGGGAAGGTCGGCTCGGACACCAATACCAGGGCGTCCAGCGGGTCGCCGTCTTGGCCGAGCGTGCCCTCGATGAAGCCGTAGTCGGCCGGATAGGGCGTGGAGGTGAACAGGGTCCGGTCCAGGCGGATCCGGCCGGTGGCGTGGTCGACCTCGTACTTGTTCTTCTGTCCCTTGGGGATCTCGACCAGGACGTCGAAGACGAGCCCACTTATATCCTTGTGCGCCTTTTCGGCGTTGGGTGCAGTCAACGGGTTTCCCACCAATCTCGGGTACGTTCTCACTCAGACTTCGATTCTCCGACGGCCGCCGAGTCGGCGTGTCCGCCCAGACGAGCCTAGACCCGAAGGTCTCACGAGTTGGAAGGGCTGCGCTGTGCGTCTCAGCAGTGGTCAGTCATCGTGGCCCTTTGCACTCTGCTCGTGATCGCCGGTCTGGTCATCGGAGTGCTGAGCGGTTTCTTCACTCGGGTGGGCCGGGAGGGTTGGTCGGCGCTGACGCCGGGCCCGGGGCGAGTGCCGGACCGTCGCGGCTGCCGCTGCCGGACGCCTCCTCGGCCGGCGAGCCCAGTCCCCGCCGGTGCCAACCCCGACCAGCACCCCGACCAGCGAAGCGCAGCTGCCGAGCTCCCGTGCTGAAGACGGCCGGCTCCGACGAGCGGGCCGGACCCGCGTCAGATCCGGACGCTGTTCGCCCGCGTCGACCGCAAGGGCTTGAGTGGGGTGATCGGCGCCGCCGTGGTCGACGGCACCGGCAAGTCCGTGTACGCCGTCAACGCCGGCGCCGCGCTGATTCCGGCCTCGACCATGAAGCTCCTCACCTCCGCCGCGGCGCTGTCGCTGTTCGGGCCCCATCACCGGTTCACCACGAAGGTGGTCGCCGCCGGGCCGGCGTCGATCGTGCTGGTCGGGGGAGGCGATCCGTACCTGGCCGGCGACCCCGGTCGCCGGCGGCCCAGCCCCGTCGCGCCACCCTGACCAACCTGGCGGCGCTGACCGCGGCCGACCTCAAGGCCAAGGGGCAGCGGAGCATCTCGCTGGGCTACGACGACAGCCTCTTCGCCGGACCGGCGTGGAACCCCTGGTGGCCACGCGGCTATCGCGACCAGGTGGGCCCGACCTCGGCCCTGGGTGTCCGGCCGAAGGCTCCGAATCCCGCGCAGACGGCGGCCACGCTTTCGCCTCGGCGCTACGGGCCAAGGGAATCACCGTGCGACCGTCCGCCGGACGAAGGCGCCGCGCGCAGCGCAACCACGATCGCGGCGGTGCCGTCGATGACGGTGCAACAGATCATCGACCCAGCTGCTGATGGTCAGTGACAACAACGCCGCCGAGGTGCATGCTCCGCCAAATCGGGCTGAAGGCGGGCCGGGGCGGCTCGATCACCGGCGGGCGGCGCGCTGTCCAGGCCGAGCTGACCAAACTGGGCTTGTGGACGTCCGCCACCGTCGCGTACGACGGCAGCGGCCTGGCGCGCTCGTCCAAGATCCAGCCGGCCACTCTGGTCAAGCTGCTCCGGCTGGCCGCCGCGCCCGGCGGGCCCAAGCTGCGCAGCCTCCTCACCGGCCTTCCGGTGGCCGGCGTGGAGGGAACTCTGCGGACGCGCTTCCTGGACACGACGATGCATCCGGCCGACGGAGCGGTGCGCGGCAAGACCGGCACGCTTACCGGCGTACGCTCGCTCGCCGGGTACCTGCGGACGCCCGACGGAACGGTGCTCTACTACGCCGTGATCATCAACGGGGCCAAGGACGATTGGATCGCCGGGGACTGGATCGAGCGGGCCCTGACGCTCGCTGAGCACCTGCCGCTGCAAGCGCTGACCTAGCCGAAGGCGGTGAACTCCGCCAGGTGCCGAGCACCGAGCCGGCGATGATCAACGGGAAGCCGATCAGCAGCGCCCGTGGTCAGGGGTTCGTCGAGGATCAGGGCGCCGAGCAGGACGGCCACGGCCGGGTTGACGTAGGTGATCAAGGTCATCCGCGCCGGGCCGGCCTCGGCGATCAAGGCGAACATCACCAGGAAAGCGACCGCCGTGCACACCGTGGCCAGCACCACGACCGAGCCCACGGCCGATGCGGTGAACCGATCCGGCCAGACGAAGAACGTGAACGGGCGCGTAGACGGCCGCGGCGATCAGCAGCGACGCGGTGACGACACCGAGCGAGGGCAGCGACGACAGGTGACGG
Organism: uncultured Actinomycetota bacterium; assembly: GCA_963791865.1. Classification (GTDB taxonomy): domain Bacteria; phylum Actinomycetota; class Actinomycetes; order Propionibacteriales; family Propionibacteriaceae; genus Microlunatus. The sequence continues at coordinate 254,461 of CAWBUC010000001.1, forward strand.
CTGACGATGATCGGGCCGACCGCGTAGCCGATGACCACCAGCAGCAATTGAGCAACGGCGATCAGGTCGTCCGCCCGGAAGTCCAAGCCGACCAGCAGGGCGACCCCGCCGAAGCCGAGGAGCAGGCCGGTGATCCGCCTCGGTCCGAGCCGATCCTCGCCGGTGATCGTCAAGACGATGGCCGCGACGATCGGCACGACGGCAATCAGCAGCCCGGTCGCCGAGCTGGTCAGCCTGGTCTCGGCGTGCCCCAGCAGCACCCAGGGACCGACGATCTCGATCCCGGTGTAGAGCAGTAACGGCTTCCAGTGCGACAGCAGGGGTCGCAGAGGCCCGGGCCCGCAAGGCGAGCGGGAGCAGCAGCAGCGCCCCGATCGCGGTCCGGCCGAACGCGACGATCAGCGGATCCAAATCGGTGACGGCAATGCGGATGAACAGGTAGGGGATGCCCCAACAGACGCCCAGGGTCGCGAACAACAGCCAGCCCCGCCGACTCATCGACCCTCCTCCGCCAACCGGTCAGCACATAGTCTTCGTGCATGACAACGTCCATGGTCGACTGGACCGTCGCGTTCACCACGGCGACCACCTTGGTCCAGCCCGGCCCGGCGATCTCCCGCGCTGGAGCCGCCCAGGTCGTGGCCGATCTCCGGGACTGCGCCGTGCGGGCGGAGGCCTACGTCGGAGAGGTGACCGGCCTGCACGCCGCGAGCGGGACGGCGCCGGTGTTGGTCATCGATCGGCCACGCTGGATCCAGGCCAACATCGACGGTTTCCGGCAGGTGCTCGCCCCGCTGACCACCAAGGCCGCGGCCAAGGTCGCGAACTCCAACCCGGCGCTGGTCGGTATGGGGGCCCGGATCACGGGGGTCGAGGTGGGGGCCCTGCTGAGCTACCTGGCGCCGAAGGTGCTCGGTCAGTTCGATCCCTTCTTCCCCGGAGACACTTCGACGACCCGACGCTTCAAGGTCCGGGGGCCGGCTGCTGCTGGTGGCGCCGAACATCGTGGCCGTCGAACGGGAACTCGACGTGCCGCCGCACGACTTCCGGCTCTGGGTGTGCCTGCACGAGGAGACCCACCGGGTCCAGTTCACGGCCGTGCCATGGCTCCGCGATCACCTGAACGCCCTGATCGCCGAGCTGGTGGGCTCGGCCGACCTCGACGCGGCCGCAATGGCTGCAGATGCTGCGCGACGCGGTGCAGCGGATCGTCGAGTCGCTGTCCAGCGACGAGGAGTTGTCCATCCTCGATCTCGTCCAGACCCCCGCCCAACGGGTGATCGTCGACAAGATCACCGCGGTGATGTCGTTGCTCGAAGGTCACGCCGACGTCGTGATGGACGGGGTCGGACCCGCGGTCATTCCGAGCATCGAGCGGATCCGGCAGAAGTTCGACGTACGTCGCCAGGGCCAGGGCTTCGACAAGATCATCCGCCGGCTGCTCGGACTGGACGCGAAGATGCGCCAGTACCGAGACGGTGCCGAGTTCTGTCGCCAGGTGATCGCGGCGGTCGGCATGCCCGGCTTGAACGAGGTCTGGACCTCACCCGAGACCCTGCCGAGCCGAGCGGAGATCGCCGCACCGGCCGCGTGGCTGGCCCGGGTCCATCCCGCCTCCGCTTCGGGCTGAGCTCCGCGAGTTCTCGGATGGCTCGTCGCGCCCTGGGCCCGGCCACCCTGGCCGCCGTGCAGGCCGTCGAGCGAGCCCTGACCGAGCGGGACCGGGTCCTGCTGGTGGCCTGCTCGGGGGGCACCGACTCCACCGCCTTGGCCGTCGCCGGAGTCGAGGTCGCCCGTCGGCGGTCGCTGCCGGTGTCGGCGCTGGTCGTCGACCACGGTCTGCAGGCGAATGCGGCCCGTACGGCGGCCACCACGGCGGCCACGCTGGCGAGCATCGGTCTGATCGACACCGAGGTGGTCGCCGTCTCGGTCGTCCGCAGCGGTGCCGGGCCGGAGGCAGACGCGCGCCGGGCCCGCTATCAGGCGCTGGAGCGGTCAGCCGCCAAGCGCGGCGCGACCGTGCTGCTCGGGCACACCCTGGACGACCAGGCCGAGACGGTGCTGCTCGGACTCGCCCGCGGTTCGGGCCTCCGGTCGCTGGCCGGCATGAGCCCGCGACGAGCCGGCCTGCTCCGGCCCTTCCTGGGCCTGCGCCGGGCCACCACGGCCGCCGTCTGCACCGAGGCCGGCGTCCAGCCCTGGGCGGATCCGCACAACGCCGATCCCGCGTTCGCCCGGGTGCGGGTTCGGACGCGGGTATTGCCGGGGTTGGAGGCGGAGCTGGGCCCCGGAGTGGCCGAGGCGCTCGCCCGCACCGCCGACCTGGCGCGCGAGGACGCCGACCTGCTCGACGAGCTGGCCGCGGCGGCGATCGGGCCGACCAGGGCACCGACCTGAGCAGCGCGGACCTGGAGTGCGCCGCGCTGCTCGACCTGCCGGCCGCCCTGCGGCGCCGGGTGCTGCGTCGGTGGCTCGACGGCCTCGGGGTGGCCGATCTGCGGGCCAGTCACCTCGGCGACCTCGACCGCCTGGTCACCGACTGGCACGGGCAGCGCTGGATCGAGGTGCCCGGCGCGGTGGTGCAACGGATCGAGGGCCGCCTGGTCTGTCGACGCTGATCCGTGCCCTGTGATCCGAGCCGGGGGTCCGGCGCGGCTGTGGCAGGCTGACCCGCGTGGATGACACCGAGATCGGCGGGGACCTGGCTCGGGTGCTGTTCACACGCGAGCAGATCGACGAACGGATGCGGGCGCTGGCCGCCGAGATCGACCGCGACTACGAGGGTCTCGACCTGTTGCTGGTCGGGGTGTTGAACGGCGCCGTGATGGTGATGGCCGATCTGTCCCGGCACCTGAAGAGTCACTGCCGGATGGATTGGATGGCCATCTCCTCCTACGGATCGGGGACCCAGTCCTCGGGGGTGGTGCGAATCCTCAAGGACCTGAACACCGACATCAGCGGGATGCACGTGCTCGTGGTCGAGGACATCATCGACACCGGGCTGACGTTGTCCTACCTGATCAGCAACCTGCTGTCCCGCAACCCGGCCAGTCTCAAGATCATGACGGCGTTCCGGAAGCCGGAGGCGGCGAAGAACGCGGTCGACGTCGCGTACGTGGGCTTCGACATCCCCAACGAGTTCGTCGTCGGGTACGGACTCGACTTCGACGGGCACTACCGCAACCTGACCGCCGTCGCGACCCTGTCCCCGCATGTCTATACCTGACGCTGCCGGCCTTCACACGCACTAACTGCTGGCTCCGGACAGGTTCCTGGCCTGCGGCCGGTCGCCACCACAACATTTAGGCCCACCAGTTGGAGGGGTCACCATGTTGGCGTCTGACGGTAGCCTAGGCGGGTACGGATCCCGGCGATCCGTCTTTTTGGCAGGTCTACTAGGCAGGACATGAACCTGAAGCGCATACTCCGCGGACCGATTCTGTGGATCATCCTCGCCGTGGTGGCGATCGGGCTGCTGGTCGACTTCAGCGGCAACCTGACGGGCGGCTTCCGTGACGTCCCCACCTCCCAGGTCGTCTCGATCATCAACGGGAATGATCCGCTGACCGAGGTCGTCCTGGTCGACAAGGAGCAGGAGATCCGGGTCACCACCAAGGGTGACAGCCGCAGAAGTTCCGGGCGACCTGGGTCGGCACCCAGAGCCAGAGCTGATCAACGGCTGAACGAGCGGGTCGCCGCCGGCACGCTGGACAAGTGGGTCGGGCGAGAACCACGCCCGGGCTTCTTCTCCTCCTTATTGGGCACGCTGATCCCGTTCATCATCATCGGTGTGCTGTTCTTCTTCCTGCTCAACTCCGTGCAGGGCGGCGGCAGCCGGGTCATGCAGTTCGGCAAGTCAAAGGCCAAGGTGGCCAACAAGGACACCCCGAAGACCACCTTCTCCGACGTCGCCGGCTGCGAGGAGGCCATCGAGGAACTCGAGGAGATCAAGGAGTTCCTGGCCGAGCCGGCCAAGTTCCAGGCCGTCGGAGCCAAGATCCCCAAGGGTGTGCTGCTGTACGGGCCGCCCGGCACCGGCAAGACCCTGCTCGCGAGGGCGGTCGCCGGTGAGGCGGGCGTGCCGTTCTTCTCCATCTCCGGCTCGGACTTCGTGGAGATGTTCGTCGGCGTGGGTGCGTCCCGGGTGCGGGATCTGTTCGAACAGGCCAAGGAGAACGCTCCGGCCATCGTCTTCATCGACGAGATCGACGCGGTCGGCCGGCATCGCGGCGCGGGCATGGGCGGCGGCCACGACGAGCGCGAGCAGACCCTCAACCAGCTGCTCGTCGAGATGGACGGCTTCGACGTCCGCGGCGGCGTGATCTTGATCGCGGCCACCAACCGGCCCGACGTGCTCGACCCGGCACTGCTGCGGCCGGGCCGCTTCGACCGCCAGATCAGCGTGGAGGCGCCCGACCTCAAGGGCCGCCACCAGATCCTGCGGGTGCACTCGGCGGGCAAGCCGGTGGCCCCGGACGTCGACCTGGAGGGAGTGGCCCGCCGGACGCCGGGCTTCACCGGTGCCGACTTGGCCAACGTGTTGAACGAGGCCGCTCTGCTGACCGCCCGGCAGAACGACCGGATGATCACCAACCTCCACCTGGACGAGGCCATCGACCGCGTCATCGCGGGCCCGCAGAAGCGCAGCCGGCTGATGAACGAGCGCGACAAGCTGATCACCGCCTACCACGAGGGCGGGCACGCCCTGGTGGCGGCGGCGCTGCCGGGCACCGACCCGGTGCAGAAGGTGACGATCCTGCCCCGCGGCCGGGCGCTGGGCTACACCATGGTGCTCCCGGAGCAGGACAAGTACGCCAACACCCGGGCCGAACTGCTGGACCAGCTCGCGTACATGATGGGCGGCCGGGCGGCGGAGGAACTGGTCTTCCACGACCCGACCACCGGAGCCAGCAACGACATCGAAAAGGCCACCAACGTCGCCCGGGCGATGGTCACCCAGTACGGCATGACGGAGCGGATCGGTGCCGTCAAGCTCGGTACGGGGGACTCCGAGCCGTTCCTGGGCCGGGACTTCGGCCACCAGCGCGACTACTCCGAGGACATCGCGGCGATCGTGGACGAAGAGGTCGCCAAGCTGATCAGCAACGCCCACCAGGAGGCGTTCGACATCCTCACCGAGAACCGCGACGTGCTGGACGCGCTGGTGCGGGCGCTGTTCGAGAGGGAGACCCTGGACCGGGCCGAGGTCGCCGAGGTGTTCCAGCCGCTCCGACTGTGGCCGAAGCGGCCGGCCTGGACCGGCTCGGACACGCGGGTGCCCTCCAAGATCCCGCCGGTCACCCCGCCGCCGCCGAGCCTCAACGGCCAGAACGGGCACACCAACGGACAGAACCGGCTGCCGGCCGGACCCGACAACCCGCCCGGGGGTGCCGCGCTGCCGCCCGGACACACGCCGGTGCCGCCCACGCCGCCGAACCAGCCGGAAGGGGTTTCCGGCCCCTGGCCGCAGCCGGGTCCGGGTGGCCCGGGCGGAGCCGGCCCGAGCGGGGCTGAACCCCAACCAGGCCAGCCGCCCGGATCCAACTGGCCGCCGGCAGGTCCTGACTTCCGGTGACGGCCGCGGGCCGGATCGACCGCATCGGTGAACCGCCGCCGGCCGGTCGGTTCGACCACGACCGGGTGGTGGCCGCGGTACGGGAGATCCTGGCCGGGATCGGCGAGGACCCCGATCGAGACGGGCTCCGGGACACACCGGAGCGGGTGGCCCGCTCGTACGCCGAGATGTTCGCCGGTCTCCGGCAGGACCCGGAGTCCGTGCTCGCCACGACCTTCGAACTCGGTCACGACGAGATGGTGCTGGTCAAGGACATCGAGGTTTGGAGCGCCTGCGAGCACCACCTGGTGCCGTTCACCGGCGTCGCCCACGTCGGCTACATCCCCAACGAGGCCGGCCAGATCACCGGGCTGAGCAAACTCGCCCGGCTCGTCGATCTGTACGCGAAACGGCCCCAGGTCCAGGAGCGGTTGACCACCCAGATCGCCGACGCCCTGCAACGGATCCTCAAACCCCGCGGGGTGATCGTGGTGATCGAGTGCGAACACCTCTGCATGACCATGCGCGGGGTGCGCAAACCGGGCTCGAAGACGGTCACCAGCGCCGTCCGGGGCCAGCTCCGCGACCCCGCCACCCGGGCCGAGGCGATGAGCCTCATCGTCGCCGCCCGCTGAACTCGCGCGCACTACAGTGAAGGCGATGGAGCCCGTACGCGTTCGCGGGCTGCCCCAGCCCGGCCGCACCGTCGTGATGGCGGTGCTGAACGTCACCCCGGACTCGTTCTCCGACGGCGGTGACGCGTTCGCGACCGGGGACGCCATCCGGCGCGGGCGACAGCTGTGGGACGAGGGCGCCGATCTCGTCGACGTCGGCGGGGAGTCCACCCGGCCCGGGGCCGTGCGCCCGAGCCAGCCGAAGAACGGCGGCGGGTCCTTCCGGTCGTCGAGGCCCTGGCCGACTCCGGGGTGGTGGTCAGTGTGGACACCATGCGGGCCGAGGTGGCCCGGGCGGCCGTCGACGCCGGAGCGGTGCTGGTCAACGACGTCTCCGGCGGGCTGGCCGACGAGGCGATGGTCGAGACCGTCGCCGGGCTCGGCGTCCCCTACGTCTGCACGCACTGGCGCGGACCCTCCGCGGACATGCAGCGCCGGGCCTCCTACGACGACGTGGTGGCGGAGGTCATCGCCGAACTCGGACGCCGGATCGAGCGCTGCCGAGCCGGGGGCGTGGCCCTCGAGCAGCTGATCCTCGATCCTGGCTTCGGCTTCGCCAAGACGGCCGAGCACAACTGGGAGCTGCTGCAACGGCTCGACGAACTCGGGGCGCTCGACCGTCCCGATCCTGGTCGGCGCGTCCCGCAAGAGCTTCCTCGGGCACGCTGCTCGGAACTCCCGATCGACCGCGGCCGCCGAAGCAGCGCGACGATGCCTCGGTCGCCATCACCACCTGGCTGGCGAACCGAGGGTCTGGGGGGTGCGGGTGCACACCGCTCGGCCGCATCGCGACGCAATTGCCGCCGTATTGCGGCTCGCGGAGCGCTGATCGGGCCGGTCTGCCCACCCCGCGAATTGCTGCGGGTGGGTTTCTCGTAGTCGGATAGGGTCCGGGGTGGGGAGGTGACGATGACGGCGGATCGATTAGTCCTCACAGGTATCAGCGGCTTCGGCCACCACGGCTTGTTCGGCTTCGAACGCAGCCAGGGACAGGAGTTCGTGGTGGACCTCGTGTGCACGCTTGGATCTGCATGAGGCGGGCCGCACCGACGACATCGCCGACACCATCGACTACTCGGGACTGGCCTCGGCCGTGGTCGCCGACATCGAGCGCAACCCGCTCAACTTGATCGAGGCGCTGGCTGATCGAATAGCCCGAACCTGCCTGCGCGCGCCCCGGGTGCGCGAGGTCCAGGTCACCGTGCACAAGCCGCAGGCGCCCATGCCCGTACGAGTTGGCGATGTCGCCGTCTCACTGACGAGGAGCAACCCCCGATGAGCAGCCCCAACCCCTACGCCATCGACGCCGACACCCTGAGCGGCATGAAGCCGCTGCGCAAGGTCGTCTACTCGATCGGTTCCAACCTCGGCGATCGGCTGGGCAACCTGCAAGGTGCCGTCGACGCCTTGCGGGACACCCCCGACGTGATCGTCGTCGACGTCTCCTCGGTCTACGAGACCGATCCGGTCGGCGGCCCGGAGGACAGCCCGCAGTTCCTCAACATGGTGGTGGTCGCCGAGACGACCCTGGAGCCGCGCACCCTGCTCGAGCGGGCCCTGGCCATCGAGGATGCGTTCGGTCGCGAGCGTGGCCCCGAGCAGTATGCGCCGCGAACCCTGGACGTGGACCTGATCATGGTCGGCAACACCGCCTCGGACGTCGACGACCTGCGACTGCCGCACCCGCTGGCGCACGAACGCGGTTTCGTCCTGGCCCCGTGGCACGAGGTCGACGCCAAGGGCGAGCTGCCCGGGCGCGGCAAGATCGCCGACCTGCTGGCTCGGTGGGCTCTGCCGGGGTGGTTCGCCGCGACGACCTGGTCGTCGAAGGCGACTGAGCGGCCCGACCGAACAGAACGAAGCAGCTTGGCTACCCCGCCGCCCCCCGGATCGGTTCGCCCGACCCCGCCGCGCGCCCTCGCGATCGCCGCCGTCATCGGGGCGGTGGCGGGATGGCTGGTCGTCGTGGTGGCCAACGCCTTGGCGGTCGCGGCGCCTCAGGTGCCGTGGACCGCGCCCGCCGTGGTGCTCGTGATCGCCGCGCTGGTCGGCGTGCTGGCCTACGGAACCTGGCAGCGGATCCAGGTCCGGCGCGAGCGGATCGATCCCCAGCGGGCCGTGGCCTACCTCGTGTTGGGCAAGGCCTGTGCGCTGGCCGGAGCTCTGGTGGCCGGTGGCTACCTCGCGTTCGCGCTGCTGTTCGTGACCCGTTGGGAGGCCGATGCGCCGCGGGAGCGGGTGATCCGGGCCGGTCTCGCCGTGGTCGGCGGGCTGGCGATGATGATCACCGGTCTGTGGCTCGAACGTGCCTGCCGAGTGCCCCGCCGCGACGACGAGGACGACGACCTCGACACCGTGCGCGATGCTGAGGGGTAAATGCCGGGCCGTCGGCGACCGGGGCCTTATCGTGACCTCGTGACGTCGGTTGCCTCCCCACGAGAGCCCTGCCACCCTCGGCACGTCGCCGGGCCGCCACGACGGTGGTGATCGCCGGGACGGTGCTGTCGATCGCGGCGGCGCTAGGGCCGGTGTGGATGGTGCGGGTGGGGGTGGTGGTGGCCTGCGCCGCGGCCGTCACGGCCACCGTGCTGGCCTGGCGAGAGGTCCGGGCGGACCGGCACCAGCACGCCGCGGCGATGCTGGCCACCAACCGGGCCCACGGCGCGGCGTTGCGGATGGAGCGGGCCCAGAACTTCGCCGTCCTCCAGGTGGTGACCGACCGCAACATCGCGGCCATGGCCGAGATCACCCGCCAGCAGACGGTCATCGCCCAGCTGCGCGGCGAAGTGTCGTCGTTGAAGGGGGATCGGGCCGCGTTGACCGCCGAGGTCGCCCGGCGCCAGCAGCTGATCACCTCCCTGGAGGAGTCGGTACGGGTGCGCGAGGCCGAGTTGCGCGCGCTTCTGGACGCACGACGGTGACGACGCCGAGGTGCACGCCATGCCGCGACGCAGCAAGCTGGATCCGGAGTCCGGGGCGCAAGCCTCCGCCGACCCTGACGACATCTGGACCGACGGTACCCACCCGACCGTGGTCGACATGGCGGCGATCGACGCCGATCTGATCGGGGAGCCGGTCCTGCCGAACTACGAAGAAGACCGCAGGCTGGCGTGACCCCGAATCCGCCGACCCGTCACATCTCGGCTGTTTGGGCGGCGTGTCGGCGCGTTTGTGACGGGTGAACACGCGGAGCCGATCTCGATTCGGTACGCGCCAGTTGTCAACACGCTCAGAGACGTACGGATCGCCGACTTCCAGCGTCACCTTCGCAGCGACACGCCGTCCAAAGTGCCGCATATGTGACGGGTCGCCGAATGGCCTGAGGACACGTTCTGCGAGCGGCGCTCGCAGATTAGGACAAGATAAGGCTCGTGCCCTCGCCCGCTGACGTGCTCTTCGCCGAGCTTCCGCCGCTGCAGGTTCCCCGGCGACTGCGGGCCGAGCGACCGGGCTGGGTGCGGGAAACGGACGTGGTGGTCATCGGCTCAGGCATCGCGGGCTTGACTGCGGCCCTGGAGTGCCGAGACCTCGGACGCGTGATGGTGGTGACCAAGGACGAGTTGTCGGCCGGGTCCACGCACTGGGCGCAAGGTGGCATCGCGTCGGTGCAGGCGGTCGGTGACACGGTCGCACAGCACGTCGAGGACACGCTCCTGGCGGGGGCCGGTTTGTGCGTGGAGGCCGCTGTCCGGGTGCTGGTCACCGAGGGGCCGGATGAGGTCGCCAAGCTGATCGCCCGGGGTGCGGAGTTCGACCGGGACCCGGCGGGTGACTTGGCGCTGACCCGCGAGGGCGGGCATCACCGCAACCGGATCGCGCACGCGGGCGGCGACGCCACCGGAGCCGAGATCGAACGGGCCCTGGTTTCGGCGGTGACCGCCGACCCGGCCATCGAACTGGTGAGCCACGCGGTCGTCCTCGACCTGCTGCCCGGGGTGACCGCCCCCGGGGAGCCGCCGGCGGTGGCCGGCATCACGCTGCACGTTCTGGGCGAGGGCACCCGCGGTGGCGTCGGAGCGATTCGGGCCCGCGCCGTGATCCTGGCGACCGGCGGGATCGGACAGATCTACGCCGTGACCACCAACCCGCCGGTGTCCACCGGTGACGGAGTGGCGCTGGCGTTGCGGGCCGGCGCCCGGCTCCGTGACGTCGAGTTCATCCAGTTCCACCCCACCGTGCTCTACCTCGGCGGCGGTGTCCGCGGTCAGCTTCCGCTGGTCAGCGAAGCGGTCCGCGGTGAGGGGGGACTGCTCCGCAACGGAACCGGGCAACGCTTCATGGTCGGCCAACACCCCCTCGCCGAACTGGCGCCCCGCGACATCGTCGCCAAGGGCATCATGCGGGAAATGGCCCGGGAGGGCTCGGACCACGTCTACGTCGACGGCCGGATGTTGGGGGAGGAGATCTGGCGGGTCCGCTTTCCGACCATCCTGCAGAGCTGTCGCCGAGCCGGAATCGACCCAACCGTCGACCTCATCCCGGTGGCGCCGGCGTCCCATTACTTCTGCGGCGGGATCGAGACCGACCTCGACGGCGCCACCAACCTCGCCGGTCTCTACGCGTGCGGCGAGGCGGCCTCTTCGGGGGTCCACGGCGCCAACCGGTTGGCCTCCAATTCGTTGCTCGAGGGCTTGGTGTTCGCCCGTCGGATCGCGGCCTCGCTGCGGGCTGGACTTCCTCCGCTGCGTGAGGTGGACAGCGACGACCGTCCCGAGGAGCTGTGGCCGGCCGCGATCGTGCCCCCGCTGCAGCGGGCGATGAGTCGCTTCTGCGGCGGTCTGCGGGATGCGACCGGTCTACAGCGGTGTGCCACCGAACTGAGCCGACCTGCTCCCCGATCCCGGCGCCGAGCCCGGCATCGTGGCCTGGGAAGCCACCAACCTGCTCACCGTCGCGGGAGCGATCGTCTCCTCGGCCTGGCTGCGGCAGGAGTCGCGCGGTTGCCACTGGCGCAGCGACTTCGAGGGTCGGCGCGACGCCTGGCACGCCCACCTCACCGTCTGGTCCGAGGCGGGCCGCCTTCGGCACGCCACCGTGGCCTCCCGCAGCCCGGAGCTGGTCGCCCGGTGAGCGGCGTCACCCGAGTGGCCGAGCTGGAGAACCGACTGGCGGAGACCGGGCTGGACGTCCCGGCCGTACGGCTCATCGTGGAGGAGGCGCTCGCGGAGGACCTCGGCGCGCGGGGGGTGCTGCCTGCCGGCGTCGGCACCGGCGCCGACGTCACCTCCATCGCCACCATCGCCGCGGACGCGGCGGCCTCCGGGCAGGTGATCGCCCGCCGGGACGGGGTGCTGGCGGGCATCGACGTGGCCGCATATGCCCTCGGTCTGCTCTGCGCCCAGGCCGGGCCGTTCGCCATCGACTTCGCGGCCACCGACGGCACCTCGCTCCGCCGCGGCCAGGTGCTGCTCGACGTGCAGGGCAACGCTCGGGCCATGCTGCGAGCCGAACGGGTCGCGCTGAATCTGGTGACGCTGATGTCGGGGGTGGCCACCGCCACCCGCGCATGGGCCGAGGCGTTGACCGGAACTCGGGCCCGGGTCCGGGATTCCCGCAAGACCGTGCCGGGTCTGCGCATGCTGCAGAAATATGCGGTGCGGGTGGGTGGCGGCGTCAATCATCGCAGGTCGCTCGCCGAGGCGGCATTGATCAAGGACAATCACGTGATCGCGGCCGGGGGAGTGGTACCGGCTTATCGTGCGGTCCGAGCCGCTTTTCCCGATCTCGCCAGTTCAGGTCGAGGTGACCAGCGCCGAACAGGCCCGCCAGGTGATCGCCGCCGGGGCCGGAGACGTCTTGTTGGACAACATGGATCCTGCCCAGATGGCCGCCATCGTGGCCGAGCACTCGAGCACGGACGTGTTATTCGAAGCCAGCGGCGGACTTACTCTGGTGAACGCCACCGAGGTGGCAAAGACCGGGGTGCACTTTATTGCGGTTGGCGCAATTACGCACTCGGCCCCCATCCTCGATATTGCCTTCGATCTGACTACATAGACCTGCCTTCGTCAGGTAATCTTTCTTCGTCAGGTGGCTCGCAACAACAAATCTTGGAGGGATGTGTCGTGGCACAGCGGGTGCAGATCATTCTTGAGGACGACTACGACGGCGGAACCGCCGACGAAACCGTAGCGTTCGGCCTCGATGGGGCTGAGTACGAAATCGACTTGTCGAGCAAGAATGCCGATCAACTGCGCGAATCCTTGGCGCCGTGGCTGGCCCACGCCCGCAAGACGGGTGGCCGGCGCCGCCGGGCGACCAAGTCCGCGGAGTCATCGAGTCCCAGTGACATCCGAGCCTGGGCGCAATCCCAGGGCATCGAGGTCAGCAGTCGCGGTCGGGTCTCGGCCGAGGTGCGCGAGGCCTACGCAAAGGCACACGCCTGAGCCTCAGCTGACCCGGGTCACGAGCTCCGCCCTACGCTCAGGGCGAACAGGACGCGGGCGGGAATGCCCGATCGACTCTGAGCGCTGAGCAGATGGCGGAGAGGTCGCAGACCCCGGCTGAGCCGGTGGCCGACCGACCCCGGCCCGGATTCGGACCGAGCGGCTCTCTCCGCGCTGGCGGATGCCGACTAGAGTTGGTGTCCAGACGTGCTCACGAGTTGTGCTCCCTCACCCGAGGAGGCCGGCGGTGGGGACATCGGAGCGAGGAGTCAACATGTTCGAGCGATTCACCGATAGAGCCCGACGGGTCGTGGTCTTGGCCCAGGAAGAGGCTCGGATGCTGAACCACAACTACATCGGTACTGAGCACATTCTGCTCGGCCTCATTCACGAGGGTGAGGGCGTCGCGGCCAAGGCACTGGAGTCGCTGGGCATTTCGCTGGAGGCGGTCCGGCAAAAGGTCGAGGAGATCATCGGCCACGGCCAGCAGTCGCCCAGCGGTCACATCCCGTTTACTCCCCGTGCGAAGAAAGTTCTCGAGCTCAGCCTGCGCGAGGCCCTGCAGATCAATCACTCCTACATCGGTACCGAGCACATTCTGCTCGGATTGATTCGGGAGGGGGAGGGCGTCGCCGCTCAGGTGCTGGTGAAACTGGGCGCCGACTTGAACCGCGTACGCAATCAGGTGCTGCAATTGCTGAGCGGATTCCAGGGTAAGGAAGCCGCCACCTCCGGGGCTCCGGAGCAGGGCAACGCCCCGTCGTCCTCGATGGTGCTCGACCAGTTCGGTCGTAACTACACCCAGGCCGCGCGGGAGAACAAACTCGATCCCGTCATCGGTCGGGAAACCGAGATCGAGCGCGTGATGACCGTCCTCTCCCGGCGCACCAAGAACAATCCCGTGCTGATCGGCGAGCCCGGAGTCGGCAAGACGGCCTGCGTGGAGGGCCTGGCCCAAGCCATCGTCCGGGGCGACGTGCCCGAGACCCTCCGCGACAAGCAGATCTACAGCCTCGATCTCGGCGCCCTGGTTGCGGGCTCTCGCTACCGCGGCGACTTCGAGGAGCGGCTGAAGAAGGTGCTGAAGGAGATCAAGACCCGCGGCGACGTGGTGCTGTTCATCGACGAGATCCACACGCTGGTCGGGGCCGGGGCCGCGGAGGGTGCCATCGATGCGGCCAGCATCCTCAAGCCGATGTTGGCTCGCGGCGAACTGCAGACCATCGGCGCGACCACGCTCGATGAGTACCGCAAGTACGTCGAGAAGGACGCCGCCCTCGAGCGGCGCTTCCAGCCCATCCAGGTGGCCGAGCCGTCCATCGCGCACACCATCGACATCCTCCGCGGCCTGCGGGACCGCTACGAGGCGCACCACCGAGTCACCATCACCGACGAGGCTTTGGTGGCCGCGGCGCAGATGGCCGACCGCTACATCTCCGACCGGTTCCTGCCCGACAAGGCGATTGATCTGATCGACGAGGCGGGCGCCCGGTTGCGGATCCGCCGGATGACGGCTCCGCCGGACCTGCGGGAGTTCGACGAGAAGGTCGCCGGCGTGCGGCTGGAGAAGGAAGCGGCGATCGACGCCCAGGACTTCGAGCGAGCCGCCAGTCTGCGGGACGACGAGAAGAAGCTGCTGTCCGCGCGCTCAGAGCGCGAGGCGCAGTGGAAGTCCGGCGATCTCGACGTTGTGGCCGAGGTGGACGAGGAGATCATCGCCGAGGTGCTGTCCACCGCCACCGGCATCCCGGTCTTCAAGCTCACCGAGGAGGAGTCGGCGCGCCTGCTCCGGATGGAGGAGGAGCTGGGCAAGCGCTACATCGGTCAGTTCGACGCCGTCAAGGCGCTGTCCCGGTCGATCCGCCGCACTCGGGCGGGCCTGAAGGATCCGAAGCGGCCCAGCGGCTCGTTCATCTTCGCCGGTCCGTCCGGTGTCGGTAAGACCGAGTTGACCAAGGCGTTGACCGAGTTCCTCTTCGGCGACGAGGACGCGTTGATCCAGCTGGACATGAGCGAGTACTCCGAGAAGCACACCGCCTCCCGGCTGTTCGGTTCGCCGCCCGGCTACGTCGGCTACGAGGAGGGCGGCCAGCTCACCGAGAAGGTCCGCCGGAAGCCGTTCAGCGTGGTGCTGTTCGACGAGGTCGAGAAGGCCCATCCGGACATCTTCAACTCACTCCTGCAGATCCTCGATGAAGGCAGACTGACCGACGCCCAGGGCCGGGTGGTCGACTTCAAGAACACCGTGATCGTCATGACCACCAACCTGGGCACCCGCGACATTGCCAAGAGCGTGTCGCTGGGCTTCAGCTCGGGTCAGGGCGGTGAGGGCGGCTACGAGAAGATGAAGGCCAAGGTCTCCGACGAGCTCAAGCAGCACTTCCGTCCCGAATTCCTCAACCGGGTCGACGAGATCGTGGTGTTCCGCCAGCTGACCCAGGAAGAGATCGAGCGCATCGTCGACTTGATGGTGGCCCAGATCGAGATCCGGTTGAAGGACAAGGACATGGGCATCGAGCTCACGCCCGCCGCCAAGACCCTGGTCGCGCAGCGGGGCTACGACCCGACCCTCGGAGCGCGTCCACTGCGCCGGGCGTTGCAGCGCGACATCGAGGATCACCTGGCCGAGAAGATCTTGTTCTCCGAGCTCAAGCCGGGCGAGATCGTCGTGGTCGATACGGCCGATCCCGGTTCGGAGCATCCCTTCACCTTCACCGGAACACCCCGGTCGAAGGCGCCGGACGCACCGCCGGTGGAGTTCGGTGGCATCGTCGAGGGGCTGAGTGACGGGTTGGCGGAGCCCGGCGAGGCCGACCTCAAGTAAGCCGTACGGATGCGTGCCCCGGTCCCGCCGGACCGGGGCACGTGTCGTTTTCGCCAGCTGGTGCGTTCTCCGACCGCCGGCGGGCTGGCCGTACTCATCGGCTCACTTACATCGGCGAAGTCGCGGCCCGCCGAAGAATCTCGGCCTCCGAGGTCGCGAAGCCGTTCAGAACCTCCCGCTCGCCCGCCTCCTGCGCCCAGCTGAGCGTCTCGCTCGCGGTGGCCAGGGCCGGCCGGAACCGCAGTCCGGCGGCCAGAGCCACCGACGAGTCAATCGCCCGCTGCGGGATCTGGTCCTCCGGGTACCACAGCGGGCGGTCCTCCTCCTCGACGCCGACGAGCTGGCGGCGAAGCTCGTCCTCGTTGCGGAACACGACGAACTCGACGTCCTGCTCCGAGCCGCCGGCGGCTTCCAGGCACGCCAGCAGTACGGTGCGCAGGCGCTCGGCCGACTCGTCCGGCACCGCGCGGCCCGGACGGCGCGTACACGCTCATGCCCGAGACGTAGCCGTCACGCCCCGACCGAACCGGACAGCAGCGAGGCGGTGGCGCGGACGGCCGGCGCACCGTCGGCTTGGTCGGAGAAGGTGTCGAAGACCACATCCCACTCCCGCCCACGCAGGCCAGACAGGTCACCTTGGCGATCGCCGATGATCACATCCAACCCGGGAGTGGAGCACGCCCCGAGCGGCTGAAGACCGTAACGTTATTGCCGGCAGTCAACGCCTCGGCGACCGCGTGGAAACCCAGAAAGCCTCCACCGCCGAGCACCAACACTCGTGCCGTCATGCGCTTGCTCCGCCTTCCTAATCTGCGCCTACCGCTAAGTACTTACTTCGCGGTCGTTCCCTAGATGGCCACGGTGTGGATGCGGTGGCCGGTCGCAGCCGGTCGGCGAGCCGTCAGTTCAGCAGCGACACGCCGCCGAAACGGCTGAAGATGTGACGGGTCGGGGGGTGGGGGGTCAGTGCCCGACGACGTCGGAGTCGGCCACGTCGGCCTCCCCGCGGTCCAGGCCGGTGATGGTGGCCATCTCGGCCTCGGTCAGCTCGAAGTCGAAGATGTCGAGGTTCTCCGCGATCCGGCCGGGGTCGGCCGACTTCGGGATGGCCACCAGGCCGAGTTGGACGTGCCAGCGCAGCACCGTCTGCGTGGTCGACTTTCCGTACCGCTGGGCGATCTCGGCGATGGTCGGATCGGAGCGCAGCCCGGCGTCGGAGGCGCCGATCGGGCTCCAGGACTCGGTGACGATGCCATGCTCGGCGTCGAACGCGCGGGTCGCGGCCGCGATGTTGTACGGGCTGAGCTGGATCTGGTTGACGTCGACCACGATGTCGGTCTCCTCCAGCACCCGCTGCAGGTGCGCGGGTTTGAAGTTGGAGACGCCGATCGCGCGAATATCGCCGTTCGCCAGCAGCTGCGCCAACCCCTGCACGGCGGCCACGTAGCGGTCCTGGTCCGGGTTGGGCCAGTGCACCATGAGCATGTCGACGTAGTCTGAGGCCCAGCCGGGAGACGCTCCCCCGGAACGCTTCGGCGACGCCGTCGACGCTGTGCCACTGCCGGTTGAACTTGGTGGCGACGAAGATCTCGTCGCGGGCGACGCCCGAGTCTGCGATGCCCTGCCCGACCGCCTCCTCGTTGCGGTAGTTCTCGGCGGTGTCCACCAGCCGGTATCCCGCCTCGAGCGCGGTACGGACGGCCGAGGCGGCCTCCTCGCCCAACATCGGCGACGTGCCCAGACCGAGGACGGGGATGGCGGCGTTGTTCTGCAGCGTAAGTGTCGGGGCAGGCCCGGTCATCGTTTCTCCTTTCGGGGGTGGGAAGCTTGCGGCCTAGCTCGGCAGAGCGTAGTGCCCGGTGCCGACCAACTCGAGCAGACCGTCGCTGAGCAGGGACGCCAAGCACCGCTGGCGCTGGTCCGAATCGGGCCAGGCGCGGGCCAGTTCCGGCTCGCTCACCGGCTCGTCGCTGGACCGCAGCACCGCGAGCAGCGCACCGCGGCACTGCCGGTCCGTGCCGGCGTAGGACTGCGCGCGCCGGGGCGGACCGGTTCCCGTCGGATGTCCCAGGCGATGCCACCGGCAGCTCGACGACACCGGGCACTCGGGGCAGCAGCGGGGTCCGCGCCGTGCAGATCAGCGCACCCAGCTCCATGGAGGCCACCGCCCAGCGGGCCGCCCGCGCGCCGGATCGCGGCAGGTAACGCTGGGCTCGGGTCCTTCTCGGCGACGCTCGGAGCGGCCGGCGGCTGGGACTCGCCCTGGTCGATCCGGGCCAGCACCCGGCGCACGTTCGTGTCGAGCACGACGTGGCGCCGGCCGAACGCGAAGCTGGCGATGGCGGCTGCCGTGTAGGGGCCTACTCCGGGCAGGTCGAGCAGGCTCGCGTAGTCGCTCGGCACTTCTCCGTCGTGGCGGTCGGTGATCTCGGTGGCCGCCGCGTGCAGACGCAATGCGCGCCGCGGGTAGCCCAGCCGACCCCACGCTCGAACGGCCTCTCCGGCCGGCGCCGCGGCCAGCGCCGGCGGGGTGGGCCAGCGATCGACCCAGTCTGCCACGGTCCTCGGACCCGGGCCACCGGCGTCTGCTGCAGCATGAATTCACTGATCATGATCTGCCACGGCGTCGCCTCCGGCCGCCGCCAGGGCAGGTCGCGGCCGTCTCGTCCGATACCAGCGCAGGATCTGGCGGACGACCGTTGCGGGATTGACTTCCTCGCCCTTCGACGGCCGGGCGCGTCGGCAGCGGAGGGCAAGGGCACGTCGGCCAACGCTACTCGGGCCGGTTGCCGGGTCGTCGGCGTGGCTGACCGACGGCGGGGCGTCGTTCTCCCTACGCTCAACCCATGAGCGGCGTGCTCCACCCGGAGGGCCCGGAGCCGGTCCGTACCTACTGGTTACGGCGGATCCTCGTTCTTCTTGCGGTGGCGATTCTGGTGCTGGTCAGTCTCGGCCTGGCCCGAGTCAGCAGCGGGGCCACCAGGAGCACCGCACCCCCAGCTCCACCACCTCCGCCGCTCGCGCCCAGCCTCGCGCCCAGTGCCTCGCCGACGACCATCCCGAGCTCGCCGTCGGCGAGCCCTCCGTCGTCGTCTCCGGACGCGAGGGTGACCGCGACCTGCGAGCGTGACCAGCTAGAGGTGGGTCTGAGTGGGAAGCAGATGCTGAAGTTGGCCCAGCCGGCCGACTTCACCGTCACGATCCGTAACGGCGGCGACGAGGCGTGCACGGTCAGCCTCGCGAAGATCGACTTCGAATTCAAGGTCAGCACCGGCAAAAAGCTGATCTGGAGCAGTCGGGCCTGCTCGACCGCCACGTTCGCGGTCGCATCAAAACTCGAGCTCGATCAGTCGATGTCCTGGGTGATGGGCTGGGATGGCCGAGGGATTGCCGCCGCCTGCACCCAAGCGGCCCCGCCGCCGAAGCCGGGCACGTACCTCGCCACCGCCCAGGTGACCGGGGCCAAGGCGGCCAGCTGCCCATCACGCTGCGGAACTGAGGCTCGGGGACCACCACCAGCTGCTCGAGTCCCTCGTTCCTGCTCGAGTTGCAACCCGAGCAAGAGCGTGAAACTCGAGCAGCTGAGTGGACCCGGTGGTCAGGTCACCGGCTCGGTGTAGGCCGCTTCGGCCAGCCGCACCAGGCCGTCCCGAATGACCCGGGCTCGTTGCTCCCCGACCCCATCCACTTCTTGGAGTTCGCTGCTGCTGGCGCCGAACAGCCCCTGCAAGCTGCCGAAATGGTCGATCAGCCGGGCGCCCAGCGCCGCCGGTAGTCGGTTGATCTGGAAGATCTGCCGGTAGCCACGCGTACTGATTCTGGTGTCCAGATGGTCGGGTCCGGCGAAGCCGACGGTCCGGGCCACCATCAGCGGGTCGAGCAGATCGGTGGTGCTCAGTTCGGCGAGCGGGGCAAGTCCGAACGGCCGGTCGTCCGGCGGGACCGTAGTCCCGCTCCAGCAATTCGCGCAGTTCGGCCACCCCGGCGCCCAGGTCGTGCAACTGAAGCGTGAGCAGCCGACCGTCGGTGCCGAGCTCCACGACATACGCGTTCACCTCGGCGTCCAACCGTCGGACCATCTCCAGCCGCTGCGCCAGGTAGGCGAAATCCCGTACGGTCACCTGATCTTGGACCTCGAGCGAGGACAACCGATGGGTGACCTCCCAGAGCCGGGCCCGGTACCGCTCCAGGGTCTGCAGGGCCTGGTTCGCCTTGGCCAAGATGGTCTCCGACTGTTCCACCACGCGGCGGGTCTCGTCCACGTAGAGCGAGATCGTGGCCATCGAGGCCGAGACCGAGACCACGGGTACGCCGGTCTGCCGGGCCACCCGGTCCGCAGTGCGGTGGCGGGTGCCGGTCTCGATGGTCTCGATGGTCGGATCCGGCATCAGCTGGACGCCGGCGCGGACAATCCGGCCGGTGTCGGCGGTCAGCACGATGGCGCCGTCCATCTTGGCCAGCTCCCGCATGGCCGTCGCCGTGTAGGGCACATTGAGGGGGAACCCGCCGGTGCAGAGTCCCTGGACGGCGGCTGAGTCCCCGAGGACGACCAAGGCGCCCGTACGACCACGCAGGATTCGCTCAAATCCCTCCCTGAGCGGTGTGCCGGGGGCCAACATCGCGAGGTAGGAGAGCACGCGGCTACCGTTGTCGTCCTCGCGCACCTCGCTCATTCTAATTCTTTCCGGCTCGCGCCCGCTCGCCGGAGCGGCACTCCTGCGACTCAGCCGACGCGCTCGACCCGCCCGAGGCCACGGTCGTCGTGGAGGGAGACCACCCGGAGCGCATGCTCGATGGTGGGCACCGCGTGGACCAGCATCCCGTGCTGCGCCGAGCTCATCCGGTTGCGGGCCGACGTCGAGTCCGCCGGGATGATCGCCTCGGTGAAGCCCAACCGGGCGGCCTCCGCCAATCTCCGCTCGAGGCCGGGCACGCGGCGAAGCTCACCGGCCAAGCCGACCTCGCCGATGGCCACGAAGCGGCGGACGAGGCTGGCGTTCTTGACGGTCGAGGCCACGGCGACGGCGGCCGCGAGATCCGCCGACGGATCGCTGAACCGCGCACCGCCCACCGTCGAGACGTAGACGTCTTGCTGGTGCAGCGGCAGCCGGACCCGACGCTGCAGGACCGCCAGCACCATCGCCATCCGGCCGGGGTCGAGTCCGTGGACGACCCGCCGCGGCGTCTGCAGTGGGCTGGGCGCGACCAGCGCCTGCAGCTCGGCCAGCATCGGCCGCCGGCCCTCCATCGTCACGGTCACGCAGGTGCCGGGCACGGGTTCGTCGTGCCGGGACAAGAACAGGCCGGACGGATCAGACACCTCCAAGATGCCGTGCTCCGCCATCTCGAAGCAGCCGACCTCGTCGGCCGGGCCGTAGCGGTTCTTGGTGGCCCGCACCATCCGGAAGCCCGAGTGCTTGTCGCCATCGAAGGCCAACACGACGTCGACCAGATGCTCCAGCAGCCGCGGCCCGGCGATGGCGCCGTCCTTGGTGACATGACCAACCAGGATCACTGCCATCCCAGTGCGTTTCGCCACCCGGACCAGGGCTCCGGTCACCTCGCGTACCTGGGTGACGCCGCCGGGCGACCCGTCGGCCTCGGCCGTGCCGATGGTCTGCACCGAGTCGACCACTAGGAGCGAGGGGTCGACATCTTCGATGTGCCCGAGCACCGTACCCAGGTCGGTCTCCGCCGCCAGGAAGAGGGCGTCGGCCAGTGCGTCGGTCCGCCCGGCGCGCAGCCGGACCTGGGCCGCGGACTCCTCCCCGGTGACATATAGCGTCCGCCGGCCGGCCTTGGCCCACCGGCTGGCGACCTCCAGCAGCAGCGTCGACTTCCCGACTCCGGGCTCCCCGGCCAGCAAGACGACCGCACCCGGGACCAGCCCCGCCCCCAACACGCGGTCCAGTTCGCCCACCCCGGTGAGCACTCGGGTCGCGGCGTCGGCGTTCACCGAGGCGATCGGCACCGCCTTGCTGCGAGGAACCGAGGAGCGGATGGACGCCAGCTTCGGGGCTCCGGCCTCGACGACGCTGCCCCAGGTCTGGCACTCGCCGCAGCGCCCGACCCAGCGCACCGTGGTCCAGCCGCACTCGGTGCAGCTGTGGGTCGGTCGGGCTGCGCTCTTGGCCATGCTCGGCACGCTAATCAACGGCACCGACATTTCCGCGCCGGACGCGGGCGACCCGCCGCGATGACAAGATGTGCAGGTGTCCGACCCCGGCCCGGCGCCGTCGACGCCGCCCGGCCGGGGTAACGGGTGGCGGCGGTATCGGGCGGGAATCACCCTGGTCGTGCTGGCGGCGCTGATCACCGGGAGTCTCGCCGCGGTGGCCGGCCCCGACCCCGAGCGACCCTCACCGCTCGTCGCCAGGTACGTGCCCGCCGACGGGGCGGCCCAATTCGCTCGGCAGGAGTCCAGCAGCGCCGGCCGCAGCACCTCCTCGCTGGTCCTTACCGAGTCGGCCCGAATCAGCGGCTCGGCGGTGTTGAACGCGTCTGGACTGGAATCTCGCCACCCGGGTGATCGGCGCCCTCGGCACCGATCGGGAGGTGATCGACCGCAGCCGCTTCTGGCGCACCATCACGATCCCGGCACGATCCCGGCCGATCGGCGGCCGCCCAAGCAGCTCAGACCCGCGTCTACACCCTGGCCGGCGACGTAGCACTGGCGGCGGAGTCCGGTCCAGGTCTGGGCTTCAGCTACCTGCCCAATCTGGTCGTGCTGCCGGCCGGCGTGACGGCGGGGCAGACCTGGCGCTCGACCGGAACGGCCGGAGCGCCGACCATCCGCTACGCCGCCGAGTTCTCGGCCGGCGCGGGATCCGGGGGAGTGCCTGGAGGTGACTGGCACGGTCACCTACTCGGTCGAGAAGACCTCGCTGGTCGGAAACTGGGGCGAACCTGGTGTGCCGGCGGTCCGGTGCGCGAGACGGACGACTGGGTGGGCACCTCGGTGGTCCGGACGGCCGATCGCGGCGCCGGCCCGACCGTGAGCCGCACGGCCTGCCCGCCCCCGTAACGGCCGACGCGTCGACGCGCTGGGATCCGGCCCGGTGGCGACCGGCTCGGCACGAGGTGTTCTCGGTCGACCCCAACTTCGGCGAGGGACCGATGGCCGGCTGCGGCGGCTCCCTGCTGCCGGTGGCTCTTCGCTCCGGCCTGGTGGTCCAGGCCACCTCGCCCGTGCCCGACATCGTGGCGATCGGCCCCGACGCGGCGGGCAAGTGGCGGTCCCGCTGGCGGGCGCACCCCGGCGGCCAGATCCTCACCCTGTCCGCCTTCGGCGACATGGCGGTGGCCACAACTTCCGCCCGCACGGTCGTCGGGTACGACGGCCACGGGGTCCGGCGCTGGACGCTGCCGACTCGGGAGGTCGTGCGGGCCCAGCCGGTCCGGACGGCGGCCGACGAGATTGCCGTCGCCGGCCTCGACGGGGAGGTGGTGGGCGTCGAGGTGTCCACCGGGGGCGTTCGCTGGCGGACCCGGGTGTCGGGAGACGTTCGGTTGACGCCGGCCGTCGCCGCCGGGCGAGCTGGTGGTGGCCGACGGCTCCGGCACGATGACCGGTATTGCATCCGCGGGACGGTAGTCCGAACTGGACGACCGCGGTCGAAGCGCCGGTCGGCGCTGGCATGGGGCCTCTCGGCCGCACTCGCGGTGGTCTCCGAGAGCACCATCGGCTCCTACGACGTGGCCGATCATGAGTCTGAGCTGGCGCCGCTGGTTTCCCGGCACCGGGCAGGGAGTGGTCGCTGGCCGGCCGCGACCTCGTGGTAGCACCCGGGAGGAGGTGATCGCCTTCGGCGCGGACGGGACGCGCCGTTGGGCCCGACCCGGGATCGACGTCAGCACCGATGGCCGCCTGGCCGTCGTCTGGCAGTCGGAGCGCGCCGAGGTCCTCGACGCGGCCGGCACCTCGCTGACCAGGTTCGCCGCGCCAGCGGAGACCGACGGCAACCCCGCTCGACATCTGGTCACCGAGCGCGGCGTGTTCCGGTTCGATTCGACCTGGACGTTCTCCGGGTGGACCGATGGCTGAGGCCGGGGCGCACCGGTGTCCGGTCTGACCGCTTCGCCGGTCGGCGACGGCGCCGGCCGCCGATCGGCCGTGCTGCGCGGGTTGGCCGCCCTGCCCGCCCGCGTGCTCGCCGACCCGGTCCGGCGCGGTCGGCTGCGCGACGTCGGCTGGCCGTACGGACTGCGTGGCGTCGTGGCGCTGGCCGTCGTGGCGTACACGATCGGGGCCGGAGTGGTCGCGGCGTCGGGGCTTATCCGCGGCGGCAGCGACCTCACCGCCCCCACCTCCGCCGTCGGCAGCCTGCCCCGAGGGTGGCTGTGGCTGGTGCTCCTCGTCGTCATCGTGGCCATGGCCTTGTTCCAGACCGCGGCCCTGCACCTGCCGGCGTGGTTGAAGATCATCGCGTTGATCACGTCGCTGCTGCTGATGGGCAGCTGGGGACTGCGCTATTCCGGGACCAGCGGTCTGGTCGAGACCGTGCTGACCGTAGTGGCGATGGTCGGCCTGATCGTCCTGGTCGTCCTGCGCTGGCGCAAAGAGTTCGCCTGGTGGGAGTTCCCGCTCGTCTGGCTGCTGCTGGCCAGCACGGTGGTGTTGGGGGTCGTCGCCCTGGATCGCTCCGCCGGCGCGCTCGGGTACGACTTCGTCCCGGCCTACCTGCGCTCGACGGTGGTCTACCTTGATCCCGGTGGCCCTGCCGGCGGCGGTGGCGGCGGGATTGTCGGTGGCCGAGATCACCGTGTCGGCCACGCTGTGGAGCACCACCGCGCTGGCCAAGGCCCGGACGGCCCGAACCGTCTATCTCGTACTCGCGGTGGCGGTGGTCGCGCGGGTGATTCAAGCCGGCTGGCAGCTCTGGCACGGTGACCCGGCCGACCTCGGCTGGCCGGTGCTGCGGACCTGGCTGTTGCTGCTCGCCGTTCTCGCCGGCGTCTCCGCCTGCTGGTGGCGCTGGCCCGGTCCGCCGGCGGAGTGTCCGCCCTCGCGCTGCCGGAGCGGATGGGTCGGATGGCCCTGGCGCTGGGCGTCGCCGTGGTCGGGGTCGCCTACGCCCCGGTGGTGATCCTCGGCGTGCTCGGGGTAGCGGGACAGCTGGCGCCCATGGAGGTCGCGGGAATCTCCTCGCCGTGGACCTCGGCGCTGGCCTCCTGGGTCTGGCCGGCGGTGGTCCGGCTCCTCGTGGGGGTGGCCCTGACGATCCTTGCCGTCCGTGTCGCTCGGCGTGGACATCTCGACACTGCCCTGCTGCTCGGTGCGGTCGCGGTGATGCTGTGGGCCCGGGTGGCTCGACCGCTGTCTGGGGGATGGCTGGACACCGGGTCCGGGGTCGGCCTGTTGAACCTGCTGGCCACGGCGGTGGTGCTCGGGGTGATCGGGTGGTTGCTCGTCCGCCGCGCGCTTACGCCGGTCCGGGCGGTCACGCTCAGCGGTGCCCTGGTGCTCACGCTGCTCTTCGGCTATCGCGACTTCGTGTCCGACCCGCTCGGTGCCTTGCTGGGCGTGTCCGGCGTCGCCCTGCTGCTGTTCGGTCTGACCTGGGCGTTGCTGACCGAGGCCGGGCCGGCGAACGAGGGCAGCCGGCGCTATCCGAGGGCGTCCCGGGTGCTGCTCGTGCTGGCCAACAGCGTGTTGGCCGCCGGGATCGCCGCGTACGTCTCGCTGCTCCGAGATCCCGGCGCCACGCCTGACCTCGGAGACTTCGCGGCCTTGGGCGAGGACACCCTGGGCGCCGCCTTGGTGGCCGCCGCCCTGATCGCCGCCCTGCTCGCCGTACGGAAGAACCAGCCGCTGGACTGATGGCAGAATCGCTGATTCAGCGTACGGCGGCAGACAACTCCTGGATCGCCTATCCAGGCGAACGTCCGGGTCTGGCTGCACAGCCGCTTGACGGCGATAATCAGCTGGCGAGCGTGTGCGCGTCGATGAGTCCGCGGAGGGCGCGTTCGAGTGCATTCTCATTGGAGGGTGCGTTGGCTTGCGTTTCGGTGTCGGGCGGCTTGTCCGGTTCCTTCGGTTCCGGGGGTGCTTTAGCGGCTCGCCAGACTTGCCGGGCGAAGCGGCCGCGGCCGAGCGGGTGGGTGCCGGTGGCGTTGACCAGGAAGATGCGGCCGCTGGGGGACCGCCACAGTAGCTGCCGGGTTCGGGTTGCCGGATCTGCCAGGCGCCGTGGGTGCGGACGCGGTGGTGGTAACGGACCAGCGGCCCCAGGTTCCCGACCGGCGGTTTGGCCCGGCGGGCCGCCCTGGTCGGATCGGTAGGTAGGCGATGGTGTGGTCGAGGTCGGTGCGGCGGCTGCCGCCGGCGGCGTAGGGGAACACGTCGACGGGTTGGCGCAGATGGAGGTGCTCGGGAGCCGGTCGGGGATTTCGTAGCTGTCGACCGGGGCCGGGGTGTCGTTGAGGTCGATGACCGGTTTCAGCAGGATCTGGCAGCGGTCCCCGAGCAGGCTGCCGGAGCCGGGTGAGCAGCACCGGTCCGACCTCCTCGACCCGGGCCACGCCGAGCCCGGCGCTCAGCGCCTCCTCGGGCGAGGTGGACGTACACGACGGCCCGGGGCCGGGCCTTGGCCGGGTCGAACGGCGGCGGCCCGATCCGCAACGACCGCGACCCCGCCTCGGGCCTGAGCGGACCCCGGTGCCCTCAGGCTCCTGCCGAAGGGTCGATTCAGGGTCGGTCGGCATCGGGCTCGGGGCTGGGTCTTCGGGCTCTTCGACGGCTCCGCGGCCCCGTCGCGCTTGGTCGTCGTCTTGGTGGGCGTTGAGGAGGCGGAGGGCCTCGGCGGGCTGGGAGATCAGCAGACCCCGAGCGCCTTGGAGCGGCGGACGTCCAGCGTCCAGGTCGCCGTCGCGTTGCAGGATCTCGGCCAGCCGGGTGATCAACGCGTCGCCCCAGGCGGCGTCGCCGGCGGCCATCTTGCGACCGATCATCCGAGCCCGTGCTCGCTGGTGCGGCCCAACCGGACGAACCGTTTCCGCGCCGCCTGCTCTGCCGCCATCTCCGCGCCGTCGGGGTCGGCGTCGTAGATCAGGCCGTCCAGCAGGGTCGTTAGCCGTCCGTACGACAGCGCGCCGAGGCTCGGCGCGAGCCGCGCATCGACCGCCGGGCCTGCTCCCGGGTTAACTGCCGGGTCGCGTGGCGACCCGGCGGGCCTGGTAGGCCGGCACCCGACCGGCCCGGGCGGCCGCCCAGGTGCGGGGCAGCCGGTGCCGCAGATCCAGCGCGTCCGCCATCAACCGGGCCGCGGACCCCGCGCTCATCTGCAGGGTCGGGCCCAGATCCGCCGCCGCGAACCCGCGACCTCGGGGGTGCCGTCGCCGCCGACATGCACCGCCGCTCCGGACCGGCAGCCGGTGGCGGGGTCGACGGCGTCCCCGGCCGCAGGTCGGCCCAGTGCGCCGCCAACGCCAACCGGCGCGCCTCCGCCGCCACGACCGTGCGCTCGTTGACTCGAACGCCGCCACGGTGCCCGCCTCATCCAGACCGGCGATATCCGGACCGGCCACGACCGGAACCGGCGCGTCGGAAGCTGCGGCGGCTACCACCTCCGGCTCCAACCGCCTGATTCGAACACAGATTCAATATATCAACGGCCGGTGACAGCGCCGGCGCCGGACACGGCGCTACGAAGAACGATGAGAGGCCGGCGCCATCGGCCCTTCGACAGGCTCAGGGCGCGATCGTCTCGACAGCGCTAGGGCACCGGCTATTGGCTCGACGGGCTCAGGGCGCGATCATTCGACAGGCACTGGGCACCGTTACCTGTCCAGTTTTGCCGCTACCTGCAGTACCCGGTCGTTGGCTTCAGGCACCCCGACGGTGATGCGGATGCCGTCGTGCTCGTCGCCGGCGGCGTAGGGCCGTCGCTCAGGCCGGCCTCGCCGAAGGCGGTCGCATAGGCGGCCTGCGCGGACCGGCGGGGAGCCAGACGAAGTTCGCTTGAGTCTGCGGGACGTCGAAGCCGATCTCCCGCAGCCCCGCGGCGAGCCGGTCGCGCGCCCGGACAATCTCGGAGACTCGGGCGGCAGTTCGGTCTCGGCCTTCAGGGCCGCCAGCGCCGTCGCCTGCGCGACGCCGGAGACCCCGAAGGGCAGGGCCACCGCCCGGACCGCGGCGGCCACCTCAGGAGGCGCGATGCGGTGCCGACCCGGAAGCCGGCCAGCCCGTACGCCTTCGAGAAGGTGCGCTGGACACCACGTTGGGCCGGTGCAGCAGATCCAGGCCGCGGACTGCCTGCGGGTCGGTGACGAACTCCACGTACGCCTCGTCGACCACCACCAGGAGATCGTCGGGCACCCGATCGAGCAGCGCGACGACATCGTTGTGCACAACGGCGGGGCCGGTCGGGTTGTTCGGCGTGCACAGCAGCAGGACCCGCGTACAAGACGTCACCGCCGCAGCGAGGGCCGGCAGATCGTGCACCGCTCCAGGGCCCAGGGGCACCGGCCTGGATGTGGCCCCGGTGAGCTGGACGGCAATCGGATAGGCCTCGAAACTGCGCCAGGCGTAGACCACCTCGTCGCCGGACCGCACAGGGCGTGCAGCAGGTGGTACGAGCATCGCCACCGACCCCGTCCCGAACGCGATGCGGTCCCGGCCCACCTCGAGCCGGGCCGCCACCGCCTCGGTGAGGGCAGTGTTGGCCAGGTCGGGATAGCGATTCATGTGCCGGCAGGCTTCGACGGCGGCCGCCAGCACCTCCGGCAGCGGCGGATAGGGGTTCTCGTTACTCGACAGCTTGTGCGCCGCCAGCCCGCCGTCTCGTCCCGACGCCGCCGGTAGACCTGGCCGATAGACCGGCAGCGCGGCCACCTCCGGTCGGATGCGGATCGGCATCAGCAGACAGTCGATACGCACCACACCGCTCGGGGTACCGAAGGTGGCCGCGATCAATCCGGGTTGGCCGTTCGAGCGATCCAGTCGATGTCGATGTCGTGCAACACCACCGAACTGGCTCCGCCCAACCAGCCGTCGACCCGCTCCGGATCGCCGGCAATCTCGATCCGGAGCAGCGTGACGTCGCCGCCACCGACCGACGGATGGTCTCCGGCGTCGCTCAACCAGTGCACGAAGAAGGGCAGCTGAGGGTCAGACTGCAGACCTTTGACACCCAGCTGCTCCCACTCCAACAAGATCCCGTCCGGCAGATGCCGGTGGCCCTCGATAGCCGGCCGCCCCAGCCGGCGCTCGATCGGCTGCAGGTCGTCCACCGCCACCACCCACCCCAACCAGCCGCCGCCGTCGGCGGAGCGGGCGCGAACCGCCTGTCCGAACGCCGCCTTCTCGGCGGCCGGATGGTCCAACACCTCGACCACTTCCAGGTACCGGCCGCCGGCCAACGGGCAGGGTCAGGTTGCGGGTGCCGAAGCGCGGGTGATACCCGCCGTCGCTGAACGTCGCTCCCAGCAGGCCCCCGAGTCGAGCCGCCGTGAGATTCGCTCCCTCTGGACCCGCCGCGAAGGAGAGATGGTCCAGCTGCATGGGCCCATTCTGGTTCAGCCGGCCCTTCTCCGACGGGCGGGGTCCGCGGCATGCCGCATGGAGCGGCCCGGTCGGGCCTCGAAATCCCGGCACAATTCCACCAGCACTCGGTAAGCCGGCGCTCCCATCAGCGCAATCAGCTCGGCCTTGTTCTGCCGGTACACCGGCCGACGTGCCGCGTGCGCCTCGGTGTTCGCCGTGCAATACCAATCCAGGTCGTGTCCCCCCGGACCCCAGCCGTCGCGACCGTACTCGCCGATGCTCACCTCGGTGTAGCTGGTCTGATCACTGCGGGTCACCGTGCGGAACTGGCGGCGGATCGGCAGCTGCCAACACACGTCGGGTTTGGTCTCGGTGACCGGGCGGCCGGTGTCCAGGGCCAGCAGGTGCAGAGCGCATCCGGTCCCGGCGGCGAACCCCGGCCGGTTCAAGAAGATGCAGGCGCCGTCGACTACCCGGGTCGTACGCGCCGGCTCCTCACCGTCGGCCACGGTTTCTGAGCCCTCGAGCTCCACCCAGCCGTCAGCCAGAGCTGTCGTCCGGTACTGCCATTGCTTGGCCGTGAGTTTGCGGGCCGCCTTGCGGACCCTCTCTCATCGGCCTCGTCGGCGAAGTGCGCACCCAAGGTGCAACAGCCGTCGGCGGGCCGGTCGGCGTAGATGCCCTGGCAGCCGCGACCGAAGATGCAGGTCCAGTACGACGTCAACCAGGTGAGGTCGCAGCGGAAGAGAGTCTCGGTGTCGGCCGGGTCGACGAACTCCACGAAGGCGCGGGGGAAGGCAGCGACACCTCGGGCACGACGGCAGCCTACGCGGCACAGATCGCCAAGCCGGCCGGTGCGTCGGCGGGGCCCGCACCGCCGGCTGCTCCGGGCTAGGCTGGACGTTGTGTCCGAACCCCCTCACGTGCACGGCCCGTGAAGGTGCCGCCGGCGAAGGTGGGTCTCTCCACCACCTCGGTCTATCCCGAGACCACCTCGAGTGCGTTCGAGCTGGCCCGGCGACTCGGCTACGACGGCATCGAGTTGATGGTCGGCATCGACCCGGTCGCGGCCGACATCGACGCCGTCCTGCAAGCTGCGGGACTACCGCCAGGTCCCGGTGCTGTCGGTGCACTCGCCGTGCCTGTTGATCACCCAGCGGGTGTGGGGCACCGACCCGTGGGCGAAGCTCGAGCGGTCCGCCGAGGCCGCCCGCCGGCTGGACGCCGACGTGGTGGTCGTGCATCCGCCGTTCCGCTGGCAGCGTGATTACGCCCGCGGGTTCGTCGCCGGCGTCCGCCGGTTGACCGAATCGAGCCGGGATCACCTCTGTGTGGAGAACATGTACCCTTGGCGGACACCCGGTGGCGGCGAGCTCAAGGCGTACGTGCCGGGCTGGGATCCCACCGAGTCGGACTACGACCACCTCACCTTGGACCTGTCGCACGCCTCGACGGCCAACCAGCAGTCGCTCGACCTGGCGCTAGCCGCTGGGGGGATCGGCTGCGCCACGTCGATCTCACGACGGCGCCGGGTCGGCCAAGGACGAGCACCTCGTCCCCGGCCGAGGTGATCAGCGGGCCGACCGGGGTGCTCGAGCATCTGGCCGAGGCGCGATTTCGCCGGGCACGTGGTGCTGGAGGTCAACTCGCGCAAGAGCGAGACCCCGCTCGCCTTCGGGAAGATCATCTAGCCGAATTCTTGGCGGTCACCCGGCTGCACCTCGCCGCGGCCGTCCGTGGTCCTATGCGGTCGACGCTAGCGGAGTGGCGTCCTCCCCTGTGATGAGTTGTGATCGAGGGCTCGTAATCAGGACCGTGCCGACCGCCGGGTTGTGCAAGGAGAAGCGCGTGCTTCGTGAAGCCCTGTTGAATCTTTCCCGCAGCGACCCGGATCCGGCGGCGCGGTCACCAAGGCTCCGGTGACCAGCAATGTCGTGGTCGCGGTTCGTGGCCGGAGAATCGACCGACGACGCGGTGGCGGTCGACCCGGCAGTTGGTGGGTCCAGCTGCTGGTGACCATTGATCATCTCGGGCGAGGACACGACCGACGTCGAGCGCGCCGGCCGGGTGACCTCGGCGTACTTGATCTTGTTGAAGCGCTTGCGGGCGGGCGGTCTCGCCCACGCTGCCGAGGTGTCGGTGAAGGCGTCTGCGGTCGGTCTGCTGCTCGACGACGGGGAGAAGATCGCATTGGATCATGCGGCGGCGGATCTCCAGCGCGGCTCGCGACGCCGGCACCACGGTCACCATCGACATGGAGGATCACACCACCACCGATGCGACGCTGGGTATCGTCTCGGGAACTCCGGAAAGAATTCCCTGACACCGGTGCGGTGGTGCAGGCCTATCTGCACCGGACGGAGGGGCGACTGCCGGGACCTCGCAACGGCCGGATCCCGGGTCCGGTTGTGCAAAGGGGCCTACGCCGAACCGGAGAGCGTGGCCTTTTCCGAAGAGGAGGAGATCGACCTCTCCTACGTGCGGTGCCTGAAGATCTTGATGGCCGGGCCGGGTTACCCCATGATCGCCAGTCACGATCCGCGGCTGGTGGAGATCGGCCGGAAGCTGGCCCATGATCCGCAACCGGTCGCCGGACTTCCTACGAGTTCCGGATGCTGTACGGGATCCGGCCCGCTCGAGCGGCAGCGGCTGGTCAAGCTCGGGCCATCAGGTCCGGGTGTATCTCCCGTACGGGGAGGCGGTACGGATACCTGATGCGTAGATTGGCTGAGCTGCCCGGCCAATCTACCTTCTTCGCGCGCAGTCTGGTCACCAAGTCCTGGTTTCCGCCGGACTTGTTGTCTGCTAGGTCTGCCTGATCGAGCCGGGCTCATCGAGGCCTGATGGTGCTCGGACTTCTCGGCCTTTGCGAGAGCCTTTCGCAGCTCGGAGACCCAGCGTTCCTCCACCAGGGCCACGATGCCGGAACTGCCCGGCGGGAGGGTCCGCTCGATGTCGGCCTTGATCTGGTGCTTTTGGACCTGCCCGACGACGCCACCCGCACCCGCGCCGATGCCCGCCCCGACCGCCGCGGAGGCCAGCGGCGCGGAGGTCCAAGCCGAGAAGCGCACCGCCGACGGCGCCCAGGGCCGCCCCCACTCCGACGTTGTGAGCATTGTCCTTGACGTGGATCTTGCCTTTCGAGTCGCGGCTGATCAAGACCAGCGCCTCGACCGTGAGCACCTTGTCCTTGACCAGTCGTTTGATCGCAGTCCAGTCCTGCTGCGCCCAGTTGCAGGGTCGGCGTACGCCGCCACGTAGACATCAACAATGC
>CAWBUC010000002.1:0-117835 GCA_963791865.1 uncultured Actinomycetota bacterium
GCCGGAGGATGCGGCCTCCGCGACCTGCTGGTCAGCGGTGTCGGTGTCCACCGTTTCCGGGCGGTGACCCTGCAACCCGAGGATGACCGCCTTGTCCGAGCCGTGCCCGTGCCCCGTCGCGCCGAGCGAGCCCCACAGCTCCGCCTGGACGCGCTCCACGTCGTCCAGGACGCCCGATTCCTGCAGCCCTTCGGTGAACAGGCCCGCCGCCCGCATCGGCCCGACCGTATGGGACGAGGAAGGGCCGATCCCGACGGTGAACATGTCCAGGACGCTCAGCGCCATGCGGACAGCCCCGGCGTACTGAATTCCGTCCCCTTGAATTCGGTCATCGCGTCGAGCAGCCAGCGGCCCAGGAAGTCGGCGAAGGAGGATCGCGGAAGGATCCGGTAAAGCTCCTCCTCGGCTTTCCACAGGACGACTGGAACCGATCCGATCAACGTCACGTACGCTGCGCCGACCTCGAAGGCACGCGGGTGCAGGTCGAGGGGGCAGCCCTTCTCCAGCACTGCGCGAGCCGACGGGCCCGCCAGTTCGAACGTCGTGCGGTTGGCGGACAGGTCCGTCGCTGAGCCTGGT
Organism: uncultured Actinomycetota bacterium; assembly: GCA_963791865.1. Lineage (GTDB taxonomy): Bacteria > Actinomycetota > Actinomycetes > Propionibacteriales > Propionibacteriaceae > Microlunatus. The sequence continues at coordinate 580 of CAWBUC010000002.1, forward strand.
TCGCCCCCGAGAGCACCGACGAGGGTCGCGGTCACGTCGGCCGGCTGCTGGTCGGAGACTACGAGGAACTCATCAGGCGCCAGCCACAGCACCGAGGTACCGTCCCCGGTGCTGACGGCACCGCAGGCGGTCGGCAGCGAGAGTCCGAGGCGGGCCTCGATCGCAACCGCGGCGGCCGTACCGGGGACGGCACGGAGCCCGACCATCGTCAGGAACGGCAGTTCGCGAACCCGAACGGCGCGGGGACCGGTGACCTCCGCGCGCGGCGAACCGCTCGGCGAGATGAGCGGCGGGACTGACCGGTCGAAGCCCCGTCACGGACTCGGCAGCAGCTTCCAACACGGCTGGTCTCAACCATCGCGGCGGTTCCCTTCGGGGTCGTAGAGGACGGTGTCGCCGACCACGACGTCGACGAGCTGGTCACCGACCGCTGCCGTCAGCGTGTGGCCGATGAGGTTGCGACCGTTCTTGATCAACGCCAGCGCGAACGAGCGGCCCAGGGCCGCGCTGTGGTAGCTGGAGGTCACGTGGCCCAGCATGGGCACCGGCTGGATGCCTGAGTTCACCGACCCCGCGTCCTTCGACCCGGTGTGGCCGATCAGGTGGGTTCCCTCCGGGAGCCGCAGAGCCGGATCCGACGGCAGCACCGAGACCAGGTGCTTGCGGTCCGTGCGGGCGGTGTCGGAACGCGTGTAGGACCTCTTGCCGATGAAGTCCTTGACCTTGGAGACCACCCACTCCATGCCGGCGTCCTGCGGGGTGACGCTGCCGTCGGTGTCCTGCCCGACGATCGGATAGCCCTTCTCGGCGCGGAGGACGTGCATGGTCTCGGTGCCGTACGGGGTGATGTCGAACTCCTCACCGGCGGCGTAGATGTCCTCCCAGACCTGAGCCCGTACCAGCCGGACACGTTGACCTCGAAGGCCAGTTCGCCGGAGAAGGAGATGCGGCAGACCCGGGCGGGGATGCCGGAGGCGAGCGTCGTCTCACGGAAGGTCATGAACGGGAAGGCGTCGTTGGTCACGTCCAGGTCGGGGGCGATCTTGGCGATCACGGCGCGGGACTTGCGGGCCGACGACCGCGACGGTGGTCCACTGCTCGGTGACCGAGGTCATGGTCACGTCGAGCGTCGGCCACTCGGTCTGGTGCCACTCCTCCAACCAGTCCAGGACGCCGGCGGCGCCGCCGGTGGTGGTGGTCAGGAAGTAGCGGCCCTCGTCGAGCCGCAGGGTGACGCCGTCGTCGAACATCATGCCGTCGGGCGTGCACATGACGCCGTAGCGGGCGGATCCGGGCTTGAGCTTCTTGAACGCGTTGGTGTAGATGCGGTTCAGGAACTCGCCGGCGTCGGCGCCCCAGACCTCGATCTTGCCGAGCGTGGTGGCGTCCATCATCCCGACCGAGGCCCGCGTCGCCGTGCACTCCCGCAGCACGGCGTCGTCCATCGACTCCCCGTCTCGGGGGTAGTACCAGGGACGCAGCCACTGACCGACGTTCTCGAACTCGGCGCCGTGGGCGACGTGCCAGGGATGGATGGAGGTGAGCCGGGCGGGATCGAACAACTCTCCGCGGTCGCGCCCAGCGAGGGCGGCGAAGGCGACCGGCGCGTACGGGGCCCGGTAGGTGGTCGTGCCGACCTGCCCGGGAGTCCGTCCGACCGATTGAGAGCCGCGGCGATCACGCCGATGGCGTTGACCGCGGACGTCTTGCCCTGGTCGTTCGCCGTGCTGATGGAGGTGTAGCGCTTGATGTGCTCGACGCTCCGCATGCCCGGCCCCGGCCGCGCGGAGAATGCCCCGCACCGTCTCGTCCCGCTGGAGATCGACGAAGTGCGTGTCGAGCCCGGCCAGGTCACCGTCTCGACCACGGACGACCCACAGCGGCCGCGTGGTCCCGGCCGGCTCCGGATCCGAGGATCGCGGCCGACAAGGCCGTCGGCCCCGCCCTCGGTGACGAACCCCGCGTGGAACGACGCGGCGGCGCCGGCCCGGGCGCCGTCGGCCAGGCACGCCTCGAGGGTGAAGCTGCCCCGCGCGGACCCGACGACCTGCTGCCCCTCGACGTTGCCGGCGGGAACGAAAGCGACGAGCTCGTCGTCCCAAGCCAGCTTGCCCTGCCGCTGGCTGTGCAGGTGCACGACCGGGCTCCACCCGCCGGAGACGGCGACCAGATCGCAGGCGATCTCCGTCGGCTGCCCGACCGGGATCGCCGGCCTCGTCGATCATGCTGATCGACGCCGAGTGACCCGGGGGTCGCCCGCGGTGCCGACCACGGTCGCGCTCGCCACCACGTCGATGCCGGACTCCTGGGCGGCGCGGGCCGCCTCGGACAGCGTCGGCCGGGCGTCGGCGACCGCGGCCACCTCGATCCCGGCGGCGGCGAGCTCGGGCAGCATCGCGTACGGGCTGTCGTTGGTGGTGGCGACGACGACCCGGGTTCCGGCCACGACGCCGTACCGGTTGAGGTAGGTGCGGACCGCCGAGGCCAGCATCACCCCGGGACGGTCGTTGTCGGCAAACACCAGCGGGCGCTCGTGGGCACCGGTGGCGACGATCACCTGCTGGGCGCGGATGTGCCACAGCCGCTGGCGCGAGACACCGACGAAGTCGGGTCCGCTCGCGGCGGCGCCGAGGTGGTCGGTGCGATTCTCACAGCGCGATGACGTAGTTGGAGTCGTAGTTGCCGAAGGCGTTGGTCCGGGTGAGGACGGTCACCTCCGGGCCGGCCCGCAGCTGCGACTCGACATCGCGTCAGCCACTCCCCGGCCGGCAGACCGTCGACGATCGGCGTCCGGGATCGGACAGCAGCGACCCGCCCAGCTCGGGCTGGTCGTCGATCAGGATGACGCGCGCTCCGGTCGGCCGCGGCCTCCCTCGCGGCGGTCGAGGCCGGCCGGTCCGCCGCCGATCACCAGGACGTCGGTGTGGACGTACATCTTGTCGTAGACCGAGGTGTCGTCGGCCGGGTCGAGCTCACCGACGCCGGAGAGGTAGGTGGCCTCCAGGCCGTCGACCAGCTCCACGATCGTCGCCGGCACCATCGGCTCGACCACGCTCTGTCCCGGTCGCCTGAGGTTGACCAGCGCGTTCGGTTCCTCGACACCGGCGGCGAGGATGCCACGCGGGCGGGCGCGGTAGATGGAGGGCCCGTCTCGATCACGCCCGCCGCCAGCAGGGCGGAGGCCAGCGTGTCGCCGGGGTGCCCGACGTAGGACTGGCCGTCGACGGTGAAGGAGAGCTCGGTCGAGCGGTCGATGCGGCCGCCCTCGCGAAGACGACGAGTTTGCGTGCTCACGTGCTCACTCCAGACAGGTCGGGCGGGCCTCGCCGACCCGGTAGACGGTCTCGATGCGGTAGGTGGCGGTGTCGCGGATCACGTTGAACCACTTGCGGCAGCCGGCCGAGTGGACCCAGCGCTCGGCGAAGAGGCCCTTCGGGTTCTGGCGGTAGAACAGGTAGCGGCCCCACTCCTCGTCGCTGAGGGCGTGCGGGTCCTCCGGATAGGGCACGTGGGCCTCGCCGCCGTAGCGGTACTCGGTCTCGTCACGCGGGCCGCAGTTCGGGCACTTGATCAAGATCACGGGTCGGTCCTCTCAGTCCGGCGCTCAGTGCGCGACGCCCGCGGCGCCGTGCTCGTCGATGAGTGCTCCGGTGACGAACCGGTCGAGCGCGAAGGGCGCGTTGAGGGCGTGGGCCGCACCGGTGGCGATGGTGTGCGCGAACGTCCACCCGGCACCGGGGGTCCCCTTGAAGCCGCCGGTCCCCCAGCCGCAGTTGACGAACAGGTTGTCGACCGGTGTCGGGCTGACGATCGGGGACGCGTCGAGGGTGACGTCGACGATGCCGCCCCAGGTGCGCAGCAGGTGCGCTCGGGCGAAGATCGGGAACAGCTCGACCGCCGCCGCCATCTGGTGCTCGATGACGTGGAACGCCGCCGCGCTGACCGTAGCCGTTGTAGGCGTCGACGCCGGCCCCCATGACGAGCTCACCCTTGTGGGCCTGCGACACGTAGACGTGCACGTGGTTGGACATGACCACCGTCGGGTGCACGGGCTGGTGCAGCTCGGAGACGAGAGCTTGCAGCGGATGGGACTGGATCGGCAGGTCGAACCCGGCGAGCTTGGCCAGCACGCTGGAGTGCCCGGCCGCGGACAGGCCCACCTTCTCGGTGGCGATCCGTCCCCGGCTGGTCTCGACCCCGACGACCCGGTTGCCGTCCTTGACGAACCCGGTGACCTCGCAGTTCTGGATGAGGTCGACGCCCATCTCGTCGGCCTTGCGGGCGAACGCCCACGCGACGTGGTCGTGCTTGGCGATACCGCCACGTGGCTGGAAGGTGGCGCCCGAGCACGGGATACCGGATCTTGTCGCTGATGTTGATGATCGGGCAGAGCTCTTTGACCTGCTTGGCGTCCAGCCAGTCGGCGTCGATGCCGTTGAGCTTGTTGGCGCTGACGCGGCGAACCGAGTCGCGGACGTCCTGCAGCGTGTGCGCGAGGTTCATCACTCCGCGCTGGCTGAACAAGAAGTCGTACTCGAGCTCGTCGGGCAGGCCCTCCCAGAGCTTCAGCGAGTGCTCGTAGATCGCCGACGACTCGTCCCACAGGTAGTTCGACCGGATGATGGCGGTGTTGCGCGACATGTTCCCGCCACCCAGCCAGCCGCGTTCGAGCACGGCGATGTCGGTGATCCCGTGGTTCTTCGCCAGGTAGTAGGCGGTGGCCAGACCGTGACCGCCGGCGCCGACGATCACGACGTCGTACGAGCTCTTCGGCTCCGGATTGCGCCACAGGAAGTCCGGGTGCTCCGCCAGCTGCTGGGCCATCACCGGCCGCCGTTCGCTGTCTGGGGAGGTGCCGGGGTAGAGGGGAACTTCGCCGCGAGGATCGAGACGCGCTCCCGAAGCTCGTCGGCGACCTGGTCGTCGAAGTCGGGCCTGAGCGCGGCGGCGATGATGTCGGCGACCTCGCGGAACTCGTCGTCGCCGAATCCGCGCGTGGCCAGCGCCGGCGTGCCGATGCGCAGGCCCGAGGACACCATCGGCGGACGGGGATCGAACGGCACCGCGTTGCGATTGACGGTGATGCCGATCCGGTGGAGGCGGTCCTCGCCCTGCTGGCCGTCCAGGTCGGAGTCGCGCAGATCCACCAGGACGAGGTGGACGTCGGTGCCGCCGCTGACCACCGAGATCCCGGCCGCGGCCACGTCGTCGGCCAGCAGCCGCTCGGCGATGATCTGCGCGCCCTGCAGGGTGCGCTGCTGCCGCTCCCGGAACGCCGGCTCGGCCGCCAGCTTGAAGGCCACCGCCTTGGCGGCGATCACGTGCTCCAGCGGACCGCCCTGCTGACCGGGAAAGACCGAGGAGTTGATCTTCTTGGCGATGGCCGCGTCGTTGGTCAGGATGACCCCGCCCCGCGGGCCGCCGAGGGTCTTGTGGGTGGTCGTGGTGACGACGTGGGCGTGCGGCACCGGATTGGGGTGCAGCCCGGCGGCGACCAGGCCGGCGAAGTGCGCCATGTCGACCATCAGGTAGGCGTCGACCAGGTCGGCGATCCGGCGGAACTCGGCGAAGTCCAGCTGCCGGGCGTAGGCCGACCAGCCGGCGACGATCAGCTTCGGGCGGTGCTCGCAGCGCGAGCCGTTCGACCTCGGCCATGTCGATGAGCATGTCCTCCTTGCTCACCTCGTAGGGGACCACCTGGTAGAGCCGGCCGGAGAAGTTGATCCGCATGCCGTGCGTGAGGTGGCCGCCGTGCGCCAGGACGAGAGTCCGAGGATCGTGTCGCCGGGCTGCGAACAGCGCGAACATCGTCGCGGCGTTGGCCTGGGCGCCGGAGTGCGGCTGGACGTTCGCGAACTCGGCGCCGAACAGCGCCTTGACCCGGTCGATGGCGAGCTGCTCGATGACGTCGACGTGCTCGCAGCCGCCGTAGTAGCGCCGGCCCGGGTAGCCCTCGGCGTACTTGTTGGTCAGGACCGAGCCCTGGGCCTGCATGACCGCGACGGGGGCGAAGTTCTCCGACGCGATCATCTCCAGGGTGTCCTGCTGGCGCCTCAGCTCCGCCGCCGAACGCAGCGTCGGACCTCGGGATCGGTGTCCGCCAGAGAACGCGTCAAGCACGTCGGCCACTTGAACTCCTCCAACTCTTGGTATGTGACTAATATATCAATCAGTGATGAGTAGTATGCTGTTGGATCACCGGTGATGTCAACCGGCAGACCAGGAGAGGCAGTGACCCGATGATCACGACGTCGCAGCCTGCAGGGCGAGCCGAACGGCGCCACGACCTCGCTGGCCCATCAGGCCTACAGCAAATCAAGGACAAGCTGATCATGCTCGACATCCGACCGGGTGAGCCGATCAACGACGTCGGCTCTGGCCGCCGAACTCGGAGTTGGGCGGACTCCGATCCGCGAGGCGCTGAAGCGGCTGGAGACCGACCACCTGGTCGTCTCCTACCCCCGCCGCGGCACCTTCGCCACCGTCGTCGACGTCACCGAGCTCGGCGCGATCTCCGACATCCGCCAGCTTCTGGAGCCGCACGCAGCCCGCCGTGCCGCCGAGAACGCGACGCCCGACCGTGCGGGCCGAGCTGCGGGCGAAGGCCGGCAGGTCCGCGGTCTCGACCTCATCGACGGCGACCGGGCCACCTTCATCAGCGAGGACATGGCGATCCACAAGCTGATCTACCGCGCCACAGGCAACCCGCATCTCGAGGAGGTCCTGGTCCGCTACGACAACCTCGCCACCCGGATCTGGTGCCTGGTCATCGACAAGTTGCCGGACCTGGCCGAGCACATCCGCGACCACGCCCAGCTGCTCGAGGCGATCGCCGACGGCGATGGCGAGACCTCTGGCCGGCTCGCGCTCGGTCATGTGACCGGCTTCGAGCAGGCCATCCGACAGGTGCTCTAGAACTCAGAAAATCGGTCTCTAGCCGCCGACCAACGCTGGCGACTGCCGCTCACCGGAGGCGGCTGGGTGCGGCGAGGTCAAGACGGCCGATCTTGACCCTCGAAGTGGACTGCGGACAGCGATCGTTTCGGCCCGGCGCAGGTCGGCGAGGACTAGACCCGCTCAGTGACTTGCTGACTTCGACTCGGCCGGGCTCCATTCCGAGCAGGCGGCCGGAGCCGAAAAGCGGAGTCCACCACCTCCGTCCACCACCGTCCGTGAATGGGAACCGCCAAGTCGCCGTCGAGGTCTCGGTGAGCTCTCCCTTCTCGTGTGACCAGAACGACGTCGTCGCGCCTCGGGGTGGCGGAGATGGCGGGTCTCGTAGGGATCGCGCATGTAGGTTCTTGCTGGTGAATCGGCGCCGGATACTGGCGCTTACCCATGGCTCAGCGCCTCAGTATCGGCTCCGCCCAGCCGCAACATGACTTGTTGCGCATCTTGCCGTACTTCGCAATCTACGCAACTGAACGTGGATGCCGCGCCAGCTTGAAGAAGAGCGGCACCGCCCTTGACGTTTGCCAGGTTGCAGTGCATTGTTCTCCACAGCGCACTTGATTGCGCTGTACGCAACGATCTTGAGGCAACGCAGCCCGCTGGAGTGCTCACCACAAGATGTTGGGCTTACTCAACGCACACCCCCGGAGGGAGGCCGTCGAGCGATGGCCAAGGACGTCAGACCGACCAGCCAGGCAGAGGAACACCCCTCGAGCGGCGGGGGCGTTGCACCCCCGTTCGAGCCACCCTCGCTCGCCAAGGACGCAGAAGAGCACTATCACTACCCAATCGACAAGGTCGTCTTCGGAGTGGCCGCCGCTCTGGTAGTGGCCCTACTCGTGTGGGGCCTGCTAAGCACTCGACCCTGACCGCGGTGGCCACCAGCGTGCTCGGTGGCGTCATCGCCGGCAGTGGGTGGGCCTTCGTGCTGGCTGCGAGCGCCTTCGTCGTCTTCGCGCTCTGGCTGGCCATCAGCAAGTACGGCCGCATCCCCCTTGGCCACGACAACGAAAAGCCAGAGTTTCGGACCGTCTCGTGGGTCGCGATGATGTTCAGCGCCGGGATGGGCATCGGCTTGATGTTCTACGGCGTGGGTGAGCCGCTCTCCCACTTCACCTCGCCCCCACCAGGCACGGCCGAGCCCGGGACACCGCAGGCATTCGATATTGCGATGGCCACAACCCTCTTTCACTGGACGCTGCACCCGTGGGCGATCTACGCCGTGGTCGGGCTGGCAATCGCCTACGGAACCTTCCGCCGCGGTCGTCGCCAACTGATCAGCTCGGCCTTCAAGCCGTTGTTGGGCACCCGTGGCACCGAAGGAGCATTTGGCCGCGCCATCGACATCCTGGCGATCTTCGCCACCTTGTTCGGGTCCGCCGCCTCCCTCGGATTGGGGGCCCTACAGATCGGCGGGGGACTGATGGCCGTCGGTGCCTTGGACTCCGTAAGCACCACGCTCCTCGTGGCCATCATCGCCGTCCTGACGCTGGCCTTCGTCGCCTCCGCGGTGTCCGGTGTCGCCAAGGGCATCCAGTGGCTCTCCAACATCAACATGGTGCTCGCCGCGATCCTTGCTCTCGTCGTCTTCGTTGGTGGCCCGACCATCGTCATCCTCAATCTGCTGCCGACGGCGATCGGCGACTACTTCACCGAACTCACCGCCATGGCGTCCCGGACGGCGGCGACGGGCGGCGACGCCACGGCCACCTGGCTGTCCGGCTGGACAATCTTCTACTGGGCCTGGTGGATCTCGTGGACGCCCTTCGTCGGCATGTTCATCGCCCGAATCAGCCGAGGCCGCAGCATCCGGGAGTTCGTGGCGGGCGTCATCCTGATCCCCAGCACGGTCACCTTGGTGTGGTTCGCGGTCTTCGGTGGCGCGGCGATCACCGCACAGAGCCGCGGTACCGACCTCGCGTCGCTGCCCATCGAGGCTCAGTTGTTCGGGCTCCTGGACACCCTGCCGTTGGGTGCGGTGCTCGGGGTCGTCGCCATGACGCTGGTCGCCATCTTCTTCGTCTCGGGCGCCGACGCGGCATCCATCGTGATGGGTACCTTGTCCCAGCGCGGCACCATCCACCCGTCCAAGCGCGTCGTGGTGTTCTGGGGCGTGACGATGGGATCCGTAGCCGCCCTGATGCTGGTGGTCGGCGGCAGCGACGCCCTCTCCGGCATCCAGACGATCACGATCATCATGGCGGCGCCGTTTGTACTGGTCATGATCGCAATGTGCGTCGCGCTCTACAAGGACCTGCGTCAAGACCCGCTGGTCCGCAGAGGTGAGCGCTCCGAGGCCGCAATAGAGCAGGCCGTGGAGTTCGGAACTCAGAACTACGGGGACAGCTTCTATGTCCCGGTAAAGCCGAACAAGGCTGACGCGACCAGCGAAATCCTTGCGGAGAGAAACGGCCGCGACCCAGAGGTGGAACCCGGTGGCCGCGTAGCTGCTGGCGGAGGGAGAGAAGCGAGATGAGCGTCGTCGTCGCTTACCAGGAAACCGATGTCGGGCACCTCGCCTTGACAGAGGCTGCGAAGGAAGCGAGCCTGCGACAGACCTCGATGACCGTGGTCAACGTGCCCGAGGGCGTCGATATCCACATCATCGAGGCGACCAAGGTGCGCCTGGAGAACGAGATCGCACAGCTGCTGCGAGATGGCGATCTGCCTGAGGTCGACTGGAGACTTCAGCTAGGCGCCGGCGAGGACGCCGCGGAGGTGGTGCTCGATCTGGTGGCCGAAACCGACGCCAAGCTCATCGTGGTCGGCGCTCGGCGTCGCAGCCGAGTCGGCAAGCTACTGTTGGGCAGCGTGACCCAGAGCATCATCCTCGCTGCCGACATTCCCGTGCTGGTGGTGCAGACGCCGGCCGGCAAGCCCTAGACCGACGTCCGTGGTCTTCCCTTCCTGCGCGCACAGTGACGGAACGAGCGGAGCGGGAGGTGTGCGTCCAACCGGGCCGATCGGCAGCTCATGTCGGGTAGACCTGCTGGAACACCTGCAACGCGATCGGCAAATCTCGTGGGCCGAGCTGGGTCGACGCGAGCGACCGGCAGCGGTCGCCGAACAGGTCGCTCGCGTCGAGCGGGACGGAGTCATCACCGGCTTCCATGCTCCGACCTAGCGAAGCTCGGACGTCTACGCTGGCCTTCCTCTGCATCCGAGTCGGCGGGGACCGCAGGCTGGAACGCACCCGGGCACTGGTCGACCAGCTCACCCAGGTACTGGAACGTCACCGGGTCACCGGGAAGGACTGCTACATCCTCAGGGTCGCCGTCGCCGACACCGCCGAGCTCGACAGCCTCGTCGACCAGCTGGTCACAATCGGGGACCTCATCAGCTCGATCGTCCCTGTCCAGGCTCGTCGGCTCACGGCCGACAGCCGCGCGAACCCGCCAGCAGCCCTACGATCCGCGTAGCACGGCCACCAGACGAACGTCGCGTAGGAAGGAGTCCGTGGGTGTAGAACACCGAGGTCGCCGTGGTCGACGGGCTCAATCGGTGGACTCGCCGCCGGCCTGGAGCTCGACCAGGTCGACTGGGACCACTGTGGGTGGTGCGAGCATCGACCTGGTAGCTGGCAGGTGCTGGCCACGGCGGATCGGCACCTTGAGCCGTAGCCCTCCAGCACGGCCCCCGACGCGTCTCTCGGCCGCCTCGACTCGTCCCTGAGCTGGCTTCCAAGATCATCCGGCTACTGACAATTAGATTGAGACGAACCTCCGGCTTCTGACCGGTGCGCCGGGCGAACCGCTGCCGATTCGCCTCCTCGGCCTGTCAGCAGTCTCAGTCCTTCTTTCAGCAGTCAGGATTCCGGCCCGTTTGTCGCAGCCTTTGTCAGTAGCCAGCGAGGCTCGCGATCCGAGAGTGAACTGCGAACCGGGCGTCCCAACGAATGCTCCGAGCACGGAAGCGGCCGGCCCGTGGAAGCAGTGGTTCGGTCAGCTTCCGCCTCTTGCACCGAGGGGCGACGCTATTGGCATTGGCTGCGTCATCCCGGCGCTGAAATCGAACTGGCTTCAGGCGGAAGCCTGGCTGGCGGACCCCTCCACGCGATTGCAAGCCTGTTGTCCCCCTGGTCCAGGACTGGCCACCCAACCAGGCTTGCGGGAGCGTGAATCGCACCGGGTTCGGATGGAGGCTCGGTTAGTTGGTTCCGGCCTCGGTGAGGACTCGGTTGTCAGGATAGTTGTTGATCTTGGTGTTTGCCCAGTGGGTGGCTTCGCATCTCGGCCGGCGGGAGGTAGCCGATCTCGCCGTGCAGGCGTCGATGGTTGTACCAGTCGATGTAGGTGGCGACGGCGAGTTCGACGTCGTCGATGCAGCGCCAGCCGTTGCCGCGCATGACGGGGTTGCGGATGCATTCGGCCTTGAACAGCGAGTTCAGCGCCTCGGCCATGGCGTTGTCGTAGCTGTCGCCCTTGCTGCCGACGGAGGCGACCGCCTCGGCCTCGGCGAGCCGTTCGGTGTAGCGGATGGCTCGATATTGCACGCCTCGGTCGGAGTGGTGGACCAGGCCGGTGGTGTCCTGCCCGGCCCGTCGGCGGGCCCACAAGCCCATGTCGAGCGCGTCGAGGGCGAGGCCGGTGCGCAGGCTGGTGGAGACCTGCCAGCCCACGATCCTGCGGGAGTAGACGTCGAGGATGAACGCGGCGTAGACCCAGCCGCTGTAGGTGCGGATGTAGGTCAGGTCGGCCACCCACAGCTGGTTCGGCGCGGTGGCGACGAACTGGCGGTTGACCTTGTCGGCCGGCCGCGGGGTCTCCGCACCGTCGCCGATGGTGGTCTTGCGGGTCTTCTCCCGCGGGATCCCGCGCAGCCCGGCGGCTCGCATCAGCCGCTCCACGGTGCAGCGGGCCACGATCGGTGCCTTCCCGCTTGAGTTCGTTCCAGACTTTGCGGGCGCCGTAGACGCCCAGGTTCTCGGTATGCACTCTGGTGATCTCCTCGGTCAGCTCGGCGTCCCGCCGCTCACGCGCGGACGGGATGCGGTTCTTGGTGGCGTAATAGGTGCTCGGGGCGATCTGCACGCCTGCCTCCCGCAGGACAGCACAGATCGGCTAATGGCCGGTGGGAGCGGGTGGACGCCTTCAGAAATCGGCAGGTCGTCCAGTCCTCAGTCGAGACCGGCGACACTCGCTCCCGACATCCCTGGTGATCGGCGCCAGATCGCTGAGCATGTCGTTGTCCGAGCCGGCCTGAGCGGACACCTCTGATATCGACCGGGCTGTGGAGTCCTGCATGAATGCGAGACCGGTCAGGTGAGCTGGGACCACGAACGACTCATCGGGTGTCGGGCCGTCGAGCCCTTCCATTAGCACGCCGTGTGGTCCTGACCAGGCAATGGACACCGTCCCTGCACTCTTCAGGAAAGGACTACGACGTGACCGCCTACTGCGGCATCGACTGGGCCGAGGCACATCACGATCTCGCGCTTGTCGACGAGAACGGCCTTGTGCTGGCCAAACGCCGGATCAGCGACGATCTGACCGGCTTCGACGAGCTGCTCCGCCTTCTCGCTGAGCACGGTGACTGCGCCGAGGACCAGATTCCGATCGCGATCGAGACCAGCCGGGGACTGTTCGTGGCCTGTCTGGTCGGGACTGGCCGCGACGTTGTCGAGATCAACCCGATGGCTGCTGCGCGGTATCGCGAGCGCACCGCGGTCACCAGGACGAAGTCCGACAGCGCTGACGCACTGATGCTCGCCAACGTGTTGCGGACCGACCGGCACGCGCACCGTCCGCTGCCCGACGACACCGAACTCGTGCGAGCCGTCGCGGTGCTGGCCAGAGCGGGCCAAGACGCCGTCTGGCAACGGCAGCAGGCCGCGAACCAGCTGCGATCCCTACTACGGGAGTACTTCCCGGCCGCACTGGTCGCCTTCCAGGTCAAGCACATCGGTTTGGCCAGCCCCGAGGCCAGAACCGTGTTGGCGGCCGCACCCACGCCCGCATCAGCAGCCAGACTGACCAAGCCACGGCTGCGGTCGTTGTTGATCAAGGCGGGCCGGCGGCGCAACCTCGACACCTGGGTGGACCGGCTGCATGCCATCTTCCGCACCGACGCGCTTCGCCACCCAGTCCAGGTCGAGGACGCCTTCGGCGTCGCGGCCTCGGCAATCGTGAAGCGACTCGATGCCGCCGTCTCCGCAGCCCAAGACCTGCAACAAGCCACCGATCTGGTCTTCCAACAGCATTCCGCAGCCTCGATCATCACCAGCTTCCCCGGCCTTGGCCCGCTCACCGGTGCCCGAGTGCTCGCCGAGATCGGTGACGACGCCGGCCGGTTTGAGACCGCACGGGACCTGAAGGCCTACGCCGGAGCCGCGCCAGTGACCCGAGCCTCGGGCAAGAGCCACCTCGTCTTCCACCGGCGAGTGAAGAACCATCGGCTCGCCTCCGCCGGCTACAACTGGGCCTTCGCCGCCCTGTCCCATTCACCCGGCGCCAGAGCGCACTACGACCGCCGCCGAGCCCGGGGCGACGGGCACGCCGCCGCACTGCGCAACCTCTACAACCGTTTCCTCGGCCAGCTCCACCACTGCCTCAGCAACGGTCAGCACTACGACGAAGCCACCGCTTTCAGCCAGCAACCAACCGCAGCAACAGCGGCATGACTTGACGGAAGTTTCGGGTCGGGTGTCTCGACCCCGAGCTCACGACCCTCGACGAGCCGGTCACGATGGGTGTCGATGTAGTCGACGACCACCGCGACCGGCACCTGCCGGGCCGGAGCCGGCTCGGCTACTTGATCTTGCGGTCGAGCTCCGCCGCCGCGAAAAACGCGGCGGACGTCCGGAGAATCTCGTTCGCTCGGCGCAGCTCGCGGACCTCACGTTCCAACTCCACGATCCGGGTCGAATCGTCGCTGGAGGTGCCCGGCCGTAGACCGCCGTCGATCTCGGCCTGCCGGACCCAGGTCCGCAAAGCTTCCGGGTGGATCCCCAGCTGGTCAGCGACCCGCTTGATCGCCCCCGTGCTGGTCGACGGATCCCGACGGGCATCCAGCGCCATCCGGGTCGCCCGCTCCCTCAACTCGTCGCTGTACTTCTTCGGTGCTACCACGACTCTCATCCTTCCTGGAATGAAAGCCTCCACCAGACCCGGTGCGATTCAGCGCTCAAGCCTCGAGCCGCCCCACTCCCGGCCATCGCTGGACGACCCGTGGATGGGACGGCTTACGCACCGTTGCCGACGCCGACTCGTATGGTGCTCTGCTGCCAGCTACCCGCGGACTGTGGTCCGGTCTCGTCTTGGCGGGGACAGCGTCATCGGGGGTCTATCGCACGAACGGTGTAAGTGGCTCGACCGCCCGGATGGGCAGGAAAGGTCATGATGACCGACACACTGGTGGGCGTGAGCCCACCCGCATCTGAGCCGGCAGGATCCGGTGAGCTCCCGCAGCGGGAGCCGTCAGCGGCTGAGTTGGCCGCGATCGAGGGCCTGGTCCGTCAGGCCCGGGAACAAGGCGTGGCCCTGACCGGCCCGTCAGGTTTGTTGAAGGCGTTGAACAAGACCGTCATCGAGGCCGCGCTAGATGAGGAGATGGCCGAGCATCTCGGCTACGACAAACACGCTCCGGAGGGCCGCAACCGCGGCAACTCGCGGAACGGGAAACGGTCCAAGACGCTGCTCACCGACAGCTGCGGTGAGATCGAGGTGGAGGTGCCGCGGGACCGCGATGGCAGCTTCGAGCCGCAGCTGGTGAAGAAGCGGCAGCGGCGGCTGTCCGACGTCGACGAGGTCGTCCTCAGCTTGTATGCGAAAGGGCTCACCACCGGGGAGATCTCGGCCCATTTTGCCGATGTCTACGGCGCCTCGGTGTCCAAGGACACCGTCTCCCGGATCACCGACCGGGTGATCGAGGAGATGCAGACTTGGTGGGCCCGACCGTTGGAGAAGGTGTACGCCGCGGTGTTCATCGACGCCATCGTGGTGAAGGTCCGCGACGGCCAGGTCCGTAACAAGCCGGTCTACGCCGCGATCGGGGTCGACCTGGACGGCCACAAAGACATCCTCGGCATGTGGGCCGGTGACGGCGACGGCGAGTCGGCGAAGTTCTGGCTCGCGGTGCTCACCGAGCTCCGCAATCGGGGCGTGAAGGACATCTTCTTCCTGGTCTGCGACGGTTTGAAAGGCCTTCCCGACAGTGTCAACGCGGTGTTCCCACTCGCCACAGTGCAGACCTGCATCATCCATCTGATCCGGAACACGTTCCGGTACGCCTCCCGCAAGTACTGGGACCAGATCTCCCACGACCTGCGGCCGATCTACACCGCCCCGACCGCCGCCGACGCCCGGTATCGGTTCGAGGAGTTCGCCGAGAAGTGGGGCACCCCCTATCCGGCGATCAAGAAGCTGTGGGAGAACGCCTGGGAGGAGTTCATCCCGTTCCTGGACTACGACGTCGAGATCCGCAAAGTGCTGTGTTCAACGAATGCGATCGAATCGTTGAACGCCCGCTACCGGCGCGCCATCCGGGCCCGCGGGCACTTCCCCAACGAACAGTCGGCGATGAAGACGCTGTATCTGGTCACCCGGTCCCTGGACCCGAAGGGCACCGGTCAGACACGATGGGTGACCAGGTGGAAACCAGCCCTCAACGCCTTCGCCGTCACCTTCGCCGACCGGATGCCGGCCGCCGGAGAACGATGATCATGGAAACCGCCACTTACACCGTTCGTCGGACAGTCCCCTCATCGGCACCTGTTACGGCTTCGCCCGTTTTGCCTACGGGCTCTTCGCGCCCCAGCTCGGCGACGAGTTCGGGTTGTCGGCGACGTTGTCGGCGTGATCGGCGCGGGCAGCTACGTCGGCTACTGCATGGCCATCGGGGTGAGTGCGGTGTTGACGGCACGTTGGGGACCTCGTGGGGTGGCGCTGCTGGCCGGGCTGTTCGCGACGGTCGGCATCGTGGTTGTGGCGGTCGCGCCGTCTGCCGGTGTGCTGGCGGTGGGGGTGTTGGTCGCCGGTTCTAGCACCGGCCTCGCTTCGCCTCCTTTGGCGGCGGCGGTGGCCCGGTGGGTGCAGGAGGAGGTCCGCGACACCGCGCAGACCGTGGTCAAGGCGGGCACCGGGCTGTGCTGGTGTCCGGGCCGGTGGCGCTGGCTCTTCAACAGCAGTCGCGGGCTGCGTGGTTCTTGTTCGCCGTGGTTGCCGCGCTGGTCACGGTCTGGGTGGTCCGGGTGTTACCGCCAAGGACGCCAGCGCCGCCCCATGACCGGGAGACCGACGGCGACCCGAGTTTGCGATGGTGGCCTACGGGCGCAGTATCCCTGGTGGGAGCCTCGTTCGTCCTCGGCTTGGCCAGCGTGGCGGTCTGGACGTTCGGGCAGGAGCTCGTCGCGGACAGCACCGACATAGCCTGGCTGGCGCCCCTAGTTTGGACGGTGATGGGGGCTGCCGGGATAGCGGGCGCGTTCGCCGGTCCGGTGTTGAGCCGGCTGGGTATCGCCATCGCTTGGACGGTTCTGATGGTTCTCCTCGCGCTCGGTTCGGCCGGGCTGGCCGTGGGAGCTGGCGTGCCGGCTGTCGCCCTGGGCGCCGGATCGGTCTTCGGCGCCTCCTACATCGCGCTCACCGGTGTGCTGCTTGTCTGGGCCCCCGGGTCTACGGCCGGCGCCCATCCGCCGGAGTTGGCCTGTCCTTCTTCACCATCGCGGCTGGGCAGGCCGTCGGGGCCCCGCTGCTCGGCTTCGGCAGCGCTTTCACCTCGCTGCCGATGGTGTTCTACGTGGCGGCGCTGCTGGCGGCGGCCGGCGCCCTTCTCCGCGCGACCCCCTCGGCGAATGCCGCCGGGTTCCGCTGACCCTTCTCGTTGCGGCGATTAGACGACAACGTCTCGATGGACCGACCATGGAACGAAGACCTCATCTACTGGTCACTCGATGGTGCTGGCGTTTCGCGGTGATCTCGGGCCTAACCGGCGCGATCGTGTCTGGTTGTGGGCCGAAGAGCAGCTCGAGCAGCTGTCATCGACCGAGCTCGACCAGGTCGACTGGGTCGACTGGGTCGACTGGGACGAGTGGGGCGAGTGGGGCGCGGGCGAGCATCGACCTGGCAGCTGGCAGCTGCTGGCCCTGCGGATCGGGCACCGGAGCCGTCGCCTTCGAGTCCCCCCCCCCCCGCCGCGTCTGCCGATGGCCGCCTCGACTCGCCCAGAGTTGGCTTTCAAGATCCTCCGGCTCAGGAAAGATAGTTTGAGACGAACCTTGACAAAACAAGACACACCTCGTGCAGACGATCATGGCCGATTCCCCTGACCCGGCAGTCCAATGACGCGCCTCGGACTGCTGTGAGACGCGCTTCGGAGGACGCACGAAGCGTCTCGGCTGGCGAGAGGCGCACGCCGATCCCGCCTCGACGCGGATTCGAACACCGCGCTACCGCCCCTGCAAGGCGGTAGTGAGATCGTCAGCGGGAACAAAGTGCCTAGTCAACGGGGAGCTGGCCACTGACATCTGATGCCAAGTGCCACCAAGGCCGCACCCGGGCCTCGAGATTCGCGCCAAATCTGTGGCCTTGAGGAGGTCTTAGCATGGGCAACCCCACCCACGCACGTCGGAGCGCTCGCATCTCTCCTAGTGAGAGACAGTTTTCTGAGTAGCCCCGACGGGATTCGAACCCGCGCTACCGCCTTGAGAGGGCGGCGTGCTAGGCCGCTACACAACGGGGCCCTAGCCTTGCTGATCAGCCAAACTGCTCCTGCGCTGGGGTACTAGGACTCGAACCTAGACTAACTGAACCAGAATCAGCCGGGCTGCCAATTACCCCATACCCCATGGTCATCGTGCGGGCGCCGGACGCGCGGTCCGCGCCGGGCACGAGGAGAGACTTTACACCTTCGCACCCAGCTCGTTCGAACCCAACTGGACCCGGGTCGGGAGGCGGAGTTTGCGGGCGATGAGGTACGCCAGCAGCGCGAACAGGGCGAACCCGCCGACGTCGAACGCAGCGTCCAGCCAGCCGATCTCGGAGATGCCGCGGATCTCGGCGATCGAGCTGGTCAGACCGGCCAGCACGTACGCGAACACGTTGTTGATGACGTGCGCGGCGATCCCGGCTTCCAGTCCCCCGGTCCGCCACACGAGCACGGCGGCCAGCAGGCCGAAGCCCAGCCGATCGAGGAACAACGGCAGGTTCTGCGTTCCGTGCAGCAGAGCGAAGACCAGCGCCGAGACCACTACCCCGAACCACGGCTTGGCGACCAGGCTGCCCAACGCCTGCATGAGATAGCCCCGGAAGAAGACCTCTTCCGCAGCGGCCTGCAGCGGCGAGGTGAGGATAATCACCACCAGGAAGCCCCAAAAGCCGGGCTGTGGCGACCAGCGGGCTGGGGCCTCGACCAGCGTCGACAGCAGCACCGCCCCGTTGAGCACCACGGCCGCGACCCCGAGGCAGATCAGCAGGTAGCGCCAGCGCAGGCCCGCCTGCACCGACCACAGCCAGTGCGGACGGACCTGGTGCATGATCGCCATCAACACCCAGCAGATCGGGATCAGGGTGGCGATGCCGAGGTTCGTGGCCAGCATCCCGATCGGGCTCTCGAAGCGGAAGGCCTGCTGGTAGTACTCCGGATACGGTGCCGGTCCCCCGGTCAGCGACCAGGTGATGCCGATCACCGCCTGGCTGATCACCGTCGTCAACAGCAGGAACAACGACAGACCGAAGATCACGCCGAGAACGGAGCGCCACCAGACGTAGTTCGGACCGCGGAGGATTTGGGGGTACGCCGCGCCGTCCGGCGGCAACACACCCTGCTCACCGGTCAGTTGCCCATGGTCGGCCGCCCGGACAACGGGCGGAGGGACCACAGGGGTCCGCCCCTGGGTGCTGGAAGAGCGGTTCGGCTTCCGAGATCGAGCCGGTCTGGATTTCCGGTTGGCCACCTCAGCCCGTCTCCAGCCGCCGCCGGGCCGCCCCGATCCGGTTGAGCGCGGAGTTACGGCCGAGCAGCTCCAGCGACTCGAACAGCGGCGGGGAGATCCGGCGGCCGGTGATTGCGGCCCGCACCGGTCCGAACGCCAGCTTCGGCTTCAGACCCAGGCCGGTGACCAGCGCGCTGCGCAACGCCGACTCGATCGAGGCCGCGTCGAAGGTCGCGACCGAGCGCAAGGCCTCCTCAGCCGCGGCCAGTACGGGTTCCGCGTCTGGCCGGAGCCCGGCCGAGTCCTCGATCTCGAGGCGATCGTCGTCGACGAACAGAAAGCTGAGCAGAACCGACACCTCGGACAAGACGTTCATCCGCTCCTGCACGAGCGGGGTGGCCGCGTCCAGCGTGGCCCGCTCGTCGGGTAGCGGCGGGTCGCTGACCAGTCCCTCAGCCACCAGGAACGGCACCAGCTGGTCGGCAAGCTCGGCGGTGGGCAGCAGGCGGATGTGGGCGGCGTTGATCGCCTCGCACTTCTTGGGGTCGAAGCGCGCCGGGTTGGCGTTGACCCGACGGATGTCGAAGGCTTCCACCATCTCGTCGAGGGTGAAGATGTCACGGTCGTCGGCGATGGCCCAGCCCAGCAGCGCCAGGTAGTTGAGGAGGGCCTCGGGCAGGTAGCCCTGCTCGCGGTACTCGGCCAGCCCCGATCCCTTGTCCCGCTTGGAGAGCCGCCGGTTGCCGTCGCCGAGCACCGTGGGCAGATGCCCGAAGATCGGGGTACGTCCGCTGCCCACGCCGAGCTGCTCGAGCGCACGGTAGAGGACGATCTGCCGGGGCGTGGAGGGCAGGAGGTCTTCGCCGCGCAGCACGTGGGTGATGCCCATCAGCGCGTCGTCGACGGGGTTGACCAGCGGGTAAAGCGGTTCGCCGTTGCCGCGCACGATGACGTAGTCGGGGACGTGCTCGGACCGGAACGTGACCGGACCGCGCACCAGGTCGTCGAACGTGATCTCCTCATCGGGAACGAGCATCCGGACCACCGACGGCGCACCGACGGCCTCCAGTTCGGCAATCCGCTCCGCGCTCAGGTGGCGGCAGAACCCGTCGTACCCCGACGGCGCCCCACGGGGCCGGGCCGCCTCCCGGGCCTCGATCTCCTCCCGGGTGCAGTAGCACCGATAGGCCAGTCTCGCCTCCAGCAGCTGGTCGATGACGGTGCGATAGATGTCGCCGCGTTCGGACTGCACGTACGGGCTGTAGGGACCGCCCTGCTCAGGACCCTCGTCCCAGTCCAAACCCAACCAGGACAGGGAATCCAGCAATCCGCGGTAGGACTCTTCCAGGTTGCGGCCGGCGTCGGTGTCCTCGATCCGGAGGACGAAGGTGCCGCCGAAGTGCCGGGCGAACACCCAGTTGAACAGGGCGCTCCGGACGTTGCCGACGTGCAGGTTGCCGGTCGGCGAGGGTGGGAAACGGACCCGCACCTGGTCCGGGTCGACGCCAAAGAGGACATCGTCGGCGGCCTGATCACTCATGCTCTGGTCACCGGGTTGGTCAGCGTGCCGATGCCCTCGATCGTGATGCTGCACTCCTGGCCGGGCATCAGCGGTCCGACACCGGCCGGCGTGCCCGTCAGCACGACGTCGCCGGGCAGCAGGGTGGTGAAGGAGCTGATGAAGACGACCAGCTCGACGAGTCCACGTACCATGAGCTTGGTCGAGGCATGCTGGCGCTCCTCGCCGTCGACGCTGGTGGTGATGAGCACGTCGGACATCTCGTCGACGCTTTGGTGGGTGGTGATCCACGGACCCAGCGGGCAGAAGGTGTCGTAGCCCTTCGCGCGGGCCCACTGGCCGTCGGACTTCTGCAGGTCGCGCGCGGTGACGTCGTTGGCAACGGTGTAGCCGAAGATCACCTCCGGAACCCGCTCGGCCGGGACATCGCGGCAGATCCGCCCGATCACCAACGCCAATTCGCCCTCGTACGCGAGCTCAGTCGTGGTGGATGGGTACAGGATCGGCTCGCCGGGACCGATGACGGAAGTGTTCGGCTTGAAGAAGACCAGCGGGGAGGAGGGCACCTCGTTGCCCAACTCGGCGGCGTGCTCGGCGTAGTTGCGGCCCACCGCCACGACCTTGCTGCGGGGGATCACCGGAGCCAGCAGCCGGACGGCGTCGAGTTCGAACCGTTCGCCGGTCAGCTGCACCGGCATCGCGATCGGATCCCCGGTGAGCGCCGACACCGTGCCGGGGTGCTGTCCGCCGTCGCCGAGTTGCTCGACGATGCCGAACTGGGGGTCCCCACCGGCGGCGAACCGCGCAATACGCATTGGGTCAGCCTATCCGCGCCATACTCGGCCCCATGACAAACGAGCGGGCGGGTGAGCCGCACGACATCGTCGAGCTGATCATCGCCAAGCGCGACGGACATGAGCTCGACGACGAGCAGATCGACTGGCTGATCGACGCTATCGCCCGGGGTGCGATCTCGGACGAGCAGATGTCGGCGCTGTCGATGGCGGTCTTCTTCCGGGGACTGACCCCCGGCGAACTGGACCGCTGGACCGCCGCCATGATCGCCACCGGCGAACGACTGGACTTCTCCGGACTGTCGCGCCCGACCGCCGACAAGCACTCCACCGGCGGGGTCGGGGACAAGATCACGTTGCCGTTGGCGCCGCTGGTGGCGGCCTGCGGCGTCGCCGTTCCGCAGCTCTCCGGCCGAGGACTCGGCTTCACGGGCGGCACGCTCGACAAACTCGAGTCCATCCCGGGGTGGCGGGCCGAGCTCAGCAACGCCGAGATGCTGACCCAACTCGAAGAGGTGGGCGCCGTCATCTGTGCCGCTCACGCCGGCCTGGTCCCGGCGGACAAGAGGCTGTACGCGCTGCGTGACGTCACCGGCACCGTGGAGGCCATCCCGCTGATCGCCTCCTCGATCATGAGCAAGAAGATCGCCGAGGGCACCGGGGCGCTGGTGTTGGACGTCAAGGTCGGGAACGGCGCGTTCATGAAGGCCGAAGCTCCGGCCCGAGAGCTCGCCGAGACGATGGTCCGCATCGGCACCCAGGCCGGCCTGACCACGGTGGCGCTGCTGACCGACATGAACACCCCCCTCGGCCTGACGGCCGGCAACGCTGTGGAGGTCGCGGAGGCGGTCGAGGTGCTGGCCGGCGGCGGTCCGCCCGACGTGGTCGAGCTGACCCTGACGCTGGCCCGGGAAATGCTGGCCGCGGCCGACCGGGGTGATCAAGATCCGGCCGACGCCCTCGCCGACGGCCGGGCCATGGACGTCTGGAACGCCATGATCCGTGCGCAGGGCGGCGATCCCTCGGCACCCCTCCCGGTCGCCCGGGAGTCGGAGGTGATCACCGCAGGGGCGGACGGGGTGCTGACGCGTCTGGACGCCAAGGAAGTCGGTACCGCGGTCTGGCGTCTGGGCGCCGGACGCGCCCAGCAGAGCGACGCCGTACAGGCCGGCGCTGGGGTTCGGTTGCACGCGAAGCCAGGAGGTCGGGTGCGGGCGGGCGAACCGCTGCTCACCCTCTACACCGATACCCCGGAACGCTTCGCCCGGGCCAAGTCGGCTCTGGAGGGCGCCTGGGAGATCAGTGACGAACCAGCGGAACTGGGTCCGCTGGTCCTCGGGCGGTTCGCTTGATCAGCTGGCAGCCTCAACTTGCATTGAAGAAGTCGTTCGCGTTGCGGTTCCACAAGAGCGCGAGAATGACGCCGGCGATGATGATGGCGATGACGGAGGATACGGCCTGCTGAGTGGAGTTCGCGGCGATCCAGGCGATGACGTTGGCCACGATGGTGATCACCTCGATGATGGTCAGCAGCATCCGTGAGCCGCGTCCTCCTTGGCCGAGGCGCGCCGCGACGAAGGCAGTGACCAGACCGATCAGCAGGTAAATGATTCCGACACCGACGAGCACGCCGGTGGCTACCGCCCGCCCGCTGGCCGCACCCGTGGAGCCGACCGCGACTCCGGCCACGAGGAGCAGGATGCCGAACAACAAGTGCAGGACGGCGTTGATCCACGTCAGGACCACGACGATCGTGACCGAGCCGGGCCGGGTAACAGGATTGATCGACACGCGGGACTCCTAGGGAAAGCGGGAACGAGCACACGTTAGTGCGCTTTTCGCCGGCGGCGTGTCATCGACGAGACACGGCCCGGGCGTGTCCCGTCACAACTGCATAACGTCACCCTCCCATGCGGCGCAACAGCCCCGACGGAATGACCCGCATCACCACGCTGAGCGGCGTCCACGGCCAGGCCGGGACGTACGCCTTGCCTCGTTCGGCCTCGATGACTCCGACGAGCTCGGCGGTCGCCGGACCGAGCGGCGCAAGCAGCCGATGGTTCGGACCGCCCTCCGTCATCTCGGTCTCGATGTAGCCCGGGAACAGCGTCGTCACCTTGATCGGTGAGTCCAACAGCTCCGAGCGCAGGCCCTCACCAAGGTTCGCCACCGCCGCTTTCGTGGCGCCGTAGACGGTGCGGCGACCGCTCAACCCGCGGAGTGCGGCCATGGAGGACATGATCACGAGATGTCCCGCCTGCACGCGCCGGAACTCGACGAGGGCCGCCTCGGCCTGGTTGAGCAGACCGACGAAATTGGTTTCGGCCACCCGATGGTTGGCCTCACCGGTGCCGGCTCCGATCGGTTCCCCAGCGCCGGTGCCGGCGTTGGCGACGACTCGGTCGAGTCCGCCGAGTTCCGCTCTGGCCTCGCCGAAGACCCGGTTCACGGCCTCCCGATCGGTGACGTCGAGCTGTTTGATCACGACGGTGCGGCCGGGATGGGCGGCCAGCAACTCGCCTCGGAGCTGCTCCAGCTTGGGCAGCCGACGTGCGCAGAGAGCGAGATCACGTCCGTCGGCGGCCCAGACGCGCGCCATCTGCGCACCCAGGCCCGACGAGGCGCCGGTGATCAGGATGCGCTGGCGACTTGCGGATCGGCGCCCCCGCGGTGCTGATCCCGATCGGTCAGACAACAACCGGAACCGCCGACTCGGCGGGGTTGGCCTCCATCCCGGGTCGGGCGTGTTCGCTGTGGATCAAGCCGTACAAGTAGGCGTCGCTCAACGCCTCCCACGAGGCCTCGATGACGTTGTGGCCGACACCGACCGTGGTCCAGGCGTGCCGCCCGTCGGTGGTCTGAATCAGGACCCGTACGGTGGCGTCCGTGCCGTGTCCCTGTTCGAGGATGCGGACCCGGTAGTCGATCAGCTCGAAGCGGTCGACCACCGGGTAGGCGGGCAGGAGGGCCTTGCGTACGGCGTGGTCAAGGGCGTTGACCGGACCGTTGCCCTCCCCCACGACCCGCTGGGACACGCCCTTGGCGGTGAGCCGTACGGTGCACTCGGTGTCGGCTTCGGCGCCACCGTGGGATTGGGTGAACATCCGCCAGGAGTGCACCTCGAAGTATTCCGGCAGCTGGCCGAGTTCGCGTCGGAGCAACAACTCGAAGCTGGCGTCGGCCGCCTCGTAGGTGTAGCCCTCGGCTTCGGCCTCCTTCACCTTCTCGGTGATGTCCGCGGCCAGCTGCCGGTCGGAAAGATCGAATCCCAGCTCTTCACCCTTGATCTGGATGTTAGCCCGACCGGCCATGTCGGAGACCAGCATCCGCATGTCGTTGCCGACGACCGCGGGATCGATGTGCTGGTAGAGGAAGGGATCGACCTTGATGGCGCTGGCGTGCAAACCCGCCTTGTGGGCGAAGGAGGACAAGCCAACGTAGGGCTGACGAGCGCTCGGTGGAACGTTCGTCACCTCGGCGATCGCATGGGATAGGCGCGTCGCCTCAGACAGGGAGCCGGCCGGGAGGAGCGGCCAGCCGTACTTCAGTTCCAGGTTCGCCACCACCGAGACCAGATCGGCGTTGCCGGTCCGCTCGCCGTAACCGTTGACGGTGCCCTGGACGTGCATCGCGCCAGCGTCTACGGCGGCCAAGGTGTTGGCCACCGCACAGCCGGTGTCGTTGTGGCAGTGGATGCCGAGCTTGACCCCCGTGGTCTCGCGGGTGGCACCGACGATCTCGGAGATCCAGGGCGGCAGCATTCCCCCGTTGGTGTCGCACAGCACGACGACCTCGGCCCCGGCGGCGGCCGCCGTCCGGACGACCTCGGTGGCGTAGGTCGGGTTCTCCCGGTAGCCGTCGAAGAAGTGCTCGCAGTCCACGAACACCCGCTGGCCCTCGGACCGCAGGTGGGTGACCGTGTCGCTGATCATGGCCAGGTTCTCACCCAGGGTCGTGCGCAGGGCCTGCTCCACGTGCCGGTCGTGGCTCTTCGCGACGATGCAGGCCACCGGGGCTCGCGAGTCGCGCAATGCGGCCGTCAACGGATCGTCCGCGGCCCGCATGCCGACCCGGCGGGTGAAGCCGAACGCTACGAGGGTGGCCTGTTTCAGGGTCACCGCACCGCGCGCCATCTCCTCGAAGAACGCGGTGTCGCCGGGGTTGGCGCCCGGCCAGCCACCCTCGATGAAGTGCACGCCCAGCTCGTCGAGCAGGCCCGCGATGGCCAGCTTGTCGTTGACCGAGAGGTTGAGTCCCTCCTGCTGCGATCCGTCGCGGAGAGTGGTGTCGAAGACGTGGAACTCTGCTGGTTGTGGCTTGAACTGGCTGGACATCTGCTTCCTCATCGTTGCGGAACTAGTAGGGCGGCAAACAAAAAACCCCCCGTGGGTACGAGAGGTTTGCGCGCTGATGGGTTCAGCGCGCTATCTGATAATCACCACCGACTGCTGCATGTCGTCATCATCACGCATCGGCGCCAAAAAGGCCAGCCGCGGCGCGCCGGCCGAGACCGGTGGCGGGCCGACGGCTCGGCTGCCGATCAACTCTCCGACGCCACTTCACGCGGGAACCGCTACTTCACCTGGCGTGCATGCCGGGTGGAGTAGGGCACCAGGTAAACCTGGGAATTGTGGGGCCAGAGTGACGTCAGGCGATCCGGTAGAGCCAGCCGTGGCGGTCTTCGACGCGGCCGTGCTGGATGTCGAGGAGGGTTTTCCGCAGGGCGGCGGTGATCTCGCCGGTCTCGCCGGCGTTGACCGTGTACGTCTCCTCGTGGCTCTTCAGCATCCCGATCGGGGTGATCACGGCCGCCGTGCCGCAGGCGAACATCTCGATCACCTGACCGGAGGCGATGCCCTCGAGCGTCTCGTCCAGGCCGACCCGACGCTCGACCGGGGTCAAACCGAACTCCGTGGCCAAGCTCAAGATCGAGTCGCGGGTGACGCCCTCCAGGATCGAGCCGGTGAGTTCGGGAGTGACCAACTCGTTGTCGGTGGTGACCAGGTACAGGTTCATGCCGCCGAGCTCCTCCAGCCAGGCCCGCTCGCCGGCGTCGGTGAACATCACCTGATCACAGCCGTGGTCGGAGGCCTCCTGCTGCGCGATGAGGCTGGCGGCGTAGTTCCCGCCGCACTTGGCCGCCCCGGTCCCGCCCGGTGCCGCCCGGGTGTAGGTGGTGGTGATCCAGATCCGTACGGGACGCATGCCCGACGCGAAGTACGGTCCGGCCGGACTCGCGATGCACGCGTAGGAGACCCGCTGGGCCGGCCGGACCCCGAGGAACGCCTCGGAGGCGAACATGAACGGGCGCACATAGAGGCTCTTTTCACCGCCCTCGGGTACCCAGCCGAGATCGGCGGCCACGAGTGCCTCGATACTGGCGATGAAGTCGTCGTGGCTGAGTTCGGGCAACGCCAGACGACGGGCCGACCGGGCAAACCGCTCGGCGTTCTTCTCAGGCCGGAACAGCCACACGGTGTCGTCGGGGTGCCGGTAGGCCTTCAGTCCCTCGAAGACCCCCTGCGCGTAGTGCAGCACGGCGGTCGCCGGATCCAGGGCGAAGGGCCCGTACGGCACGACGGCCGAGTCATGCCACCCGTCGGCGGCGGTCCAGGTGGCCACCGCCATGTGATCGGTGAAGTTCAGGCCGAAACCGGGATCGTCGAGGATCGCTGCTCGCTCCGACGTGGTGCGCCTTCCGGGGTGCGGTCGCGCTTCGAAGTCGAGCGCTCGCCGGGTGGGCGTCATGGTGGTCACGCTAACTCATCTCCTCTTGAGACTTTGATGATCGACGGATAGAACCGAAGCTACGATGCGCCGGTGACCGACGCACCTCGCAGCGAGCCGCCCCCCGCCTCCGATGCCGTCCCCGTCTCGTTGGCCGTGATCGGCGGCGACGGGATTGGTCCAGAAGTGGTGGCCGAGGGCCTGAAGGTGCTGGATGCGGTGCTGGGCGACGCCGTGATGATCACCCGTTACGACCTCGGCATCGAGCATTGGCGGCGGACCGGGGAGGTGCTCGACGACGCGACTATGGAGGAGCTCGCCAAGGCGGACGCCATCCTGCTGGGGGCTGTGGGAGCGGCGGCCAACGCGACCGACGTGCCGAGCGGCCTGGTCGAGCGCGGGCTGTTGCTCAAGCTGCGGTTCGCCTTCGACCACTACGTCAACCTGCGGCCTAGCCGGCTGTTCCCCGGCGTCGGGACGCCGCTCGCGCCCGAGGTGGTTGCGGACAAGGAGATCGACTTCGTGGTCGTTCGCGAAGGCACCGAGGGCCTGTACGCGGGCAACGGCGGGACCGTACGGACGAACACCCCACACGAGATCGCCACCGAGGTCAGCGTCAACACCTGCTACGGGGTGGAGCGGGTGATTCGCGACGCCTTCGCCCGGGCCACCCGCCGTCGGAACAAGCTCACGTTCGTGCACAAGCACAACGTCTTGGTGTACGCCGGCGGTCTCTGGCGCCGGACGTTCGACCGAGTCGCCGTGGAGTTTCCCGACGTCTCCACGGACTACCTCCACGTGGACGCGGCGACGATCTTCCTGGTGACCGATCCGGCCCGCTTCGACGTGATCGTGACCGACAACCTGTTCGGCGACATCCTCACTGACCTGGCGGCGGCCGTGACCGGGGGCATCGGCCTGGCGGCGAGCGGCAACATCAACCCGGATCGCACCTTCCCGTCGATGTTCGAGCCGGTGCACGGCAGTGCGCCCGACATCGCCGGTCGGGGAATCGCCGATCCGACGGCGACGATTTTGTCGGTGGCCCTGCTGCTGGATCATCTGGGTCTTCCTGCGGAGGCCGCCCGGGTGGAGCAGGCGGTGTTGGCGGACGTGACCGGCCGCGCTTTCGGGCCTGGTCGGACGACGTCCGAAATCGGGGACGCGATCGCGTCGGCGGTTTAGAGCTTGGTGAGCGCTGGTCAGCGCGAGGAGTCGAGGACCCGCACCGAGCCCTCGGACGCAACGAGAACGGGCGGTATCACGGAGTGCTCCTTGCGTACCCGGCGGCGCGGCTTGTCACCGGGGCCGGTCTGCTGGCGCTGGTCGAGGGCAATCGGCCAGGCGTCGGGATACATCTCGTACATGATCAGGTTCCGTAATCGTCGGGAGGGTGGTCGATGGAGTGCGGTACGGAGATAGTAGGACGCACGAGTATTTCGCTTCGTCCTTCGCTCGTTACTTTCCACATCCTGGACGGGATTCGGCACCGCACGTTGTCCGTCATAATTTCTGAGTGAGCGCGCCGCCGGAACTTCCCGAGTTGGTCGTCCGCGCGCTGCGGATGTCCTTGCACCGTGGGTATGTCCAGGCTTCCCGGACCGAAACGGGCCGGCTGTTGGCCACGTTGGCCGCCACCCGCGGCGGAACTATCGCCGAGTGCGGCACGGGCTGCGGAGTCGGCGCGGCCTGGCTGCGCAGCGGCGCCCCAAAGACCACGCGGGTGATCACCGCCGAGCTCGATCCGGAGCTTGCCCACGGGGTGATGGAGATGTTCGCCCACGACGACATCGACGTGATGCACGCTGACTGGACCAGTCTGTCCGAGCATGCCCCCTTCTCGTTGATCTTCCTCGACGCCGGGAGCGCCAAGTCAGCGCCGCGGGAGGAGATCATCAACCTGATCGAAGAGGGCGGCATGATTGTCCTCGACGACTTCACGCCGTGCCCGACCTGGCCACCGCTGGCCGGTGGCCGGGTGGACACCCTGCGTCAGGAGTGGCTCTCCGACGAGCGCTTCGTCAGTGTGGACGTGATGGTCGCCGAGGACACGTCGGTGATCATCGCTGTTCGCCGCTGAGGCGCGCGACATCGCCGTCGAGACCGATCGTCGTAGCCCGATCGTGACCGTCCCGCCGTCGGTCGCTTTGGAATCACCCGATCCGGTCAGGCATTCTGGCCCGGTGGCGGAGCGGCAGCCGAAGGCGATGCGGATCATCGTCGGCGTGATGTTGATGGCCGCCTTCTTCTTGATCGCCTTCGGGCTGATCACCCGCTACGCCGGGAGTTGGGGCGTCCCGTTCTTCTCCTACACCTCCGAGCGCGGCTCGACTTGCACCAACACCATGACCGGTTACACCTGCGATCCGCTGACGCTGGCCGACATCGAGTTCTACAGCGACCTGGACCTGCCGAACGACACCCGGGTGACCAGCGGCAACTACACCGCCACCCACGACTACACCCTCAACGCCTCGCTGCGGATGACCGCCCGCTCACAGGCGGCGGGCTTTAAGGCTCTACAGCGCGAGCTCGGTGGCTGTCGCACCGACCGGCCCGCGCCGATCAGTACCAGTGGGCTGACCAGCTTCTGCGTCCTCGCCAACGATTCCGCCGGCGCACGCTCCGGTGAACCTCCCAGCCGCCTCTACGTCGTCGGCACCGGCGTCGCCAAGAACGGCGTTCGCGTGGTCAGCATCTCCATCCGCTCCCGCTGACCCTGATCCGGCCCTACGAGCGTGACGTCTTCCGCCACGTGATGACTGGCGCAGCAGAATCCGGCGCTCAGCGCTGCCTCTCCCGCCACATGGCGGCCAACGACCTCCCGGCCAGACGAACGGCGCGCAACACCGCAGGCGGCCAATCCCAGCCCTTTCCGACCGAGTCACGACGCCGACGAAGAGGGTACGTCGGCGGCGCGCGGCAGCGGCAAGGAGTCGGAGGGTCGCAGAGGTGGAGTTGAGGCGCTAAAAACGGGTGAAACCCGAGCGGCACTCAGTCGAGACAGGGCGACGACAGGCAACCAAGAGGCGCCTCAACTCCACCTCTGCGACCCTTCGACGACCCGAGCCCAGAAAAGAGCTAGCGCGCCGCCGTACCCTCCACGTAATCGTCGTCGTGGCTCTTCACCCACGCCATGAGGTCCCGCAACTCGTGCCCGACCTGTTCGATTGGATGCTGCTCGCCCTCCTTGCGGAGCTGGGCGAACTCGACTCCGCCGGCGTCTTGATCATCGATGAAGCGTTGCGCGAACGCGCCGCTCTGCACGTCGGCCAGAACGGCTTTCATGTTCTCCTTGACGTGGGCGTCGATCACCCGCGGGCCGGAGACGTAGTCGCCGTACTCGGCGGTGTCGGAGACGCTCCACCGCTGCTTGGCGATCCCGCCCTCATACATCAGGTCCACGATCAGCTTCAGCTCGTGCAGGCACTCGAAGTAGGCGACCTCCGGCTGGTAACCGGCCTCGGTGAGGGTCTCGAACCCCGCCATGATCAACTGGCTCGCACCGCCGCACAGCACGGCCTGTTCACCGAACAGGTCGGTCTCGGTCTCCTCGGTGAAGGTGGTCTTGATCCCGCCGGCCCGCAGGCCTCCGATCGCCTTCGCGTAGGAGAGAGCCAGCTCCCACGCGGATCCGCTGGCGTCCTGCTCGACCGCCACCAGCACCGGTACACCCCGGCCCTCGGCGTATTCCCGGCGGACCAGATGACCCGGACCTTTCGGTGCCACCAGCGCGACGTCGACGCCCTCCGGCGGCTTGATGTAGCCGTAGCGGATGTTGAAGCCGTGGCTGAAGAACAGCGCATCGCCGGGGACCAGATTCGGCTCGATCGCCTCGGCGTAGACCTTGCGCTGGGCCGGATCCGGCGTCAGCACCATGATCAGATCGGCTTCCTCGCAGGCCTCGTACGGGCTCAGCACGCGCAGGCCCTGCGCCTCGGCTTTCTCCCGGCTCCGGCTGCCCTCCTTCAGGCCTACGCGTACGTCGACACCGGAGTCCCGCAATGAAAGGGCGTGCGCATGACCCTGGCTACCGAAGCCGAGCACGGCAACGTTGCGGCCTTGGATCAACGACAGATCGGCATCGGTGTCGTAGAACATCTCTGCTGGCACGTGTAACTCCCTCGGTGAGCGGTACTTTGCTCCAACCTAGCCCTGCAGCCTTGTAGACGCGGGGTGGGCGTCCACGATGGCTACGCCCGCTGAGGTCGCCGATGACTACGCAAGGACATCGGCGCGCTCCGGGAGCTCGTCCAGCGGTTCGAAGCTCATGGCGCCGTAGCGCATGCTCCGGTCGGCCGCGAACACGACCGGCTCACCGACCGAGCCGTACCCTCCGCCGGCGGCAACCCGGAACCGGTCCGGTTCGACGACCTCGAGCTCGTCGACATCGTCAGTGGGCTCCCACCGTGTGGGATCGATGGCCAACATCCGGCAACCGAGCACGCCGATGTCGACCACGGACCACAGACTCCGCCACCGACCGGTCTGGGCGAGCACATCGTCACTGAACGCGGGCCCGTCCGGTGGGTGCGACCGGGCGTCGTCGATCAACCTAAGCACGCCGCCGGCGAGTTGGCTGGCCGGACCGTCGATGGCGTTGGTCAGCGCCGTGACGACGAGACCGTTGTCGGGATCCAGCAGCGTCCGGGTGATGTGGCCGGGAAAGCCGCCGCCGTGGCCGACCATGCGATGTTTGTCGAACGACTCGCTGGCCATGCCGAGGCCGTAGCCGGGACCCTCGGGCTGCCGGGGATCGACCGCGTTGACGGTGCGCTGCATCACCCGCTTGGAGCGGTCGGTGATCAAGCGGTCGTCGCCCAGGGCGTGAGCGCTGAAGTACGCCACGAGATCCTCGGCGGTGGAGGTGACCCCGGCGGCGGCGTCGAGGGCGCGCGTGTCCACCGGATCGATCCGGTGCCGTTGCGGACCGGTCGCCAGGCTGCTGTAGCCGCAGGCGTAGTCCTCGGCCCGAGCAGCCAGGTACGCTCCTGCCGTGTTGGCCAGGGCGAGCGGTTCGCTGATGTGGCGCCGGACCTGGTCGACGTACGAGTCGCCGGTCACCGACTCGATGACCGCACCGAGTAGTCCGTAGGCGAGATTGCTGTAGGCGAAGAATTCACCCGGCGGCCGTTTGGCCCGCACCATCGCGATCAACTCGGCTGCGTCAGGGAACGCCCGGCGCCCTGCCAGAAGTCGCCGTCGGCTCCATCGCGCAGCACTCCGGCGGTGTGCTCGAGCAGCTCCCGAATCCTGATGTCGCCGATCTCATTCTCGGCGAACTCGGGTAGGTGCTCACCGAGCCGGTCGTCCAGACGCAACTGGTCGCGCTCGACGAGTTGCAGGACGAGGGTGGCCGTGAAGGTCTTGGAGTGCGAGGCGATCCGGAACAGGTGGTAGGTCCGCATCGGGCGCCGATGCTCGAGATCGGCATACCCGTACGCACGGGAGAAGATCAATCTTCCCCTGGTAGCCGATGGCTACCTGGGCGCCTGGGACCCGGCAGTGCCAGACACGGTAGGTCAGCCAACGGTCGATGGTTGCGAGAGTGGCGTCGTCGAGACTCGGTTCGGTGGCCGTCGGGTCATGACTGGCGAACGGCCTTGACGTACCGCCGGTAGCGCCACGCGCCGAGGGTGCGCAAGTACAGCCGGGCGGCAATGGGTAGCCGACCGAACATCTCTTTCCGCTCCGCCGGCGTCGCGTCGTCGATCAGCATGCCGAACAGCCGGGGCGTATCGGTCACGTGGTCAGCATCCCGCTCGCAGGTCAGACCGCACGCATCTGCTTGGCGCGATCCGTACGACCGGACCGGTCGGTGATCGAGCGACTGCCGCGACCCATGGCCACCAGCCCGGACTGGACCAGCTCCCGGATGCCGAACGGTTCGAGCAGGGTGAGCATGGCGTCGAGCTTGATCGGGACTCCCACCGCCTCGATGGTGATCGTCTCGGTGGAGAGGTCGACCGCCTTGGCGCCTTGGAACAGCTGCAGGATCTCCAGCACCTGTCCCCGCTGCTCGGCCTCGGCGCGGACCTTGATCAAGATGAGTTCCCGGCGTACCGAGCCCGGATCCAGCTCGACGATCTTGAGCACCTCGATCAGCTTGTTCAGCTGCTTGGTGATCTGCTCGAGCACCTCGTCCGCGACGGTGACCACCAGCGTGATCCGGGACATCTGCGGATATTCCGTCGGCCCGACGGCGAGCGACTCGATGTTGAACCCGCGACGGGAGATCAGCCCCGAGATCCGCGCCAGGACGCCCGGCTTGTTCTCGACCAGCACGCTCAGCGTGTGGGTCGTGTCCTCCGACATCAGCGGGGCCATCAGAGGGTCTCCGAATCCCAGGCCGGAGCCATGTCGCGCGCGACCTTGATGTCGTCGTTGCTCGTGCCCGCGGCCACCATGGGCCAGACCATGGCGTCCTTGTGCACCACGAACTCCACGACCACCGGCACGTCGTTGATCGATAGGGCCTTGTCGATCACCGCGTCGACGTCCTCGGGCTGCTCGGCCCGCAGCCCCACGCAGCCCATGGCCTCAGCCAGCTTGGGAAAGTCCGGGATCCGGTTGGTCTTCAGGTCGGTGTTGGAGTACCGGCTCTGGTAGAACAGCGTCTGCCACTGCCGGACCATGCCCAGGCTCTGGTTGTTGATCACCGCGATCTTGATCGGGATCCCTTCCAGGGCACAGGTGACGAGCTCCTGGTTGGTCATCTGGAAGCAGCCGTCGCCGTCGATGCCCCAGACGATCTTGTCGGGGGCGCCGACCTTGGCGCCCATGGCCGCCGGCACGCAGTAGCCCATGGTGCCGAGCCCGCCGGAGTTCAGCCAGCGCCCGGGCAGTTCCCAGGGCAGGAAGTGCGCTGCCCACATCTGGTGCTGACCCACCCCGGCGGCGTAGTAGGCGTCCGGCCCGGTGAGCTCCCCGATCCGCTGGATCACGTGTTGCGGCGACAGCGTGCCGTCGTCGGGCTCGTCGTACCCGGTCGGGTAACGCCGCTTCAGGTCCGGTGAGATAGCCGCATCCAGTCGTCGTAGTCGGGCAGCGGTCGATCTCCTGCAGAAGACCGGTCAGCTCCGTGATCACCTCCTTGGCGTCTCCCACGATCGGTACGTCGGCCGCCCGGTTCTTGGAGATCTCGGCCGGGTCGATGTCGGCGTGGATGATCTTGGCGCCGCGGTGCGAACGTCGTCAGCTGTCCGGTCACCCGGTCGTCGAACCGCGCGCCAAGAGAGATCAACAGGTCGCTGCGCTGCAGTGCACCGACGGCAGCCACCGTGCCGTGCATGCCCGGCATCCCCATGTTCTGGGCGTGGCTGTCGGGGAACACCCCGCGCGCCATCAGCGTCGTCACCAGCGGGATCCGGGTCAGTTCGGCGAGGGTAGCCAACTCCTTCCAGGCGCCGGCCCTGACCACGCCGCCGCCGACGTACAGCACCGGACGGCGGGCGGCCAAGATCAACTTCACCGCCTCCTTGACCTGCTTGCCGTGCGGCTTGAGTCACCGGTCGGTAGCCGGGCAGGTCGAGTTGGCGCGGCCATGACGAAGGGAGCCTTCGCCTGCAGCGCGTCCTTGGCGATGTCGACCAGCACCGGTCCCGGCCGACCGGTGCCCGCGATGTGGAACGCCGACGCGATGGCTCCGGCGATGTCGGCCGTCTTGGTGATCAGGAAGCTGTGCTTGGTGATCGGCATGGTGATGCCGCGGATGTCGGCCTCCTGGAAGGCGTCGGTCCCGATGGCCGGGCCCGGAACCTGGCCCGTGATCGCGACCATCGGTACCGAATCCATGTAGGCGTCGGCGATCGGGGTGACGAGGTTGGTCGCCCCGGGTCCCGACGTGGCCATGCAGACGCCGACCTTGCCGGTGGCCATGGCGTACCCCTCGGCGGCGTGTCCCGCGCCCTGCTCGTGGCGGACGAGGATGTGCCGGACCGATTGCGAGTCATAGAGCGGGTCGTACGCGGGCAGGATCGCCCCACCCGGGATGCCGAAGACGGTCTCGGCGCCGGCCAGCTCCAGCGATCTCACCAGCGACTGGGCACCGGTGAGATCGTCACCGGTCTGGTCGTTGTTGGACATCTGGATCTCCTTGCAAGAAAAAACCCCCGCTGCCGGGTGGCAGACGAGGGAGCGTGTCGTTGAGCGGAAGCTCAGCCGACACGCCTACCGAGTACGAGGGTGCGCACCCATTCACCATCGCCCGCGGCACCGGGTCGAGTCAACTCGGCAGTGCCGCTGTCTTGGCATCCGGAAGGACGCTCTTGCGCCCTAGTAACCGTCGGCGGATCGGGTCCCCTACCCTGCGGCCGCAGGGTTTCCGTCGGGCTGGACGACCAGCCAGGTGCCGCCGAATCCCTCGATGTCGTGGCAGAGCACCTCGTACTTCCCCTCGTCGACGTAGAAGTACAGCGGATGCCCGGCGTAGGTCACCTGGGTGGCGCCGTCGCTGCGACGGGTGGTGCCAAGGAGGTCGAGTTTCGTCTGTCCCTTCGCCTGCGGCTTCCCCTTGGTCAGCACCGGCGGCCAGGCCTCCGCGCACTCCCCGTAGCACTCCGGGCGGGTGCTGCGCTCGAGATCGAAGAGGTAGATCGCCTGCCCTGAGGCGTCGTACAGCATCGGGCCGTAGGGACTGTCCGCCGTGATGATGGTCGTTCCGGCTCGCTCGGAGGAGGACCGCGGCGGCGACGGGACCGGCGAGGACCGTGTCGCTGACGGCGGCGCGGGTGGAGTTGCCGGCGGCACGGAGGGTGCGGCTGACGTCGCCGGCGGTGACGTGGAGTTCCCGGGACTCGCTGAGCCCGATGTCGGCGGGGTGCCACAGCCAACCAACAGCAGGCAGAGGACGACAAGCAGCACTCTCACGTCTACCAGTCTGCGCCCAACGTCTCGTCCTTTCCGCCGGATTCGCCTTGCAGCCTGCTGACATCGAAGACCGGCCACCGCCGTGGAGCACCACGTACTGTCGATGGCGTGAGCCCCCGCCACGCCGCCCTGGTCGTGTTCTTGAG
This sequence comes from uncultured Actinomycetota bacterium, assembly GCA_963791865.1. Taxonomy (GTDB): domain Bacteria; phylum Actinomycetota; class Actinomycetes; order Propionibacteriales; family Propionibacteriaceae; genus Microlunatus. The sequence goes on from CAWBUC010000002.1 coordinate 36,454, forward strand.
CGCATGGGCGATCACGACCGGCTGTGCTCCGGAGCAGGGGCGACTCGTGCCTCAGCCGACGCCCGGCTCGAGTTCAGTCTCATCGGCCTCGCCGACGGTTTCGCCGACCACCAGCCCTCCCGCCGGATCACCGACCCCGACTGCGATTGCGACGCCAACACTTAGGCCGTCAGCGAGAGCGACGCCGACACCTCGTCCGGCGCCGAGGTTCGACGCCGATGCGGTGCTCGTCCGACATCCGCGGGCTGGCGAGCGACATCGGGCCCCGGGAGGCCACCTCACGCAACTACGCGACGCGCCGCGGATCTGGTCGACGACCGCTTCACCCGCTTGGGCTACCGGGTCCGCCGCACGACCGTCCGCGTGCCGGCCGGCAACTCGTGGGGCACGCCGGTCCGCCGCGGCACCTCGGTGAACGTCATCGCCGATCCGGCCGGCTTCGATCCGCGGCGGCCGCATCGCCTGGTCGTTGCTCACCTGGACACCATCCCCGTTGCCCCCGGGAGCCGAGGACAATGCGTCCGGCATCTCGGTGATGCTCGAGCTGGCCCGGCTGGCCGCCGCCAAACGGCCCGCACTGCCGACCCGATTCATCGCCTTCGGCGCCGAGGAGCCGCGCGGCCCCGGCGACGCGCTGCACCATTTCGGCTCCCAACAGCTCGTCGCCGACACCTCGCGGGCCGAACTCGACGCCATCGACGGCGTCGTGTCGCTGGACCGGGTGGGGTCCGGGCCGGTTATGTGCCGGTCTGCCGCTCGTCGCTCGGCGGGCAGGGACTGCAACGCGAGGTCCGCGCGGCCGCCCGTCGAGTCGACATTCCCACTCGGGCGTGCGAGAACACCACGAGCGACCATTGGTCGTACGCGAAGGCCAACGTGCCGGGCATCCGCCTGGGCGGTGTCGAGTACGACGAGTACCACTCCCGCCGCGACACCTTCTCGGTGGTCGACCGGCGTCAGCTGGATCGGGTGGGAAGCGTCGTCTACGCCTGGTTGCAAGCGACGTAGCGGCAGCCATGTCGTGAGCCGCCAGATGGCGGACGGCGCAGCGGTCGAGCTCTACGTCTGCTGCGTGAGCCGCCACCTCGCGGCAAACGACACGGTGAAGGGAGCTTGGTGGCCTGGGCTTACGGCACCTGCCACGGCCCCCGACTGGTGTCCCAGACGTCGTCGAGGATGCCGTCGGCGCGGGAGCCGGTGACCAGGCGCGGCCGGAACTGGTCGTCGATCACGTACGGGATCGGCTCGATCGCCAACACCCGGCTGCCCCAGAGAACGACCTCGAGGAAGACGCCCTCGCGGGTCTTGGTCTGAAAGTCCATGTCGAAGATGAAGTTGCCCAGCGAATGCACGACGACCGTTGACCCGAAGTTCTCCCAACCCTGCACCCAGTGGGGATGGCCGCCGATGACCAGGTCGGCCCCCGCTGCAGCGAACGCCCGGGCCGCGACCCGCTGGCTCTGCTCGGGCTGGTGGGTGTACTGGGTGCCCCAGTGCGTGAGCACGATCACCGTGTCGACCGTGCGCTTGAGTGCGGTGATATCGGCGCTGATCCGCGCCAGGGCAGCCCGGTCGAGAGGCCCGGTGCGTGGCGGCATGTTCAGCCGGTTGGTCCCGGCGCGCCGGCTGCCGGCTGCCGGGGTCTCTCCGATGGAGTCGGTGGCGATGAAGCCGATCCGTACGCCGTCGCGTTCCAGCACCGCCGGGCGGCGCGCCTCGGTCGGTGTTGCGCCCGGCGCCGACCGTGGCGATCTGGGCATTTTTGAAGCGGTCGAAGGTCTGCCGCTGCGCGTCTTGCCCGTAGTCGCCAAGGTGGTTGTTCGCCAGCGAGACCAAGTCGAAGCCCGCGAGTTTCAGCGCCTGCGTGGCGGCGGCGTCGGCCCCGAAAGAGTCCGTTCCCTGCGTGGGCGAGCCTTCCCGGGACAGGGTCGACTCAAAGTTGCCGAGCGTGATCTCGGCGCCGGCGAGCCGTCCGGGCCAGCGGCCGCATCGGATACGCGTAGTCGTTGACGGCCCGCATCCGGGCACCCACCCGGCGGGCCAGCATGACGTCACCCACGGCGCTGAGGGTCGTCACCGCGGGCACCGGCCGGGTGCTGCGGATCACCAACGGATAGTCGGCATCCCGCAGGGGGTGCCGTCCGGCGACGGGCAGAACCCGGACGCCAGGGTCGACGGACTCGGCGGGCAGCACGGCGAGGGTGTCCGTGCGACTCCGTACCTGACTCAGGAGTTGGTGGGCGGGACCATTGCGGGTGGTCAGCACGCGCATCGAACCGCCGCCCTGCCCGACATCGGACCACCGGCTGCCACGTCCGGCAGCGACGGCCCGGGCCTGGGTGAGTGTGACGTCGGCGACTGCGGCGGGTGGCGTGAACGACCAGGGCGAGCGGCATCCGGTAGGTGGCCGCGTTCGGTGTCGCACTCGGCGACGGCGTACTGGGGCTGGGGGTTGGGGTTGCCGTCTCGGTCGGCGTTGGGGTCTGCGTCGGCGGCACCGTGGCGGGGCTGGGACCGTGGTCGGCCCCCCCGGCCCATTCGGCCGCCGGGGCGGTACAAGCAGCCACCAACAGCGCGGCAGTAGCCGCCACCCCCGCCCACCTCCCGCCGATCACCGCCCCAGCGTAGGTGGCCGATGCCAACTCATCGAGAGGTGCGTTTTCGATGCTTCGTCGCCCCGCGAAGCAGCAGAAACGCACCTCTCGGCGGGAGGTATCCGGCTCAATCCAGCAGCCGTGCTGCCGTCTCGAGGTACGGGCGGCCGACGCTTTCGGCGCCGAAGCTCAACACGTACAAGCCGGTGGAGACTCGCTCGACGAAGCCCCACCGCCAGATCCGGTGCGCATCGACGCCGGAATGCTCGGCCAAGATCGCGCAATAGCGCTGCAGGGTTCCGCGAGGGTCTGGACCGTTCAGCCGCCCACACCAGTCGCGGAGAGCAACACCCAGGTCGTATGCCCGGTCGGCCGGGAAGCCGTCCGGGTCGACGAAGCAGTACCCGGACGCCGCCCGCCCCGGGTGGCCCGCACGTAGAGCGTTGCTTGGATGCGGATCGCCGTGCACCACGACCAACTCGGCGGGATCCGCGCCCACCAGTCCGTCGGCGTACCGCAGAGCCTGGTCAACGACCGCACGCGGACAGGGCTCCTCGAGTGCTGACCAGGCCGAGCTGATGAGTTCGTGCAGAGAGGCGGCCTTGTCGTCGGCGCCCGCCGGTTCGGGGCCGTCGTAGGCCTGCCAAGCCTCCCGCAGCGTGTCGGCGAGCACCACGAGCTGCTCCTCCGGGGAACGCCCGGACGCGGCCAGGGTCGGGCCCAACGCCTCGAGGAGGAGTGCACCGTGCGCCACGTCATGGTCCAGCAGGCGGGCGTAACCACGTCCGTCGGCTCGCCGCAGCACGGCCACCTGACGGTCGATCTGATCGGTAAGCACCGAGATCTTGAGCACCGCAGGAGAGCCGTCGGCCCTCCTCACCCGGGTCACGTACGAGCTGCTCCCACCCGGCAATGACCGACCCGGAGTGAGCGACCAGCGCTGCCGCAAATCTTCGATGGTCCCCGGTAGCGCGGCGATCCAATCAGTACCCGCTTGGCCCATGGACTGGACCCGGGCGCGGACGAGCGGCTGGATCGTCGGTGGATCGTCGGTTGGATCGTCGGCTGGATCGTCGGCCGCTTCAGAGTCAGCGCATCGTGTGGGCAACGTGGGTCCGGTGCTTCACCGTGACCCGGAACCCGAGGTACTTGCGCGTCATCAGCCGCAGCTGTGCGTCGATCGCCGGCGCGCAGAAGAAGATCGGCGCCACGATCGGCAGCGCGAGCCATTCCAGGGCCATCCTCGCCCGGAAGATCGGCGGACGATGACTCGGTCGTACGGGCAGCAACTTCAACGCAACGAACGCGGAGATGCCCAGACCGAGCGGACTGAGCACGCCAGAAACGATGATCGCCAGAGCCGCGAGGTCGGCCACCATCCAGGACGAGTGCACGGCGATCGGCTCGACGGCACCCGCAATGGGTCGAAGCGTCATCAACAGCAGCGGCACCACCGCCCACAGGTGGAACTGGGACAGCTGGCGGTAGGTCTGGGCGACACGGAGGCTGAGCGGGATCTTCGGGCTGACCGCGTTCTGCTCCATGATGTACGGGAAGTCGATCACCCCGTACGCCCAGCGCCGGATCTGCCGGTACTGCTCGCGCATGGTGTTCATGAAGCCGTCGGCGTCCACCCCGTCGAGGTAGACCGATACGTGCAGCGGAACCGTCTTGGCCCGGCCCTGGGTGCCGTAGAACATCCGCCAGAACTGGCGGGAGTCGTCCGGGATCACGTTCCGGGACCAGAAGTTGACCCCGACGAGTGCCTTCATCCCCATCGCGTGCGAGGAGAAGATCCTCAAGCGCTCGGGCCGGGTCGAATCCACCAGGGTCCACATACTCGCGATGTAACCGACCAGGCGCGAGGCGGTGGTGACGTCCCAGACGTTGTTGTGGAACAACAGCACCGGCTGGTAGCTGTCGATGTCGCGGCCCGGATTGGTCAGGTAGCTGTAGGTGAGCACCTGGAAGTAGTTGTGGCTGGGCCGGGTGTCGGCGTCGAACGCCGAGACGATGATCTGTTCGTCCCGCAGGCCGCGGCGGTGGAGCTCCTGGCGGGCCAGTTGGGCGCCCCAGCTGATGTTGGCGCCCTTCACCCGACCCTCACCGGGCAGCCCGTCAGGATGCCGGGTGGTCATCACCATCGCGAACAACGGGGCGTAGGCGGCCTCGAGCCGGGCGATCAACTCGGGGGTCCAGACCTTCGAGCGCTCCTCGAAGGTGATGCAGAGCATCACCCGGTCCATGCGGTAGTCGCTCGCCAGAATCTCGTCCAGCGATTCGGTGATGATCGAGTAGTCCTCATTGGCGACCGGCATCACGATGAGGTGCCGCATCTCGTCGGGCGCCGGCACGTCGGGCCCGGTGTGCACCCAGTGGTTGAGCGCGACCAGTTCCTCGGCCTCACCCTCACTGAGCCGGGACTGCTCGGCCAGGGCGTGCATCCTCGTGTAGGGGTCGGTCAGGTGCCCGAGCCGCTCGGTCCAGTCCGTCAGCTTGTAGCGGCGCATGATCCGGTACTCGCCGGCCTGACGCACCGCCAGGTGGATGGACTGACAACCCCAGAAGAACAGGTAGCCACCGAAGGCGACGTAGGCCAGCACCGGGGAGATCAACAAGAGGGTGAGCGGGACGACCACGGCCGAGGCAAGCAGCAGCGCCGGGACACACTCCATGAAGCGCTGGTAGCCGTACGCCGCACGGGTCAACCGTGGCGTCTCCGCGCTCGTGTGGAAGCCCGGGGCCAGCACTGACTCGGTGATGGAGGTCCCCTTTCCGCTGGAAGTGACGCAAGTCGGTCCGTGAGCGTGGCCTACCTACAGACCGCCTCTCGGACCGCTCACAGCTTATCCGAACGGGTGTGGTATCGACGCATTCATAACGCTCCGCCACGCGCCCGGGTGAGCAAACTCACCCTCGTAGAGCGAACCGTTGGCGAACTGATACACGATCGTGCCCTGGTCCGCGCCGCCGGGTGTCGATTACCGTTTCGGGACCACTTGGTCAGCCGGGATCAGCCGCAGATGGCACCGACCTCGGCGGAGCGTACAAGCTTGGCGTACTTGGCCAGTACGCCACGCCGGGTCGGCCGGGCTACCGGGGTCCAGGTCGCCCGCCGACGCTCCAGCTCCGGCTCCTCGACGTGCAGGTCGAGCAGGCCGTTGGCGACATCGAGGGAGATCGGGTCGCCGTCTTGTACGAGGGCAATCGGACCGCCCTCGGTCGCCTCCGGAGCAATGTGGCCCACGCACAAGCCCGTCGTGCCGCCGGAGAAGCGACCGTCGGTGATGAGCATGACGTCCTTGCCGAGCCCGGCGCCCTTGATGGCCCCCGTGATGGCCAGCATCTCCCGCATCCCGGGACCCCCCTTGGGACCCTCGTAGCGGATCACCACCACGTCGCCGGAGACCACGGCACCGTTCTCCAGGGCGTCCATGGCCGCCCGCTCGCCGTCGAAGACCCGGGCCGTGCCCTTCCAGACCTCGGTGTCGAAACCGGCGCTCTTCACCACCGCGCCCTCGGGTGCCAGCGAACCGCGGAGGATGGTGATGCCACCGGTCGGGTGCATCGGGTTGTCCAGCGCTCGAACGATCACCCCGTCCACGTCGGGCGGAGCGATATCGGCCAGGTTCTCGGCCATCGTCTTGCCCGTGACTGTCAGGCAGTCGCCGTGGAGCAACCCGGCGTCGAGCAGCGCCTTCATCACCACCGGCACTCCGCCGACGCGGTCGACGTCGTTCATCACGTACCGGCCGAACGGCTTGAGGTCGCCCAGGTGCGGCACCCTCCGGCCGACGGCCACGAAGTCGTCCAGCGTCAACTCGACCTCGGCCTCGTTGGCGATCGCGAGCAGGTGCAGCACGGCGTTGGTGGAACCGCCGAAGGCCATCACCACGGCGATGGCATTCTCGAACGCTTCCTTGGTGAGGATCTGGCGGGCCGTGATGCCCTGCCGCAGCAGCTCCACGACCGCCATCCCGGAGCGGCGAGCGTAGCCGTCGCGACGTCGGTCCACCGCGGGAGGGGCGGCCGATCCGGGCAACGACATGCCCAACGCCTCGGCGGCGCTGGCCATGGTGTTGGCGGTGTACATCCCGCCGCAGGCGCCTTCCCCGGGGCAGATGGCCTTCTCGATCTCGGTCACCTGCTCGCGGCTGATCAGCCCCCGGACGCAGGCCCCCACCGCTTCGAAGGCGTCGATGATGGTGACGTCCTTATCGCCGACCCGGCCGGGCATGATCGAGCCGGCGTAGAGGAACACCGAGGCCAGATCGAGCCGAGCCGCCGCCATCAGCATGCCGGGCAGCGACTTGTCGCAGCCGGCCAGCAGCACCGACCCGTCCATCCGCTCCGCCGACATCACGGTCTCGACCGAGTCCGCGATGATCTCCCGGCTGACCAGGGAGAAGTGCATGCCCTCGTGCCCCATCGAGATGCCGTCGGACACCGAGATGGTGCCGAACTCCAGCGGATAGCCACCCGCCGCGTGCACCCCGTCCTTGACCGCCTTGGCCAACCGGTCCAAGGACAAGTTGCACGGGGTGATCTCGTTCCAGCTGGACGCGACTCCGATCTGTGGCTTGGCGAAGTCCTCGTCGCCCATCCCGACGGCCCGCAGCATGCCCCGGGAGGCCGTCGCCTCGAGGCCGTCGGTGACCACCCGCGAGCGCGGCTTCAGATCGATGGAGTCTGGAGCGTTCTCGGTCATAGCGGTCAATCTAGCGCCGGTGGCTCCGCCTCCGCCCGCTCGTCCGTCCGGGCGGTTTGGATGAACGCCCCGAGGAGCCCGCCGGCTAAATGCTGGGTTGGGACATGTTTCCGCGCGGCCACGTACCACGCCAACAGTTGCTGGCGATCAGGCGTCCGTACCCACCGAGCCTGCCGGCTCACAGCCGGCCCTTGAGGATGCGGTGCCAATAGACCTGCGGCAGCACGTAGCGGTCGATCCACCACCACATCCGGCGCGAGGTGATCTCGTCGGGCACGGGCAACGAACGCCGAACCTGGAGTCGGCGGTCGTACTCGCCGAAGGAGAGCATTCCGCGCGCGGTGGCGACGGGTGCCACCGTGTAGCCGTCGTAGCGCTTCAGCGGTCGGCCCCGGCGGGAGCGCTGAATGTTGTCGATCACGATCTTCACCTGATGGCGCAGCGCGCCGCCGGTGCGGGCGTCACCGAGATCACAGGCGTCGCCCACCGCCCAGACGCGGTGATGGTGGCGGTGCCGAAGCGTCTCAGGATCGACGGCGATGAAACCCGTGGTTCCCGGAGCATCCAGCCCGGAGGCGGTGACCACGGCGGGCGCCGCGTACGGCGGTAAGAGATGGATCAGGTCAGCCCGCAGCCGCTCGGTGTCCGACGAGCCGGCGAGCAACAGCGTGTCACCGTTCTCCACCGCCGCGACCGAGGCGCCGGACCGCACCGATATCCCGTAACGGTCGACATGGCGTCGAAGCTCCCGCGTGATCGCCGGAACCGGGTGCAGGTCTTCCTGATCGTGCACCAAGATCACGTCGATGGCGTCCAGGACGCCGTCGCGGCGCCAAGCGTCGCAGGCCAAGAAGAGCGGCTTGAAGGCGGTCTCTCGACCGGAGGCGGGTTGGCCGTGGACCGTGAACACCGCCCGGCCGGACCGCACGCCCGCAATCATCTGCGTCGTACGGGTCATCTGGTCGTCCACGAAGGTCGTGCACACCCGGCCGGACCGCAACCCCTCGGCGGAGCCGGGCACAGCATCCCAGTCCACCACCGCACCGGGGGCCAACAGGACATCGCCACCGATCAGCACCGTTCCGTCGACACAATGGACCGCATTCGTGCTCGGGTCGATGCGCGCCGCGCTCGTCTGGTACCAGCGCACCCCCGCCGGTATCAGGTCGACCTGCGGCCGGGTCAGCTCTGTGAGGTCGCCGAGGCCGACACCGACGTAATTCTGCAGCGGCTTGTAGACGTGCACCGCTGAAGGCTCCACGAGTGCCACGTCCGGGCAGCCTCGTCGACGCAGCAGAGCCGCCGCCGACAGCCCACCGTTGCCGGCACCGACCACCACAACGTCATGCACCCCGGCCGTGTTCACAGCCGCCACAGTAGGCGCAGCCTGTGAACCTAACCGGTCGCTGCCACCGCGACGGGTGATCGCGCCCGAGTGACCATCCGCGCCGCCAGCCCGACGATCAGGGCCAGGCCGAGCAGCGGTCCGAGGCTGGCGACGAGCTGCTGGAGGAACGTGAAGTCCCGCTCCCGATCGAAGCCGTACGGGAGCACCGCCAGCGGCAGGCAGACCGAGACCCACACCACCCAGAAGCCCGACAGGAGCCGGACCCAGCGCGGCAGCCTGCGACGGAGCAGCACAACAGCTCCCAGTGGGAGGATCCACACGTAGTGGTGCGTCCAGGACAACGGTGAGGCCAGACAGGTGCACAAGCCGACCACGGCCACCGCGAAGGCCTTCTCCCCGTCGGCCCACCACTGTGCCGCCACCAGGGTGCCGAGCAGGGCAACCACAGCGGCGAAGGCCAATCCGACCAGGGTGGTCAGGGCCGACGTGTCGTCCCCCAGCCGGTGGAAGACGCCCAGCAGCGACTGGTTTCCGGTGTAGATCGGGGCGGCGGTGCGGGTCTGCCCACCCGCAAGCCCGAGCCAGAACGCGAGCGTCTGGGACCACTGGAAGACGGCGCCGACCGCGGTGAAGGCGACGAAGCTCACGAGGGCGGTCAGCGCCACTCGCCGCTTGCCGATCGCGAGCGCGAAGACGACGAACAACGCAGGGGTCAGCTTGATCGCGGCGGCCAGCCCGATCAGGCTTCCTTGCGGGATCCGGCGGCGCTCCCCCGGCCCTTCGACAGGCTCAGGGATCGGTAGGAGATCGGCGAAGACCAGGGCCATCAGCAACGTGTTGACCTGGCCGTAGCCGATGGTGGTGCGGATCGGCTCGACCGCGAGCACGACCGCGGCTCCGATCAGGCCGAGCTGCCAGCCTCGCGGCACACCGCAGCGCTTGAGCACCGACTGCTGCGCCCAGACCAGCAGGCCGGTCCAGACCAGCTGCCAGAACACGTACGGGCCGACGACCAGCGGCACCATCAGCACGGCCGCGATCGGCGGGTAGATGAAGGACAGCTTCCAGCCGGGCGTGGCGGTGGCGTAGATATCTCCCCCGGCCAGCATGTCCCGAACGGCGTAGACGTACACCTGGAGATCGATGGTCGACGGCTCCCACGGCCAGACCTTGCCCTCGGCGATGATCCAGGGCAGCAAGATCACCGCCACTGCGAACGGTGGTCCCAGCTCGACCAGGCTGCGCAGAATGTGTTCACGCAGCACCCGGTGCGACCAGCTCATCCGGTCAGGAGCCGGTGCAACTCGTCCAGGTCGGAGTCGTCGCCCCGTTCGGGTCCGACCAGGTTCGCCAACCCGGGGCGGCCGGCGTAGCGCGGTACCAGGTGCACGTGCAGGTGGAAGACCTCCTGCCCCGCCACCGGTCTTGCCGATGAGACGAGATTCAGCCCATCGGCGCCGAGCCGGGACACCAGCAGCCGGGCAGTGGTGTCGACCGCCGGGCCGATCCGGGCGAGCATCGGCGGGTCGCTGAGCAGATCGGCCACGTGGTCACGTGGGACCACCAGCGAGTGGCCACGTTGCCACGGCCCCACGTCGAGGAAGGCCACCGCCTCGTCGTCGGCGTAGATCTGACGGGAACCGATGTCGCCGGAGATGATCTTGCAGAAGATGCAATTCGGATCGCGGGCGGGGTCACGGGCCTGATCGCTCACCGGATCACGTTATCGAGTTCTTCGCCGGCCGCGAACCGGCGTAACTGGGCGGCCACGAGCCGGTCGGCCCGCGGGAAGAAGGCGCTGCTGGCCCCCCCGACGTGCGGGGCGATGAGCACATTCGGGATCTGCCACAGCGGATGCTTCGGCGGCAGCGGTTCCGGATCGGTGACGTCGAGGGCCGCCCGCAACCGCCCGCTGCCGGTCTCGGCGACCAGGGCGTCGGTGTCCACCAACTTTCCGCGCGCCACGTTGACCAACAGGGCGCCGTCGGGCAGCAACGCCAATTGCTCGGCGCCGATCATCCCCTCGGTCTCCGGGGTGGACGGGGCGATGATGATCACCACGTCGGCGTCGGGCAACAGCTGGGGCAGCGCCGCGATCGCGTGCACCTTCGGCTCGCCGTCCCGGGCCCGGCGGGCCACCCTCGTCACGGACCCGACCTCGAACCCGGCCAGGCGTCGTTCGATGGCCGGCCCGATGTGCCCGTACCCGATGATCAGCACGCGCCGGTCGGCCAGCGACGTGCCCGGCCGTGGCTGCCAGCGACCCTCGGGCTGGTTCCGGGCGAACTCGTCCAGGTGCCGACCGCTGGCCAGCACGAGGGCGATGGCCAGCTCGGCGGTGCTGGCGTCGTGTACGCCGGCCGCGTTGCAGAGGGTGACGCCATCCGGCACGTGCGGGACGAAGTTCTCGACCCCGGCGGTGAGGGTCTGGATCACCTTCAGGCTCGTCATCTCGCGGGCGCGCTCCAGTACCTCCGCACCCTTCATGTACGGCAGGACGAATAGCTCGACGTCGGCGATCGAGTCCGGGTAGGAGTCGCCGTCGGCGCGGAAGCAGTCCACGACGATGCCGTCCGGCAGCCCGCCGAGCCGATCGGCCGCCTCCTCCGGATCGTCGTACGGCAGCCACACCACGCGCTCAGACATGGGCCCATCCTGGCGCCAACCCAGAAATCGCACGTACCGGGTAGCCGGCCGCCGCCAGTGCACCCTTGACCTCGGCGATCCGTAGCGTGCCGAAGTGGAACACGGTGGCGGCAAGCACCGCGTCGGCCCCGGCCGCGACGGCCGGCGGGAAGTCCTCGGCGCGTCCAGCGCCACCCGAAGCGATCAACGGGACGTCGACCACCGCCCGCACCGCGGCGATCATCTCGAGGTCGAATCCGCCGGTGGTTCCGTCGGCGTCCATCGAGTTGAGCAGGATCTCCCCCACGCCGAGCTCTACCCCGCGGCGCGCCCACTCGACCGCATCGAGCCCGGCACTCGTCCGACCCCCGTGGGTGGTGACGCCGAACCCGGAACCGAAGCCAGGTTCCCGGCGCGCGTCGACCGACAACACCAGCACCTGGTTGCCGAACTGACGGGTGATCTCGGCGATCACCTCGGGGCGACGGATCGCGCCGGTGTTGATGGCCACCTTGTCGGCCCCGGCCCGGAGCAGCACATCGACGTCGGCCGCGGTGTTGATCCCGCCGCCGACCGTCAGCGGGATGAACACGGTCTCCGCGGTCCGCCGGACGACGTCGAGAGTGGTCTCCCGACCCTCCACCGAGGCCGAGATATCGAGGAACGTGAGTTCGTCCGCCCCCTCGGCGTCGTAGACCGCGCCCAGTTCGACCGGGTCGCCCGCGTCGCGCAGATCGACAAAGTTGACTCCCTTGACGACCCGGCCGTCGTGGACATCGAGACACGGGATCACGCGAACGGTGACACTCACGCCGGACAATTTAGTCTTGCTCGCGCTCGCTCCGCGCTTCTCGCCTCTGTCTTCCCTCCTCGCTCGCAAGAACTAGGGCTCGGTAGCCTCGAGGACGTGCTCATGCGCAACGGTGAGCACGGCTATGGCGCCGTGACGAAGCTGCTGCACTGGCTCACGGTCGCGGCGCTGGCGACACAACTTACTGTCGGCTTGACGATGGAGGCGGGCGCCGCCGCCGAGCGCGCGAAGGGTGCCGACTATGCGCGAGCGGACGAGTGGTACTCGCCTGCCTGTTCCTGGTGCCGGCCAGCGGTCTGACCCTGGTGCTGACGCAGGACGACTTCCTCGTGCCCGTGCATATCGGCGCGCAGGTAGTGCTCGGAGTCACCGTGCTCGGACACGTCTCCCTCGTACTCAGCCACACGCTCTTCCGGCGGGACCGGCTGCTGCAACGCATGCTGCCCGGCCGATGATTCTGCGCCAGTGGCCGGGTCGGTATGGCCATGAGGACACTCGCAATCACCCAGAACATCACCCTCGACGGCTCCATCGAGATGCTCGGCGACTGGTTCGACCCCACGGACCAAGATCCCGAGCTGCTCAGGGCGACGCGTTTGCAGTCGGAGCAGGGTGACGCCTTGTTGCTCGGTCGGCAGACGTTCGAGGACTTCCGCGGTTATTGGCCCCTGCAGACCGACGACCAGACCGGGATCACCGACGAGCTCAATCAGGTCCAGAAGTACGTCGTCTCCTCGACCCTGACCGACCCCCAGTGGCAGAACTCGACAGTGCTCGCCGGCGACTGGCTCGCCCAGGTGCGGGCGCTGAAGGAGCACGAGGGTCGCGACATCGGAGTCACCGGCAGCATCAAACTCTGCCACGCACTGATCGAGTCCGGCCTGGTCGACGAGTACCGCCTGTTCGTCTACCCCGCCGTCCAGGGGCGAGGCCGGCGTCTGTTCCCCGACGGGTACGTCGTGCCGAAGCTGCAGCTGGTGGAGACCCGCGGCTTCACGAACGGCGTCTCCTTGCTGCGCTACGCAGTCTGAGCCTCTTCCAGTTCCGGCGAAACTCTTGACTACGAGAGGAAAGCCGGACCTAACCACGGCAGTTGTGCGCCAGGCTGGACAGAGTGCAAGCGGTCGCCGCCCACTCAGCTCAGGTAGGGATCCGCCCAGGCGCTGAGGATCCGGGCCGCCCGTTTGGCCTGGCGTCCTCCGGTGAGCAGGTGGTCGGCGCCTTCGAGGGACACGAAGCTGCGGGGGTGGCGCGCGGCCTGGAAGATCTTGCTCGCGTTGGCGATGCCAACGGTGGTGTCGGTAGGTGAGTGCATGACGAGCAGCGCCTTGCGCAGGGTGCGGATCCGCTCCCGCAGATCGACCGCTCGTACGTCCTCGATGAAGTGGCGCCTGAGGGTGAGGGCCTTGCCGCCGATCAGGAACGGCGCCTCGCCCTTCTCGAGGATGCGTACGACCAGGGCGTCGTAGTTGTGCTCGACGTGGGCGGGCTCGTACGGTGCGCCGATGCTCACCACGGCACGGGTGGCGGGAGCCTCGTGCGCCGCGGCGATGACCGCTGCGCCGCCGAAGGAGTGCCCAACCAGCAGCCGGACGACACGCCCGGACCCTTCCATGAACCTGACTGCTTGCGCAGTGTCCTCGACCTTGTGCGAGAAGGAACCGTCACCCCAGTCGCCCTCCGAGTCGCCCAGACCGAGGTTGTCGAAGCGGAGCATGCCGATGCCTTCACGAGCCAACTGCTTGCAGATGCGGCTCGCCGCCGGCGAGTCCTTGCCGAGGGTGAATCCGTGGGCAAAGACGCCCCAACCTCTGACCTTTCCCTCGGGTTGGTCGATGAGCCCGGCCAGGCGTGGGCCGCTCGTACTGTCGAACCGCACTTTCTCGGCCATCAGCGACATCCTGGCAGAAGGGGCCACCGGCCATCGGACGGGCCATACGGTTCGCCGTCAGTCGTCGGCGACGTCGGCGAGCAGCGACCGAGCGGAAGCTATCGCCGCGTGGAGCTGCGTCGGCTCGGTGCCGAGACAGCCGAGGATCTCCCCTACCCGGTGGGCGAAATCGACCGGCGCCTCGGGCAGCCTTCCGGCGTTGTCGATCAAGCTCTTCTCGCTGATGACCCATCGGCCGGCCCGGGCATGAACGGCGTGCGCGCAGAGTCCGACGACGCGGAACAGGCAGCCGGCGACAAAGGCGGTGTCGCTTCGCTCGGCCATCTTGGGCAGTTGGTCCAGTAATGAAGTGCGCCTCACCGAGCCGAGCGACAACCGCTCGCGCAAGGCTCGGCGGATAGGTCATCATCTGCTCCTTGAGACGCGTCAGCTCACCCGTTGGATCAGCGAGGAGCACGCCGAGTGCGACCTCTCCGGCGTACACGAAGTCCGGTACGCCCAAGGGGTGGCCGACCTGGAAGTGGAAGCTGAACGAACCGGCAACGGCCGCCTCCCACGACCGGTGAACCCGATCCGCGTCGCGGTAGATCCAGTCGACCGCCATATCGTCGATGTTCAGCCAACCGCCACCGTCGACCCACGGCCCCCACGCCCCGGGCTCGGTCAGCTCCGGCGCACCGTCCTCGGTACGGGCGCGCGACACGTCCCGAGCAAGCTCACGCAGTCCGGCCACGTCGAGCGGCGAACGATAGTACAGACCGAGGTCGACGTCTGAGCCAGGCAACTCCTCACCACGGGCGCGGCTCCCGCCCAGCATCACCGCCCTGACGCCGCCCACCTCCACCAGCCTGCTGGCCACCTCTCGCAGCCGAAAATCTGTCAGCACACGTCGATGCTGGCCGACGAGCAGGATCGGTGCCCACTCATTTCGCTACTCCCGTGATGCTGCGCCAGCCGACGGCTGGCCGCTGACCGAGCTCTGGAATGGACCTACCATGCGATCATGGCCGCCACTGGGGCGCGCGGCAGTCGGAGGTGCCGGACGGTATTGGCCGCTGCCGCCGTCCTGTTGGTGATCGTTGGGTGCAGCTACGCCGATCGGGAGCCTGGTCTGTTCGGTCGCGATGGAGCATGGCCGACCGATCCGCCGCCGAGCGGCAGGAGTTTCCCTCCTCCGTCGCCCCTCCCCGTCGCCAACCCAGAGCTTCCGGTGGCCGGCGAGTCGGTTTGGACCTCGGCCGATGGTCTGGACGTCCAGGTCAGATTCGCCGTGCACGCCGTTCGGCGCGTCGAGGGCGCGACCGTGCTGGACTGGTCGGTGACGCCGGTACGTGGCTCCAACCTGCGACCCGGTGACCCGGTGCCCGCGTCGGTCGACCTCGGCCTGACTCGCCGGGGCGAGGGCGCCCCCAGCGTCTTTCTCATCGACTCGCAACGTCAGACGGTCTACCGGCCACTGGTGCGTAGAGGCGAGGTCGACCACTGCCTCTGTACGCCGATCTGGCTGGTGCAGCGCAACCTCCGTGTCGGTGTCACCACCTTGTTGCAGATCGCCTTTCCGGAGCTGCCGCCTGCTCTCCGTACGGTCGACGTGGACATCGCGACGGTCCCCCAGTTCGGGTCGCTCCCGGTGACGCCGGTGGGCCGGGTCCCGGTCGCCAACGGCCCCACAAGCCTCTCGCGGCCGGCCGAGGACGACTCTTTCGTCAGTTCGTCGGACATGTTCCGCTACGGCGCGAGCGAGCAGGTGTTTCGGATCCGGGTCCATCGGTTGATCGCGAGCAGCACCTTCACCTCGATGGAATGGGCGATCGTCTCGGTCACCGGCGGGGACGGGGTTGACCTGGCATCGACGCCGCCGTTCGCGAGTGCGGACGCCGCGACGGTGACCGGCTTCAACCCAGTGGCTGCGAGTGGACCGGTGCTCCGCGTAGGTGGCGACGGAACCATCCTCCGTGCCCGGGTGATGACCAACCGCTTCACGTTAGCCAGGGCCGACGAGTGCCTGTGCACCGGGTTGCGGGATCGGACGGTGCTCCGGCGACCGGACAAGGTGGCCACAGTCGTGACGAACTACCCGGCCCTGCCTCAACGCACGCAGCGGGTCGAGGTGCTCTTCGACGGGCTGGAACCGATGGACGTCGCGGTCACGCGCGCCTCCGACGCAAGCAGCCAGGTCGCCGGCCCCGCACCGGCAATCGCCAGGTTCTGGCCGTTCTCGCGCGACAACCTGCGGCCGGGCTGGGAACCCGCCGAGTGGCCGACCCCCGTACCCAGTAGGCCCCAGCTCGAGCGCTACGCCGCCACCGTTGACCAGCTGGTGCGTTGAGCGTTGGTCGCGTGGGCCGCCGACCTCGAGGAGGTCACCGTCTGACCGCGTACGAAGCATCGCATCACCGCTCGAGCTCAGGGCCATTATCGGGAGGACCACGGAATCACGTTCACGTCCGCATGCGGAAGGTGCGGGCAGCGAGGGCGCCGGTGATCCGGGTGTTGATCATGGGTCGTTGGTGCCGGTCGACGATCCGGGGTGGCGTCCATTCCGGGATGTCCGTCGGGGTTGATCCGGCAGGTCCAGCCGCGGGCGGCGAAGTTGTGGTGGTGGTAGCGGCAGAGCAGGGTGAGGTTGTCCAGGTTCGTTTCGCCGCCGTCGAGCCAGGCCTGGATGTGGTGGCGTTCGCACCATTCCGGGGGAACGTCGCAGCCGGGGAAGGAGCAGCCTTTGTCG
Organism: uncultured Actinomycetota bacterium; assembly: GCA_963791865.1. Classification (GTDB taxonomy): domain Bacteria; phylum Actinomycetota; class Actinomycetes; order Propionibacteriales; family Propionibacteriaceae; genus Microlunatus. Next base: position 53,159 of record CAWBUC010000002.1, read on the forward strand.
CGGGCGATCAGGGCGATGGTTTGTCCGAGGGTGGCGATCCGCCGCATCCGGCCCAGGTTCAACGGCACACCCTTCGCGGTGACGGCGGCGAAGTAGATGTCGGCCTGGTCGGCGAGCCGGAGGGCTTGGTCGGTGCGGATCAAGGTGCCGTCGGAGGCGGTGGCGTAGCCGGTCTTGGCCAACAGATCCTGCAGGTCGACGGTGATGATCACCGTCGCCGGCGTACCGCCGGCATCCGGGATTCTGGTGTCCGGGTCGTTGCTGCCGCGCAGTAGCCGGTCGCAGACGTCTTCCAGGGCGTCGTGCAGCCGCTGCCCGTGCGTCCGGGCATCCACCGGCGACGGCCGGATTGTCGTGCAGCTCCGGCTCGATCCGGGGTGTGGCCAGCGGGCCGAGCAGCGCGGACAGTTTGGCGCCGGCCGCGCCGGTGAGCCGGAACTCCCCGCCCAGCCGCCGTCTGTGGTGCGGCCGCAGATGGAAGTGCCGCCGGGCCGCATTCAGCTCCTCGGCCGGTCGGCTGCCGTCGGGGTCGATGTGGTCGACCACCTGATCGGCCAGGCTCTTCAAGTCTTTGGGTCCGAACGTTTCCGCGAACCGGGTCAACAACCGCTCCCCCTCGGCCAGGTCGGCCGGGTCGAACCCGCGATGATCCACCCTGGCCAGGGCCCGTTCGATGATCGCCACCTGCTCCGGCGATACGTCCCCGGTCCGTTGCGCCGCCGCCAGCTCCGGACGGATCGGGGCCAGCGGCTGGCCGGTCATGCTGTGTCGGTTCCCGACCGCCGCCTGGGCCCGGACCCGTCGGGACGCCTCCCCCGGGGAGAGTCGCAGCGTCGCCATCAGCGTCCGGACCAGGTTCCCGTGGGCCAGCACGTCGGGCAGGTTGCGCCGCTCCGCGTCGGCGATCAGCGCATGATCGGCCACCGGCAGCCGGTTCCGGATCCGCTCGAAGTCCTGCGTGAACGTGACGAACTGGCTGGTGTCCAAGTCGTCAAGACCGCCGTCCTCGGCGATCTTGACGAGGTGGTCGACCGCGAGACTGACCTGTTCCAGGGCCAGTCGTGCCGGTGACACTTCACCGACCGTACCGTCTCCGAAACTCATGGGTTCTAGTCTATTAGAAATCCGTTTCGATTACAACTCCTTCAGCGACCGAACTGTCGGCGGAGTGCGCCGGGTAGTCGGCGGACTCGGGAGACGAGTTTCGCCGACGATCGCGCCAGCGAGCGTGGTCGCGCCGGGCGGCCAGGCCGAAATTGCTGCCTCGATAGAGACCGCCGGACACCGCTCCGACCAGAGCCTGGGCGGCCGCCTCGGTCGGCACCGACTCGGGCATCGTCCACCGCCCGGCGCTTTGCAGCGGCGCCCGACCCAACTCGTCGAGATCGCCGATCACCCGCACACGCTTTCGCCGGATGATTTCGGCGTAGCCCCGACCCCTGGAGGCCGCCGCCTCCGCCGCCCACGGCGGAAGTGTCAGTTGGTTCTCCGCCCCGGCCGGCGGGCACTCCTCGAGCAGGCGGGCAGCCGCACCCCGACGAAGGACGCGAATGATGTCCTCCGGGGCGACCCCGTACGGCTCGAGCGCGCGATTGACCGCAAGCAGCAGTGACGATTCGGCGGCCGAGAGCGACCGATTAACGGCGAAGCCGCCCTGCTCGGTGGCCATCAGCGTGCCGGGGGGCAGATCCAGCAGCGCCTCGAAGGAGGCCGAGATCCGGGTTGGATCGGCTTTGTCCACCACGACGACGGTGACGTTCTCGGGGCCGACGATGTCCGCCCAACGACTGACCACGCCGCCCTGGTCGTGGCGCTCGAAGTTCGATGGGAGCTCGTCGGGGTCAGGGTGCTCGGCGAGCACGACCGAGAGGAACTGCTCGAAGTCTGACCGATACCCGGTCTTCACGTACTGCTGCCAGATCGAGGGCAACGACGACGCAAAGCTGCGCACTGTGAACACCACGTGGGTGCGCGGTCCGAGGTCCTCGACGAACCGCCAGGCAATAGCTTCGTCCCAGTCGGCGATGAACTCGTTGCTGATGAGGATCCGCCGAGCCGGCTCGGTCTCCACCTCGCTCAACAACCGATCCCAATCGTCGGCACTGCTTCGGCGTTGAGAGGGTCGACGGCGCTGCAGGGCGAAGGCGGCCTGCCGGTGGTTGTAGCGGTTGCCGGGATAGAGCACGCCGTGCCGCAACAGCAGCTGGCGCCGGCTGCTGGCGGCGGACTGCAGCGCGGTCGTACCGGTCTTCATCAAGCCAACGTGCAACAACCGCACCCGCGCGGGCAGTTCCAAGCATTCGAGCATGGCGTCAGCCGAACAGCCACGGGTGAACAAAAATCGACCGCGCCGCGTCCGGACGTCGACGCGGAGGCGTCCAGATCGTCGACATCGATCACCCTGTTGTTCACCCTGTTGTTCCCTTGCCGTGCCAGCATCCGGCCATGGATCTCCATCGCCGCCTCGATACCGCCAGCACCACCTGGAACGACTATGTCGGAACCGCGGCCGCCGACGACGCCGACGCTTTCACCGGCAGTCGCAGCCTGTACGACCTGGCGGGCCTCGACCGCGAGCGGTGGGTGGTCGTCGCGGTCGATCTGGCCGTTCGCGGAACCGAGCCCGAGGTCGTCGTGTACGCGCTCGACCGGGCGGCCGACGCGGACACGCCGTTCGACATCGACGCGGTGATCGCGACTCACGGCTACGTGCCGGTGACGGGCATTCGGCTGGCGCTGGACGCCCAGATCGAGGCCTTCCTGAACGACGCCTTCCGAAGACTCGCCGTGCGTCTGGTCGCCCGCGGATTTCGCGACGAGACACTCGTCGTTCAGCACGAGGTCACCCCGAGCCCGGTGACCTGATCATCATCGACTGCACGCGCCCTCTCACCTGAGCTTCGGGTTGAGAACAGCTCAGCGCAGGACTCCCGTGTGACGGGCCAGCCCGCGCACCGGTCTGAACAGGACCGGCGGCAACACAGCGTGGCTCAGCGACACCAACTGACCGCGCCAGCCGCTTCGCGAGCGGGCCGGCGACCGATGGTCTCCGGTTTTCCCTCCGGCGCCGGAGAAGGCGGCGTGGCTGGTGTAGTAGGGCGCTCTCCGTACGGACCGCGACGGCCGTTCGCCGCTGGCCACTAGGCCCGCGGCGCGGTCGGCGATCATCGCGGCAGCGCTGTCGGATCGAGGGATGAAGTAGTCCGCAAGCCAGTCCGGATCGGGAACACCGACGTCGTCGGCGGTGATCTGGTCGAACGTCCGGAGCAGCCCGCTCGTCAAGAAGACGTGGTTGCCGAGCTTCTCATGGACCCCCAGGTCGAGAACGAGGCCGACGCGGCAGCCGTGATCGATCGCCTCGAGGCAGGCCGTGGAGGAGACGGTCAGCAGCAGGTCCGTAGTGGGCAACTGCGCAGCGACCGGTGCGTAGTCGATGGTGAAGTTGACCGGCAGCTCTTGGCCCGCCAGCAGCGCCTCGGGGTGATGGCGCATGCGGTGGAAGGTGTCCTCGCCCAGACGGTGCCGCGGTTTCAGAACGACGTGGCGCTCCGGATGGATTTCGGCGTAGTCGATCAAACGGCGGTAGACGAAGAGCCGCTCGTCGGGACTCCGCGGCACCGTGGGCTGGTCGGCAAAGAGAATCCGCCGGATCGGGCCCTCCCGGAGCGGCTGCCGGACCGAGGACAGGATCGGCAAGCCGGTGAGAAGCAGGTTCTGTGTCGGTAGCCCTAGTCGGTCGGCCACACCGGCGAAGTGCCGGAGATCGCTCTGGCAGTTGACGGCGATCACATCGGCGGCGCACCTGTTGAGGTAGCCTCCCGTGGCGTTCTCGATGATGACGCCGACCCATCCCGTCACGACAACGGGCCCGGCCTCGCCCGGCCCGGTATCGTGCCCCAGATCGGCCAGCCCGAGATCGACAAGCAGTGCTTCGTTGGCCGGTCCCGACAACGCCGAGACGACCACATCGGCGCTCGACGCCGCGTGCAGCGCCTCAGCCCAACTCACCCGTCGGACCCCGGAGAACCCGGCAGCGAGGATCTGCGCCGCCGACAACGCTGACCGTACGTCCGGCACGAGGACCTGCCACGAGAAGCCCCGGGCGGCGAACTCGTCACGCAAGCGGGCACACCACTTGAGTTGGGAGTCGAAGGCGGCGAGGAACAGCACTGATCGCATATCTCGATCATCACCGCCGTGCGGCCGGGAACCGTAGCGGCGCGGGAACGCCCAGGTGAACGGCCGCTGAATCCGCGACGAACGAAGATGATCATGGTTTGATCGAGTTGATGCGCTGTTTGCCATCCGTTCAGGTGTCGCTGCCCTCGTCGCCATCTGTGCTGCCTAGCGTCCCGGGCATGACTAGCTCGTGGGCCGCCTGGAGGTCGTTCCCCGCCCCGACCCGCCGCCTCGGCAACCGCCTCGTCGGCAGCGGCCAGCCGGTGTACGTCACGGGCGAGATCGGCATCAACCACAACGGTGAGCTGGCCTGTGCCCTCGCCCTGATCGACTCCGCTGCCAACGCGGGTTGTGACGCGGTCAAGTTCCAGAAGCGCACTCCGCGGGTCTGCACGCCGCGGGACCAGTGGGAGATCGAACGCGACACCCCGTGGGGTCGGATGACCTACATCGACTACCGGCAGCGGATCGAGTTCGGCGCTGCCGAATATGCGGCCATCGACGAGCACGCACGGGACCGGGGCATCGCCTGGTTCGCCTCACCCTGGGACACCGAATCGGTCGACTTCCTCGAACAGTTCGACGTCCCCGCGCACAAGGTGGCGTCCGCCTGCCTCACCGACGACGAGCTGCTGCGCCGGCTCCGGGCCACCGGGCGCCCCGTCGTGCTGTCCACCGGGATGTCCACGATGCGGCAGATCCGGCACGCGGTCGAGGTTCTCGGGAGCGAGAACATCGTCCTCTGTCACGCCACCAGCACCTACCCCGCGGCCGCGGGCGAGTTGAATCTCCGCATGATCGGAACCCTGCAGGGAGAGTTCCCGAACGTGCCGGTCGGGTACTCCGGTCACGAGACCGGCCTGCAGACCACCCTCGCGGCGGTGGCCCTCGGAGCCGTGTTCGTGGAGCGCCACATCACCTTGGACCGGGCGATGTGGGGCTCCGACCAGGCGGCCTCCATTGAGCCGCAGGGCCTGCAGCGACTGGTTCGCGACATCCGCGTCATCACCGAGGGTCTCGGAGACGGCGTGAAGAAGGTGTACGACGGCGAGCGGGCGGCTATGAAGAAGCTGCGGCGGGTCCACGGCGAGCCGGCCGAGGCAGTGCTCGCGGCCGTGTCATGAGTATGCGTCGGCTGGCGCTGGTCGAGAGCCCGGCACAGCTGCTGAACGTCTTGGAGCTCGATCAGCGGGAGCCGCAGCCCGAATCGACCAAGATCGCCGTCCTAGCCCCGGCGAGTGAACCGACGCGTACCCAGCTGCGGGCGATGACCTCGCTGGCGCGCCAGGACGGCCACGAGGTCTCCTGGTACGAACCGCGGCTCGGCGGCGCATCGGTGGCCCGCAGCGTGCGCGCCATGGCGGCGGAGATCCGCGGGATCGACCGGCTGGTCGTCGGGGATCCGTTCTCCGGTGTGATCCAGGTCATCATCTCCATCACCCGGCCGACCGAGGTCACCATCGTCGACGACGGGACGGCCACGTTGGAGTTCGCGCGCCAGTGGGCGACCGGCGAGCCGCTGACCCGCTGGCACCAACGGCCCGAACCTGTGTCCCGGAACCAGCTCGGGGTGCTCGTCCGCGGCCAGATGGCCGGCACGGTACGGCGCCGGCTCTCCCCCGCCATCGGGTGTTCCCTCCGATTGTTCACATCCATGCCCATCTCCCTCCCTGGCGTCGACGTGGTCGCCAACGAGTACGCATGGGTGCGAGCACGCCACGGGCCGCCGGTGATCAAGACCGGGGCGGACCTGGTCGGGACCTCCTTGGTCGAGTCGGGCGTACTGGGCGAAGAGGCTTATCTCGACATCGTCGCCGAACTGGCCCGCCAGCACCTGCTCGACCGCTACTTCGCCCACCGCAAGGAAGACGACCGCAAGCTCGGCCGCATCGCCGGGCTGGGTCTGCAGGTCATGCAGCCACTGCTGCCCCTCGAGCTCATCGCCCGCCGCGGACCGATCGGCCGTCAGGTGCTGAGCTTCCCCTCCACCGTGGTTTACACCCTGCCGGTGGTGCTGGCCGGTTCGGCCAGCGAGGTGGTGGTCTGCACCCTCGCCCACGGCTCGTACGGACCGGAGGCGCCGCCCCGGGCGGACGCCTTTCTCACCGGAGTGACCACCTCGGCTCGGCGACACCACGGTCTCGCAACCGTGGCCTGTTAGTCCCATGATCATCAACACCGCGACCAAAACCGTGGCCGTGATTCCCGCACGTGGTGGCTCCAAAGGCGTGCCGGGCAAGAACTTGATCCGCATCGGTGGCCGCAGCCTGATCACGCGAGCCGTCGAGACCTGCCGCGCAGCGGCGTCGATCGACGCCGTCTACGTCAGCACCGACGACGCCGACATCGCCCGGGCGGCCCAGGAGGCGGGCGCCGGCGTGATCTCGCGGCCGGCGGCACTGGCTGACGACGTAGCCACCTCCGAGGCCGCCATTGAGCACGCCTTGCAGTACCTGGACTGGATCGGGGTCGATGCGGACGTCTTGGTGTTCGTGCAGTGCACCAGCCCCTTCATTGATCCGGCTGCGTTGGACCACGGAGTGGCGATGGTGGCTCGAGGCGAGGCCGATTCCGCGTTCGCGGCCGTGGAAACGTACGAGTTCTTGTGGCGGACCGTACCTGGGGCGGGCACCGCCGAAGTCACTGGCCAGAATCATGATCGCGAGATCCGGCCACGGCGTCAGGACCGGGCCCCGGACTACCGGGAAACGGGTGCGTTCTACGTGATGACGGTGCCCGGGTTCCTGGCCAGCCGGCACCGCTTCTTCGGTCGCACCGACGTGGTGCCGGTCTCGCCCTTGACCGCCATCGAGATCGACACCCTCGACGAGGTCGCGATCGCCGGCGCCCTGGCACCGATGCTTGACCCACGTCCCGTGGTCGACGTTGACGCGGTCGTCACCGATTTCGATGGTGTACATACCGACGACACGGCGCTGGTCAGCCAGGACGGTAAGGAGTCGGTCCGGGTCAGCCGCTCGGACGGGCTGGGGGCGGAACGGCTACGTCGCGCCGGTGTGCCGCTACTGATCGTGTCCAAGGAGACGAACCCGGTCGTGCGGGCCCGGGCCGCCAAGATCGGTGCTGAGGTGCTCGCTGGCATCGAGCACAAGACCGAGGTGGTGCGGGATTGGCTCAAGTGCCGCGGAGTAGCACCAGCCCGCGCGGCGTACCTCGGCAACGACGTGAACGACCTGGGACCGATGAGCATCGTCGGCTGGCCGATCGCCGTCGCCGACGCACACCCGGACGTCCGCCGCGCTGCCCGCCTTGTGCTCAGCCGAGCCGGCGGCCAGGGGGCCGTGCGGGAACTGTGCGATCACGTGCTGCGCGAGCGTTCCCAGCCGACCGCCGCGTCCACCGCTGCCCCCATCGCACCGCCGCTCGGCCGGCTCCCGGCAGCAGCAAACGCAAACGGCGGCGGAGCGACGGCCACCCCGGGCGACCGAGCCGCGAACGGGTCGCCAACTCCCCCGCCCGCCGGCGCTTGATCGAGGATTGCAACCGGATCAGGTCATCGTTGTCGACCGACGGGTGGAGGTAGTTCTCCGTCAACCATTCCGGGCGCGGGTGGACGAATCGGCCGTCACGAAGATCGGCCAGCGTGCCCAGGCAACCCGAGCCCGCAAACACGGTGTTGATCATCTCCGGGCCGACGCCGAAGTCAGAGATGATCAGGATCGGCAGACCTGCCGCCACCGCTTCGAGCGCCGCGGTCGACGACACCGTAGCAAGACCGATGGCACCGTGCATGGTCTCCGACATCGCCCCGCTCCGGAACAAGACCGCGCCCGGCGGCAGCCGGCCCGTCGTCATCAGGTCCGCCATCAGATCCGGGTAGGACCACCGTTCCCGGTGAGTCTGCTGTTCCCGCGCGGCGGCGCGGAGCTTCACCACGACGGGAGTTCCGGCGACGGCGAGGTGGGCCAGCGCGAGCAGGATCTGCTCTCGCTGCTCGCGCTGCGGCGGCACCTGCGCTTGCGCGGCGAACACAACGTACTTCGGGCGCGGCGGTTGGGCTCCCTCGGAGGACGCCGGGTGCAGGAAGGCCAAGGTGGCCAAACCGAACTCCAGCGCCGTGCCCTCGGCCCGCGACAGTCCGGCGGCGATCTCGCGGTAGGCGGCGATCTCGCGACGGCTGTGCAGCAGGAAGAGATCGCAACCGGCGCGCAACTCGACCGCCCGGCGGCTCGCCGGGACGCTGATACCCGGCAGGCCGGTCACCAGGACCGGGCGACCGGGGCCACGCAGGACGGGCGCGCCGGTCAGGGCGGCCACCACGGGTCCCGAGCAGGCCAGAAACACCACGTCGGGTTGCTCGGCGCGAATCCGGCGCAGCAGCGCGGCACGCCCCAGCCGCGCCACGCCGACCCCTCCGGCGGATTGGATCTGGGTCGCCGACGGCCGGACCGGGTTGTCGATCACCACTTGCGTCTTGCGCCAGCCGGACGGCCAGCGTGCCAGCGTCGCCAAACTCCACTTGAGGTAGGAGTCCGTGTCAGCGACGGCCAGCACACGCACCGGGTCAGACTGAGTGGCAGGCATGTCGCCGAGGAAGCTAGTGCCGCGGACCGACGCCGGGGTGAACGGCGAGTGAACGCTTGCGAGAAGGCGGCGCGCCCTACCCGAGCGTCCGGCGGAAGAACGCAACAGTCTGTGCGAAGGCGGCGTCGGTGATCTCGGGATCGTAGCGAGGCCCGACGTCACGCCCGAAGGCGTGCTCGGCGTCGAACTCGCGCCAGGTCACCTGGTTTTCCTCCAGACCCCTCCGGATGACCTCGCGACCGACCTCCGGCGTGTGCGGGTCCCGCGACCCGAAGATCATCAACAGCTCGCCACTGATCTCACCGGCCCGCGCGAGCGAGCCGGCGTCCGTCTCGGCGGCGAGCTTCCCGTCGTGCAGACCCGTCGGATACCAGCAGGCAGTTGCTCGCACGCGGCGATCGAAGGCTGCTCGGAAAGCCAGATGACCGCCGGTGCAGTGCCCCGCGGCACCGAGCGGCGCTCCGTCCGTACGGTCCGCCAACCAGTCCAGGAGCGCGGCGATGTCAGCGTCGAAGTCGGCGACCGGCGTCGCCTCGGCGTCACGCTGGCCGCGGTCCTTGCCCTCGTCGTCGAACGCGAGCACGGTGCCCGCCGGCTCGATCCGGTGGTAGATCTCGGGTGCGGCGACCACGAACCCGTAACTCGCCAGCCGTACGCACCAGCGCAGCGTCGGCTCGGTCAGCTGGAAGATGTCGGAGTAGAACACAATCCCGGCAGGTGACCCCAGACCGGTTCCCGACGAAGCGACGGGCGAGACGACGAACGTCCGCATCGCCAACTCGCCGACCGGAACGTCGACGTAGTCGTGGGTCACCTTGGACATGTCGGACATCGTGGCACGTCGCCCGCGGCCCGCGTCCGCACCCCGAAGAACTCCGCAATGATCGGAAACCTCGTGTCCATGCGCCAACAGGTAGGCCTTGCGCAAGGTGTGTAGCTTACTAGCATACTAGCCATGAGTACCTCGAACAGCGATCAGCCGGCTCGGCCCAAGGTCCAGTTCAACGTCTATCTGCCGCCTGAACTGGTGCGGGAGTTCAAGCACCGGGCGATCGACGAGGGGCGCAGCCTCTCTGCCCTGGTGGAGGCCGCTCTCACCGCCTATCTCGCGAACTCGGAAGGAGCCCGATGACTACGCCCCGCTACACCGTCTTCCCACTCCGGTTCACCGATGACGCGCCGGCGATGATCGCCTTCCTCGAGGCCGTCGGGCTGCGCCGATCGGTGTCAACCGAAGGTGACGGCTTCGCGGTACTCCATGGCCGCTCAGGTGCCGTGATGGTGCACGGCACGCAGTCTGCCGAGAGCGTCACCGGTCACGGCAGCACCACGCTCGCCTTCGCCACCGCGGACGTAACGGCAGCCGCCAGCCACCTGAGCGCGGCCGGTCATGACACACGCGTCTGGGACGAGTCGTACGGCAAACAGGGCGTCGTCGACGATCCGCTCGGCAGAGGATCGGCCTCAACGAGAGCGCACAAGAAGACTTGTACGGGTATCGGGTTCACGAGCCGACCGCCGACTCGACCATAGACGTCGTTGCGGTCTGCTCCAGCACGGACTTCGCCCGGGATGCCGAGTACTTCGCGGCGTTCGGTTTCGGGGGGACGATCACGAATCCGCACTGGTGCGGGCTGCGCGCCGCCGAGCCAGCTGGCGTGGTCGGATTGCACTCCGCTGAGCGGGACCACGCTTCCGAGGCGCCTCCCGACCCGCCCTACGGGCGCCCGGTCGCGCGGCTCGGCTCGCAGCGCCGCTCGCCACCCACTAATTGATCTGGAGCTCGCCCATGGGACCCCAACCCTCGCCGTCGACCTGCTTGCTGATGATGCTAGGCGTGCTGGCCAGGGCGGGCCGCATGCTGTCCAGGCCCTGCTGGAAGTGGTCGCCGCTCACGTGCGCGCCGGCGCCGTCGTCGGTAAAGCCCTCGACCAGCACGAACGTGTTCGGGTCGTCTACGCTCCGCGACCACTCGAAGAACAGGTTCCCCGGCTCGCCGCGTGTCGCCTGGGTGAAGGGGTCGACCAGATCGAGCCAGCGATCCGTCCAGTCGGGCTTGACGGGGAACTTGACGACGATGAAATACACGCCTGACCTCCAAGTCATCGATCTGGACGGCGATCGTATCGTGACCTTCCATCACGCGTGTCTCGCAGCCAGTAGCCTGTCGCCTCTACGCTGGCAGAGACGCGTACAGGTCGACACGGATGCCGTCGGGATCGAGCACCGTCGCATAGCGCTGGCCCCAGAACGCGTCAAACGGCGCGAGGTGGGAGCCGGCGCCGAGCTCGCTGAGTTCCGCGTGCATCCGATCGACCTCGGCCGGACTGGCGCACTGCGCCGCCAGCGTGACCCGGCCGCTGCCGGACGCCTGCCAATCTGGGTCGAATGAGCGCATGATCTCCTCGGTGTCGATCATGAGGCGGAACCCGCCGAGGTCGAAGCTGACGTGGCCCTGCTCGTCCGGGTCGTCGAGGTCGCAGCCCAGCGCGCGGTAAAAGGCCAGCGATCGCGGCAGATTCGCCGACGCCAAGCCGATCGCATCGAGTCGTGGTTTGTCCATGGCGGCATCATGGCTCGCGCCACTGACAGTCCACGGAGTGTGAGCCGATTTCGTTCGTTTCCTGAGCTCGCCGGAAGGGCGATTCACAGCCTTACGCGTACGTCCTCCAGCCTGAGCTGGATAACACGCCGAACGCCGGCGGATTACGGGCGTGTCTTCCAGCTTGGGACGAATAACGTACGCCGCCGCGACCTGAGACCCATCGACAGGCTCACGCCACGAGCCCGACCAGGCTCAGGATGGGACCGTGGATACAGTCGCAGCCGTGAGTCCGACTTCAACGCAGGCGCTGGACGAGACCTTCACAGCGTTGCCGCTCTCCGCTCTGGCCGACGCCGCGCTGACCCGGGCGGCCGATCTCGGCTGCACGCACGCGGACGTACGGATCGAACGGATCCGCGAGTCGTTCCGCAGCTACCGCGATGCGGACCTGTCGACCAGCCAGGACTCCGAGGTGCTCGGCCTGTCGGTCCGGGTGCTGCACGAGGGCGTGTGGGGCTTCGCCGCCGGCATCACCCTGACCGCCGATGCAGCCGCGCGGCTGGCTGATCGGGCCGTGGCCACGGCGCTGGTCTCACAACCGCTGACCCCGGTCCGGATCGAGCTGGCCGACGAGCCGGTCTACGCCGATGAGACCTGGGCGTCGGCGTACGAGCTGAACCCCTTCGACGTGCCCGAGGCGGACCGGCACGGCCGGATGCTGGAGTTGATCGACCGGCTGCTCGCCGCCGATGCGGTCAGCCACACCACCGCCGACCTTGCGTTCGTGCAGGAGAACAAGTTCTTCGCGAACCTGGCCGGCAGCACCATCACCCAGCAACGGGTTCGGATCCTGCCCCACTTCACCGCCGTCAACGTCTCCGACGGCGGCTTCTCGACCATGCGGACGCTCGCCGCACCTGCTGGGCGGGGCTGGGAGTACCTGATCGGGACCGGCTGGGACTTCGACGCCGAGATCGCCGAGCTGCCCGAGCTGCTGGCCGAGCACGTAGCTGCGCCGAGTGTCGACGCCGGGCGCTACGACCTCGTCGTCGACCCGACGAACCTGTGGTTGACGATCCACGAGTCCATCGCGCACGCCACCGAGCTGGACCGGGCGCTGGGGTTATGAGGCGGCCTACGCCGGCACCTCGTTCGCGACCGTTGATCAGCTGGGCATTCTCCAGTACGGCAGCGAACCGATGTTCGTCACCGGCGACCGCATCACCGAGCACGGCCTGTCCACCATCGGCTGGGACGACGAGGGGGTGGCTCAGCAGGAGTTCGAGATCATCTCGGGAGGAATCCTGGTCGGCTACCAGCTGGACCGGCAGATGGCGGCGCTGCGCGGCCTGGACCGCTCCAACGGCTGCGCCTTCGCCGACTCGCCCGGACACATCCCGCTCCAACGAATGCCCAACGTCTCGCTGCGACCCGATCCGAGCGGGCCCGGGATCGACGAGCTGATCTCGTCGGTGGATCACGGCATCTACGTGCTGGGAGACAACTCGTGGTCCATCGACATGCAGCGCTACAACTTCCAGTTCACCGGACAGCGCTTCTTCGCCGTCGAGGACGGTCGGTTGGCCGGCCAGCTGCGCGACGTCGCGTACCAGGCCACCACCACCGACTTCTGGCGCTCGCTGGCGGCGGTCGGCGGACCGCAGACCTACTACCTCGGTGGGGCGTTCAACTGTGGGAAGGGGCAACCCGGCCAGGTGGCGCCGGTCTCGCACGGCGCCCCCGCGGCCCTGTTCCGCGGCGTCAACATCCTCAACACGCTCGCCGAGGGAGTGCAGTGATGTCAGGGCCGATGAGAGTGCCGATGAGAGGGCCGATGTCCGGCCTGATGATGGGACAAGAGTTCGCCGAGCAGGCGCTCACGGTGGCCACGCTGCCGTGCGTCGCCGTGGTGCGCGAAACCACGGAGGCGAACCTGCGCTGGGCGGCGAACGCATTGACGACCAACGGCGAGATGAGCAGCCGTACGCTGACGGTCTTCGCGACGGCCGACGTCACTGGCGGGCAGGCGGTCGGCACCGTGAGCCGGGCGATCGCCGAGCCCGCGGACGTGGCGGGTGTGGTCGCCGCAGCCGAGGCGGCCGCACGGGCGGCTCCCCCCTCACCCGACGCGGCCCCCGCGGTGGCAGCGAACGGCGCTGACGCGGATTGGGCGGTCCCGCCCGACGCGACCTCGATCGAGGTGCTCGCAGATGTGGCGAGCGGCCTGGGGCGGGCGTTCGCCCGGGCCGGCCAGGACGACATCCGGCTGTACGGATTCGCAGAGCACAGCGTCACGACGACCTATCTGGCCAGCAGCAGCGGGTTGCGGCGCAGAGCGGTGCAACCGACAGGACGGCTGGAGCTGAACGCCAAGCACGGCTCCGCGAACGGACACGGCGGGTCGGCGTGGCTCGGCCGGGCGACCCGTGACTTCACCGACGTCGACGTCGATCCCTTGCTCGACGAGCTGAGCACCCGGCTGGGCTGGGGGGCGACATCGTTGGAGCTGCCGCCGGGGCGCTACGAGACGCTGCTGCCTCCCGGTGCGGTCGCGGACCTCATGATCTATGCCTACTGGACGGCCAATGCCCAGGACGCCGAGGAGGGTCGCAACGTCTACGCGGCACCGGGTGGCGGGACCACGATCGGGACCCGCCTCAGCGAGTTGCCGATCGACCTGCGCTCCGACCCGGCCTATCCCGGCCTGGAGTGTGTGCCGTTCGTCGACTCGGCGGCCTCGGTCGACGGGACGAATTGGGCGTTCGACGTCGGCCTGCCGTTGACGCCGGTGGCCTGGCTGGCCGGCGGGGTGCACGCCGAGCTGATCCGCAACCGCGCGCGAGCCGCACAGACCGGCTCCGCCGTCACCCCCCCGCCCGACAACCTGATCATGGAGGCGGGCGGGGACGCCACGTGTGAGGAGATGATTGCGCGCACCGAGCGGGGCCTGCTGTTGACCTGCCTGTGGTACATCCGCGAGGTCGATCCCGAGCGGCTCCTGCTCACCGGGTTGACCCGGGACGGCGTCTACCTGATCGAGAACGGGCAAGTCGTCGGCGCGGTGAACAACTTCCGCTTCAACGAGTCGCCGATCGAACTGCTCGGCCGCATCACCGAGGTCGGTGCCAGCGAGTTGGTGCTCTGCCGGGAGTGGAACGACTTCTTCAACCGCACGGCCATGCCGCCCATCCGGGTGCCGGACTTCAACATGTCCACGGTGAGCCCGGCGAGCTGAGTCTCGCCGGCAGTTCGGGCTAGACGCGGAGGATCTTGGCCGCCAATGCAATCAGCACGAGTGCGCCACCGATAAGAAACATCCCGAATCCCCACTGACCGGCGCTGATCACGGGCGCGATATTCGGCTGATTCGCGCTGCCGCTGAACTCGCCGATCAGTTCAACTGTGGTGTTCACCCCGGCCGCTACGCCGCGCAGCAAAAGACCCGCGAAGAGGACGGCGACACCGACCATGGCGACAGAGGTCGCGGTTTGGGAGCGGGTGCGCGCCGGTGCTCGTACGGCTGATGACATGCCACAAAGAGACGCACTGAACCGCCCCGATACATGGCTTCGCCAGAAATCTAGGATCCTTCTCCGACTGGGTCCGGCGCGGTCTGCCACGATGCAGACGTGAAGATCCTCTTCGCCTCGCTCGGGGCGTACGGCCACCTGTACCCGATGATGCCGCTGGCCCTTGCCGCCGCCGAGGCCGGGCACGACGTCTTGGTGGCGACCGGCGACCCGTTCCTGGAGCACCTCCCGCTGCCGACCGTGCCCGCGTACACCGGTCTCGGCCTCGATGACGCCGTCGCGGAAACCCGTCGCCGCCATCCGGAGGTCGCCGGGGAGGAACTGAGCATCGTGATGTTCGCCGACGTCACCGCTGGACACATCGCGCCGATCATGATCGAGAACCTGCAACGGTACGAGCCCGATCTCCTGGTGTTCGAGCCATTGATCGCCGGGGCCGGGGTGGCGGCCAGCGCGGTCGGCGTGCCGGCGGTGGCGTTCTCGATCGGTCTGCACCGGGGGTTCTACCCGCTCGTGCACACTGCGACGATCGGCTACCAGGAGGTCAGTCTGGGACTCGTACGGGCTGGCAGGCTCCGGAGACGTCGTTGCTGGCCGACGCGCTGATCGACCCGACGCCGCCGCGCTTGAGGCCGTTCGGTGGCGAGGTGCAGGTCGAGACGATTCCCATCCGACCGGTGGCCTACAGCGATGCCTCGCCCGCGGTGCCGGCCTGGCTCGACGAGCCGGCCGCCCGACCACGGGTGTTCCTCACCCTCGGGACCGTATCGTTCGGCGCCGTCGAGGTGCTGAACCGCGCGATCGCCGACCTCTCCGGACTCGATGTCGACGTGCTGGTCGCCGTCGGCCCCGACGGCGATCCGGGTCTCCTCGGGAAGCTACCGGATCGCGTCCACGTCGAACGCTTCGTCGCCCAGTCCCGGGTGCTACCCCTCGTGGATGTGATGGCTCATCACGGCGGGACCGGATCGGTGCTCGGTGCGCTGGAGGCCGGGTTGCCGCAGGTGATCCTGCCCCAGGGCGCCGACCAGTTCGCCAACGGTGAGTTGCTGACGGCGGTGGGAGCCGGGCGGGCCATCCTCAACGAGGAGCAGTCACCGGGCGCGATCGGAACAGCCGTGGAGGCCCTGCTGGACGACTCGCCGGAACGGGAGGTGGCGCAACGCATCCAGGACGAAATCGCGGCCATGCCGTCCCCCGCCGATGTGGTCGATCAACTCGTCGCCCGCGCCGGCGGTTAGCTGGCGGGTGGGTGCCCGTACGTGTCGTTATCCGGCTCAGCCGTCGACGTCCAGATCGTCCCCGAGCTCGTCCTCCGGCGCGTACGCCACCACGCCCCGACGCATTGAGCTGACCACCTCACGGGCGACACTCCGCAACGGGCCCGGCCCGGCCGCGTCGGCGACCTGACCGGCGAAGTCCAGCACCTGGCGCACCCAGCGGACGAAGTCACCGGCCGTCAGTTGGCCGTCGGCCAGCACGTCGGCGAGCGGACGGCCCGCGGCCCAGGCGAAGGCGGCCGAACTGAACCCGATGTCGGGCTCGGGTCCGCGCGGCAGCCGGGCGTCGCGCTCGACGAGTGAGACCTCGCGGTGGATCCGCCGCACCTGAGTCAGCACGTGCTCGGTCTCGGCGTCCGGCATCCGAGGTCGACGGAAGCCCTCGTCGGAGCGTCGCGATTCGTAGACCAGCGCCGCCAGCACCGCCGCGAGTTGCGGAGCGCTCAGGTCGGCGAACACCCCGGCCCGGATGCACTCTGCCGCGACGAGGTCGAGCTCGGCGTAGATCCGGCCCAGCATGCGGCCGGCGTCGGTCACGGTGTCGCCGAAGGTGTCGATGTCCGCGTCGACGCCGGCGTCGCCCAGGTAGCCGAGCGAGGTCAGCACCAGGCAGATCTTGTCGAAGTGGTTGGCGATCGTGTTGGTCCGCGACGAGGCACGCTCCTGGACCCGGGCGTTCTCCCGCTCACCGAAGAGCGCCTTCTCCGCGCGCCGCGCGTGCTGTTCACGGTCCGGGCAGGCGTGGCAGGGATGCCGGGACAACCGCTCGCGCAGGTCGGCGATCTCCTGCGCGACCTCGGCGTTCATCCGCGGCAGGTGCGCTCGCGACGGGTTGAGGTCGATTTCGGCCAGTCGGGAGCGCAGCGCTGCTCCGAGGTTGCGACGAGAGGCCGGTTCCTTCGCATTGAAGTGCTTCGGGATGCGCATCCGGCCACCAACGGTCGGCGGCGTCGGGAAGTCGACCAGTGACAACCGCCGCACGTGCCGCTCCTCGGTCAGGACCAGGGGCCGGGGGTTGTCGCGGTCCCCCGAGCGGGTGTCCGGGTCGAGCACCACGGCCCACCCGGAGTTCTTGCCGGCCGGCACCCGAACGAGGTCGCCGGGCAACAGGGCCAGCAGAGCCTGCAGGGCCTCGGCCCGCCGGTCGAGGCTCCGCTCGCGGGCCGCCCGCGACTCGAGCGCGGCGATCTCGGCGCGCAGCCGGGCGTAGGAACCGAAGTCGCCGCGGTCACAGGCCGCCGCGGCCCAGTTGTCGGCAATGGCCTCGGCGTTGCGGGCGAGCGTTCGGGCGACGCCGACCACGGAGCGGTCGGACTGGAACTGCGCGAAGGACTGCTCCAGCAGCGTCCGGGCGCGCTCCTTGCCGACCCGCCCGACCAGGTTCACGGCCATGTTGTACGTCGGCACGAACGAGGAGCGCAGCGGGTACGTCCGGCGCGACGCGAGCCCCGCGACCGCCCGCGGATCGAGCCCGGGCTGCCAGAGCACGACGGCGTGGCCCTCCACGTCGATACCCCGCCTCCCGGCTCGCCCGGTCAGCTGGGTGAACTCCCCGGGCGTGATGTCGGCGTGGGTCTCGCCGTTGTACTTGACCAACTTCTCCAAGACGACGCTCCGGGCGGGCATGTTGATGCCCAGGGCCAGGGTCTCCGTGGCGAAGACCACCTTGGTCAGACCGCGGACGAACGTCTCCTCGACACACTCCTTGAAAGCCGGCAGCATCCCGGCGTGGTGGGCGGCGACGCCGCGGGTCAGCGCATCGAGGAACTGTGCGTAGTCGAGGGCGCGCAGATCGGCGGCCGAAAGCCCGGCAACGTGTCGCTCCGCGATGGTGGTGATCTCGTTCTGCTCGGCCGGGTTGGTGAGTCGGGTGGACGACGACAGGACTTGGCGCACGGCGGCGTCGCAGCCGATCCGGGAAAAGATGAACACGATGGCGGGCAGCAGGGCCTCCGCGTCGAGCGTCTCGATCATGTCCGGGCGAGAGGCGAACTCCAGCGACCGCGGTCGCCCGCTTGCTCCGGAGGGACCGTCGTAGCGGGAGCGGTGCGTCGCTCCGCCGTACGTTCCACTGCCGTACCCAGCATTCCGCTTGCCCTTCCCGGAGCGACCGCGGGGGCGCCGAGAATCGTCGCGGACCCACCGGGTTTCGGACTTGCTCACCTGCAGCAGCGCGGGATTGACGTCCGGCCTCCCCGACCCGGGCAGCGCGGACACGGTCGGCGCATCGCCCGCGAATAGGTCGTAAAGGCGCCGGCCGACCAGGACGTGCTGGTACAGCGGTACCGGGCGGCGCTCCGAGACGACCACGGCCATCTCCCCCCGCACCTCCGACAGCCAGTCGCCGAACTCCTCGGCGTTGCTGACCGTCGCCGAGAGGGCCACCACCGATATCGAGTCGGCGAGCCCGATGATCACCTCTTCCCAGACCGCGCCACGGAAGCGGTCGGCCAGATAGTGCACTTCGTCCATCACGACGAAGCCGAGATTGCCCAGCGTGGCTGAGTTCGCGTAGATCATGTTGCGCAGCACTTCGGTGGTCATGACCACCACCGGCGCCTCGGAGTTGATGCTCGAGTCCCCGGTCAGCAGGCCGACCTTGCCGGCCCCGTGCCGGCGGACGAGGTCGCCGTACTTCTGGTTCGAGAGGGCCTTGATCGGGGTGGTGTAGAAGCATTTCTGGCCACGTTGCAGGGCGAGGAACACGGCGAACTCGCCGACGATGGTCTTGCCGGCCCCGGTGGGAGCAGCGACGAGGACCCCGGAGCCTGCCTCCAGGTGGGCGCAGGCCTCGCGCTGGTAGTCGTCGAAAGCAAACCCGTAACCGTCGGAGAATGCCGCCAGCTCGGGGGTCGCCTGCCCGGCGCGGAAACGGGCGTAGGCCTCAGCGGGCGGGGCCAGTTCAGAGGTCGGCTCGGGGGACGGCTGGGCCATGATGCCCCAAACGTACCTGTGACGGCCGGCGGAGAGCTGACGAGGTAGGGAGCAGCGACTGCCTCTCTACGATGTATAACGAGCCGGCAAATCCGACATTTGTCCGGCGGGCAATTGCTAACTTCGGAAGGCAATTGCAATTGCGTAGCTCTTCGGAAAGGCCGCCGGGTGGAATGTCGCGACGCCGCGTACCAGTTCTTCGATCTCGTCGGTTATGGCGAGATCCACGACGATCTTCGGTTTCCGCAACTTTCCTCCGATCGTACAGCGCAATTCGTGCATGAAGCCGGCGACGGCTCCGAATTCCGCCGTTTCGCTGTGAGCGCGCTGTGCATTGCGCCCCTGAAGAGCCGTACGGCATTGCTTTCGATGACCGGAGTCGAACTTGACTGCTGGCTCACCGACGCCCGGCTGGTCGTGATCGACCGGCGCTGGGCGCACACGGGGACCCGGGTGGGCGGCGGCATGGGATTCGTGGCGGCTACCGCTCGGGCCGCGAACAACGGCAGCTCGAGGGGGCTCGAACGCGAGCAGGCCGCCGCGATGCACATCCGACTGCCGTGGCTCACCCACGTCGGAGCGCAGTGCAGGGTCCGCTGGCTCCGGGAGGAGGTATTGCGCCTGGTGATCAAGGTGGAGGGCAACCACTACCGGATCGACCTCACGCCGGCTCACGGTGTCACCGCGGCGTCGATCGGGACCGACGTCCTGCAACGGACGGTCCGCCTGTGGACCACCTGGGATCTTCCCGACGGCGCCGCTCTGGGCTTCGAGGAGCGAACCAAGTTCGACGCTCTTGGCCAACGCGTGCTCGCCCCGGGACGGCGCGCGCAGCTCGAAGTGGCCACCTTTCCCTGCAACGCACCGGTAACGCAATACGCTAGCCGGGCGTTTCTCGAGGCCGCATCGGAACAGCCGGTGACCAGATAGCGCCTGCTCGGAGGGAGCGATATGCCTCAAGGCCGAGGGCGTCTCGCGCTCGCGATCGTTCTGGCCGGTGTCCCCTTGTTCGCGGCCATCGCCGGCTTCGCCTCCGCGAACTGGTTCCGCGTGCAAGCGTCGATGTGGTTGGTCACCATCTTCGTCGTCGTGATCTTGGGCCTGCTCGAACTGGTCGCCCGCTTGGACCCGGTCGAGGAACGTAAGAAGTTCGGCTATCTCCAGGTGATTATCGGCGCCGACGGACGGATCTCCACCAGCAAGTCCGTCGTTGCGCTCTGGACGCTCGTCTTCGCCATGGCCTTGGTGCAGCTCACGGGCATGACCGTGTTCACGGGACTTTCCGCTCAAGAGGCGTTCGGCGGCGACTGGAACTCGTTCCTGCTGCTGCTGGGAGGTCCCTTCGCGTCAGCGGTGGCGGCCAAGGGCATCACGGTGGCTCAGGTCAGCAGCGATCCGACCGCCAAGAGCGGGACTCTGGCCGCTGGGGCGACCGCTGTGCCGACGACCGTCCAGACCACCCAGACGCCGTCCGCGGCGGATCTGGTCACCGACGACGGAGGAACCACCAGCCTGCCCGATACGCAGTACGTGGTGTTCTCGTTGGTGGCGATCCTTTACTTCGTAGGTGCGTTCATCCACAACATTTTCCGCTTCGCTTATGGTGCCGCGGAATCCAATGTCACGCTGCCCGAAATTCCGCCCGCACTGCTGGGTCTGACGAGTCTGTCCGCCCTCACCTACGTCGGCCACAAGGCGGTTCGAGATCAGGGACTTCGGGTGGTGACCATGCTGCCCAATCCCGTCGTCCACGGAGGATCACTCATTATCGCGCTGGTGAATCTGCCGGCGACGGCCACGGTGGACAACACCAGCGTGACGTACCGGAGTGCGGATGGCACGGAGACCACCCGCGCGCCGGGAAGTGTGGTCAACGGAAAGGTTTCCGTCGCCGCCCCCGACGCGGCCGGGATCTACCAGGTGACGGTGGTTTCGTCCAACTTCGTCACGACGCCGCAGCCGCTGACGGTCACGTAGCGCTCTGTCGCCCGGCTCGCTCACCCTGCGCGCCTCACGACTCGGTCGTCCAGACCGAGCCGGTGCTTCGCTAAGGACGCGTGCCGGTGTGCGTCGCCGCCATCTGTGCGTCCAGCCACGCGCGGGTCGGGAGCCGATCGTTGCCGGTGTCGATCGCGCCACCCAGGAACGCCAGCACCATGTCGGCGAACAGACTGCCGGTTCGCCACGCGGAGGCCTCGACCGCGCGCGGCTCCACGCGGGAGCGCACCATCAGACCGTCGAGCATGATCTGGATCGCCAGGGTGATGCGCTCCGGCGGCCAGTCCGGACGGAGACCGATCCCCAACGTCGCCAACAACCTCGGGTACTGGGCGGTCCACGTCTCGTGTGGGGTACGCGCCGACTCGAGTAGTTCCTCGGCCAGCTCGGGATGCCTCGGCAGCAGCGGAGCAATATGGGCCAGCAGGAAAGATCGTGGATGACCGAGGAGCGTCTGCGCAAGGTCATCCACCACCAACGTCACCCCGTCGCTCAGGCTCGCGGTGTTGAGGATCCGGTCCAGCCGGGGACCGTCCGCTTGCGGGTCGGCGGCTGGGTTGTCCCGATAGAGCATGGCGTGGATGACCGCGTCCCGGATGAACTCATCCTTGGTTGGCCATCGGTTCGTCAGCGCTTTCTTGCTGGCCGTAGGGGACTGGGTCTCCCTCGTCAGGCGGAGGACGTCCTCCAGCCGGATCCATTCCAGCGCGGCCGGATAGTGCAGGGCCCGCAGCCGCTGCGGAAGATGCTGGGGATCGGCGGACAGGGCGGCGTCGATCAGCTGGGCGGCGGCGTTGAGGAATTGCATCGCTGCCGCATCGTGGCGGGCCGCTTCGGGTCGCGGAGTCACGGGGCCGAGTATGAACCAGACGACTGTCGTCAACCTCGCTCCGTCTCACGCCACGCGTACGGATCAGCCGGGTGTCTTACCCCGGTGCGAAGACCGTCAACGCGCCGCGTCGGATCGCGACGTCCAACGGAGCAGCCGCGATGAGCTCGCCGTCGCCGTAGCCGACGAGACCGGGCCCTTCGACGAGCACCTCCCGGGCGCGGATCTGTTCGACGCAGGGATCGCGGGCGAACCGGCCGGAGTACATCGAGGGCAGCAGCCGCACCAGACGGAACCGACTGACCGGATGGATGATCGTCAGGTCCAGCCAGCCGTCGGCCGGATCGGCGTCCGGGCAGATCTGCATGCCCCCACCGTAGGAACTCATGTTGCCGATCGCCACCAGCATTGCCTGTTGTTCGCGGACCTCACCGTCGATGGTCAGCCGGTAGGTCAACGGCGTGAAGATCCGCAACTCGGCAAGAGTCGCCAGCGGGTAGCGCAGACCACCCTTCGGCCACGGGAGAGCGTTGGCGCGAGCGTTGACGAGGGCGTCGAAACCGGTGGCCAGCACCCCGCCGACGAATTGGCCGTTGACCTCGATGAGATCGACCGTGCGCTGGTCGCCGCGAGCGATGACCGCCGCCGCGGCCACCGGGTCGTGCGGGTCGAGGCCGAGCCCCGCGCAGAGGTCGTTGCCGGTCCCGGCCGGGATCAGCCCGAGAGGAGCTCGGCTACCCCCCTCGATCGAGGCGGCGGCAACGGTGTTCAACCCGAGATGCATCATCCCGTCGCCGCCCATCACGACCAGCGAACCGCGTCCGGCGAGCACCGCATCCGCCGTGAGCCGCCGGGCCTCGGCGAAGTCACGGCTGAGCAGGATCTGAGCATCGAGTCCCGCGTCGCGCAGGGTGCCGGCCACCTGGGGCAGGAAAGCCTGGGCCCGGCCCTTTCCGGCCGTGGGGTTGACGATCAGCGTGAGCAGATCGCTCACTCGGCGAGCACGATCTCGTCCGAGGCGGCACGCCGCGCCTTGCGCCGGTCGAGGATGTGGGCGATGACCTCGGCGGCGACGAACAGCAGGCTCATCGGAGCGGCCAGGGCGAGCATGGAGAACGGGTCGGTCGAGGGCGTAGCGACCGCCCCGAAGACGAACGTGCCGAAGATCACGTACACCCGGTACTTGGCCAGTTGCTTCGCCTTGACCACACCGACGATGTTCAGCATCAGCACCAGCAACGGGATCAAGAACCCGATGCCGAAGACGATCATCACCCGAAGCAGGAACGAGAGATACAGGTTGATGTCCTGCAGGTTCGTGATGCCCGCCTGGGTGAAGCTGAGCAGCACCGTGATGCCTTTGGGCAGGACGACGTAGGCCACCACCACCCCGGCGGCGAACATCGGGCTCGCCGTCCCGATGAAGATCAGTGCCCACTTCTTCTCCTTGGCCAGCAGCCCGGGCACGATGAACGACCACAGCTGGTAGAGCCAGATCGGTCCGGTGATCACCAGAGCCGAGACGGCACAGATCTTCAGGGCCAGCGTGAACGGTGACGTGATGCCGTTGTTGACCAGTTCGGTGACCGCGTCCGGCCGGGTGGCCTTGAGATCGGCGATGGCGGCGAAGTACGGGGTGGTGAGGATGTTGAAGAGCCACGGATAGAAGAACGCCGAAACAATCATGCCCGTCACGATGGCCAGGCACGCCACGATGAGCCGGTACCGCAGCTCCTTCAGATGCTCGAAGAGGGTCATCGAGCCGTCCGCCGGAACCGGCGGCGGTTTCAGCCAGGCGAGGCTGAAGCGGATTGGCCGCCCCCGGATGGTCAGCGCCACGTGAGGATCAGCTCAGCAGTCGGTCAGGAGTCAGTCAGGTGTCTTTGCGAACCTCGCCGCCTGGTGCGTCCTGCACGTTTCCGGCCGGCGGTGTTTGCCACGCAGTGTTGATGGGCGGCTCGGTCTGGGGCGACGACTGGGGCGACGACTGGGGATGCGGCTGGGGGTACGACTGCTGCGGATACGACTGGGGGTACGACTGGGGGCCGCCGGGCGGGGTGCCGGGCGGGGCAGCCGGCGGCTGGGCGGGGGGCTGCTGCATGGTCTCCGGCCGGTAGGGCTCCGCGGGTCGCGCGTTCTCGGCCTCGTCAGCCTTGATGCTCTTGGTCTCCTCCTTGAACTCCCGCAGCGCCCGACCAGTGCTCTTGCCGAGTCCGGCGATCCGTGCGCCGCCGAAGAGCAGCAGAACCACGGCCAGGATGATCAACAACTCGGGGACGCCGAGTCCGAACATGATGCCCTCTTTTCTCCACCGCTTTATTGACCGGCTTGCGCGGTTATCTGCTCATCCTACGTCTGGTTCGCTGTCAAACGCCCGGCCGCGTTGCTGTGAGTGCGCTGTCGGTCGTGCTGTGCGGGGCGCCGTCCGGGTCTGGTAACTCCACCTGCTCCAACAAGCCGAGCAACTGGTCGGCCTGCTCGGCGAGCACCGCCACCTCATCGGCGAGCGCGGCCACCTTGCGAGTCAGTCGAATGCAGTACCACACCAGCACACCCAGACCGACCACCCCGGCGGCGACGACCAGGACGATCCACAGCACCGCAGAAGCTTAGCGGCACCAGCCCGCCCGGGAGAGTCCCCGTGCTCCTCGCTCCGGCACCCCTATGTCGCCAGTTGCACCCTCATGTGAGGGTGCATCTGCCGACGAAAGGGTGCGTCTTGGAGTGGGCAGGGGCAGGCAGGCGAGCCGTCTAGGGCCGTGCGTCGGCGGCAAACACCGCTGCGTACTGGTCGAGCGCCTCCTGTGCCGCCTCGGCGGCGGAATCACCTGCTCCCAGCGGCCTCAGCACGCGGGCGGCGCCGCCCAGCCGGAGCAGCAGCCCGCGCAACCAGGCCGGGTCGGTGACCCGCATGGTGAGGGTCACACTTCCGTCGACGACCCGTTCGACGCTCTCCGTCGGGTAGTACTCCGCCACCCAGGCGGCCTGTGGACTCAGGGCCAAGGTGACCACCGGAGCATCACGCAGCGCCTCGAACCAGCCACTGGAGAGATCCCGCAGGGCTACGTCGTGGGATCGGACGTCGGTGTCGGTCACCTCGACAGCGGCGATCCGGTCCAGTCGAAACGTACGCAAGGCGTTCGCCGAGTAGCACCAGGCCTCCAGGTAGCCATAACCCTCGAGCACGAACACCCGGAGCGGATCCACCTCGCGCCGGGTCGTCTCCGCACGGGTGGCCACGTCGTAGGTGAGATCGAGTCGTTTGCGGCGCTGGAGGCCGTCGTTGACCCGGATCTGGATCTCGTCCCGGGCCGCGGTCACGGCCACCGAGGCCTGATCACTGTGCGCGGCCTTCCCTGCCACCGCCTCGAGCTTGCGGAGCGCGGAATCGACGGCTATCCGCTGTCCGGGACCGGCGATCTCCCGTAGCGTCCGCAGCGCCAGCACAAGGGCCAGCGCCTCATCGGCGGACAGCCGCAACGGCCGGGTCAGGTAGTCGGCGTTGCTGAGGTGGATGACCCCCTCGCCGTCGACTGCGTCCATGTCGATGTCGATGAGGTCACCGGGGGTCAGGCCGGGCATGCCACACATCCACAACACGTTGAGGTCTTCGCGCAGCGTCTTGACCGTGATGCCGAAAGCCGCGGCCACGTCGGTCAACGACGCACCGTCGTGCTCGCGCAGGTAGGGCACCAGGCTCAGCAGCCGCCGCACCTGCGACTGGGCTGTCATCGGCCCTTGGGATTGAGCCAAAGCCGGTTACACCCCCACCCGTTGGTGCGCGGCGACGACCCGGCGCAGCGCGTTCTGAACCGCCTCGCGCAGTTCCGGCGGGTCGAGCACGATCACGTCGGCGGCGTAGCGAGTGATCTCGTCGACCATGGTCGGCAGGTCGCCGAAGCCGACCGTGAAGGCTTCGAAGCCGCCCGGTAGCGGCTGCGCGTCCGGCGCCGGTGCGCCGCGGCGCCGCAGGGTCGGGCCCTTGCCCAGCCGGACGGCGACCAGCGCCTGCTGGGTCGGCTCGGCCGGCGCCAGCGAGCGGGCCAGCGCGCGGAGGTCGAGGTCGGCCGGCACCTCGTACGCCGCGGGGCGGGACACCCGCTTCGGCTCGTCACTGATCCGCGACAGCTTGAACATCCTCACGGCCTGCCGGTCGGTGTCCCAGCCGATCACGTACCAGCGGCCTTTGGAGGAGGTCAGCCCCCACGGCTCCAGTGTGCGGCGAGCCGAGTCGCGGTAGACGAAGCTGACCCGGGCGCGGTCGAGGACGGCGGTCCACAGCGGCTCGAAGGCCGGCTCGGTGGCCTGCACCGAGGGTTCGAGCGAGGCCAGTTGGGAGGCGTCCGGCTCGACCCCGGCGGCCCGCAGCTTGGCCAGCGCGCTCCGGGTCGACTCGGCCATGCTGGCGTGCTGCCAGACCCGGGCTGCCACCCCGACCACCGACGCCTCGTCGGCGTCGAGCTCGATGGAGGGGAGTTCGAACTCTGCCGGGGAGATCCGGTAGCCGGGTTCGTCGTCGAAGAGCGGATCGAAGCTGCCGACCTCGATCGGCACCCCGAGACCGCGGAGCTCGTCCTTGTCCCGCTCGAAAGTGCGCTCGAAGGCGGCGTCGCTGAGGTCGTGGTAGCCCTCCACCGCCTCCCGGATCCGGCTCTTGGGCAGGTACCGGCCGGAGACCAGGAGACAGATGGTCAGGTTGAGGATCCGCTCGGTCTTGCGGGTGGTCATGCTGGCTGCTCCTGAGGGGAGGCGACCCGGCGCGATCGCAGATGCACGTTACCAGCCGAGCCGGCGCACTCAGCGATACTCGAACCACTCCAGGCAGCCGGCTTCCGCCTCGATGATCAGGCGGTCCGGCCCGACCGACTCGGACGCGATCCGCGCGATCACGCCAACCTCTTCGGCCCGGCCGATGAGGTAGGGCCGGTCCGGCGGCGTCGGCGTCACGCCCCGGTCGATGATGGCGAATCCTCGCTCCGTGAGGATGCGGGCGAGCTCCTCCATGGCGGGAGCGTGGTCGTCGACGGCGAGGCTCCCCGACGCCTGGCGCATCCAGGCCCGGGTCTGACCGTCCGGACACCTCATCTGCGACTGGGTGTACAACCACCCGCCCTGGCCGAGCAGGTGACCGGCCCGACTGGCGACGTCGTGGCGGATCGCCCCCACGCGCCGCTTCTCGACCTCGCCGGCACTGAAGAAGTGCGCCGTCCCGATCAGCATCAGCACCGCCAGAGCGAGTCCCCACAGGGGCAGGGCACTGCGCCACTGGCCGGAGATCGAGCGCATCACGAGGGTCAAGATGACCAGCACGACCAGCGCCGATCCTCCGAAGAAGATCAGGCCCGCCACCCTGGCACTCGCCGCGGCGTACTCCCCCAGACCCATGTCTCATCTTCGCCCGACTGCGTGTGGGATCCCTACGCTGGCGCACGTGAGGTCTCCCACACCGACAGGGCGGTACGCACCCAGTCCGACCGGAGATCTCCACCTCGGCAATCTGCGTACGGCGGTGCTGGCCTGGCTCTTCGCCCGTTCGTCGGGTCGCCGGTTTCTCCTGCGAATCGAGGACCTGGACACGGGCCGAGTCCGACCCGGGGTGGCGGCGCGACAGACCGCGGATCTGAGCGCTCTCGGCGTCACCTTCGACGGACCTCCGGTCTGGCAGTCGCAGCGCCGCGAGGCGTACGAAACGGCCCTCGGAAACCTGGTCGATCACACTTTTGAGTGCTTCTGTACCCGGCGGGAGATTGCCGATGCGTCCTCCGCGCCGCACGGCGCGGTGCCCCGCTACCCGGGCACCTGCCGGAACCTGACTGGTGAGCAGCGCGCCGCACGCAGGCGGAGCAGGCCGGCCGCCCTCCGGGTGCGGGCCGAGGAGGCCCGCCAGACGGTGCGCGACCTGCTGCACGGCTCCGTGAGCGGGGTGGTCGACGACTTCGTGGTGCGGCGCGGCGACGGCGGGTTCGCCTACAACCTGGCCGTGGTCGTCGACGACACCGCCGTGGACGTCGACCAGGTGGTTCGGGGCGACGACCTCCTCCCGTCCGCGATCAACCAGGCCTGGTTGGCCGAACGGTTGGGAGCCGAGCCGCCCACGTACGGGCACGTTCCGCTCGCCGTCAACGCGGCCGGGGCGCGGCTGGCCAAGCGGGACGGGCCGGTCACCATGGCCGACCTCGCCGCGCTGGGGCACACCCCGGACGAGGTGCTCGGCTGGCTGGCCGCCTCGCTCGGTCTCGCCGAGCCAGGGGAGCCGGTGGCGCTGGCCGACCTGTTGCCCCGGTTCGATCCGGACCTACTGCCTCGGACTCCGTGGGTGCTTACTGCTGAGCCTGGGTGAACAAGATGTCGACCACGAAGACGAGTGTGGTGTTCTTCTCGATCTTGGGCGAGGCGTTGCCGTTCGGGTAGCCGTCGGCCGGCGGGACGATGAGCAGCACCCGGCTGCCGACGGTCTGGTTCACCAGTCCCTTGCGCAGCCCCGGAAGCAACTTGGCGAGCTCGGCGGAGCCGGGCTCCGCCGCGTACGAACTCTCCACCAACTTGCCGTCCCAGGTGTACCAGGCGTAGTCGAAGGTGATGAGATCGCCGGCGCCGACCTTGGGCCCGTCGCCCTTGATCAGCGGCTGCACCACCAGCCTCGTGGGCGGCGCCGTCTTGGGCATCGTCACCTCGGGGACGCCCTTGTTGTCCTTGACCTCGGGCAGGCCTGCCTTGGGTGGCACCGGCGTTCCCTCGGGCCCGCTCAGCGTCGTGGCGACGATGTCGACCACGAAGATGAGGGTGTCGCCGACCTCGATACCCGCCTGCGGGCTGCCGCCGGAGGCGTCGTAGCCGTCCGTGCCGGGCATGGCGATCAGCACCCGGCTGCCCTGGCGCTGATTGGTCAGGCCTTTGGAGAAGCCCGGCACGACCTGGGCCAGGCTGAAGGTGACCGGCTGCCCGCGGCCGAAGGAGTCGTCGAACTTCTTCCCGGTGCGCCCGTTCACCCCGTAGTAGTTCACCGTGACGCTCTGCCCCGCCTGGACCACCGCGCCCTTGGCAGGCTCCAACACCTCCGTACGGGTCTTGTCGATAGCCCACGGCGCCTTGAAGGTGACCTTCGGCTCCTTGCCGTAGTCACCCGTCACCGTTATGGCGTCCAGGTTGGTCGACGGCGTGACCTTCGGCTTGGCCGGAGTCGACGACGTCGACGGTGCGGCCGACGCGGACGCCGTCGCGGACGCCGTCGCGGCCGGAGAGTTGCTGGTCGTCGGCGTGCCGCCACCGCAACCGGCAACCCCGGTGAGAAGGAGGGCTAGCGCCGCGGTCGGACCAGCGACGACCGCGAACCTGGAGAAACGCACCGGAGAACCTTACCTGTCATTCGTGGAGGGCCCGCTCTCAACGGCGGCACCCTCTGCTCCAACGTCGCACCCTCTACAGAAGGTGCCCGGCACGAGGAAAGGGTGCGGCCCCAGTTGGTGAGATCGTCGGGGTGAGCTCAGGCTCCGGGACGGCGCATCGAGGCGATCAGCCGCTCCACCCGCTCGTCGACGGCGACGAACGGGTCCTTGCACAGTACGGTGCGCTGGGCCTGGTCGTTCAACTTCAGGTGCACCCAGTCCACGGTGTAGTCGTTGCGGCCCTCCTGGGCGGCGCGGATGAATTCGCCGCGCAGCTTGGCCCGGGTGGTCTGCGGCGGGATCGACTTGGCCCGGAAGATCGCCGGATCGGTGGTGGCTCGGGCGGCCAGTCCCCGCGCCTCCAGCAACGAGAACAACCCGCGGCCACGGCGGATGTCGTGGTAGGCCAGATCGAGCTGGGCGATCCGGGGATCGGCCAAGCTCAGTCGGTGCTTGTCGGCGTACCGATCCAACAGCTTCTTCTTGATCGCCCAGTCGATCTCGGTGTCGATCAGTTCGAGCTTGTCCTCGGCGACGGCCCGGAGGGTGCGCTCCCAGAGCTCCAGCACGCGGTCCACCGTGGCCCCGCCGAGGCCTTCCCGGCGGACGAACTCGCTGACCTTCTCGTAGTACTCGGTCTGCAGCGCCCACGCCGACATGCGCCGGCCGTTGGACAGCGCGACCGTCACCTGACCCGACGGATCCCGGCTGAGGTCGCGGATGGCCCGGATCGGATTCTCCAGGGTGAAGTCGCGCATCGGCACCCCGGCCTCGATCAAGCGCAGAACGAGCTCGGCACTGCCCACCTTGAGCAAGGTGGTCGTCTCGCTCATGTTGGAGTCGCCGACGATCACGTGCAGCCTCCGATAACGCTCCGGATCGGCGTGCGGCTCGTCGCGCGTGTTGATGATGGGCCGGCTTCGCGTGGTGGCCGAGCTCACCGACTCCCAGATGTGTTCGGCTCGCTGGCTGACGCTGAACTCAGCCCCTCGCGCGGTGTGCAGGAGCTTCCCGGCGCCGCAGATCAACTGCCGGGAGACCAGGAACGGCACCAGCACGTCGGTGATCTTGGAGAAATCGCCGATTCGGGAGATCAGGTAGTTCTCGTGGCAGCCGTAGGAGTTGCCGTGGCTGTCGGTGTTGTTCTTGAACAGGTAGATGTCACCGCTGATGCCCTCGCTGGCCAGCCGATGCTCGGCGTCGATGATCAGGTCCTCGAGGATCCGCTCACCGGCGCGGTCGTGGTTGATCAACTGGATGAGGTCGTCACACTCGGCCGTGGCGTACTCCGGATGCGACCCCACGTCGAGATAGATCCGGGATCCGTTGCGCAGGAAGACGTTCGAGGACCGGCCCCACGTCACCACCCGGCGGAACAGATAGCGGGCCACCTCGTCGGGCGTCAGCCGGCGGGCGCCGCCGGAGGTGCAGGCGACACCGTATTCGGTCTCCAGACCGTAGATACGGCGGTGCACGGGTTTCTCAGTCCCCTTCGTTCAAGGTGCTCGGATCGTCGTCGATGCTGGTCGCCGCGGGGGCGGGGAGCTGGCTGATGAGGTCCAGCAGCAGTCCCAACTCCTCGCGGGTCAGGTCCCGCGTCTTTCCCACCGCCAGATTGCCCAGCCGAATCGGCCCGATGCCGACCCGGGACAATCGCCTCACGGGATGCCCGACCGCTTCCATCGTACGGCGCACGATCCGGTTCCGGCCTTCGTGCAACGTGATCCGCACCAGCGATTTGCCCGCCGACTTGTCGCCACCCTTCGCGCCACCGGTGGAAACGAGCTTGACCGCATCCGGCCGGACGGGGCCATCCTCGAGCCGTACGCCCATGCGCAGCCGCTTCATGGTCGCCGGCGTGACGATGCCGGCCACCTCGGCCAGGTAGGTCTTCGGCACCGCATACGAGGGATGGGCCACCCGCTGGGCGAACTCGCCGTCGTTGGTCAGGATCAACAAACCGGTGGTCTCGGTGTCCAGGCGGCCAACGTGGAACAGTCGCTCCCGGCGATCGGTCAGGAACTCGGTGAGGTCGCGCCGGCCGTCCGGGTCGTCCAGTGTCGAAACGACGCCGCGTGGCTTATTGAGCACCAGGTAGACGTGGCGCCGGGCGGTGGGGATCCGGGACCCGTCCACGCGCACCACATCGGAGTCCGGGTCGATCCTCCTCCCCTGCTCGACCACCAACCGGCCGTTGACCTCCACCCGCCCCTCGGAGATCAGCTGTTCGGCGGCCCGGCGCGAGGCCACCCCGGCCGCGGCCAGCACCTTCTGGAGCCGCACTCCCGATTCGTTCCCTGAGCTTGTCGAAGGGCCTGAGTTGGTCGAAGGGCCCGAGCCTGTCGCAGGACCGCTCATCAGGGCCCTTCGACAGGCTCAGGGCGCGAGGTGGATGGCCCTTCGACAGGCTCAGGGCGCGAAAGCGCCAGTGCGCTCAACTCCGCCTCGAGCTCGGAGGCCTCGGGCAGATGCGGGGCGAGCGGCGGCAGCTCGTCGAGGGTGTCCAGACCCATTCGCTCCAGGAAATGGCCGGTCGTCACAAACGTCACCGCGCCCGACTCGGGATCGTGCCCGGCCTCAGCGATCAGACCGCGGGCCACCAGGGTGCGGACCACGCCGTCGACGTTGACCCCGCGGACGGCCGAGATCCGGCTGCGGGAGATCGGTTGTGAGTAGGCGACCACCGCGAGCGTCTCCAGCGCCGCCTGCGACAACTTGGCCTGCGCGTCCTTGACGAGGGTGGCCGCGATCAGGTCGGCGTGCTCCTCGCGGGTGTAGTACCGCCAGCCGCCACCCAGCCGGCGCAGCTCGAAGCCCCGCCCGGTTTCGTCGTAGAAAGCCACCAGCTCCGCGAGACAGTCATCGACGACCGATGTGGGCACCCCGAGCGCCTCGGCCAGGTCCACCTCGCTGACGGGCTCGTTGGCCAGCAGTAGCAACGCCTCGACGGGAGCGGAGATGTCGGACGCCGCCACCGAGTCGGGGCGAGCGCTGGCCTGGTCAGTCATCGCGTCCCTCCGCGGGTTCGGGCTGCCCGGGTTCGTCGTATTCGTCGGTGATCTCCAGCTCTCCGGCTTCGGAGCCCGTCCAGCGTACGGTCAGCTCGCCGAGTGGCGTCAGCTGCTCGAACGCCACTGCCCCGTCGCGGAACAACTCGAGCAGGGCGAGGAACCGCGCCACCGTGGTGACCCGGTCGGGCGAATCGGCGGTCAGCGCCCGGAACGTGAGCGTACGGCTGCGACGCAGTCGCTCGATCACCACAGCTGCCTGGTCGCGGACACTCACCGCCGGCGCGTGGAGATGAGCCAGGGAGATCACATCCGCCGGGGCCGGGGTCAACGTCCTGGCTGCCAGCAGGGCGAAACGCTCCGGCGTCAGGTCGAGGACGACCTCGGGCAGCAGTCGGGTGAAGCGCGGTTCGAGTTCGACGTCGCGGACGAGACGCCGCTCCTGTTCGGCCAGAGTGCG
Organism: uncultured Actinomycetota bacterium; assembly: GCA_963791865.1. Taxonomy (GTDB): domain Bacteria; phylum Actinomycetota; class Actinomycetes; order Propionibacteriales; family Propionibacteriaceae; genus Microlunatus. The sequence goes on from CAWBUC010000002.1 coordinate 85,852, forward strand.
CGCGAGAAAGTCCGCCACCTGCTTGTAGGCCCGGTACTGCAGCAGTCGGGCGAACAGCAAGTCGCGGGCCTCGAGCAGGGCCAGGTCCTCGGCGTCCTCGATCTCGCCGGTCGGCAGCAGGCGAGCGGCCTTGAGGTCGAGCAGCGTGGCGGCGACGACCAGGAACTGGCTGGTCTCGTCCAGGTCCCAATCACGCCCACCGGCCTTGATGTAGGCGATGAACTCGTCGGTGACGCGGGACAACGCCACCTCGGTGACGTCCAATTGGTGGCGGGCGATCAACTGCAGGAGCAGGTCGAAGGGTCCCGAGAAGTTGTGCAGGTGAACCTCGAACGGGCTCTCGGAGGAGGAGTCGACGTCTGCGCTCACACTCACGGCCGGGTCAGTCGTCGCACCAGTTCGGACTGCGAGCCGCCGGTCGGTCAGGTCGGCCAGGGTGGCCGCCAACGCCTCGCGGACGATCCGGCCACGGTCCACCGCCGTGCCGTGGTACGCGCGGAGGGTCAGTCGGGCCTGTTCCAGGGCCAACAGCTCGTCGCGACTGACGTAGACCGTGATCTTTTCCTCGTGCCTGACGCGGCCCGAACCCCGCGGACCTTCCTGACCCGGTGCCTGGTCCGGGGCTAGGTCGGAGGTGGCCTCGGTGGAACTCATCCCGTCTGACAACGCAGGAGCACCTCTTTGGCGAGTGTCCGGTACGAGGCAGCGCCCGCCGACGCGGGCGCGTAGCTGGTGATGGGCTCCCCAGCAACCGTGGTCTCCGGAAACTTGACCGTCCGCCGGATCACGGAGTGGAAGACGGTGTCGCCGAAGGCATCCACCACCCGCTCCAGCACCTCCCGGGCGTGCAGCGTGCGCGGGTCGTACATGGTGCCGAGGATGCCGAGCACCTCCAGCCGGGGGTTGAGGCGGTCGGAGACCTTGGTGATCGTGTCGGTGAGGAGCGCGATGCCGCGAAGCGCGAAGAACTCGCACTCCAGCGGCATGATCACCTTGTCGGCGGCTGTGAGGGCGTTCACCGTCAACAGCCCGAGCGAGGGGGCGCAGTCGATCAGGATCAGGTCGTAGCGGTCCCGTAGCGGGTCGAGCACCCGCATCAGCGTCTGCTCGCGCGCGACCTCGGACACCAGCTGGATCTCCGCCGCCGACAGGTCGATGTTGCTCGGCAGGAGATCGAGGCCGTCGACTCCCGTCGGCAGGATGACGTCGACGGCCTCGGCGTCGCGGGCCAGCAGCAGGTTGTAGATGCTCGTGTCCAGCGTGTGGGGGTTGACGCCGAGACCGACCGACAACGAACCCTGCGGATCGAAGTCGACCAACAGCACTTTGCGGCCGGTCTCGGCCAACGCGGCACCCAAGTTGATAGCCGTAGTGGTCTTTCCCACCCCGCCTTTCTGGTTGCACATGGCGATGATCACCGCCGGACCGTGCTGGCTGACCGGCGACGGGTCGGGCAACATCGGCCAGGGACGCCCGGTGGGTCCCACCTCCACCGCGGGCTCGATCCCGAGTTCGGCCGGCTCGGCGGGCCCTGGACGGTCGAGATCGCGGTCCGGAGTCATGGTTGCCGCTGTCCCGTCGTGAGAATGCACCAACCTGGATTCCTCTCCGACCACCAGCCGACCACCACTACGCCTGCCCCGTATATTCGCCGAAGCCTAGTACGCGCGGGGGTGTGCGGTCAGGTAGACCTCGCGCAAATGGTCCACCGTGACGAGGGTGTAGATCTGTGTCGTGGTCACCGACGCGTGTCCCAGCAACTCCTGCACCACCCGGACGTCGGCGCCGCCGTCGAGCAGATGGGTCGCGTAGGAGTGCCGGAGCGTGTGGGGAGACACCCCAGCGGTGATCCCGGCGCGCTCCGCCGCCGTCCGGAGAATGGTCCAGGCGCTCTGCCGTGACAGCCGACCACCTCGCGCGTTCAGCAGGAGCGCCGCGGTGCCCCGGCTACGAGCGGCCAGCTCGGGCCGGGCTCGCACGAGGTAGGCGTCCAGCGCCCGCCGGGCGAAGGTCCCGAGCGGCACCACTCGCTGTTTGCTGCCCTTCCCCAGCAGCCGAAGTCCCGGGGTGGTTTCGGCGGGGGCGGCGACTGCCCGGGCCACGTCGTCGACGTCCAGCCCGACCGCCTCGGAGATCCGCGCCCCGGTGCCGTACAACAACTCGAGCAGCACGGCGTCCCGCAGTCCGAGGGCGGTGTCCGTCGGCGGGGTGTCCAACATGGCCTGGACCTCGGACTGGCTGAGCGCCTTCGGCAGCCGCCTCGGCGGTCGGGGCGGAGCGACCGCGTGCGCCGGGTCCTGAGCGGTCACACCCTCCTCCACCGCGAACCGATGCAAACTGCGCACCGCGACGACGGTGCGGGCCACGCTCGCCGGGGCCAGCGGCGGCCTGGACCACCCGTCAGCGTCTTCGGTGCGCTCCCCCTCCCGAAGGCTCATCGCGAACTCGCTCACCAGCGCCGAGGTCACCGCGCCGGGATCCTCGGTGCCGCGGCAGGACAGAAAGTCCGCGTAGCGCTCCAGGTCCCGGCGATAGGCCGATGCGGTGTGTGGCGAGACGCCCCGCTCGACCCGGAGATGGTCGAGATAGGAGCCGATCAGATCTCGCATCGCGCTCACGACTGCCAGCCAACCCGGAAATCCAACACTCGATTCGCCATCACGCGCGACACGCCGCGAAATCGGCCTATCTCACGTATCGAGAGTTGGATTTCCGGGTTACCGACCTAGGCCAGGACCTCGTCGAGCTCCCGGTGCGGCATTCCGTGCGCCTGGGCGACCGGCGCGGAGACCAGTTCGCCCTCGTAGGTGTTGAGGCCCAGCGCCAGAGCCGGATCCGCCCGCAGCGCGTCCTGCCAGCCCTTGTTGGCCAGATTCACCGCGTACGGCAGGGTCACGTTGGTCAACGCGTACGTCGAGGTGTGGGGCACGGCGCCGGGCATGTTGGCCACGCAGTAGAACACCGAGTTGTGCACCGGGTAGGTCGGCCGGTCATGGGTGGTCGGTCGCGAGTCCTCGAAGCAACCGCCCTGGTCGATGGCGATGTCGACCAAGACGCTGCCCGGTCGCATCCGCGAGACCAACTCGTTGCTGATCAGCATCGGCGCCTTCGCCCCGGGCACCAGCACGGCCCCGATGACGAGGTCGGCGTCGAGCACAGCCCGTTCCACCTCGAAGGCGTTGGAGGAGACCGTCTGGAGGTGACCCTGGTAAATCCGGTCGACCTCACGGAGCTTGTCGATGTTCTTGTCCAGCAGCAGGACCTCGGCCTGCATGCCGAGCGCGATCGCTGCGGCATTCATCCCCGAAACGCCCGCGCCGATGACCACGACCTTCGCCGCGTAGACCCCGGAAACACCGCCCATCAAGGTTCCTCGACCGCCACCTTGGCGCATCAGGTGGTATGCGCCGACCTGCGGTGCGAGTCGGCCGGCCACCTCGCTCATCGGCGCCAGCAAGGGCAGGGCACCGTTCGGCAGCTGCACGGTCTCGTACGCGATCCCGATGACCTTCTGGTCCAGCAGCGCGTGCGTGCAGTCCCGGCCCGCCGCCAGATGCAGGTAGGTGAAGAGCACCTGGCCAGGGCGCATCCGGTCGTACTCGATGGCGATCGGCTCCTTGACCTTCAAGATCATGTCCGCCTCCGACCAGACCTGGTCGTAGCCCGCGGCGATCGTCGCCCCGGCGGCCGCAAACTCGGCGTCGGTGATCGATGAGCCGATCCCGGCCCCGGCCTCGACGACCACCGCGTGGCCGTTCCGAACGAATTCGTTGACCCCCGCGGGGGTGATGGCGACCCGGTACTCGTGGTTCTTGACCTCGGTCGGCACGCCGATCTGCATCTGGCCCTCCTCCAGTTGTGCCTGCTGAGAACCCGCGGCACCAAAGATGGCGCCTCCGCTCGATCATCCCACCTCAGGGGCCACGGCGGGTCGGAGCCCGCTGAAGTCACGTTGCTGGGCTGCCCAGGTCGCCAGCACGCCGCTGACCATGGTCGGATTGTGCAGGTCGCCGGCCAGGACGGCGTCGACCAGGTCGGGCAGCGGCGCCCAGGCGGCGTCCATGTGGGCCTCCTCACCGCTCCGCACGAAACCCTCCGGAGCGTCGACCTCGCTCAGGTCCCGGGCCAGGTAGATCCGCAGGCGCTCCGAGAGCAGGCCGGGCGTGGTGAACAGATCCACCAGGACGTGCCAGCGGCCGGCGGCCAGTCCGACCTCCTCGACCAACTCTCGCTGCGCGGCAAGCAGGGGGTCCTCGTCGGCCACGTCGAGCAGCCCCGCCGGTGGCTCGATCAGCCGGTGCCCTACGGCATGGCGGTACTGCCGAACGAGGGCCACCCGGTCGGAGCCGTCGAGGGCGATGATGCCTACCGCCCCCGGATGGTGCAGATACTCCCGCGCCATGGTCTGCCCGTCGGGGGTAGAGACCTGGTCCTCGACGAAGGTGCCGATCTTTCCCTCCGCCAGCACCCGCGTCCCGGTCACCGGCCAGGCGAGCGGCTCGTCGACGAGCTGGTCTCGGGAGAGCAGGATCACCGCTCGAAACTACTGGTTGCCCTCTTACTGGTTGGCATCGACAGGCAGCCGGGTGGCCAGCCGGCGGTCGAGCGCGGCCTCGACGAGACCGACAAAGAGGGGGTGTGGGGCGGTGGGCCGCGATTTCAGTTCCGGGTGGGCCTGGGTGGCGACGAAGTAGGGGTGCACCTCGGTCGGCAGCTCGACGAACTCGACCAGCTGGGAATCCGGCGACATGCCGCTGATCACCAGTCCAGCTCCCTCCAACGCGGCCCGGTAGGCGTTGTTGACCTCGTAGCGGTGGCGGTGACGTTCGCTGACCTCGGTCTGACCGTAGAGTTTCGCGACCAGCGATCCCGGCTGCAGTTCGGCTGGGTAAGCACCCAACCGCATCGAGCCGCCGAGGTCACCCCCACCCGAGACGATGTGCAGCTGCTCAGCCATGGTGGCGATGACGTGGTGGGGAGCCTCGGGATTGAACTCGCTGGAGTCAGCACCCTCCAGCCCGGCCAGGTGCCGCGCCACCTCGATGGTCATGCACTGCAGCCCCAGGCAGAGCCCGAGGATCGGGATCTGGTTCTCCCGGGCGTACCGGACGGCGCCGACCTTGCCCTCCACCCCGCGGATGCCGAAGCCGCCCGGGATACAGGCCCCGTCGACGTCGGCGAGCGCGCGGGCAGCACCCTCGGGCGTCTGGCAGGTGTCGGAGGCGACCCAGCGGACCACCACCTTGGCCCGGTTGGCGAAACCTCCGGCCCGGAGCGCCTCACACACCGACAAGTAGGCGTCCGGCAGGTCGACGTATTTGCCGACCAGCGCGATGACCACCTCCTCCTTCGGCTTGTGCACCCGGTCGAGCAGGTCGTTCCAGGCGGTCCAGTCGACGTCGCGGAAGCGCAGGTCGAGCCGGCGCACCACGTACGCATCGAGCCCTTCGGAGTGCAGCACCTTCGGGATGTCGTAGATGCTCGGTGCGTCGAGGTTGGCGACCACGGCGGACTCGTCGACGTCGCACATCAGGGAGATCTTGCGCTTCACCGACTCCGGGATCTCCCGGTCGGCTCGGCAGACCAGCGCGTCGGGCTGGATGCCGACCTGCCGGAGGGCGGCGACCGAGTGCTGGGTCGGCTTGGTCTTCAGTTCCCCGCTGGGACCGATGTAGGGCAGCAGCGAAACGTGCAGGAAGAAGACGTTCTCCCGGCCCACGTCGTGGCGCACCTGCCGGGCGGCCTCCAGGAACGGCAGCGACTCGATGTCGCCGACCGTGCCGCCGATCTCGTGGATGACGACGTCGACGTCGGGCCCGCCCATCCCGATCATGAGGTCCTTGATCTCGTTGGTGATGTGCGGGATGACCTGCACCGTGTCGCCCAGGTAATCGCCGCGCCGCTCCTTGGCGATCACCGAGGAGTACACCTTGCCGGTGGTGACGTTGGCGTGCGCGGCCAGGTTCACGTTGAGGAAGCGCTCGTAGTGCCCGATGTCCAGGTCGGTCTCCGCGCCGTCCTCGGTGACGAAGACCTCGCCGTGCTGGAACGGGTTCATGGTGCCGGGATCAACGTTCAGGTACGGATCCAGCTTCTGCATGGTGACCTTCAGGCCACGGGCGATCAGCAAGTTGCCGAGACTGGAGGCGGTGAGGCCTTTTCCGAGCGAGGAGGCGACTCCGCCGGTGACGAACAGATGCTTGGTGATTCGCGCGCGGGCTCCCACGGGCCTCCAGCCTAGCAAGGGCCTCGCTACGCGCCGGTTACAGACGCGCCGGGCCGACCCTCCAGTCACAGGTTTCCCAGGTTTACCTGGTATTCCGCTACCTCACGTGGCATGCATGCCGAGTGAAGTAGAGGTTTGCCGCGTGAGGTGAGGATGGGGGCGTGCACGATCCGAGCCGTCGGCTCCTCGCCCATCTATTCGACCTGTACGGGCTCGCGTCGGCCCGGCTCGAGCGGACGGCTCCGGGTGCCGACTCGGCGGCGGCGACGTTCCGCGCGGTCGGCGACCAGGCGGACTGGTTCGTCAAGGTACGCCGGGGCGGTACGCCCGAGACCGGTGCCGCGGTTTGCGCCGGACTCGCTCAACTTGGACGCAGCGAGATCTTGTCACCGGTGCTTTCACGCGACCACGACGCGGTCACCCACCTGGACGGCTCCTCGGTGGTCGTGTGGCCCAACCGGTCGGGCCGCAACGGGTTCGAGGCGCCGCAGTCGCCGAGCGTGCTCGATACCGTCGGACAGGTCGTCCGGGCCGTCCACGACGCACCGATCCCCCCGGACCTGGCGGCCGTCCTGCCGCACGAGCCCCTCGACGACCGCTGGCGGCGCGGCGCTCGGCAGGCGATCTGTGAGGTGCTCCCCCAGCACCGGGCACGCGTTGAGCGTCTGGCGAGGGCAGCCGACCGGCTCGCTCGGCCGGTCGATCGCCGACCCCCGTCGGTGGGTCCTCTGCCACGCCGACCTGCACGCGGGGAACGTCCTGGTCGGTCCGGACGGGCCGGTGACGATCCTCGACTGGGACAGCGCGATGTTCGCACCACGGGAACGGGACCTGATGTTCCCGGGCGCCGCCGTCGCGGGGACGTGGACCGGCGACGAGCACGTGACGTCGTTCCTGCGCGGCTACAACGCCGGCGCGCTCGGTGTACCGTCCCGACCCCGCGGCCGTGGCGTACTTCCGCTGCGACCGGATCTGCGAGGACATCGTCATCACGACGAGGGACATCTTCGACCCAACCAACCCGAACCGAGCAGATTCCGTACGGAACCTCACGACGCAGTTCGAGCCCGGCGACGTGGTGGAAGCCGCCGAGCACAGCCTGCGCCAACTCGCACCGCAGTTCACGTTTCCCGCCGTATGAAGCCGCCGCGAGAAACGCGATGGGCCCTTTGGCCCCGAGTCCGCTCCGAGCGGAGGGTCATCCCCGCCTTCCGCCGTCCCACCGCCGTCCGACCCGCCGTCCGCGGCCATGTCTGTTGCCGTGTCTTGCCGTCTATCTTGCCGCCCGCCCCGCCGTCCGCGCGCCCCCAGCGTCGTCAGGATCTCGGTCACCTCACCGATCCCGAGCGCTCGCGCCAGCACGAGGAAGGCGCCGATCGCCGCCACCGCGGCGACCAGGAGCGTGGCGGCGCGGACCAGTTGGCCCGGTTGCCACGACTCGACCCACCAGACCGCCCCTCCGACGACCAGCGCCCCCGGCCCGACGGCGAGGGCCAGTCGCACCGAGAGCCGCGCCAACGGTCGCAGGGCCAGGTCTCGGAGGTCGCGCTGCAGCCGACGCAGCGAGACGACGACCCCGACCGCATAGGCGAGGGTGTAGCCCCCGGCCAGGCAAGCCGCGACGAGGGCGTCGACGCCGACGACGGCGGCCAGGCTGACGCCCAACGCGACGTTGAGTACGGTGATCAGCACTTGGAGGAAGAACGGCGTCCTCGTGTTCTCCATGGCGTAGAAGGCGCTCTGGCAGACGTACTGACACGTGAACGGGACCAGTCCGACGGCCAGCACCATCAGCGTCCAGCCGGCGAAGTCGGCGTCGCGCTGACCCGCACCGAATCCGAACACGAGGCGAGCGATCGGGAGACCGAAGATCACCAGGCCGACCGACGCCGGCAGCAGTGCGGTCAGCGCGAGCCGCAGCGTCCGGGTCACCTCGGCCGCGGTGCCGGCCCGGTCACCGGCGAGCGACAGGCGGGAAGCGCTGGTCAGCATCGCGGTCGCTAGCGACACGGTGATCAGCGAGTGGGGGACGATCCACAGCGCGTACGCATAGGTGTAGGCCGCAACGCCGCCGCCCGAGCCCTGCACGGTGGCCGCTGAGGCGACCTTGTTGATGATCACGAGCCCGGCCTGATTGACGAGCACGAAGCCGAGGGCCCACTTCGCGAGCCGGACGGTCTGGCCGAGACCGGTGTGTCGGAAGTCGAGGCGCGGCCGGAAGCGGAATCCGACGGCGCGGAGGTATGGGACGAGCACGGCGGCCTGGACCGCGATGCCGAGGGTGGACCCGAGGCCGAGCAGCAGCTCCTGGCGACCGTGAACGGTGCGCCCGCGTCCGTTTGGCCGAACACCGCCCAGAACAGCAGCAGCACCCCGATCGACACGAGGTTGTTGGCGATCGGGGCCCACATCATCGGTCCGAACCGGTCGTGGGCGTTCAGCACCTGACCGAACAGCACGAACACCCCGTAGAAGAACACCTGCGGCATGCAGTAGTAGGCCAGCGCGGTCATCGACGCGTACTGCGCGGCGAGCTGCGGTTCGCGCCACCCGCCGGCGGTGAACAGGTCGATGATCAGCGGAACGGACAGCGTCAGCGCGAGAGTGATCACGAAGAGGACGATCACCCCGCCGGTGAGGATCCGGTTGGTGTACGCGGCGCCGCCGTCGCGGTCGTTGTGGACGGCTCGCACGATCTGCGGGACGAGGACGGTGATCAGCACACCTCCGGCCAGCAGGATGTACATGCTGTTGGGGACCGTGTTCGCCACCGCGAACATGTCGGCCTGTCGGGTGCCGATACCGAAGAGGTACGCGAGCAGCACGAACCGCCCGAAGCCCAGCACCCGCGAGATGAGCGTGCCGGCGACCATGATCGCGCTCGCCGAGATCAGCCGGCGGGACGCCCGTTCGTCGCTCGCTGGGTCAGCCGGCGAGTCCACGTGCCGAATCGGCGGCCGAATCGGCGGCCAGGTCAGACACGCTGCGTCAGTCGGCGTCGGGCGGCACGAAGGCCGCCGAGTGCATTCCACTTCAGCGCGCCGGCGAAGTCTCGTGCGTGCTCGACGGCGGTGTAGTCGCGCGGGGACTCGGCGGCGACGACGGCGCGCTGGAGGTCGTGGCCGCAGTCGGCCAGCACGTCGGAGAAGTTGCGTCGGATCGGTCCGGCCGCGTCGTAACCGAACGAGCGGTACATGCCGTGCGAACAGCGGCCGGTAGAGCCGGATCCGTTCGTGCAGTCCGCTGGAGTGGGACATGGGATTCTTGTGTCGTCGGGCGATGTAGTCGGGGAGAACGTCGGCGAACGCGTCGCGCAGGATCGCCTTCTCGTAGCCGTCGCGGACCTTCATCGACAACGGGATGCGCATCGCCAGGGTGAGCATGTCGAGGTCGAGGTAGGGCACCCGGGCCTCGACCCCGTTCCCCATGCTGGTGCGATCGACCCGTTGCAGCTCGGTACGACTCAGGTGCCTGATCTTGTGCAGGAACAGCGCCCGGGCCTGCTCGGGATCGATCGCGCGGTACATGTTGTAGCCGCCGAACAGCTCGTCCGAGCCGTCGCCGGTCAACACGATCTTGATGCCGCTGCGGTGGACCCGTCGGAAGAGCCGCAGCGACACGACCGCGTTGATGATGTCGCCGTACTCGGTCGCCTCGCTGACCCGGATCGCCTCGCGGACGTCGGCCATGCCGATGTCGCCGGGACGCAGCGTCACGATCTCGTGCCGCACGCCGAGATCGGCGGTCAGGCGCCGCGCAAAGGCGAGGTCCTCGCTGTCCTCGGTGCCGATCGTGAACGCGACGCAGTCGGGATGCATCTCGGCTACGTGCAGCAGCGTCAACGAGCTGTCCAGCCCACCGGAGAGCACGACGCCGACGGGCAGATCGGTGTCGACGCGCATCCGGATCGCCTCGCGGTAGGTGCTCCGGACGAGCCGGCGGGCCTCCTCCGGGTCGTCGATCATCGGTTGATCCTCACCCAGCCGCAGCAGGTCCACGTACGGATGCACCTGCGGTGCCGAGCCCGGCTCGGCCCAGCCGCAGTGCCCCGGGGCAAGCTCGTGGACGGTCTCGCCGGGTGGCACACCCGGCTGAACGACGGACCCGACCAGAGCCTTGATCTCCGACGTGACGGCCAGCCGACCGTCCGACAGCGCCCAGTACAGCGGCTTGACCCCGGCCGGGTCCCGGGCCAGGAACACGCGGCGGATCTGCCGGTCGATCAGCGCGAAGGCGAACTCGCCCCGGAACCGCAGCAGCGCATCCTCGCCCCACGCGAGGATTCCCTCCAGGACCACCTCGGTGTCGCTCGTGGAGCGCAGCTGCCGGCCCTCGGCGATCAACTGCGATCGCAACTCGGCGAAGTTGAAGATCTCGCCGTTGTAGGTGAGCGCCCACCGGCCATCCGCCGACAGCCACGGTTGGACAGCGCGGTCGCGGTCGACGATGCGGAGGCGGTGGGTGCCGATGAGCACGTCGTCGTCGACCAGGGTCTCCTCGACCTCACCCCGCGGGGCCGCGGCCGCCATCATGGCGGCGAAGCTCGCGTAGTGGGCTCGGGCGTCCGGCCCCGTGAGGAGCGCTATTCCACACACCGCCCTCGTCAGCCCCTCAGGTCGGTCGCCGACGGCGGCGTAGGCGGACACGTGGTCCGGGCTCAGGCACAGGTGCCACGCCTGGCCCTCGTCGATGACGTTCAGCACGCCGCGGTCGCGGTATTCCAACAGAATCGCCTGCAACGCGTCGGCGGCGCCGAAGGTTTCGTACCAGGTCATCTCGACATCGGCCCCATAGCCGGAACAGTGCGAACTGGGCAGCAGGGCGAAATAGCCGAGGTCAGCCGAGATGGCGTTGATGCTCGACGCTGCGCACGATGCTGTTCACCCACAGCGGAGGGGTGCCGGTCGGCGCACGTTCGGCCAGCGCGTCCGCGATCTCGTTGAGAACTGCCACGATCTCGGCTCGGGCCACGAGGAACTTCATTCCCGCGACGCGCGGTCGGCTCCGAGGCATCGCTCGCTTCAGGCCGTAGTCGCGCCCTCTGCCCCACCAGCCGACGGGCTGCACGGCGAATCGGAAGCGCAGGGCCCCGGCCTTCTGCAGGTCCGGCAGGCTCAGGAGCTCCGGTGCGCTGTCCACGGCGTCCCGGTTCGCGTAGGGGGCGACGTGTGACCACCAGGCGACGTCGATCTGCTGCAGCAGCAGGATGCGTACGTGGTCGGTGTTGCTCAGGGGGTTCGACGAGAGCTTGGCGTCTGTTCGCCGAGTTGTTCTCGGACCGAATCCAGAAGCTCTGAGCGCGTACGGGGTAAGCGGTCGATGATCTGCTGAGCCGCTGTCCCGCTGAGCTCAGCGTCGAGAGCGGTCAGGGCCCGCTCGACGTCGTTGTCCGCCGCCAGCGAGGCGCTCATGGCGGACACGGCCTGATGCACCACGAGGTGAAAAGGGGCCAATGGCCCGAGACTTCCCCGCTGGTCGACCATGGTGATCAACCTATCCAAGAACACATCGCCGAGGAGGGAGGCGCGATCGCGTCGCGTCGCGCCCGCTCAGCTGGATGCCCGATCCGCCAGCTCCAGCAACTCTCCGGCGTGGGCCAGAGCGGACTGGGTCGTCTCCAGTCCCGCCATCATCTGGGCGAGCTCGGCGGCCCGTTCACGGTCGGCGACGAGACGCACCCCGCTGGTTGTCACCTGGCCGTCGTCGGATTTCACCACTACGTAGTGTCGGTCGGCGAACGCTGCCACCTGGGCGAGGTGGGTGACGACGACGACCTGGTTGTGCTGAGCCAGGGCGGCCAGCCGTCGTCCGACCTCTACGGCGACCTTGCCGCCGACGCCCGCGTCCACCTCGTCGAAGACCAGCGCGCCGTCCTCACGGCTGTTGGCCAGCACCACCTCCAGGGCCAGCCGGACCCGGGACAGCTCGCCGCCGGAGGCGGACCGGCCCAGACCGCGTAGTTCCGAGCCGGGATTGGCGCTGAAGAGCAACTCGACCTGGTCGGCCCCGTCCGGGCCCAGCTCCGACTCGGTTACGGCGAAGCGCAACTGGGCCTGCGGCAGTGCCAACGCGGCAAGCTCGTCGCCGATCCGATCCTCGATCCGGGCGGCCGCCTCCCGGCGAGCCGCGCGCAGCTGCTCAGCTCCGGACCCCAGGTCGCCGTCGAGCTCCGCAATCCGTGCCGACAGGCCGGCGATCCGCCCGTCGGCGGACTCCAGACTCATCAGCCGCTCGGCCGACGCCTCAGCCCACGCGAGGATGTCGTCGCACGTCGCGCCGTACTTGCGTATCAGGCCGCTCAGGCGATAGCGACGCTCGGCGATCTGCTCGAGCCGGCCGGGCTCGACCTGCAGGTCGTCGAGGTACCGGGCGACCTCCCCGGTGACCTCGGTCAGCAGGTAGCCGGCCTCGGCAATCCGGTCCGCCAGCGGCTTCGTGTTCGGATCGACGGCGGCAAGGCGCTCCGCCGAGGCCCGGGCGGCGGCAATCGCGGCCAGCGCGCCGCCCGCCTCGTCGTCGTTGCCCGCCAGCGCCGCCGTGGTGTCCCGCGCGGCCGCCGCCAGATCGTCGGCCGACTGGAGTCGCGCGGCCTCGGCGGCCAGCGCGATGTCCTCTCCGGGCCCGGGAGCGACCCGCGCGATCTCGTCCAGCCCGAACGTGAGCAGGTCGATCTCCCGCATCCGTTCCCGCTCGTCGGTCTGCAGCTGCGCCCGCTCCGCGACGGCGGTGCGGCGTTCGGCGTAGGCCTGGCGGTAGGCCGCCAACCGCTGGGTCTGGTCGATGCCGGCGTACCGATCGAGCATCTCCCGTTGCCGATCGGAATCGGCCAGCCGGAGCTGCTCGGACTGTCCGTGAATGGTCACGAGCCGGCTGACGATCTCGGCACAGATCCCGGCCGGCACCTGGGCTCCCCCGACGTACGCTCGGGAGCGCCCGGCCGTCGTGACCTGACGGGCGACCAGGAGCTCGTCGTCCTCCAGCACTCCGCCAAGCTCGACGACCCGCCCGCCGATGGCCGCATCACCGGCGACCCGGAAACGACCCTCGACCCGCGCTCGCTCGGCGCCGACCCGGACGGTCTTGGGGTCCGACCGACCACCGAGCAGCAGCTCCAGGCCGCTGACGATCATGGTCTTCCCCGCGCCGGTCTCTCCGGTGACCACGGTCAGTCCGGGATCGAGCGCCAGCGCGGCGTCCGCGATCACGCCCAGATCGGCGATCCGTAGCTCGACGATCCCGCCGTGCGGCTCGGTCACGCAGTCGAACCGCTGGGAGAGTCCAGCCGTTCCCGTTCGGCGTGGCCGCGCCAGCCATCGACGGGGAGCCGGAACTTGTTCACCAGGCGGTTGGTGAACGGCGACTCCGACAGCCGGGCGAGCCGCAGCCGGTGTCGCCCCTGCACCACCTCGATCTCCATCCCGCTCTGGAACTCGGTGGAGCGATGCCCGTCACACCAGACCACGCCGTACGTCGGCGAGCCGTCGACGAGTCGCACGGTCACCGTCGACGTCGGACCCACCACGAGCGGCCGGGCGAACAGAGCATGAGCGCTGAGCGGCATGATCAACAACGCGTCGACCTCCGGCCAGATGACCGGACCCCCGGCGGAGAACGCGTACGCCGTCGACCCGGTCGGGGTGGAGAGCAGCAGGCCATCGCACGCCCAGCGGGACAGCGGGCGCCGATCGACCTCCACCAGCAGCTCCAGCATCCGTTCCCGCGCCGCCTTGTCGATGGACACCTCATTGATCGCAAACGAGGACCACAAGTCCACGCCGTCTTCCCGTACGGTCACGTCAACGGTGAACCGCTCCTCGACCGTGTAGCTGCAATCGACGACGTGGCGCACGATGTTGTCGATCTCCGACGACTCGGCCTCGGCGAGGAATCCGACGTGACCCAGGTTCACGCCCAGCAACGGGGTGTCGGAGGCGAGCACCCACTCGGCTCCGCGCAGGATCGTGCCGTCGCCGCCCAGGACGATCATGAGCTCGAAATCGGTCGGTCTCGGCCACGTCACTCGGCTGCATGAGCTGGATGTGGGCCGCCGATACGCGCGAACTCAGCACATCGAGACCATCGGCCGGCACGGCGCACCGGATGCCTGAGGCTGCCAACCCCTCGATGAGCCGGACGGCCGTGTCGATCGCCTCCGGCCGTCCGAGGTGGGTGAGCACTGCCACCCGGCGCAGGGCGGAGCCGGCGGCTTCGGCGGGCGTCACCTGCCCCAGCATAAGGGCGCTCGCCGCCGGGCCCGAGTGCCCTTCCTTCGACACTCGCTCAGCCGGGGACAGGCGGCGCGGAGATCCAGCGGGGACGTGGGCTGCGTCGACTGCAGCAGCACGAAGAACTCCCGGTTTCCCGCCGAGCCGGGCAGCCGGCTGGGGACGAGCTCGGGTAGCGAACCAGCCGTACACATGTGCAGCGTCCAGCACGTGCTCGGATCGCGTCGCTCTGCCGTGCGGGCTCGCGGACGACCCCGCCGCGACCGAGCCGGTCGCGACCGACCTCGAACTGCGGCTTGATCATCAAGAGCATGGTCCCGTCGCTGCTCAACACCGAGCTGAACGGGCCGACCAGCATGCTCAAGGAGATGAACGACACGTCGGCCACGACGAGGTCGACCGGTCGTCCCCCGACTTCGCGCAGACTCAGCTCGCGGAGGTTGAACCGCTCGTGGACGACGACCCGCGGGTCGTCGCGCACGCGATCGTCCAGTTGATCCGTGCCCACATCCATCGCGAAGACCTGGGTGCAGCCATGCTCCAGCAACACCTGGGTGAATCCGCCGGCGCCGGCGCCGGCGTCAAGGGCCCGTCCCGAGGGCGTCAGCTCGAGCTCCGACAGCGCCCCGAGCAGCTTGTAGGCCGCCCGCGACACGTACGGCTCGCGGCCTGCCGTCACCACATCGCTGTCGTGCACCGATTCCGCGGCCCTCCGGACGACCGTTCCGTTGAGCGCACGACCCCACCCGCGATCAGCGCCTGCGCCTGGGTGCGGGAGCGGGCCAGTCCCCGCCTCACCAGGGTGAGGTCCAGCCGAGCCACATCGCCACCAGAGGTCGCCACCAGAGGGTCGCCAGAGGTCAGTCGGCTTCGGGCGAGCCCGACTCCGTCGAGTGGTCTCGGTGCAGAGCCTGCTGCAGCTCGTCGTGAGCGCCGGACAGGACGTCGTGATGATCACTCAGCGGCAACTCTTCGAGCTGGTGAACCTGGTCCAGCGCCGCGTCGATCTGCTCGTCGCCGGTCTCTGGCGGCTCGTACGCGGACGGCTGGGTCATCCGCCGGCGACCTTCTTCGCCGACGGAGTCTTCTTCGCGGCGGCCTTCTTCGCAGGTGCGGTCACCGCTGCCTTCGCCGATGGCGCCTTCTTCGCTGCGGTCTTCTTCGCTGCGCTCTTTTTCGCGATCGCCTTTTCGGCCGGTGTGGCACCGCAGTCTGCCATGGCGGTAGCCTTCTTCGCCGCCGCCTTCTTCGGGGCCGCCTCCTCGCAGCCACAAGCTTCGCGGCCGGGGCCCGAACGACAGGTTCGGCGATCGGTTCGATGGGCGGCGCGTCACCGGTTCGCTCAGGGGTGCGGTGCCGGGCAGCAGCGGGTCGTCCACCACGGAACCATCAAATACTGGGTCACCGCGGAACGGGTCGGCCTGCAGCGGATCGGAGACGACAGTCTCCGGCATCGGCGGGGATGGCTCGTCGGTGTGGGCCGCCGCGTGGGCCATGCTCATGCGCAGTTCGGACAGTTCGCGACGCAGGTCGTCCAGTTCCTCGGCGCGAACGAAGCCGAGCTTGGCGGCCGCCTTGTCCACCTCCGCCGCGATCAGCTTGCCCATCAGGTCACGATTCGCGCGGCTGGCCGCCATGATCTCCTCGGTCAGCTTGCCGACCCGGTCGGTCGCGTCGGTGGCGACGTCCTCCAGGCCGGCAGTCGCCAGCAGGTTCTTCGCCGCGGCGGTGGCCTTCTCCCGGGTGGCCTTGGTCAACCCGGCCGCCATGTCGACGTAGTTTTGGATGCCCTCACCCACCATGTCTGCTGCCTCCCGTACGCCTCGCGGTCACCAGTGTCGTGCTAGGCAGGTACGCAATTCGCCACCTGGGCACGCACCTCGCGGCGAACTCCAGGTCGAGATACCCGGTATCTCTCGTCGGCCTGGCGATGCACGCACCCAGGCGACGCCTTCCGCCAACCTGCCTAGCACGACACTAGCCGACGGGCTCCTGGTTTAACAGCATGCAGAACGGGCACGACGACGTCGAGGACTGGTCCGGGGTCGACTCGCCGACCGCTGTCCATGGCTCGCCACCCGAGGTGCGCCGCCGCCCACACGGCGTCGAGCGCGTCGCCGCGAGCTGCCACGTCTGTCGTGATCACGATCCGGTCCGACACCACCTGGGCGGTCTGGTGTCCGCAGGACGCCTCGTCGTCGGTTGCCCGCCCGAGTGTGCGAGCCGGGTCCAGGAGCGCCCGGAGGTCGTAACCCAGGTGGGTCGGACGGCTGATTCGATCCGCCGCGAAGAGATCGACGGCGGAATGCGCGCCCGTCAACACCAGCATGCTGTCCAAGCCGGCGGCGTGGGCGCCCGCAATGTCGGTGTCCAGCCGGTCGCCGACGAAAATCGGGTGCGCGCGCCGAGCCGCTGCACCGTCTCGTCCAGCAGCGGTCGGTACGGCTTGCCCGCGACCTCCGGCTCGGAGTTCACCGCCATCCGAACGGCCGCCACGGCAGCACCGTTGCCGGGCACGATGCCCCGGTCGGTCGGCCGCGTCGGATCGGTGTTGGTCGCCACCCAGTGTGCGCCGCGATGGATGGCGATAGCCGCCTCGTTGAGGTGTTCCCAGGTGAGGTCGGCCCCCCAGCCCTGCATGACCGCGACCGGCTGTTCCTCCGCCGTGCGGACTCCGACCATCCCCAGCTCCTCGAGCGCGTCCCAGACACCCGCCCCGCCGACGGCCAGCACCCTGGCGCCCGGGCCGAAACGGGTCCCGAGCAGGTGGGCGGCGGCCTGCGCCGAGGTCACCACGTCGGATCGAGAAGCTTCGATCCCGAGTTCGACGAGGTGCTCGGCGACCACCTGAGGAGGCCGGTTGGCGTTGTTGGTGACAAACCCCACCCGGACGCGGCGGCGATGCAGTTCCGCAATGCCCTCCGCTGCTCCGGGCACCGCCACCGGCCCGAGGTAGACCACGCCGTCGAGGTCGAACAGCGCGGCGTCGTAGGCCTCGATCAACGCCGTCGGGCTCACCGACCGGAGTCCCCAGCACCGGAATCCCCAGCACCCGCATCGACATCCGGCTCCGCATCGTCGAAGGCGGATTCGTCGAGATCGATGATCATGCCGTCCATCTCGTCGCGCCGGATCAGCGCGTCGGTTTCACCGTCGGTGTCCAGCTCGGCGGCCGAGGCGAACCAATGCCGCGCCGCGGCCTCGTTTCGGTTTCGGAGCAGCGCGTCGGCGTACGCGTACTCCAGCCGCGCCACCGCGCTCGGATAGCGAAGCCGGCGCGGACCGGCCGCGTCCACCGCCTGTGCCAAGATCCGCGTGGCTTCGGCCGTTTGGCCCAGGTCGGCCCGGGCCCCAGCTTCGACGATGATCATCTCGACCTGCAGCGCAGGGTCCAGGTTCGCGTGCCGCGCCTCCTTGGCCAGTTTGACCGCCGCCTGAGGTCGGCCCAGTGCGCGTTCGCAGTCGGCCATCACCGGCAGGTAGTCCGGCACTCCCGTCATCCGGCGTAGGGCACGGAACTCGCTGAGCGCCACGTCGAAGCGCTCCGCGGCATACGCAGTCTCGGCGGCTGCCTCGCGCACGATGGGCAGCCGCGCCGCCCGCCGCCGGGCCGCCTCGGCGTGCCGATACGCCATGTCGGGATCGCTGTCGATCAGCTCGCCGGCCAGGACGAGATGACCGGCCACGACCTCGGCGAGGTCCTTCGGCAGCCCGCGCAACTCCGCCCGGACCGAGCGGTGCAAGCGCGTCAGATCCACCCCGGAGGGAGTCGAGGCTCCCCCTCCTTGCGTTCGAGTCCTGGTGGCGCCGGCGGCCGCTCCGTACGGGGGGCCGCCCGTTCCGACCGGCGATCTTGATCGCGACGCTCTTGATCACGAGGGCCGGCGCGCACGGGCCGGCGCTGATCATGACCGCTCGGCGGCCGCCGCTCCCGATCCCGTTTGCCGCCTCCGCGATCGACTGGCCGCCCGGTCCGCCGTGGTGGCCGTCCGCCGCCTCGATCCTCTGACACCGCCCCATCCTGTCAGGCGTGTTGTCCGCCTCGCGCACGCTCCGCACCTCAAGACTCGGTCGTCCAGACCGAGCCGGCGCTGCCGCCGGCGGCATGGGTGCGGATCAGAATCCTCCGACCGGCGTTCCCAGGCCGCAGCATGCCGCAGCATCATCACCACACGCTAATTTGGGGGACCCCAAAGCAGAGGAGAGCCCCGTGGGCAAGGTCGTCATGTACAGCTCGGTGTCGGTGGACGGCTTCATCGCGGACGAGCATGACCAGCCCGGACCGCTGTTCGACTGGTTGTCCAGCGGTGACGTCCCGTTGGACGAGAGCGGCGGGCTGTTGGTGTCGCAGACGTCCTACGACTACACCCGGCCTTACTGGGACCAGATCGGAGTCACGATCGCCGGCCGCCGCGTCTTCGACATGACGGACGGCTGGGACGGGAAGCCTCCGAGCGGGATCGACCACGTGGTCGTCGTGACGCACCGGCCGATGCCCGAGGGCTGGGACCCCGAGGCGCCGTTTCACTTCGTCGACGGCGTCGAGGCAGCCGTGGCCAAGGCGCAGGAGCTTGCGGGTGACCGCATCGTCGAGGTCGCCGCTGGCGACGTCGGTGGCCAGGTGCTTGCCGCAGGCCTGATCGACGAGGTGCGCATGGACGTCGTACCCGTCGTGTTCGGGTCCGGCAAGCGCTACTTCGGGTCGGTCCACGCGCAGCACCTGTTGGAGGATCCCGACGTAGTGATTCAGGGCAACCGGGTGCTCCACCTGCGCTATCGGGTGCGCCGTTGACCGATGCCGAACATTCCGACGAGCTACGGGGATAGGCCGGCCCGTAGGAGATCATTGATGGTCGGTTCCCGCCGACGAGAGCGCACCGGATCCGGTTCTGGACCCCTCAGTCGATCAACAGCACCGCAGAGGTTTATCGCCATGAAGCCCCGGGCTAACGACGCTGCCCGTGGCGTGCGAGCACGACCTCTGGTCCGGCGGCCGCCAGAGCAGAGACCAGCTCGGGGTCGGCGTGTTGGTCGGTGATGATCAGGTCGACCTCCGACACCGAGGCGAAGGAACAGAACGAGTTCCGGCCCAGCTTGCTCGAGATCACGGGCACGATCCGGCGCCGGGCTGCGAGCATCATCGCCCGCTTGGCCGCGGCCTCCTCGGGATTGGTGGTCGTGAGGCCCTGTGTGGTGGTGAGTCCGTTGACCCCGATGATGGCCAGATCGGCGCTCAGCGTGCCCAGCCGTCGTTGGGTCCAGTTGTCCACCGCCGCCGACGTCAGCCCCCGGATCATGCCCGGCAGCGTCATGATCCGCAGATTCTCGTAGCCGGCCAGGAACTGCGCGGCCGGAAGGTTGTTGGTGACCAAAACCAACGGACGGTCTTTCGGCATCGCCTGGGCACAGACGAAGGTCAGCGACCCCGAGTCCAAGATCACGACCCCGTCCTCCGGCAGCTCGTCGGCCACCCGGCCGGCGATGGTGATCTTCTCTTCGAACTGCAGCGCGTGCCGCGCGGCCAGGGCCGTTTCGAACGGGGTCGAGTTCATCAGCTCGGCACCGCCGCGGACCCGGCGTAGGAGACCGCGCCGTTCTAGAACGTCCAGGTCCCGCCGCACCGTTTCGGTGGTGACCCCGAGCTGCTCGCTGATCGAGGACACCGTGGCCCGCTGGTCGTCCAGACCCATGAGCATGTCGGTGATCGCCCGCTGCCGCTCAGGCGGATACATCGTCATCGCAACTCCGACCGTAGTGGTCGCAGTGTTGCACAGACGGTCCGTACCGGTCTAACAACCGGTTGCACCCCACATAAACGGGCATCATAACGAAGAGAAAACGCCACGGTTAGGTCTGGACCAGCCTCGTCGCGCTGAGTTAGGTTGCTCACAACAACCAAACGGCTGCGATACGCAGAGAATCGGCCACGATCAGAAGGGCCTTGTGCATGACCGCAACCAAGCGACGCCGCCTGGGTATCGTCGGACTCGGCATGAGCTTCGCGCTCGCCGTGTCCGGCTGCGCCGGGTTCGGCGAGTTGGGTAATCCCCCTGGCGTCACCACTATCACGCTGGCCAGCGTCAACAACCCGCAGATGCAGGACATGAACCGGCTGCTGCCGGAGTTCAACAAGCTGCACCCCGACATCAAGGTCAACATCATCTTCCTGGAGGAGGGCGACCTCCGGAACGCCATCACCCAGGACGTGGCCACCGGCGGCGGGCAGTACGACATTATGACCGTCGGCATGTACGAGGTGCCGATCTGGGGCGAGAACAAGTGGCTGGTCGACCTGACCGACAAGGCCAGCCAGGACTCCTCCTACGACCTCGACGACCTGTTCAAGCCGGTCCGGGAGGGGATTTCGTTCGAGGACCGGGTCTACGCCCTGCCGTTCTACGGCGAGTCGTCGTTCCTCATGTACCGCAAGGATCTCTTCGAGGAAGCGGGCATCGAGATGCCGGCGCGGCCGACCTGGCAGCAGATTGCGGACTTCGCACGACAGATGAAGTCGGGCGACCGGGCCGGCATCTGCCTCCGCGGCAAGCCCGGCTGGGGCGACCTGTTTGCGTCGATGACCACCGTGATCAACACCTTCGGCGGCCAGTGGTACAACATGAACTGGGAGGCTCAGCTGACGTCCCCGCAGTGGAAGGCAGCGGTGTCGTTCTACCTCCAGACCCTGGCTGATTCCGGGCAGGCCGACCCGGCCGCCTTCAGCTTCACCGAGTGCCTCGATCTGTTCAGCACCGACCGAGCCGCCATGTGGTACGACGCGACATCGGCCGCCGGCTCGGTGGAGAGTTCACCCGTCAAGGGCAAGGTCGGCTACGTCCGGGCGCCGATCGAGAAGACGGCCGACTCCGGCTGGCTGTGGTCGTGGAACCTCGGGATCAACGCCGAGAGCGACAGCAAGGATGCCGCCTGGGAGTTCGTGAAGTGGGCGACCTCGAAGGAGTATCTGAAGCTGGTCGGGTCGACCCTCGGCTGGGCGCGGACCCCGCCCGGAACCCGGCTGTCGACGTACGAGATCCCGGAGTACAAGGAAGCGGGCGGTGAGTTCGCCCCGCTGACGGCCGAGATCATGAACGAGGTGGACCCGAAGAAGCCAGGGGTCAATCCGCAGCCGTGGACCGGCATCCAGTACGTGTCCATCCCGGAGTTCCAAGACGTCGGCAACCAGGTCTCCCAGGAGATCGTCGACGCCATCGCCGGTCGACAATCGGTCGACCAGGCCCTCGAGGCCGGTCAACGAATAGCTGAACGAGCGGGCAAGCTCCAACAGAAGGAGGGTTGATGTCCACCACAATCGGGACTGACACCGATACGGTCACTGCGCCCGGCTCGGTTCCCCACCCGCCTCAGGGCGAGCTCAAGGGTCAAGATCTCGCCGAGCGGAAGTTCGCCCGGAAACTGATCCTGCCCGGACTGATCGTGGCGATCCTGATCACCCAGGTGCCGTTCCTGGTGACGATCTACTACTCGTTCCAGAACTGGAACCTGGCCCGGCCGGAGGAGCGTTCGTTCGCCGGGTTCGACAACTACATCGCCGTGGTTACCGGCGGAGTCTTCCTGCCCTCGCTGTGGGCGACCATCTGGATCGTCGGACTGTCGATGATCCTCTCGATGGTGCTGGGGCTGTTCTTCGCAATGTTGTTGGACCGGAAGTTCCCCGGGCAGTCCATCGCCCGCACGCTGCTCATCACTCCCTTCCTGATCATGCCGGCCGCCGCCGCCCTGCTCTGGAAGTACTCCATCCTCGACACCGACAGCGGCATCGTCACGTTGGTGCTGTCCTGGCTCGGCCTGCCCGGGATCGCCTGGACGACCGATCACCCGGGACTCAGCATCGTCTTCACCCTGACCTGGCAGTACACGCCGTTCATGATGCTGATCTTGCTGGCCGGACTGCAGTCGCAATCGGGGGACATCCTCGAGGCGGCCGACGTCGACGGGTCCAACGCCCTGCAGACATTCCGCTACATGACGCTGCCGCACCTGCGGACCTACGCCGAGCTGGCCGCCCTGCTCGGCACCGTTTTGATGGTGCAGGTCTTCGACCCCGTCAACATCATGACCAAGGGTGCGGGCGGCACCAAGACACTGCCCTACCTGCTCTACGAACGAGCCTTCATCGGGCAACAGATCGGTGAGGCCGCCGCCTACGGCGTGATCACCGTGGTCGTAACCATCGCGCTCGCCACGGCGGCACTGAGAACTGTGTTCAAGGTCTTCACCGAGGAGGCAAAGGACTGATGGCCACTACTACTGCAAACCCGACGGCGACCTCGGCGGCTTCCGCCGGCCGGAGCGGCGGATCCAGCAAGTTCACCAAGCGCAAGATCGTCGGCTATCTGGTCACGGCAGTCACCTGGGTGCTGGTGTTCATCTTCTTCTTCCCGGTGCTGTGGATGCTGATCAACAGCTTCAAAACCGAGGCGGCGGCCGCGCAGTTTCCCCCGCCGTTCTTCTTCGAACCGACCCTCAACAACTACGTCGAAGTCTTCCGTCGCAACATGGGCCTCCACCTGCTGAACTCGTTGTTCGTCTCCGTGCTCTCCACGGTGGCGGTGATGGGCCTGGCCATCCCGGCGGCGTACGCGCTGTCGGTCCGGCCCATCGGCAAGTGGCAGGACGCCCTTTTCTTCTTCATCTCCACCAAGTTCATGCCGGTGGCGGCGTCGATCATCCCGGTGTTCCTGCTGCTGCGCACCCTGAACATGTTGGACAACCTCTGGGCGCTGGGAGTGCTCTACATCGGCATCAACCTGCCGCTGGCGGTGTGGATGATGCGCTCCTTCTTCGCCGAGGTGCCCCGGGCCGTGGTGGAGGCCGCGCAGATCGACGGTGCGGGTTACAACCGCGAGTTGTGGCAGGTGTCGCTGCCGATCGTCGCCCCGGGGGCCGCAGCGGCCGCGTTGATCTGCTTCATCTTCGCCTGGAATGAGTACTTCCTGGCGAACCTGCTCACCGCGGTCGTCGCCCGCACGACGCCGCCGTTCCTGGGCAGCTTTGTGGACGGCCGCGGTCAGTTCCTCGCCGTCCTTTCGGCCGCCTGTACCGTCGCGGTGCTCCCGGTGATCGTCGCCGGCTGGCTGGCCCAGAAGCGGCTGGTCCGCGGTTTGGCCATGGGTGCGGTGAAGTAAGTGCGCGCGGTCGTCTTCGCCGAGCCCGGTCAGTGGAGCCTGGAGGACGTTCCCGAGCCGGACGTCGGTCCACGCGACGTGCTGGTCCGGGTCGAGGCGGTCGGGCTCTGCGGGACGGATCTGCACGTGTTGGACGGGGAGTTCGCCCCGACGGTCTTCCCGATCATCCCCGGACACGAGACTTCCGGGGTGGTCGAAGCTGTCGGCAACGAGGTCAGTGAGTTCGCGCCGGGCGACCGGGTCTCGGTGGATCCGACGCTGACGTGCGGCACCTGTGCCTTCTGTGCCGTGGGTCGCTCGAATCTCTGCGAGAACTGGAACGGGTCAGGGGTGGGGCGGACAAACGGCTCCACCGCCGAGTTTCTCCTGTCTCCGGTCGGCAACGTCCATCGGCTTGCCGACGGCGTCGATCTGGCCCTCGCGGCGCTGATCGAACCCCTGTCCTGCGCGATTCGGGGCTTCGACCTGTTGCCGCGCCGCATGGGCGAGCACTACCTGATCTACGGGGCCGGCACCATGGGGCTGATGATGGCGCAGCTGGCTCCCCGAGCCGGAGCCGCCTCGGTGACCGTCATCGACCGCAACCCCGCCCGGCTCGATGTCGCCAAGGAGGTCGGCGTGGCCGAGTTGGCGCTCTCGGCCGACGAGGTCGTCCGTCGGGGCGGTTGGGACGTCGTCATCGACTGCACCGGTGTCGTCGCGGCGATCGAGGACGGGCTGGGCCGGGTGCGGCGGGGCGGCACCTTCCAGCAGTTCGGCGTCGCGGCGGCCGAGGCCAAAGCGACCTTCTCACCGTTCCGGGTGTACAACGACGAACTCACCATCACGGGTTCGATGGCGGTGCTGAACTCCTACGGCCGTGCCGTGGAGATGTTCACCGCGGGTGCCCTGAACGCCGAGGCAATGGTGAGTCACGCGTTCTGCCTGGACGACTATGGCGAGGCGCTGGAGATGTTCCGGTCCGGCTCCGGGCGGAAAGTGCAGATCAGGCCCCAAGCCGGCGACTCGGTGGAACTCTTGTAGCACTCAGCGGGGAGTGCACGAGGCAAACCATGCTCACGAGACCATGAAGGACTATCCGGCGGCAGTCGCGGCTCGTCACGCCCTGATCATGCAGTGGCTGACCAAAGCGGGCCGCCTCGATGTCCTGACGGCGGCGGCGCGGCTCGGCGTCGCTCAGGAGACGGTTCGCCGTGACCTGAAGGCATTGGAGTCCGACGGGCGCCTGCAACGGGTCCACGGCGGCGCGGTACCGCTAGAGGCCGACCCGTTCCCGGGGTTGGGGCCCCCGCCGATCACCGAGCCGAATGACCTCGCGCTCGCCTCGCGCCTCTGGGCGAGCCTTCCTCGAGCCGGCACCGTCCTGCTCGGCGCGGGACGGCTCACGTTGGCGTTGGCCTCGGTGATGATCGCTTCACCGCCGCTGGGTCACGGCCTCACGGTGGTCACCAACTCCTTGGACGCCGCGATCGCCACCGCGCGAGTCCCGATGCTTTCGGTGTACAACATCGGTGGCTCGGTGTCGGCGACCACCAGGGCCCAGGAGGGCGACTGGGCGCTGCAGGAGCTGGAGCGACTGCACGTCGACGTCAGCCTGATCTGTCCCGCGGGCATCAGTCTCGCGCGGGGCCTCGGGCAACCCACGCCAGCGGCAGCGGCCATCTCGCGCGCCGAAGTCGCCTGTGGACAGACGGTGATCGCGCTGGTCGACGCGTCCAGCGTGGGACGTTCCGCGTTCGTCCAGTTCGCCGGTATCGCCCAAGTCGATCAAGTGCTCGTCTCGGGCCGTCCGGCGGCGGAGGCTCTGCACCCCATTCTCGAGCGGGGGCTCGACGTGATCGTCGTCGACGAGGCAGACGAGGATGAGGCAATCGGAACCGGTAGCGTTGTCGCACAGCGCACACCGGACGAAAGCCCAGACGGCAGCGTCCGAACCCTCACTCCCCGGAGGACATGAGTTGAGCGAGCATCACACTTGAGCATTGTCGCCGGGGTCGATTCCTCGACCCAGTCGGTGAAGGTCGCCGTCTGCGACGCCGAGACGGGCCAGATCCTGCGTATGTCGCGGGCTCCCCATCCTCCGGGCACCGAGGTCTCGGCTGAGCACTGGTGGTCGGCCTACGAAACGGCAACGGCCGACGCGAGCCTGTTGAACAACGTGGAGGCGCTGGCCGTCGGCGGGCAGCAGCACGGGATGGTCACGTTGGACGAGTCCGGCGACCTGGTTCGGGATGCGCTCCTGTGGAACGACAATCGGTCCGCGGGTGATGCGGAAGATCTGATCGCCGAGCTCGGCGGCGCCCAAGTCTGGGCCGACGCGGTCGGCTCCGTACCCGTGGCGTCGATGACGGTGTCGAAGATCCGGTGGCTGGGACGGGTCGAGCCGGAGCAGGCCGCCCGTACGCATTCGGTCGTCCTCCCGCATGACTGGCTGACGTGGCAGATCGGCGGGCGCAGCTTCGAGGTGACCACCGACCGCGGCGACGCCTCGGGCACCTGCTACTTCGACGCCGACAGCAATGCCTATCGCGACGACCTGGTGGAACGGGCCATCGGACACGAGCTGACGCTCCCCCGGGTTGCCGCGCCCAGCGAGATCGTCGGGCACACACCCTCCGGTATCGCCATCGCTCCCGGCACCGGAGACAACATGGCGGCGGGTCTTGGTCTGGGGCTAGTCGCCGGGGAGGCCGTGGTGTCGCTCGGCACCAGTGGGACGGCGTTCACGATGAGCGATCACCAGACCCACGAACCGACCGGGACGGTCGCCGGCTTCGCAGACGCGACGGGCAAGTTCTTGCCGCTGGTGTGCACCCTGAACGGGGCTCGCAACCTGGTCGCCACCGCTGACGTGCTCGGCGTGAGCCTCGACGAATTGAGCCGGCTGGCACTCGGTGCCGCCCCCGGAAGTGAGGGGCTCGTCTTCATGCCGTACCTGGAGGGGGAGCGGACGCCGCCGCTGCCGGACGCCATGGGCCAGCTGGTCGGGCTGACGCTCGCGAACTTCACGCCCGCCAACGTCGCACGAGCCGCCATCGAGGGCGTTTTGTGGAGCCTGGCGTACGGCCTGCAGGTGTTGCGGGAGCAGACGGGGACCATTAGCCGTGTCGTGCTCACCGGGGGGGCGTCGCAATCGGAGGCGGTGCGGACCATCGCCTCGGCCGTCTTCGGACTGCCCATCGTCGCCACCGAGGAGTTCGAGAGCGTCGCCGTTGGGGCGGCGCGCCAGGCCGCCTGGGCGCTGACCGGGGAGCTGCCGACGTGGCCCATTCCGGTGCTCAGCGATCGTGACCCGACGGAGTCGGACCTCCGCGCCGCGGCCGCGATAGACGAGCGTTACCGCACGGTCCTGGCGGCCCATTTCGGCCGCTGAAGGCGGCCCTCGTCGACGAGGTGGCGCACGCTGACGGCCCTGCTCCTGCTCGCGGTGGCGGTCGGGGCACCCGGCCCATGGACCCAGGTCCATGGGCGCCGCCGTCGCAAGCTGCAACCCTGGGACGGCCGATCGGGTCGCCGGCCCGAGGACCCCGGACGGGAGCTCTCATGTCTCACCTGCGTACCCGGCGCGTGTATACCCGGCTCGTTGGAGGAGCGCTGGTTGCGGTCCTGGTCAGCGCGACGGTGGCTGCGGGCCCGACCGCGGCGGCACGGGTCCCGGCTGCGCCTACCGCTGCCGTCGCACCTGCGGCCGCACCTGCGCAGCGCGGCGTCGACCTTGCGCCCGTGCCTCGGCTGCGCTGGCGCGACTGCGGGAACGGCTTCGAGTGCACTACGGCGCGGGTCCCGCTCGACTACGACCGGCCACGGGGCCGAACGATCCGGCTGGCGTTGCTCCGGTTGCCGGCCTCCGACCCCGCGCGCCGGATCGGGTCGCTCTTCATCAACCCCGGCGGCCCTGGCGCGGCTGCCGTCGGGTTCGTGCGGAACCTGGGCAAGAGCCTGCACTCCCCTGCGGTGCGCGCGCGCTTCGACATCATCGGGATGGACCCGCGCGGGATCGGCCAGAGCACTCCGGTCCGGTGCTTCGACACCACGGAGCAGTCCGTGCAAGCGGGCACAGTCCTACGGTCGGCGCCCAGCGATCGGCGGCAGTTCCGGCAGCGGGTGGCGGCGGCCCGGGACTTCGCCCGCCGCTGCGCGCAGCGCAACGGCGACTTGCTCCGGCACGTGTCGACCGCGAACGTCGCGCGCGACCTCGATCTGCTGCGTCGAGCGGTCGGTGACCGGCGGCTGACCTACGACGGCATCTCCTACGGCACCTACCTGGGGGCCACGTACGCGGCGATGTTCCCGGGGAACGTCCGCGCGTTGGTGCTGGACGGAAACTTCGACCCGCCGGCCTACCGCGCCGGCGGGCGCACGCCGTTCCTCCGTTCGAACGGCGCGGAGGGTGGATGGGCGACGCTGCGGCAGTTCTTCCGGCTGTGCGCCGCCGCCGGCCCCGCTCGTTGCGCCTTCGCCGCCGGCGGCGACCCCGAGCGGAAGTTCGCTGAGCTCGTGGAGCGGGTCCGCCGACAGCCGATCACGCTCCCCGACGGCGACGTGGTCGAGTACGGGTCGCTGGTGCTCACCACGCTGGTGGGCCTCTACGTCGCGAACGAGTGGGCGGCCAGGGCTCAGTTCCTGCAGGACCTCTACACCGCTCCGCCCGCGCCAGCGGCGCAGCGGCAGCTGTCGTCGTCCCCGCCGGCGTCCGGTGCGGCGTACGACAACACGCAGGACGGTCAGCTGGCCAATTTGTGCAGTGAGACGAGCAACCCCCGCCAGCCACGCCGTTACCCGCGTATCGCCCAGCGGGCCGACCGAAACGCGCCATACGCCGGGACCTGGCTCACGTGGTGGACCTTCGGCTGCACGTTCTGGACCGCTCGCGACGCCGACCGCTTCACCGGATCGTTCCGTGCGAGGACGGCGTATCCCGCACTGGTGCTGAGCAACCGCTACGACCCGATCACTCCGCCGCGCAACGCCCGCACGGTCGCGCGCCTGATCGTCGGAAGCCGCGTTGTGATCGCCTCGGGCTACGGCCACACGACGCTCTACAACAGCGGCCCGTGCATCACCGGCCATCGAGAGCGGTACCTCATCCACCGGACCCTCCCCCCACCGGGAGCGACCTGCGAAGCCGGCGTCATCCCGTTCACCTGAAGCCTCACTGGAGGAGTAGCGCAATGAGTGTGCAGTCGCCGTCCACCGCCGTCCCCACCGCCGACCGACTCCGAGCCCGCCGGGGCGTGGTGCTGTTCCTGATCCTCGTCGCCGCCTTCGATGTCGTCCTGACGACCGTGACGGTGATGACCGGCAACCCCATCTGGATTCTGGTGCTGATGTGGTCGGTCGCGGTCGCCTCGCTCATCTGCCGGCTCATCCTGCGGGAGGGCATCGGTGATGTCTCCTTCCGGCTCGGCGGGAGACGCACGTGGGCCTACCTCGCGGCCGCCGTTCTCTTCCCGCTCGTCGTCGGCTTCATCGCGTACGGCATCGCGTGGATCACCGGACTGGCGACGTTCAGCCCGACGTCGGAGGGCCTGCCGCTCCTGCTGCTCTACGTGGCCACCGTCGGAACGGTGCTCGGCCTTTTCAGCTCCGCCGGGGAGGAGATCGGCTGGCGGGGGTATCTGCTGACCCGGCTCATCGACGCCGGCGTCCCGCGCCCGGTCTTGGTGAGCGGAGTGATCTGGGGATTGTGGCACGTTCCGCTGATCGTGGCCGGCGTCTACATCGCCGACTCCGGGCAGTCACGACTGCTGACCGTGCTGCTGTTCATGGTCGCGGTGATCAGCATCGGCGTCATCATCGCCCGCTTCCGGCTCGCGACGGGCAGCGTCTGGCCGGCCATCGTCCTGCACGCCGCCTGGAACAGCATCATCCAGCAAGGCTTCGACCGCTCTACCACCGGTGCGAACGCGGCGCTGTGGACCGGTGAGTCCGGAATCCTCGTAGCGATTCTGATGATCATCGCCGCGGTCGTGATCTCCCTGCGGCCCGGGCGCATGCTCCGCTCGCCCGGCGACCCGATCGATCACCGCGTCGTAGCGATCACCGAGGTGGTCGTCTCGATCACGACGTCGGGGCGCTGCAGCTGGATGTAGTGGGTGGTGTCCGGCACCCGGACGAGGCGCGAACCAGGGATGCTCGCGGCGAAACGGGCGCGCGCCGGGTCGGTGACGCGATCCAGGATCGTGGTCCACTCCTTCGGTGCGCCGGGTTGGATCTTGTCCGCGACGAGCAGCACGGTCGGCATCCTTGGCAACGCCGGGGCCGCGGCGATCTCCTTGATCATCGCCCGCACGTCGTAGGACTCCAAGGCGTACCCCGCGATCGGGCTCTGCGGTTCCCGGGTTTGCTTCCCCAGGATCAGGTCCCACTCGTGTGCGGACATCAGCTCCGCCAACGCCGGCGGGGTGGCGTCCACCATGACCAGGCCGACCACCTGATCGGGATGCGTGCGGGCGTACAGCAAATTGAACAACCCGCCCAGCGAGTGGCCGACCAGCACGTACGGACCGGGCACACCGGCCTCGGCCAGCAGATCATGCAACTCGCCGACCACCTCGGCACCGGTACGCAGCCCCGGCACCGCCTGGCTGCGGCCGGGCACCGGCTTGGCAGCGGGTTGTCCCCGGTCGTCGGTCGACCGCAGCGATCCGGGGCGGTCGTAGAGGCACACCCGGGTCGAGGCCGCCAGTCCCTCGGCCACGGGCGGCGGGTGGGCCTCGGCGAGGGTCCAGATGTCCCCGGCGTTCGGATAACCCGACTGCAGGATCACCGTCGGGCTGCCGCTGCCGTGACACTCCAGGTAGACCTGACGGCCGCCGACGTCGACCAGGCCCGCGAAGTCACCGGAGGCGGCCGGTCCGGCCGACGCGCTGCTCGGGGCCGAGGGCGACGCCGGCATCCTGCACGCTGACGCAACCAGCACCATGCCGAGCACCGCCGTCAGCAGCAGCGGAACGCCGGTTCGGCGGCCGACAGAAATCAGTCGACGCCTCACCGGAACGTCACCACATCCCGCTCCAGCGGGTACTCGAAGCGCCGAAGCTCAGGCGGATTTGCCGGGTCGACGTCGCCGGGGGCCTGCATGCGGCCGGTGAGTCGGAAGGAGTCGAAGACGTACGGGACGCCGCTCGACTCGATGCCGTTGCCTCGGGAGCTGTCGGTCACATGGAAGTGTAGGTGTGGGCCTGAGGAGTTGCCGGTGTTGCCGACCCGGCCGATGAGCTGCCCACGGCGCACACGCTCCCCCACCCGAACCCGCACACTGCCGGGTTGCAGGTGCCCGTACGTGGCGTACCTGTCGTCGCCGATGGTGTGGATGACGTGGTTGCCGAGCGCATTCTGAACGGTCAGGTTGGGCAGCGGCTGCGGCGGCGTGTTCTCCGGCAGGTCGTTCTGCGTCGAGGTGATGACACCGGGAGCGGCCGCGTACACGGCGTCGCCGAACACGTAGAAGCTGTCGTTGTCCGTCGGGTCGCCTGACCAGAACTGGCCCTGCGCATCCAGCCGGACCCAGTCGATTGCGTAGCGCTGGGCGAGGTGACGCTCCCCGTCGATCGTGAGAAGGGCGCGCCGGTGTGCGCTCGCTTCACAACAGCCCTTGACGTTGGCGTAGCGGGCTCCGCGCAGCGGAGGGGACACGACGACAGCGCGGCGCTGCCGCACCGCGGTGCGAGCGCCGACCATCGTGGTCGCCGGCCCAGCGGCAGAACCGTCGCCGGCCAGGGGCATCGTCGTGAACCGGTGGACGAGCCGGCTCGGCGCGTCGGCGCGGCGCGCGAAGGACACGTCGAGCCACAGCACGCCGCCGCCGCTGGACGGCAGCGCGTCGACCTCGTCAAAGGGCGCGGCCGCCGGGGACATCACCGCCTGGACCGCAGCGGTGCCGGCGTAGGTCGTGACGACTCGGCCGCTGGTTCGCAGGACCTCGAAGCTATCGATCCGGCGAGCCTGCGGCGACACGTTGAGCAGGGAGATCTCGTACACCAGGTGCCAGCGGCGGTCGGTGGCCCGTACCGGCGCCGGGGCGTTCAGCACGGTTGCGACGAGCGGGCTCAGCGCCGGCTCCGGGTCGAAGCGCGCGGCCGGTGCGGGCCCAGCCGGCACCGGTGCTGCGGGCAGAGCCACGAGGCCCAGCCCGACGATGACGAGCGGGACGAGAACGAGGAGCCCTTTCCGGAGCGGACCGCGGCGACGCTCGTCGCCGACCAAGATCGTGTCCATGGGCACCTCCAGAGTCGGTGGGGGACGGGAATCAGCTCGCAGGAACCGGGCAGCGATTCCTGCGACGCGGGAGTTGCACTGCACCCGGCGGCTCCCGCGGTTACCGGCAATCGGGCTGCGGGCCCGGATGACCACCAAAAAACTCGCAGCATCGGAAAGCCGACGCC
>CAWBUC010000003.1:0-75179 GCA_963791865.1 uncultured Actinomycetota bacterium
CTGTGATGTGCGAGGAGGTTGCCCGGACTGTGCACATCGCCCGCCAGCTGGGCGACCCGCCACCCATCGACCAGTCCGACATTGATTCGCTGTACGCCCGCTACCAGAACATCTACGGCCAGAAAGAAAGCAAGAGCAAGAGAGCATGACCGACCGCCCGTCGAAGCAACTATCGAAGCAAGTTGTCTGGTGCCACACCGGCAGCCAGGGTCGCAGTGGGCCCGAGTGAGACCTCTCCCCGGTTGGACAGCAATCCCGCGCCCTCGTCGACGACCTCAACGCAACGGGCGCTCTGCCGCTTGCCGGTGGAGTGGCAGCCGATGGTCGCTATCTGTCCTCGAGGAGGCAATCAGCCTCACCGGCTCTCGGCTCTACAGCCGCCGCATCGTCGACCTTGGCGGCACCCCGGTGCTGCTCGCGTTCGAACGACAGATGACACCGAAGCATTCCTCGGCGGAGTGATCGACCAGATCGTCGTCACCGTTGCGAAACGGTAAGCCGGCCCTCGTCGAGCGAAGGGGTGCGCTGAGCATGCCGTGCCGGAGCGCCCCTGGCCAGAAGCGCCGCGAGCCGCGAGGCGCGCCGTCGGCACCGGATGAAAGTGCCGGTGGTGGGTCGTCTTGCGGACGGCGTCCAAACGCCGGTCTTTCGTTGACGCCTAGCGCTCTACTGCACTCTGTAGAGGTGAGTGGGTTTGTTCTTGAGGATCTGCGGCACCCGATCGTGCAGGCGCCGATGGCGGGAGGGCCGTCAACCCTGGCTCTGGCTGCTGCGGTTTCTGGCGCCGGCGGCCTCGGTTTCCTGGCCGCCGGTTACAAGTCAGCGGAGGTCGTCGAGAGGGAACTCGCGCAGGTTGGCGCATCGGCGCCTGCGGGCTTGCCGTATGGGGTGAACCTGTTCGTTCCCTCTGACGCGGCCGATCTGGCCGATGTGAAGGCTTATGCCGATGGGCTGCGGGTCGAGGCCGAGCGGCGCGGGGTCACCTTGGGTGAGCCGCGGTGGGAGGACGACGGGTACGCCGAAAAGGTCGATCTCGTCTGCCAGCAGCCGGTTCCAGTTGTGTCGCTCACGTTCGGGTGCCCCTCACCATCGGTCGTGGACCGCCTCCATCAGTCCGCGACGGCGGTGTGGGTAACCATCACCACGATCCCGGAGGCGGTGGCAGCGCAGCAGGTCGGCGCTGACGCGCTGATCGTGCAGGGTGTGGAGGCGGGTGGCCACCGATGCGGGTTTGATGACGTCCAGCTTGGGCTGCTGTTGGTCGCGAGCTGCCGCTGATCGCGGCCGGCGGCCTGAGCACCGGACGCGGTGTCGCCGCGGTGCTGGCCTGTGGCGCCGCCGCTGCTAGCTGGGAACCGCCTTTATGTTGTGCCCGGAGGCGGGCACGATCCAGGCTCACCGCGGTGTAATCAGCGGCGGGGAGGCGCCTACGCTGACTCGAGCGTTCACGGGCAGAACAGCGAGAGGGATCGTCAACCGCTTCCTCTTGGAGCACCCCGAAGCCCCGAGCGCGTATCCCGAGGTCCACCACCTCACCGCTCCCTTGCGATCGGCAGCACGGGATCAGGGCGACACTGACGGCTTTCAGCTGTGGGCCGGCCAGGCCCACAGGCTGGTCGAACCAGTTCCGGCGGCCGATCTCGTTCTCCGGCTGGCCGCCGAAGCCCGACATGCACTGAAAGATGCGGTACGCCTGACCCGCGAGCCGCCGTCTCGTTAATCGGTCCCGTTGAGGGCACCTTGAGCGTCGGTCAGCGGGCAGCCGGCCCGTAGTAACCATTGACCGCAAGCGGGTCGTTGTGTGAACCGGTCCGGCTCCCTCCGGGCAACCGCTGAAAGCGGCCACCTTCAGCCCTCTGGGCACGATTCGTTGCGTGCTCAGTTGAGCCAGTTGGTCGCTGAACTGGTCCTGGGAGGCCGGCCTTGAGACGTCTCGTAACCCGAGAGTTGCAAGACTCCTGATCGCCAAGATTCTTGGTTCAGGATTTCTGACCCGGCCGGCCTCGGAGGGGGGGTCTAAACAGCCCGGGCTGTTCCGATCCGCGGCTGGTCGCTGACGGGATCTGTCGCTCCGATGGCTAACTCTGCAGTCGCTGGCGCCTTCAGCTGCTCGAGATTCAGTACGTGCCTCACCGACCGACCGGCCGAGGCCGCCAGCTTGGGATTGTCGGGCCGATTCGACGAGACAACGACGTACGTCGCCTCCCGTAGCGCTCCACCTGCGTCGGGAGTTTCTGCTCAGTCATGACCCGGATGAGGCGAGTCGCCTCTGCCTCGCCCACGCGATACACCTGCACGCTCAGTCCTCGATAGGTACCCGCGCCGACGCCGGCACCATCGCCAGGCGCTCACGAGCCACCCTTGACGCCAGAAGCGGAAGATAGTTCGTCACGCGCGCGTCGGCCTCCAGCGCAGCTCTAGCGTCGGCCACCGCCTGCTTGACTACCTCGCGTTCATGGAGGCCCGCGAAGCGGGTCACGAGCTCGTCGACAACCCGGTCGTACTGCGGGTCCAGCTCCGCCAGCTCCTCGGTCATCCCGTCTGTCCTCCTCAGCGAATCGGTATGCCCTTTGTTGTCGAGTAGCTTCGCTAGAATGCTACTTGACAGCAGAGCGAGCTTAGTCGTATTTTCGACGGCATGGTGGCGCGCGACAGGGACAGGGGCCCAACGCCGGTGCCAGCGGGAGTGCAGAGAGGACTCGTGAAGCTCAAGAAGCGGGTTGCGCGAGTCCTGTCTGGCCTGGCTCACGACCCCGGACGAACAACGGCCTCTCAGGTCGTGGCGGTCAGCCATGGGAACCGACGCGCCCGCCCGGTCGAGTCGCCCACCGCCCTCAGATGACGAGGCGAATTCCGTCCCGTCAGCCGCGGCGGCCCCCGCCAAGGTCCTGGTCCGGCGCCGCAGAAACCTACGGTGGAGAGCCCTATGCTGAGTCCCGCGGAAGCCTTGGATGACGCCGTGCGGAACCTGAGAGCCCTGATCCTGGCTGGAGAGAACTATCGCCAGGCCACCGCCCAGATGAGCGGATTGGGCGTGACAGAAACCCAAGCCCTCAGCTATCTGGCCATCCATGGAGAACGCGGCCAAAACGATCTCGGCGCGGATCTCGGCCTTAGCAGCGGCGCGGCCACGGCGCTGGTCGACCGGCTGGAGCGCCAAGGCGTCGCCCAGCGCGACGCCCATCCCCACGACCGACGTCGCGTCGTCGTGCGACTGACCGAAAAAGGCCACACGTTGGTCGCCCGCAGCCACAGCTGGCTGGCCGCCTCCTTCGGCTCCATCCCCCCAGAAAACCTCCCGACCCTCTCCTCGGCACTCCGACAGATCGCGATGGTTTTGCGTGCCGAGTCCGAGAGGCAACTGACATCCGACCCGAACAGTTAGCTCTTTAGTTAGAGAGGCCGACGATGATGGCGTGTCGCACGCTGCAGTTGATTCCTGAGGACGATCCTCCCCAAGCTCTCTGGTGGAGGTGGGCGTCATGACGGCCATGGATGTTCCTGCAGAAGGGGCTGCTGACAGGGCCGCTGAGAAGGCTGTGGCTCGTCGCCAGGCGATCAATTACATCTCTTGGGTAGCTCTGGCCTTGATGACGACGTCGTCGGTGGCGAGCCTGCGGCCGTCTCCGACGATGGCTGTCTACGGTTTGGCCTGCATTTTCTTGTATCTCGTCCCGGCCATCATTTTCTTGCTGCCTACATCGTTGGTGTCGGCAGAGTTGGCTTCGGGCTATGAGGGCGGGGTGTACAACTGGGTGGCTCGCGGCATCTCGAAGCCGATGGGCTTCTTGGCGGTCTGGTGCCAGTTCGCGATGACCATCTTCTACTACCCGACGCTGCTTGGGTTCGTGGCGAGCACCCTGGCCTATGTGATCAATCCCGAGCTTGCCTCCAGTGGTGTGTGGACCGCGATCGTCATCGTGGTCGTGTACTGGACTGGGGTGTGGGTGTCCTCGCGGGGGACCAAGGGCGTCGCCGGCTTAGCGAGCGGTGGTTTGATCATCGGGACGCTCATCCCTGGTGCGGTGCTGGTCATCCTCGGGGTTGTGTTCCTCGGCCAGGGAAACCCGTCGGCCGCGCCGATGACCACGAGCAACCTGCTGCCGGCATGGGCCGGGCTGGCGAGCCTGGTGCTGATCGTCAACAACTTCTTGTCCTACTCGGGCATGGAGATGAATGCGGTCCATGTCTCATCGCTGCGCGACCCAGGTAAGGAGTTCCCAAGAACGATCTTCTTCGCTTCGGGGCTGGTGTTGTTGATCTTCATTCTGCCTGCGCTGGCGATCAGCTGGATAGTGCCGGCCGAGCAGCTCTCGCTCACCGCCGGGATCATGCAGGCCTTCGAGGCGATCTTCGCGAACTTCGGTATTCAGTGGCTGACCCCGATCTTCGGCCTCATGATCGTGACCGCCTCGCTGGGCGGGATGTTGACCTGGCTGGCCGGCCCGTCAAAAGGCTTGCTGCTCATCTCGCGGCAGGAGGGATACCTCCCGCCCTTCCTGCAGAAGCTGAACAAGAACGGGGTTCAGCAGAACATCTTGGTCACCCAGGGTGTGATCACGAC
Organism: uncultured Actinomycetota bacterium; assembly: GCA_963791865.1. Classification (GTDB taxonomy): domain Bacteria; phylum Actinomycetota; class Actinomycetes; order Propionibacteriales; family Propionibacteriaceae; genus Microlunatus. The sequence continues at coordinate 4,565 of CAWBUC010000003.1, forward strand.
CCTGATCGGATTGGGCTACGCTCTGATCCCGACCGTCTCGAGCGCGTACTGGATCTTCTCGGTGATCACCACCCAGGTCTATCTGATCATGTACCTGCTGATGTTCGTGGCAGCTGTCCGGCTACGTCGCAAGGAGCCTGATCATCCGCGCGGATACCGGGCCCCCATGCTCGGTGCTCTCTGCGGGGTCGGGTTCGCGGCATCGTTGGCGGCCCTGCTCATCGGCTTCATCCCACCCTCGCAGTTTGAGGCCGGTAGTGGCGGTGTGTACTTGGCCATCGTGGGGGGCGGCGCCCTTGGACTCGGACTCCTTGTGCCGTTCCTCTTCTACAGGTTGCGTAAACCGTCGTGGAAGCAGCCGGTGCCGACGGAGGCGAGCCCGTCATGAGCACCGCACAGGAGACCTCAACCCCACGTGATCGCAGAATCATCTATGCGGTGATTGCCGGTGCTCTGGTCCTGCTCCTGATCGTCTGTCTTGTCTTCTACCGCTCAGCACAGTCGAACCAACAGGCTCAGGACAAGGCCAACCAGCTGATCGCCGCGCTGCAGAGGGCCGGTGTGCGCGCCGTGCCATCGCAGGAGCAGATTGTCGGCGTGCTCGGTGATGACGGCGGAGTGCTCTGTAAAGACCCGGCCAGCGCGCTGGGTAAGTCGATCTTGTTCAGCCAGCTCACCAACGGGGCGGCCGGACCCGGGATTCGTCCGGTTATCGTCGACAGCAAGGTTTTCAAGGGACAGCTGCTGGCCATCCAGATCTACTGCCCCGACGAACTACCCAGATTCCAACAGATGATCGAGAAGCTCAAGACGTCCCCGGTAGCCGGCGGCTAACGGGAGATGGAACTGCGAGAGCGTGTTGCCGGCCTGATGCCTCAAGCGCGAACTGAGCTCGCCGAACTCGTCGCCATCCGGTCAGTGGCTGACCCGCGCCAATTCCCTCCTGAGGAGTGCGCCGCCGCGGCCCAGTGGGTTCTCGACAAGTTCTCCGAGCTCGGCTTCGCCGACGTTCGCCTTGCCGAGACCGCCGACGGGAGTCAAGCCGTCATCGGATCCCGACCATGCTCCGACACCACCGCACCCACCGTCCTGCTCTACGCCCACTACGATGTCCAGCCGCCCCTCGACGAGACCGCATGGAGAACCCCGCCATTCCAGCTCACCGAGGTCGACGGCCGTTGGTACGGTCGCGGCGCGGCCGACTGCAAGGGCAACATCCTCGTGCACCTGATGGCCCTACGCGCGCTCGGCGACGACGTGCCGGTCAATGTGAAGCTGGTCGTCGAGGGGTCGGAGGAGCAGGGCACCGGTGGCCTGGAGGACTTCGTACCGAAGAACGCCGACCTGCTGCGTGCGGACGCGATCCTGGTCTGCGACACCGGCAACGCGGCCGTCGGCCACCCTGCCGCCACGGTGAGCCTGCGCGGCATGATCAACGTCGTCGTGACGGTTTCGGCACTCAAGTCCGAAGTGCACTCTGGCATGTTCGGCGGCCCCGCACCTGACGCGCTCGCCGCGCTGGTGGCGATGCTGGCAACGCTTCGGGATGGCCAGGGCAATACCACGATCACGGGGCTGGACAGCACCCAGAGCTGGACGGGTGAGCTCTATCCGCCTGAGCAGTTTCGGAGCGATGTCGGGGTGCTCGACGGCGGGTGGCTACTGGGCGACGGCAGTGTCAGCGACATGCTGTGGGCGCGTCCCGCGGTGACCATTCTCGGGATCGACTGCCCGCCGGTGGTCGGATCAACGGCAGCCATCGTGCCGCGGGCGGCAGCTCGGCTGAACCTGCGCATTCCACCGGGCACCGAGCCTGTCCAGGCCCATCAGGCCCTCGTTGATCATCTCCAGGCGGTCGCTCCCTGGGGTGTCCAGGTGACGGTGGATCTTGAAGCGGAGGGCGCTCCCTTCAAGGCCGCTGTCGATGGGCCGGCGTACGAGGCGATGGCCAGCGCCATGGGAGACGCCTTTGGAATGCCGATGACCACCTTGGGGCAGGGCGGATCGATCCCGCTGTGCAACGTCCTGGCCGAGGTCTACCCGGATGCCGAGTTGATCATGATTGGTGTTGAGGAGCCGGCCGCGCTCATCCATGCTCCGAACGAGAGTGTGGCTCCCAGCGAAATAGAGTCAATGGCCCTCGCCGAAGCGCTCTTCCTCCAGCGGTACGCCGCCGCGAGGGGTCATTAGTCCCTGGCCTAGAGTCACGCTCCATGGTCGCCGACCGCCGCGGCATCATCGCGAGCTTCCGCCGGCGCGGCCAGATCATTTGGGTGGCTGCGGCGCTGCTCACCGTCGTTGGTGCGGCGGTTCCGCTGGCGCAGCAGCCCACGGACACGCCGACCCCGACGTCGACTGCGACCGCCTCCGCTTCGCCCGCGCCAGACGACCCAAGCCCCACACCAGACGACCAGAGCCCCACACCAGACGACCCGAAGCCCCACGCCAGACGACCCGAGCCCCACGCCCGGCGGCACCAGCCCGGTCCTCACGCCACTGGCGACGCTCAGGGCAACGACAGCTGCATCGCTGACCCCGACCGGAGCACCGCCGGCCACGCCGTCGGAGTCCCCGACACCGGGCGCCAGCCCGACGTCCGCGTCCGCCCAAACCGAGAGCCCTCCGCCCCAACGACCGGCGACGCCACCGGCCAGCGCGGCCGGAGCCGTTCCGCTCAGCTCGGTCCTGATCGCCCTCGCCGTCTTGGTCCTGGTGAGCCTTGTGCTGCTGCGCCTGGCCCGGAAGGGCGAGGGTCAGGTCGCGCAGCCGGAGGCAGCTCCGCCGCGAAGTGGTACCGAACCGGCCACCGACGTACTGGTGCTGCTGGCGTCGGCCGGGGAGGCGCTGATCGACTCCGGCTTCGACGTCGATGACGTGGATGCGAACCTGGAGGAGATCGCCCGGGCATACGGCATGGCTGACACCGAGATCATCGCCCTGCCGACCGCGCTCCTGGTCTCCTCCCGCACCGGTGGTCAGCTTCGGACCAGGGCCGTGAGCAGCGGCCGCCAGCGGCTGCGGCTGCACCAGATCGAGGAACTCGATGACATCATCAGGGCCGCGCGCACCGGTGGGATCGATCCCCGGTGGGCACACGATCAGATCGTGGCGATTCGTACCCGGCCCCCGCCCTTCGGTCTGTCGATGCAGGTGGTCGGTCAAGTGCTCGCCACGGTCGGCCTCGCCGTCCTGCTCGGCAGCTCCTGGCTGGGGATCATGGTGGCTGCCGGACTCGGCGGCCTGACCGGGGCACTTCTGCTCGCCGGAAACCGTGTGCCGCCCCGGTTCCAGGTGCTGTTGACGGTCGCTGCATCGTTCAGCGTGTCGCTCGTGGTCTTCCTGTTGTCGCGGACCGGCCTTGACTTCGACGTCGCCTCCAGCCTGATCGCCCCGCTGGTCACCCTGTTGCCCGGAGCGCTGCTGACGACCGCGGTGATCGAGCTGTCGACCGGCCAGATGATCTCCGGTGCCGGGCGACTGGGCGCCGGGGCCGCCCAGCTCGTGTTTCTCGGCCTCGGCATCCTCGCCGCGGCCGCCCTCGTCGGGGTACCCGCGTTCGACCTGACGGCGACCAAGCCGGCGCTCGGTGCCGTTGGCCCCTGGCTCGCCGTCGGCGTGTTCGGCATCGGCATCGTGATGAACCTGTGCGCACGTCCGAGCTCCCTGCGCTGGATCCTCCTGGTCCTGTATGTGGCCTACGGCGGCCAGGTGCTGGGCGGCCTGTTCTTCGGCGGCGTGCTGTCGGCCTTCGTGGGTGCGGCCGTGATGACCCCGGTGGCCGATCTGGTCGCCCGGCAGCGAACCGGGCCGCCCGCGATCGTCAGCTTCACACCGGCGTTCTGGCTCCTAGTCCCCGGCGCCCTCGGCCTCGTCGGCGTCGCGGCCTTACTCCACGGTGACAGCACCGGCACCACGACCCTGATCACCACAGTGGAGACGATGGTGGCGATCGCCCTCGGCGTACTGGTCGGGCGCGCCATATCCCTCATCGCGTCCGCACGCGAGAGACGAAGCGGCCCCCGCCGGCCGCCAACTTCTGATGTATAGCCGGTTGCTGTCAAGGGGGCAGGTGTAGGCCAGCTCAGCTGGGTATGTGGGGGCCCGTCTCCCTTGCCGCGTCTTTTGATCTTGGTCAGCGCGTCAGGTGCGATGCGCGGTCAAACTGATATGCGCGGGTGATTACCGCAGGATGGCATGTTCGGCTGGGACGCTTCCGCTGGTCTAGAGGCGGACGTAGCTGGCCGAGGTTTTGCCGGGCCAGTTGTCCATAGAAGGATCGCGGATGCCGATCTACGAGAGCGGCTCGGCCGGCTAGCTGGCCTTGCCGTTGGTGCAGCCAGCCGGCGAGCCGAGAAGCATCCCGGATAGTTGCGAAGACTGCTCGGGGAGGGTCGCTGAAAAAAACGCTGTCGAGCGCCTGTCAACGTGGCACGGGTCGTAGCCGCGCCAAAAGTCAGTCCTCGCCGAATACCTCGCGCAGTCTGGCCTCTTGGTCCGCGGTGAGGTTGCTGGCGATCAGCTCGGCCTTGGTGCCGCTCAACTCGGCCTTGGCGCGGTCCTCGACCACGTCGGAGGTGAGCAGGAAGAGGGCCGACGTGCCGGGTGTCACGCGCTGCTTGACTCCGTTGATGAACTTGTCGTCGATGCCGACGTCGGCCATGGACCCGGTCAGAGCGCCGATGCCGGCGCCGATCGCCGCTCCCAGCAGCGGGACGAAGAAAAGTAACCCGAACAGCATCCCCCAGAATGCGCCGCCGAGCGCCAACGGCCCAGCCAGATTGTTCAGCTGCCGGGTCTTCGGCTTCTTCTTGCCGACCTCCCAACTGACCACGGCCGCATCGTGGATGGTGATCAGCTGCTGCGACTGCAGCGCCTTGAGCTTGTCGACCATGGCGTCGGCATCACCGACACCCGGGAACGTCCATGCGGTTAGGGTCGCCATTGGTTGATCCTTCTGTTGAGTTCACAGGAAAACGGACGCCGCACACGGCGCCCACTGCTTGAGAGGATACGGTCTCTCCGACCGAGTGTCCCAGGCAGGTTCTGCCACCGTCCGGGTGCGCCAGCACATGGAGATAGGCCGCGGCGAGGTCGACTTCGACGAGGTCTTCACGGCGCTGGCCGCCCTCGGCTTCGACGGCGTTATCAGCAGTAGCGTCTTCGGGTGTTCCTTGTGAGCAATGATCGGAACTTGTGGATGGCTCTCGCCCTGGTGACGTGAAGGAGCGCACCTTCCCGAGGATGATCTGAAGTCGATGGTTCTCGATCAAGAGCCGGCGTTGGCGCGCTGGTTCGGAAAGGTACGCCCTCATGCTCACGGTAGTCCAGGAAGTTCGGAGGCCAACGAGACCGGCGCGTCGTTGCTGGATGAGATTGTCCGTGATGGTGCCCGGCAGATGTTGGCGGCCGCGTTGCAGGCCGAGGTCGCCGCCCATGTCGAGGCCCATCGAGGGGAGGTCGACGCCGATGGCCGTCGGCTGGTGGTCCGCAACGGTCATCACGCCGAGCGGGAGGTGACCACGGCGGCCGGTGCGGTCGCGGTGCGGGGGGCCGCGGGTCAACGACAAGCGCGTCGATGAGGTGAGCGGTGAGCGGCACACTTGCGGCCTCTACCTCAACAACCGCACCGCCTGGCTCAACCCACGACGAACTAACGGGCGCGATCACGAGACCGTCGCGGCGCGCGCGACAGCGGGCTGCGGCCCGCGCAGCGCGAGTCCGAACAGCACGAAGGCGACGCCGACGGCTATGGCCATTGCCGCAACGCCGAAGGCGACCACCGAGGTAGACCGCGACGCCTGCAGGAACGAGGATGTCATCGCAGTGTCGCGGTTGGGGTCCTCCCTATCCAGCTCGGCATAGGTCTTGCCGCCGGTGATCTCCATGGTGTGCTTGTCGATCACGCTCGCCTGGCAGTATGCGCTGATCGGTCCAGCGACCGTCGCGCCGGCCCGGCAGCCGGCGTCGTCGGACACGGTGATCTTCTGTCCGGACAGCGTGTTCGTGATCACAATCCAGGTCAGATACCGGCGATGACGAAGATCGCTCCGAAGACGATGCCGACGATCGAGGCAGTCTTGCGCATATTGACAACCTTCCTGGTCAGGCAACGTGGACGACACGGATGCCTGAACGGGTGCTTGAGGCCGGACAAGGTCGAAACGCCGTAGGTGCGACAACTGGCACGGCCGAGAGTGGTAACCAGCATGGTGCTCAGCGCATGGCTGTCTGAGTGCGTCCCATTCGCGCCAGGTATCGGCTCCGGGCCGGCAGGTTCGGCTAGCGTTGGGGTCGTCCGACGGCCGAGGGCGCCGGCGGTGAATGATTCTCTCATTGATTTGAAAGGCACTTCGATGGAATTCTGGGACTTCTTCTGGCTCCTGATCTGGAGCTTCTTCTTCGTGATGTACCTGATGGTGCTGTTCCACATCTTCGGGGATCTGTTCCGCGACCGCGAACTCAGCGGGGGCGCCAAAGCCTTGTGGACGATCGGCTTGATCCTCGTGCCCTTCCTTGTCATGTTGATCTATCTGATCGTGCGGGGACGCGGGATGGCGGAGCGTCAGGCAGGTGCGATCCGGCAGGCTCAGGCCGAGACTGATCGCTACATTCAGTCGGTCGCCAGCTCGTCGAGCCCGACAGACCAGATCTCCTCGGCGAAGTCGCTGCTCGACAGCGGGTCGATCACGCAGGCCGAGTTCGACCAGCTGAAGGCAACTGCACTCGCCTGATCAGAGGGGGTCAGCAGCCTGCCTCGGCTTAGGGGCGAGACCAGTGCCCAGGGGTGGTGACCAGGAGTTCACACCGGTCAACGACCACAGGAACCTGCCTCGGAGTGATTCTGCGGTCGGTGATGGCTCCTACGGCGCAGTTCGTATGTGTCGTTGGTGAGTTCTCCACGAGTGCAGTGGAGACTGTTGGAGCAGTTTGAGACGGAGCTTTGCCGTGGACGATCCAGTTCATACACCGGGTCTCGACAATCCTTGCGACGCTCGATAAGGAGTACTCATGTCCATCCCTGCACCGTCCGGGTCGGCCTCGGGTCGCGGCGCCGTGGTGCTGGCCGGCCGCCTGTGGGCGGGGGGTGTGGCCACCGGATGCATCGCGGCCCTGGTGGCGGCGGTGGGCGTGCTGCTGTGTAGTTCTGTGCTGGATGTCGAGCCTCGTTACCACGCTCGTGTGGTCGATCACCGACTCACTTGCAGTGAACTACGCGATGACAGCGTTCGTGGTGGCGCTGGCAGCAACTGGGGCGGCCCACCTACTGTCGGTCACGACACCTCGTCCGCGGGTGTTCTTTGGTTGGCTTGTCGGGCTGGGCACGGTGGCGGCGATGGTGATGCCGTTCGCTGCCGAGGGCAGCCTTGCCGGCAAGATCAGCACAGCGTTGATCAATCTGGCTGTCGGCATCGCGATCGGCACCTTCCTGATAGCGGTGCTGTCCCGCACCGTCACCGATGCGGAGCGGTCCTGGCAGCGGCGCTGAGATGGCGCTGGTACGGACACCGATGAGCGAGCGAGGCTCGAGCCCACGCTGACCGATGACGTACACCAGACGATGGTCGGGTCAAGCATGCTGCTCGGGGTGTGACAGCATGCTCGCTGCCGCCGAACGACGGCGGCAGGACGACAAGACGGAGACCTGATGAGCGACAAGGACGACGCCACGCTTGATCTGTACGTGGCCGCATACAGCGAGCCCGCCACGGCCGAAGAGGATTGGAATACGTTGAAGGGGCTCGTCGCCGATGACGTGATCAAGGTCGGGGCGCTGGCCTTGGTGAACCGCGACAGCGACGGCAAGGTTCACGTCAAGGACACCACGAACGAGCCCGGCATCGGGGCCGTGGTCGGCGCCGTTGGAGGAGCCTTGGTCGGTTTGATCTTCCCGCCGGCGCTGCTGGCCTCGGCGGCGGTCGGGGCAGGACTGGGTGCCGGTACCGGCACGATCATCGATCGGGTGACGAAGCGGAAGATCAAGTCCGACGTCGAGTGGGCCGTCCCCAACGGTGGGTCAGGTGTCGTGGTGGTCTTCGACGAGCAGTGGCTGAGCGAGGTCGAGAAAGCGCTGACACGCGCGGACAGGATCTCCCGCAACCACCTCCACGACGACGAAGCCGAGGAGAACGCCACGCCTTAGCGGATCTTGGGCGTAGCTGGCCGCGTGAACGGCCAAGATCGTGTAGGCGCGCCCTGCGATGCCGGCAGATCGAGATTCGACACCGGAACCAACCAACCAGCGATCCGCAAGGCGCAGACTCACGCCGCCCGAAGCACGGCTGAGGACCGGAAGGATCCGGCCGCAGGGCGCCGAGCAAGCATGACACCGGATCGCTCCGTGCGGAATGCGTGGACTCTTTCTTTGGGGGCTGTGGCGCGGTGTCTTGGCGTCTGAGCTCGGACGATGTTGGCGATTCACCGGCTCACTCTGATGCTGCAGTCGTCGAACACCGCCAAGTCCGGCCAGAATCAGTCACGTCTAGCGGTCGTCGCGCCCTACCCGCCGCCACACGTTCACCTGCGACTGCCAGGATGTGCCACGGACCCGGCGACCGGGGATCCGTTTGGACAACCGACTCAGAGGTGGACCATGCCCGACGACCAGCCCGTGATGACCGCCCTCGCCGAGATCACCGCGGTCTCCTTGCTCCACAGCAACCTTCCTGCCCGTGAGCACATGATTGCTCGGCTGGCCGCGCTCGTGGCGGTCGACGCCCCGACCGCCTCCTACGTGATGAATGCCAACACCGCGGCCCAAACCGGGATCACCGTGGAGGACGTCCAGAGTCTCCTGGTGGCGGTGGCGCCCCTCGTGGGCACCGCCCGAATCGTCACCGCTGCCGAGCGGATCACCGAGGCCCTCGGGTTCGTCATCGAGCTCGCTGTCGCCGAGCTCGCCGCCGAGCTCGAGGCCGAGGAAGCAGCCGCGGAGACGGCAGACGAGCGCTGAGGACCGCCGCGGGACACCGGTGAGTATGGGCGCGCTGGTACCGCGGAGTCGTCAAACAGTCGACCAGCCAGATCGACAAGCTGATCCTGAGCCAGCCGCGATTCATCAGGTTGCCGCGCAGTCCGCGCTGCCGAACTCCAGCGCAACGTCCGGGCACAGCGACTTCAAAGCCTGGGTCGCAGGCCGAGTGGTTTGGCCTGGGCAACTCTCATGGCCCTTGGGCGAGCCCTTTCCGCCGCTAAAAGCGCCCGCCCTCCGCGCCAGGCGACGCCGTAAGGCGTCAGGCTTGTGAGACGCGCAGTCGCCGTATGGCGTCCCTGGAACTGCAAGGTTCCGGCGTGGTCACGGCGGGTCGGTCCCGTGTCGCGGACCTGGCGGTGCCCCTTCCAGCGCTCGGCGCCGGACTGTTGCTCGAGGTCGTGCTCGATCTCGGTGGCATACGTCGGATCTGATCTTGGATGGTGTCAGGTGGGCGTGCTCAGCTCCCCCGAGGCTCCAGCGTAGGTTGCTGGGTGGCACCCACCTTGATCACCCGACCAATGGCCCGCGGTTCCACTCTCGAGCTTTCCCCGCCGAGTCGAGTGGATGCCGCCCAGAAGGGATAGCGAATGTCTTCTGTTGTCGCCGTGGAGCATTTCGATGCCGTGTTGTTCGACCTTGATGGTGTGCTGACCACGACCCGAGCTGTCCACGCGGCCGCGTGGACGCAGACCTTCAATGGCTTTCTGGCTTCGTGGGACGTGTTGCATCAGACCAGCACGACGCGCTTCGACGACCAGTCCGATTATGCCGTCTACGTCGACGGGAAGCCGCGTGAGGCAGGAGTTCGCGATTTCCTGGCTTCGCGCGGCATCACGCTCGCGGAGGGCGGTCCGGCCTCGCCGCCGGCGGAGGACTCGATCTGGGGTCTGGCCAATCGTAAAGAGCGACTGGTCGAAGCGGAGTTGAAGCGTCTCGGTGTCCAGGCCATTCCTGGATCGGTCGCGTGGATCCGGGAGCTCCGCGAGGGCGGCATCAAGACCGCCGTCGTGTCGAGCAGTCGCAGCTGCGCGGCCGTCTTGGAATCCGCGGGCATCACCAACCTCTTCGACACCCGGGTCGACGGGGTGACGTCGCTCGAGCTCGGTCTGGCCGGCAAGCCGGCACCCGACGGATTCCTCGAGGCGGCCCGACGTCTGGGCGTGTCACCGCAGCGCTCCGTCATTGTCGAAGACGCGATTGCCGGAGTGGAAGCGGGTCGCGCGGGCTCCTTCGGTCTGGTCATCGGCGTTGATCGCGCCGGACACGCGCAACAATTGGCGGCCCATGGAGCCGACTTAGTGGTCTCCGACCTGAGCGAGCTCCTAGTCGACCCGCGAAATCACATCCACCGCTCCGGCCCGCGACGGAATCGACTCCAGGCAGCCGCGGAACGCATCTTCGCCGCAGGCTCGGGGTATCCTGCGGATCCCTGGCGGCTGGTTCAGCGTTCCTACAACCCCGACTCTGTGGTGCGGGCCTTCCCAAGCTCAGGGGGCTGCGGTCTGACGGTAGATCGTCACCGGTGTCAAGGCGAAGCCGGTGGGGGCGTGTCATCGGTGTCACAGGCGGGCGCGGATCCATTTACTCACCGCTCGGGGGCGCCGGGATTGAGACAGCCTGGTGGTGACGTGGCAGGAGTCCCGTTCGACCAGCTCGACGGGCAGGACCGTGCGGCGACGGTAGCGCCGGCCCGGTTTGTCGAGCCGATCGAGGATGCGCTGGGCGGCGAGGGTGCCGAGTTGGAAAGGATCTTGGTCGATCACGGTCAACGACGGGATCAACTGGTCGGCAAGAGGGAAGTCGCCGAAAGTGCTGACCGCCAGGCCACTGTCACGCAGGATCGGGGCGAGGCTGATGGCTGCGCGAGCGTTCGAGCAAAACAAGGCAGTCGGGGCCGCGGCGTCGAGGGCGGCGAAGGTCTCAGCTGCCATCGATCGATCGAGCGCGCCGATCGCGACCAGATTGTCGTCGAGGGGGAGACCGGCCTCGGTCAGTGCGTCCCGGTAGCCCGTCAAACGGGCCCGCGTGGTGGGGATCGTGAGAGCGTCGCCGATGAAGGCGACGCGGGTGTGGCCGTGCTCGAGGAGGTGCGAGGTGGCCAGACGTGCCCCGCCGGGGTCGTCTTCGATGAACGAGTCGGCAGCCACACCAACGGGCTGCCGATCAACGAAGACGATCTGGGTGCGATCGGTCCAGGCGTGGAGATAGCTGTGGTCGGCGGCGACGGGAGCGATGATGAGGCCGCTGAGGGCTTGACGGAGAAGAGACTGCACAACATCGGGCTCACGATCGGCATCGCCCACGCTGGTGATGACCACCGACATGCCGTGGCCGGCAGCCAGGGTTCCGGCGGCGCTGGCGATGGAGGCGAAGAACGGATCGAGGATGTCCGGGATGACAACCCCGATGACCGGCGACCGGCCGGTACGGAAGGTGGTCGCGATGGAGTTGGGAACGTAGTTGAGGTCGCGGAGCGCCGCTTCGACGCGTTGCTTGGTCTCGGGTGTGACATGCGGGTCGTCGTTGAACACGCGGGACACCGTCTTCGCGCTGACGTTGGCACGGGCAGCCACGTCTCGCATCGTCGCCATCAATCACGTCCTCGGTTGCCTCAGGACAGCGTGTCCTTCGGTGTCATCGTCTCAGCCGCGGGGCAGCGCCGCTGACCATCCCGGCACGCGCCAAGGTCTCTGGTCAGCGGGAGCTGTAGCCGCCGTCGATGGGCAGCGAGACACCGCTGATCATGGAGGCCGCGTCGCTGAGCAGGAAGACGATCGGGGCGGCGATCTCGTCCTCAGTGGCCCAACGGCCGAGCGGCATGGCGGACAGGAACGGCCCTTCGATCTCGGGTCGACCCCAGTACCAGGCCGACATCGGCGTCATCACCACGGTCGGGTTCACGCTGTTCACCCGGATGTTGTACTTGCCGAGCTCGAGAGCGGAGACCCGGGTGATGTTGTCCAACGCCGCCTTGGACGATCCGTAGGAGATGTGTCCCTCCAGGGCGACCAGGCTCGCCTGGGACGACACGTTGACGATGGACCCGCCACGACCGAGGCGAACCATGGTCTGCGACGCGTACTTGGTGACCAGCAGTGCACCCCGAGCGTTGATGGTGATCACCTTGTCGAACACCGCGATGTCGGTTTCCATCGGAGTGGCAATCTCGCCGCCGTACCCTCCGCAGTTCACGATGCCCCAGACGTCGAGGCCGTCGAGGGCGCTGCGGACGCTCTCCTCGGAGCTCAGGTCGAAGGGGCACGTACGCGCACCGGTCTCTTGCTCCAGGCCGGCGAGCGCCTTCTCGGACCGGCCGCTGGCGATTACGTCGGCGCCCGCCGCGACCAGCTGTCGCACGGTTGCGCCGCCGATTCCGCCGGTGGCCCCCGTGACCAGAATCGGTCGGCCATTGAAATCAGTCATGTGGGGTCTCCTTGTTATTCAGCGGCCACGGCCTGCGGCAGGCTCTACCTCATCGGTGCAGTGCTCGAATCCTAAGGGCTCCGCGTCAACTCTGTCACCGGTGACAGCAAGATCGATGACACCGATGACATATCGTCGGAAATGCCACCGGCACTCGCACACCGCACCCGTACACACCAACCCGAGCGAGACGCCGTGGAGATCATCCGCTTCGCCGCTACCCAGGCGGTCAGATGGTTCCGCTGCGCGCGAATACGTACTTCATGTCTGCAGATCTGCGTGGTTTCCCGTAACGGGGCAGGCGCGGCCCGCAGCACGCTGGTTGCGTGGCAGATCGCCACTACCCCCAACAAGGAGGAACCATCATGACGCTGTTCATGGACATCCACGAGAAGGTCGAGGGCCTCACCGCCGAGGCCGTCGCCAACGCCCACCAGGCCGACCTCAAGGTGCAGGGCGCCTACGGGGTCGACTACCAGCAGTACTGGTTCGACGAGGGTTCGGGCAAGGTCTTCTGCCTCGTCGAGGCACCCGACGCCGAGTCAGCGGCCCAGGTACACCGCGAGGCGCACGGCCTGGTCGCCGACCAGCTCATTGCCGTGCACGAGGGCAGCTGACGCGCGGCGCTGCCTCCGGCGCCGGCCGCGGTTCATTATCGTTCATCATGACCACCGCGGTCGGTCTCGGCGGCCGTCGGTCCCGCAGCCGTCGGTTGGTGGGACGCGACGGGGTTCTGGCCCGCCTCGAGTCGCTGGTCGAGGAGAGCTCGGCCGCGCACCGTCCCGTCACCGTGCTGGTCGAGGGCCCGGCAGGCATTGGCAAGACCCGGGTCCTCGACGAGCTGGCCGCCCGTCTCGGCGAGCGTGCCGACGTGTTGATCGGACACTGCGTGGCCCTCGGCGAGCAGACCCTCCCGTTCGCACCGCTCGTCGATCTCCTCGGTGAGCTGGTCCGGCGGGAGGGCGTCGCCACCGTACGACGGTGGGCGGGTCCTGCGGCCGACGAGCTCGGCCGGCTGGCGCCCGCTCTGAGCGGTGACGCGCCCTCCTCGGAGAACGGGGCCACTAGTTCGACCCGGCTCTACCAGGCCCTCACGAGCCTGTTCCGCGCCATGGCGGAACGGCGTCCGCTCGTGCTGGTCCTCGAGGACCTGCACTGGGCCGACAGGTCCACTCGCGAGCTGGTCGCGCTGCTCGCTCGCCAACAGCATTCGCGACGTCGTGATCGTGGTGTCCGTGCGCACCGACGAGTCCCCGGTCCCACCCGGGCTCGCGGGCTACCTCGCCGACCTCGTGCGGCGCACCGAACAGCGCGTGCGACATCGAGCCGCTGACCCGCGAGGAGCAGGCCCGCCAGGTGAGCGACATCCTGGGTGTCCCGCCGCGCGCCCAGCTGCTGGACGAGATCTACGCCCGCGCGGAGGGCAACCCGTTCTTTGCCGAGGAACTGCTGGCGCTGGGCGCGGACGACCAGCTGCCCAGCACGGTCCGCGATCTCCTGCTCGCCCGGCTCGAGTCCTTGCCGCCCGCCACCCGCCAGGTGCTGCGCACCGCCTGCCTGATCGGCCGCGAGGTCCCCTCCCGGTTGCTCGAGGCCGTGGTCGACGTGCGGGACGAGCGCCTCGAAGCCGCGCTGCGCGAGGCCGTGGAGGCCCACATCCTGCAGCCGGACGGGGACGCCCTCGTCTTTCGGCACGCGCTCCTCCAGGAGGCCATCGCGGCCAGCCTGCTGCCGAGCGAGGCGGCCCGGGCCCACCGCCGACTGGCCGAGACGCTGACCAGTCACCCGACCTGGCCGGGCGACGGTACGGCGGGGTGGCCGGGCGGCTGGCCCGGCACTGGGATGCGGCCGGTGAGCCCGGGCAGGCGCTGGTCGCCTCCGTGGCGGCCGGGCGCGAGGCGAGCAACGCCTTGGCCTTCGCCGAGTCACTGGCCCACTACCAACGCGCGCTGGAGCTGATCCAGGTCGTGCCGGACGCCGAGCGATTGCTCGATGTACCGCGGGCCCGGCTGCTGCGTTGGATCGCCGAGGTCGCGCATCTGGCCGCCCACCCGGACCGGGCCACCGCGCTGATCAGGGAGGCCATCGAATGCGTCGACGCCGACGACGAGCACCTGCGTGGATGGCTGCACGAGCGGCTGGGCCGCTACCTCTGGATGTCCGGCGATGGCCAGGGCGCGCTGGTCGCCTACCAGCAGGCCGTGGAGCTCGTGCCGGCCGAGCCTCCCACGCGTGCCCGTGCGGCCGTGCTGAGCGGGCTGTCCCAGATCCTGATGCTGGCCGACCGCCACGCCGAGTCCGAGGGACGAGCCCGTGAGGCGATCGGGGTCGCGCAGCAAGTTCCGGACGGCCGGTCCGTCGAGGGCCACGCCCGGTGCAACCTGGGCGTCGACCTCGCCATGACCGGTCGCGTCGAGGACGGCATCGCCGAGCTGCGCACGGCCATCCGCATCGCGGACGAGGAGCTCGACGACGTCGACGAGAACGCGCGTGCCCTGGTCAACCTCGGCACCGCGCTCTGGGTTGCCGGCCGAGTGCGCGAGGCGGCGGAGGTCGCTCTCGAGAGTGTGCGGGTCGGCGACGAACTGGGCCTGCGCCGGCGCAAGGGCGTCTGGTGCCGTTGCGACGCGGTGCAGATGCTGGCGCTGGTCGGTCGCTCGGACGAGGCCGAGCCGCTGCTCGAGGAGGTCCGCGGCTGAACCCGCAGGGCATCGACGCGATCCGCGTCGACCTGGTGGAGGGACTCGTCCGGTTCAGGCAGGGAGATCTCGAGCAGGCCCGGCACCTCCTCGAGCGGGCCCGAGCCGCCGGCCGCCAGCTGCTGGATCCGCAGCTCCTCGGACCGCTTTCCGCCGGGCTCGCCGAGACCGCGCTCGGCCAGGGCGACGTGGCCGGGGCGAGCACGGTCCTCGCCGACGCACCGGCGGTGGCGCTCGACACCTGGCACCCGGTGTTCGCGGTCCCCGTGCTCGCCGTCGGGGTCGCGTTGGCGGTCCGAGAGAGCCCACCCCAGCTGGAACGGGCTCGGGAGCTGCTCCGCCGGGCCGAGGACGCGGCAGCGACGCTCGACTGGTCGCCGCCGCTCGTCGAGGCCGAGCTGGCCGGAGCGCGGGCCGAGCTCGCCGACGACGCTGAGTCCTGGGCGTTGGCGGCCGAGCACTGGGACGGCCTCGGCGACCGTTACCGGGCGGCCGCGGCCCGCGTGCGGGGTGCCCGTGCACTGCTGGCCCAGGGAGGAGACCGCCAGGCCGCATCCGCGTTGCTCGAGTCGGCCGTGGTCGAGGGCCGCGCGATCGGCGCGCTCGGGCTCGTCGCGCTCGCCGAGGACCTGGGCCGCCGGTCCCGACTGCGGCTGATCACCGACGGCACCGCAGGCAACCGGTACCGGCTCACCCAGCGCGAGTCCGAGGTGCTCGGTTTGGTCTCCCAAGGCCTGACCGACCGGCAGATCGGCACCCGGCTGTTCATCAGCCACCGCACCGCCGAACGGCACGTCTCGAACCTCCTGGCCAAACTCGGGGTCGAGCGCCGTTCCGAACTGGTCGCCGCGGCCCACCGCGAAGGGCTGGCCGACGTGTGACTCCGCGCCCACGCCGGCCAGGTCGTGAGGATTGTCCCAGGATCTCGACAGCCTGATTCGCCAAGCAAAGAAGGCACATCAACGTTCAGACCCGCCGAACCAGCCACCACCCGGCCACGGCTGAAGGCTAAATTCAACCCATGATCTCTGCGGCTGAGACTGCGACGGCGCCAGCAAACCCGAGGTCGCGAGTGGTGACCGCAAGCCTCATCGGCACCTCGATCGAGTTCTACGACTTCTACATTTACGCCACCGCGGCGGTCGTCGTCTTCCCCGCGCTGTTCTTCCCGCCGGGCGATCCGGCGGCGGCGCAGATCTCGTCACTTGCGACCTTCGCCCTCGCGTTCTTCGCCCGGCCGGTCGGGTCGATCCTCTTCGGGCACTTCGGTGACCGGATAGGGCGCAAGGCCACCCTCGTCGCCTCGCTGCTGACCATGGGGATCGCAACGTTTCTGATCGGCGTGCTGCCGACCTACGGCACGGTCGGGCTGCTCGCTCCCATCCTGTTGTGCGTCATGCGGTTCGGGCAGGGCCTGGGGCTGGGCGGTGAGTGGAGCGGCGCCGCACTGCTCGCCACCGAGAATGCACCGCCGGACCGACGCGGACTGTTCGGCAGCGCCCCGCAGCTCGGGGCCCCGATCGGTTTCATCTTGGCCAACGGCGTCTTCCTCGTCTTGGGGCTTTCGCTACCCCCGGAAGCCTTTGTGGCCTGGGCATGGCGGATCCCATTCCTGCTCAGCGCTCTGCTCGTCGTCGTGGGTCTGTACGTGCGTCTCCGTCTCGTCGAGGCACCGGTGTTCCAGCGGGCACTCGACCGTGGCGAGACCACGCGTGTCCCACTGGCAGCGGTCCTGCGCTCGAACTGGCGGGAACTGATCCTCGGCACCTTCATCATGTTGGCCACCTATGTGCTGTTCTACTTCATGACCGCATTCACACTGAGCTACGGCACCGCGCCCGCGGTGGCCACCGCGGGCGTCAAGATCGGACTCGGCTACGACCGCAACACCTTCATCGGCCTGCTGCTCATCGGCGTGGTTCTCTTCGGCGTGTTCACGCCCATCGCCGGATGGCTCGCCGACCGGTTCGGGCGACGACAGGTGCTCATTGTCACCACGATCGGGATCGCCTTGTTCGGACTGCTCTTCCAGCCCTGGTTCGCCGCGACCGCTGGCTCACCGCTGGCGACCGGCGCATTTCTCGCGCTCGGGCTCGCGCTCATGGGCTTCACCTTCGGGCCGATGGGGGCCTTGCTCCCGGAGCTGTTCCCGACCAAGGTTCGCTACACCGGATCGGGAGTGGCCTACAACGTGTCAGGCATCCTGGGTGCCTCGTTGGCTCCGTTCATCGCCGTGGCCTACCTCTGGCAGCCCGACGGTGGGATTGCGTTCGTCGGTCTCTACCTCTCCGCCGCGGCAGTGCTCACTTTGATCGCGCTGCTGCTGGTCCGCGAAACCCGGCACATCGCGCTGGACGACGCGGCCGGTACCGGGTCTGGATCCCAGGCGCCGTAAGCACCGAGGACCACCCGAGCATGGTCGTCGTCTGTGTCGCCTACACTCGCCGCTCGGCAGTAGCGTGAATCTTGGAGCACGTCGAAGGAGGTCCACCAATGAGTATCGAGTTCAACCACACGCTGGTGCATGCGTTGGACATTTGGGCCGCCGCTCGCGAGGTGGGCGGCATCCTCGGTCTGGCCGAGCCGTCGTCGTACGGTCCGTTCGCCGTGCTCCAGTTCGACAACGGCACGACGCTGGACTTCATCGAAGACACCGGCGAGATCACCGGCCAGCACTACGCCTTCCTTGTCGGCGAGGACGACTTCGACGCGATCTGGGACCGTCTCAAGGACCAACGTCGCCAGTGGTGGGCCGACCCGCACAAGCGCCGGCCCGGCGAGATCAACCGCGAGGACGGCGGTCGCGGCCTCTACTGGGAAGGCCCCGACGGACACTGGCTGGAGATCATCACCCGCCCCTACGGCAGCGGTGCGTGACGTCAGAGGCAACCGCACCGTGGGCGCGCACGCAGGCGTTTGTCCCGATCGAAAGGAATCGTCCCATCAGCAAATCGCCGAATTTCGCCGGCAACCGACCCCTTCGCGTCGGAGTTCAGCTGCAACCTCAGCACGGCAGCTACGCCGACCTCCGCCGTGCGGTCGACGCCGCCGAGGAGGCGGGAGTCGACATCATCTTCAACTGGGACCACTTCTATCCGCTGTCCGGCGAACCGGACGGGCAACATTTCGAATGCTGGTCGCTGCTCGCGGCCTGGGCGGAACAAACCGAGCGCGTCGAACTCGGAGCCCTGGTCACCTGCAACAGCTACCGCAACGCCGATCTGCTCGCCGATATGGCCCGAACTGTCGACCACATCAGCGGCGGTCGGCTGATCCTGGGCATTGGAGCCGGCTGGTTCGAACGCGACTACAACGAGTACGGCTATCCGTTCGGTACAGCCGGCAGCCGCATCGGAGACCTCGGAGCGGCACTTCCCCGGATTCGCGACCGGTGGCAGCGACTCAATCCGCCGCCTACGCGAAGTATCCCGATGCTGATCGGCGGCGGTGGTGAACGCAAGACCTTGCGGCTCGTCGCCGAGCACGCCACGATCTGGCACGGCTTCGGCGACGTCGACACCCTGCGTCACAAGAACCAGGTGTTGAATCAGTGGTGCGCTGACTTCGGACGGGATCCAGCCGACATCGAACGGTCAACGGCGGCACAAGACGGCCCCGAACAACTCGGGCCAGTCCTCTACGACCTCGGCACGCGCATGATCACCATCAGCGCCGACGGCCGCACCTCCTTCGATCTGGCACGCGTGCGCGACTGGATTGCCTTCCGAGACGACGTCAACGGCTGACCGACCTGCAGCGCGAGCGGGAGTCCCCAGACGACCAGGTCGGAGTCGACTGCGTAGCGCTCGGCCAGCCGGGTCGACGACAGTGACCTGTCGCCGGCCCGGGCGGCACGACCAATACCGACCACTCGCTCGAGGCTCCTTGATCATCCGCTGGGCGGGATTGTTGTTGTTGATCCGAAATACGTTTTCGGGGCCGTAGCGGTTCTTGACCTCGACCAGCCGGGCGAACACGGCGCGACCGTAGGCATCGGCAACGTCGCTCGTGTCGTCGGCACTCAGGAAGTTCGGGTAGCTGACCATGTCGCTGTAGGTCGACATGGTTTCGGCGGCGGCTCGGGTTTGCTTCCACGTGACGCCACTGCCGCAGCAGACGAGGCCTGTCGTGGACTCCACCTCGATTCGGTCGAGCATGCGGCAGTCAATGACCACCCCCTCGTCGCACGAGTGGTGGCCCGGCGCCGAATGGCCGCCTGCCCGCACCGCGAGCGGCAGTTGGTTGGCGCGTGCGCGGGTGCTGCTCGGAGCAGTCGTCACCCAGGCGGTCGCGAAGTTCAACGGCCGCCTTTCGACGAGCTCGCCGAGCACGGGGAACGATCGCCGCACGAGGTGGTGGCCGCTACGGTGCGCGGGGCCGCCGACCTCTGGTGGGAGCACCGGGTCGCCATGATCGCCGGAGTTGAGCTCAGTGCGACGGTCCCTGACGTCTGCGAACAGGGCATGACGAATGTCGCCCTGGTCCGCGCGCCGACGGTCGAACTCCTGCGACGCTATGGCCGGGTACCCGAGGCGGAAGACGCCGAGGAGGCTGAGCACCTCGTCACGGCACTGATCCTGATGAGTGAGCGCAACTTCTACGACCTGGCCAGGCGCGAGACTGTCCGCCACGAGTACGACGTTCTCGCCGCCCGGCTCACGCGAATCTGGCAGGGCGCCTTCGGGCTGGCCGACCCGGGGTAGATCGCCAAGCCGGAGCAACTTGGCACCTTCTCTGCGAATCGCTGGGCAGACGAGAGCCTGTTCGATTGGGCTGTGCTCGAGTACCCAGACTTCGACGCCAGTGGGACGGTCACGATTCGCCACGAGCCGGCGCGGTTGCCCTCGTCGTCGCCCGGCGGCAAGGTTGACCCAACGGACCGGGACGTGCCCGCTCCGTGTAGAGCCGAGGAGAGCACATGGATTCCATCGATCGAGCCCCGGCAATCGTGCGCTGGACCCTCCGACTCGAGGATATGACCGCGCTCGATGCCGGAGTGGAGGCTGTCGAGCCCACGATCCACAGCGTGTTCGGTACGGGAGCGCGAGCGGCGGTGCTGCGTGGTGCGTGGCTCGGCCACGCGCTGCATCCGCTGCTGACCGATCTCGTCCTCGGCACCTGGACCTCCGCGAGCCTGCTCGACGTGTGCGGTGGAGCCGGGTCCTCCGCGGCTGCCCAGCGGCTGATCGGCGCTGGTCTCTTGGCCGCCGCCCCGACCGCCTGGACCGGATGGTCGGAGTGGTCGGCAGCGGGGCCGCGCGAGAAGCGGGTCGGACTCGTGCACGCCGCGACCAACGCTCTCGCCATCGGCATCTACGCCGCGTCGTGGGTTGCCCGCCGCCGGGGTCGACACGGCACTGGCGCCAGGCTCGCGCTGGCGGGCGCAGCCATCTCAGGAGTCGGCGGCTATTTGGGGTCCCACCTCGCAGTGGCCCGCAAGCTGGGTAGCCGCCACCCCGCCTACGGCGAGCCTTCGCTCGAGGTGTGACGGGCCGCGTCCGGCGCGTGCTGAGCCCGGTTTGGACGCGCATCCTTCCAATGCGATCGACAGCCCCAGTCCGACCGAAAGCGCCAGTCCGAGGAAAGCCCCAGTCCGACCGAAAGTTCGAGTCCGACCGAAAGTTCGAGTCCGGGCGAGAGTCGTACTCCGACGGGGTAACCCGACCGATTAGGCGGTTGCCGCCCAGGTGGGAGCTTGGCTCAGAGCCGGCCAATACGGGAGGCGGCGAGGAGAGCGCGGGCGGCGTTGGCACCACACGCGCCGTGGACGGCGCCGCCGGGGTGAGCCGAGGCCGAGCCGAGGAAGAGCCCGGCGATGGGGGTTTCCGCCCGGCCCAGTCCGGGTATCGGCCGGAAGATCAACTCCTGGTGCAGGTTGGCGCTTCCTCCGGCCAGGGCACCGTTGATCAGGTTCTCGTTCCGAGCCTCGAGCTGCCGGGGGCCGAGCACCCGTCGAGCCGTCACCCGAGCCCCGAAGCCGGGGGCGTACCGCTCCAGCCGGGACTGCATGCGGTCGGCCAACCGCTCGATCTCGTCGTCGTCCCAGCTGCCGGTGATTCCTTCGGAGCCCGCGTCGCGGTGGACAACCTGCGGGAGATGGGTATAGGCCCAGGCCGACTCGGTGCCAGCCGGCGAGCGCGTCGGGTCGGCGGTCGTCATCTGGCCCACCAGCAGGAACGGGTCGGCCGGGATCGTGTGGTTGTCGATCTCGTTGTGGCTGTTGCTGAGCGCGTCCAGCGAATCGGCGATGTGCACGGTGCCCGGCGCGACCTCCGGCGGACTTTGCCACGGGATGCGAGACGACAGCGCCCAGTCCACCTTGATCGTGGCCGGATCCAGCTCGAAGCGGTCCATGCTGCGCCGCACCCGGGTCGGCAACTCGCCCCAGGACACGAGCCGTCCGTACAAGGCGGTGGCCGCGACGTCCGCGATCACCGCGCCGGCGTTGATCAACTCGCCGCCTTCGGTGATCACTCCGGTCACGCGCCGGGAGGCCGTCACGATCCGCTGCACCCGAGTGTCCGTACGGATGCGGCCGCCACGGCTCGTCAGCCGGTCCACCATGGCCTGGGTGAGCCGGCTCGAACCACCGCGCGGCACCGGAAACCCGTTGCTCTGGCCGATCATGGTCAACAGCAGGCCGAGGAGGCCGGAGCCGACGGCGGTCATCGGAATGTCGGCGTGCAAGGCGTTGCCGGCCAGCAGGAGCCGGGCCTCCTCGGAGCCGAAGCGCGTCGAGACCAGGGTGGCCGCCGGTTCGAGCAGGGTGCGTACGTAATCCAGTCCGCCGACCGACGGGAGCTGGGCCAGCGTCTTCAGCGCGCCGCGTACGGGTGGGAACGGGCTCAACAGGGCCTCGATCAACGCCGGACCGATGCGACGCCAGTCGCGGTAGAGCCGGAGCCACGCCTCGCCGTCACCGGGGTGGTGCTCCTCGAGCCCGGCCGCCGTACGCTCCACGTCGGAGTGCAGTAGCGCCCACCCGCCGTTCGGGCGGGGCAGACCGAGAACGGCGGGAGCGCGACACCACACCAGCCCGTGCTCCTCCAGCCGCAGCTTCGTGATCACCGGTGACACCGACGCCAGCGGGTAGAACGCGCTGAACGTGTCGTGGACGAAGCCCTCCGCGACGTCTGTGTCACTGGTGACCGCTCCGCCGTACCGCGGCTGTGCCTCCAACACGAGCACGTCCCAGCCGGCGTCGGCCAACAGGTTCGCCGCCACCAGTCCGTTCGGTCCGGCCCCGATGACGACGACCTCGCGCGTCCGGCTCATCGCCGCACCTCCAACCCGGCGCTCTCCAGGCCACCGAGGGCCTCACCGACTCCCAGCGGCGACCAGAGCTGACTGGCTGGACTCAGCTCCCGCATAGCCGGCCCGTACCGAGCCAGAAAGGAGATGTCGTGCGGGAACCGCGCTCGATCCAACCCGAGGAAGTCCACTTCCACACCGGCGTCGGCGAGCGCCCGCTCCCACTCCGCCGGTGCCGCGATACCGAGCGAGTCGGCCCCGTGCTCGAACAGCATGACATGGGCCTCCCGGTACGGCTCGGTGCGCTCCAGATGATCACGCAAGGCAGCGAGCGCCGGCTGTACGGAAAAGAAGGTCCAGAACGGCACCGAGGCGGTGTTGATCGTCAGCCACGGATCGCCCAGCACGAAGCACGGCACGAGGAGTCGTTGATCAGCTTCGCCTCGACTCCGGTACCAGGAACGGAAGGTCTCGGCCACCGCATGGGCGGCGGGCGTCTGCGGGCCGCGATAGTGGAGCGTGACCAACGGATGCCCGTGCTCGACACACCAGCGCGCCACCGCCGCCCCGAATCCTGGCTCGGCGCCCCACTCCGCCTCTGGGGCGACGCCGTCCGTCGCGGGTGTGCGGGGACGACGGAGGTACTCCTCGGGTTGTACCCCACCCTGCGCGCCCGGCTGGAACACATGCCGCTCCCCCACCCGGACCACCGGCCACGTCGAGGTGTCCTCCACCACGATCACCGGAGCACCCGGCGCGAGCCGGTCGGTGAGGAAGCGCGCGTACGCGTCCGGAAGACTCGCCCACTTGACGCGGAAGTAGGCCATCTTCGCGGCCATCAGTTCGTCCTGCCCCTGGTCGTGCATGTGGTGAAGCACGATGTCGGGATTGCGCCTCAGCAGCGGCGGCGCCACGTCGATCCCGAACCGCATCGCCGCTTCGACGTCGCTCGGGTCGCCCGTCCGCCGCACCGGGACGAGCATCGTGCCGGGCAGCCACGGGATCTGCATCGCCCCGGCCAGGTGAGTGAGTGCACCGTTGCTCGAGCCGAGCAGCACGGCGGGATAGCTCCTGGCCGGTATCTGGTCGGCCAGCCAGCCCGCCACTGCCGCCAGGTCGACGGTGCCGAGTTGTTGCGGCCGCAGACCCTCGGCAGCCCCGATCCGGGCGTAGACGCCGCGCAGCGCCGGCCAGGGAAGCCGTCCACCGATTCGGGTGGCGTGCGCCGCCAGCCTCCCCTGCCCCAGATGGGGAAAGGACTGACCGCGCAGCGCCGCGGCCACGGAGGCGTGCATGGCCGACGCGGAATCGAAGGCCGCCACGGCCTGCGCCGGATCCAGGGTGCTCATCCGACCAACTCGTCGATCAGCCGCACAAAACGATCATGGTCACCGATCGGCCACGAGTGGGGCGCATTCGGCGCGATCACCAGCCGGCCGTGGTGGTCCGCAGCCAGCGTGGCCGCGTAGGCGTGCGAACCGAGCGGGTCACCGTCGGCGTGCACGATGGTCAACGGAGCGCTGACCCCAGGCAGGGTTTCCTCCAAGACCACGTCGACCGCCGAGCTGAAACCGGCGAAGATTCGTCTCGGACCCGCCTGCTTCCAGTCCGGGAGCTGACTGCGAAAGCTGGGCGAATCAGGATGATCCTCGCCGACGAACAAGAACTGGGCGGCGAGCCGCGGTCGGCGGCGCAGCTCGGGATCGACCGTCGGGCTGATCAAGAGCAGTCGCTCGACCCGCTCCGTCGCCGCCGCCGCGACCGCCGCGGCCTGCGTGCCGACCGACAGGCCGATCAAGATCGATACCGGACGCTCGTGACGATCGATGGCCCGGGCCAGCCGGCGTCCGTACGCGCGAAGATCGCACGGGGCATCCGGCCCGGCCGGCGGCTGGAGCAGATCGACCTCGTACCCGTGTCTTCGAAGCGCGACCGCCGGGGCCTCGGCGTAGGTGCGGACGGCGAGGCCGGGAACAATCACGACCCGGGCCACACCGGCATCATGCCAAGGTCCGCTGACGCCAAGCGCTGGACTACCGTTCGGGAATGGCGAAGAAGCGCACGGACAAGATCTCCGGCGAGGCGTACGAGGCCGAGCTGTTCCGGCTGCAGGCCGAACTGATCAAGCTGCAGGAGTGGACCAGGGCCAGTGGTGCTCGGATCGTCGTGATCTTCGAAGGTCGGGATGCGGCCGGCAAGGGCGGCACCATCAAGCGGATCACCGAGTACCTCAGTCCGCGAATCGCCCGAATCGCCGCGCTGCCGATGCCGACGGAGCGCGAGCGGGGTCAGTGGTACTACCAGCGCTACATCGCCCAGCTGCCGGCCAAGGGCGAGATCGTGCTGTTCGACCGGTCCTGGTACAACCGTGCCGGAGTCGAGCGGGTGATGGGCTTCTGCACGGACGAGGAGAACGCCCGCTTCATGCAGCAGACACCGATCTTCGAGCAGATGCTGATCGACGACGGTATCTCGCTGCGCAAATACTGGTTCTCGGTGTCGGACGCCGAGCAGCTGAAGCGATTCCGGTCACGGCTCAAAGATCCGCTCAGGCAATGGAAGCTGTCGCCGATGGACCTTGAGTCGATCAACCGCTGGGAGGACTACTCGCGGGCGAAAGACGAGATGATGGCCCACACCGACACGCCGACCAGTCCGTGGTACGTGGTCGAGTCCGACATCAAGAAGCACGCTCGGCTGAACATGATGGCGCATCTGCTTTCGACCATCCCCTACGGCGACGTACCACAGCAGAAGGTAGATCTGCCCGAGCGCCTGACCGCCAGTGAGGGCTACGAACGGCCGCCGCGAGAGCTCTACACCTACGTTCCAGATCATGCCGCTGCGCTGGTGGAGAAATCGGCGTCGTGACGAAGCCGGCAGCAAGGGCGCTGACCCCGCTCAGACACAGTTCCCGCGCGCGATTCGAGGATTCGCGCGCGAATTCTCCCGCGCGGATGCAGGTCTCGCGCGCGGGAGTTGGCAGTTCAGGTGATCATCGCCTGCTGCGGGCGGCTCGGACCCCGGCTCCGGGGCTGAGGTCGAGGCGCCGCAGCAGCTGAGCGTTCACGGCCACGACGACGGTGGAGGCCGACATCAGCAGGGCGCCGACGGCCATCGGCAGCACGAACCCGATCGGGGCGAGCACGCCCGCAGCCAGCGGCACGGAGATCAGGTTGTAGCCGGCCGCCCAGGCCAGGTTCTGCTGCATCTTGCGGTAGCCCTGGCGGCGACAGCTCGATCACCGACAGCACCGAACGCGGGTCGTCGCTGGCCAGCACCACGCCGGCGGAGGCGATGGCCACGTCGGTGCCGGCCCCGATGGCGATGCCGACGTCGGCCCGGGCCAGTGCCGGCGCGTCGTTGACCCCGTCGCCGACCATGGCGACCTTCCGTCCCTCGGCCTGCAGCTGAGCCACCTTGTCGCCCTTGTCCTCGGGTCGGACGCCGGCGAACACCTGGTCGATGCCCAGCTCGGCCGCCACGGCCTCGGCGACCTGCGGCGCGTCGCCGGTGATCATCACGACCCGGCGGCCGAGGGCGTGCAGGGCGTCGACCGCCTCGCGGGACTCCGCGCGCACCTTGTCGGCCAGGCTCGAGCGCCCCGACCCGCGCACCGTCGACCAGCACGTGCAGCACGATCGCCCCCTGGGCCCGCCAGGCCTCCGTGCTGGCCAGCGGCTCCAGGCCGTGCGGCCCGGAGCAGGGCCGGGCCGCCGACCGCGACGCTGCCGCCCATCGACCACCGCCGTGACGCCGACCGCCGGCGAGGAGGTGAACGACTCGGCGCCGCGGGACACCTCGATCCGCCGCTCCTCGGGCCGCAGCGACGATCGCCTTGGCCAGCGGGTGCTCGCTCTCGGACTTCCGCCGCCGCGGCCCAGCCCGAGCAGCTCGCTCCTCGTCGACCCCGCGCGACGGCAGCGACCTCCTGTGACCACCGGGCGCCCCTCGGTGAGGGTGCCGGTCTTGTCGAACAGGACCGTGTCGACCGTACGCATCGCCTCCAGGGCCATCCGGTCGGTGATCAAGATGCCGCCGCGGGCCGCCCGCTCGGTGGCGATCGACGACCACCAGAGGGATGGCCAGGCCCAAGGCGTGCGGGCAGGCGATGACCAGCACCGTGATGCGTCCGGACCAGGGCGGACGCCGGCTGCCCCAGCGCCGTCCACACCACGGCGGTGATGAGGGCGGCGATCAGCGCGAACCAGAACAGCCACGCCGCGGCGCGGTCGGCCAGCAACTGTGCCCGGGAGGCCGAGTTCTGCGCCTCGCTGACCAGTCGCTGGATGCCGGCCAGGGCGGTGTCCTCGCCGGTGGCGGCGACCCGGACCCGCAGCGACGAATCGGTCGACACCGTGCCGGCCACGACGCGATCGCCGTCCGCCGCGGACCACCGGCCGGGACTCACCGGTGATCATGGACTCGTCGACGCTGGCAGCTGCCTGCCACGACCTCGCCGTCGGCCGGGACCCGGCCGCCGGGGCGGACGACCACGACGTCGCCGACTCGCAGGTCGGCGGGTGAGACCTCGACGATCTCGTCTCCGTCGACCCGCTCGGCGGTGTCGGGCAGCAGCGCCGCCAAGGAGTCCAGCGCCGAGGCGGAGGCCGCCAGCGACCGCATCTCGATCCAGTGCCCGAGCAGCATGATCACGATGAGCAGAGCAAGCTCCCACCAGAACTCCAGCTCATGACTCAGCAGACCGAGCTGGGCGCCCCACGAGGCGATGAAGGCCACCGTGATGGCCAGCGCGATGAGCAACATCATGCCGGGCTGCCGGGCGCGCAGCTCGCTGACTGCGCCGGTGAGGAACGGCCGGCCGCCCCAGACGAACATCACGGTGCCCAGGACGGGTGAGACCCAGTCCAGCCAGCGCCAGCTCGGGCAGCGGGTAGCCGATGATCATGGCGAACATGTCGCTGAGCAGCACGACCGGGAACGCCGATGACCAGCATGATCCAGAACAGCCGGCGGAACTGCGCGACGTGATCGCCGTGGCCCGCCGTGGCCCGCGTGGCCCGAGTGGCCGCCGTGACCGGAGTGGTCGTGCTCGCGTGGTCGTGCGTCGGCCGCGCGCTGAGCCGGCTGCTCGGTCGCGGTCGACGTCGACGGCGACTCGTCGGCTGTGACTGCATAGCTGCTGTATACCCCATGGGGGTATCCAAGACAAGTACGGCGCGAGAGATTAGGCTGGAATTGTTGCCGGAGACGGAAGGAGCTGACGATGGACAAGGTCGTCCCCGACGCTGCCGCAGCGGTCGCCGACATCTCCTCGGGAGCCTCGCTTGCGGTCGGCGGCTTCGGACTCTGCGGCATCCCGAGCGTCCTGATCGAGGCGGTGCTGGCCAGCGGCGTCGACCGATCTCGAGGTGGTGTCCAACAACTGCGGGGTCGACGACTGGGGACTGGGTCGCCTCCTGTACGCGGGACGGATCCGCCGCATGGTGTCCTCCTACGTCGGGGAGAACAAGGAGTTCGCCCGGCAGTACCTACAGGGCGAGCTGGAGGTGGAGCTGACTCCGCAGGGCACCCTGGCCGAGCGTCTCCGCGCCGGCGGCTCGGGGATTCCGGCGTTCTACACGGCCACCGGTGTCGGCACCCAGGTGGCCGACGGCGGCCTGCCGTGGCGTTACGCCGCCGACGGCAGTGTGGCGCTCGCCTCGCCCGTGAAGGAGACCCGCACCTTCGCCACCTTGGAAGGCGAGAAGCCGTTCGTACTGGAGCACGCCATCGTTACCGACTTCGGCCTCGTCCGCGCCTGGCGCGGCGACCGGCACGGCAACCTCGTCTACCGGACGTCCGCCCGCAACTTCAACCCGCTTGCCGCCATGGCCGGCAAGATCACCATCGCCGAGGTGGAGGAGCTGGTCGAGCCCGGCGAACTGCCCCCGGACTCGGTCCACACCCCGGGCGTGTTCGTCCACCGGGTAGTCCGCACTCACCCCGGAGCAGGCCGCCGACAAGCGGATCGAAAGGGCCACGGTCCGAGAGCGCCCTGAGCCCTTCGACAAGCTCAGGAGAGCCCCTGTCGAAGGGCCGACGTCATGAGCTGGACACGCGAGCAGATGGCGGCCCGGGCGGCCGCCGAGCTGGTGGACGGCAGCTACGTGAACCTGGGCATCGGTCTGCCGACGCTTGGTTCCGAACTACGTGGCGGACGGCGTCGAGCTGGTCCTGCAGTCGGAGAACGGCCTGCTCGGTGTCGGGCCCCTATCCGTACGAGGAGGATCTCGACCCCGACCTCATCAACGCCGGCAAGGAGACAGTGACCCTGCGCCGAGGTGCCTCGGTGTTCGACTCGGCCACCTCGTTCGGGATGATCCGGGGCGGCAAGATCGACGCCGCGATCCTGGGCGCCATGCAGGTCTCCGAGCACGGTGACATCGCGAACTGGATGATCCCGGGCAAGATGATCAAGGGCATGGGCGGGGCCATGGACCTGGTCCACGGCGCCAAGCGGGTGATCGTCTTGATGGAGCACGTGGCCAAGGACGGCTCGTACAAGATCGTGCGCGAGTGCTCACTGCCCTACACCGGGCGGGCCGTGGTCCAGCGGATCATCACCGACCTCGGCGTGATCGACGTGACCGCCGACGGCTTGCGACTCGTCGAGCTGGCGCCCGACGTCACCGAAGAGCAGATCCGAACGGCGACCGAACCGCCACTGACTTGATCTCGCTCGGATTCGCGGTTTGCGCGAGCGATCCGACCGGGTAGTCGCGGTCAGATTCAGCGCGCATTCGCAAAGCCTCACAGGGCGCTGGCTGCGGGAGGGCAGGGCCCTGATGTGCCCCGCTCAGTGCAGGAACTCGACCTTGAGGATGGCGATGATCATCCCCGCGACGGCGAGCACCACCCCGCTCCACACCGAGCGGCGGGGCGCGTGCTCGGCGCTGATCCGACCGATCACCCAGCCGGTGATGGCCAACCGGACGACGACGATGACGGCCGCGAGGAGCTGAGCGAGTTCGGTGTCCAGCCAGCCCAGGGCTCCCATACCGAGGACGAGCGTGGGCGGCACGCCCGACGAGACGATCGGAACGGCGTCGCGCAACTCCTGCCGGAGGTGAATGTCTTTTTCATCCTTCGTCCGACCGATGTGCTCGGCGACGTCGTGGGCCAGCACGTGCGCCAGATACGTGGTGATCATGGTAACGAGGACAATGACTACGGCGCGGCCGCTCAGGATGGTGGCCTCGGTGTTCTGGACCACGGCGGTGAGGACCAAGATGTTCCCGTACACGTAGGCCGACGTCCGGCTCCGTACGCGCTCCACCCCTAGCTCCTCGGCCTTCGCCTGCAGCTTGGCGTTGCGCTCGACCAGCCGGTCCTGCCCGTGTGTCTGTGCCACACCCCAAGTATTCCGGCGGCTGATTCCCCCCGCTAGGTTCGGCCGATCTGCACCCGGCCGCCCGCTCCGTCGCCCAGGAACGTCGCCAGTCTGCCGGCCTCGTCACCGACCTCGTCCAGCTCGACGCGGTTGAGCCGGCGGAGGGGCTCGATGGTGACTTCCGCGCCGGACGTAGCGACTCCGGTGCTGGACCAGGTGGCCGCCACCCGACCGTCGACCAGCACGAACCGTGCACCCGCGACGCTCAGGCCGCGATGCTGGTCGTCGATGATGCGCGAGCGGTCGTCGTACCCCAGCACCGCGTTGTCGAACGCCGGGAGGAATCGCACCGGCACGGGCCCATCGCCGTCCGCGATGTCGAGATCGGCCACGTCCAACAGCTCGCGACCGCGCGTGTCGCGGTAACTCCGCAGCCGAGGCCGCAACCGCTTGATCACCGCCGGCAGTCCGCTCAGTCCCGACCAGGAGCGCACATCGGAGCTAGCCGCGGGACCGTACGCCCGCAGGTAGCGCAGGACCAGTTCGTCGAGAACGTCGTCGGTGGTCGAGGGATCCCGGCCGAGCCAGACCCGGATCGTCGTGTTGCGGGCAGGCGCCTTCGTGCCCCAGATGCCGCGCGGCGGAACCTGCACCAAGGGCACGAGGCTGCTCAAGGCGTCGCCGAGGACACGCGCCGCCGCCGCCGGCCACCGATCGTTGACGGCCCGACCGACGTCGGACAATGTCCGCGGCGTTTCGGCGAAGAGCGGCTTGCCCGCGGCGGCCAGCTCGTCGAAATCCACCCCGGGCAGCATCTTGCCGAGCGTGCCGCGTGCGCGCGCGACCAGCATCGACTGATGATGCGGGCGCAGCGCCAGGCAGTCCTCGCTGGTGACCAGGTGCAGTGTGCGGCGCATGAGCAGCGTACGGACGGCCCGCCGGTCCTCCAGCAACTCCACGAGCTGGCCCGGTGCGAAGTCTTCGAGGCGTGACCACAAGCCCACGTACGGCTCGAACGGCTCCTGGGCCTGCACGGCGATCAGATGCTGGAGGGCCTCGATCGGCGACCGAGCATCGCGCCGGCGGAGGAGCTGACGCTCCAGTAGGGCCCGGTTCAGCGTACGGGTGTCCAGCACATCCATCCGTCTACCGTGCTCCGGCGGGGTTCAGCGGCCCGTCCCCGCGTACACGACAGCCTCCTCGGCGGCGTCCAGGCCGAAGGCGGTATGAGCGGCCACGACGGCCCGGTCCACGTCGTCTTGATCAAGAACTACCGAGATCCGGATCTCCGAGGTGGAGATCATCTCGATGTTGACGCCGGCCTCGGCCAAGGCGGAGAAGAACTTGGCGGTCACTCCCGGATGGGACCGCATGCCGACACCGACGACGGACACCTTGCCGATCTGGTCGTCGTACAGCACCTCGGCGAAGCCCACCTCCAGGCGGATCGCTTCCAGGGTGGCGATCGCGGCGGGACCGTCGGTCTTGGGCAGCGTGAACGATATGTCGGTGCGGGCCGTCTCCACCGCGGACACGTTCTGCACGATCATGTCGATGTTGATCTCGGTGCGGGCGAGCGCCTCGAAGATTCGGGCCGCCACGCCAACGTGGTCGGGCACGCCGACGATAGTGATCTTGGCTTCGCTGCGGTCGTGCGCGACACCGGAGATGATGGCCTGTTCCATCTGTCCTGCCTCTTCTTGATCTTGGATCCACGTCCCGGGCTTGTCGGAGAAAGACGAGCGGACATGGACTCGTACGTTCTCGCGGCGGGCGTACTCCACGCACCGCAGGTGGAGGATCTTGGCCCCGCAGGCCGCCATCTCCAGCATCTCCTCGTAGCTGATCTCCGGGATCTGCCGGGCGCTGGCCACGATCCGCGGGTCGGCGGTGAACACGCCGTCCACGTCACTGTAGATCTCGCAGTAGTCGGCGCCGAGCGAGGCCGCGAGCGCCACCGCCGTGGTATCGGACGCGCCCCGGCCGAGGGTGGTGACGTCCTTGGTGTCCTGGGCGACACCCTGGAAGCCGGCGACGATCACGATGTCGCCCTGCTCAAGCGCGCTGGTGATCCGGCCCGGGGTGATGTCGATGATCCGGGCGTTGCCGTGGGTTCCGGTGGTGATGATGCCGGCCTGCGAGCCCGTCAACGAGCGGGCGTGCAGACCCTGGTCGTGGATGGCCATGGCCAGCAGGGCCGCGCTCATCCGCTCCCCGGCGGTGAGCAGCATGTCCAGTTCACGAGGCGGCGGCAACGGGGAGACCCGCAAGGCCAGCTCCATCAACTCGTCGGTGGTGTCGCCCATGGCGGAGATGACCACGACCACGTCGTGCCCGAGCTGTTTGGTGGCCACGATCCGCTTCGCCACGCGCTTGATGCTCTCCGCGTCTGCGACCGACGAGCCACCGTACTTCTGTACTACGCGGCCCACGCCGCTGCCTCCTTCACCTGCCGGACACCGCAGCCACTCTAATGCCCGCTTCGCTGCACGCCGATTGTCTGTGAGACGGCGCGGCCCCGGCCCCGCCAGCGGCACTGCACACGGGAAACCGCGACTTCACGTGGCATGCACACCGAGTGAAGTCGCGGAGTACCACGTTTACGTGGGAATCCTGGGGCCGGTGGGATACTGACCGACGTGAGCGAGCCAGTTTCCCAGCGCATCGGCGACGCCGACCGTGATCAGGCGGCGGACTGTCTGCGCGAGCATCTGGCTCAGGGGCGGCTCAGTCAGGACGAGTTCGACGATCGGGTCAGCGAAAGCTCTGGCGGCCAAGACCGCGGCTGACCTCCAACCGCTGTTCGCCGATCTGCCCGACCCGCGGCCGAACACGCTCAAGGGCGTCGAGCCGATGGCGACGCCGTGGCCCGCCTACAACCCGCCCCCTCCTTCGGTTCCGGCGACGGGGCCGGCCGCGGAGTGTCCCGGCGGTCAGCAGCAACTGGGCGACCGGGCTTGATGATCGCCGCCGCCGTGGCCTGGCCGGCCTGGCTCATGCTGTCCTTCGCCACCGGCTGGCGGCTCTGGTGGCTGGTCTGGATCCCGATCGCGATCTCGGCGGTGGCGGGGAAGTTCCGCTCCCAGACTGGTCAGTAGGTGCGACGACGCCCGCCCGCCCGTCGACCCCGAGCCGCCGACGGTCGACCTCATCTCCACCGAGGCGGCGGCGGGGCACCTGGCGGTCGAGCTGCTCACCTCCTCGGCCGAACCGGAGGTGCTGCAGGACCGGGATGACCGCGTCGTGCTGCGGGTCGGCGAGACCGTACGGCATCCCCGCGAGCCCTGGACCGCCTCGGTGCACGCCCTGCTCGACTATCTGCACGCGACAGGGATTCGCCGAGGCGCCGCGTCCCGGTGGCGGTCGGCGCCGACTACGAGGAGATCACCTACATCGACGGCGTCTCCGGGGACGCCGCCTGCCTGCTGGTGGCCTCCGACGAGGCGCTGGTCGCGGTCGCCCAGCTCCTGCGCCGCTACCACGACATCGTCGCCGATTGGCGGCCCGAGGTTCCGCCGGTCTGGTACGACGGCCAGGTCGGCACCGGCCGAGATGATCAACTCGTCTGTCACGGCGACGTCGGGCCGTGGAACCTCGTCTGGCGCGACGGGCAGCTGGTCGGTCTGATCGATTGGGAGTACGCCACGATCGGCACCCGCCGCACCGACATCGCGTACGCGCTGCACTACCTCGCCCCGTTCCGCGACCGCAGCTACTGGCAGTGGCACCCTCGGGCTGCAGCAGCCGGCCGCGGCGGCGGCACCGGATGGCGGTGTTCGCCGAGGCGTACGGCATCGCCGTCGATGATCAACTGGTGGACGAGGTGCTCGACTTCCCAGCAGGCCGGCGTGCAGATGATGATCACCCTGGCCGAGCGCGGGCGGCTGCGGCAGCGCCAGTTGATCGACGACGGCGAGCTGGACCGCGAGCGGCGCGCCGTGGTCTGGACGGCGGATCGCCGCCACAAGTTCCTGCCGCACCGGAACGGCTGAAACCGTCAGGCGGCCGAGGTGACCGCCGCGGCTCGGCCGAGCGGGCTCGGACGCCGAGCACGAAGGGGGCCAGCGCCGCCACGCAGGCCAGCACGACGATCGGCACGGCCGGGTCGATGCCGGCCAGGAGCGAGCCGCCGGTCACGCCGACGATCTCACCGAGCACGATGAGCGCGGCATTGTTGCCCAGCACGGCGCCCTGCCGGTCGGCCGGCGCCGCCGCCGACAACAACGCGGCCACCGCCGACAGCGACAGCGCCATGCAGAGGCTGGTCACCGAAGCCGAGGGCGACCGATATCGCCGAGCGGACCGGGCACGCCGAGCTCGTACGGGACCACGACCGCCGCCATGCTCACCGCGCCGACCGAGCAGGGTCACCAGCGCCAGCGGACCCATGGCGACCCGCCCGACCAGGCGCGGCATCAGCACAAGGTTGCCGAGGCCGCTGAGCACCGCGAGCGCCGCGTAGCAGGCCGTGACCGGCCCGACCGACAGACCCCACTCGTCGACCAGGTAGATGGTGATCAGGCGCCAGAAGCCGAAGGCGGCGACAAAGACGAGAAAGTTGCCCAGGTACTTCCGGCGGAGCCGTCTGTCGGTGACCACCTGGCTCAGACCGGCCAACGAGTGCAGCAGCGGGGTCGCGCGACGGGCCGAGGCCGGGTGCGTCTCGGAGAAGGCGAACTGCAGCCAGATCAGGACGCCGACCAGCGCCCCCGCCACGATCCAGAACGGCAGCGCGTAACCGATGTACTCCGCGATCAGGCCGCCGAGCAGCGGACCGGCGACGTAGGCCAGGCTCGTGGTGGCGTAGAGGAAGCCGATGTAGCGGGGCCGCTCTTCGTTGTTCGTGACGTCGGCGACCGCGCTCATCGTCAGGGCCAGCGTCGCCTCGACCAGCCCGCAGAGCAACAGGAAGGGGGCGAGCAGCACCAGGCTCTTGACGGTGAGCGCGATCGCGATGCCGAAGTAGCACACGATGGTCGCGGCCGTCGAGGCCAGGATCACCGGCCGGCGGCCGTAGCGGTCGGACAGGCTGCCGAGCAACGGATTGCCGAGGAACTGGCCGAGCGGATAGAGCGCCAAGATCAACCCGATGGTGGTGGTCCGCGCGGCCAGCGGGGTGTCTGGAGGCAGGTAGCCGTCGGTCGGCGACATCAGCATCGGCACGAACAGCGTGCCCATCATCGCGTAGCCGAGATAACTCGCCGCCACGGTCGGGATGAGCGGAGCGATCCGGCGCCCGGCCGTCGAATCTGCTGCGGGATTCCTCGTCACCTGGCCCCCTTCGACGCTTCGCCTGGTGGGCCGATCATCTCGCGACCGACCCGGCCTGCGCCGGACGTGCGAATCGGACCCCCAAAACGACGGGAGCCAGCGCGGCCAGACACGCCAGCACGAGCACCGGTACGGCGGGATCGATCCCGGCCAGCAGCGCTCCACTGGTCACCCCGAGCACCTCGCCGAGGACCACGAGGGCGGCGTTGTTGCCGAGCACCGACCCCTGCTGATCGACCGGCGCCGCGGCGGACAGCAGCGCGGCGACCGCGGGCAGGGCCAACGACATGAACAGGGTCGAGACCGACGCCAAGATGATCGCCAGGGCCAGGGAGCCGGACCAGCCCAGCGCGGACGGGACAACGACGGCGGCCATCGTCGCCGCGCCGGCGAGCAGGCTCACCAGAGCCAGTGGACTCATCGGCACCCGGCCGACCAACCGCGGCATCACCACCAGGTTCGCGCACGCACCGGCGACCGCGAGCACCGCGTAGCAGGCCGTGACCGGCCCCACCGACAGGCCCCACTCGTCGACCAGGTAGATGGTGATCACCCGCCAGAAACCCATCGCGGCGACGAACACGACCAGGTTGCCCAGGTAGTTCCGCCGTAGCCGGATGTCGGTGACCACTCGGCTCAAACCGGTCAGCGAGCGCAGCAGTGGAGTGGCGCGACGAGCCGACGCCGGTTGGGTTTCGGCGAAGGCGGATTGCAACCAGACCAGCACCGCCACCAGCCCGACCAGCACGATCCAGAAGGGCAGGGCGTACCCGATGTACTCCGCCATCACGCCGCCCGCCAGCGGGCCGGCGATGTAGGCGAGGCTGGTGATCGCGTACACGTAGCCGAGGTAGCGCGGCCGCTCGTTCTCGTCGGTGACGTCGGCGATCGCGCTCATGGTGAGGGCGGCCGTCGCCTCGACCAGTCCGCACAGCAGCAGAAACGGCGCCAGCATGATCAAGTTCTTGAACGTCAGTGCCGCGGCGATGCCGACGTAGCACGCAATGGTGGCTGCCGTCGAGGCCAGGATGACCGGGCGGCGCCCGTACCGATCCGACAGCGCACCGAGGAGCGGATTGCCGAGGAACTGGCCGAGCGGATAAAGCGCGAGGATCAAGCCGATCGTGGTGGTCCGGGCGGCCAGCGAGGTGTCCGGCGGAAGGTATCCGTCGGTCGGCGACATCAGCATCGGCACGAACAGGGTGCCCATCATCGCGTAGCCGAGATAGCTGGCGGCCACCGTCGGGAACAGTGGGGCAATCCTGCGCCCCGCGGCGGTTCCGGCGATCTTGGGGCGAGAGATCGGCATTCTCCTCTCGAATCCGACGCGTTACGCGGGGCGACCCAGCGGCTCGGTCTCGAATTCTGCCAGCCGTCCGAGCAAGTCGCCCAGTCCGTCCCGGGCCCGCCCGTGGGTCCGACCCGAGGTGCGCACGCGCCAATGGATCGTACGCAGGATGGGACGCCCAGCGGCCTCGACCGCGGCCAGCAGAGCGTGCTCTTCTCCGTTCGGGACGCCGGGGAAACCGCCGACAGTACGGAAGACGTCCATCCGCACGGCCAGATTGGCGGCGTAGACGTGGGAATGCGAGCCGTCGGCGGCGATACCCGCTCGCACGAGTTGATCGTGAGCAGCGCGGAGTCGCGGGTCGACGTCGAGGAGATCGACGAGTCCCACGACCAGCTGGGCCGAAGACATCTCCGCCAGGCGCAATCCCGTGGTGATCCACGACGGCGGAACGATGGTGTCGGCGTCGGTGCTGAACAGCCAGCCAGAGCATTGGTGACGATGAACCAGCTGAGTCCGCACGGCACCGACCGGGGCTGGTTGGTCGTATTCCCAGACGAGGAAGTCCACGTCAGCAGCTTCCAGCAGCCGCCGCGCGCGGGCGGCCGTATCGTCGCGGCAGCAGTGAGCGGCGACGGCGACGGTGGACCGGCCGACCACACCCTGGAGCCGGGCCAGACGGATCGCGGTGAGGACCGAGCGCAGGCAGGCCTCGATACGGGCCGCCTCGTCCCGGGCCGGTATCGCGACGAGGACGTCGACCGGGGTCGTCACGTGAGGGCTCATTCGCCGAGTCCGCCGAGGAACAGTTCGTCGGCGTCGGCGTTCTGCTGGAGGACGTAGAGCTGGAGATCGTGTATGGCGCGGGTCAGGTCCTCGTCGAAGGCGAGGCCGGCCGGTCCGGCCACCCGCTGCGCCTCCGCCAGCACCCCGTGCACGGCCCCGGCGACGACCGCTCGGGTTTCCGTGCTGAGCGCCTGGACCTCGACCGGATCGACGTCGGGCTCCGCGAACAACGCAGCCAGCCGCTGGGCGGCCACCGTGACCGCACTGCCGGCGGCGGCCAGGTGGATCCGCATCCGGCCCAGTCGCCGCCGAACGCTCTCGGCCGGGTCGCGCAATCGTCGTCGGGTGAGATCGGCGACCCGCGCCGCTCCGCCCGCCCAGCAGGCGGCCACGCCCACACCCCCCGGGAAGAATCCGGGGCGGGCCAGATAGAAGTTGGTCGGACCGATCCGCCTCTCCGGCTCGACCGCCACCTCCCTGACGGCCACGGTGTGCGATCGACTGACCTCCATGGCGGCCGTGGCCCACTGTCCGGTATCGACCGGGAGTCGATCGATGGCCAGATCCAGCAGCACATGCTCGTCGACGCTCAACCACACCGGGAGCAGGGCCCGATCCAGCACGCCGGCGCCGGAGGCGAAGCGGACGGTGCCGTTCAGCACGAGCCGACCGCCGACCCAACCAGCTTGGACGCCGGTCTGCTGGGAGCGCGACGCCCATACCCCGTACAACGCGTCCGGATCCGGCAAGCGGTCCGCCTGGTCGAGGATCCGCAGCGCGTCGATATGGCCCTCCGCGAGCCGTGAGAGTGGCACGTCGGTCCGGCCCAAGGCCAGCAGACCGGTGATCAACTCCGGCCACGTCGCTTGGGTCCAGTCCCGGGCGCCGGCGAGGCTGGTCAGCTGGCGTCGCAGCGTCTCGGGCGACGGCGCGTGCCGGCGATAGTCGGCGTCCAACCGAAGCGGCTGCGGGTAGGGAGCGAGGGACACCTCAGACACGATCAGCGCCACGTCTCAGCGTGTTCAGCACGAAGTCGGGATCTTCGACCCGTACGCAGTCCTGCCAGCCTCGCTGCACAAGCCCGTCCCGCAGCTCGGCCTGGACGTCGGCACCGCTCAGCCAGGCGTCGTGCGGACGGTGTCGCCAGTGCACGCCCAGCACCTCGGCTCGCGGTCCGGTCACGTGTTGAATCAGGTCGATGACGCCGGACCGATCCTGGTCGCTGAGGTAATAGAGGAACTCACTCACCACAACGAGATCGAAGGGGTCACCCTCTGGTGCTCCGGCGTCGGGAATCCTCCGCTGCCGTACGAGGACGTTGTCCAGACCGGCGCACGTCCGGGTGGTGATCTTGACCGAGGTCTCCGACAGATCAGTGGCCAGGATTTCCTCACTGCGCAACGACAACCGAGCAGCCAGATGCCCGGTTCCACAGGCCGGATCCCAGGCGCGCTCGTACGTGGCCCGGCTCAACGCGGCCAGCACCACGTCGAGTTTGCGCTGCTCGTAGAAGCTCGAGGCGACCTGCCAAGGATCGTTGTCACGGCGGTAGAGCGCCTCGAAATCGGGCACCTTGATCATGCGGACTCAGGCATGATCAACAACTGTTGGCTGTGGTGCCGCAGCATGCCGGGCGGCACGACCGGGCCGAGGCCGTCGTCGAGCGGGTCGAGTTGACTGACGAAGGCGGCGCACGCGCGCCGGTGGGCAAGATCGGCGATCACGTCCGTAGCGACCTTGATCAACGGCATGGAGGCGGCCTCCGCCGAGTTCGGCTCGGCCCAGTACGTCATCCAGACCGGGAACTCCAGCAGCGGCAGACCTCGCTCGGCCGCCACTGCAGCCGCGGCCCGCCCGCAGGCCCGGTGATCCGGGTGCGGGTCTCCTCGCCAGGGGGCGGCGAGGATGATCGGCTGCCCCCGCCGCTCGTCGAGCCAGGCTCCGAGTCTCGCCGCCACCTCGTCCTGGTGATCGGCCACCCGGCCGTCCGGCAAACCGAGAAACGCGCGGCCCCGTACGCCGAGGGTGTCCAGAGCTCGATGCCATTCGCGGAGACGACGCTCGGCGAGTTCGGGCGGCCGGGCGATGACGTGATCGACGCACGCCTCGCCCGCGGTGGCCACCATGGCGTGGACAGCGCTGCGCCGGCTCCACGTGTGCATGAGCCGGCCGCAGCCGAGGGTTTCGTCGTCGGGATGGGCCGCGACCACCAGCAGCGTGGCGGAGTCGAGATCCAGGCCGAGCCGGCCCACCATCGCGGCCGGCGTCAGGGTGTCGGCCTCGGCGATGCGCTCCGCCCAGACGTTGAGGGCGTGCCCGTCGGGGGTGACCCGGATCGGAGCTTCGGTCCTCACGCCCGTACGCCTGTCCGGGACAAGTGCCTCCGACAGGTTCGCCCCGCGTTCGATCAGGGTCTGCCCACGCTCGTACTCGGCGTCCCAGTCACAGGTCAGGACCCCCACCACGGTCGAGTCCCGGGCGTACCAGACGGCCCAGCCGCCGGCCCGGCCCTCGACGAGCTGGGCCGTATCGTGCCCATCGCCCCAGGCCGAGTACTTCAGCTGGTGGTCGCCGATCTCCGACCAGAATCCGGGGGCTGCTCCCAGCGGCGGTCTTGTCCGGCGATGTTGGCGCCGGCGATCTCGCCCATGGTCTCGGCCTCGCCCCAGTGCTCGACCCGCAGCCGCCGGCCGGCCGACGGGTGGTGGGCGTACGCGATGTCGCCGACCGCCCAGATGTGCCGATTCGACGTGCGCAGGCCGTGATCGGTGACCACGCCGCCGTTCTCGATCTCGAGACCGGCCGACTCGGCGA
Organism: uncultured Actinomycetota bacterium; assembly: GCA_963791865.1. Classification (GTDB taxonomy): domain Bacteria; phylum Actinomycetota; class Actinomycetes; order Propionibacteriales; family Propionibacteriaceae; genus Microlunatus. The sequence continues at coordinate 44,401 of CAWBUC010000003.1, forward strand.
GGGCGAGGTTCGGCCGGGCGCCGCTGCCGCTGACCACGGCGTCGGCGGCCAAGGTCCGGCCGCTGACCAGATCGACCCGCCAACCGCCGTCGTCGGTCTGGGCCACCGACGCCACGCCGTCACCCAGCACGAGCACGACGTCCGAGTCCAGCAGCCAGTCCCGGATCCGGGCGCCCGCCTCGTCACCCAGGCGAGCGGCGTGCGGAAGTTCTTCGTCGGTGACCAGGACGACCTCGGCGCCCCGCCGGGCCAGGCTGGCCGCCGCCTCACAGCCGATGAAGCCCGAGCCGATTACGACGACGGTGCGTCCTCGTTGGGCGATGCCCCGCAGCGCCTCGCCGCTGTGCCGATCACGGACGTAGATCAGGCCCGGGAGGTCGCCGCCCGGGACCGGCAGCGGGCTCGGCGACGAGCCGGTCGCCAGGGCCAGCCGCGCGTAGCCGATCACCGTGCCGTCGGAGAGGCTGACCCGGCGTCGGTCGGCGTCGACCGCGGTGGCTGGCGTGCCGAGCCGGAGCTCGACCTGCTGTCGGCGTACCAGCCGTCCTCCGCCAGCGGCAGCGAGTCGGCGTCGCTCTCTCCCCGCAGGTAGTCCTTGGTCAGCGGCGGACGCGCGTACGGCGGGTGCTCGTCCGCACTGACCAGCAGGACGCTGCCCGTGCCGCCGGCCTCTCGGTAGCCGCGGGCCACGCCCAGCCCCGCCGGACCACCGCCGACGATCAGCAGGTCGACGATCAGGTCGGATTCGGCATCGCCCTTCTCCTGAGCTTGTCGAAGGGTCAGGGAACGAGCTGATTGGCCGTCCGGGCTCAGAGGTCGACCCTCTCGTTCTCTCCGCCGGAGTACGGCTCGCCGGTGGCCTTGGCCTTGACGAAGCTCAGAATCGAGGCGACCCGACCGCCGGGAGTGTCCCAGTACTCGGCGGATTCGGCGTTGAACTTGATCAGCACCGTGTTCGGGTCCTCGGCACCCTGCGGCATCCACGCCTCGACCACCGAGTTCCACAACTCGCGGGCCTTGGCGTTGTCGATGACCATCTCGGCCGTCCCGTTGAGCGAGACCCAGGTGTCGCCAGAACCCAGGGTCACCCCGACGCGCGGATTGGCCGCGATGTGCCGGATAGCGCGGGAGTCGCGTTCGGCGAAGAACCACAGATCGCCGTCGAACTCGACCTCCTGCTGGGCCATCGGCCGGCTGATGAAGTTGCCCTGCTCGTCCACGGTGGTGAACATGGCGATCTTGATGCCCTTCATGAGCTCGGCCACCTTGGCGGTGCCGTCGGTTTCGGTCATGAGTCGTCTCCTTCTGCTCGACCATGGATATATCCCGCGCTGCGCGTCTACGCAGGCGCGCGTTGGAAAATCGCTCAGCGGATGCCGGTGGTGGCGAGGCCCTGGACGAAGAAGCGCTGGAAGACCAGGAACAGCACGACCAGCGGGGCCACCGAGAGCAGGGTCATGGCCATCAGCGCGCCGTAGTCGGTCTGGTACTGGCCCTGCAGGAACTGCAGCCCGATCGGCATGGTGTAGAGCGCCGGGTCCTTCAGGGCGATCAGCGGCCAGAGGAAGTCGTTCCACTGGTACATCACGCTGAGCAGGGTGAGTACCGCCAGCAGCGGCTTGCACTGCGGCAGCACGATGCTCCAGAAGATCCGGGCCGCGCCGGCACCGTCGATCTTGGCCGCCTCGAGGATCGAGTCCGGGATGGCCAGCATGAACTGGCGGGCCAAGAAGATGCCGAAGGTCGCCGCGGCACCCGGGATGATCACCGCCCAGAAGGTGCCGATCAGGCCGAGGGCGTTCACGATCCGGAACTGCGGCACCAAGATCGCCTGCGTCGGGATCATCATCGTCGCGAGCAGCAGCAGGAACAGCGTCGTCTTGGCCGGGAAGCGGAGCTTGGCGAAGGCGAAGCCGGCCAGCACACTGACGGCGACGGTCAGGAACGTGGTGATCGTGGTGATGGTGACGCGAGTTGCCGAACCAGTCGCCGACCGGCCAGGCCGCGAACACCCGCTCGAAGTTGGCGGTCGACACCGCGCGCGGCAGCAGTCGGAAGCCGCCGACGAGCGACCGCTCGCCGCGAGAACGCGGTGACCAGCATGATGTAGAGCGGGAACGCCATCACCACGCCGACCAGCACGGCAGCGATGATGCGGACGACCAGTGCCGGCCTGCGGCTTCGATCGTCGCGGTCCGCGCCGCGGCGTTGACCGCGAGCGGTCGGGCCGATCGGCTGCGCCGCCGTGGCCGCCATCAGGCGACCTCGTCCCGGTTGCGGTTGGAGCGCCACTGCACGATCGTGAAGATCAGCGTCAGCAGGAAGATCACCACGCCGATCGCCGCGCCGTAACCCTGATCACGGGCGGCTCCGAAGGCCGTCTTGTACGCGTACGTGCCCAGCACCTCGGTGGCCTCACCCGGACCGCCGCTGGTCAGCACGTAGACGGTGTCGAACACCTGGAAGGAGTAGATGACGTTCATGATCAACAGGAAGAAGGTCGACGGCCCGAGCAGCGGCAAGGTGATGAACCGGAAGCGCTGCCAGCCGCCGGCCCCCTCGACCTGCGCCGGCCTCGTAGAGCTCGTCCGGGACCCCCTGCAGGCCGGCGAGGTAGATGATCATCGTGAAGCCGACCCGGATCCAGAGCGTCACCAAGACACCGAGGCGAAGGCCCGGCGCCGTTGGACTGCCAGGGAAGGCCGGCGCCGACCGAGCAGGGAGTTCAGGACACCGATGGTCTCGTTGAACAAGAAGGTCCCGATGAGGCCCACCGCCACGCCGGAGATGACCAGCGGCAGGTAGATGAGCGTCCGGAACACCTTCCGCCCCGGCAGCACCGAGTTCATCAAGACCGCGAGCGCGAGTCCGACCGCCATGCTCAGCGGGACGGTCAGCGCGATGAACACCGCGGTGTTGAGCAGCGACCGGAAGAACGTCGGATCGGTGAACATCGTGGCGTAGTTGGCGAAGCCCGACCCAGGTCATCTTGCCGCTCAGCGTGGCGATCTTGGCCGTAGTGTAGACGAAGGCACCGATCATCGGCAAGATCAGGAAGACCAGCGCGAGCAGCACCGCCGGGGCCACGAACAGGAAGGCCGACTGTCCCAGCGCGCGCGGCGTGGCCCCCTGAGCCCACCGTCGGACCGCTCGTCGCTGCGGGGCCAGCGACGGGGCGCCGGGAGTGGCGGTCACGCCGACGGCTTTCTGCACGGCGTCGGCCAGCGCCGTGACGGTGTCGGCGGCGTTCCGGCCGCCGAGGAAAGCCTTCTCCAGCTCGTTCTGCAGCGCGGTGTTGAGCTTGGCGAACTGGGGCACCGTGACCTGCCGGACCTGCTCAGGCGTGATCGTGGTGGCCGGCAGCACGAACACCTGCATCAGGTCGGGCCGGATCGCGAAGTCGAGCTTGGTCTCGGTCAGCGACTTCAGGGTCGGCAGCACCGTTGGTCTCTCGCAGAAGGTCCGCATCTGCTCCTCGCGGACGACGAACTCGAGGAACTTGGCCGCCGCCTCGGTGTTCTTGCCGTCCTTGGCGGCGACGATCGCGTTGCCGCCCAGGTCGGTGGCGGCGGCGTCGTCCTTCGGCATCGGCAGCGCGCCGTACTCGAACTTCTTGCCGACCGCGCTGTCGATGCTCGGCAGCAGGAAGTCGCCGGCGAAGGCCATCGCCACCGTGCCCCCGTTGAAGGCGCTGTCGGGGTAGGTGGGGCCTTCACCGAGGTGTTCCGGGCCACCCAGCTCGTTGGTGAAGAAGCTGGAGGTGAACTCGACGGCCTTGCGACCGGCGTCGGAGTCCACCGCCGGCGCCTTCAGGTCAGGTCCCGAGCAGGTTGCCGCCGGCCTGGAACAGCCAGCTCAGCCAGCGGTAGGCGCCCGGCCGGCCTGCCAGTCGTAGATGAACGGGGACTGCTTGCCCTTGACCACACCCTTGAGCTTGTTGGCGACGTCGGCGAACTGCTCCCAGGTCCAGGCGTCGTCCAGGGTGGTCGGCACGTCGGTGATGCCGGCCGCCTCGAAGGCGTCCTTGCGGTACAGGAGGGCGGTGCACGTCGATCTGGTGCGGGATCCCGTACGGCTTGCCGTCGTAGACGATGCCCTCCCACAGACCCGGCACGAAGGCGTCGATCTTGGCCTGGTCGAACGTGCCGCGAGACGTCGAGCAGCACGTCCTGGCTGGTGTACTGGCCGATGTCGATGTAGGACACCCGGAACAGGTCCGGCGGGTTGCCGGCCTGGAAGCGGGAGTCGATGTTGGTCTGGATGCTGGCGTAGGGGACCGTCTCGGTCTTGATCGTGATGTTGGGGTTGTCTTTGGTGAAGGCGGCGATGACTGCGTCGAAGGCCTTCTTCTCGGTGTCGCCGGCCCAGTTGACGAACGTCAGGGTGGCTTTCGGCGTCCGGACCCAGCCGGACGGCGCGGGTCTCGCCGCCGTTGCGTCCGGTCAGCCCGGCGCAGGAGCTCAGCGCCCCGGCGGCGGCCAACCCCAGGCCGGCCTGCAGCATCTGACGGCGATTCAAGGTCATCTCGTGTCTCCTCGTCGCAGCCCACGCCTTCGTCGGCCCTCAAACGAATACTGCCTTACGCGCATACACGAATCGAGCAGGTCAAGGTTCTGGAACTATTCCGGATTGGCCGTCTGTGGATGCGGACTCGATCGATCTGCGTCAGCCCTAGAGCGGTGCGCCTACAGTGAGGCCCGTGAGCAACGACCGAGGGAAGATCGCCTGGGGCATCGTCGGACCGGGCGGATCGCCGAACAAGGTGGTGGCAGGACTTCGTCCACGTGCCGGGGGCTCGGGCGCTCGGCGTCGGCCTCCCGATCCGCCGGAGCGGGCTCGAGGCGTTCGCCGACTGAGCACGGCCTCGAGCGGGCGTACGGGTCGTACGCGGAGATCATCGCCGACCCCGACATCGACGTCCTCTACATCGCCACCCCGCATCCGCAGCACCACGCCATCGCCCTGGCGGCCATCGAGGCGGGCAAGGCGGTGCTGGTCGAGAAGACCTTCACCGCCACGGTGGCCGGGGCAGAGGAGATCGCCGCGGCAGCCCGGGCCCGCGGGGTGTTCGTGATGGAGGCGATGTGGACCCGGTTCCAGCCGGCGATCGTCGAGGCGCGCCGGCTCATCGCACGACGGCGCCATCGGCGAGGTGCGGCAGGTGCAGGCCGATCTGGGCGTCGACCGCCCGTACGACGAGAGCGACCGGCTGTTCGACCCGGCCCAGGGTGGCGGCGCGCTGCTGGACCTCGGCGTATACGTGGTCTCCTTCGCGCAGTATTTCCTCGGCGCGCCCGACCGGATCGAGGTGGTCGGCTCGCTGGCCCCGACCGGGGTGGACTGGGAGGTCGGGCTGCTGCTGGGCTACGAGGACGGCCGGGCGGCCGCACTGCTGGGCTCGCTGCGCGGACACACACCGGGCGCGGCGCGGATCCACGGCACGAAGGGCTGGATCGACGTGCCGCCGCGCTTCCACCACCCGAAGCGCATCGTGTTGAGCCGGTCCGGGACAGGAGCCGGAGGAGATCGTCCGGCCGCCGCTCGGCGACGGCTATGCCCACGAGCTGATCGAGGTGACCGAATGCGTCCGCGCCGGCCGCACCGAGAGCGCCGTGATGCCGCTGGACGACACCCTCGCCGTCCAGCGGATCCTGAACCGCGCCTGCGAGCAACTGGGCGTCCACCACTCCGAGGACCCCTCCGCGATGGCTCCTCAGGCAGCCAGCCGCGCCCCTGAGCCCATCCCCAGGCAGTCCCGCTCAGGCGCACCCTCTTGTCGCCAGTTGCGCCCTCACATGAGGGCGCAAGTGGCGACAAGAGGGTGCGCCCCGCGTTGTGAGCCGGTGTGCTTTGAGCTCGATAGGGTCGCTCGCGTGGCCGCCCGCACCCTCAGCGCCCGGGAGCTCAACCGCGCCTTGCTGGCCCGCCAGCTGCTGCTCGAGCGGGCACCGCTGAGCGTTCCCGAGACGCTGGAGCGGATGGCCTTCCTCCAGGCCCAGTACGCCCCCGCGATCTACATCGGACTGTGGTCTCGCGCCGAGGGTGTCGTGCGTGACGACGGTCACCGCGCTCCTGGAGAACCGCACGATCATCCAGGGCACCCTGCTGCGCTCGACCATCCACGTCGTCGCGGCCGGCGACTACTGGCCGGCCGCCCTCGCGATCCGGGACGAGCGGCGCAAGGCTCAGCTGCGAGCCGTACGCGGGTCGCCGTCAGCCGCCGAGTACGAGGCCGCCGCCGCGAAGCTCCGAGCCGCGCTCGAGACCTCCGGCACGCTGCGGCAGAAGGAGATCGACCACCTGCTCGGCCCCGGTCTCCGCGGCGGCGCCGGACTGTGGGTCGACCTCGTCCGCGTACCGCCATCCGGGACGTGGCACCGCCGCCGGGCCGATCTGTACGGCCTGGCGGAGCAGTGGGTGGGTCCGGAGCGGGGCACTCCGGAGGAGGGCGTCGGCCTGCTCGTCCGCCGCTACCTTGGTGGGTTCGGGCCGGCGACCGCCAAGGAGATCGCGAACTGGGCCGGGCTGCCGGTCCCCACCGTGACCGCCGCGCTGGCCGAGATGACCCTGCGGGCCTTCCGCACGGAGGTCGGCACCGACGTGGTCGACCTGCCGGGCGCCCCGCTCCCCGACCCGGAGACGCCGGCGCCGGTCCGCTTCCTCTCGAACTGGGACGCCGCCCTGCTGGTCCACGCCCGCCGCTCCGGCATCCTCCCGGAGGAGCACCGGCCGAAGATCTTCCACACCAAGGCTCCGCAGTCGTTCCCCACCTTCCTGGTCGACGGCGCGGTGGCCGGGACCTGGAAGTTCGCCGAGGGCCGGATCGAGCTCAGTCCGTTCACGCCGCTGCCGGCCTCCGTACGGCGCGAACTCGACGCCGAGGCCGAGCGGCTGGCCGAGTTCCATCGCTGAGACCTCAACCCGTCCGTTCCCGCGCGCGAAACCAGCGTTCGCGCGGGAATTTTCGCGCGCGAACGCCGGAGTTGCGCGCGGGAGTTTTGGAGGTGCGGTCGATCAGGCGTCGACGTAGCGGCGGCCCTCGAAGGCGCGGCCCAGCGTGACCTCGTCGGCGTACTCGAGGTCGCCGCCGACCGGCAGCCCGCTGGCCAGCCGGCTCACCCTGAACGCCCATCGGCAGCAGCAGCCGGCTGAGGTAGGTGGCCGTCGCCTCGCCCTCGAGGTTGGGGTCGGTGGCCAGGATCACCTCGGTTACGGTGCCGTCGGCCAACCGGAGACACAGCTCGCGGATCTTCAGCTCGCCGGGTCCGATGCCGTCGATCGGGCTGATCGCACCGCCCAACACGTGGTAGCGGCCGCGAAACTCCCGCGTGCGTTCGACGGCGACGACGTCCTTGGACTCCTCGACCACGCAGATGATGGTGGCGTCTCGACGAGGATCCCGGCAGATGCGGCACTCGGTGTCCTCGGCCACGTTGAAGCAGGTCTCGCAGAACTTCACCGTGTCCTTGACCAGCTTCAACGTGTCGGCAAGCCGGAAGACCTCATCGTGGTCGGCGGCCAGGATGTGGAAGGCCAGCCGCTGGGCGCTCTTCGGCCCGATCCCGGGCAGCCGCCCGAATTCGTCGATCAGGTCCTGCACGGGGCCCTCGTACACGCGTTACCAGCTCCGGTCAGAACGGCAGGCCGGCGCCGCCGAGGCCACCGGCGAGCGGTCCGAGCTTGGCGGATGCCAACGCCTGCGCCTTGGTGTTGGCGTCACGGACGGCGGCGACGATCAGATCAGCCAACGTCTCAGTGTCCTCGGGATCCACCGCCTCGGGCTTGATGGTCAGACCAACCAGTTCGCTGGCGCCCGTCACCGTGGCGGTGACGAGGTCCCCGCCTGCCGATCCCTCGACCGTGGTATCAGCCAACTCCTGCTGCGCGTTGAGCAGCTGCTGCTGCATCGCCTGGGCTTGAGCCAGCAGGCCGGACATGTCGCCTTCGGGGATCATGGGGGCGCTTTCTCTCGGTTTGCTCGAGCGTGTCCGGCCAGCCTATGCGTCGTGCTGCTCCTCGGAGATGATCTGCGCGCCGAGTTGGCGGGCCAGCAGATCGGTATGCGACTCGCCGCCGGCGTCGAGCACCGAATCGTCGGGATGCGCGTCTGCGTCGCGATCGTCAGCCTGCGCCTCGGAGGCGGACGTGCCGCTCTTGGTGGGACGGACCTGCTGGCGGGCCTGTTCCCGGCTCTCGGCACCCACGACGGGCGCGGCCGGCTCGTCGGGCTGGTCGGGCGGGGCCGGGACGCGGGGGGCAGGCGCACCGCTCACGCTGGGGTCCACCATGGTCTCGATCCGCAGATCTGCCCCCAGAACCTCGATCAGCGCCTCGCGGAGCACGTCGGAACTGCCGCCCTTGGCGAAACTGTCGCGGGCGCCGACCCCGGCCATCGCCAGCATCAGGACACCGTCGCGGATCTCCGACACGTGCGCGTTCTGGCTCAGGAGGATCCAGGTGAAACGGCGACGTCCCTTGACCTCCTCCAGCACCTCCGGCCACAGCCGCCGGACGTCGGTCACGGTGAGGGTGCCGTGAGCCTCGCCGCTGGTGCCCTGAGCCTGTCGAAGGGCGCTGTCGTCCGGCGGGGGCGGCGCCGGAGGTTCGGCGACGGGGGAATCGGTTTCACCGGGTGTCGGCGGCGGAGCGGCGGGCGGCTCGGTACCCGGTGGTTGGTTGGTGACTGGTTCCGGATCTCGTGGCCCGTCGACGAGCTCAGGGCACCAGCTTCGTGGCCCTTCGACGAGCTCGGGGCACCCTCTTGGCTCGGGGCACCAGCTTCCTGGCCCTTCGACGAGCTCAGGGCGCGATCTCCCGTCACACCGATCCGGCGCTCGAGCCGATCGAGGCGGGCGTGCAGGCCTCGGTCGTCGACGTCGGCTCCGGGCAGGAGAGCCCGAGCACACATGAGTTCCAGGTGCAGCCGCGGCGCCGTCGTACCGCGCATCTCGGTCAGGCCCTTGGCGATCACCTCGGCGGCCCGGGTCAGCTCACCGGCGCCCAGGGAGGCCGCCTGCGAGCCCAGCCGCTCCGCCTGGTCGGCGGACACGTCGACCAGACCCGAGGTCAGGGCGTCCGGGACCGCCGCCACGATGACCAGATCTCGCAACCGCCGCAGCAGGTCCTCGGCGAACCGGCGTGGATCCTGCCCGACGTCGATCACCTTGTCCACGCAGGCGAAGACCCCGCCGGCGTCACCCGCGGCGAAGGCGTCGACGAACTCGTCGAGCAGCGAATCAGGCGTGTAGCCGAGCAGCGCGGCCGCCTGCCGGTAAGCCAATCCGTCCTTGTCGGCGCCGCTGAGCAGTTGATCAAGGACCGAGAGCGAGTCCCGGACCGACCCGGCGCCCGCGCGGACGACCAACGGCAGGACGGCTGGCTCGACCTGAATGCCTTCGGCCTCGCACAGCTTCGCCAGGTAGTCGCCCAGCACCCGCGGCGGGACCAGCCGGAAGGGATAGTGGTGCGTACGGGAACGGATGGTCCCGATCACCTTGTCCGGTTCGGTGGTCGCGAAGATGAACTTGACGTGGGCGGGTGGCTCCTCGACGAGCTTGAGCAGCGCGTTGAAGCCCTGGGTGGAGACCATGTGGGCCTCGTCGACGATGTAGATCTTGTAGAGGCTCGCCACCGGGGCGAAGAACGCCCGCTCCCGCAGGTCGCGGGCGTCGTCGACCCCGCCATGACTGGCGGCGTCGATCTCGATCACGTCGATGCTGCCCGGCCCGCCGCGGGCCAGATCCCGGCAGGACCGACAGCGACCGCACGGAACGGCGATCGGCCCGTTCTCGCAGTTCAGCGCCCGGGCCAGGATCCGCGCCGACGTCGTCTTGCCGCAGCCTCGAGGGCCGGAGAAGAGGTACGCGTGGTTGACCCGGTTGTTGGTCAGCGCCCGCTGCAGGGGTTCGGTGACGTGCTCTTGGCCGATGACGTCGGCGAAGACGTCAGGGCGGTAGCGCCGGTAGAGAGCCAGCGGAGCCGCAGCAGCCGGCGCGTCGGACTCGTCGAACAGCTCTTCGCTCTGGATGTGCTCGACCGGCTCTTCGAAGAGCTCGTCCGAGACCGGCGGGCGGTCTAGGTCGACGTCCAGATCTCCCACGTCAGCAGACTATGCCCTGCCCCAGACATCCCCGATCGGCTGCCGAAACAGCTGGGTTTGGACCCTCTGCACGCGCTTGGACCCAGTGGAAAGGGTCCAAACGCGCCGAAAGGGTCCAAACGTGCGAGACGTACCCTCAGATAGCGCGGACCTTGTCCGCCTGGGGACCCTTGGGGCCCTGAGTGGTGTCGAACTCAACCCGCTGACCTTCGTCGAGCGAGCGGAAGCCGGTCGATTCGATCGCGCTGTAGTGCACGAATACGTCCGCGCCGCCACCGTCGACCTCGATGAAGCCGAAGCCCTTCTCGCCGTTGAACCACTTGACGGTTCCTTGTGCCATTTCCATCTCCTAGCTTTCGAGGCCGTACCTCACGGCTCTCGATTGGCTGTCGGACGCCGGCCATGCCAACGCCCACGCAAAGACCTTCGGGAACGTAGCACTGACCACGACACACAAGACCTGCAACAGCGGAGTAAGTCTTGCACACTCTGGACCGACACGCGTGTCGCGGCATGTGACCCCGGTTTGGTCCGGTGGCTCAGAATCGGCACTGATGACGTCTCGACGCAGGTTCTTGCTGGTGTCGGCCGCGGCCGCAGTCGGCGCGGTGACCGGCTGTACGCCCGCTACGACCACTCCGCCGCCGGCCGCGACGAGTCCGAGCGCGGCGCCTTCGCAGACCGGTACGCCGACTCCGAGCCAGGCGCCCAGCCGCACACCCCCGCGGCCGTCGCCGACACCGCAGGCGACGAGCGTGCGACCCCGCGTCGCCGGGGTCGTCGCCCAGAACATGAACGTTCCGTGGGGCATCGCCTTTCTGGGCTCCGGGGCCGCACTGGTCTCGGAGCGCAATTCCGGTCGCATCGTCCGGATCGAGCCGGACGGCAAAAAGACGACGTTGGGCGAGGTCAGCGGGGTGGATGCGCCCAGTGGGTTCGGTGAGGGCGGTCTGATGGGCATCGCCTTGGCGCCCGGCGACGAGGAGACGTTGTACGCCTACCAAACCACCAGCTCCGATGACCGCCTGGTCCGCGTCAGCCTGGCCGGGGGTCGGGTGGGCCGGTCCCAGGACCTGTTGACCGGCATTCCCAGCGCAACCGTCCACCACGGCGGCCGGTTGCTCTTCGCATCCGACGGCAGCCTGTTTCTCTCCACCGGTGATGCGGAGGACCCCGATTCCGCCCAGGACCGGAACTCTCTGACCGGCAAGATTCTCCGGCTCTCGGCCGACGGTCAGGCCGCACCCGGTAACCCGTTCGGCAATCGCACCTGGAGCTACGGGCACCGCAACATCCAGGGCCTGGCCTTCGACGCTCAGGGCCGGCTGTGGGCGACGGAGTACGGCGCAAAGGACGTCGACGAACTCAACCTCATCGTGCGCGGCGGCAACTATGGCTGGCCCGAGGTGGAGGGACCATCAGACAACAGCGACTATGAGCAGCCGAAGTTCAGCTGGAGTCCGACCAACGTCTGCTCTCCCGCCGGGCTGGCCATCGCGCGATCCACGGCCTTCGTCGCGGCCCTGCAAGGTCGGTGTCTGTTCGGCTTGCGCCTCCAGGGTGACAACGTGGTGGGTGACGCGTCGGAGTATTTCGCGCGCGAGTACGGGCGCATCCGCAACGTCGTGCTGGCGCCGAACGGCGAGCTGTGGGTGACCACGAGCAACACCGACGGCCGAACGGACCCCGGTGCAGACGACGACCAGATCTTGCGCGTGACGCTCTGAGCCCGGGTGCGAGGATGCCAGGGTGAATCCCAAGCGCATCCTCTTCATCGGCGGCAGCGGCGTGATCAGCGCGGCGAGCGTACGGCTGGCGGTTCAACGCGGGCATCAGGTCACGGTGCTCAACCGGGGCAAGTCCTCGACCCGACCCCTGCCGGACGACGTCGAGACGCTGCAGGCGGACGCCAGCGACGGTACTGCCGTTGACGAGGCGCTGGGCGGACGCGAGTTCGACGCGGTGGCGCAGTTCCGAGCTTTCTCTCCCGATCACGTCGGCGCAGATATCGAGCGGTTCGGCGGCAGAACCGGGCAGTACGTGTTCATCAGCTCCGCGTCGGCGTACCAGAAGCCGCCCGCCCGGGTACCCGTGACGGAATCGACCCCGCTGCACAACCCGTTCTGGCAGTACTCCCGCGACAAGATCGCCTGCGAGGAACGGCTCGTGGCCGCCTACCAGGAGGAGGACTTCCCGGCCACCATCGTGCGCCCGTCGCACACCTACGACGTGACGCTCCTGCCCACGACCGGCGGTTGGACCGACGTGGCCCGGATGCGCGCCGGAAAGCCCGTGGTGGTGCACGGTGACGGGACAAGTCAATGGACCCTGACCCACAGCGACGACTTCGCCGTCGCCTTCGTCGGACTGTTGGGCAATCCACTGACGCTGGGTGAGGCGTTCACCATCACCGGCACCCACGCGCCGACCTGGAATCAGATCTACACCTGGCTCGGTCGGGCGGCCGGCGTCGAGCCGGAACTGGTGCACGTCGCGTCGGACACCATCGCCCGGATCAGCCCGGATCTCGGTCCCGGCCTGGTCGGCGATAAGGCGCACTCGATGGTCTTCGACTGCGCGAAGGTCTCCGCGCTGGTGCCGGAGTTCGCCCCGACCATCACCTACGCCGACGCCGCCGTGGAGCAGATCGCCTGGTACGACGCCAACCCCGGCGAGCAGCAGGTCGACGCCCAGCTGGACGCCGTCTTCGACCGCCTGGTGGAGGGGGTCCGGTCGTTCGCGCCCTGACCCTGTCGAAGGGCCAATGTGGTGACCCCTGAAGCCCGCATCGGGATCTCCGGCTGGACCTACGCCCCGTGGCGCGGCGAGTTCTATCCGCCTGGGCTCCCGCAGCGACGCGAGCTCGGATTCGTGGCCGAGCGGATGAACTCCGTCGAGGTCAACGGCACCTTCTACGCACTGCAGCGGCCGGCCAGCTTCGCCGCCTGGTCGGAGCAGACGCCTGCTGACTTCGTGTTCGCGGTCAAGGGCGGTCGCTTCATCACGCACCTGAAGAAGCTCAGCGACGTCACTACGCCCCTGGCCAACTTCCTGGCGTCCGGTGTGCTGGCCCTCGGGCCGAAGCTGGGCCCGCTGCTCTGGCAGCTGCCGCCCAACCTTGGTTTCGACGCCGCGCGGATGACGGAGTTCTTCGGCCAACTGCCCCGGACGGCCGGTGAGGCGGCGGAGCTGGCGCAACGTCATGATCAGCGGATCAGCAGCGACCGCGAGCTGGTGACGACGTCGGTCCCTGACCACCCGCTGCGGCACGCTGTCGAGGTGCGGCACGAAACCTTCCGTTCGGCGGAGTTCTACGGTCTGTTGCGTGAGCACAGCGTCGGACTCGTGCTGGCCGACAACCCCGGCCGCTGGCCGATCCTGGAGGAGCTGACCACCGACTTCATGTACGTCCGGCTGCACGGAGACACCGAGCTGTACGCCAGCGGCTACTCCGACGAGGCTCTCGACCGCTGGGCCGAGCGAATCCGCGGCTGGCTCGGGCAGGGTCAAGACGTCTACGCCTACTGCGACAACGACGCCAAGGTCCGGGCCCCCTACGACGCCATGGGCCTCCTCGCGCGGCTCGGCCTCGAGCCCTGAGCCAGCAGCTGGTGTCCAGAGCCTGTCGAAAGGCCGATCAACCAGCGGCGGCGGTCACATCCGCAGCGGCGAGGACCACCTCGAACGGGAACAGCGTGACGCTGAACAATCCGCCTGCTACCCCCGGCTCGGCGGTCAGGATCTCCTCCGCATCGGACTGGTCCACGCCAGTCAGGACGATCAGGGCGTACGGGTCATCCGGCCGTCCGCTGCGACCGGCGAACACGAGTCGTCCGTCCGCATGCAGCTGTTCGCAGTAGCCCCAGTGGGCCATCATCAGCTCGGTCTCGCGTTCGGTAGGACCGGTGAGCAGGATGTCGGCCCGCGTCGGCAGCAGTCGATAGGCGTAGGTCATCCCCGGAGCCATCGGAGCGCGCAGCATCACGTCGAACGGCGCGGTCTCCGACGCGAGCAACCCGGCCGCTACTCCTGGCATCTGAGAGGCCGAGGACGCCGCCGCGATCTCGTCGTCGGCGGCAAACACGACCACTCCGAAGGAATCGTCCTTCGACGCGGCACGTCCGGACAGGGCGACCCTCCCGTCGGCGTGCAATGCCCCGACCCACGCATCCTGCCGATTCAGAAGGTCCGCCTCCGCCTGCGTCGGCTCTCGCCCGGCGGCACCCGGGTCGGCGGGCCTGAGCACGGTGGCGTACCACGTCGGCTGCGCACTCGCCGGACTCTCCTCGGTCATCGGCCTCCCCCTCCGGTCGTCGGTCAACTATGATCAACGGTAAACATCCACTGACCAATTGGTCAATGCCCATTTACCAACGAGGAGAATGTGAGACCACCACCGGAGGCCTCGTCGCCACTTGACGTCCTCGGCGACCCCATGCGGCGCGCCGTTCTCGACCTGCTTCGTGCGGGTCCGAAGTCGGTGGCCGACCTGTCGTCCGGCCTCCCTGTCACCCGGCCGGCGGTCTCGCACCACCTCAAGGTGCTCGGCTCGGCGCGGCTGGTCCGCTCGACCCGGCGCGGCACGCAACGGATCTACGAGATCGATCCTGCTGGGGCCGAGGCCATCAAGGCGTACGCCGAACAACTCTGGGCGGCGGCGTTCGCCGACCTGACCGACGCTGCGCCTGCCACCGTCGTGGAAACCGACTCGTGAGCCTCGCGGTCCACCGGTCCGTGGTGGTTGCCGGTTCGGCCGAGGCGGTGTTCGACCTGTTCACCGAAGGCATCGACCGCTGGTGGCCACTGGCGGCCGGCTTCGCGTACGGCGGCGAGCGCGCCCGATCCATCCACCTGGAGCCGTGGGTGGGTGGCCGGTTCTTCGAGCGGCTGGTCGATGGCGACGAGCTGCAGGTCGGCTCCATGATCAACTGTGAACGGCCGCACCGATTCACCTTCACGTGGCGAGCACCCGTGTGGTCGGCCGAAACCCGGGTGCATGTCGAGTTCAGCGCGGTCAGGGACGGTACGCGAGTCGATCTCACTCACGACGGGTTCGAACTACTCGGCGCCGACGGCGAGCCCGAAGCTCGACAGTTCGGCGGCGGCTGGCCTATGGTCCTGGACCGACTGGCGAGCGCCTCGTCGGCAGAAGAGCGAGGACGTTAGACGGTCCCCCGCGCACCCGACAGAGCTTGCTTACCCTTGCTGCCTTCCGACCCTGGGGGAGTTGGGCGAGATACCGCCGCACGGGGGACCACCGACGATTGTACGGGATCGAGACGGTTGGCCGGCCGCCCGCGAACGGGTTCGCGACCGCACTGCGGCAGCAGGTAGCCTCCTCCGCGGAGGATTCGCCTAGAGGCCTATGGCGCTCGCTTGGAAAGCGGGTTGGGTGCAAGCCCTCGCGGGTTCGAATCCCGCATCCTCCGCTGCTCTGACCAGGCGAACACCGGCGCGGCGGGCCATGCCACGATGACGACGCGACCGCCTGGTCTGAGTTATGGTCTCAGTTGCTCTCATCGGAGGCGTCCCGTTCGGGCCACAGCAGACCCCCGACCTGATCTGCCACAGTGCGCCGGATCGGGTCCGTAACGTGCTGATACCGCGCGGCCATCGACGTGCTCGACCAACCCACGATGCCCATCACCGTTCGCTCCGGAACGCCGAGGACCAGCAGAGCGGTCGCCGCCGTGTGCCGGGCGTCATGCAAGCGCGCGTCGCGTACCCCGGCGGCTCTACAGCGACTTCCACCGGTGATAGTCCGAACTCGGGATAAGCGGCTCGCCGGCGGGCGAGGTGAACACGTAGCCGCAGTCGCGCCACATCCTCCGCGCTCGCTCTCGATCGGCTAATTCTGCAGCTGGTGCTGGCGGAGCAGTTCGACGAGCGGCGCGGGTAGGCCGACCACCCGCCGGCCGGCTCGGGACTTGGTGTCCCCGTCCTCGCCGTTGACCAGGACCCGTCGCGGGCACAGCCCCGCGACAGCGCCGCAGGTTCCGCCGCACCCGTGACGGTAGATCGGTCGCAATCGCGACTTCCGCACGCACAGCAGCCCTCTAACAAGATCGACATCGGTCCAGCGCAGACCGAGCACCTCACCCTGGCGAAGTCCGAGCGATAAGGCGATTGCCCAGCGTGCCCGATTGGGCCGCTGGGCAGCAGTGCCGAGGATCGCCTTGACCTCCTCGATCGTGTATGGCTCGACCTCCTCCACCTCAACCCGCGGCGGCCTGGCCAGTGCGGCGACGTTGCGACCGACATGGCCGCGCCGCTGAGCCTCCCCGAGAGCGGTGCGGATGGTCCGGTGCACCTGGTGAGCTGTTGCGGGCTTCGCCCCCTTCTCCACCATCCTTCGGTAGAGCCGTTCCAGGTGTTCCGGCTCCAGTCGATCCAACCGGTGCTGCCCCACTCCCGGTGCCAGCTGCTTGCGGATCGCGTGCCGGTAGGCCGTGGCGCTCGTCGACCCACAGATTCAGCGCCAGCTGTCGGCCGCCGAGGTCGACGGTGATAGTGCCCCAGTAGCCGGGTTGGGCCTCGTGCACCTGGTCGAACCCGGCGAGCTGGTTCCCTGCCGCGGCGGCAAGGCCCAGATCCACATCGTTGATCCGGACCACGCCGTAGATCATGCCGCCTCACTCACTTGGGGACGGCATGGCCCTGGCTTCGGCGATCGCGATCAGCCCGCTTAGCTCGTCGCGGAGTGCCCGAGATGGCGCTCTCACCCGTGCCGTAGACCTGCGAACGTGCGACACCGCCTACCAGCTGGACGGCGCCGGAACCGCCTCTCTGCTCGAGCGGGTCCGCTGTCTGCCCCGTCCGCGCGCCGTGCCTTGCCGCTGCCCTGACCGTCAACGACCCCGCACCGTGGCGCGGAGATATCTGTCACAGAGAACGCGATGAACTGTGGGAACACCTCGAGTCCGTGTTCACCGCTCTCAGGGACAGCAGTTCCATGCAACTTAATCGTCTCGTCGACGGCCGGGAACCTGGCTGACAGCCCGACTCGAGTAAGCCGCTGTTCCCCGGGCGTCCGGACAGGTTCAGGCGATGAGCGACGCAACGAGGACCATCGGCAGTGACACCACTGAGGCGACCGACGTGGCAACAGTCAGAGTCTTAAGGGTGCCTTTCGTGGACAGACCCAGCAGCGCCTTGAACATCCAGAAAAAGTTGCTGTTGACCTGGAGCGCGAACATTGCACCCGACGCAATGGCAAGTCCGACGACGACCGGGGCCACATTGAGGGAGCCGACGATCGGTGCGATGATGCCGGCCGCGGTGATGGCGGCCACTGACACTGATCCGATGGCCAGGTGCAGCACTGCCGCGATGAACCAGGCCAG
The DNA here is from genome assembly GCA_963791865.1 of uncultured Actinomycetota bacterium. Classification (GTDB taxonomy): domain Bacteria; phylum Actinomycetota; class Actinomycetes; order Propionibacteriales; family Propionibacteriaceae; genus Microlunatus. Next base: position 61,843 of record CAWBUC010000003.1, read on the forward strand.
CAAGATGGTCAGGAGCACCGGTGCGCCGACATCGGCCGAAAAGAGCCCGCCCATCGCCTCGTCCAAATTCGTCTCACCGATCACCGCGCCGAGCGAGCCGCCGACGCCGGTGATCAGCAGGATCTCCCCCGTGGTATGGAAGCCTTCGTCCATGGTCTCGCGAGTGCGCTCGAGCCCTGCTGTGGCGCGGAAGATTATGTATGCGCCCAGCAGGCCGACGAAGAGCGCAAGGTTGGCGTTGCCGAGGAACGCGATGAAGGAGTTAGAGAAGTCGAAGAGTTCTGCGAAGGCGCCGAACGCGATCATGAGCAGGGGCACCAGGATCGGTAGCAGCAAGACCAGTAGCGGCAGAGATCGGGCAGCGGCGGCGCCTCCCACCTGGGGGGCACCCGCCTCGGTATCGGTGACTCCAACCTCGGCGGCACCCGCTCCAGTGTCGGCGGCACCCGCCTTGGCACCGGTGGCGCCCGCCTCGCCGCGGGCAGCACGCGCTTCGGCGGCGACGACAGCCAGCTCGTGAGCCTCTTGCTCGGCCATCGCCTCGTCTACGTCTTCGTCCGACTCCGGCTTCCAAAGCCGGCCGCGCAGTAGTAAACGCATGATGAGGCTGGTGAGGATCGCCGTGAAGGGACCGATCACGATCCCGAAAAGCAGCCACGTGCCGAGCGGCACGCTGAGCAAACCGGCGATTGAGATCGCGGCCAGGCCGGGTATGACGAATACGTACCCAGCGAAGATGCCGGCACCGAGAGCGGAGGCCATCAGCGGGAGGCCGTTGCGCTCGATGTACGGCGCGGCCGAGCGGGCCACTGGCGAGGCCAGCACCACCTGTACGTCGACGTAAATCGACGGGAGGACCGTGGAATGCAGCAGGGAGAGCGCGTACGGGAGACGGGTGGCTCCGATTATGCGGACGAACACATCGAGCAGCCTGTGGAACACCCCGGCGGAGTGGAGAAACGCACCGATCAGCACACCGAACCCGATCAGCAGCCCGACTTCTGCCATGATTTCGCCGAAGCCGAGAGCGATCGCCTCTATCGTCCCTGTGAAACCGACGCCGGAAGCCAAGCCGAGGTAGAGCGCGGCAAGAAGCAACGAGATCACCGGGTCGACTTTGAACCGGATGATCAAAACGACGGCTACAACAATGGCGATGGCGGTGTGAAGAGCAACCACGGCGGGCTCCTGCCTTCTAAGCGACCAAGCGACTGACCAACACCTACGAACGTGCGCGGCATGCTAACCACACATTAGGGTTCGGCGGCAGATCTTGGCCAGAGGTCTGAAAGCTTCCCAGGTCAGATCGCTTCGATTGCTGGATACTCGGGCCGCCACATCGCTTGGTGGATCTGCTTGACGGGGTCGGTAAGTGGCTGCTCGGCCAAGCCTTGCTCCTCGGCGGTCTGGGCGACTGCGATGGCGACAGCGGCTGAGACCGTACGCAGGTCAGTCACTGGTGGCAGCAACGCCGCACCAGGGCCGGTCGGGTCGGTGAGTGCGGCTACGGCGTATGCGGCGGCGGCGATCATGGCGTCGGTGATTCGCTGGGCGCGGACGACGGCGACTCCGAGGCCGAGTCCGGGGAAGACGAGTGCGTTGTTGGACTGGGCGATGGTGTAGCTCCGGCCGCCGTAGCTGACGGGTGGGAAGGGGCTGCCGGTGGCCACTAGCGCCCGCCCGTCGGTCCATCGAATCAGGTCTTCTGGGACCGCCTCGGCTTTGGAGGTGGGGTTGGACAGCGGCATGGTGATGGGCCGATCCACCGTGGCTGCCATGTGCGCCACGATGGGTTCGGTGAAGGCGCCGGATTGGGTGAGGTGCCGATCAGTATGGTCGGGTTGGCATTGGCCACCACGTCGGCAAGGGCGATCGAGCCGTCCGGTGGCGCGGCCAGGCCGCTATCTCGGCGGCCGGGCGAGCGGAGGGCTGTTGGAAGTCCCACAACACCCCCGGGTAGTTGTCGGTGAGCAGCCCGCGGCTATCGACGGCCCAGAACCTGCCGGTGGCCTCCTGCGTGGTGAGTCCGTCCCGGATCGGTCGGGGCGCCGAAGCCGATGATGCTGTCGACGATGACGCTGTCGACGATGATCAGGGCCGGCTTGCCAGTCTCGGCCTGGAAGCAGTTGAAGGGGCGATGAGGCTGTCACCGTCGTTGGCGTCGGCCACCCAGTGGATGGCCCGGCCGTAGGCCGAGAACCGGCCGGCGACGTCTTTGGGAAGGCGGGGTCGGTGGAGCCTTCGATGGTGATCTTGTTGTTGTCGTAGATCCAGCACAGGTTCGACAGTTTCAGTTGTCCGGCGAGGCAGGCGGTCTCGGCGCCGATGCCTTCCATCAGGCAGCCGCCGCCGGCGAGGGCGTAGACGTCGTAGTCGAACAGCTCGTATCCGGCCGGTTGAAGGTGGCGGCCTGCCAGCGGGCGACGATGGCCATGCTGACGCTGGTCGCCGCACCGGTGCCGAGGGAACCGGTGGTTTCCTCGACACCGGCGTCCGGTGCTACTCGGGTGATCGGGGCACTTTGGAGTCGAGCTGCCGGAACTTCAAGGTCGTCGAGCGCGACGGCGGGGTCGCCGAGGATCTCGTAGGCCGGGTTGACCGATTTGACCCCGGCCAGGTGCCGCACCGAGTACAGCAGGGTGGTGTGGGGGTTGGGTCCGGGCGGGTCCGAGGCCGGGGAACAGCTAGCGTCATGCGGAGAGGCGATGGAGCCGGCCGGTGAGATTGCGCGCCACCGCGTCCACGCATACGACGCTCCTGCTCGAACTGCGCCTTCGCCCGGGTGGCAAGATCGCGAAGACGGTGTCGGTCGGCCGGACGCGTATTTCAGCGTCCGATCGAGGAGCTCAACCGGAATGCCGAGGTCTTGGAGGAGGCAGCTGAGCCAACGAGCTGCCGAGTGCTCGCAGCCAAACCCTGGGACGGAGACACGTTTAGCCAGCATGAGCAGCAGGCAGACGTCGTTCACCTCTTCCAGGGAGATTGAAGCCTCGCCGGTCGCGGCACGCGCCAACACGTCGCCCCACTCAAGGCCGGCCGGCGCACGACCAGTTGACCCTGCTTTGAGCAGAGCTGGTGAATGATTGCCATCCCCCTCTGCTCGGCGCGTCCATCAGAGCGACGCCGTCGGCTCTGGATTGATCCGGGCATGTAGATCGGCACGGTGCTTGCTATCGCCGAGAAGCTCGGCGTTCGTCTCGTCGGTCGACATCGCCCAGGCGCGCCTCGTCCGGGCTCTTGCCGTATCGCTCGTGGCGGGCCACCAGCTGTGCCCGCCGTACGTCCGCGCTTGGTTCGAGGAACCAGGCGTGGTCGATCAAGTCGCGCACCCGGGACAGGGTGGCTCGTCCAGCAGGAGGTAGTTTCCCGTGGTGATGATCAGTCGACATTCCTCGGTTATGGCGGCTGCCCCGACGATCGCAAGATCCAGCGTGCGATCGAAGGCCGGGACGAAGACCGTCCCCACATCCGGACATTCAGGAGGCGGTCAAGGAGGTCGGCTTCTCCCGCTACGTAGTGAGTGATGGCCACGGCCCAGTCGGAGGGGCCGGTCATCGCACACGCCGGCTGATGGTGACCGCCACGATGGTGCAGCGGATGGCGCCGCGCAGATGCAGTAGGCGGGCGAGGCGAGGGATCGCGACGGTTGCCGACGATCCGGGCGGGTCCGATGCCCGTCCCGGCACTCGCCGGCCGACCGTGGATGGCGCCATCGGAACAACATCTCTCCGGGCGACGCTCAACACTTCGGCCAAGCGACGGCCGATCAGCGACGGCAGCGTTTGCGCGCACAGCTCGATCGTCGGGCGCGCACCCATCTTGGCGCCGGCTGGCACCTACTCACCGAGTGAGGTGTACGTAGGGGGTGGTTACGCCGAGCGTGAGGAGGCGGGCCGAGACGACGGCGAAGAGCGCGAATCCGCCGGTGTCGACGAGCGCATCGGTCACGCCCAGACCGCGGATCATCTTCAGTTCCGCGATGGAGAAGGTGACGCCTGCGATCGTGTAGGCGCCCACGTTGACCACATGTGCCGCGATGGGACCGCTTGTGAGAGTCTTTGGCAGGTCGAAGGCTGTGGGTCTCGATGAAGTGGGTCGCGTCCTAGCGTTCCTGTCAAGGAAGGTGACCTGCTCGATCGTGTCGGGTGTACCGACGATCGAAGGAGCAGGCCGATGAGAAGGGTATCCCCGTCCGTGATCGCTCGCGAGCAGCTGCGCCAGCTGCTGGTCGGTGGCGCCGATCGCGAGTCCAACATCGTCTCCGCGTTGGTGGAGACGGTGACCCGGCAGGTGGTGCAGGAGCTGTTGGAGGGTGAGCAGCAAGACTTCCTCGGCGGCCGCGGCCGCTACGACCGCCGCCGCGAGGGCCAGGCCGGCTCCCGGAACGGTTATGAGCGGGGCCGGCTGCGCACCGCGGAGGGCTTCGTCGACGTGGCGGTGCCGCAGGTCCGCGGCGCCGGCGAGCCGTTTAGGTCCTCGCTGATGGGGTTCTTGGACGGCAACAGTGAGGTGTTGGAGTCGCTGGTCAACGAGATGTATGCCCGCGGCCTGTCGACCCGGGACGTCGAGGACGCCTTCCGCGACGCGACCGGGGAGTTGTTGATCTCCAAGTCCGCGGTCAGCGAGATCACCGACCGGCTGTGGGAGGACTACCAGGCCTTCATCAGCCGGGACCTGTCCGGGGTGGAGATCGAGTACCTGTTCGTGGATGCGGTGTTTGAGTCGCTGCGCCGGCACGGGGCGAAGGAGGCGTTGCTGGTGGGCTGGGCGATCGCCGCCGACGGCGGCAAGCACTTGTTGCACCTGGCGGTCGGCAACAAGGAGTCCGAGGCCTGCTGGACCGAGTTCTTCCGCTCACTGCTCAACCGGGGGCTGCGGCTGCCGACCACCATCACCTCCGACGGCGCCCCCGGCGTGGTCAAGGCGATCGAGGTGTGTTTCCCGGCCAGCATCCGGATCCGCTGCTGGTTCCATCGGCTGGCCAACATTCGGGCCAAACTTCCCGATGAGGCGGCGGCGGAGGTGATGGCGCACGTCCACGCCGTCCGCGACGCCCCCGCCCTGGACGCCGCCCGGGCGGCCGCGGACCGGTTGATCGGCGGCTACCAGCGCACCTTCCCGGCCGCGGTGGCCTGCTTCGCCGACGACCTCGACGCGCTGTTGGCCATCCACCGGGTGCCGGTCCGACACCGCATCCGGGTCCGCACCACCAACCTGGCCGAGCGCTCCTTCGTCGAGGAACGCCGGCGCACCAAGGTGATCGGCCGGTTCCCCGACGAGAAGGCGGCGATGAAGCTGGTCTTCGCCACCATGATCCGGGCCGCCGACCGCTGGTGCCGGGTCTCCATCACCGACCTGGAACGCCATCAACTGAAACTGCTGAGGGCCGAACTCGGACTCGACCCGCCACCAGCAGGAACCGACAACCGCAGAACCGACCGACGCAAACGAGTCGCCGCATGATCGACAGGCCGACCCAATTGCAGGATGCTCAGAGCCTTGACCGATGAAGTGGCCTGGGCGGGCGGGCAGCTGTCAGGTTGGCCTGCGTCCGATAGTTGCTGTCGACAACTCAGGCCCAGTTCCTATAAGGATGTTGAGGTTCTGTCGATGAGCTGCGTAACCTCGTCCACGCTCAGGAAAGAGATCTAGCTGTGAAAATCAAAGCTGCGGTGCTGGAAGCGATCAATGCCACGTCGCCATTTGAAAGCTCCCGACCCCTTGCGCTAGAGACGCTCGATCTCGATCCGCCGGGGCCGGGGGAGGTGTTGGTGCGGATCAAGGCTGCGGGGTTGTGTCACTCTGACCTCTCGGTGATCAACGGTAACCGGCCTCGGCCGATGCCGATGGCGCTGGGGCATGAAGCAGCGGGGATCGTTGAGGAGGTCGGACCTGTCGAAGGTGCTGGGGAATCGGATTTGCAGCCGGGCGATCATGTGGTTTTCGTGTTTATGCCCTCGTGCGGACATTGTGAGCCGTGCACGGTGGGACGACCGGCCCTGTGCGAGCCGGGTGCGGCCGCGAACGGGGCGGGGACGTTGTTGTCTGGCAGCCGGCGGCTGCACCGCTCGGATGGGACCCCGGTGCACCATCACCTGGGGGTTTCGGCGTTCGCCGACTATGCCACCGTCTCGCGTCGCTCACTGGTCAAGGTCGACCAGGATCTGCCCCTGGATGAAGCCGCCCTGTTCGGTTGTGCGGTGCTGACCGGCGTCGGTGCGGTGTTCAATACAGCTAACGTGCCGGCTGGATCTTCGGTCGCGGTGATCGGCCTGGGTGGCGTGGGCTTGTCCTCGCTCTTGGGCGCAGTTGCTGCCGGAGCCCGGCAGGTCGTGGCCATCGCCCGGTCGGAACACAAGTTGGCCTTCGCTCGCGAGCTCGGCGCTACCGACACCGTCAACGCTCGCGACCCCGATGCTGTCGCTCAGGTGAGGGATGCCACGGGTGGGGGTGTCGAGTTTGCCATCGAGATGGCCGGTTCGACCAGCGCGCTCGAGCAAGCGTTCCAGATAACGCGGCGCGGCGGCACCACCGTTTCCGGGGGACTCCCGGCCCCCACCGCCACGCTTCCGCTGGCCCCCGTCACCTTGGTTGCCGAGGAGCGAACCCTCAAAGGCAGTTACATCGGGACGGCGGTGCCCGGAAGAGACATTCCGCGCTATATCGAGCTGTATAGGCGCGGTCGGCTGCCCGTGGACCGCCTGATGAGCGGCACCCTGAAACACGATGAGTTGAATGAGGGCTTCGACCGCCTGCACGCCGGTGAAGTGGTACGTCAGGTGGTCCTGCTCTGACCGTGCCGTCAAGAACGGGTGTCAAGGGCCGCCCAGATGTCCGCCCTCAATTCGTGGCGGTCAGCCGTTAGAGCTTGATGCCGACATACTTGGTCTCCAGATACTCCTCGATGCCCTCGGCGCCGCCCTCGCGGCCGAGCCCGGAGGCCTTGACACCGCCGAACGGGGCGGCCGGATTCGAGACGATGCCCTGGTTGATGGCGACCATCCCGGTCTGTAACCCCTCAGCCACCCGGATAGCGCGGGACAGGTTCTGCGTGAACGCATACGCCACCAGACCGTACTCGGTGTCGTTGGCCATAGCCAGACCTTCGTCGTCGTCGTCGAACGTGCTGATCGGCGCGACCGGGCCGAAGATTTCTTCGCGGAGGATCCGGGCCTCGGTCGGCACCCCGCCGAGCACCGTCGGGGGGTAGAAGTAGCCCGGTCGGTCCAGCACCTCGCCGCCGGTGAGCACCTCGGCGCCGTGACCGACAGCGTCCGCCACCAGGTCGGTGACCTTGTCAATGGCCGCCTGGTTGATCAACGGGCCGACTTTGACCCCGTCCTCAGTCCCCCGCCCGATCGCCAGGTCACCCATCTTCGCGGCGAACCGGGTGGAGAACTCCGCAGCCACTGACTCGTGCACAATGAACCGATTGGCCGACGTGCAGGCCTCACCGATATTGCGCATCTTGGCCAGCATTGCGCCGTCCAGGGCGGCATCCAGGTCTGCGTCCCCGAAGATCAGGAATGGGGCGTTCCCGCCGAGTTCCATGGAAGTCTTGAGCACCTGCTCGGCGGACTGCTCGATCAAGGTCTGACCCACACTGGTCGACCCGGTGAAGGTGAGCTTTCGCAGTCGCGGATCAGCGATGATCGGCCCCGATACGTCGCCCGAGGTCGACGTAGTAACCACGTTGACCACGCCGTCTGGCAGCCCAGCCTCAGCGAGGATGCTCGCCAGCGCGAGGGTGGTGAGCGGCGTCAAAGCTGCTGGCTTAATCACCACCGTGCACCCGGCCGCCAACGCCGGGCCGATCTTGCGCGTACCCATGGCCAACGGGAAATTCCACGGCGTGATCGCGTACACCGGCCCGACTGGCTGCTTCATGGTCAGCAGCCGCGTTCCCCCACTCGGTGCTACCGAGTATCGCCCGGAAATCCGCACCGCCTCCTCGGAGAACCAGCGGAGGAACTCGGCGCCATAGGTGACTTCCGCACGGGCCTCGGAGAGGGGCTTGCCCATCTCGAGCGTCATCAACAAGGCAATGTCCTCGCCCCCCGCCACCACCAACTCAAAGGCGCGACGCAAGATCTCACCGCGTTCCCGAGGATCGGTCGCGGCCCACGAGCTTTGCGCGGCGACCGCAGCGTCGAGGGCGTCCATCCCGTGCTCCGGTGAGGCGTCGGCAACCTCGGCAAGGGTCTCGCCGGTCGAGGGATCCTCGACCTCTAGAGTCGAGTCTGTCTGGATTTGCTTTCCGTTGATCAAAAGCCCCTTGGGTACGCCATCGATGACCCGGGTGATATCTATGGTTGAAACGCTCATGATCAACTTCCTTCGGTGTTGACGATAAATGGCGACCTCGATGGTATCGAGTCCGTCATCCAGCGGACGACAGCGGATGACAGCCCAGCAATCGGGAAGAGGCAAGGGCGTTGGCCTAATCGGCGCCTGGCACGCTGGCCTCGGACACGTGCCGACCGGACCTACCTACGAAGCTCCCAAACCAGACCCAGACTTCCAGATCTCCGACGAGCCATCGCCCAGCCCTAAGTTCTGGACGACGACGGAGCGCTACTTCTTGAGTAGTGACCTGAGGACGTATTGCATGATGCCGCCGTTGCGGTAGTAGTCGGCTTCGCCTGGGGTGTCGATGCGAACGGTGGCCTCGAAGGTGACGTTCCCGGCGGTGACGGTGAGGGTGCCCGGGGTGGTGCCGTCGTTGAGTTCGGTGACGCCGGTGATGTCGAAGGTTTCCTCCCCGGTCAGGCCGAGGGTGTCGGCGCTTTGGCCTTCGAGGAACTGCAGCGGCAACACGCCCATGCCGATCAGGTTGGACCGGTGGATCCGCTCATACGACTGGGCGATGACCGCTTTCACCCCCAATAGCGCGGTGCCTTTCGCGGCCCAGTCCCGCGACGACCCGGAGCCGTACTCCTTGCCGCACAAGATCACCAACGGAATACCGGCGGCCAGGTAGTGCTCGGACGCCTGATAGATGGTGCTGACCGGGGCGTCGTCGATCGTGAAGTCGCGGGTGAAACCACCCTCAGTGCCCGGCGCCAGCTGGTTCCGCAGCCGAATGTTCGCGAACGTTCCCCGGATCATCACCTCATGGTTACCGCGGCGGGAACCGTAGGAGTTGAACTCACCCCGAGCCACCCCATGCTCACTCAGATAGGTCCCGGCCGGCGCATCAGCCTTGATCGCCCCGGCCGGCGAAATGTGGTCGGTGGTGATCGAATCACCCAACTTCAACAACACCCGAGCGCCAGCAATGTCGGTGACCGGCGTCGGCTCCGCCGGCATCCCATCAAAATATGGTGGCTTCCGCACATAGGTCGAATCCGGATCCCACTCGAACACCTGACCCTCAGGGGTCGGTAACGACTGCCACTGCGCATCACCGGCGAACACATCAGCGTAGGAGTTGGTGAACATCTCCGCCCCGATCGAGCTGGCGACAATCTCATCGATCTCCGCCTCCGTCGGCCAGATATCCCGCAAGAACACGTCGTCTCCCTGCTCGTCGGTGCCAAGGGAGTCGGTCTGCAAGTCGATGTCCATCGTCCCCGCGATGGCGTAGGCCACCACCAGCGGCGGCGACGCCAAATAGTTCATCTTGATGTCTGGGTTGATCCGACCCTCAAAGTTCCGGTTCCCCGACAACACCGACACCACCGCCAGATCCGACTCGTTCACCGCCGCAGACACCTCGGGGATCAACGGCCCAGAATTGCCGATACATGTGGTGCAGCCGTAGCCGACCAGGTTGAAGCCGATCTTGTCCAGATACGGCGTCAAGCCCGACCGATCATAATAATCACTGACCACCTTCGACCCCGGCGCCAACGTCGTCTTCACCCAGGGTTTGCGGGTCAAGCCTCGCTCCACCGCCTTCTTCGCCACCAACGCCGCGCCGATCATCACACTCGGATTCGACGTGTTAGTGCACGACGTGATCGCCGCAATCGTCACCGCACCATGATCAATCTCGAAATCCTGCCCATCCAACGACACCTTGGTCGGCCGGCTCGGCCGGCCGATACCCGCCGGCACGGCTTCGCCGTACTCGTGTGGCTCCTCGGAGTCCTCGCCGGAGTGGCTGGGCGGGTCCGAGGCCGGGAACGTTTCGGCCACGGACTCGTCGTAACCGACCAGCTCGGGCGCAGCGTCGATGCGACGATCGGAGTCCGTGGCCACCGGCTCGACCTGGTCGTCGGCCACGAAGTCCTTGAGGGCTTCGCGGAAGCCCTGTTTCGCGTGGGCCAGTACCACCCGGTCCTGCGGCCGCTTCGGCCCGGCGATGCTCGGCACCACCTCACCCAGATCCAGCTCCAGATACTCCGAGTACTTGGCCTCCCGCTCATCGTCATGCCACAAACCCTGCGTCTTTGCATACGCCTCTACCAAGGCGATCTGGGCGTTGCTGCGCCCAGTCAACTTCAAATAGTCAGTGGTCTTCGAATCAATCGGGAACACCGCAATCGTCGAGCCGTACTCCGGGCTCATATTGCCGATCGTCGCCCGGTTCGCCAACGGCACCGCCGACACGCCCGGCCCATAGAACTCCACAAACTTGCCGACCACCTTGTGCTGACGCAACATCTCTGTGATCGTCAACACCAAATCCGTCGCCGTCGCCCCCTCCGGCATCGACCCCGACAACTTGAAACCCACCACCCGCGGGATCAACATCGACACCGGCTGACCCAACATCGCCGCCTCCGCCTGGATCCCACCCACACCCCAACCGACCACACCCAAACCGTTCACCATCGTGGTGTGCGAATCAGTGCCGACACACGTATCCGGATAGGCATACGTCACCCCGTCCACCGTTCGCGGAAAGACCACCCGGGCCAAATGCTCGATATTCACCTGATGCACAATCCCGGTTCCCGGCGGCACTACCTTGAAGTCATTGAACGCCGTCTGACCCCACCGCAAGAACTGGTAACGCTCCCGGTTACGGCCATACTCGATCTCCACATTGCGAGAGAACGAATCGCCGTCCCGAACACATCAGCAATCACCGAATGATCAATCACCATCTCCGCCGGCGCCAACGGGTTGATCCTGGTCGGGTCGCCACCCAGATCGGCCATCGCCTCTCGCATCGTCGCCAGATCGACCACACACGGCACCCCGGTGAAGTCCTGCATAATCACCCGGGCCGGGGTGAACTGGATCTCCCTGGACGGCTCCGCATCCGCGTCCCACGACGCCAACGCACGGATGTCGTTGGCGGTGATATTCGCGCCATCCTCAGTCCGAAACAGGTTCTCCAACAAGATCTTCAAGCTGTACGGCAGCAGCTCAGAACCCTCCACCGCATCCAACCGGAAAACCTCATACGACTCATTGCCCACCGGCAAACTAGCCTTCGCACCAAAGCTGTTGACACTCATGAGCACTCCCGGGTTGTAATCGTGCAGCGGATGGTGACGTCAAGATCGCTCGCATGCCCTGATCGCACCTTTGCCATTAGCCACTTTCGCAGTGCTGGGCCGCAGGAGCAGCCCTGAGCGGCCACGTCTCACCTGACCGGTCAGATGAAGGACATTTCCTTGGCTTCTTTGATTAACTCGTCGCGGAACTTCGGATGTGCGATGCCGATCAGGGCCGCGGCCCGCTGCCCATCGTCCTTCCCCGCATCTCCGCCACGCCGTATTCGGTGACGATCTTGTCGACGGTGTTCTTCTTCGTGGTGACGACCGATCCGGGGCTCAGCGTCGGCCGGATCTTCGACACCGAGCCGTCGCGCGTCGTCGACGCCAGCACGATGAAGCCCTGACCACCTTCGGAGTACATGGCGCCGCGGGCGAAGTTCCGCCTGACCGCCGCTGGAGGAGTAGTACCTGCCCCCCACGGTCTCGGACGCGCACTGCCCGTAGAAGTCGACCTCGGTCGTGGCGTTGATAGCGATACGAAGTTCGGCATCCGGGCGATGACCCGCGGGTCGTTGACCCAGTCCACCGGGGCGAAGTCGACCGCTGAGTTCTCGTGCAGGAAGTCGTAGAAGCGGCGGCTGAGGCCGAGCGCGAGCGCGGGGACGACCTTCCCGCGGCGCAGGGTCTTGCGCGTCCCGGTGACGACGCCGGCCTCGACCAGCTCCATCACGCCGTCGGAAAGCAGCTCAGTGTGGACGCCGAGGTGCGCGGTGCCCCTTCAGCATGCCGAGCAGCGCATTCGGCATCCCGCGATCAGGGCCTGCAGCGTCGCACCGTCCGGGATGCGCTCGGCCACCAGCGTCGCGATGGCCCGGTCGGTGTCGGTGACCGGGGGCGGGAGACGCCACCTCGTGCAGCGGGTAGTCCGCCTCGCAGAAGCCCGGCTACCTGGCTGATGTGCACCTGGTTGGCGCCGAGCGAGCGCGGCATCTGCGCGTTGACCTCGAGGAAGAACGGCACCTCCCCCGATGAGCGTGGCGGTGTAGTCGCAGTTGGTGCCGGGAGAGAAGTACCCGTGCCGGTTGGGTGACGAGGCCGCTGCGATCACCAGTACTTGGTGTTCCGCTTGAGCAGCTGCGGAACCTCACTGAAGTTGTTCGCCACCAGGTCGCACTTGCCGGAGAGGCGAAGGCCTTGCGCGTCGCCGGCGCGAGGAAGTACGACACGTGCCGGAGCCGGTCCCCGAACTCGCCGCGGATGTAGCGGCGCTCGTAGAGCGCATGCATCTGGTGGATGCGCACGCCGTCCAGCTGGTCGGCATGCGCCTCGAGCGCATCGACGACACCGACCGGCTCCCCGTTCGCGTTCGGCATGATGAGGTCGGCACCGGCTTCGACGTGGTCCAGGACCCTCTCGAGGGGCATCAACTTCGACGAAAACTTGTCCCCGGTCATGTCTTTCCTTCCTCAGTTGGGTTGTGCGAACAAGCTCACGTCGCAGAGAGTTGCTGCGTCCTAAGCGTCCACAGCGGCGTCGCGCTCACTCAGCCAGTCGGCAATGCCTTGGCCGACGATGCCTTGGGACTTTCCCGAGACGAACACGCCGACGTGTCCACCACGGAGTCCCAGCTCGGTGTAGTCGCTGGTGCCCAATCGACCATCCAAGGCTCGCGAGGTTCGCGGGGGAATGATGGTGTCGGACTCGGCATAGATGTTGAGCACGGGCATCGTGACCTTGCGGAGGTCGACCTTGCGGCCATCCAGCTCCCAGGTGTTGTTGACCAGCTTGTTCTGCTGATACAGGTCCTTGAGCCACTGCTTGGCCGCCTCTCCGGGATGGTGGGGGCGGTCGGCAAGCCACTTCTCCATCCGGAGAAAGTTGAGCAACTTCTTCTCGTCGTCGACCACGTCGACCAGATCCAGGTTGTATTTGGTGATGCTTCTC
>CAWBUC010000004.1:0-1212885 GCA_963791865.1 uncultured Actinomycetota bacterium
GTCATGCGAAGCACGCAGTAGCCGATCGTTGTGCGGAGCACGCAGTAGTCGACGTCGTGCGGAGCACGCAGTAGCGGATGGGGCACCGGCATTGGCTGCACCCGGATGCGTTGACCCGAGCGTGGGCCCGCTCGCGACCCTCTCTTGAATCGCACGAGCAATGGCTCACCAGCGACCCTGGGCTTACGGTTGGTTCCGTGCAGGTCAGAGACGACAAGTACAGGCAGCAGTACGAGGCGCACGAAACGCTGGAGGGCGAGCGCCTGGTGAACTCTTGGACGGCGTCAGGCGGCGAACTCGTCTGACGACACAACGGTTGCTCTCCGAGCCGATGCGCACACCCCAGGACATCCTGTTCGGGCCCGTGGCCAACCTCCTCGGCTACGGCGAAGTCGGTGATGTGCTGGCGGCCGGCGTCCAGTACATCGACACTCGCAAGAAGTGGGCCACCCCTTTGAGCGACATATCGGCGGTGGAGCCTCAGCCCGACGACTCGACGCTGAGCTTTCAGCGCACCAGTGGAGAGGTCTGGGCGATCAAGCTGGCTGCCTCCCTGTACACGCCACGGTGGAGCGATAAGAACAGAGTTGCTCGTGACGAAGCCGTTGCCGCGATTCGTGCGGCCGTCAGTGCGGTTCGGACGACGGGCGCTGCAGGAGTCGGGATCGCCGATATCTCTTCGGCGATTCGGGCCCTGCAAGAAGCACAAGCACCGCCTCCGCCGTCAGCCACCACTCAGATCGATCCTCGCTACGAGACAGGTCGCCGGCGAGCGATCGCGAGCGGACAGAACGTTGTGGTCGAGGACCACGAGGACGGCACCGCCTACTTCTCACCGACCGGTTTGCTGCACGCGCACTCACGTGGCACGGCCAGCCCAAACCCACCTCAGGAACCCTGCCGGGAAACTTAGTCGGGCGATGGGTCGTGTCCCGAGGGGACATGGCCTCCGTCTGGCAGGGCCAGCCGACGTTCTTCGATCTCGCCGCATCCGGCAGTCTGGGGGGGGGGGGGGGGGTAGGTGCACGCGTTTGGGGCGATCCCACCTCTTCCGATCCAAGATGCGACCTGGTGGTGGATCCAGGACAGCCAAACGCTGACCCTTGACTACCGGTCCGCCCGTCGAGGAGATGGTGATGGAAGTGCGCCTGAAAATGAGGGCACTCACCATAGATGCCAACCGGATCATGTCAGACGGCAGCGAAGGCATCGAGGAGCTGGTCCGGTCGCCGAGTGGCATCGGTAGTGGAGCTCGTCCTGATCGCGCCAAGTCAGCAGCGCTGGCTGGGCACGATGTGGTCGACGGTGACCGCGCGGGGATGCGTCATGCACCTCCAGACGTCTATCACGTGCGCGAGGAAAGGAGATCCTCGCGGGTGCGGTGGATGCGGCCCGGCGGGGCCGGACGCGATGGGTGACCAGTTCGAGGAGAACTCCAGAAGCTGGCCAGCTGCGTCAACATCGCGACCAGCACAACGACACGGTCGGAGCGATCATTGCTGCGTTCTTCGTGCTCGTTGCCGCTGGGCTGATGGTGTGGGCCACTCAACCGGGCAACCGAGGCAGCGATGACCGCTGCGCTCCCCTGCAGGTCGGCCCCCGATCCGCTGATCGTCGGTCCAAGGGCAACGATATCGCCCGCAAGCGGTACGTCCCTGTGTCGCCAGTCGTGCCGCAGGAGGACCGTCGTGCGGAGCACGCAGTAGCCGACCAGCTATTGACACGGTGGCTACGACGCCGGAAGCGGACTCCTCCGGTCACCGTCCGTAAAGGGCCATCGCACTTGGCGCCACGGCCAAGCGAATGGCCGCTATGGTGTGAGGAGCCGCGGAGAAGAACCAGGAACCAAGCCCCAGCGGAGGGCAACAACAGCCGCGACGACTCGTCGGCTCGTCGTTTAGAGCTGAGCAGCCGCCTCGCCGGCGGGCTTGATGTTGGCGTTGCGGTTAAAGACGTTTCCGGGGTCGTACTTCCGCTTGACTTTGCTCAACCGATCGTATTTCGGGCCATACGACGCTCGAATGCGCGCGTCGTGTGCCTTGAGAGCAGTGACGTAGGTGCCGGTGCTGACCATGTGAGGTCGCAGCATGTCGAACAGCGACTGCACCCAGGCGCGTCGGGAACCAGAAGTTGCTGAGTTGGACACAGGCCGACGAAGGTCCTGAAGAGCGAGGCGAGCGGCCGCCGCTGTAAGCGGATTCGTCGTCGCCGACCTCACTGTAGGCCTGGTCGAGACGGTAAAAGATCAACAGTGACAAGGGCGAATTCTTCTTCGGGCCATGCTCGGTCAACACGTCGACACCGTCGGTGAGGTCTTCCAGGTAGGCGCCTTTGTCGTATCCGTAGAAGCCCCAGGCGTTCGACTCATCAAGCATGGATTGCAGGGCGACGTAGGGCATGGGGGTGACGAAGTCAAACAACGGCGGCAGGTCCCGCCAAATCCGATCTACCAGTCGTTCGTGCTCTCCGGTGTCGCCGAAGTCGGTCAGCATAAGGACGTAACCCACCTTGCCCTGCTGCTCGACCGGAACGAAGGGAGCGGGGGCGCCGTGAGCGCCGCGGCAACGACCGCATTGAGAGACCGCGGTAGATCCCTGATGACTTCACGCATCAGCCGTAGCGCGACCTTGCCGTCCTCCTGACCCAGAAGAACATGCCGAACTGCACGATCGGCCCGACCTCGTGCAGCCGAAACTCGAACTCGGTGACCACACCGAAATTGCCGCCACCTCCGCGAATGGCCAGAAAAGATCGGCGTTCTCGTCAGGATCGGCCCCCAGAATCCGGCCATCGGCGACAACGACCTCGGCGGCCAGCAGATTGTCGATCGACAACCCTGCTTGTCGGCTCAACCAGCCCATTCCGCCACCGAGGGTCAGCCCGCCCACTCCGGTGTGACCCACAGGCCCGCCGGTACTGCCAGGCCATAGGCCTGTGTAGCGGCATCAAGATCACTCAACAAAGCGCCGCCCCCAACGCGAGCCGTCTTGCTCTCGGGATCCACGACAACGCTATTGAGCAGGCTCAGATCGAGACCAGACCGTCATCGCAGACAGAATGACCCGGGAAACTGTGCGCGCCCCCACGGACAGCAACCGGCAATTCCAGTTCTCGGGCCGTCCGAAGCGCCGTCGCGACGTCCTCAGCCGAGGCGCAACGAACGATGACAGCCGGTCGCCGATCAATGTCGGCGTTCCACGTCCTTCGAGCCTCGTCGTAGACGGGATCCGCGGCGTGATCACCGACCCCTCGACACTGCCCCGCAGCGATTCAACTCCCCTGTCGACTGTCGCGACCATGCTCTACCCCTCTACACCGCCCGCAACGCACTTTTGTTGACTGGAGTCACAATGTCGGCGGTCGCGTCCCCGGTCAAGCCCTTTTCAGCCAACAGGAAACCCCACGCGGATTCCCCTTCCAAGGAGGCACAACGGCGGCTGCATTGAACCGATGCCGCTGTGAGGTCGACGCCGTCTGGTGGACATCGTGTAAGCGGGATCATCGTCCCGCGCAGTGGATGTCTGCATCGCTGCACCGAAACGCAGGGATTACACGCCGGCGTAGTGAAGGGTGGCGGCCTGGCTGGAAGCCGCTCTGACTCTCCCGGCCGACGCCGCCGCCGCCCGCGCACCGACTGGGTGGACACATGGCCTGCTGATCGGGGCCGGGATGTGGCGCGGGGCCCGTAACGCCAAGGTCGCGAAAGCCGGTCACCCGGGCAAGGGGCCAGCGGGCCGGACGCCGATCCCGCGTAGACGACGTCACAGCTGGCCGCGTGGACCAGGCCCAGCACCAAGATCTGCGCTGCGACGGGCCCGGTGGCGGTCGCCTGCTCCAGGTCATTGCCGCTGACCTGCCCGCCTTCCAACAGCTCTACTATATGAATCTGCTCGCCGTCGACGGCACCCTGGTCGAGGTCGGCGCCCCCGAGCACCCGATGTCGGTCAAGGCGTTTTCGCTGATGCCCGGCCGGCGCAGCCTGGCCGGATCCAGCATCGGCGGGATACCCGAGACCCAAGAGATGCTCGACTTTTGCGCCGAGCACGGCCTTGGCGCAGAGATCGAAGTGATCGCGGCCGACAAGATCAACGAAGCCTGGGATCGGGTCGTCAACAGCGACGTCCGCTACCGCTTCGTGATCGATACCGCCACACTCGGCTGGGATCGCGTCGCCGGAAGTCGTCCCCGTTCCGGTCGTTACGCCATCGGGTGTCGCCACCGGTCGCATCGGCCCTACGGCCTGCTCGGCGTCGCCGCAGGGACGCCCTTCTGCGGGCCGTTGTGCCTGCGTTCTGCTCTCAGTGCTCACGTGGGCTGCGATGGGATGGCTGGGCTGGCTGCGACCCGCACACTTTCAGCAGCAGAGGCGGTCACACCCCTTAAAGAAGGGGACGTGTTGCGTCCCAGGTCAACATTTAGGGAAGTGATTCATCATGCGTAAGCTCGTTGTCTCCATTCACAGCACCGCCAATAACATCGTCACCGGTCCACCGTCGGGCGACGAAACCGACTTCATGCAGTGGGCTCAGCCGGGCATCGACGATTCCTTGGACACGTTCCTGACCCATCTGGCCAACGTCGACACCATCGTGCTTGGACGCGGGACTTATCAAGATCTGGTGCGCAAGTGGCCGAAGGTCAAGGAGTGGCCAGACGTGCCTGAGGTCGCACTCCGCATCGGTGAGAAGGTCAACGCGGCCGAGAAGTTCGTGGTGACCGACACACTTCCCTCCGACGGCCTCGAATGGGGCGAGTATGAGCCGCCGATCCGGATCGCCGGCACAGACCTCATTCAGAAGATCACTCAGCTGAAGGCCGGTGCCGGCGGTGACATTATGACGTTCGGCAGCCCGATCCTGGTCCAGACTCTCACCAACGCCCGGCTAGTCGACGAGTACCAGATCATGGTCCACCCCGTCATCGTCAGCGACGGCCGGCGCCTATTCGAGCACCTCGATGGCCGTACCGATTTCCGGCTGGTCGGCGTCGATGAGTTCAACGGCGGGGCGATGAGCATCACTTACGCGACGACATGATCAGGTCGACACAGTCGTGCCGCAAGCCAGTCGGCTCTGCGGCACAGCCGGGCCGTGCCGCAAGAGGACCCTCGGGCGAAAAGACCGGCGTCTGCGACCGCAGGGCGATGGTTGTACCCAGCAGCCAACTGTCAGAAGTCCGTAGCAGGACGGCCACGTTGCGAGGGCAGCAGGCCGGCGTCCATGATCGACGGCAGTCCCTGCGCCAGCTGAAATCACCAAACAATGTGTTGCCCGCCGTCGGCAAGTTCTCGAACCACATCAAGCTGCCCAGCGTGGGTGCTGGTCTCGACGATGTTGTGCAACAGTATCGCTTGCAGATCACCGAAAGCGCCGGCCTTGGACCACTGCGGCTCAGGGCGTAGGGATGACCCCATCTGGCGGACACGCGATCAGGCGGCCAGGGTAGCCGTCTGTTGATGGTGTTCGAACTGGACGGGGGACATCATGCCGATGGCGGAGTGCCGCCGTTTCCGGTTGTAGCGCTCTTCGAGCCAGCGGCCGACGGCCAGTCGGGCTTCGGCCTTGGTCGGCCAGTAGTACCGGTTGTAGAACTCGGTTTTCAGCGTCGACCAGAACGATTCGGCCGGGGCGTTGTCCCAGCAGACACCGGTCCGGCCGACCGATTGCAGCAGGCCGAGGCCGGCGCACAGGTCGGCGACCTGACCGGAGGTGTACTGGGTGCCGCGGTCGGCGTGGAAGACGACCTTGGCGGGCAGGCTGCCGCGGAGCACGACGGCCATGGTGAGAGCCTGATCGACCAGGTCGGCCCGGAGATGATCTTGCACCGACCAGCCGAGGACACGCCGGGAGCAGCCGTCGCGCACCGCGCACAGGTAGAGCCAGCCCTCACCGGTGGCCAGATAGACATCCCACGAGAGTCAGGTGTCAAGCCGCAACGGGTTCGGCGTGCTGGGCTGAGGTTGACCAGGCGGCATGCTCGTCCCATGGTTCGTTGTTGAACAGGCACCACCAGAGGCGTCCGATGAGCTTGTTCGCCAGGTTGCGCAGCGCCGCGTTGTGGTGGTCACCGGCGGCTCGGCGGCGGTCGTAGTGGGCTCGGGCGGCAGTTGAGCGGGTCAGGCTGGCGTAGGCCCACCAGTGGCAGGCATCGCCAAGTCGTTTGTTCCGCACTTTCCGGGCTTTCACGTAGTGCGATCGTCCGGAGGCGCGGGTGATGGGTGCCGTGCCGGCGAACGCGCGGAGTCCGTCGGCGGTGGCGAAGCGGGCGGGGTCGTCGCCCACCTCGGCGAGGACTCGCGCCGCGAGGACCGGACCCAGCGCTGGCGCCGATCGCAGGATCGGCGCCAGTGCGTGGGAGGCGAACTCGACCGCTAGGGCAGCCTCGAGCTGGTCCACGATCCCCCGCATCTCCTCGACGATCCGCAGCAGCCCTGTGACGCTCAGCGCGTGCGCCGCCTCAACCCGCGGCGGCTGCCGCAAAGCGGGTGCTTTCAGATCACTCATAATCTGCTCGACCAGGGCAGGATCGTTGCGGCGACCGCAGCGGTGAAGGAGCGCGATCACTCGACGCCGCGTCAACGTGGCCGCCGCTGCCGGCGACGGCACCACCGCCAGCACCGCGGTCGCCGCATGGTGCTTCAGGTTGGGGAACGCCTTGACCGCTTGGGGATAGAACTCCAGCAACTGCGAGCGAAGGCGACTCAGAGTCTGGTGCCAAGCCCAGATAGCCTCCTGGTGCTGGCGGGCCAGTACCTTCACGGCTCGCACCTGCTCGGTATCCTGCGGCAGCCGCCGGTGCACGTGCCGATCGGTGCGCAGGATGTTGGCCAGCACGATCGCGTCGCCCGGATCGGACTTGCCGCCCGACTGGACATGCCGTTCCCGATAGCGGGCCACTGCGCGCGGGTTGATCGGGTAGACGGTGAACCCGGCGCCGGCCAACGCCACCACGAACAGGTTCTTGTCGGTCTCGATCGCTACCGGGGTCGTGTCCGCGCTGCCGCCGTGCTCGGCGACCAACTCCAGCAGTGCAGTGAACCCCGCCGCGTCGGGGCTTACCCGAGCCCGCGCCACCGCCTGGCCCTTCTCATCAACCAGCGCCACATCATGGTGCGCCTCGGCCCAGTCGATCCCACATGTGATCATGAACAGCCCTTCCCTTGGATGGACGAGCGTCCGGGAAAGTGCGGCAACCTAATGGACAGCGCTCACGGCGCGGCATCTCACAAGCCGATCACTCGCCCGATGGCTGGCAGGGTCACCGTCTACCTTTCGAGACCTCTGCGACGTCGGTTGCATCAACAGCAGTGATCACCCACCAACAGCTCATACAGCCAGACTGCGGCCGGGCCGGTGAAATCTCAGTGACCCCTGCCAACCACCGCGGACGTGTCGAGCAACCGGCTCGACCCTCCCATTAGGTGATGTCGCTGGTCCACACCTTGTTCAGCGCGCCCTGGTCGAAGCGGCGCCCGACCAGGTCCGGCAGGGCCTGGGCGGCGAGGTCGGGCCAGGTGGTGACCGGGGTCCAGCCCCGCGGGCTGATTCCGACGATTCCGTTGCTGCGCATCAGTTTCGCCACCGTCTTGCGGGACACCGTCTCCCCGTCGTCGCGCAGGTCGGCCAGGATCCGCGGCGACCCGTACACGTGGTCGGACTCGGTATGGAACGTGGTGATCTTGTCGATCAGCGCGGTCCGCCGCTGCTGGCGGGGTGTCGGCCCGGCCTGCTGCCGCCGCTGCCAGGCGTAGTAGCCGGACCGCGACACCTGCAGAAGGGTCGCCATCCGGGCGATCTCGAAGCCCGGCTCCTCAGAAGTGGTCTTCTCGGGGGTGGCCTTCTCCGCGTCCATCAGCCGGTAACTGCTCACCGGGCCTGATTCTCGGTCACGAAGAAGGCCGTGGCTTTTTTCAGGAACTCCCGGTCCATCCGCAGCTCAGCGTTCTCGACCCGCAGCCGCTCCAGCTCGGCCCGTTCATCGACATCCAACGCCGGCGGTGGATCATCGTCTCGAGCTCGCTCCTGGGCCACCCAACGGCCCAGCAGCGCCTCCCCGACCCCGATCTCCTTCGCCACCTGAACGATTGGTCGGCCGGTGTCGATCACCAGCCGGGCGGCCTCCCGCCGATACGCCGGCGTGTAGTTCCTGCGCTTCCGTGCAGCCATGCAGACATCCTCTCCGCGGGACAAGAATCCCGCTTACAAGGTGTCCACCAGACAGGGTCAACCTCACATCCGGAATGCGGGAGTATGTGTGGGTGGGGCATCCCGCTTCTCCGGGGGGCGTTCGGGTCTGTTTACTCGGTGGTTTCTCTGTCGTGGTCGCCGGGCAGCCCGTCGCGGACCGCTGGCGTCTGCGTAAGGCCAAAACGCTGGTGAAGTTGCTCGCTCTCGCGCCCGGCCACGGCCTGCACCGCGACGTTGTGGTCGAGATTCTGTGGCCGGATGCCGAGCCGCGGGCGGCGGCCAACAACCTTCATCAGGTCGTTCACGGCGTCCGTCGGATGATGGGTCCCGGATCGATTGCGTTCATGGCCGATGTGGTTCGGCTCGGCCCGGACGGTGAGGTGAGCGTCGATGTCGATCTGTTCGAAGCCGCCGCCGTTCGCGCTCGCACTGACGGCGACATCACAGCGTTGCAAGAGGCGCTTGGTCTGTGGACTGGTCCGCTGCTGCCCGAAGATCTGTATGCGGACTGGGCGAGCGAGCCTCGCGACAGACTGAACGAAATTCACGCAGCCGTAGCGACTCTGCTCGGCTCGAAGCTGTCCGGGCAAGGCCACCACGAAGCCGCGCTCGCCGTTCTCGAACCGCTCGGATCTGGGCGGCCCCTCGATGAGCAGCTCCACCGAGTGTTGATTGAGGCGCTGGCTGCCTGTGGCCGCAAATGGGAGGCAATCGAGGCGTATGAGCGGCTACGCGACGCCCTCGACGACGCCTACGCCGCCGAGCCGGAATCAGCGACGAAGGACCTTTACCGTCGGCTTCTCACCGGCCAGGCCGTACGTCGCGCGCAGGAACCGGGTGCCCAGGCGGGCCCCGCTCCAGCCCCCCGAGCCCTCGTGGGGCGACGTGCCGAGTGGGAGCGACTGCGTTCATCCTGGCAACAAGCGAGTATGGGCAAATCGCATCTGTTGCTCATCACCGGCGAGGCCGGAGTCGGGAAGACGCGCTTGGCCGAGCAACTGTTGGCGTTGGCCGACCAGCAGGGCATGGCGACGGCCCGAGCGCGTTGCTACGGCGCCGAGGGCCGGCTGACCCTGGCGCCGGTGACCGAATGGTTACGCAGCGCCCAGATCCGCGAATCGTTAGCCGAGCTGGACGAGGTGTGGCTGACCGAGACTGCGCGTCTTGTGCCCGAGCTGTTGGTCGAGCGGCCCCGGTTGCCACGACCGCAGCCGCTGACCGAATTGGGTCAGCGGCCCCGCTTCTTCGAAGCACTCGCCCGAGCCGTGCTCGCCGTGCCGCAGCCTCTGCTGCTGTTGATCGACGACCTGCAGTGGTGTGATGCAGAGACTTTGCGATGGCTTCATTTCCTGCTGCGATTCGGCCCGCCGAAGCGTCTGTTGATCATCGGCACGGCGCGCCGAGAAGAACTGGTGCCCGCCCATTCAGTCGCTCGATGGCTCCTCGGTCTGCGCAGCGAAGGTGACGTGATCGAACTCGAGCTCGAGTCGCTGGGTCGCGACGAGACGGCTCAGCTGGCGGCCCAGGTCATCAAGCGCGATCTCGACGACCGGTCGGCCGCGCAGCTCTACCGCGAGACCGAGGGTAACCCGCTGTTCGTCGTGGAGATGGCGACCGCAGGTTTGGGCAAGCAAGCGAGAAGACGATGGAGCGCGGGACGTGACCTGTCCGCTCCGCGGTTCGCTGCAGCCGATCTGCCGCCACGGATGCACGCGGTCATCGCTGGTCGGTTGGCGCAGTTGTCACCAACAGCACTCGAGTTGGCCGGCCTCGCGGCCGTCGCCGGACGAGCCTTCAGTTCCGAGATCCTGCGCCAGGCCAGCGGCTCCGACCCCGACAGCCTGACGGAGGCAATGGACGAGTTGTGGCATCGGCGCATCGTGCGCGTCGCGCCGCAGCAGTCTGCTCCGAGCCCGGTCTCCTCAACGAGCAGGGTGCCTGGCCCGGGCGCGAACAGCTTCGACTTCTCGCACGACAAGATTCGCGACGTTGCGTACGCCGAGCTCAGCCCGATGAAGCAACGCTATTGGCATTCACGGGTCGCGCAGGCGATGGTGACGGTTCACGCCGCCGACCTCGATCCGGTGGCCGCGCAAGTGGCGGCTCACTACGAGCGGGCGGGTGAAGCGGCGCGGGCGATTCCGTTCTATCAGCGCGCCGCCGAAGTCGCGCAACGCTTGTATGCACATGAGGAATCGATCGCACTCATCAAGCGTGGATTAGCGTTGCTTGACCAGGTGCCCGACCTGGCCGAGCGGGAACAGCAGGAGGTGGATCTGCTGCGGTTGTCGAGCCTCGCGTTGGTGGCCACCCGCGGCTACGGGGCGCGTGAAGTGCTGGACACCTTGTCACGGGTGCAGCGATTGGATGTACGACTGGGAAAGCCCGACGACCCACCGCTGCTGCGAGCGCTGGCCATCGCCAGTCTTAATCACCGCAACTTCAGCGAAGGTCATGCCTTTGGTCAGCAACTCCTGCAACTGGCCAACCGACAAGACGACGAAATCCTCCTAGTCGAGGCCCACTACGTGCTCGGCGTGGCGCTGTTTTGGACCGGTTCGTTCACCCGATCGCGCACGCATCTCGAACATGCGCTCGCGCACTACGACCCCGCGCATTCACCGACGCACATAGCCCGCTATTCGCAGGACCCGAAGGTGATCTGCCAATGCCGCCTCGCGTTCACTCTCTGGTGTCTCGGCTATCCCGAACAAGCAACGGCAGCCCAATCCGAGGGTGTGGCGCAGGCCCGCGCGATCGCGCATCCGTTCAGCTTGGCTTACGCGCTGACCTGGGATGCGATGTTGCACGGCGCCAGGCGCGACTTCAATTCGCTGCTCCATTCGACCGGGGCAGTGCTCGAACTCACCCGCCAACATCCTCTCGGACTGTGGTCTTCGTGGGCACGCGCCTTGCGGGGGTGGGCGCTGGCCGAAAGAGGCCAGCCGGAACTGGGTATTGCCGAACTCCAACGCGGTGACGAGCAGATGCGGGCAACAGGCTCGGTGTTTCTGCAGCCCTTCGTCGCATCACTGATCGCCGAACAATTCGCCAGGATGGGTCAAGTCGAGCGCGGGCTCGGGCTCTTGGATGAGGTTCTCGCTGGTGGCTCCGACAACCGTCAATCGTGGTGCGACGCTGAGCTGCACCGGCTCCGGGGCAACTTGTTGGCAGCCCAGAGCATCGACACTCGCGAGGCCGAAGCCGCGTACCGCCGCGCGATCGAGATCGCGCAGGCACAACAGGCCAAGCTGTTCGAGTTACGAGCTGCGACCGACTTGGCGCAGCGGTGGCTGATGCAGGGCAGGCGGGCACCGTCGCGGGAGGTGCTGACGGGAGCCTACGGCTGGTTCACCGAAGGTTTGGACACATTCGATCTGAAGAAGGCGCGGTCGCTCTTGGATGTCCTTGGCGCAACGACCGCCGAATAGCTCAATGCCTGGCCAGCCCCAGCTGGAGGAGCTCGCGCCCCACGATGTCGTGTCCATGTTGGGTCAGTCCGACGGTTCGGGAGGTATGCAGCACGTCCTGGTCGGCGAGCTGGTGGCTGCGGGCCAGTTCGAGCAGGTTGATGCACTCGCCGCCTGCTCGGGTGATCACGTCACACTCCGCGGCCGCGATGTGGCAGCGGACCTGCTGTGGCTGCTTCAGCCTGGAGCCCTGACCGGCGGAATCGCGGACTCTGGCGGGTCCGACGGGTGCGACCGTGATGAGCCGCAAGAGAGCAGGCCGTCCCCGGCGGACGTCATGGATCGAAGTCAACAGGGTTCGGAGGCGCTGCCGGTGGAGATCTAGGTTCGTCTTCACGCAGTCTCGCTGGCAGACGCTGTCTTGGCCGGTGAGGCGAAGATCGTGGTCGCCCATGGCCAGCACGATGATGTCGGCGAAGGCGACCGCTCGGCGTACTTCGGGGTCCGCCCGGAGGTGTCCGATCATGCCGCCGAGACTGGCCGAAGGCCCCACGTTGCCACTCCAACTGTGATCATCAAGATCCGCAACGGTTCCGTCTTCGTGGACACCGGCGGCCAACTGCTGGCTGTAGGTGAAGCAGCCTGGGCAATCGTCGTCGCCTGCGGAGGAATCGCCCAGCACGGCAACGCGAAGGGTGGTGTCGGCGCGTTGCGCCAGAGTCCCTCGTTCGTTGCCGGCCGATCCACGGCTGAAGGCGACGGCGAGCACGCCCAGGGCCACCACGAGCACCCCGATGAGTGCGACCACTCGGCGGGCCGTGCCGGGTAGGCGGTCGGCGGGCTTCCGGCATGTCTCGAGCACGTCTACGAACACGACCTCGGGCATGATCATCACCTCCGTCTTCGGTGAGAGGCAGGGGCGGACACTGCCGACACCTCGAGCACAGTGAGCCGAGGTCGAACGGGAAAGCCTTGGATCGACCGACTGAACGTCTCTAGGCGAGCTGGCCTCGGACGCGGTTGCCGGTGAGGTGGCCGAGCCGGTAGCCGTCTTCCATGGCGTCGCGGAAATGGAAGCCCAGCCAGATCCGAGCCATGAAGGCCTGACGCTCGATCGCGCGCAGACTCGAGAATGTGCGATCCGTCCCGGTAACGACTGAGTGCAGCTGCAGGGCCACCCGGTCACCGAGAGTCGGGCCCACGGTGGCGGTGAAGGCGGCGACCACCAACGCGTGGCCACTCAGATAGTCCGGATACGGCGGTGTTGACACCAACGGCTTCCAGGTCGGATCGGCCGTGGTTGCGTCGTTGCCGTCTGTCGCCGCGGCCGGGATGGCCTCGAAGGGGCGCCAGAAGCCAAGGTCGTACTTGAGGCGCCAGCCCTGGATCAGGGCGTCCGCGGTGGCGGCATCGAGCTCGGCGAACAGTCGGGTGGTCCGCGCCAGCGACAGCGGACGGGCTGTCAATCTGCTCGAGCAAGGCCTCGCGCAACTGGAGGATCGGGTTATCGCTGAAGAAGCGGGCGATCTCGGTCTGATCGGCCGTACGCTCAGTGGAGTTCGCCGAACCCACGCGTTTGACCTCGTCGAAATCCGCGGCGTACGCGGCGCTGTCGATCGGATCCGGGCCGTCGACCGGAATCGCCTTTCGCAGCACCAGCGGCTTGACGAAGCCGAGCCACGCAACCGCCATGCCGGTGGGCGGGGGCTGCCAAATTCCCGGCGCCGGGTCGCGTCGGTAGACGATGTTCGCGTTGCGCCCGTCATCGACCCGGCTGGCGACCATCCGGGCGGCGGCGGCGCGGCCGATCGCGATACCGCGGCGTTCGGCGAGACCGTCTGGAACGGCAGCGAGGCTGGTCGTCAGGTCGGCGTCCAGCTGAGCGGCCGACGCCGGGAAGTAGGCGATCAGGACATCGTGAGCGGCCACGGCCGCTGCCGCTGAGGCCGAGACGTGGCGCCGCCCCCGCGTCGCGCGAACGGCATCGTCCATCGCGAGGGAGGTGAAGCCGAGGTAGAGCGCGCTCGCGGGCACCGGCGTCTTCCCCTCGGTGAAGACTGTGCGCAGCGAGGATCGTTGCCAAGCCAGCGCCGTGCCGGCGTCGGCAGGGTCGGACAGCGGGTGGGCGGTAGCCGTTGCGGGAACGAGGCCGAGCACCAGCCCGGCGACAGCGGCACCAAGCACGGCGGGTCGCGGGCCATAGCTGGTCATGATCATCTCCTCGGACTCGGGTGAATGCTGGAGTTTCCTTCAGGTCACGACGTGATGCCCGCAGACTAGGAGAGCCCTCTTTGCAGATCCTTTGCACTTCAGAGAAAGGCCTTGGCTGCCCAGGTGGACGCTGCCACACTCCGAGTTATGAGCACTCGAGCAGAGGCGTTGCCATTGACTGTGCCGCCCATCCGAGGACAGGTACTGAGCTCGCTGGACGCGGGTTACGACCAGCATCGGAAAATGTGGAACGGTTCGTTCGATCGGCATCCCGCGTTGATAATGCGGTGCGCAGGCGTAGCCGACGTGATCGCAGCGGTGCGCTTCGGACGGGAGAGCGGGTTGCCGGTCGCGGTCCGCAGCGGCGGACACTCATTTCCGGGCCTATCCGTGGCCGACGATGCCCTGGTCATCGACCTGTCCCCGATGAAAGGGATCCGAGTCGATCCGGAGCGCCGCACGGTGCGGGTGCAGGCGGGGGTTTTACTCGGTGAACTCGATCACGAGACGCAAGCCTTCGGGCTCGCAGTGCCGTCCGGCATCGTCACCCACACCGGCGTGGCGGGCCTGACGCTGGGGGGAGGGATCGGCTGGATCATGAGGAAGTATGGCCTGTCGATCGACCAGTTGATCTCGGTCGACGTGGTGACCGCCGGCGGAGATTTGGTGCGGGCCAGCGCGGACGAGAACTCTGACCTCTTCTGGGGAGTGCGCGGGGCCGGCGCCAACTTCGGAATTGTCACAGACTTCGAGTTTCGGTGCGTGGCGCTGGGCACGCAGGTGCTTGCTGGACCGCTGTTCTGGCCGATCGAGAAGTCCGGGGAGGTGCTGCGGTTCTACCGCGACTGGGTGTCGGATGCGCCCGACGATCTGATGACGATCGTCATCCACCGCAAGGCACCACCGCTCGCCTTCGTTCCCGAAGAACTGCACGGGAAGCCAGTCGTGATGATCATCTGCTGCTGGGTGGGCGACCTCGAAGAGGGGGAGCGGTTCATCCGCCCGCTGCGAGAGTTCGGCGGGCCCGTCGCGGACCTCTGCCTGCCCAGACCGTTCCTGAGCCACCAGGCTATGTTTGACCCGAGCTTCCCCCCTGGCCGCTGGTACTACTTCAAGAGTTGTGATGTCGCCGCGCTCAGCGACGAGGTCATCGACATCACCGTGCAGTACTCTTCCCGGATCTCCTCGCCCCTAACGTCGTTCCCCATCTGGCAGATGGGTGGCGCCGTGAGCCGAATCGGCGACGACACCGCGTTCAACGGTCGGTCGGCCGGGTTCACGTACAACATCGGGGCCTGCACGGAATCTGCCGCGGGATTCGAGCAGGAGCGCGAATGGGTGCAGGACTTCTGGTCAGCGCTCAGGCCGTGGCACGAAGGCGTCTACGTCAACTTTCTGGGCAGCGAGGGAGCCCAGCGGATACGGCAGGCCTACGGTGCCGACAAGTACGCCAGGCTGCAAGCACTCAAGCGCAAGTATGACCCGGACAACTTCTTCAAGATCAACCAAAACATTCCGCCGGGCTAACCAAGCGCAAGACCGGCGGCGCATGTCGTTTCCGCAATATTGCGGAAGACGCAGCAACGAAGCCCAAAATTCCCGCCCGCGCCAGCCGCCATGGGAAGGGAAGCGACCCTCGACGTGCCAGCATGGCGGCTTGGAAGTCGACCACAATGGCGGTGCTGTTGTTCTGCGACGTAATCGCGTCAACCCGCTCAGATCCGACAGCTGCGAATCGGCATCTCGTGTCCGAGTGGGTGGACTTCTTCAACAACGACCAGCCCCACGAGTACCTGACGACCTGACACCCAGCCAGGCGGAGCACTCCACTACGCTCACCGCACGCCCCTCGCCCCGACCGGGTGAGGCACCAAACCGAGTCTCCGGACTCCCCGGGAGGGCTCACTGTGGCAGCAAGCGACGAATGGTCCGTCCCCTGTTCGCGGACGTCGGCGCCCGTGGGATCGGGCACAGATCAGGCTCTGTAGCTTTCCGCACGATTGTTGGTGCACACAGCGGAGACGGTCAGGATCTGAGGGGAGGGGCTCCAGTTCGTCGCCGAGCCTGACCGCCACCCGTTGGCCCGGCTGTCGGTGTCCCGGGTGTGAGCACCGATAGTGACTCCGATGCCGCCCGGTTCGAGAACCCTAACGCCGGGGGGAACGATCCGGCCGGGCGACAGGTTCTGGTCGACCAGCCACGGGTAGTCGGCGGGACAGGTGAAGGCCGGCAGGGACACGCTCTGCAGACCGGTCAGGTACCCGTGGTAGGCCACCACCGATGTCGTCGAGTCGGTGGCGTTGTCGGTGATGGAAACGCCGCGGTGGCCGTCGCCGGGGGTAGCGGCTGAGGCGGTGCCGATGCCGACCCCGCACAACGCGATGGCGGCCAGCGCGATGCCCACGATCTTGGTGATGAGCTTCATGAGGTGCCTCCTGACTTCAGGGCATCCGGATTGGCGGCTGCCGGGGAACATCTGATGTCACCAACCTTGCCGCCGTCGCCGGCTCGCGAAGATCCCCTCAGCGGCTGATCCGCCGGTCGGGCCTGGCTTCCCCCGATCGGCCGACACCAACCGTTCCACGCAGTCGGCCTTCCCGACCCGCAGCCGTCGAGTCGGCACTCTCGACGCGCTGTCGAGCTCCGGCAACCGCAAGCAGCCGACTGCGTACCACCAGGAATCAGAGCCTTGCCCAACTCAGCGCCAGGAGCCTGCTTCGCTAGTCGTCGGCTCTGCGGGACGGGGCAGCGGTGTCGCAAGCCGACCCGCTTGCGGTCATAGGTTGCTGCGAGCCGGCTGCCCGGAGACCGACGCTCCCCAAGGTGCCCTCAACGGGGCCGTCAACCGAGAATCTCGCCTGGTCGCAGCAAGGGGAATGGTAGGCGGCAGACCGGGGGCGCTACCTACTGGAAGTCGGTGGTTGGGCAGGCGGGGAACATCGGCCTCGTGGATCGGGGCCTGCGATGAGGTGGGGTGGGGACCTCGGACTCCGCCGGTGGAGCGACTGGGCTGGCTCCAGCTGAGCAGGTTGTTGGCGAAGGTGCCGGGACGTTGAAGTTGGCGTTCCTCGTATAAAGATTGAAGCCGGCTGAATGTCCGTGAATCCTCGCATGGCTGGATCATGGGGCATGGGGCATGGGGCTTTGGGGCGCTGCTGAGCTGACCGAGCTCTCTTGCTGCGGGCGGTTGACCCGTCCATCCGATGGTCGTACCGTCCGCAGTAGAGGCGATGAGGATCGTTGGGTGACGGTTCGGAACGGGGGGTTTCGCATGTTCGCTCAGGTGATTCAAGGCAAGACGTCGGACCGGGAAAAGGTGGCCGCCGCCATAGATCGGTGGAGGCAGGAGCAGGCGCCGGACGCGACCGGCTGGTTGGGCACAACAGGCGGAACCACCGAGGACGGCCGATTCATCGCTGTTGCCCGCTTCGAGTCCGAGGAGGCGGCTCGCCGCAACAGCGAGCGGCCCGAACAAGACCACTGGTGGGCCGAGACGGAGAAGCTGTTCGACGGTGGAGTGAGCTTCCTGGAAAGCACCGATGTGACTGAGGACCTGCGGGCCCCCGACGAGGCCGGGTTCGTGCAGATCATGCAGGGCCGCGGCAGTGACCCGGAGCGGGCCAAGCAGCTGATGGCGGAGGACTCCGACAAGTGGGCGGCAGTGCGACCCGAGATGATCGGCAGCGTCGCCGTCGGGCATGACGACGGTGCGTACACCATGGTGTTGTACTTCACCTCCGAGGCCGACGCCCGTGAGGGCGAACGCAAGGAGATACCGGCGGAGTTGCAGGTCAACATGGAGGAACTGAACAAGCTTGCGGTCGGCCAGCCCGAGTTCTTTGACCTTCAGAAACCGCTCATTCACTCACCCAGTAGGGCGAACCCGTGACGGCGTAGCCAGAGCCATTCATGGGGGTCTGTGGTCAACGAGTTCGTCGCGGGAGGGCAACTGCTCGCCTTCCCTGAGTCGCACCCGTACGCGAAATGGAGTGGCACCCATTTTGCGGCTGGTGGATATTGCCGACTCCGGAGTGCCGGTTGCCCAAGGCCGGCTCACTGTTGGGGTGGACGCGGAGTTGATGTGGCTGCTTCCCGGGCTGGAGCCAAGACGGGTGCTGCGGGTCGCTGGGCGTGCCCGTCGTCACGGGTCGATCGAGGGCAATGCGGTCTACGCACTCTCGCGGCTGGGGTACGCGGACCATCCGACCACGCGGCAGTTGGTCGAGGCTTTGCTGGACTGGCAGTGGCCTGACGGCGGCTGGAACTGTGACCGCCAACGAGGTGCTCGGCGATCCTTTCACGAGTCGGCCATTTCGGCGCTCGGGCTTGCGAGCTACGCCGACGTCAAAGGCGATTGCGCGCCCACGTGCCGCCGAGCACACCGCGGAACTGCTGCTGGAGCACCGCCTGTTCCGGTCGATGTCGACTGGTCAGCCCATCCACCCGTCATGGATCGTGCTGCACTATCCGGCCTACTGGCACTACGACGTGCTCCAGGGGCTGCGGCTGCTGGCCGCCGTCGATCGTCTCGGCGACCCGCGTGCAAACGATGCGCTAGCGGTGGTCGAACGTGCCCGCCGTTCCAACGGTCGGTTCTCGGGCCGGCGCTGGTCGTCGAGCACCCAGCCGGCCGCTGTCGACTGGGGCCGCGGAACCGAGAACTTGATGTTGAACGAGATCGCCGGCTCAGTTCTCACGGCTGCATGCGAATGACGCGGCTACTGATCAAGGGAGACGCAACCTGAGGGGTTGGGCGACCGAAAGACTGATCAGCTGTCAGGTCGGCGATGGCTCGCCCGTGGCGGACGGCTTGGGTCCGGTGTCGTTAGCCATCGGGTCGGTGGGACGGCCAGGCGTGCCCCATTGGCGGACCGTCAAACGAGGATGACTCCTGGCAAAACGCCCACGGGCGCTCCGCGCCGGCAAGGATCTCGACAATGCGCCTTGTGTGGCGATTTATCAACTAAAGCGGGGACGTTGACAGAGCGTCAGGTCTACCCTGAGCTGAGGGACACGATCGAGTCGTCGAGCGGTGTCGGCTCGATTGTTGTTGGATTGGAGTGGAGGTCTGATGCAAACCGATGTCGCGGAGATCGCACCCGACGTCTTCCGGCTGTCGACCTTCATCCCTGAAGCAGAATTCATGTTCAACCAGTTCCTGCTCCGCGATGAGGAGTCCTTGCTCTTCCACACCGGACCGCGCGCGCTGTTCCCGCTGATCACGGACGCAGTGTCCCGGCTGATTGACATCTCGGAACTTCGGTGGATCACGTTCGGGCACGTCGAGTCAGACGAGTGCGGCTCGATGAACCTCTGGCTCGACGTGGCACCGAACGCCGAAGTCGCTCACGGCGCCATGGGCTGCATCGTGTCGGTGAACGACCTGGCCGACCGACCACCTCGTCCGCTGCAGGACGAGGAAGTGCTGGAGATCGGCACCAAGAGGATGCGACGTCTGGAAACTCCTCACGTACCGCACGGATGGGACGCCGGGTTGTTCTTCGAAGAGTCGGCCGCGACGCTGTTCTGCGGAGATCTCTTCACGGCGACCGGGAGCAGCCCCGCGATGACCGACAGCGAGATCGTCGGTCCGGCACTCTCCGCGGAAGACGTCTTCGGGGCGACCTGTCTCACTCCGGCGACCGGTTTGACCATGCGGCGGCTTGCAAAGCTGAATCCACAGACCCTCGGACTGATGCACGGACCCTCGTACACGGCAGATTGCGGTCGTGCTTTGCACGATCTGGCCGACGCCTATGATCAGCGGCTGGCGGTCGAGGGAGCACGTCTGAGAGCACCCGGCACGCCGGCAGATTGACCTGAATCTAGACAACATCCACTTGCGGTGCAGCGCAAGGGGACCGGCTAGCGGGCATGCGCTTTCGGGGTTCGACGGCTCGTCACAATGCAGGGTGTAGCCGGGTTCTGAACCCGCCGGCCTCGAGTAGGCATCTGGCGATGTAGTCGGTGAGGTTGCGGAATCCGAGGGCGGAGCCGCGGAGGTGTTCCACCCGGCCGTTGATCGCCTCTGTTGGTCCGTTGCTGGTGCCGGGCGGTCGAAGTAGGCCAGCACGTCGGCGGTCCGCTTCTTGAGGGTCCGCCCGAGCGTGATGACCTCGGTCAGGGCGGCGGGCACTCCCTGGCTGATCGAGTCGATCAGGCGTTGCATCATGTCCTGGCCCCGAGTCGGGTCGTTTCGCGGTAGGCAGCGATCATGCGCCGATAGATGCCCCAGGTCGCCTCGACCTCGACGCGCTCGTCGATTGCGAACAGGCTGTGCAGTCGCTCGCACTGCTTGTCGGTGAGCAGGCCGCTCCGGTGTGCAGGGTCCGCCGGGCACTGTAGAGCGGGTCATCCCTGCGGCCGCGGTGCCCGTGGGTGTGTTGTTGGACCCGGCGGCGGCACTGGTCAAGCGCCTCGCCGGCCACGCGGACGACGTGAAAGGGATCCATAACTGCCACGGCGTCGGGGAGCTCCTCGGCGGTGGCGGTCTTGAAGCCGGTGAACCCGTCCACGGCGGCTCCGTCGGGGTCGCCGCCGTCGGTCAGGGCGGCCACGTTGTCGGCCGCGATCTCATAGCCCTCGCCGCCGTATTTTGGCCGCTTCGTGCCCGGTACGAACAGCAGGGCGCCCAACGATTGCACATCAACGCCTTGCCAACCGTCGAGCCTGTGACACGTTGCCAGTTCCGGGTGGCCCGCGACGTAGAAATGCCAGCCTCCACCTGGTGTTCGCACCTCAGCGAAGATCCGCACGCCGAGCCCGTCAAGGAGCTGGCAGATCCGCTCGGGGTTCCCGCCGTTGCGGGGTCGACGTCGATTGCGGCCACCGCGCCACCCATCGGCGTTAGCCCACGATCGACCTCCGTCTCGCGCGCGCACGCGCAAGGGCGGGCTCAGTCCCGCGTCCGGTCCAGGTCGAACGGTTCTTGAGCGCGTCAGCGTGCAGCGTCTACGCTGCGCCGCCCGAGCTGGCCTTTAGTGGCGATGATCACCGCCGTGGCCAGAGCGACGACCACGCCGGTGAAGATGAGGAATCGCGCCGTGTTTGACCCCGGTACCACGTCGTAGGACAACTGGCTGATCGAGGCATCGAAACTGGCGTGGAAAATCGCCACCAACAACACGCTGCTGCCGGTCCGGTTGTACAACCACACGAACACGGTGCGGGCAAAGAACAGCGAGACGAACCCGATGGCGAAGACGACCGGGGCCGCGATGAGCTGCTCAACACCCCAGCCTTCCGCGGCGAAATGGTCGGGCAGGTGCCACAGCGCCCACAGCAGAGCCACATACACGGTCAGTTTCATCGGGTGGTACCGGTCCTGCCAGTGATGCTGCAGGAACCCGGTGAAGCCGATCTCCTCGGCCATCTGGAACAACACCAGCTGGAGCAGGAAGACCGCGGCGACCTCGGCCAGCGCCCGCGGCCAGCCACCGGGCGGTGCCGCTAGAGCAGCTGGGCCATAGATCGCGAGAGAGATCAGCGTCGCCGCGACCGGGACCGTCAACAGCGCAATCAGGTACCAGCGCAGCGGGACCCGCCAGCGCACGCTGCGACGGGCGAGGTCGGCCACCCCGGCCCGTCCGGACAACGCGTAGCTGACGAGGAAGGCGCCCAGGCCGACACCGACAACACCCCAGACCACTCCGTGCAGCGGCATGTTGAACGGCAAGATCTGGGCGTCCACAATCGGTCGGACCACACCCACGGCGAACGCAGGGACCAGGCCGATCACCATGAACGCGACAACCGGATGGCGAGCGACCACCCGAAGCACCGACGTCATGACACCTCACTCACCCAGGCGAGCGCTAGTAGCCGACCGTGCCACCCGGGGGAGCGGACCCGGATTGCACCACGTGCGCAACCAGATGCCGATCGTCACCGAGCCCGCCACTGTCGCCGGAGCGGCCCAAACAAGTCCGGCGCGGACTCGCTTCGCCATGACTTTCATTCTGCGCCGGTCACGCCAGTTCTGCTACGGCCCGCATCGGCCGGCGGCCGGGCTCAGACTGCCCCTTTCGTGGTGCACGGCCAGCCGGCACGATGGTCACCTCCAACGTCCCAGGCTGGACCGCCGAGCGACCGCATCGGTGCAGGCCG
Source organism: uncultured Actinomycetota bacterium (assembly GCA_963791865.1). Lineage (GTDB taxonomy): Bacteria > Actinomycetota > Actinomycetes > Propionibacteriales > Propionibacteriaceae > Microlunatus. Next base: position 21,914 of record CAWBUC010000004.1, read on the forward strand.
CCCAGTCACGGCGGGTGTCGCCGCGAGTGAACGGTACGACGGCGCCGTGCCTGCTGCGTTTCGCATGGGTTGATCCTCAGGGCGTACCGGTGGCTTGCGGAGGTTCGGCTGCAACGGCTGAACCGCAATGTTGCGCTTCGTCACCTCCAGCTAACCCACCCGCACCTCTGCGGTGCCGGGAGAGGACATGTCGCTGTCCAAGCGCGCACCGCAGTCGCGTCGGGCACTTGGTCGCGACCGATGCATTTCGTATCCGGAGGGGTTAAGGAGCCGCAGGCCCGTTTGGAGGATGGGACGGATTGTTGGGCATGTGTTCCCGCCGGTGGCGGTTTGCGAGCCGATCCTGCAGGTCGGCGTGGCGGAACTGGTACACCGCCCCCGCCTGGCGCAGCACCTGCCGGTCCCGGGCGGTCTCCAGAAGCGAGATGAACCGCACGGGCCGCCTCCGTCCAAGAAGCGCAATCTCGGTGAAGAAGAGGAGTGGTACGGCGCCGTTCGTGAGTCCGAAGACGAGCCCGAGGACGATCCCGACCACGGGTCCCTCGACCACTCGGAACAGATACCCGAAGATGAGCCCGAACACCAGCCCGGGGCCGAGCCCGGAGATGAGCCGGGTCTGGTAATCCTTGCGGTAGACCGAATGCGGGGTGACATCGCCGCCGGCTGCGCTTGGCTGGCTCCACACATCGCCGAGGAGCCAAAAGCCGAGCCCGACTGGGAGTCCGAGCACCAGCCCGAACAAGAGCCCGTAGCTGAGCCCCGTGACGAGCCCGCTGACGGGCCCGAAGCGGAGTCCGTCCACGAAGTCCGAACACGAACCCGAACACGAACCCGAAGGCGAACCCGAACAGAAGCTTGCCCAACCCGGGGCGGAGATCGTGTCGTTTCGGCCGCCGAAGGACCATGGATTGAGGAGTCCCGCCCGGTACCCCGCCCACGAGTCCGAACACCAGCCCACCCACCAGCCCGAACGCGAGTCCCTCCCCGGTGCCGAACCCGGCGGGGTCCACCAGCCCGGCGGCGAGCACGCCGGCGAGCCCGAACACAAGCCCGCACCCGAGCTTGCGCAGCAGCTCGCGGCGTGCATGCTGTCGTGCCGGCCGAGGGGAGACCAGTGGCGGCGTCGCTTCCGAACGCCCGACGACGAGCCCGACCGCGAGCCCGCCGACCAGCCCGCCGACGAACCCGAACGCGCCGCTGGCCGGGAGCCCCCCGACGAGCCCGAAGACGAGTCCGCCCACCAGCGCGCCCACGAATTGCCTTGGCCAGCGAAACACCCAGCTGGGGATATCCCACCAGCGCAGGTCTCTGGTCGGGGCCGGCGGGTTGGGTGTTCATGTGATGGGCAATCCAGCCGAGCCAGTAGCCGGCGTGGGCGCGTCGACGCGGATCCGGGATAGGCGGTGACCAGGATTTGGTCAAGCAGATGCCCGCGCAGCGCCTGCTCGGTGTTCAGGTCCGGCGCCAGCAGCGTGGTGGGGTCGCTAAGGGTGTAGGCGGAGCGGGCCAACGACAGCATCAACGGCGTGTTCAGCGTTCGCGCCAACACGCCGTCGGGATCGGCTCGCAGCTGGTCGGTGACCTGCTGCCACGCCTGCCGGGCCGAACCGATGTGGCCTTCGAGGAGATAGCGAGCAGCAGTACTCGGGCCGACCGGGTGAAGCTCGACGACGGCGGTGTAGGGCAGTTGCTGGCCGACATCGACGGTGGCCCGGTACTCGGCGGGTCGGCTGCTGAGAGTCACCCGTAATCCGGCCGTCTCCGTCGCTAGCCGTGCCACGGCTCTGCCCCGGTGACCATCGGGCATCTCATCCAGGCCGTCGATGAACAGCGCAATCCGGCCGCTGTCGAACATCTGGCCGACAGCATCAGCACCGAAGGCTGCCGCCCCCAGGTAGGGGTGGTCGCGGACCATCGTCGCCGTCACCCACTCCCGCAGCCCCTGCGACGCCGGGTCCCACGACCCGAGCGTCAACCACACCGGCACCGGAATCCCGACCCGGTCCCCATCCCGCACCCGCTCGCGGTGCTGGAGCGCCTCCACCAGCAGCAGGATCATCGCGCCGGTCTTCCCGGCGCCGGGTCCGCCGATCAACACCAACCTGCCGTGACGCAGCCGACCATAGACCTCCTCATGCAGCCGGGTCACCAACCCCGAGTTCAGCACCTGCTGTCCGCCAGACCGATCGGATTCGGCGGGGGACAGCGGTGCAGGGTCCGTGCTGAGGGAGGTGGAGGTGGCCAGCTCCTGCCGCGGCAACGCGACGTCGCCCGCCGCCCACCTCCAACGCACCCGCACCGGCGCCGGGGTCTGGATTCCCCGCCGCACAAGCTCTTGGGACCAGGTCAGCAAACGTCCGCGCGGCCAACAGATCCACCGCGGTGTCCACCTGATCCGGTGTCGAGGTGCCCGAGACCGGCCGGCGAAGCTGGCTCCATGCCCACCCCATCACCGGCGGCACCATCAACACCGCCGCCAGCAGCGTGCCCGACACCTGAGCCCGATTAGGCCTATCGACCGGTTGTCCACCCCACAAGACGTAGCCGATCACCATGGCCACAGCCGCCAACACGACCAGGACCCAAGCCAACACCAACGCACGCCTTGGCGGATTCGGCATGATCGACAATTCTCCCAGAAACTGACCCAACGACGGGACCGCACCGACTGCAGCTTGGTCGACGACCCCGCGACCGATGGGGCGCCAGCAGGATTGTCGACGGCTCATCGAGCGGGCGCGGATCCAGTCGCCCCACTCCGGGCAACGTTGACAGCTTCGCGGGGTCGAGCCTTCCTCCTATGGGCGCTCAGCGCCCAGGCTCCCACCGAAACCAGCGGCGCGTCGCGACGGCCAGCCGGCCCACGGTCTGCCCCTTCGAGAGGTGCCGAATGAAGCGCAGCCAATCAGCGAGCCGTCTCGGAAACCGACCCGCATGGCGGGCCCGGTCGGAGAGGGCGAGCTGTCCGGTGAACCAGGCGCAAGGTGCCCAGCGGGACGTCTCAGCGAGACGCCGAAGCGTCGTCGCAAGGGAGACCCGGCTCACGGACGGCCGGAGTCGGCCGTGCTGTGCGACGATCCTCGCAATGAGTGATTTCACCGTAGTAGTCGGCGCCGGCACCCTGCGCAGCGCAGCACCCGACGCTGTGAGCTTCCCGCACCGGTGGACGACAGGCGGTGTCACAGTCGACGCTTCGTTCACCGGAGCGCACCTGCTGCACCTTGCCGCAGCAGGTTGCGTGCTCAATGACATCTATCGCGAGGCAGAGGCGCTCGGAGTCATGGTCAGCGGCGTCCGCGTGTCCGCATCCGGCGATTTCGAGACCGATAGCTGGCGGTCGACCGGTATTGGCTACAGCGTGAAGTCGACACCGCCGCGTCTCTGGGTGAGGTCGACGCACTGCTCCAGCGTGTCGACTCTGTCGCGGAGATTCCGAAGGCTATCCGGGCCGGCGCGCGAGTGGAGCGCCTCCACGAGTAGTCGGCGGCCGTGAAACCCCACCTGGGTCGGGCAGCCAGCACGCTCGAGGCGGCTCACTGTGTCAGTGAGCGACCCGCTTGCGGGCATTGGTCGTCGGTGATGAGCTGACCGATGAGCCAGGCTCAGGGTGTCCTCAACGGGACTGTTTACCGAGAATTGGGATCGCCAGCCGGTTGCTGATTGAGGTCTGTGTGCTGGTCGACAGGGTGATTGCCTTGGGCGGTTCGCTGTGCGTCCGCTTCGGCTTGGAGGGCAGTGATCGTGGTCTTCACCGGCACGGTGTGCTGGTTTGCCGGGACGCGTGGAGGGCCAGCATGCGTCGTTCTGGTTGATCGGCCCGGCGGCCGCCGGGGGTCGGCCGTTCCCTCCCCGTGTGTGGACGATCCGTTCATCGCCGCCACGCATCTGCCGAGCGTCTTCGGGTTCGCCCGGTCATCGGACTCAACTCGAAGCTGGTCGCCGCGGCGCCATAGCCGATGGCCGGACCAGGGCCAGGCCGGCCCCGAGACTCACACTGCCCAAGATGGCGACCAGCCATATCGCTGGTGAGACGAACTGCGCGAGACCGAAACCGAGCAGGTGGGCCGGGGCGCCGACAGCGACCATGACCCCGGACAGGCGGGGCAATGTCGTCGTCGTTGTGATGGCGATGCCGAAGTGGCGCGTAGCCGATCATGGACCCGATCGCCGCCAGTCCGTTGAGGCCGACGACGGGCGGGGTACGGGCTGTTAACGTCGATCACGGTCGCCGACTCCTTGGCCAGAACCGGCGCGAGGAACCCGAAGTTGCCCGAGACGGCGAGCGGATAGCTGCCGGGGAATGCGCTTAGGGAGCCCGACCAAGCCCAGCCGTCCCATCTCCATGCGCACGTTGGCATGGAGCCAGGGGAGGCAGAGCAGGTCCAGCAACCAGGCCACGGTGTAGGCGGCATGCGCCGCGACCGGCCCGACCTCGCTCGCGATGATCGTGGCAGGCGTCTCAACGCTCGGTTGCATCAGCGTCGCCGCGACGATCAAGATGCCAGCGGCGACCAGTACCGCTCCGCACCCGCTGAACAGGCGTGTCAACGGTCCAGCGTCGTCGGCCATGAACCGCCCTCCCCGGCTGGACCGGTCAACGCCCCTCTACGGAATCTAGGGCTCGACCAACACTGTCGGGTCCGCCGCAGCTGGCGGGGCGGGGTGGCCGTGGGCCGATGGCTCGAGTCGGGACATCGATCGGGACACCGGTCCCATCCGCCGGGACCCTGTTCGTCGCAGTGTGGTTGGTGAGCGCGCGGCATCGGGCTGCGCCAGGCTGGGAGGAGACCCGCCGTGAAGGGAGTATCTTGGGTATGTGGGACCGGTGTCGGGGGCGGTGTCGGTGATCGCGGTCATGGTGGGCAACGGCCTCGCGCTGGCTGGCCAGGCCGGTGCCACCGCGGGACCGGGTCTGGTGGCTGATCTGCGGCACGAGTCGTTCGTCAACAGCTTCGGCGTCACGCTCGAAATGGTCGGCTGGGCGGCGTTGATGTGTTTCATCGGGTACCTGTTCGCCACCCTCCGCCGGGCCGAACCACCGGATGGCTGGTGGTCCCCGGTCGCGTTGGCCGCCGGGGTGCTGCTGGTCGCCCTGAAGCTCGGCTCGGTGGCACCGCTGATGGCGGCTTGGTCCCGCCGCGACGATCTGACCGTCGCCGGTGGCGCAGACCCTCAGCGATCTGGGTGGTGCGTTGTTCGTCGTCTCCGGGTGGGCCACCGGTTTGTTCGTGGCGACGGCTGCAGCGTCAGCGGTCGAGTCACGGGTGTTGCCGCGCTGGCTGGGATGGTTCGGGGTGCTGAGCGGACTGGGCGCGCTGGTGGCCGGCACGGCAGGTGTGCTCGACCCGATCGGGTACGTCCCGATCCCGTTCCTGGCGTCGCTGCTGTGGGTGCTGCTGACGAGTGTGGTGTTGACGGCGCGGGTGGGCCGTGCCGACACGGCGATCACGCAAGCCGCGGGCTATCCCGGATGGTGTTGTTGCTGGACGATGATGGCCATGGGCCTTCGTGTGCCCTTGAGCTTGGCGTGGGGTGTTCCGGTTGCGTGCGCGGCGCTCGTGGGAGCCGCCGTGCTCCTCGAGCGCCGTACGGATTCTGGGCTGCTGGCGCACCCGGAGTACCTGGTCAACGCGCCCTTGTCGGTGGGCTTCGCCGTCGTCGGCGCGATGGTGGTGTCCCGCCGGCCCGGGCAGGGTCTTGGCTGGCTGTATCTCGGTAGTGCTGTGGCGATGGCGACTGACCCTGTTCGTCTACGAGTACGCCTATCTCGGTCTCATCACCGAGCCCGGGAGTGGTGCCGGGCGCGCTGCTGGCCGGCTGGGTGTCGTCATGGGTGTGGGCGTTGGGCTTCGCCCCGCTGTTCACCTTCGGGCTGCTGCTCTACCCGGACTCCCGGCTGCCGTCGCGCCGCTGGCGGTGGGCCGCGGTGGTCTCCGCGATGGCTGTCGGTTGTCTCGCGGTCAGTGCCGCGTTCGCGCCGGGCCCGCTGCTCAACCACGGCGTCGCCGACAACCCGGTCGGGCTGGACGGCGCCGGGCCCGCTGCTGGAGCTGGTCGGCCGGGCCGGCAACCCGCTGATGCTGGTCGGTCTGGTGGCCGGTGTCGCCGCGCTCGCGACGCGCTGGCGGCGTGCCCCGGCCGGTGGGGTTCGGCGGCGCCAGATCACCCTGCTGATGGTGCTCGCCGCCGTGGTCGGTCTGGTGCTGCTCACCGAGCCGCTGCTGGATGGTCCATCCGGGGGGGTCGTCGGGTTCATCGTCGTGGTGGTGTTGACGTTGGTTCCGGTAGCGGTCGGACGTGCGATCCTTCGCGACCGGCTGTACGACATCGACATCGTCTTGAACCGCTCGTTGGTGTACCTCGGCCTGACCGGGTGCGTGATCGCCCTCTACGCCGGGCTCGTCTGGGTGCTCGGTCGCCAGCTCGGATCCGAGGGTGCCACCAGCATCATCGCGACCGGTCTGGTGGCGGCGCTGGTGCTGCCGCTGCGGACCGGACTGCAGCGGCTGGTCGACCGGGCGATGTACGGCGACCGGGGCGACCCGTACCGCGCGGTGTCCCGGCTGACCAGCAGCCTGCAGCACGCCGCCGCCCCGGCCGAGTCACTGAGCGCAGTTGCGGAGGCCATCGCGGCCTCGCTGCGGCTGCCCTACGTGGCCGTCGAGGCCGCCAGCGGCGCGCAGGCCAGCACCGGCCAGCTCGACGGCATCGCACCGGTCGAACTTCCGCTGGAGCACCAGGGGCAACGGGTCGGGCGGTTGCTGGTCACCGGCCGCGACCACCGGCCCCTCTCGGCCCGCGATGCGGCGCTGCTGGCCGACCTGGCCCGCCCGGCCGGTGCCGCGGTCCACGCCGTCGGGCTCGCCGATGCACTCCGCGCCTCTCGACGTGAGCTGGTCCAGGCCCGTGAGGAGGAACGGCGTCGGATCCGCCGTGACCTGCATGACGGCCTCGGCCCCACCCTCGCCGGTGTCGCCCTCGGGCTCGACGTCGCCGCGGGCCTGGTCGAGCGCGACCCGGACGAGGCCCAGCGCCTCATCGCACGACCTCAAGCGCGAGGCCGCCGGCGCCGTCGACGACGTACGCCGCATCGTCTACGACCTGCGACCGCCCGCGCTGGACGAGCTCGGCCTGGTCGCCGCGCTCCGGCAGCAGGCCGACCGGATCGGCCTCCGCCAACCCGACCTGGACGTGGAAGTGGTGACGCCGAACGAGCTACCACCAGCTGTCCGCGGCCAGCGAGGTCGCCGCCTACCGAATCGCCCTCGAGGCCCTGACCAACACCGCCCGACACGCGCAGGCACGCCACTGCCGGATCGCAATCCACGCCAACGCACACTGGCTGACCGTTGAGGTCACCGACGACGGGGTCGGGATCGCCCACGACGCCCAGCCCGGCGTCGGTCTCACCGCGATGCGGGAACGTGCCTCCGAGATCGGCGGCCAATGCCGGATCGAACCGACCCCGCCCACCGGAACGCGGATCACGGCGCAGCTGCCACTGGAGGAGCGGTGAGCACCCCCGAAGCGCCGACAGGTACGGGCAGCGCACTGCGGATCGTCGTGGCCGATGACCATCCCCTCTATCGGCGAGGGCTCTCGACACTCCTCGGCGGCCAAGACGGATGGGAAGTCGTCGCCGAGGTCGCCGACGGTATCGGGGCCGTCACCGCAGCCCGGGCCACCTCGCCTCAAGTGGTGGTCATGGACCTGAACATGCCGGGACTCGACGGTATCGAGGCCACCCGCAGGATCGTGGCCCAGCAGCCAGACATCGCCGTCCTCGTGCTGACCATGTACGACGACGACACCTCGGTGTTCGCCGCCATGCGCGCCGGGGCCCGCGGATACCTGCTCAAAGGGGCCGACCAGGCCGACATCGTCCGCGCGGTCACCGCACTGAGAAGCGGTGAGGCGATCTTCGGACCCACCGTGGCCCGCCGCATCATCGACTTCTTCGCCGCACCCCGGCAGTCCAAACCCGACATCATCTTCCCCGAACTGTCCGCCCGCGAGCACGAGGTACTCGACCTGATCGCCGCCGGACGCAGCAACACCGACGTCGCCAAAACCCTGTTCCTCAGCCCCAAAACGGTACGCAACCACGTCACAGCGATCTTCGCGAAACTGCAAGTCGCCGACCGCTCCGAAGCGATCGTGCGCGCTCGCAACGCTGGCCTCGGGCGCTGAGCCGCCCGCCGGCAACAAACCAGCTGGCGGATGCCGCAACACCGACCCGGCATGCCTCACGTCCCCGCAAGTCCAAGATCAACTAAGAGGGTGGGCAGCGAGACCTGCAGGATGCTGAGTCCAATTCGGGCCAAACGCAACACGTCCCGCCGACCGCTTCACCTGAGAACACTGCACCACAAGACATCCCACGGTCGTCTGATTCGATCAACGACACAAACGCGAGACAAGCTGCATGTTTGTCGGCTATTCGCATTTGACCGTGGTGCCGTGGCTGGTCAAGGTGTTTACGCCGCGCGTCGGGCGGTGCTGGCGAGCAGGATACGGGCTTGGTAGTGAGCCGGGTTGCGATAGCCGCGGCCGGTCCGTTTGATGTTCTTGATGCCGGTGTTCGCGGCCTCGGTGCGGGCGTTGGTGACGCCGGTCTGGATCAGCACCTCGATGGCGGGCCACCAGGCCTCGACGGTCGCCCAGAGCCGCCAGGTTTCGACCATGTCGGCGGCCAGCAGGTGGCGGGTGAAGATCAACTTCTCGTGCCGGGCCTGCTCGACGGTGCTGGCCTTGAGCAGCCGGCGGAGTTGTTCCTTGACACCCCAGGCGGCCGACAACTCGTCGGTGGGTCGTCGAGGTCGAACACCGCCTGCAGCTTGGCCCGGCCGCGGGCCGACGGTGTGTCGTAGCCGCGGAGCAGCAGGGTGGGATGAGCCCAGGCCGGATCAACCTTGCGGCCGCGGCGGTGTTCGCGTTCTCGGACCAGCCGTTGCCGCACCCGGGTCACCATCAGGTTCCCCAGCTGCACCAGGTGGAACGGGTCGACGCTGATCAGCGCGTCCGGTAGCTGCTCATGGATGGCCCGCCGGAACGCCGCCGATGGGTCGATCGCCACCACCGCGATCCGGGCCCGCCAGGCCGGGCTGCGGGCGGCCAGCCAGCCGCCCACCGCGGCCGAGTCGCGGCCGAGTCGCGGCCGTCGACGACAAGGACCTGGCCGCTGTCGGCGTTCACGTATCGATACCGCATGGTCGACATCCACGGCTCCACCCGTCGCCAACCACCAGCCGCGTCACGGAACCAGCGGACCCGCCGGTAGCGGTGCTCATCGATGCCGAGCCGGCGCACCCACAGCCCGTCGACGTCGGGCAGCAGCACCGCGGCGGCGTTGACGGTGGCCTGCACCGTCCACCACTCCACCCCGAGCTCGCCGGCCACCTCGGCGACCGCCCGGCCCGAATCGACCACCGCCGCCAGCGCCGCCGTCCTCAGCCGGGTCGTGCAGCGCGCCCGGGTCGGCAGCTGGCCGCTGGTGTGGGTGAACGTCCGCCGGCGGCAGGCCGGCTCGGCACACACCAGCCTGGGCTTGCGAACCACCACCTCGACCCGGCCGGCGTGCGGCACGTCCCGGACCCGCTGCACGACCCAGGCGTGCACCCGAGACGACACCACCCCACAGCCTGGGCAGCCGCCCTCAAGATCGACCGGTTGCACCTTCACCCGGCGCCCGCCCAACGGCAGATCGACCGCGTCAATCACCCGATAGCCGGGCAAGTCGAAGATCACGCTCGCAGCATCACGCGGCGAGCCCATAGGCTCAAACACAGCTCGTGGTCCTTCCTGAATGGATGCGTGAACACACCCATCTCAGCGCAGGGCCACGAGCCCTTGCGTTACCGACTCACCACGGTCAACTGCGAAGTGCCACCAAGCTGGTCTGCCACGGATCCGGGCGTTTCCAGGTGATGCCGTCGAGCACCCAGCGCACCGATCGGAAGCGGGTCTCGTTGTTGCCCAACTTGCTGGTCGGTGCCAGCTCCGGCAACCACCGGGCCGCCGCGGCGAGCAGTGCTTTGTGCGCGGCCCGCCACGACACGCCGTCCTCTCGGGCGACCTCGGCGACCGCCCGGTTGCTGCCGGCGATCGCTTACGCCACGCGATCCCGAGCCGCTCGGTCACCCGGGCGCGCGGCCGGATCGCGTCGCTGGTCTGGGTGACGACCGTTGCGGGCACATCGCCGCCAGGCACGACAGTCGTCGTTCCCGCCACCACAACTCGACCTGCTGGCCCGACGCCGGGAGGTCCTTGATCCGACGCAGCGGCCGGACCTTCAGAAGTCGAAGGTCGCGACGACGGGTGCGTGGTCGGATTCTGGGTATTTCGGGTCGTCGGCGAAGGCGGCGGATTCGTCGTGGAGGACCTCATTGTGAATTTCAGATCCGTGGTAGTGGGCAAGCAGGTTCCGGGTGATGAGCATGTGGTCGAGCATCTCCCCATGCCCTTGATGGAACAGGGTGTAGCGGGCAGGGGCGGGAATGGTGTGCTCGATGGGTACCAGGATTCGATTGACCAGGTCCGGGTTGCCGGTGTTCTCGATGTCTCCGCGGATGGCCATGACCGGGACTTCGTCAGGGGCGGCGTTGAAGTCGCCCGCGGCCACGATTCGGGCGTCGGGGTCGGCGTCGAGGATCTTGTCGATGAGCCGTCGGACCTCCAGGGCCTGCGACATGCGTTTCATCGACGACAGAAACGACCCTTCGGCCCATGCGTCGGCGGACCGCCAGGTGAAGGCGTTGATCTTTTGACCGGGGATGTCGGTTGGGATCTTCGACTTGAGGTGCACGTTGATGACGTGCAGCGGTTCGCCGTCGGGGAGGTCGATCATCACGTGCAGGATGGGCCGCTCGATGTCGATGGTGACGGCGGTCGCGTCGGGCGGTTTCGCGGTGAGCCGTCGGTACGAAATGGGGGCGACCAGATCGTTGCGGAGTTGTTCGACGGCGGTTACCGGGAACAGGCTGGCTACCACCAGGTTGCGTTCGTCGTTCACCTCGTTGTTGGTGGTTTGGGTGCTGGCCAGGTGTGCTCCGGACAAGGCGGTGCCGGTCAGCAGCTCCGTCAGAGCGAGCAGCGCTCTGGGCTGGCTGGGTCGTTCTTGGCCGTTGACTTCTTGGAAGCAGCCGATGTCGGCGCGAAGGCGGAGGATTTGCGGTCGCATGAGTTGGATCCGCTCGGCCAGTGACGGCCGCTCGGCCGCATCGGTCTCGTCGAAGTTTTCCAGGTTGAACGTGGCGATCCGTACCTCGGGCATGAACGCCCCCTTCCTCCGTCGGCCCGTTGCCGGGGCTCCCGCAAGATCGTCCTCGCTCGAGCAGCAGAGCTCGACCCAATAACTGGCGACGGAGATGATTCACGGAAACCCTTTACTGAGAGGTGAATCAATCCGGCACGCTGAATCCTCAGGGCCTTTCGGGATCCTTCGGCAATCCTTTAGGGTCGTTGATCTCGCCGAAAGCGCGCCCTACTTCTTGAGCGGCCTTGCACCGGAAGACGCTTCGACGCGAGTCGCCAGCCAATGCGGCGGCGGCGTGCTTGTCGAGTCACAAGCCAACTGACCCGTTGGCGGGCGGGGTGCCTTGGCCAAGATCTGATCGCGCAGTCCGTCCCTCAACTGACGTCGGCGTGAAGCATCAGGTGGTCAGCTTCACACCACCTGACGCCGCCCAACAATCCGACCAGCTCGCCCGACAAGGTGGCCGCCCTAATAGCCGGCGTCGCGGTACTGCTGGACGACGTCAGCGGGGACGCGTCCGCGGGGGCTGACCTTGATGCCGTTGCTCTCCGCCCACCGGCGGACGGCCTTCGGGTCGAATCCGGTGCCTGCGTCGCGGGGCTGCCCGCGCCGTCCCCCTTTTCGTGCGGCGTTCAGATACGGCTGCAGCGCTTTGTGAAGCTTCTCCGCGTTCTTGTCGCTGAGATCGATTGAGTACTCGGTTCGACCCCAGGTGAAGTCGATTGTTTGGCCACCTTCGGTGATCGTCTTGCCGTCAAGATCATCCACGAGTTGGGTGGTGACGCGCTTGACCACGCTTGTCCTCCATCGTCCGCCGGTGAGCCTGGTCTCCAAGGCCTGCCGCCACATTACTCGTCAGTAACATCACCGCACAACGATGCGTGGCGGTGCATCGAGTGCCTGCGGTACCGCTGAGGGCCGGTCCCCAAGATCAACCCGCACGGCTCGGCTGTGGCGCACGGTGCTGCGTGCGCATCATTGCCATCACCCAGATCCGCATGCCCAACAGCCGCGGCCACCGCTACTACACGCCCAAGATTGGGACGGCAAGACCTCACGCGCAGCCGCCCGGTGCCTGAAGAGACGCCTCGCCGACCACGTGTAGAGGACCATGATCAACGACGAGCGACGAGCGACGGGTCCGGGAGGACACCTGGGGGCGACTCTGCAATCCAGCGCGACTGGCCCAACCCCAACGGCCAGCTCTTTGGACAAGTCACTTCCCAGACCCGTCGCCCACAACTCTACGACCGCTGAACCCGCCGCTTGACAAACACAGAGGCACCCAAAGGCACCGACCTGGCCCGGTGCGTGCTCCGACGACCTCGCGGCGGTCGCCGCCACCCTCAACAACATCCGCCACCACACTCGACCGCCTGACCCGAGGCCGGCACATCCTTCATCCGACGGACCGGCCGGTCTTTCACCACCGCGGTGAGCACCCCGGAGTTCGGGCCCTCCCGAGCCACCTGCTCGATCAACGCCTTCACCGGCACGGTGAAGGTAATGATCGAGCGGTCCGCGCGGGAGGGGCCGTGTCCGGCGTGCAGGTGCTGTCGTCTTCACCGCTCGCGGAGACCAGGTAGCCGCGGCGGCCGAGTACAGGCACGTCCTCGCGATCAAGCAACACGTCCTTGGTGCCCGACACCCCGACGTCATCGCGCTGCGCCGACACCTGGACTCGACGGCTGGATCTCCCGCACCATCCGCGAACGACCCGTCGCCGCGTGACGTGGCCCCCTACCGTCCAGGGAGGAACCCAGTTGGGTGAGACTGGCCGGGTGACGTTGCAGGTCGCGGTCGCCCTGACCCATGCGGATTTGCCCGATCTCCAGCGCCTCGCCAGGGCGTGCCTGGACCGCGACGGAGGGCTTCCGATGTTCGCCGGCGAGGCGATGCTGGGTTCGCGGCTGCTTCGCGACCGGACCATCGGCCTTCGGCTTCCCGACGGGACCCTGGCCGCGGCCGCGGGGATCGGACTCGAGGAGGGGACTGCGACCACAAGTGGGATGGTTCACCCGACGATGCGGCGCCGCGGGATTGGCGAGCGGCTGCTGCGGTGGGCCATCGATGAGGCCGGCGACGCCACACTCCTGGTGTCGACGGAGTCGTGCTCCGGTGACGCCGATGCGCTGTACGCCCGGCACGGCCTGGTCAGGATCTTTGCCGAGTCTGTCATGCGTCATGACCTGCTGGACGTGCCGGTCGTGGCACTTCCGAGCGGAGTTCGGGTCGCACCGGTGTTGAGCGCGACCGACGATGAACTGTTCGACGCATTCTGCCGCTCTTTCGTGGATCGTCCAGGCTTCGTCGAGCCCGACGCCGAGGAGTGGTTGGCTGAGCTCCGCAGCGACGACGACTGGCGCCGGGACCTGTCGCTGCTGGCCCGGGACAAGCGGGGCACGCCGATCGGGTTCGTCACCGTGCTCGGCAATTGGATCGACCAGGTCGGCGTCGTACCAGCTTGGCGTGGCCGCCGGCTCGGCGCGTTTCTGGTGGCCGGCAGCCTGCGGGCGCTGGCGGCCGAGGAGGCCGGGGAGATGTGGCTGTGCGTCCATGTGGACAACCCGGCCGAAGACCTCTATCGACGGATGGGCTTCACCAGCTCTGGCACCCGGGCCCGCTACCTCAAGCCAAGCGAGCCGACCGCTGCTGACAACCCTCGACGGGTTGCTGACAACTCCTCGAGGGGCGTGTAGCGCGCAAGACGTCGGAACCGGTGGAACGGTGAGTATTGCATGAGTCCTGCCACGCTTGGCCCGCTCGCGGTCGTCTTGGTGCTGACGCTGGGTCTCCCCCCAATGTGGCTGCCAGGCGCTATCCGCTTACTCCGTCAACGAGGCCGGGTGATGGTGGCGCCGAGCTGCTTCAAGTGCCCGAGTTCATCGAACATGAAGTCAAGCTCGGCAATCTTGCCGTCCTCGACCCGCGCTAGGGCTAAGCCTCGGTTGGTCCACGACTTCCCAGTTGGGGGCACGCCCTCCCCTTCGCCGGAGTGCACGCCGCGGGTCTCGACCCTGATTGCCACCTGATCACCCTCGGCGACCATGGCAGTGATTTTGATGCGGTGCTCACTGAAGGGCAGCGTGTTCAACACCTCGCCCAATCCGCGGCCAGCTCCGCGAACGTCTGGACGAGCTCCACCACGCCCATTCCGGTCGCGCCAAGACCGACATCAGCGCCGCCAGGCTGATACCGGAGATATCCGCGCGGCGCTCCCGCGTGTTGGGTTTGGACCGCAACGATGACCGGATGGCTGGCGCACTAGAGGCATCGGCAGTGGCTGAATTCGCTGCTCCGTCGCTGCCGTCCGCGCACCTTAACAGCGCCATGAGCCTCCCGCCCAATCCTATGGTCAGCTAGAGATCCGGTGAGGCGCTACATCGGGGTTGCTGGGCTTGACGTTCGACGCGGCCAGCATGCCGATTGGTGTAGCCAGGACCCCGAGCGCGATCAGCACAGCAGTCAGCCACTCGGGCACGGTGTACTGCGGCATCCCGGCATAGACGGCACTGGCGACCGATGCAAGTATCGAGACGACACCGTAGGCGAGGTAGATCGCCTGCCGAGCCTTGGCGGGCAGCAGGACGAGGACGTTGGTGACCTGGGGGGTGCTCATGTGCTCCCCTTCTGTGTTGGGTAATTAGTCGCCCCGATAGGGGTGCAAAGCAGGGCGTCGAGCGCCACAGAGGACGTGCAGACGATCATTGCAGGTCTTCGGACGTGCTCCCAGCAAATACCAACTTCGTGCAAAGTTTGGCGGGCTATCAGCCCGAAAGGAACTTCAGCAGCAGGTCGGCATAACCCGAAGATCGGCATAATGGGTTTGGGTTGCCGGTGCCGGAGTCCCCGATCAGACACAGCGGCCGGCCGTTGCGGACCCAGTCGCGGGAGGCGAACTGGTGAAGGAAGGCCGGGTTGATGGCCGGTGGGCCGTGGGTCTTGTCGAAGTGCCCACATGTTGCGCTCAACACCGTCAGTGGGGCCAGCTCAGACCGCATATTCGACTCGACCGCTCCCCAGGTCAACAACTGGGTGGCGCGCGGACCGGTATCGGCAGGCGTGCCTGCAAGCCGACGAATGATTCCGGCTCGTATCCCAGGCTTAGGCGGGCGGCTGGCCGATATTGATCAGCCAGCCGACACCGAACCGGTCAATGCACTGGCCGAACTCATCGCCCCACATCTGCTTCTCCAAGGGCACCGTCACGGTGCCGCCCTCTGTCAAGGCGTTCCAGTAGCGGTGTAGCTGCGCGGCATCGTCGCCGCTCAGGCTGATCGTGATGGTGTCGCCGGGGCTGAACTCGACACCGGGCGGGTTGTCGGCCCCCATCAGGGTGTAGCCGGCGTCGGTCTCCAGCTGTCCGTGCATGACTTGGTCCGCGATGGCAGGGTCAGGCGCGCCGAACTCGCCAAACGTGCTGAATGTCAGATCACCGCCGAAGATTCGCTGATAGGCCTCCATGGCCGCGCGCGCATTACCGTCGAACGTCAGGTAGGGGTTGAGGCGGGAGGCCATGGCATGCTCCTTCGCAGTGGTGCAAGGGGAAGGCTAGCGAAGGTTCGGCGCGCCACGCGACATCCCGCAGGCAGGGGCTCGCTGAGCGGGATCAGCCGGACGCCGGATGTCTGCAAGCCATCGGCCGGTGCGGGTCGGCACCCTGTGCCGGAAGCGGACCGTCTACGAAACCATCTCGGACTGGCGTCGGCGTCCGGTAAGTAGTAACTTACACGTTCGTGACGGCTTACCAGTCAGACGCATGGGCGCTGCATCGGTGACGCCAGCCGCCGAGCGATCATCGAGCGGCTGTCCCGCAGCCCGTGCAGCGTTGCGGAACTGGCCGACGACATGCCCATCAGCCGACCAGCAGTGAGCCAGCACCTCAAGGTGCTGCGCGAGGCCGGGATCGTGCGGGATGAACCCCAAGGGCGGCAACGGGTCTACAGCATCGACGCGGCCCGCCTCGAGCGGTACCGCCGGCAACTGGACCAGTTCTGGTCCGACGCGCTCGGAAACCTCACGGCGACAACCAACGACCAGGAAAGGGAGATCGGGTGACTGTGCAGTCAGACGGAACCGTTCGACACGAAGTGGTGGTCGATCTACCTCCCGAGGAGGCGTTCTGGAAGTTCGCCGACTTCGACAAGATCAAACCCCGCGAGCACAACATGCTCGCCGTCCCCATCGCCGAGACCGTCCTCGAGCAGCACACCGGAGGTGACCTCTACGACCGCGGTGTCGACGGCACCATCTGCCGCTGGGGACGAGTACTGACCTTCGACCCGCCCCACACCATCGCCTTCAGCTGGGACATCGGACCCGACTGGCAAGTCACCTCGGACCTGACCCGTGCCAGCGAGGTCGAGATCACCTTCGCCGGCGAAGAGGACGACCGCACCCGCGTCACCCTGGTGCACCGCCACATCGACCGGCACGGCGAGGGCTGGGAGTCCCTGCGGGCCGGTCTCGACGCGCCGGACGGCTGGCCCCTCTACCTCGGCCGGTACGAGGCCCTCACCCGCGACGAACTGGCCTCATGAGCAAGCCCGACCTGATGCCGCTCGCCGAGGAAGAGCGCGCCGATCTGCTGGCACTGCTCCGCGAGCTCACCCCTGCCCAGTGGGACGCCCAGTCGCTGTGCACCAACTGGCGAGTCCGCGACGTAGCCACCCACATCGTCAGCTACGACGAACTGTCCAAGGCCGCGACCGTCGCGACCTTCCTGCGCGGCGGCCTCCGCACCGGCACGGTCAACGACGTCGCCCTGGCCCGCTACAGGGACCTCGACACCGGACGGCATCATCGACCTCGTGGCCCGCAACCAGCACCCGAGCGGTCTCCCGTCGGGCTTCAAGGGCGGGATCGCGCTGACCGACGGCACCATCCACCATCAAGACATCAGGAGAGCACTCGACCTGCCGCGCACCATCCCCGAACACCGACTCGTCCCTGTCCTCACCTTCTCCCTGGGAGCCCCCACGCTTGCCCTCCAAGGGCAACGCCGAAGGGCTGAAACTCGTCGCCACCGACGTCGACTGGACCGGCTGGCGACGGACCCGAGGTCACCGGCCCCGGCGAGGCGCTCTTGATGGCTGCCGCCGGCCGAGCTTCGGCGCTGGACGACCTCAGCGGCGACGGCCTGCCGACCCTGCAGGAGCGAGTGAGGAAGCCCTAGCGCGGCCTGTGCCGCAAGCCGTCCGGGCTGTGGAGTGCCACCGCTTTGTCTTGACCAAATTGATCTGACTGCTGGGTCGCCGAACCGGATAGGCCGCCCGCATTGATTCCGAGTCAGCGCACGCTCTACGGCACGCGGGAGCAGCACCAGTGGAGCCGGCAACGTCTGACTCGGCCCGGGTTTCGGGATGGTCGCCCGACCCTGACCCCGCCTCCGAGTCCAAGCCGCGGAGCCCGCCCTACTTGAGAATCGTCACGAGGGCTCCCGACCGGCTACGTGCACATTGGGGCAGGGCCGTCGCTCTTAGTGAATTCTCGGGCGAGGCGACCACTCGGGCCGGCCGCTGCAGCGGCGGCCATCATGACGCTCGCCGGTCGGCGGGGCCTGCGGTCAGGATGGTGGACGGACGGAGTCTGACCGAACTGAATCCGAGTTCAGGCCCTTGTACCGAAAGTACAAGGTGCTGGGCTGTGTTGTGAGCGGGTTCGTCGTGGGCTGGGCGGGTGGCGCGGCGGGAACCGGATCCGGATCGGTTGCGGGTGGTGTTCAACGACCGCCGTCGGGCGAGCGGGTTGACGTTCGATCAGTTGGCGGAGCGGAGTGGGGTGTCGCGGCAGACGCTGTTGAACATCTCCGGCGGCCGCTACCGCGGCGACATCGTGACCTGGCTGCGGCTGGCGCCGGCGTTCGGGGTGTCGCTGGATGAGTTGTTCGCCCCGGTGTACCGCGACGTCGACGACACCGACGGGTAGCGGGCGCGGTGGCCGGCGGGGGAGGGGCGTCGGGGTGGCTGCTGGTGTATCTGCTGGTGGATCCGACCACGGGGCCGACCCGGCATCCCGAGGGCTCGGTGTTCCATGTCGGCTGGCTGAGCGACGGGCCAGGCCAAGCGGGGATGCCGGAGGCGCTGCTCGACCTGGGTGCTCCCGGAGGCGCACGAGGACGAGGCGTACGAGGGCCAGGACGGCGTGGCGGAGCGGATCGAGG
This sequence comes from uncultured Actinomycetota bacterium, assembly GCA_963791865.1. Classification (GTDB taxonomy): domain Bacteria; phylum Actinomycetota; class Actinomycetes; order Propionibacteriales; family Propionibacteriaceae; genus Microlunatus. Next base: position 40,330 of record CAWBUC010000004.1, read on the forward strand.
AGCTGCGGAACCGAGGGGTGGCGCCGCTGGTGCGGATTGTCACGTTCGGTGGGCCGGGGCAGCGGCCCGGCTTGGACGCGGAGGCGGTGGCGGGGTTTTGTGCGATGTTGTTCGGGCTGCGGCCGGCGACGCGGTTGTTGGACGGCTACCGGTACGAGTTCGACGATGAGCGGATCCAGCTGGGGCAGAACGCCAGGAGCTTGCCGGTGCGGGAGTGGGACGTGGAGGACTACGTGCGGCGTGAGGCTCGCCGAGACGGTCCGGCTGCCGGAAGGTGTGCCGGCCTTGATCGTTCCGGTGAGGCCGATCCGTGACGCGCAGGCGATCTTGCGGGCGACACCGTCGGCCGTCCTTGCTGCCTACCGGGAACTGCCGGGCGGCAGGTTCTGGACCTCGATGGCGGATCGGGTGGGACGGCTGTTCACCGGTGAGGTGCCGTGGCCGGTTGCCGTGCTGGTGGTGGGGCAGCGCGCCCGGGGGGAGCTGATGCCACCGGGGTGGGTGCTCGGGGTGTGGCGGCTCGCGGGCCTGCACTCGCGTGATCCCACTCGAACTGTGCTGGAGGTCGGCCCCGACGACGCCGAGGTGGTCGCGTTGCGCCGCCACCTGGCGGGTCGAGTGCTGCTGTTGCCGGACGGGCGGCCGGTCGCTCCGGTGGGACGGCGCTCCGTGCCGACCACGCTGCTGCTGTGACGTCGGCCGGCTCCTCGATGCAGTCGGAGCAGGTTGAGTTCGTCGCCGGTGCGTGCGGTCTGCCCGGGCAGATCGAACTGGCGGGCCAGGGCAGCGGCGCGCCGCAGGCGGTCACTGAAGGTCCAGAGCCGGTTGGTGACCCGCCATTCCTGCTCGGGAGCGGCACGGGCAGCGGCTCGGGTGATCGCGTCGCGGCGCACGTGCGACGCGGTTGCGTGGATGAGGGCGCGGAGGAAGCCGGGTGCGGTGAGCGTTTGGGCCCATCCGATTTGCTCCGGGTACAGCTCACGATGCACCTCGCCGAAGCGGCTGAGCCGTCCACCCGACCACGCCGGCGGCACGCTGAGCTGGGCGAGGTCGAGCGCGAAGATCATCACACGGGCTGTCGATGAGGATGCCGCGGACGGCGAGCCGGCGGAAGCTGCGTTCGGCCGCCAGCAGTGGACTCTGCCGAGGCAGAGTGCGTTGGGGGTCGCCGAGCCAGCGGTGGTGGCGCAGGCACACCAGGCCGATGCCGGGTCGCCGGCCGTAGGCGGGGTCGCCGTGGGTGCAGGCCGCGCAGAGGGGCCGGCTGGTGACCCAGCAGCCGTTGACCTGGGTCGGGCCGGTGAACGCGGAGCGGGTGCAGCCCGCCGAGTTGGCGCCACAGGTCGAGGCGTTGCGGATCGTGCCGGGCATGGTCCGGCAGGAGCCCGCGGTCGCGGAGCGGCGGCCTCGAGGTCGGCGACGGTGGTGTGGTTCCGGGCGGCGAGCCGGTGGGCGTAGCTGAGCAGGTCCTCACCGCCGTAGAGCCGGGTGCGGACCGGCAGCGGCGGCAGATTCAACAGCTGGCGCAGGTTCATCGGCGGCGGGTCGAGCGGCGGCTCGAGCGCTGCGATGGCCGGGCGGCCTTGGTGGGCTGGGATGGGGAGGTCTGCTGGCTGCGGAGTTCCTCGGCCTGCCGGTCGGTCGGGGTGGCGTCGAGGGTGGCGCGGGTGAGCTGCTCGGTGCCGGTGAGGATGGCGTCGGTGGCGGCGTCGGCGAGCAGGGCCCGCAGGGTGCCGATGGAGCCGCCGGTGCGGTCGAACAGGTAGCCGGCGTGGGCGGTGAGGCTGCCGGGTGGGCAGCGGGTGAGGACGAGCTGCTCGTCGCAGAGCGCGACCAGGTCTACCCAGTCGTCTTGTTCGCTGCGGGTGCCGAACCGGTAGGGCGTCATCTCATGGACCACGATCCGGCCCTTGATCTGGCGGGCGAAGGTGCTGGTGAACAGGTCGGAGGTGGGCAGGTCGATGCCGGCGTAGAGGAAGGTCGCGTCGAGTCGTTCGCTGAACAGCTTCAGGGCGCTGGCCGCCTCGGCCCCGGCGGCCCGGTTGGTGTGCAGGTTGTGGATCTCGTCGACCAGCACCATCGAGGTGCCGAGGTCGGTGAGGCAGCCGACGACCGCGTCGGCCGCGACGTCGGTGGTGGTGCGTTCGGTGAACGGCAGTCCGAGGAACCGGGCGAAGGTGAGCATCAGCGTCTTCGGGGTGGCCGCCGGCGGGATGACCACGTAGGCGACGGGCTGCAGATCCGGACGCGGCCGCTGCTTACGGGCCCGGATGTCGTGGCTTTTGCCCAGGTGCAGCAGGGCGGTGCTCTTGCCGAGGGTGGAGCGGCCCGAGATGGCCAGTCCGCGGCGGGCGGTGGCCGAGGTGACGCCGTTACGCACCACGGTCCGCCGGGTCAGGTGGTTCAGGGTGAGGATGTCGGCGGTCTCGAAGACCGCGTCCTCGGATAGCCATTGCAGCCGGGCCCGCTTGTAGGCGGCCCGTTGCCGGGAGGTGAGCAGCTTCACCTCGGCCGCATCGAGGCGCGGCGGCTGGACCGGGTCCGGCCGGGTGACGAACTCGCGCCAGGCGGCCAGGGTGGCGGGGGCGGCCATCTAGCAGCCCTTCGTCGGCGGGGGAGGGACGTCGTAGACGATCCGCCGGATCTTCCGTCTCCGCTGCCTCGGTCGTGGTCCACTCACATCCGCATGGCTGTCCACTGTCCGCACTCGGGCTGATCCGACGTTGCGAGGCTTGGTCTCAGCAGGGAGAGGACGGGCGCCGGCGACGGTTCCGGCGCTGCGTTCGGAAGCGCTGGCAGGGGAGTGCGGCGGGCCGCGGAGCGCTCGACCCGGTTGGTCAGCTGCCTCCCGGCCTGGATGCGGGTGATCTCGCTGAGCAGGGCATCGGCCAACGCCGGCCGGTCAGCTTGGCGTTGGGCGACGGCGTGCCGGGCGGCGTGCAGGACGTCGATGGAGAACGGGGCGAGGGTCTGTTGCGCCAGCGTCCAGGGCGCCTCGATCCAGCGGCCGGCGTGGTGATCACGCACGTGGATGCGGTTGAGCCGGTAGGGGTCGTAGCGGATCTCCCAGCGGCTGCCGGCCGCCCGCGGCAGCGAGATGCCGCTGGGCCGGCCCCGGTAGGGGTCGAGGGCGGGGGAGTCGTAGGTGAGGCCGCCGAGATTGATGCCGTAGCGCTGGATCGTCCGCCAGGCGCAGGGCAGCAGCGCGATGTAGTCATCGGCATCGAAGATCAACGGCGCGATCGGTGCGGTTTGGGTGAGGGCGTGGAACATTTCGTTGGGGGCCAGGTCTTGGCGGGGCATGGCGGGCAGCCGCAGCCCGTCGTGCGGGCGGCGCTGCCACACCTGCACGATCCACTGGTCGAGCAGGTCTTGGACCTGGGCGAGGGGCCACAGCGCGTCGCTGGCCGGGTCGCTGCCGCGGTGGACGACGTTGGGCCCGGTGTAGCCGGGCAGGTACTGGGTGAACAAGGTGTTGATCGACCGGAACACCCGCTCGACATGCGGCTTGTCGGTCGGGGACCGCGGCGCCGCCTTGGTCACCGAGATGTGCAGCTGTTCGCAGGCGGCGAGGAAGGTGTCGCTCAGAAAGACCCGTCCCCGGTCGACGGTGACGGACTCGATGGCCATGATCGGCCGTTCGGCGAGGTCCCGCTGCAACTGGTCGGGGCCGGCGAGGGTGCCGGCGGGCAGCAGCGACCGGCTGAACTCGAGACCCTCGGCCCAACCAAAAAAAAAAAAAAAAAAAAAAAAAAAAAAAACGGCTGCGCGGGCAGCGGGGTCATGGCCCGGGCCAGCAGCACGGCGGCGTCGACGGCCTTGGTGGCGACCGGACGCAGAATCGCGGCCGGAAGGCTGCGGGTGGCGACATCGAGGGCGATGAGTGAGGTCGGCCCGGCCGGCGCCGCCGTCGGGATACAGCACCATCAGGTCCAGCGGGCTGCTGTCCATCTCGACCAGCTCGACCGGGTCGGCTCGGCGTCTGGCGCCCGTAGGCCCGCTCGGGCCGGTTTGCTTGGCTGCGCCGGGTGGTCGCGTTCCCGAAGGAGTGCCGCTGCCGGTCCAGCGTCTGCAACAGTCGGTAGAGAGTGCGGTCGGCGGGAACGGGGAGATCGAGCCGGGCAGCCTCGACTCGGATGCTGGTGATCATGCGGGTCCGCGTCCCGGTCGACTCTGCGGTCTGTTGGGCCAGGGCGGTCTCGGCGAGCGCGACGATGCCCGGATCCACCCGGCCCGTCTCTGTTGCGGTCGCGGTTCTCCGGCCGTCGATCAGGCCGACGACGCCGTGCTGCCGGTACCGGGCTAGCAGGCGCCACAACGACCGGGCGGTGACCGGATGGCCCGAACTCGACAGCTCGGCCGCCTTCGCCTCGACCCGTTCCTGCAGGGTCCGGTGCTGAGTTGCTCCGGCCGAGCGGACCGCGCACCTGGTGGGGCATCGACGAGCAGGTCGAGGATGTGGGCCTGGAGGAACTGCAACCGCTCGCGGTCCTCGGCCGACAACTCCTCGATGACCCGCAGCTGGTTCGTGGCCGGTGCGGAGGGACGGCCCGGTGTCGTGATCTCGGCGGTCGTCAACAGCTCGGCCTGGGTGAAGGTCTCCAGTCGAGCCCCGTCTGCTGACTTGAGCGCGACCATGTCGCCGGCGACGGCGACAGCCTGCCAATCCTCACCGGCGACGCGTACGCGGTCCCACAGTTGCACGGTCCGTCTCATGCCCACACCTCCGAGCCGAGAGTTGAGCGGCTGGGTGAGGTCCAGTCGCAGCCGCTGGTGCCACAGCAGCGAATAGAGCCCGACCAGAACCTCCGGTGACGGGATGCCTTCGCCGGCGGCGATCGCGTCGGCACCCTGTCCCAACGGCGTCGGCCGCGCGAACCCCGCCACCAGTCGGTCGGCGAGGCCGGCGGCTGGCTGGCAGCGGTCGAAGCGGTAGCCGGCCAGGAACGTCAAGGTCGCCAGGGCGGGCTGCTCGAGGCCGCTGAAGATCCGGTAGTCCCAGCCGGCTCGACCGGCTTCTGATCGGGACCGTGCGAACTGCTCCTCGGCCCGAGCGTCGATCCGCGATGCCGGTCGAACGTCGACAACACAGCCGGATCCGTCGACCAGCCGGAGGAAGAAGTCGGGGACGTGGAAGGTCGGTCCGGAGGTCGGACCGCGGCCAGAGCAGCGCGAAGGGCTGCGCGCTGATTGCCACCACCGACTACATCATGATCAAGAACGGTCAGGGCCTGTCGCTCCAGCAGGCTCTCGAAGGGGATCATGCTGCCGGTGGTGCAGGACCACCACAGCCCCTCGAAGTTGCGTTTGCCCGGCCAGGCGAAGAACTCCCGCACCGGGCGGTTGGCTTCCATCGGCTCCGCGCCGAGGCCCGCGGAAACATCGACGACCTGGCTCGCGCCGGCCGCGTCGACGTAGAGGACGCGGGTGGTCGCCGCGGAGAGGTTCCGCGGGATGGTGATCAGCTGTCGAGGCATGCGCCCCAACCCCCGTCAGCGAGCCGACCCGGACCTGCTCCTAGCTGCCTACACCCTCGGCGCCGGGCCCGCAACTACTGACAGATCAGATGGCAAAACGGCCGAAATCCGGATACTGACAGATCGGATGGCAAAACTGACAGATCGGATGGCACCGGACAGCACCGGCAGAGGGCAACAGAGTCGAACGCACGCTTAACTTGACATAATGTCGCTTATCGGACAGCCAGGAATAGCGGACAGGTGACAATGTCATCGCTCGGCAGCTGAGAGCTGTGTTCTGATGCGATTTGCAGCCCTGCGCTGCCAACCGATGAGGCTGACCTCCGTACCGGTTGCCGCTACCGGAAGTTGATCACACAGGTCACCACGCCGGTCATCCGCCGGTGTCGTCAGGCCTTGTCGTCCTCGGGCTTTTGATCTTCGTCGGACTGCCGATTCTCACTCTGCTTGTCTGTGTCGTCGCCCGCCGCAGCCGACCCGTACTCCTCGGCCTCTGCCAGTTTGATCTGGCGTTCGGTTTCCGTCTTCTGATACTCCGCCTCGACGAGGGCCGCTGCGCGCAGCCTCTTCGGTAGTTCCTGCTCGGCATCATCGGCCATGGGTCACGGTTGCACAGCTGGGCCGGACGCGCGAGTTCCGGTCTGTCGGCACACTTCGGCAACGGAACTACTGGCGGCTGGATTCGTCGAAGTCCTGCGAAGGCAACTCCTCATTGGGCAGCCAGATGTTGCTGTCTTGCAGAAACTCCAATGACAGTAAGGCCACAGAATGATTCGCTGCACCAACGGCTCGCGTTCAGCCGCGATCCTCGCCGGCGCGGGCGATGATCTTCTCGACCACCGCGGACTTGGCGTCGGCGTAGTCCTGGACATAGGACCACTGCGCAGCGGCCAACTCACGCTTGGTGCTCTCGTAGAGCTCCCGGTCCTGGTCGTGCCCGCGCAGCCGGTCGCGGAACAGCACCATCCGCTCCACCTCGGTTGACCCGACGGTGAAGACGTGGATCTGCACCGACGGCCGATCGACAAGGAACCGGTGCTCGTGCCATTCCGGCTCGCGGAACTGGAGCTCGTAGCCGGCGGCCTCCAGGTCGGGCACGTACGCGGCCTCGTCGGCGGAGTCGGCGACCACCAGGACAATGTCGATCACCGGCTTCGCGGCGAGACCCGGGACCGAGGTCGAGCCCACGTGCTCGATCTGTCGAGCGCGGTCACCGAGCGCTCTCCGGATGCGTTTCTCCTCCTGCGCGTACTGGTCCGCCCACTGGGGATCGGGCTCGGCGAGGGTCACCTGCCCGTCGACCCGCACCGGCGGGATGAGGAACTCCGGTGGTGGTGTATCGGTCACGTCACCTCGAAGATGCGGATCAGGTTGCCCGCGGGATCGCGGAAGGCGCAGTCGCGAACCCCCCACGGCTGGTCGGTCGGCTCCTGGACGACCTCGGCGTCGCCGGCCTGCAGCTGCTCGAAGGTGCTGTCGAGCTGCTTGGTGGCCAGGTTGATGCTGGCGTAGGTTCCCTTGGCCATCATCTCGGCGACGGTACGGCGCTCGTCGTCGGTGATGCCGGGGTCGGCGGCCAGCGGGTGCAGCACGATGGAGGTGCCGGGCTGGTCGGCGGGCCCGACGGTGATCCAATGCATCCCCTGGTACTCGACGTCGTTGCGGACCTCGAAGCCGAGAACGTCGCGGTAGAAGGCCACGGAGGCGTCCGGATCCTCGTGCGGGAGGAAGGTCTGGTAGATGGTGATGTCCATGACAATCACGCTAACTGCGGCTCGGCAGCCGGCGCTTCTCGATTCCTGATCGGTCTGGTGACCTGCTTGGCGATGCAGGGTGGCAACTCCCCTGTCATGGGTCCTGCCCGGTCTCCGGTAGACGCTCGGCGGTACACCGACCAGCTCGGTGAAGCGGGTGCTGAAGGTGCCCAAGCGACGAGCAGCCGACCGCGAAGCAGATGTCGGTAACGCTGAGGTCGCCGCGGCGCAGCAGCGCCATGGCACGCTCGATGCGCCGCGTCATCAGATAGGAGTACGGCGACTCGCCGTAGGCAGCCCGGAACTGGCGACTGAGGTGCCCGGCCGACATGTTCACGCCCCGGGCGAGCGCCTCGACGTCCAGCGGCTGCGCGTACTCCCGGTCGATCCGGTCGCGAACGCGGCGCAACAGCGCGAGATCACGCAGGTGCTGCTCCGCGACGGGCCTGCTGGTCACGTGCGAGATCGTGTCACGTCGCGAACGAGATTGCCTAGCATCGCTGCCCTCCCGTCACCTCAACGAGATGTGGTCCAGATCCGTGATCGTGGCGATGACCTCGTAATCGGCGTCCTTGTGCACAACGGTGGAACGATGGCGCAGCGCGAGGGCGGCGATCAGACAGTCGCTGAGGCTGCGCACGGTAAAGCCGGCTCGACGAGCACTTCGGAAGATTTCGGCGGCGGTGCGAAAGTCAGTGGTGTTGTCGAGCTCCAGTGACGGCAGCCCGTTGACGAGTCTCTCCAGCCTGAGCAGAGCTTGCTCATCAGGCGCGCCGGCAAGCAACTCCATGGCCACCGGCTCGCAGATCACTATCTGGTCGAGCTCCTCGGAGAGCCGGCGCCGGACCGCCTGGCTGGCTGAGGTGTTCACGCCCCTTAGATAGTCAACCCAAACCGAGGTGTCGAGCAGGATCACCGAACATCGACGACAGCATCGGTCCGCATCTCCGCCAGGTCACCCTCCCACCCGATGCCTTCCAGGCTCTCGCAGGAACTCATTGGTGAGCGGCGTACCGACCAGTCGGCGAAGAGCAAGATCCACTGCGTCTTTCTTGGTGGTCACGCCGAATCTCCTCATCACCTCGGCGACGAGCACGTCATCGAGCTCGATGCTTGTGCGTGCCATGCACCTAGCGTCCACCAATCGCGCGGGTTCAGTTCTCGAGCACCGACATGATGTTGCCGGCGGGGTCCTTGAACCAGGCGATCAGCGGGCCTTCGCCACGGAAGATCCCCTTGGCGTCCACGTTGGGATACTGCTCGAACTCGATCCCTTGACTCCGTCAGTTGGTCGACCGTCGCCTCGATGTCGCCCACCGGGAAGTTGAGCACGGTGAAGGTCGCCGGCTCATGGTCAGGCTTCGGGTAGACGAGCACATGCTTGTCGGCGCCGATCTGCAGCGCCAGCATTCCGTTCTCCTCGGTGACCGCAAGCCCGAGAACGCTGGTGTAGAAGGCCTTCGCGGCCGGAATGTCGTCCACCGAGAAACCACTGAAGGCCTGCGTACCGTCGATCATGACTCTCCCCTCGCCGCTGGTCCCCTCCATGATGCCGGACCGAGCACAACGCCTACTCGTCGGCGGTCGGGGTTCCCTCTCCCAAATTCGGCAGCTCTCGCGCAGACGAGCCGTTCCAGCTGCCGGCGGAGCCGATTCGAAGAGATCGTCACCGGTCGAGGGCTTCGACAATCGCCGCTCCGAGCTCGGCCGGTTTGGTGAACTGCGGCCAGTGGCCGGTCGGGAGGTCGATCAGCGTCGCGTCCCGGACCTCGGCGAGCTCGACCGCGTACGGGTGTCCTTCCGCGACAAACGTGCGCACCATGTCCGACGAGAACTCGCACGTGATCAAGGTGATCGGCACGTCGTAGCGGCGCAAGTCGCGCAGCACTTGGCGATCCTTCGCCACTCCCACGGGCTCGGGAATCGATTGCGCCCGGAACCGTTCCCGCAGTTCGTCATCGAGATCGGTCAGGTCCTCCTCGCCGAACTCCGACCAGTCGGGCAGCGGTATCTCACCGTTCACCACGGGCAACTCGTCGCTGATCGCGTCGCCGTCGCCGAGCGGCACCGCGTCGACGTACACGACGCGCGCGACCCGATCCGGCCGGGCGTCGACCGCGGCATGGGCGATTGCCCCGCCGCCGCTGTGGCCGACCAACGCTATAGGTGCGTCCGTGCCGTCGACGGCATCGACGACCGCGGCAACATGGTCAGCGAGACCGATCTCCGCCCGGTCGTCGTCGACCGAAGCCAGCCCGGGCAACGTCAGCGCCTGCACTCGATGCCCCGCGGCTTCCAGTGCCGGTACGACGGCGTCCCACGAGGCGGCGTTCAGCCAGAATCCAGGAATCAGAATGACATTCACGACTCGACCCTATCCAGGCACTCGGCTACACAGACGTCGCTCGACCGGAGGGCGGCGAGGAGGTGGAACGGAAGACGATGAGACACGGCTACACCAACGACACGTCGAGTAATGGCCGCCGGGTGATCAAGCGCTATCGCCGGGCCCGATGCCGATGTCCGCCGTCGCCGCGAAGAGGCGGTCTACTCCACCCTGGCGGGCCAGTTGCCCCTGGCCTGCGTCTCAAGGGGACGCACGGAGCTCCCCGGCCTACCCCCGACGATTGGCGCGGTGCTGGTGCACGGGGACTTCGGTCCACAGAACGTCCTGCTCGATCCGGATTCCGCCGCACCCACGGCCCTGTTGGACTGGGAGCTCGCGCATTACGGAGACGCGGTCGAGGACATTGCCTGGGCCGAGTGGATCGTCCGCATGCACCACTCCCCCGTCCTGGATCATCTAGCTGCGCTCTTCGACGGCTTCGGTGACCGGCCGCCGTGGCAGGACCGACAGGCGGCCATGATCACGAAGTGCGAGTGGGCGCTCGACTTTGTCGGCCGGTGGGAGCCCGGCACGACGCCGGCGGCGGCACTGTGGCGGCAGCGCCTGGCGACCACGCAGGGGTTCGCCGACCTGCCGGTCAGGCCGTGATCGGCCGAGGCGGACCCCGCCGCACTGACACTCGATGACCCGCCCAGCCATAATGGCCCCATGGCCCCCGCTGCGCCGGCCCGGCGTCCCCCACTGCTGATCGCCCTGCAAGCGGGCGCGACGATCTTGATGTCCTTGGCCATCGGTCAGGCCGGGCTGGCCGCCGGCTTCCTCAGCGGAAGCCCGGGCCTCAAGGTGGTGCACGGCATCAACGCCTACCTGCTGGTCACGGTGACGATCGGCCTGTTGATCTTGGCGGTGCTGTACCAGCGGTCCGGTGGACCGCGGTGGCCGCTGCTCGCCGTCGGCATCGTGCCGTCGTAGAGATCATCCAGATCATCCTCGGCCGACTCGGCGTCACGGGTGCACACATCTTCCTCGGCGTGCTGTTCGTGGTGATGGCGACGCTGCTGACGTCCTACCTGTTCCGACCCGGCTTCATTCCGGCCTCGCGCTGACCTCGACGCTCGGGCCGATCACGCTAGAACTCCTCGGCCACCACGGTCATCGACTCGAGGATCGGCGATCCGAAGGTCGTGCTCATGGCCACGTCGGCGGCATCCCGCCCCCGACCAATGAGCACCCGGCCCTTGCGTCGCTCGTTGTTGCGCGGGTCGAAGGTCCACCACCGGTCACCGAGCCACACCTCCATCCAGGCGGCGAAATCCATCGGCAGGTTGCGCGGCGGGATGTCGATCTCTGGCAGGTAGCCGAAGACGTAGCGCGCGGGGATGTTCAGCGCCCGGCAGAACGACACGGCCAGGTGGGTGAAGTCGCGGCACACGCCGTACCGGGACTGATAGACGTCGGCGGCCGTGCTCTGTGCGGTGCTGCTGCCGTACTGGAACGTCAGATGCGCCATTCACGTAGTCACAGATCGCGGCGACCCGTCCGTAGCCGGTGGGCGTCGAGCCGAAACGGGACCATGCCTCGTTCGCCAGCACATCAGGAAGGCAGTACCGGCTGGGCAGGGTGAAGATCAACACGTCGTCGGGCAGCTCGGCCGGTGGGACCTCCGGCGCGTGGAGATCGACGTCCTCGGTGGCGTCCGGCACCACGACGTTCGCCCGGTAGCTGATCACCGAGCGTCCCGCCGGGATGCTCAGCCGGCGGCACCGGTTCCCGTACAGGTCGGCGTAACTGCGAGAGGCGATCTCTGGCTCGAAGCTCCATTCCTCATCGGTGGTGTCGGCGATCTGGCCGAGCACCGGTTCGACCTGGAACACCGTGGGCGTGTCGATCTGCGCCACCTGGACGAAGGTGCAACCGATCTGTACGTGTCGCACACTCATCCCGATTCACCTCTGGCTCGTTGCAGGGGATCACAGCCTAGGGCGCGGTGCGCATCCGCGAACGGCGGGCGGTGGGCGGCAATCGCGATCCCTCCCTTGGTTGACCGGCCGCTTCCCGCCGACCGGCGATTCATGGGATCCTGGAGGGTCATGGAACGGGGTGATCGCGCTGTGGCCGAGGGCATCGTGACCAGCGACGACGGGCCTTTCACCGACATGGTGTCCGGCTCTCCGCCCGAGATCCGCGAACTCGCGCTCGACGCTCGGCAGCTGATCTTCGCGGTGCTGCCGCAGACCGTCGAGGTGGTCTGGCCTCACCAGCGGACGGCGGGCTACGGCACCGGGCCGAAGAAGATGACCGAGCACTTCTGCTGGCTGGCACCCTTCAGTCGGCACCTCGTCTTCGGCTTCTACTACGGCTCGGAACTACCCGATCCGACCGGGCTGCTGGAGGGAACCGGTCGGTTGATGCGGCACGCCAAACTCCGCTCCCCCGACGAGCTGCAGGATCCCGCTCTGCGTCGGTTGGTGGAGCTGGCGACCACGCACCGGGTGCCGCCGCCCCGCGGAGCTCGTCGTGACCGCCGGCGAAATCGCGTACGGGTTGCGCGACCGGCGCGGGCGGCAGATTGTCGCTACGCCCGGTCGGGCAGGACTGGCGCGAGGTCGCCGACGTCGCGCCGCAGCGATGATCAACGCCGGTTCGTGCCGGCGCTGGCGGCTCGCTACCTCCTGCTGTCCGACCGCGAGGGTGTCTGGCGTTCGCTGGGGATCTACGCCGACGATGCGGTCGTCGGTCACGTGATGTGGGCCGAGGACGACGATGGATCCGCCTGGATCGGTGGGCTGGTCGTCGACGCCTCTGCGCAAGGCCTTGGCATCGGCCGGGTGGCTACCCAGACGTTGATCCGCTGGTTCTCCGACGAGCACGGCTATCGGGTGATCCGCCTCTCCTACCATCCGGAGAATCTCAGCGCGGCGCGGCTGTACGAAAACTTGGGCTTCCGGCCGACCGGAGAGATGGACGACGACGAGATCGTGGCCGAACTCCGGAGTGCGCCGTAGCGAGTGCCAGATCAGTGCTTGGCGTTCTTCGCCCAGACGAAGCAGAACAGACCGAAGCAGGCGAAGCCGGCCGCCATGGCGATCAGCAGGACGGGTCCGAACGGCTGGCTGCGGATCGTGCTCAAGGCGGCGTCCATGCCGCCGGCCCGCTCCGGATTGTAGGTGAGCGCGGCCAGACCGAACAGCAGCCCCACGATCACCAACGCGATTCCCTTGGCGATGTAGCCGACCGTCCCCAGAATGCGGACCGGGCGGCTGACGCCACTGCGCAGGTCCCTCGGTGAACTTGCTCTTGACGCCCCGGACGATCTGGGCGATACCGACCCCGGCCACGATCCCTCCCAGGATCACGACCAGGATCCGGCCGAAGGGCAGGGCCAGCAGCCGTGCGGTGACGGTCTGCTCCGTGTTCCCTGATCCCCCCTGGCCCCGATGGCCAACGCGGCGGCCGTCACGCCGAGGACGAAATAGACCACGGCCCGGCCCGCCGCGCGGACCCGTTGCTTCAGTCGGTCCTTCTCGTCTCGGTCGCGTGACCACCCACAACCGCCTCGAAGCCCTGCCAGAGCACCAGCGTGAACAGCCCGACGGCCATGATCACCATCAGGGCGAGGCCGAACGGCTGCGAGGCGAGCTCGCGGAGGGCGCCGGAACTGGAGGCGTCCCCCCGCCCGCCCAACGCGACCTGCACCGCGATCCAGGCCAGCACGAGGTGGACGATGCCGTAGCTCACTAGGCCGACGGCAACGAGAATGTGGTAGCCGCGCTGGCTCTTCACCTGCTCTGCGCGCATGTCATGCCCCCGACGATTCGGCGGCGACGGCACGGCGCTCGGCCTTGACGGCTTTCTTGGTCTCACGGACGCGCTGCAGCGAATCGGTGTCGACGATGTCGGCTACCGAGCGGTAAACGGCGGCCTCGCCGAAGGCGCCGGCGGCCTCGCGCCAGCCCGGCGGGGTCACACCGTACTGCTTGCCCAGCAACGCGGTGAAGATCTGCGCCTTCTCGCGACCGAAGCCCGGCAGGGCCGCCGACTGCCCGGACGACCTCCTCGCCGCTCTTGGCGTCGCGCCACACGTTCTCGGCCCGTCCGTCGTACCGTTCGACGAGCAGGGCGCATACGGCGCGCACTCGCTTGGCCATGGCCCCAGGGAATCGGTGGATCGCCGGCCGCTCCGAGCACAACGCCACGAAGTCGTCCTCCTCGGTCGCGGCAATGGCGCCTACGTCGAGCGTCCCGCCCATTCGATCAGCGATGACCCGCGGTCCGCTGAACGCTTTCTCCATCGGCACCTGCTGGTCGAGCACCATGCCGATGAGGATCGCGTTGGGGTCCTCGCCCAGCAGTGCGTCAGCGGCCGCGTCGCCGGTGAGGCGCAGTTGGTGGGGCATGATCGTCACCCTACTGTCGTACGCTGCCCGCCGGGAGAATCCCGAGCTCTATCCATTCCGGGACCTCCAGCGCTAACCTTCGACCAGAGTTGGGAGGTGGGACTATGCGGGTCTCCGAGATCTTGCGGCACAAGGGCTCCGACGTGATCGTCATCAGTCCCTCGGCCACCGTCGAAGAGCTGATCGCCCTGCTCAGTCGGCACAATCTCGGCGCCGTCGTGGTCTCCGACGACGGCGCAACCGTCAGCGGGATCGTGAGCGAACGGGACGTAATCCACAAGCTGGCGGAGGGTATACACGTGTTATCCGAGCCGGTCAGGGTGATCATGTCGAGCACCGTGCAGACCTGCGGCGAGCACGACACGGTCGAGTCGTTGATGGGTGTCATGACCGAGCGGCGGGTTAGGCACCTGCCGGTCGTCGCCGAGGATCAGCAGCTCCGCGGCATCGTCAGCATTGGCGACGTGGTGAAGTCCACCATCACCCAGCTGGAGTTCGAGCGCGACCAGCTCCAGGGCTACGTGACCAGCTGAGCCGGTCCCTTTGATCCGCCGGCGACCTGCCGGCCCCGGCGCAGGACCGCAGGACGCTATGGTGAGCGCGCTCTCAGACACCCCTTCAGGAGGTCCGTTGTCCCGCCGCTATCGTCACCGGTCGTTCGACGACAGCTTCGTCTTCGGAGCCGCCACCGCCGCGTTCCAGATCGAGGGTGCCCAGTACGTCGACGGCCGCCGAGACAGCATCTGGGACGCCTTTTGCCGCGTGGACGGCACCGTCATCAACGGCGACGACGGCTCCGTGGCCTGCGACCACTACCACCGGTACCGCGAGGACGTCGAGATCATGGCGTCGCTGGGCGTGCAGAGCTATCGCTTCTCCACGTCGTGGTCGAGGGTTCGCCCCGACGGTGGGCCGGTGAACCCGGCCGGACTCGACTTCTACTCGCGGCTGGTCGACGAGCTGCTCGACCACGACATCATGCCCTGGTTGACGCTCTACCACTGGGACCTGCCTCAGGCGATCGAGGACGAGGGCGGCTGGCGCAACCGGGACACGGCGTACCGTTTCAGCGAGTACGCCGTGGCCGTTCATGATCGACTGGGCGACCGGGTGCCCGTGTGGACCACGCTGAACGAGCCCTGGTGCTCAGCGTTCCTCGGCTACGTCGGAGGGGCCCACGCCCCCGGTCTGCAGGATCCCTCCGCGGGGCTGGCGGCCATGCACCATCTCCTGCTCGGCCACGGCCTCGCCGTCCAGGCACTCCGTCGCGCCGACCCGACGCTCCGCCTGGGCCTCACTTTGAATCTGACGCCGGTGGAACCGGCCCGACCGGAGTCCCCCGGCGACCTGGAAGCGGTGCGAAAGGTCGACGGGCAGTTCAATCGGATATTCCTCGACCCGATCTTCCGAGGCAGCTATCCGACCGACGTGCTGGCGGACGTGGCCGGGCTGGGTCTGGAGCAGAAGATCCGTCCCGGAGACCTCGAGATCATCGCCAGTCCCATCGACGCCCTGGGCGTCAACTACTACCAAGGTGCCCTCGTCAGTGATCAGCCGCCCGCCGCCGCGGTGGTGATCGAGGCTCCGACGAGCCGGCCGACGGGCAATCCGTTTCCCGCCGTCTCCGACGTCTACGCCCATCCGCAGGATCTGCCGACCACCGCGATGGGCTGGCCCATCCAGCCACAGGGCCTCCGCGACCTGTTGGGCCGGGTCCACCGGGACTACACCGGGCGGTCGGGCGTCGACGTGTACGTCACCGAGAACGGTGCTGCCTTCGACGACCGGGCCGAGATGGACGGGACCGTCCACGACGCGGACCGGGAAGAGTTTCTCTACGCGCATCTCGACGCGATCTTGGACGCCATCGACGACGGCGTCCCGGTCAAGGGCTACTTCTACTGGTCGCTGATGGACAACTTCGAATGGGCGTGGGGGTACGCCAAGCGTTTCGGACTCGTCCGGGTGGACTACGAGACGCAGCGGCGGACGGTCAAGGACTCCGGCTGGGCGTACTGTCGGGCGATCCTCAGTCGCGCGCTGACCGAGGAGGAGCCGGAGTTGTCCCGATGAGTGACCAGCGACGTACGACACCAGTACCGACCGACGGGGAGGTAGGCGCCGAGCGCGGACTGCCCACGCTGGAGATGGTGGCGGCGCAGGCCGGGGTGAGCCGGTCGACGGTGTCCCGGGTGGTGAACGGGTCGCCGAAGGTCCGGCCGGGAGTGGTCGAGACGGTCAACGCCACGATCGCGCGGATGAACTACGTCCCGAATCGGGCTGCGCGGACGCTCGCCAGCCGGCAGACGTACGCGATCGCCCTTCTCGTGCCGGAGGAGACGTCCCGCTTCTTCGGCGATCCGTACTTCGCCGCGATCGTCAAGGGCATCACGTCCCGACTCGAGGCCACCGACTACATCCTCAATCTGCTGGTCGCCAGTTCAGACCCCACCCGAAAGACCCGGCGTTACCTGCGCAGCGGCAGCGTCGACGGTGCGCTCGTGGTTTCCCACCACGCCAGCGACCGTGACCTCACTGAGCTGAACGAGGCCGTGCCGATGGTTTTCGGCGGCCGGCCGGGTGCTCGGGAACTGAGCGATTCCTACTACGTAGACGTGAACAATCTCGACGGCTCGAAGCAGGCGACCAGGCATCTGGTCCAGCGCGGCGCTCGGCGGATCGCCACCATCACCGGCCCTCCCGACATGCCGGCGGCCATCGACCGGCTGGCCGGTTGGCGCCAGGTGATGGCCGAAACCGGTCTGGCCGATGACGCAGTGGCGGATGGGGACTTCAGCACCCAGGGCGCGACCGGCGCGATGCGGCGGCTGCTCGACCGCCATCCCGATCTGGACGCCGTCTTCGCGGCCAACGACCTCATGGCCCGCGGCGCCCTCGCCGTGTTGGCCGCGCGCGGACGGTCGGTTCCTCAGGACGTCGCCCTCATCGGTTTCGACGACAGCCCAGCGGCGACCGCCGGCGACCCGCAGCTGACCACGATTCGGCAGCCGTCGGAGAACATGGGCGCCTCGATGGCCGAGATGCTGTTGGATCTGCTGGCCGGGCGTCCGCCCTCCTCACCGATGATCTTGCCGACCGAGCTGGTGATCCGGGAGACCGCCTGAGGGATGCGCCAGCGGTGAGGCCGCCACCAGTTTCGTGATCGGGCGGAGGGCGGCGCCGATGCTCAGCCGGGCGGCCAGTTGCTCGCGCACGACGGCGAGCAGCCGGTTCCGGCTGAACGTGAGCCTCGCCAGTTGACGGGACGTGTTCTGGGCGATCTCGACCCGCGGGCGCTGAATGGTTTCGTACGTCCTGAGTGCCGCGGGGATGTCCTCCACCTCCGACCCGATGACAAGTCGTGCCAGCACTCCGGCGCACTCCATCGCCATACCCGCGCCAACGCCCGCCGTAGGGAGGAACCCCGCTGCGGCATCGCCGAGCAGGACCACCCGGCCGGTGACCCACCGCGTGGACCGGCAGTCGGTCATCGGCCAGCAGTACGCTTCGTCGTCTTCGGAGATCGCGGTCAGCACGCGGTCGAGTCGGTCATCGATGTGCTCGAGTCGGCGCCGGAGGTTGCCGACGAAGGCCCTCCGGTCGCCGACGACGTCGGCGTTGGGGCCGCCGGCGATAACTCCCAGTGCGTCCCGGACGGGGTAGCTGCCGATGAGGAATCCGGCCCCCCAAACCTCTTCGCCCAGATCGTTGTCGGAGTCGGGAGCGGCCCAGGCCACCCAGCCGCTCCATCCGGTGTCCAGCTCTTCGACCTCGTACGGATCGAGGACGAGCCGGCGGGTGGTCGAGCGCAACCCGTCGGCGACGATCACGAGGTCGAACTCGGCAGAGACGTACTGCCCGGCCGAGAGGAACGTCACGACCTGCGCCCGAACGGCCTGCTCGATTCGGGTCACCATGGTCTCGTACGAGGCCGTGCCTCCCGCGGCAGACAGCACCTCGAGCAGTCGCCCGCGATCGATGCCGCGGTAGCTGACCCCGCCATCCACGCTGTGGGCGAAGATGCGCCGGAAGTCGTCGGTGCGCAGGGCGCGACCGGTGTGGCCCTTCAACCGGTAGCGGTCGAACCCGGTGCTGGCCGCCAAGTAGTCCGCGCGGAGGTCCAACTGCTCGAGCACCGGGTCGACGAGCGGGAGCAGCCCCAGCACGTAACCCGTACCGGACGCCTCCCCTGCCTTCTCGAGGAGGACGGGATGCCGGCCGGCGCGGCGGAGCAACTGCGCCACGGTGAGTCCGGCGACTCCCGCACCCACGACGACGATCCGCATCGGGTCGGTCTGCGCCGCGTCGATCTGCTCGGTGAGGGGTGTCGAGGTGAGCATGGGTGTAAGTCGCAATCGACTGGGTGGACCAGGTAGTCCACAACACGACCCTAGCGAAAGTGGACCATCCGGTCCAGTAGTTGCTATGTTCGGTATGTGGATCGGCCGCCGGCACCGCCGATGACGCCGGCACGCCGGCGCCTGCTGATCGACGTCGCGGCCCGGGAGTTCGCCGTCGCCGGGTACGAACGGGCCTCGCTCAACCGGATCGTCAAGTCGTGCGGGCTGAGTAAGAGTTCGTTCTACCATTTCGTCCCCTCCAAACAGGAGCTCTTTGGCCTGGTCGTGGACGACATCGGTCGAGCACTCCTCGAGGCGGCTCAGGTTCCGACGCCCGAGAGCCTGTCCGGCCGGCACTTCTGGGACGAGTTGGAGCGCCTCGTGGTCCGGCTGGCTCGACTGAGCCAGGAGGATGAGCGTTTCGCCCAGGTCGGCCGGATGTTCTACCTCCCCGGTGCGCCGCGGGAACGCGACGACCCCCTCGCGGAGGCGGAGAGCGCGATCGATTCCTGGCTGACCGCTGTGTTGGAGGTCGGACGCGACTGCGGAGCCGTGCGGTCAGACCTGCCGACGGCCCTGCAGGACCGACTGACCATCGGTGTGTTGCGAGCCTTCGACGAGTGGACGCTGCAGCTGCCCAATCCCGCCGCCCACGATCTTGTGGCCCTCACCATGACCCAATTCCAGCTCCTCCGGCGGATGCTCAGCCCCTGAAGCGGCAATCCGAAAGCCAGAGGCGGCGCCGTCCGATCCGCGCGCGCGAAATCGGCATCCGCGCGCGACTATTCGCGAGCAAACGCTGGATTCGCGCGCGGGAACGGCTTGAAGGGCCGTCCAGGGCTCAGGGGCCTCAGATGTTGATCATGTGGCCGGAGATGCCGTGGGCGGCCTCCTTGATGGCCTCCGAGAGGGTCGGGTGGGCGTGGATGTTGCGCGACACCTCTTCGGCGGTGAGATCCCAGAGCTGGGCCAAAGTCAGCTCCGGCAGCAGCTCGGTGACATCAGGTCCGATCATCGCGACACCAAGGAGCTCGCCGTGCTTGGCGTCGGCGATGATCTTGACGAAGCCGGTCGCGTCGCCGAGCCCGTGGGCCTTGCCGTTGGCGACGAAGGGAAACTTGGCGGTCTTGACGTCGTACCCCTTGTCCTTCGCCTGCTGTTCGGAGTAGCCGAACGAACCGATCTGCGGCTGGCAGTACGTCGCTCTGGGCACCATGTCGTAGTCGATGGCGATGGTCTCCGCGCCGGCGATGGTCTCCGCCGCCACGATCCCCTGCGCCTCGGCGAGATGGGCCAACATCAACTTGGCCGTGCAGTCACCGATCGAGTAGAGGTGCGGGACGCTGGTCCGCATGTAGTCGTCGATCTTGATCGCGCCCCGCTCGGTGAGCTCGACGCCGGTCTTGTCCAGGCCGTACCCCTCGGTCCGGGGGGCGAACCCAATCGCTTGCAGCACTTTGTCGGCCTCGAGCACCGTCGACTCCCCGCCCGCGGCCGGCGAGACCGTGACCTTGACCTTCTCGCCGCTGTCGTCGATCGCCTCGACCTTGGTCGCCGTCATGACCTTGACGCCCAACTTCTTGTACGCCTTCGCAAGCTCGGTGGAGATCTCGACGTCCTCCAGCGGCACCATCCGGTCCAGGTACTCCACGATCGTCACGTCGACGCCGTAGTTCGCCATCACGTAGCCGAACTCGACCCCGATCGCGCCGGCGCCGGCGATGATGACCGACTTCGGCAGGTCATCGGTCATGATCTGCTCTTCGTACGTCACCACGCGATCGCTCAGCGATGTCCCAGGAAGCAGCCGCGTGGTGGCGCCGGCGGCGATGATGCAGGAGTCGAAGGTGATTGTTTCGTCGGACTTGCCGCCCGACACCTCGATCGTCTTCGCGTCGGTGAAGGTGCCCCAGCCGTCGTACTCGGTGATCTTGTTCTTCTTCATCAAGAAGTGGACACCCTTGGTCATGCGTTCGGATACGGCGCGGCTGCGCTTGTAGGCGGCGCCGAAGTCGAAGGTGACGTCGCCGGAGATGCCGAAGGTCTTGGCGTCGGCGTGGAAGATGTGGGCCAGTTCGGCGTTGCGGAGCAATGCCTTGGTCGGGATGCACCCCACGTTGAGACACACACCGCCCCAGTACTTCTTCTCGATGATGGCGGTCTGCAGGCCGAGCTGGGCCGCCCGGATGGCCGCCACGTAGCCGCCGGGACCGGCCCCGAGAACGACAACGTCATAGTGTGTGCTCACGGAGCCACTCTAGGAGGCTCCGATTCCGACGTGCTACCCACCGCTAGCGCACCCGCAGTGATGGAGCGTGACCGTCCGACACGCGGGCGAAGACTGGGAAAATCTCACATGTGAGTTAACGTCTTCCGGTGACCGACACCTATCTCGACCGAATCGGCGGCCTGATCCGGGACGCCCGCAAGCACCGCGGGCTGACCCAGACCCAGCTGGCCGAGGTGCTGGGCACCAGCCAGAGCGCGGTCCATCGCATCGAGGCCGGCAACCAGAATCTCAGCCTGGACATGGTGACCCGCATCGCCGAGGCATTGGACTCCCCGCTCATCTCCGTCGGGTCGAACAAGCCGCAGCACCTCCGCGTCCAGGGCGGCACCAAGCTCCGCGGCGCCATCTCGGTCCGCTCGTCGAAGAACGCGGCGGTGGCCCTGCTCTGCGCCAGTCTGATCAACCGCGGCCGTACGGTCTTCCGCGACATCGCCAAGATCGAAGAGGTCAACCGGATTCTCGAGGTGTTGACCAGCATCGGCGTGCAGGCCACCTGGTCTGCGAACGGTCAGGACCTCGAGCTGATTCGGCCGGCGCGGCTGGACCTGGGCGCCATGGATATCGAGGCGGCCCGGCGGACCCGCAGCGTGATCATGTTCCTCGGGCCGCTGCTGCACTCCTACAGCGAGTTCGAGCTCCCCTACGCCGGAGGTTGCGAGCTAGGGCGCGCGGACCATCGAGCCACACCTGCAGGTGCTGCGGCGCTTCGGGCTCTCGGTGGTGCCGACCGACGGCTTCTACCACTGCAAGGTCGACCCGGCGATCGAACCGGTCCGGCCGATCACCCTGACGGAGCGGGGCGACACCGTCACCGAGAACGCGCTGCTGGCCGCGGCCCTCTCCCCGGGTCTGACGGTCATCCGTAACGCCAGTCCGAACTACATGGTCCAGGACCTGGCCGTGTTCCTGACCCACCTCGGCGTGGAGATCGACGGAATCGGCACCACCACGCTGCGGATCCGCGGCGTCAAAGAGATCCAGGCCGACGTCGAGTTCACCCCGTCGGAGGATCCGATCGAGGCGATGACCCTGCTGACGGCCGCCATCGTGACCAAGTCGGAGCTGACCATCCGGCGGGCCCCGATCGAGTTCCTGGAGATCGAGCTCGCCGTGCTGGAGGAGATGGGGCTGGACTTCAGCCTCGGGCAGGAGTACCTCGCCACCAACGGCCACACCCGGCTCGTCGACGTGACGGTCCGGCCGTCGGCGCTTCGCTCCCCCATCGACAAGATCCATCCGATGCCGTTCCCGGGCCTCAACATCGACAATCTGCCGCTCTTCGCCGTCATCGCGGCGTCGGCCGAGGGCAAGACGGTCATCCACGACTGGGTGTATGAGAACCGCGCCATCTACCTGACCGAGCTCAATCGCCTCGGCGCCCACGTTCAACTGCTTGATCCGCACCGAGTGATCGTCGAAGGCCCGACCCGGTGGCGCGGGCAGCAGGTCGTCTGCCCGCCGGCCCTCCGCCCGGCCGTGTGCATCCTGCTCGGCATGCTCGCGGCGCGGGGTGAGTCGATGCTGCGAGACGTATACGTGATCAACCGCGGCTACGAGGACCTGGCCAACCGGCTCAACGCCCTCGGCGCCAACATCGAAGTCTTCCGAGATTGAGGTCGTGAACGCGGTGAGCTTGTCGAAGCCCCGAGCAGGTTACCGCCGCTGGCCCTTCGACAGGCTCAGGGCGCGTAGCAGCTCGCTTCGACCCCGAGCTCCGGTCACGGCCGGGACGAACGACATCTCACAGGGGCACGCGGCCCTCGAGTCAGCGGAGCTGCCGGACCTCGAAGCTGGCCGAGGGCGAGGCGATCTCATCCTGGGCGGCGACCAGCTGCAGCTCCGATTCGCCGGAGTCGACCGTCGCCTTCAGCACGCCGTAGACGACAGCCGCCGTGCGGCTCAACGCGGTGGCCAGGTCTGAGCGCAGCAGCAACGCCAGGAACACCGCCGCGGTGAGGTCGCCGGCACCGGTGAACACGAGCGGGAGCAGCGGCGTGGTCACGGCCCAGGCTCCCTCACCGGTGATCGCGACCATGTCGATCGTCTCCGGTGTCGCCTCGTCGTGGACCACGCTGGTCACCAGGACCGTCTCGGGTCCCCGGGACCGCAGCGCATCGGCCGCCGCCAGCACCTCGGCCAGGGTGCGGGTGGACCGCCCGGTCAGGAACTCCAGTTCGAACTGGTTCGGCGTGACGATCTGCGCGGCCGGGACGACCGCGTCGCGCATCAGCTCGGGGATGCCCGGTCGGACGAAGAAGCCGCGCCCGACGTCGCCCATGACCGGGTCGCAGCAGTAGACGGCCTCCGGGTTCCGCGACTTCACCAACGCCACGGCGTCCAAGATCGCCGAGCCCGACGTCCTCGGCGCCCTGATAGCCCGAGAGCACCGCGTCGCACCGCGTCAGAACCCCGCGCTCGTCGATGCCGTTGACCACGTCGGTGATGTCGCTCGCGGCGAGCAGCGGACCGCGCCAGCGGCCGTACCCGGTGTGGTTGGAGAAATGCACCGTCAGCACCGGCCAGACCTCGACTCCCATCCGCATCAGCGGAAAGGTCGCCGCGCTGTTGCCGACGTGGCCGTACGCGACCGAGGACTGGATGGAGAGGATCGACGTCACGGCCGCCATTGTGGCATCTCCTCGGACGTGGCGGCGGGGTCGCAGGTCCGCAGTTCGTATTGGGGATGCCTTAGTTTGCGGCCAGACCTTACAGTGGTCCCATGTCGGCCGGAGTCGAGGGCAACAAGCGCCTTCACGCCCGGCCGCCTGCGCGCCCGACGAGCCGGATGCTGGCGGCCGAGGCCGCCGCCGCCGTCAACCTCGCGCTGTCGCCCGAGGCCAAGGAAGCCGAAGCGGCCCGACACCACCCGACGCCGGACCGGACGATTCGCGTCCGGCCGCGCGAGGTGATCGGTCCGGCGAGCCACGCAACCTCGACGGCGAGTCGAGCGACCGACAGGCGACCGACAGCCCAGACGGTGTAGCAGACCACCACGCCGAAGCAGAACCGCACGATCACCATCTCCTGATCGATGCCCACGAGGACCGCTGGGCCTGGCGACGCAAGATCCGGCAGAGCCCCCGGAAACTGTTCTTCTACCGGATCTGCGTGGCGCTGCTCGGCTTGCTGCTGGTGTGCGTCGCCGCCGTGACCGGTCCGCTCCCAGGACCCGGCGGTATCCCCATCGCGTTGCTCGGCATCGCGGTCTGGTCGAGTGAGTTCGAGTGGGCCCAGCGGCTGATGTACTGGTTCAAGGCCCAGCTCAAGCGCTACCTGGCGTGGCCATGGTCCCACCGCCTCCTGTTCTGGGCCGTTTTCGGCCTCGGTTGCGCGACCTTGGCCTACCTGTTCCTGCTGACGTTCGGCGTTCCCTTCTGGGTTCCGGAGTTCGCAGCGAGGTTCCTGCGCCAACTGCCTGGAGTCTGAGCCGCGCGTTCGCACGCTCGGACGCCCTGCGCCGATGCCAGGATGAGCGTCGTGCGGGCTTCCGACTTCGTCTACCTCGACGTCCCGTTCGCTGCGCTCGCCCACCGGGGCGGAGCCCTCTATCCGCCGAACCTCGGTCGCGAGAACACGCTGCACGCCTTCTCCCAGGCCGTCGCCCTCGGCTACCGCTACCTCGAAACCGACGTGCACGCCACCTCCGACGGCGTACTCGTCGCGTTCCACGACGCCCGGCTCGACCGGGTCACCGACGCCCGCGGCCCGATCGGCCGGACGTCATACGAGACGATTCGGCGGGCACGGATCGGCGGGCGCGACGGCATCCCAACGCTTGCCGGAGCTGCTGGAGGCCTTTCCCCGACGCCCGGTTCAACATCGACGCCAAGTCGTCGGCCTCGATCGATCTGCTGGCCGCGACGATCGCTGAGTACGACGCGCACGACCGGGTCTGCGTGAGTTCCTTCGGCGTCCGCCGCCTGCACCGACTCCGCCGACTGCTCGGCCCCGGCGTCGCCAGCGCCGCCAGTCCGGCCGGCGTCGCCGTGAATCGGTTCGTGCCCTGGCTGACCGCGATGCTCAACACGTCGACCCCGGTCCTGCAGCTGCCGGTCGACCGCCGGATCTTCGGCCGCCGGCTGGAGATCCTGACCGGCGGCCTGATCGACGCCGTGCATCGCGCGGGCAAGCACGTCCACGTGTGGACCGTCGACGACCGGGTCGAGATGGAGCGGCTGATCGACGCCGGGGTGGACGGCATCTTCACCGATCGGATCGACGTCCTCAAAGACACCCTCGTCGACCGCGGGCTCTGGGCAGCGAGCCGATCGGTGAGCGCCCCGACGCAGCCACCGGCGCACCCACCGTCCTCGGTAACCGAAGGCGAGCTCCGCCTCGACGTCGCTCCGTCCTCGCCTGGGCGCTGTGGGACTGCGGCTCCTCGGCGTACAGCACCATCGTCGTCAGCTTCGTCTTCGCTCCCTACCTCACCGAGGTGGTGGCCCGCGACCGGCCGCCCGGCTCGCTCAGCGGAGCGACCTGGCTCGCGATCTCCACCGCTCTGGGTGGAGTGCTGGTGGCCGGTTTGGCGCCCGTCACCGGCCAACGCGCCGACGCCACCGGCCGACGCAAACGCAGCCTGGCGATCTGGACGGCACTGGTCATCGCCTCGACCCTGGGGCTGTTCTTCGTCCGGGACGAGTGGTCGTACCTATGGCTCGGGCTGGTCCTGCTCGCGGCCGGTGGGGTCTTCATGGAGTTCGCCCTCGTGTCCTACAACGCGATGCTGCAGCAGGTGTCGACGCCAGGCACGATCGGCAAGATCTCCGGCATCGGCTGGGCCACCGGGTACGTCGGTGGCATCGTCGTCCTGCTCCTGGCCTACGTCTTGTTCATCGCCCCGGACGTCGGTCTGTTCGGGGTCTCCGACGCCGGAGGCCTGCGCTACCGCGTGCTGGCGCTGGTGGTCGCGGTCTGGTTCGCCGCCTGGGCCATCCCGATCATGATCGTCGTGCCCGAGAGCCGACCCAACCCCGACCTCGCGCAGGTCGGCTTCTGGGAGTCCTACCGGGTGCTCTGGCATGACGTGCGGGCCCTGTTCCGCGTCGACCGCGACGCGGTCTGGTTCCTGATCGCCAGCGCGATCTACCGCGACGGACTGGCCGCCGTCTTCACCTTCGGCGCCGTGCTGGCGGTGAGCGTGTACGGGCTCTCGCCCGGTGGTGTGATCGTCTTCGGCGTCGCGGCCAACGTCGTCGCGGCGGCCGGCGCCTTCGCCGGTGGCGTGGTCGAGGACCGGATCGGCCCCAAGGCGGTCATCATGACGTCGCTGATCGGCTCTCGTCACCACCGCCACCATCCTGCTCTTCTCCTCCGGACCCACGATGTTCTGGATCTTCGGGTTGCTGCTGACGCTCTGGGTCGGACCAGCTCAGGCCAGCTCCCGGGCCTACCTCGCCCGACTGGCGCCGGAGGGCCGGGAGGGTCAGATGTTCGGGCTGTACGCCACGACGGGTCGGGCGGTGAGCTTCCTGGCGCCGGCCCTCTTCGCCGGCTTCACCGCGGTCTTCGCCACCGACCGGGCCGGCATCGTCGGGATCGCCCTGGTCCTCGCGGCCGGGGACAATTGCCCTCAGCCGGGTGAAACCGCCACCGTGGCGGCAGCCGAAGAGTTTGGTAGACGCCGGGCAGGGCTGATCCACGACTCGTGCCGCGGATAAGTGATCTGCGTCGCACTGGATTGCGGGAGCAGGCAACTGCGGAACATTTGCCCTCGCCTGCGAGTTTCATCGTGTGATACGTGCGATCACGCTAGTTTGGCTATAGGTCAGGAGGCAGTTATGGCAGATCGATCACTGCGAGGGACCGGGCTCGGAGCGAAGAGCTTCGAAGACGAAGCTGGCGTCGAGTTCGCGCCGCGGCAAGAAGTCGGGTACGACTGCCCGCGGCAGCATCACTTCAGTCTGGTGTTCGCCGCGGAGGCGGAGATTCCCGCCCTCTGGGAATGCCCGCGCTGCGGCGCCGAGTCACTGCGCTCCGACGGCGAGCGTCCGGCCGCCAAGGACGAGAAGCCCGCCCGTACGCACTGGGACATGCTTCGCGAACGGCGCTCGATCGCCGAGCTCGAGGAGTTGCTGGCCGAGCGGCTGGACCTGCTCCGCTCCGGTGAGCTCGGACCCAACTACGGTCAGAGCGGCTCGCGCAAGACCGCCTGATTTCGGAACCAAGGACAGCCGCTGCCCATCCGGGCGGCGGCTGTTTGTGTCCTCGACATCTTGAATGCTGCGGCAGTGTTGGGATGGGCAGCTGCGGTCGAAACTGCTCGAAGACTCCACAGCTTAGCCGCTCGACAGAGGTGCGCCTCGGGTCTGGACCGTCGCTCACCGTCGGCGGCCCCTCCTCGATCTCGCCGGCGATCACGATCGGACCAGAGCTGCGAGCGGCGGATCCGGTACGGTCTCCCCCTCGATCACGGTCTCGTCGCGGCGGACGTAGACGCCATTCGCGCATCGCTGCACGACACCGAGGCGGCTCAGCCTGCGGGCGGCCACGAAGGCGAGCAGGCGCCGGGCGAGCGGGCGGGTGAACGGCAGCAGGAAGATGAAGCCGATGATGTCGGTGACGAAGCCGGGCAGCATGAGCAGCACGCCGCCGACGAGCACCAACGCGGCGTCGGCCAGCTCGCCGGCCGGCATCCGTCCGCTGTTCAGCGCATCGTTGAGGGCGGCCCAGGCGCGGCTCCCCTCGCGCCGCATCAACCAGGCGCCCAGCAGCGCCTCCGCGATCAAGATCGCCAGCGTCGGCAGCACACCGATCCGCTGTCCGACCTGGATGAGGAGCCAGACCTCCACGATGGGCAGCGGCGACGAGCAGCACCAAGAACACGGGCAGCAGCCAGCCCGGACCCCGCCTCACGCCAGCTCCCCGCTGTCGCCGTGGCGTCAGGACGACTCTTCACCTGCCGAGCGCGGTGACCCACACCCCACGCCGTCGTCCGGAGCAGCGCCTCCGCCACGATCTTCTGGCTCATCTTGGAATCGCCGTACTCCCGTTCGACGAAGGTGATCGGCACCTCCACGACCTTGAAGCCGGCCTTGAGGGCACGCCAGCCCAGATCGATCTGGAAGCAGTAGCCGGCGGAGGCGATGTCGTCCAGGCCGATTCCGCGCAGCGTGCTGGCGCGAAAGGCGTTGAAGCCGCCCGTCGCGTCCCGCAGCGGGATCCCGAGCATCATCCGGGTCCACAGACTGCCGCCCTTGGACAAGATCTCGCGCGACTTCGGCCAGTTGACGACCGAGCCGCCCGGCACCCACCGCGATCCCTTGACCATGTCGGCGTGCTCCAGCGCCGCCAGCAGACGCGGCAGCTGCTCGGGCTGGTGGGAGCCGTCGGCGTCGCACTCGACGAGGACGTCGAAGCCGTGCTCGAGTCCCCAGGCGAAGCCCGCCAGGTAGGCCGCCCCCAGGCCCTCCTTGCCGAGCCGGTGCAGGACGTGGATGTGGTCGTCGGCGGCGGCCAGTTCGTCGGCCACCCGGCCGGTGCCGTCCGGGGAGTTGTCGTCGGCGACGAGGACGTGGGCCTCCGGAACCGCCGCGCGCAGGCGAGCCGTGACCCGCGCGATGTTCTCGACCTCGTTGTACGTCGGGATGACGACGAGGATCTTGCCGAGGGTGCGAGCTCACCGGTCGCCTCCTCCGGGCCGGGCTCAGCGCCAGGCTTCTCGGAGGTCTCGACCGCCGCCGGCGAACGTCGTGACCGGACCAGCCTCACCACGACCACCTGGACGGCGAACAGGCAGGCCAGCAGGCCCACCACGGCCAGACCGCGCTCCAGCCAGGGTGCGACGGTGATCGCCGGCGTCAGCCCGTTCCGGATCGGCATGCCGAACACGGCCGACTCGGCCGTGAACTCCGTGGTGCGCGCCGTGACCCGCCCGTTGCGGTCGATGTGGCCCGACACGCTGTTCGTGGTGGCGACGGCGATCTCGCGGCGGGCCTCCATGGCACGCGCCCGGGTGATCGCGAACTGTTGCTCGATCTGGCCGGTTCCGCCGTAGGTGGCGTTGTTGCTCTGCACGACCAAGACCTGGGCCCCGTTGGTCACCGTGTCGTAGACGGTGTTGTCGTAGGCCAGCTCGAAGCAGATGATGTCGCCCACCGCAAGCTGCCGGTCGCCGACCGGAACGGTGAGCACGCCGGGCTCGGTGCCCGGGACCGACTGGGCACCGACCTTGGCCAGCAGCGGGATCGAGCGGCAGGAGCTGGGCCCGGAACGGGATCCACTCACCGAACGGGACGAGATTGCGCTTGGCGTAGCGGTCGACCACCCCCCGCTGCGGATCCCACCAGAGCGC
Organism: uncultured Actinomycetota bacterium; assembly: GCA_963791865.1. GTDB lineage: Bacteria > Actinomycetota > Actinomycetes > Propionibacteriales > Propionibacteriaceae > Microlunatus. Next base: position 69,231 of record CAWBUC010000004.1, read on the forward strand.
GGCCGTCTGGCGCTCACCCGGACCCGGGCCCTCCAGCACGGCACCGACCAGGATCGGCCGATCCGCCACCTCGGCGGCGGTCTGCACCGTCTGCCGGGTCGCGGCGTCGAGCAGCGGGTCGATGTCGGTGGAGTTCTCGGGCCACAGGATGAAGTCGGGCTGCGCGACCTGCCCCAGCCGGGCCTTGACCGTCAGGTTGACGGTCTCGGCGAGGTGGTTGTTGGTCACCGTCCGAGCCCGCCCCAGCGCCTCGACGCCGCGCCCCGGCACGTTGCCCTGCACGATGCCGACGTTCACCGGCGGCTGGCGTCGCCGCCGGATCAGACTCCTGCAGCTGGAAGAGGCGAAGCCCCAGGCCCGTCAGGACCAGCACCAGGGCGATGGCGACCGGGACGATCAGCGCCCGGAACCGCCCGGGTCGCGCCGAGGCTGAGCCGGACGACGCCGTACGCGATCGAGTTGGGCGATCAGCGCGACCAGGAAGGAGACACCGGCCACGCCCACGATCGGATAGAAGCCGGCCAGCGGTGTGTCGACCGCCGTGAACGCCAGCTTCCCCCAGCCGAACCCGCCGAACGGGATCCGCGCGTACGCGAACTCGATCAGCGACCCAGCAGCACGCCGCGGCCAGCGGCCACCACCGCAGCACCGACACCAGGTTGATGGCCAGGCCCAGCAGGGCGAAGAAGAGCGCCTCGAACGCGATCAGCAGCGACGGCGATCCAGACGCCGAGGACGTGGATCCAGCTGATCGAGACGCCCAGCATGGCGAGGCCGTAGACGTAGCCGAGACCGAACGCACGGCGGCGCCGGACCCCGCGCACGACCAGGGTGAAGGCCGGCAGGCCGATCAGCAGGAGCGGCCACAGCCCGTACGGTTGCCAGCTGAGGCCGGTGAGCACACCGGCGAGGAGCGCCACCGCGTAGCGGAACCAGGCGGCTCGCGAAGAATCGTCCGCGGGTGACACCGGAGCCGGTGGTCGCCGGCACGGCGAGGGTTGCGGACACCCGCCGAGCTTACTCGGCTGAGCCCACGCGAGGGGCCGGGCAACGCGTCCTGGAGCGCCTCGTCGACGACGGTGAGCCGCGTGCCGACGCGCCAGGGCGAGGCAGCGCGGCTCGTGACCGGGCTCCAGCCGCGGCAGTCCGTCGTCGTCGAACTCGAAGCCCGAGCAGTCCCAGACGGCCAGCGCCGCCGGTCGCCCGACGGCAAGGACCCCGGCGCGCCGATTCCCCGCCGCGACGTGTCCGCCGCGGGTGGCCGCGGCAAACGCGTCCGCCGGGCTCATCTGCTCTTCGACCCGCGAGTGGCGGACCGCGGCGTCGACCATCGCCCAGCCGGCCACCGGCGTGACCGGGGCATCGGTGCCGAAGGCCAGGCGGCACCCCGGCGCGCTGCAGGGATCCGAAGGGATTCATCAGACCGGCTGCGCTGGCGGCCGAGGCGCTGCTCGTACAGTTCACCCGAAGTGCCCCAGGCGGCGTCGAACGCCGGCTGCACGCTGGCCGTCACCGACAGGTCGGCCAGGCTCGCGATGTCGCTCGGATCGAGCATCTCCACGTGCTCGAGCCGGTGGCCGGCGGAGCGGAGCGCGGCTGCGCCGACGACGTCGGCGGCCCGGCGGAGTCCCTGAACGGCGGCGCTGACGGCGTCGTCGCCGATGCAGTGGAAGCCGGCCTGCAGTCCGGCCTGCGTGCAGGCGACCACGTGGTCGCGGATCTCGTCGTCGCTGAGGTAGCGGACGCCCGCGGGTCGGATGATCGGCGTAGTCCTCGCGCAGGGCGGCGGTGCGGGAGCCGATCGCCCCGTCGATGCACAGGTCGCCCGCCAGGCCCCGCATCGCGTGCGCTGCGGGCCAGGTCGATGCTGGGCTCGCCTCGGCCAGTTCGCCCCAGTAGCCGACCACCGCCGAGACCGAGTCTCGTCGGCCGCCTGCCGAACCCGAGCGAGATCCTCGACCGGACCGAGGTGCGGACCGCCGAGATCGTGGATCGTCCCGACTCCGAGCTCGGCACACCGTCGCAGCGCGACCCGAGCCGCCTCGCGCCGTTCGGCATCGGTGAAGAAGCGGTCCAGCGCGCCCCGGCAGAGATGATGCGCCTCCCGGCTGACCAGACCGTCGTCGCGATAGCCGGGAGCCGCCGACACCTCGGGCAACCGCTCCAGCAGCGCGGTCGACACCACCGCCGAGTGCACGTCGACCCGCGCGAGGTAGACGGCCGCACCGCCGCCGGCCCGGTCGAGTTCCGCGCGGGTCGGCGGGGTGGGATCCGGCCACCCGCGCTCGTCCCAGCCCTGCCCGAAGAGCACCTGCGCCGCCGGCTTCATCTGGCCCGGTGGCGGGCCACCTCGTCCAGCAGATGGTTCCGGCTCGGCATCCCGTGCAGGTCCAGACCCGACAGCACCTGACCCGCCTGGACGGTGTGCAGGTGGGCGTCGACGAAGGCCGGGGTGATCAACGCGTCGGGAAACCCGAGCGCAGCCAGGTCGACCGACCGGCGAGGGTCGCGGCCGTCGGCGGCGACGTCAGATCGTCCCCGACGTAGTCGATCACCCGTCGGTGATCACGACCGAGGTCGCGTTCGGGTGATCGGGTGCGTAGACGTGGGCTGCCCCGAGCAATCGCCAGCCCGCTGGTCGAGGACGTGCATGCACCATCGGGCGTTAGAGAAGGGCCCGGTCCTCGAACGGGATGGAGAGCACCGTGGTGGTGTGGGTCGACACGCCGGCGTCGGCGCGGATGCGGGCCAGGACGCCTTCGAGGTGGGCCATGGTCGGGACCTGCACCTTCAACAGATAGCTGGGCTCCCCCGCCACCGAATAGCACGAGACCACCTCGGCGATGTGCTCGAGTCGCTGCGGCGCATCGTCGGGCTGGCTGGGATCGAACGGCTTGATCGCGACGAACGCGGTGACCTGGAGGCCGAGCTCCTCGGCGTCGAGGATCGCCCGGTACCCCTTCACGACACCGCGCTGCTCCAACCGGCGAACCCGCTGCTGGGCGGCGGAGGTGGACAAGCCGGTTTCCTTGCCGATGTCGGTGTAGGACATCCGGCCGTCACGCGCGAGCAACGACAGGATGGCTTGGTCCAGCTTTTCCATGGGGTAATCGTGCCAGTATTCGTCCGTGGCCAACGACTGCTCCGGAACGCTTGATGCTTTTGGATACTGCTTCGCTCTACTTCCGCGCCTTCTTCGGCGTACCCGATTCGTTCAGGGCCCTGGACGGCACTCCGGTCAATGCCGTACGGGGTCTGCTGGACTTCATCAGCCGGCTCACCGACGTCTACGCACCGACGCACCTGGCCTGCTGCTGGGACAACGACTGGCGGCCCGCCTGGCGGGTGGAGCTGATCCCGAGCTACAAGGCGCATCGGGTGGCGTCCTCGGGCGATGCGGTGGTCACCGAGATGGCCTCCTCGGCCGGCACCGCGGGCGAGGTGGCGCCGGATGATCTTGCCGTCCAGGTGCCCTACATCCTCGGGGTGCTCGACGCGCTGGGGTTCGCCGTCGTCGGCCACGACGGGTACGAGGCGGACGACGTGATCGGGACGCTGGCCGCGACCGCCACTCGGCCGACCGACGTCGTGACCGGTGATCGCGATCTCTTTCAGGTCGTCGACGACGACGCCGCAGGTGCGGGTCCTCTACACGGCGCGCGGGGTGGGCAAACACGAGCGGGTCGACGACGCGTGGGTGCGCGCGAAGTACGGCATCCCGGCCGCCCGCTACGTCGACTACGCGGTGCTGCGGGGTGACGCCTCCGACGGCCTGCCGGGCGTGGCCGGCATCGGGGAGAAGACCGCCGCGTCCTTGATCAACTCCTACGGCGGCCTGGAGGAGATCCTGGCCGCGGCCAGCAATCCGCGGACCAAGATCAACGCCTCGGTGCGGGCCAAGCTCGCCCAGGCCATCGACTACCTGGCGGTGGCTCCGACCGTCGTGGCCGTGGCCACCGACCTCGACCTCGAAGATCAGCGGACGACGACCTCCGGATCCCCGACCGGCCGCGCCATCCGCGACGCTTCGCCGAGCTCGCCGAACTGCTCGACCTCGGCAGCAGCGCCGACCGCATCCTGGCCAGCCTGGAGCGATCCGACGCTGACCGAACCGGGCGAGCTCGCCCGTCTCGCCCGGTTGCTCAGCCGAGGGGGCCGGGCGTACGCCGTCGATCTCGACGGCGGCCCGGGACCCCGGACGGCGATCGCCCGGCTCGACTCGGCCGGCTCCGGTGGCGGCGCTGTGGGGAGAGTGGTTCGGCGGCGGCGCTGTCCTGCTCCGCGATCCCCTGTGCTGGATGGATTTCGAGCACGCCGAGGAGGCCTTCGACCACCTCGATGATCAACCGGCGGCGAAGCGCCCGACGGAGTCCTGGGCGGCGGGTGGCTGGCGTGCCTGGGTTACGCCGCCGGCACGACCTGGCTCGGCTTCTTCGATCATCTGCTGCGGTGGCGCAGCGACGCCGGCTGGACCTTCGAGACCCTCGGTCTGCGAGGGTCGCGAGCGCGAGATCGAGCGTGCGCTGCGAGGCACGCTCCCTGATCATTGACGACGAGAACGAGCTCGTGCCCTGGAGCCCTTCGACAAGCTCAGGAGCACGAGGTCGACAGGCTCAGGGCGCGAGACTCGGCGAGTTCGACACCGCTCCGGGAGCTCAGGAGGTGCATCTCCGCGGAGTCGAGTCGGCGATCGCCCGCATCGAGCGCGGCGACTTCTACCAACTGAATCTCTGCACGCGACTGCGGGCGCCGTTCGCCGGCGAGCCGGCGGAGGTGTTCGCCGAGGCAGCGGACGAAGCTGCAGCCCCGCTACGGGGCCATGATCGATACCGGGTCGGGCCGCTCCATGATCAGCTTCAGTCCGGAGCTCTTCCTCGCGGTGCACGGCACCCACGTCCGCACCTCGCCGATCAAGGGCACGAGTGCCACGGCTGCGGACCCCGACGGCTCCGCCCTGGCCGGGTCACGCAAGGACGTCGCCGAGAACATCATGATCACCGATCTGATGCGCAACGACCTCTCCCGGGTCTGCCGGCCCGGCACCGTACGGGTCGAGAAGCTGCTCGAGCTCCAGCCTCATCCCGGCGTCTGGCACCTGGTCTCCACCGTCGACGGCGACCTGCGGCCGCGGACGTCGCGCGCGGAACTGCTGCGGGCGACCTTCCCGCCGGGCTCGGTCACCGGGGCGCCCAAGATCAGCGCCCAGGCAGGCATCGCAGAGCCTGGAGCCGCAGGCCCGGGGTGCCTACACCGGAGCACTCGGCTTCCTCACCCCGGCGGCCGGTGCGGAACTCAGTGTGATCATCCGGACGTTCGAGATCTCCGATGCTGCGCGCGGAGCTCGGCGTGGGCGGCGGGATCACCGTCGACAGCGTACCGATCCGCGAGTGGCACGAGTGCCTGCACAAGGCGGAACCACTGGTCCAGGCCGTCGGCGGTGACGCTGGCCGCCCACCTCCGCGCCCCGCCCGCCCCGGTACCCGACGAGCTCCGCGGTGGTGGACTCATCGAGACCCTGCTCGCCCGGAACGGAGCGGTGCTCCGGCTCGCGGCGCACCTGGCGCGGCTCGACCGCTCCTGCCGTGAGCTCTACGGTCTCTCGACTGACCGACGATCTCGGACGGGTGCTGCAACAGACGGCGGCGATCGACGCACGGGCGGTGATCGCACCGGCCTGCGCGTGCGGGTGCGTGCCGGCCGGCGGCCGACTCGACGTCACCGTCGAGAGCTGGGGCGCCGCCGCCCCGCCCAGCCGCCTGCGGCTGGTGCACGCCACCCGTCCGGACTGGAGTTGGCGGCACAAGTGGGGCGACCGGACCGCCCTGACGCCGCCGGAACCGATGATCCAGTCGAGACCCACCCGATGGTCGACGCGATCGACGTCCTCCTACTTCACGACGCCGGCTGGAGACCTCGCCGAGACGTCCTGGGGCAACCTCTGCTGTCTCGGAGCCGACGGGGTGTGGCGGACTCCACCCGAAGACGAGCACGTGCTGCCGGGCATCACCCGCCGGGACCTGCTCCAGGTCTGGACCGATCTCGGTCAGCCGTTCTTGATCGGCCGCGCTCGGGGCGGCGGCGGCTGCGCGAGGCGACGGCGATCCTCAGCACCAGCAGCATCAGCGGCGTCGTGATCGTCGAGCAGATCGATGATCATCTCTTCGACCGTGACGGAGGCGCTGGCGGCGCACGTGGCCGAGCTCAACCGGCGCTTGGGGTTCGGCTGAGCGGCCGTCGAGGAACGGGCTCGAAACTCGCCTGGCCGCCGCGTGACAAGATCACGGCAACAGGGTTGCTAGTCGCAGTCGAGGAGGGCGTGGTGGATCGAGTCCTCGTGCTCAACGGACCCAATCTCAATCTCCTGGGGACGCGCGAGCCCGAACTGTACGGAACCTCCGGGCTCGGCGACATCGAAGACCTCTGCCGCCGGACCGCCGACGAGCTGGGTCTGAAGATGGAGCTCCGGCAGAGCAATCACGAGGGCGTGCTCGTCGACTGGCTGCAGGACGCCGGACGGGCGGAGCAGGCGGGTGAGCTGCTCGGGGTGGTCTTGAACCCCGGCGCGTACGGCCACACCAGCATCGCCCTCGTCGACGCCATCCGCGGAACCGGTCTCACGGTGATCGAGGTCCACATCTCCAACGTGGCACGCCCGCGAAAGCTTCCGACACCACTCCTACGTCTCGCCGGTGGCGGCGGGCGTCATCGTAGGCCTCGGGGTGCAGGTTTACCCGTTGGCCATCCGCGCGCTGCACGATCGCGCTCACCCCGCCTGACCCTTCGGCGCCGAGGTCGCGTCAGCCGTCGTACGGCGGGACACGCGGCCACCTACCGCCGGTCAGGACACGTGGCTGGTGCTCGTCACGGCCTCAGCGTGTCGACCGAGCCCATCGCGATCACCCGACGGGCCGCCGTCAAGAACCCGTCGGCGTAGCCCTCGTCGGGGAAGTCCCCCAGGTAGTAGACCTTGGTGGTCTGCCTGGCCCTGGCCAGCGGGTCGTCGGTCAACAGGTCGTGGCAGACCTGGTCGAGGTTGGCGAGATCCTCGCGGAGGACGTAGGCCGCTCGTGCCGCCGGCGCCTCTTCGAGCAGCTGAGCGGGGGTGCGTCCGACGCTGACGATGGCGTACGGCTTCTGCGACTTCAGGTAGTCCGAAATGACCGCCGAGACGTCGGCGACCATGGCGTCGGAGGCGTTGAAGCAGTCCTCGACGCTCATCTGGTGTCTGAGCGGCGTCTCCCCACAGGTGGGGTCGACCGGTGCGTTTGCGGTCGGCCTCCAACAGGTTGGCGATCCCGCGCATAGCGGCCCGCGACTCCGGGAAGTTCTCGTTGAACGGATGGGCGCGGAAGATGACGGTCACGCCCAACTCGAGCAACCGCTCGACGATGCGCTGGCCCAGGGGCAGGGAGTAGACCCGCGAATCGGCGTACGGGCCCTTCCAGGTGGGGGCGTAGAGCACGGTCTTGTCCCGTCAGGGTGCTGATCGGGCCGCGGGCGGGAGAGATCTGCTCGACCTGGGGGCGGCCGACGATCTCGAACTTCTCCCGCGGTATGTGCACGCCGTGTCGAGCGTACCGGTCGATGCCCGCCTCACCGGCCGCGAACAGCCTGTCGTAGATCGCGTGCACGGGGTTGAAGCAGGCGGGCTTCTCCGAGTCGCCGTGGTTGAGCCAGACGTGGGTCAGTTCGCGACGCTCGATCAGGTGGGTGTTGCGGACCGCGTTGTTGACGTAGAACGCTGTCGTCAAGCTTGGGCAGATGACATCTTCGAGGCTGCGCAAGCTCGGCCGGTAGATGACCGGCGTCGAATCCAGCCCGGCGATGGTCTCCATCATGGCCACCGTCCGGGTGAGAATGATGAACCGGCTGCCGATGCGCTTGAGGTACGGCAACCACATGCCCACCTGGTAGTCCGCCCCGATGCTGGAGCTGAAGTACACGGTGAAGCTCGGCGCATACTCGGCGATGACCGCCGGCAGGTCGCCCGCAATGTCTTGGAGTTGGGTGAGCCGACGCAGGCCGGCCGCGACGATGATGACAGCGAGAACGGCCGCGACGCCCACGGCCAGCGTCGCGGCGAGGAGCACCCACCCAGCGAACCGTTCGGCGCCGGCGACCAGCACCGCGATCCAGCCCAGGATCAAGGCGACCACGCATCCGACGTGGACCGACCCGCGCGGCAGGCGCGGAAGCGGAGGGCTCTCTGCCCCGGGCAGGTGGACCACACCGGTACCGGGACCGATCCAGGCGTGCCGCATCGCCACCTCGGCGGCGGTCAACACGGTCAAGACGAGCACCGTCGCGACGAGCAGCGCGGGCGGGTCACCGGTCGGCCACGCCGGGAGAAGAGCCAGCGCCAGCACGGTGCGTGCCGGCACCAAGACACCGAGCAGGTCGTTGAGCGCCGATACCGCAACGACGCCGCGCCGGCTGACCACGAGCACGATCACGATCAGAAAGCTCGCTCCGACGGCGGCCTGGCCCCGCAGACCGGCGCTGCACAGGACGAAGACGGCGACGGCGCCGAGCGCGAAGGTGAATTCCTTGCCGTAGCTGGCGAACTGGCTGCGCAGCCGATCCAGCACTCGGACCCGCTGCCCGGCATCGGAGGTGTCGATCTCCTCCCGGCTTCTCGGCGCGGGGGCGTCGATGATTGTGATGCAGGCGTCGACGAAGCCCTGGGAGTAGTTCGCCACTGCGAAGTCGCCGAGATAGCGCGACCGGATACGCCGCCGGTCGGCCCGCCTAGGATCGGGCCCCAGCATCTCGTCCAGCACCGTCTCGACGTTGTCGGCTGCGCCCTCGATCACGTAGGCCGCCTGGGCCACCGGATAGTCCCGAACGAAGTCGAGTCGGTCGAAGCGCCCAGCCACCATGGCGAACGGCTTCTCGCTGAACAAGTAGTCCGAGACGACGCTGGAAACGTCGGACACCATGGCGTCGGAGGCGTTGATGCAGTCGATGATCCCGCGTTCGCTTTCGGCCGCGGCGCCGTACAGATGCGGCCGTCCCGTTGCGCTCTCGTCGTCACGGAGCAGCGCATGGATGCGATCGATGGCGGCGACGTCGTCTTCGAAGTCGTAGCTGAACGGGTGCGGCCGGAAGATGACCGTCAGGCCTCGGCGCAGGAGGGCCGCGACGATGCGTTCACCGATCGGCAGCGAGTAGAGCAAGGTCTCGCTCACGTGGCCCCGCCACGTCGGGGCGTAGAGCACCGTCTGCGGCACCACGCCCGCGCGACCCGGCTGCACGGTTTCCACCTGCGGCCGCCCGACGACCTCGAACTTCTCCCGCGCGATCTTCACACCGTGGGCCGCGTAGCGCTCGATGGCGGCCTCGCCGGCGGCGAAGATCTTGTCGTACATCGCGTGGGTGGGGTTGTACGAGGGCGGTTTGTCGGAGTCGCCGTGGCCGAGATAGACGTGGGTAAGTTGGTTGTAGCGGACGAAGGCGCCGTTGCCGGAGGAGGCGTTCACGTAGAACGCGGCGCGGAGGCTGGGCTGCACGACGTCGTCCAACTCGGCGACGCCCCGACGCACGACCACCGGGATCGCTGTCTGGGTCGCGATCGCCTCGGCCGCGTCGTTGGTCCGGGCGACGATCAGGAATCGACGTCCGGTCCGTTCCAGGTACGGCAGCCACATCAACACCTGGTACGAGGCGTCGTCGGGTCTAGACGTGTAGAGCACGAACTCGGGGGCGTACTCGATGACCGCGTGCGCGATGCTCCGTTCGATCTGCCGACCGGCCAGGATCCGCCGCACGGAGCGCGTTATCCAAACCGCGGGGACGACCGTCATGGCCAGCGCCGTCACCAGCCACCCCCACGCCGTCACCTCCGAGCGCCATATCCCGGCTCCGGTCAGTGCACCGATAACCACGCCCACGCCCAGCGCGACCAGACTGACGAGCTCGTCGCGCCGGCGGAGGTTGAGTGTGGGAGGAGCTGGTCGTAGACCAGGCAGCTGCGAGACCAGTGGCACAAAGGCGTCGCCAAGCCGGCGGATCGGCTCCGCGGAGAGCACGGCGGCCGCGGCGACGACGCTCGCGAAGGCGGCCACGCCGAAGTTCGGCTGACCGTCGTACGTGGTCAGGATCCACAGACTGACACCCACCCGGAAGATGCTGAGCGCCGTCGTGGCGTCCGACCGGGCTCCGCTCGGCCGCCAGAGGGCAACGGCGGCCAGACCCGCCACCAAGAGGGCGGCTCCCCACCACATAGCACCGGTGAACCGGAGGACGTAGGCGATGGAAACCAGCGCTATCGGGCTCGACCAGGCCAGCTGAGCAAGGTGCAGGCGTGCCTCAGACGGGGCCGGTGCGGTCTCACCTCGCCCGCTGTCGGTCTCTGCGACGGGAGCTCCGGTAGCCATCCAGCCTCTCACGAGTGTTGCGGGTCGTCGGGAAGTGTACGAAACCACTGTGTCTGATGGCTCGCTGGATCTGATTGTTCGCTCCGCTCACGCTCGGACGTGCTCCTCCCCACCGTTTCTTCGTCGTGTCTTCGAGCCAACGAAAAGCGTGTTGTCTCGAAGACACCTCCAGAACCGGCGGTCGCACGCCCTCGGACACAAGCGCCCGGGTTACGTTGCTGGTGTGGCAGTTCTCCGAGGATGCCGGACCGCCTGTTCTGGAGGAGCGCTTGGGGCAACACGCTCTTTCGTTGCCCCAAGCCGACGAAGAACAGGTGGGAAGGGAGGCGTCCGAGCGTGAGCGGAGCGAACCATTAGACAGAGAGCGAACCATTGAACAGAGCCAGCCGTCTGAGGCGGTTGTTGCTCAAGCGTTACCGCGCCGCCGTGCATCCGGCCCTGGAGTCGAGCATCCGTCGGCGCATCCGCAAGCCCTTGCTGCCGCAGCCGAGCCAGGTTTCCCTTGTGGTTCCGTTCTACAACGTCGAGCGCTACATCGGGGCCTGCCTGACCAGCCTCGTCAAGCAGTCCTACCGCAATCTGCAGATCATCCTGGTCGACGACGGCTCCGAGGACGGATCGCTGGCCATCGCGCGTTCGTACGCCCGATGGGACCGACGGATCACGATTCTGCGGCAGCCGAACGCGGGTCTGGGCGCAGCCCGCAACACCGGCGTCGTCGCGGCTCGAGGGCGCTACCTGGGTTTCGCCGACTCCGACGACACGCTGCCCCGGCATGCGGTCTCCACGATGGTGGCGACCTTGGAGGACACGAACTCAGACTTTGTCGTGGGCGGCTTCCGCAGGATCTGGGGCACGAAGCGCCAGGTTCCGGCCTGGGTCACTCACGTCCACGGACAAGAACGGCTCGGCATCACTCTGGACGAGTTGCCGGTCATCCTGCGGAACGTGTTTGCGTGGAACAAGCTCTTCGACCGCGAGTTCTTTCTGCGGGTCGTGGGTAAGTTCCCGCAGGGTATCCGCTACGAGGATCAAGAAGCGACCGCCCGGGCGTACGTCCACGGCACCTTCGACGTGTTGCGGACGTCCGTGTACAACTGGCGGCGTCGCGACGACGGGACATCGCTCACCCAGCAAAAGGCCAATCCGGACGATCTGTCCGACCGGCTGGTGGTCAAGAGCCGGGTCGCGCGGGTGATTTCTGAGGGAGCAAGCCCGGCCACCTTCTCGAGTTGGCTGGCGAAGGCTGTCGGGTTGGACTCCCGGCCCTACTACGACCAGGTGCCGCGGTCCGACCCGGAGTTCTGGGCGCAGTTGCGCAAGGGTGAACTGGGTTTGGCCGAACTCATCACCGACGACATCTGGCGCCAGGTCCGCCTGGTGGATCGGTATCCGGCCCTGGCTACGATCGCCGACGCCCGGGAAGACCTGATCGCGTTCCTGACCACGCGCGAGGAATACGGCTGGTCCTACCCCGGTAGGCGACGCGACGGTTCGGTGTTCCTCGACGAGGAATACTTGGCACGACTGGAGTATCGGCCGCCGCCGGAGCTGCTCGAACTCGCCGCGGCGGACATCCGGCTGGTGACGAAGCTGACCGGCATGCGGTGGGACGGGCCGACGCTGGAGCTCACCGGCACGGCCTACCTCACCAGCCTGGACAGCACCGAGGACACCGAAATCATCCTTTCCCTCGTCGACGACGGAACAAGCCTGGTCGACCTACCCGTGACGCAGTTCAGCGACCCCGCCATCGACCTTGACGCCAACGACGCGTGGAACAGCCACGCCGCCGGCGGTTTCCGGGCCGAGATCGACACGACCACGCTGGATCGGCTGCGCCGATGGTCGGTACAGGTCTCCGTCCGGCTGCGGTCCGGTCGCTCGGACTGGGCGCCTGATGGAGCGCGAGCAGCGCGGGCGGGCTGCCCACATTCCGGTCGCGGCTGCCGACGTTGACGGCCGCTGGGTCGTCTCGCAAGCCGCCAAGGACGGCCTCCGGCTGCAGCACCGGCCGGCGGATCCCCTCCTCGCCGAGCTGGTCGCCGTCTCCGACGACACCGTCGAGCTCTACCTCAGGCTCACCGAACCAGTATCGATCGTGGCGTCTCTGGAGGGAAAGCGGCGGACGGTGAAAGCCGCCGTGCTGCCGAAGGCCGCTGGTCAGCGGCTCCGCCTGACCTTCCCGCCAGCGCCGCCGGCAATGCCGGAGAAGGACTTCACCTGGAAGCTCGAGGCGAGCCTCGCCGGAAAGGTCCGGACCCTGGCGTTGGCCGACGTCGCTGATCTGGACCGGGTGTCTCCGGCGCACCGCGCGCTGCGGATCGGCGTCGAGCCCGACGGCCGCCCGGTGGTGCGGCAGAGCTCTTGGTGCGCGGTGGTCACCGACATCGCCCTGAGTGAGCGTCGGCTGGTGTTGCAGGGATCGCTCTCGGTCCCGCCGGACGTGCCGTTGGCAGCGACGCTGACCGGCGACCGCCAGGTCATCACGTCGACGAACTTTATCCGCTCCGACGCTAGCGACTCCTTCACCGCGACCTTCGACCTCGTCGGCCCCAACGTGCCCAGCAAACGATCTGGCTACGGTGTCCGGATCATCGGCTCGGTCGGCGGGCAGCACAAGAAGCGCCTGCTCCGCTTGGCTCCCTCGCTGCTGGCGAGCTTCCCGTTGGAGCAGCAGGACCAGCAGCTGGCGGCGACCTTCACCCGGAGCCGAAACGCGGGCGCCCTCTGGGTCAGATTCCGGCACCCGTACGCACCGGATGAGCGGGGTTGGCTCGCACAGCGGCGCCTGCACGTGGCCTACCAGTCCGGGGCGGCCGGACCTGTCCGTCCGACCGCACTGTTCGAGAGCTTCAACGGCAAGGCGGCTACCGACAGCCCGCGCGCGCTCTACGAGGAGCTCCGGCGCCGGGATCTGGGTCTCGAGCTCTTCTGGACGGTCGACGACCTCGCGCGCCCGGTTCCCGACGGCTCAACTCCGCTGCTGTTGCGTTCGCGGCGCTGGCTGGAGGTCCTTTTCAGCGCGCGATACGTGATCAACAACAGCAACTTTCCCTTCTATTACCGCAAGCAGCCGGGACAAACTTACGTCCAGACCTGGCACGGAACGCCCCTGAAGCGGATCGGCAACGACGTCCCGCTGGCCAACCTCTCGCTCCCCTACCGGGCCGCGATGAAGCGGGAGGCTTCCTACTGGGACGTGCTCCTGGCCCAGAACGGGTTTGCGGCCGGTGTCTTGCCCCCCGCCTTCGGCTTCGGCGGTGAAGTGATCGAGGAGGGTTACCCGCGCAACGACGACCTCCTGGCCGCCGACAGCGAGGAGCGGCGGCTTAAGGTCCGCACCGAGTTCGGCCTGGATCCGGACACGCTGGCCGTGATCTACGCTCCGACCTGGCGGGACAGCGTCTCCACCCGTGCCGGCTACGCGTTGGTGTCCTACCTCGACGTCGGCGCCGTGCGTCGAGCCCTCGGGGAGCACTGCCGGGTGCTGCTCCGCGGCCACGTCAACACCAGCCACGACCCTGGCCAACGGACCGCTCAGCTCCTCAACGTGACCGACCACCCCAGCATCAACGACCTCTTCTTGGCTGCCGATGTCTTGATCACCGACTATTCCTCCGTGATGTTCGACTTCGTGGTCACGGGGAAGCCGATGATCTTCCTGACGCCCGATCTGGAGCTGTACCGGGACCAGACGCGCGGTTTCTACTTCGACTTCGAGTCGACCTCGCCCGGTCCCATCTGTCGCAACACGACCGAAGTCGTCGCCTGCCTGCAAGAGCTTGATCAGCTCACCACGAGATTCCAGAGCAGGTACGACACCTTCCGGACCACGTACGCGCCCCGCGACGACGGACACGCGAGTCGCCGGGTGGCCGACCGGATCTGGGGCGACGGCATCTGAGCGAGCCGACGCACGTTTCCCAACTCGAGCGGCGAGACACGCCCGGGTCTCGCCGTGCGTCGGCGTGTCTGCCCTACTGAGCGGCGACACGTACGCGTCGCGCCGGCTCAGGGTCGACCAAGGTCGCCAGCGCGTCGCCGACCCCGCGAGGACTGTTCAGACGCGTTCGGCAACGAAGCCCGGACCGAGAGACCGGCTGATCAGGCTGCGGACCTGTTCGCTGGCGTCGGTCGACGTAATGTCGGGCGGCATGGCCGCCAGCGCCTCAGGCAGATCCGTCTCGAGGAAACGCTCGGGTGCCACCACTGTCGAGCGATCCAAGATCTCGCTCGGAACCGGTTGCGGATCTGGCTGGCGGAACTCGGCCAGGATCTGCTCGAAGTTGTCGGCCAGCACGGTATTCGTCGGATCGAGGCCGGTCACCACGAGCAAACCGGTCGGCAAGGTGTTCAGCGGTACCACCACCAGTTCCGGACGGTACTGCGCCAGCGTCTCCAAGATCCAGAAGACGTCGCCCGTCCAGGGCCCGGTGTGCCGCTCGCGGGCGGCCTCGTCGACGGTGCGGGGCAAGACGTCGTCGAAGATGATCATGCCCCGGGCCGAGGCGTGCCGCTCGGCGAAGATGAAGTCGCGGAGCGCGAACTCGAAAAGGTGCAGACCGTCGATGAAGGCCAGGTCGAACGGAACGCCGCGGGTGGGCGCGAGTGGGTCTGGCCGAGAGAAGTATTCATCGCTCGTGGTGCGGAACAGCGCCACGTCGCCGTCCAGCTCGGCCTGGATGCGGTAGGCCGGGTCGATACCCACCGAACGGCAGCCGGAGAGGGCCAGACTGCGGCCCGTGGCCACGCCGATCTCCAGGTAAGCGCGCGGCTGGAGTCGGCGATGCACATCGGCCAACAGGTCGAGGTAGAACATGGTCGCCAAGGCTAACTGAACGCCGCCGTGAGTGCTGACAGGTTGCGACCCGTGCCGACGAGCCGCCGCCGATCTCCACCGGCGGGTTGGCACGACCGTCCGCAGAACCGCCGTATGCTGCCGATGTCGTCTGCCGGACCCGGCACGAGGCGGCTCACCAGACTTCTCCCGCCAGACATCACACCGAGACATCACACGGCCCGGCACTTCGACCTCAGGAGAGACGCGTATGGCTCACCGGATCAGCGTGATCGTCGCCGCGGACGGTAAGACGTCCCCGCTGGGGCTGGTCACGTCGTTGGACACCCAGACGCTGTCCACCGATGACTTCGAGCTGATCCTGCTGGACCGCGGCCTCGGCGACACCGAGCGGGAAACCCTCCGCCGCATGGCGTCCCGGCGACCCAACATCCGCATCATCGACGAGGACGAGGACTGGACCACCGATGCGGGCGAATACCTGCTCGGCGTCCAGCCGGACCAGAAGCTGTTCCCCGACGCACTGTCGCGCCTCGGCGGATTCGCGCGGGAGCACTCCCTCGACGTCGTGGCCGGCCGTCCGGTGCAACCGCACCAGGCACTGGGCGCTCCGTTCCTGACTGATCAGCCCCGGCTCGCCGACGACCAGGTGGGCATGGCGCTGAGCAGCACCGTCGTGCTCGCCCGTCGCGAGCTGGTCGAGCCGGCCGCGAGAGGTGTCGCGGCTGTGAGGATTCACGCCGACGGCGCCCAGGTCGGAGTGCTGGCCAGCTACCCAGCCTCCGACGACCCGGTGCTGTCTCTGTCGGGTGGCGAGGAACTAGTGCGCTGCGACCCGCCAAGGCTTGACTGGGAGGGCGGCGAGCTCCTGGTGTCCCTGGGCGGCTCGGTGCCGGAGACCGTCGCTCCCGACACCGTCGCGGTCGTCGCCCGCCGGATCGGCGACCACCTCAGCTACGTGCTTCCGGTGGGAGTCGCCTCAATCCAGTTCCCCAATGGTGTTGCCGGTTCGGGTTCCTGGCGAGTGGTCGCGCGCCTCGATCCCCTCACTGCCGCCGCGGGCCAGCCGTTGCCCCCCGGCGCGTGGGAGCTGGACGTCGTGCTCAGCGGCCCGCTCGCTGAGGGGGGCGGCGCCTCGAAGCCGAGCCCGGTGCCCGCGGTTCCTGGAGTCACCGCATTGGTGCAGAACACGGTGCTCGCCGTCGGCACGTCGAAGGCCGGTGCTCTCCAGATCGACATCGGTCCCTCGCGCCTGCCTGTGATGCGTGACCTCGACCCCGAGCACGCCGCCGTCACCGAGTCGGCCCGAGGATCGGAACTGCGCATCAGGCTTCCCACGATGTACGTCCATGAGTCTCGATTCGCTGCCGGGGCAGCTGGGCCTCGGCCGGTTACTACTGCCGGCCCGGATCGAGGTGATCGACGGCGAGGCCTGGCTCGTAGCATTCGTGAGCGGCCTGGCCGGCGATACTCCGTTGTACGCGAAGTTCGGACGATCGGCGCTGCAGCCGCTCGGGGTCTCCTTGTCCATCGCCGGGACCGGTGAGATGACGATCGTCTCGACTCCCCCATCCGCTCTAGCGCCGCCGAAGGCGGCTTCGGATCGGCACGCCGCCACGACCACGAAGAAGGGCAACCAAAAGGTGCAGGCCACGGGGCCCGTGGCGAAGCTACGCCGGGCGGTGCCCGAGCCGTTGGAGCCGATAATCCGCACGCTGGCCCGCCAGCCGATGGCGAAGAAGATCTACCGTTGGCTCACTGGGCTCGCCCGCTGAGCTGCGAGGAGGGTCGGCGGCCGTGAGTCTTCGCAACGTCGCCGTGGTCTTGGCCGGCGGGACCGGGACGCGCGTCGGCTTCAGCATCCCCAAGCAGCTGATCAAGGTGGCCGGCAAGCCGATCATCGAGCACACGATCGCGGCCTTCGAGCAGTCGGAGCTGATCGACGAGATCGTGGTCATGATGGCTCCGGGCTATCTCGACGAAGTACGCGCCATCGTTCGCAACGGCCGCGTACACCAAGGTGAGCATGATCATCGAAGGCGCCGGGACCCGCAACGACACCACGGCGGCCGCGCTCGAGGCCCTCGGCGAGGAGGAGTGCAACGTCTTGTTGCACGACGCGGTCCGGCCGCTGGTGTCGCAGACGATCCTGGCGGCCAACGTTGCCGCGCTGGAGACCTACGAGGCCGTCGACACCGCCATCCCGTCCGCCGACACGGTGATCGAGGTCCGGCCCGAGAAGCGACGGCGACGGTGGGAGGCGCGCCGGTGATGACCGGCGTCCTGCCCCGCCATCTCCTCCGCCGAGGCCAGACCCCGCAGTCGTTCCGGCTCTCGACGATCCGCGCCGCGTACGACCAAGGCGGCGCAGGATCCGAACTTCACCGCCACCGACGACTGCACCGTCGTGCTGCGCTACCTGCCCGAGGTTCCGATCGCCGTCGTGCCCGGTCACGAGCGCAACATGAAGGTGACCGAGCCGATCGACGTCTACATCGCCGACAAGTTGTTCCAGCTGACCTCGGCCGACCATCCTCAGGCGTTGTCGGCTCGCTGACTACCGGGCCCGGCTGGCCGGCACGACGATGGTGATCTTCGGCGGCTCGTACGGCATCGGGGGCGACATCGCCAAGCTGGCGAAGTCCTACGGGGCCGACGTGCGCACCTTCTCCCGCACGGCCACCCATACCCACGTCGAGCGCCGCGCGGACATCGCCGCCGCCGCGGCGGAGGTGATGGCCGACACCGGCCGGGTCGACTTCGTGGTGAACACGGCCGGCATGCTGCCCGATGGGTGAGTTGGCCGAGGCAACCGAGGAGACGATCTACGCCGCCACGGAGATCAACTACCTGGCGCCGATCTTCGTGGCCCAGGAGTTCTTCCCGCACCTGGCGGCCAGCCGGGGATCGTTGCTGCTGTTCACCTCGTCGTCCTACACGCGGGGCCGATCCGGCTACTCGCTGTACTCCTCGGCCAAGGCCGCCGTGGTCAACCTCACCCAGGCCCTGGCCGATGAGTGGGCCGCAGGCGGGCGTACGGGTCAACTGCATCAATCCGGAGCGGACGGCCACGCCGATGCGGACCAAGGCCTTCGGCGAGGAGCCGCCGGCCACCCTGCTCTCCTCGGAGGAGGTGGCCCGCCAGTCGCTCGACGTGCTGCTCTCCGGACAGACTGGGCACGTGATCGACATCCGGCGGGCGGAGGGACCTGCGGCCCTCGAGAATGGCTGACACTCCGAGCCGCTCCACGAGGTCAGTGTGGTGGTCCCGGTCTACAACGCCGGTGAGTACCTGCAGCCGTGCGTCGATTCGCTGCTGGCCCAGACGCTGCCGGCGGACGAGCTGGAGTTGATCTTCGTCGACGACGGTTCCACCGACGACAGCCTCACTCGCCTGCACGCCCTCGCCGGCGAGCACCGCCACGTCCGGGTCATCACGATCCCGAACTCGGGCTGGCCCGGGCAAGCCGCGCAACGTCGGCACCGACGCGGCCCGCGGCGAGTACGTGATGTACGTCGACCAGGACGACGTCGTCGAGCCCGAGGCCCTGCAGCGGATGCACGACGCTCGGGTCGGCGAACGGCGCCGACGTGATCTTGGGCAAGGTGATCAGCGACTTCCGCGGCGTGCACCACTACCTCTACCGGGAGAACCGACCGCACTGCACCGTCTACGACGCCCGCCTGATGAACAGCCAGACCCCGCACAAGATGCTGCGTACCGCCTTCCTGCGGGCCAACAGGATCCGCTTTCCCGAGGGTCGTCGGCGCCTGGAAGATCAACTCTTCATCACGCGCGCGTACTTCGCGGCCTCCTCCGCCAGCATCGTGGCCGACTACATCTGCTACCGCTACCTGCGTCGCGCCGACTTCGGCAACGCCGGGTCGCACCGGATCGATCCGGCTGACTACTACGACAACCTCCGCGAGGTCCTCGACGTGGTGGAGGCGCACACGGAGCCCGGTGAGTTCCGCGACCGCTGCTATCGGCGTTTCCTCAGGACCGAGATGCTCAGCCGGCTCGGCGGCCGAAAGCTGTTCAACGCACCTGCCGATCACCGGCTCGAGCTCCTGACCGAGATCCGCCGGTTGCTGGCCGAACGCTTCGATGACGCGGTGATCGCTGGTCTCCCGGCGGCGCTCCGGGCGCGAGCCGCACTGGTCAGGTCGGGCACCGTCGACGATGTGGTCGCCTACGCCGAGCGGATGGCCGACTTGCGGCCACACACGACCCTGACCCGGATCACGCGCGGGCGCCGGCGACGTGGAACTGGGTGTCGAGGTGGAGCTTCGCTACGCCGGCCAACCGCTCCGCCTCGAGCAATCGGGCCCGGACTGGCTCCTGCCTCGTGCTCTGGTCGGCGGCACGGTCGCCGACGCCGACCGGACCGTCGAACCGGTGGCACAGATGCTGGGCGACGTGGTGATCAGGCACCGCGAACAACTCGACGAATGGTTTCTGCCCGGCTGCCTCACGCCGGAGATCGCCTCAGACGGTCAGGGGGACGGCGCGGGTGGTCGGCTGCGCTGGCGAGGCACGGCCGTCCTCGATCCCGACCTGGCCGCGGGCGGAGCGCCGTTGCGCCGCGGGGTACACGACCTGCTTGCTCGCGTCGACGCGTTGGGCATCAACCGCACGGTTCGATTCGGTGCCGACCGGGCGGCCGGGGTGGAGAGCGAGGCCGTCGTCCTCCTCGGTGAAGACCCGGTCGCTGCTGTACGCCAATCGCAGCGGCAACCTGTGCGTGAAGATCGGCGTGTCGCGGTCCGCCGTGGACCGCGCCGTCCGCGAGGGTGCCGACGTGGTGGCCGCCGAGGATCGGCGGCCGGCCACTCCTCCTGTGGCGTCGCCCGCTCGGGTGACAGCGATGATCAAGCGGAGGATCAAGCGAGTGATCAAGCAGATCAGGCGGGTTGTCCGGGCGGTCGGCCGCCGGCTCGGGAGGTCGAAGCCGAACTGATCTGCCACTCGCTCGCCGGAGCCCGAGGCCGCACCCCTCCGCTCGTGCCTCGCACCACCCGCAGAGGGTGCCACCCGCGAGGAAAAGGCGCGGTGGGCGGGTTCTTGGCCTCGGGCTCTACTCCGGCTGGTTGTCCGAGTCGCCGCCGATCCGGTACGGGGTATCGACCCCTTCGTACATCAGGTGGGCGACCATTCCTTCGGCGGCGTGCTGCAGGTTATGGCAGTGGTCCATCCAGATGCCGGGATTGTCAGCCACGAAGGCGATCTCGAAGGACTCCTTGTCTCTCACGTTCAGCGAATCCACCCACCAGGGACTGCCGGTCGCTGCTACGCCGCCCCGGGAGACCACGAGCGCGCGGTGCCCGTGCAGGTGCATCGGGTGCACCTCGCCGCTCCGGTTCTCGATGCGCATCCGGATGACCTCACCGCGCCGGACCACGTACATCGGTACATCCGGATATAGGTGACCGTTGATGGACCACCACATACCGGGCCGCCCCTTGACGAAGCCGGGTACGCGGCCGACCACGTAGTCGAACCGTCGCACGGCCTTGGCCGGATCGAACCCGAGCGCCGCCGGATCGGTCAGCGGTGCTCCGTACGCCAACAGATCCAAGTCCTTGCTCGGTTGCGGCGGTGGCGGTGGTGCCTCCGATCCGGCCCGGCCCAAGATCACGGCGGTGGCCTTGGACAACTGGATGCGGACCGGTGAGGAGTCCGCAGGCATGCTCACCGCGAGATCGGCTCGGCCACCGGCAGTCAGGGTGACGGCCTCGGCCACGACCGGGGTCGGGCGGTGCACGTCGGATCCGTCGATCGCCACCACCTGATACGCGGCTCCGGCCCACACTTCCATCGGCGCGTTGTCGGTGTTGATCACTCGAATCCTGGCCCGCTCACCCGGGGCCGCCGGCACCGACAGGTCGCCCGTGGCCCCGTTGATCGTGCGCAGGCCGCTGTAGGTGTGCGCCACGGCGGTGATGTCTACGTCGTACGTCGCCACCTCGTCACGGGGAGTCACGATCAAGGACCCGAACAGGCCGCCCAGCACCTGGACGTTGGAGACCTGATGCGAGTGATACCAGTAGGTGCCGACCTGGTCGGCCACGAAGCGGTAGGTGAATTTCTCCCCCACCCCGATGGCGTCTTGGGTGACGCCGGCCACGCCGTCCATGGCGTTGGGCACGTTCACTCCGTGCCAGTGCATGGACACGCCCGCCGTCACCGACTTGTTGGTCACGAGCACCTCGACCAATTGGCCCTGCCGCGCCGTGATCGTCGGTCCGGGCGATTTGCCGTTAACGGTGAAACCGGGGATCGACTTCCCAGCGATGCTGAGATCGGTCGCCTCGGCCACGAGCTCGGTCCGGACATCGGCGGGGCGTTTCGGGTCCGCGATCAACTCCGGCACCATCACGGTCGGGCCGGCGCCGCCGTGCTGGTGCCCACCCGCGTGGTGACCATGCTGCGTGTCCGCCGCGCCCGGGCCGCCACCGTAGTCCAGGTAACCCATGTCCATCACCGAATGGACGGCGGGTAGCCGGCTGGCCTGCCACAGATAGCCCAGCGGAGCCACGATCGCCAGCGTGGCGACGATCGGGACGGCGATCTTCAGCGCACGCCGGACCGTTCGTCGCCGCGCACTCCGTTCACCGGGCGCCGGTTCGGGCCGCGGCGGGCTACTGGACAACCGATGCAGCGGTGCTGTCAGCCGCGGGCGCCGACACCGGTGTGGTGCTCACTCGACCGACCCGCATCGCCGCGCTCACGGCCAGCCCGAAGAGCACCAGGGCGTTGAGACCGTGGAGGATCCCGAGCACCGGTGCCCCGAAGCCGAACAGGCCCAGCGACACCTGGAGCACGATCACCCCGAATACGATCAACGCCCACTTGATCCCGCCCGGGATCTTGGCGAAGAACGAGGCGATCACCAGCAGCAAGCCGACGAACGGAATGACGATCTGGCCGCCGATGCCGTGCAGCATGAAGCCGATGTCACCGGTGAAGCTGGCGGTTCCCTGTGCGGACTTGTCCATCACACCGCCGGCATCGACCCAGGCGAACAACCCGAACATCGCAAAGGCGACGAATGCCGACTGGAGCGCGACCAACGCCGCGACGAGATAGGCCAGCACGCGGTAAGCACTCTTCATTTCCCCGAAATCCTTCCCTCGATTGATCACTCCCTGGGCAACCATGATGCTGGACTCGAATCGCTGCTGCAGGGATTTTGTTAATCTGGCGCGGGTCGTCAGGTCGGCCCAGGCCAGACTGCTGGAAGATGCTCGACGGCGCGAGCAGATACCAGCTGACCCGGGGAGATTTCGGGGATCGGCGTCGGGATGCACCCTGAGCCTGACGAGGACGAGCCCGATCGTGCCCTGAGCCTGACGAGGACTAGCCCGTTCGTGCCCTGAGCCTGTCGAAGGGCCAGGTGCCCCCGCCAAACTGACGTCTTCCATCGCAACGGACAGACGACCTCCACCGGGCGCGGGCCCGCGAGAAGGCTCGGGCCGCCCGATGTCGTCGCACGCCGCATGGCGGATGGCGCAGCAAGAACCCGGCCGCACCGCTGCGTCGTCCGCCACGTGGCGGATGACGGTCATTCACAGTGCGGCGGCGCCGAAGAGCAGACCCAGGACGTAGGTGACGCCGGCCGCTCCGTAGCCGATGCCGAGTTGCCGAAGGGCCCGCTTGAGCGGTGCGGCGCCGGAGAGGATGCCGACGATCGCGCCCGTGCAGAGCAAGGCGACGCCGACGAGCGCGGTGGCGATGATCACCGCCACCAATCCGCTGGCCCCGAACAGGTAGGGCAGCACCGGGATGAGCGCGCCCGACGCGAAGAAGCAGAAACTCGAGATCGCCGCCCCCCAGGCCGAGCCGACCGCCTCGTGTTCGTCCACGCCGGTGGCAACGGGCGAATCGGAGTCCAGATGCAGGGTGTTCAGCACCTCATGGGCGTGCGCCTCGGCCGCGACGGGGTCCATACCCCGGGCGCGATAGACCAGGGCCAGCTCGTTCTCGTTGACGTCGAGTTCCGGCAGTGCGGTCTGCGACGCCGGATCCGGCTGGGTCGACGCGAGCAGTTCGCGTTGTGAACGGATCGACACGTACTCACCCGCCCCCATGGACAACGCCCCGGCCAGCAGTCCGGCGATGCCGGCGAAGAGAACGGTCCGTACGTCGACGCCGGTCGCGCCGATCCCCAACACCAGGGCGAGGTTGCTGACCAGACCGTCGTTTGCGCCGAAGACCGCGGCCCGGAAGGTGCCCGACAACCGCTGCCGGCCGCGGGCGGACAGACCGCGCAAGACCTCGCCGTGGATCCGTTCGTCGGCAGCCATCGTGGAGGTGGCGTCGGCGTCGGACTCATACGGCGAGCGCCCCTCGGCACGCTGCATGAGCGCCAGCACGAAGACGTTCCCGAAGCGCCGGGAGCCGAAAATCAGCAGCCGGGTCCGCAGGCTGATCGGCCGCGGTGGCCCGACGCGGTCGCCCAGCAGATCCCGCCAATGCTGCTCGTGCCGACCTTCGGCGTCGGCCAGCGAGAGCAGGATCTCTCGCTCTTCGCCGGACTTTCGCTGTCCGAGCTCGCGGTAGACGGCCGCCTCGGCCCGCTCGTCGGCCAGATACTGCCGCCAGCGCCGGACGGTGGCGGCGTCGGGGTGCGTGCGCGGGGCGGCGCTGCTCACTCCAGACCCCTCATGGGTAGACCAACTTCCTCGGCGAGAGCGAGAAGTCTAATGAACCGGCGAACCCAGCTGCGGAATACCAGGTTTACCTGGGATGCCGCTACTTCAGGCGGCATGCACGCCACGTGTAGTCGCGGTTTGCCGCGTGAAGTGAGGCCATCGAGAAGCGGCGCGCCGGATGCTCGCGGTGGGCGGACGACAATGTCGGAATGCGGCTCGGATTTGCGTGCTGGGTCAGCGACGCTCCCAGCGGCGGGAATCTGTACGACCGCGAGCTGATCGCCGGCCTTCGCGCCGCAGGGGTGGAGGTCGTCGTGAGGCGCCTCAGCGGATTCGGACCAACGGTCGAGGCAGGAGATCTCGACCAACTGGCTGCGGCCCTGCAGGCGGAGCGGATCTCTTTGGTCGATGGGATTGCCGCCGGGCGAGCCCCGAACGTGGTCGCGGCGACGGTCGCTGCCGGACATCGAGTCATCATCGTGGTGCACCACTTCGGGGCGGACGATCCGTCCTTCGATTTGGAGAGCCGGGGCCGGTACGCCGCTGTGGAAGCGGAGGCGCTCCGTGCGGCGAGCGGTGTGCTGTGCACCAGCCGCTGGGCCGCCGCGGAGTTGGCTCGCCGCTATGGGCTGGACGATGTCGGAGTCGCACCGCCCGGCGTCGATCGCCCCGACCCGGCCCCGGGCAGTCGGCGAACGGGCGCGCCGCGCATTCTCGCCGTGGGATCACTGACCCCGACCAAGGACCAGCTCACGCTGATCGCGGCACTGGCTCGGGTGGCCGACTTGGACTGGAGCGCGCGCCTGGTCGGCAGCGACACGTTGGACTCGGGGTATGCCCGTCAGATCCGAACTGAGCTGAGCAGCGCTGGTCTGGACGATCGAGTCTCGGTCGTCGGCGCTCTGGTCGGAAGGCAGTTGGCCGCGGAGTGGTCCGCCGCCGACCTCCTGGTGCATCCGTCGCGCTCCGAGACCTACGGAATCGTGGTGCTGGAGGCGCTCGCCCGGGGGATCCCGGCGATCGTCTCGGCCGGTACGGGGGCCGTCGAGCCCCTGATGGCCGCAAGTACGCCCGAGCAGGGTCTCGCCGGCACCGCGATTCCGGGTGCCGAGCCCGCGGCTCTGGCCTCCGTACTGCGGCGCTGGCTGAGCGATCCCGTCCTCGCGCAGTCCTGGCGTGCGGCGGCGATGGAGCAGCGCCTGCGACTGCCCGCGTGGTCGGCCACAGCCGCCGCAGCCCTGGCGTACGTCCGAAGAACGGTGACCCGCGACTGAATGCCACCGAGGCGGACCTCGCAAAGTCTGTCTGCTCCGTCTGAGACGAGGTCCCTCGCCCAAGAGCATGACAAATCGCATTCTGATGGCTCGTAAAGTCGGGCTGACAGGATTTGAACCTGCGACCCCGTGACCCCCAGTCACGTGCGCTACCAAACTGCGCCACAGCCCGCCAAGGCCCGGCGGCGTTCACACGCCGGCGTGAGCTCCGACCCGGAACTCTACTACGCGTGCGACGCCGAGGTCGGAATCGATGATCAGCGCTTGCCGCGCTTCTCCCGGGCCCGGACCTGGAGATGGATCGGGCTTCCGACGAAGCCGAACTCCTCCCGCAGCCGGCGCTCGACGAAGCGCAGGTAGCCCGAGCCTCGATCTGACCGGAGGTGAAGAGCACGAAGGTGGGCGGTCCGACCTGCGCCTGCGTGCCGAACAGGATGCGCGGTTGCTTGCCGCCCCGTACGGGATGGGGATGGGCGGCCACGATCCGGCCGAGGAACGCGTTCAGCTTGCCGGTGGAGATTCTCGTCTCCCACCCCTCCAGGGCCTCCTGGATGGCCCGCGCCGAGCCGGTCGACGTGCCGCCCCGTGGTGGCGGAGATGTTCACTCGGGCGGCCCAGGCGAACTGCACGAGATCCCGTTCGATCTCCCGGGTGAGATAGCGGCGCCGCTCGTCGTCGGTGAGGTCCCACTTGTTGAAGGCGATCAGCAGGGCCCGGCCGGCCTCCTCGACCGAGGAGAGGATCCGCAGATCCTGCTCGGTCAGCGGCTCGCTGGCGTCGATGACCACGACGCACACCTCGGCCCGCTCGATCGCCCCGTGGGTGCGCAGGCTGGCGTAGTACTCGTGGCCGGTGGCCTCCTTGACCCGGCGGCGGATCCCGGCGGTGTCGACGAAGCGGTAGACCTCGCCGTCGACCTCGACCAGCTCGTCGACCGGGTCAACCGTCGTGCCGGCGACGTCGTCGACCACCGACCGCCGGGCGCCGGCGAGGCGGTTCAGCAGGCTGGACTTGCCGACGTTGGGCTTGCCGACGATCGCGACCCGCCGCGGTCCACCGCGCGCCTCGTCGGTCTCGGCGGGCGCCTCCGGCAGGACCGCGAGGATGGCGTCGAGCAGGTCACCGCTCCCCCGCCCGTGCAGCGCCGACACCGGCGTACGGCTCGCCCAGCCCGAGATTCCACATGGCGGCCGCCTCGGCCTCGGTCCGCTGGTCGTCGACCTTGTTGGCGGCCAACACGACCGGCTTCTGGCTGCGGCGGAGGACGTTGACCACGGCCTCGTCGGCGTCCAGCGTGCCGACGGTCGCGTCGACCACGAACACGACGGCGTCGGCCGTGGCGATCGCCAGCTCGGCCTGCTCGGCGATCTGCGCCGCCATCCCGGTCGCGTCGAGGATCCAGCCGCCGGTGTCGACGACGACGAACTGCCGACCGTTCCAGATCGCGTCGTAGGACACCCGGTCCCGCGTGACGCCCGGAACGTCCTGCACGACGGCTTCGCGGCGGCCGATCATCCGGTTGACCAGGGTCGACTTGCCGACGTTGGGTCGGCCGACCACCGCTACCACCGGAGGGATCTCGACGACCTCGGCCGCAGTCGTCGGCGCTGAGAACCGACGGGCCGCTCGGCCGCTTCGCGCCCCATCGGCTCAGCTCACCTCGCGGGCCGCGTCGGGCACGAGCCGGCAGATCTCGTCGATCACCTCGTCCAGACTCAGGTGGGTCGAGTCGACGAGCACCACGCCGGGAGCAGGCTCGTGGAACGACGCGACCGTCGAGTCGTCGGCATCCCGTCGGATGACGTGGTCGGTGACGGTGTCGGCGTCGACGGCTGGCCGAGTTCGGCGTGCCGGCGGTCGATCCTGGCCTGCGGATCGGCCATCAGCAGCACCCGTACGTCGGCGTCGGGCGCCACCACGGTCGTGATGTCGCGGCCCTCGGCGACCACCCCCGGCGAGGACCGGCGATCAGGTCGCGCTGCCGGGCGATCAGATCCGCGCGGACGTCGAGGTTGGTGGCGATCTTGCTCACCTCCGCCGACACCGCCGGCTCGCGGATGGCGGTGGTCACGTCGTGGCCGTTGATCGCGATCCGCGGCCGAGCGGGATCGGTATCGATGTCGAGCCGGGCGGCCCGGACCAGGTCGGCGACCGCCGCCTGGTCGCCGAGTGGGACGTCCTCCGCCAGAGCCAGCCAGGTGGCGGCCCGGTACATCGCGCCCGTGTCCAGAAAGGCCAGACCGAGACGCTCGGCGACCCCTCGTGCGGTGCTGGACTTCCCCGATCCGCTGGGGCCGTCGATGGCCACCACCAGTCGGCGCGGACGCTCGGCCGGGGCAGGGTCAGGCACGAGGGTCAGCGTACCGGGGACTCCTCACGGCTGGACGTCCCACCCGAGGTCGACCATGCGGGTCACCAGGCCGTCGAGCTGGGCCGGAGCGACGGCCACCGACAGGTAGCCGACCTGCCGGATCTGGTCGTGCTCGATCGAGATGTCCTCGATGTTGACGCCCGCCTCGCCGATGTCGGCGAAGAGCCGGCCGAGCGCGCCCGGGGCGTCGGGGATCTCGACGACGACCTCGCCGTACTCCGTGCGCGGCGCCCCGTGTTTGCCCGGGATCCGGCGGCTGCCGTGCACACCCCGGTCCAGTTGGGCCCGGAGGTCCGCCGGATCGGCGTCCAGCGCGGCGATCACGCCGTCGAGCTGGTCGCGCACCGAACGCAACTCGGTGAGCACCGCCGCCGAGTTGGCCGCCACGATCTGCTCCCACAGCTCAGGATCACTGCCCGCGACCCGCGTGACGTCACGAAGTCCCTGCCCCGCCAGCCGCAGGTCACCCTCCGGCACCGTCGTGAGGTGGCCGGCCATCAACACCGACAGCAGATGCGGCAGGTGTGACACCCGGGCCACCGCCGCGTCGTGGTCGGCCACGTCCATCCTCACCCCGTACGCTCCGCAGGCTAGGGCCAGCTCGGTGACCGCGTCGACGGCCACAGCGGTCGAGCGCCGGTGCGGGGTGATCACCCAGGTCCGGTCCCGGAACAGATCCGCACGGGCCGCCACCGGGCCGGAATGCTGAGATCCCGCCATGGGGTGGGAGCCGACGTAGCGGCCGAGGTCGTCCGGAGAGATCCGCCTGGGCCCAGAGGACGCCCAGCACTCCGGCCTTCACCGAGCCGACGTCGGTGACGGTCGCCGCCGGGTAGGTCCGGAGGGCCGTCGCGATCACGTCCGGCAACGCCCGCGGCGGAACCGCCACGACCACCAGGTCGACGGCATCCGGCTCCGGAGCGGTTGTGCTCCCGGCGCCACGACTCTCCGCGACCCGGGCGTGGCTGGATTGGCGATCCTGGAGGTGGACGGGCCAGTCCCGGCTCGTCAGGGCGCACCCGATCGAGGCCCCGATCAGTCCGGTCCCGATGATCAGGACCCGACGCGGCGGGCCCGGCGATGCGGAGCCGTCGGCGGTGCTCACTCCTCCGACGAGTCCGGAGCCGTCTCCGCCGGGGGCAGCTCGGTCTCCGGCACCGACTCCGGCTTGAGGGCGGGCGGCGCCTCCACGCCGGGATCTGGCGGGACGACGGCGTCGCTCAGCAGCGCGCCCAGTCGACTGCCGCTGATCCGGCGGAACTTGCGCGGCAACGCACGCGTCCGGTCCAAGATCGCGACCTCGAGCGCGTCGACCCCGAATTCGCGCGGCGTCGAGTTGGGGCCGCCGTCAGAGCTCAGCGCCCGGACAGCCAGTCCGGATGGCGGCAGGCCAGATCCAGATTCGGCTCGAAGCCCCGACCGATGGCGTCGCTGATGGTGTCCGCGGAGCCGCCCATGACCGCGAAGTTCTCCTCGTCGCCGACCGACCCGTCGTAGGTGAGTCGGTAGATCTGGTCTTGGTCAGGGGTCGCGCCCAGCTCGGCGACGACGATCTCGACCTCGTACGGCTTCTCGCCACCGGCCGAGAAGATGGTGCCGAGGAGCTGCGCGTACGCGTTGGCCAGACCACGACCGGTGACGTCGGTGCGGTCGTAGCTGTAGCCGCGGAGGTCGGCGTAGCGGATGCCTGCCGTCCGCAGGTTCTCGAACTCGTTATAGCGGCCGACGGCGGCGAACCCGATCCGGTCGTAGATCTCGCTGACCTTGTGGAGCGCCTGCGACCGGTTCTCGGCCACGAACAAGATGCCGTCCGCGTAGTGCAGGACCACCACCGACCGACCGCGGGCGATGCCCTTCCGGGCGAAGTCGGCCCGGTCCTTCATCTGTTGCTCGGGCGCAACGTAGAACGGCATGCTCACAGCAACCCACCTCGCCGGTGTGGCCGGTCTTCACCGCGCTCAGACTGCTTCATAGCAGCGGGGCTCCCGGTCCGTCGGGTCGCGACATTCGCGACTCCACGAGACGGTCGACCATGCCGGCGATCTGATCGCCGGACACCCGCTCCACGCCGTCCGCCGTCGCGGTCAGGACGACCGGGAAGATCCTTCGGGTCAGATCCGGGCCCACCAGTCGCCGAGTCGTCGTCGGAGGCGTCGTACAGCGCCTGTACCACCGCCATCGCCGCTTCGGCGGCCTGCAGGTCAGGGCGATAGAGCTTCTTCAGCGAACCCCGCGCGAACACCGAACCGGAGCCCACCGAGAAGAAGGCGTGCTCCTCGTAGCGGCCACCGGTGGCGTCGTAGGAGAAGATCCGCCCCTCCTCGGTCGCCACATCCCAGCCGGCGAACAGCGGCACCACGACCAGGCCCTGCAGCGCCAGTCCCAGGTTCTGCCGGATCATGGTCGCCAGCCGGTTGGCCTTGCCCACCAGAGAAAGAGGCGCACCCTCGATCTTTTCGTAGTGCTCCAGCTCCACCTGGAACAGCCCGACCATCTCGACCGCGATGCCCGCTGCCCCGGCGATACCGATGATCGAGAACTCGTCCGCCGGGAAGACCTTCTCGATGTCCCGCTGCGCGATTACGTTGCCCATCGTGGCGCGGCGGTCGCCGGCCACCACGACTCCGCCGGGGAAGGTGGCCGCCACGATCGTGGTGCCGTGCGGGGCCAATTCACCGAGACCCGGAGCGGAGGTGCGTGAACTGGGCAGCACAGTCGGACTCACCTGCGCGGCGAACTCGGAGAACGAGGACGTGCCGGCGTTCAAAAAGGCAGGGGACAGACCGGTCCGGCGATCGTTCACTGGCCGCCCTTCTGGACGAACGAGCGCACGAACTCCTCCGCGTTGGTCTCCAGCACGTCGTCGATCTCCTCCAGCAGCGAGTCGACATCGGCGTCGAGCTCGGCCTTGTGGGCGGTGTCGGCCGGGGCCAGCTCCTCCACCGGCTCCTGCTCGGTGCGCCTGGTCCGGTTCCGGCTCTGCTCTGACTCTGCCATGACTGCTCCTGGGGGCGTCTCGGTGGCAACTCGGCGTGCGAGTGTCCAGCCTATCCACCGCGCCCGACAGGGCCCATCGACATTTCCAACGCGGGCGCTACAAGATCGGGCGGCCTCCGGTCACGGCGATGCGGGCCCCGTGAGATGTAGCTGCCGGCCTCGGAGGCGAGCAGTACGTAGACCGGTGCCAGTTCGGCGGGTTGGCCGGCGCGACCCAACGGGGTGTCGGCGCCGAACTTCTCTACCTTCTCCGGCGGCATGGTCGCCGGGATCAGGGGTGTCCAGATGGGGCCGGGGGCGACGCTGTTGACCCGAATGCCCTGTTCGCCGAGCAGCTGGGCCAGGCTTGCGCAGAAGTTGGCGATGGCGGCCTTGGTGGCGGCGTACGGCGCCAGCTGCGGCGAGGGCATGTCGGAGTTCACCGACGAGCTGCCGATGATCGAGGACCCGGGTTGCATGTGCGGGACGGCGGCCTTGCACAGATGGAACATCGCCCGGATGTTGGTGTCGAAGGTGTAGTCCCACTCCTCGTCCGGGATCTCCTCCAGCGACGTGTGGTTCATCTGGTAGGCCGCGTTGTTGACCAGGATGTCGATCCGGCCGAGGTCTGCGACGGTCTTGGCGATGATGTCGCGGCAGTGCTGGGCGTCGACGAGGTCACCCTTGATCAGGACGGCTCGCTGGCCCGCGTCCTCCACGTATTCGGCCACTTCCTTGGCGTCGCTGTCCTCGCTGAGGTAGCTGATTACGACGTCGGCCCCCTCGCGCGCGTACGCGATCGCCACCGCCCGACCGATGCCGGAGTCGGCGCCGGTGATCACCGCCACCTTGCCCGTCAACTGCCCGGAGCCCCGGTAGCTCTCCTCGCCACAGTCGGGCACCGGGGTCATCTCGGACTGGATACCGGGCGGGTCCTGCTGCTGTTTGGGCTGATTCATGCCGAGCAACTACCCGAGGTGCCGAGATCGAAACCCTCGATGTCCGGGGTCAGCGGCCGAGAGCGGCGAAGAGTTCGGTCACGTCGGCGCAGGAGTCGATCATGGCGCCGACCTGCTCCCGGGTGCCGCGGAGCGGGTCGAGCAGCGGGATGCGTTGCAGGGCGGGGCGGCCCGGCACGTCGAAGATCACCGAGTCCCACGAGGCGGCCACCACCGAGGACCCGAACTTCTCGGTCACCCGGCCGCGGAAGTAGGCGCGGGTGTCCTCCGGCGGCTGGGTCCGCGCGCGCTCCACCTCGTCGTCGGTGAGGAGCCGCCGGATCTTGCCCTTGCGCACCAGCGCCCGGTAGAGGCTGCGGCGGGGATCGACGTCGCAGTACTGCAGATCGATCAGGGCCAGCTTCGGCGAATCCCAACCCAGGCCGTCGCGGCTGCGGTAGGACTCCATCAAGCGAGAGCTTGGCCACCCAGTCGAGCTGGTCGGCCAGCTCCATCGGATCCCGCCGGAGGGCGTCGAGGCACTCCTGCCAGCGGGTGAAGATGTCCTTCGCCTCGATCCGGGCCGACTCGGTCAGGTCCTCCGCGATCTGCTCGTAGCAGACGCGGCTGGCGTCGAGGTAGACCTCCTGCAGGCCCGTGGCCGTGACGGTCCGCCCGTTTGCGAAGCTCAACACCGCCCGGCAGGTGGGGTCGTGACTGACCGTACGCATCGCCGCCACCGGCGCGTCCAGGCGCAGCTCGGTCGGCAGCAGCCCGGCCTCGATGGTGCGCAGCACCCAGGCGGCACTGCCCACCTTGAGGTAGGTGGAGATCTCCGAAAGGTTGGCGTCGCCGGTGATGATGTGCAGCCGCCGGTGCCGGCTGGGGTCGGCGTGCGGCTCGTCGCGGGTGTTGATGATGGGCCGGTTGAGCGTGGTCTCCAGCCCCACCTCGGCCTCGAAGTAGTCAGCTCGCTGGCTGATCTGGAAGCCGGCCTGCTGGCTGGACTGCCCGATCCCGACGCGCCCGCGCCGGTGATCACCTGCCGGGACACCAGGAAGCCGGTGAACTGGGTGACGATGCGGTCGAACGGCGTGCTGCGGTCCAGCAGGTAGTTCTCGTGCGTCCCGTACGAGGCGCCCTTGCCGTCGGTGTTGTTCTTGTACAGCCGCACCGACCGGCCCGAGGCTCTGGCTGGCGCGCTGACCGGCCATGGCCATCACGGCGTCGCCGGCCTGGTCGTAGCGCACCGCGTCCAGGGCCGAGGTGACCTCCGGACCGGAGTACTCCGGATGGGCGTGGTCCACGTACAGCCGCGCGCCGTTGGTCAAGATCACGTTCGCCATGCCGAGATCGGTGTCGGTCAGCTGATCCGGGTGGGCCTGCGAGCGGGAGATCTCGTAGCCCCGGATGTCCCGCAGCGGCGTCTCGGTCTCGTAGTCCCAGCCGGCCGGCTGCCCCGGGGTCGACCAGCCGTACGCCTTGACCACGTGGTTCGAGAGCTGCATCGGGATGCAGGTCGTCCTCGACCGGCCCGCCGAGCGCGCTGATGCCGTACTCGGTCTCGATGCCGAGCACCCGCGGCGGAGCCTTCGAGGCTGAATCCGGGGCGCGGCCGCTCGAGCCGGAGGACGACATGTCTCCAGCGTAATCTCGGCGCGTAACGGATGCGGGTCGCCGCACAATGCGAGCGACCTGGAATGATCCTTCGACGGGCTCAGGGCGCGAGGTGGATGGGCCCTTCGACAGGCTCAGGGCGCGAGCAGCTCTATAGATACTGCCCGGTGTTGGTGACGGTGTCGATGGAACGACCGGGGGTGGTGCCCTTCTTGGAGGAGATCAGGGTGCGGATGAAGACGATGCGTTCGCCCTTCTTGCCGGAGATCTTGGCCCAGTCGTCGGGGTTGGTGGTGTTGGGCAGATCCTCGTTCTCGGCGAACTCGTCCAGGCAGGCCTGCAGCAGATGACCGATCCGGATGCCGCGGACGCCGGTGTCCAGCAGGTCCTTGATCGCCATCTTCTTGGCCCGGTCGACGATGTTCTGGATCATGGCGCCGGAGTTGAAGTCCTTGAAGTACAAGACCTCCTTGTCGCCACCGGCGTAGGTGACTTCGAGGAACTGGTTCTCCTCCGACTCCTCGTACATCCGGGCGACGGTGCGGTCGATCATGCCCTGCACGGTGGCTGCCGGATCAAGATCGAACTCGGCCAGATCCTCGGCGTGCAAGGGCAACGTCCTGGTCAGGTACTTGCTGAAGATCTCCCGCGCCGCCTCGAAGTCGGGACGTTCGATCTTGATCTTCACGTCGAGACGACCGGGCCGCAGGATCGCCGGATCGATCATGTCCTCGCGGTTGGAGGCGCCGATGATGATCACGTTGTCCAGGCCCTCGACA
This sequence comes from uncultured Actinomycetota bacterium, assembly GCA_963791865.1. Lineage (GTDB taxonomy): Bacteria > Actinomycetota > Actinomycetes > Propionibacteriales > Propionibacteriaceae > Microlunatus. The sequence continues at coordinate 103,018 of CAWBUC010000004.1, forward strand.
CCGTCGATCTCGCTCAGCAGCTGCGGAACGATCGTGTTCTCCACGTCGGAGGAGACGCCGGACCCGCGGGTCCGGAACAGCGAGTCCATCTCGTCGAAGAAGACGATCACCGGCATGCCGTCGGACGCCTTTTCCCGTGCCCGTTGGAAAACCAGCCGGATGTGCCGCTCGGTCTCCCCCACGTACTTGTTCAGCAATTCGGGGCCCTTGATGTTGAGGAAGAAGCTCCGGCCCTCCTGACCGGTCCGCTCACTTACCTTCTTGGCCAGGGAGTTGGCGACAGCCTTGGCGATCAAGGTCTTCCCGCAACCGGGCGGGCCGTAGAGCAGGATGCCCTTCGGAGCCTTGAGTTCGTGCTCGGCGAACAGCTCGCGGTGCAGGAACGGCAGCTCGACGGCGTCTCGGATGGCCTCGATCTGGCTGCCGAGTCCGCCGATCAGGGTGTAGTCGATGTCGGGGACCTCTTCGAGCACCAGCTCCTCGACGTCCAGCTTGGGCACCCGCTCGTACGCGAAGTGGATCCGGCGGTCGATGAGCAGCGAGTCCCCGGAGCGGATCGGCTGCGTCTTGAGCCGGTGGGCCAGCCGGACCACGGTCTCCTCGTCGCCGTGCCCGACGACCAGGCGCCCGGACCCCGTCATCGAGGACCTCCTTGAGCAGCACGACCTCGCCGACCTCGTCGAAGTCGAACACGTCGACCAGGTTGAGGGCCTCGTTGACCATGACCTCGCGGCCCGGCTCCAGAGCTTCAAGATCGACGTCCGGGCTGACGCTGACGCGCATCTTGCGGCCGGAGGTCCAGATGTCGGCGGTGCCTTCCTCGCCCGGGCCGATGTAGACCCCGTAGCTGGCCGGCGGCTGGGCCAGCCGGTCCACCTCGGACTTCAGGGAGACGATCTGGTCCCGCGCCTCCCGCAGGGTCGACGGCCAGGCGCTCGTTGTTGGCGGCGGTGTTGCGGCTCTCCTGCCGGGCGTCGGCCAGCCGCCGCTCGAGCATGGCGATGTCATGCGGGTGCGAGGCAACCCGTTCCCGCATCCGGTCGAGCTCGTCACGCAACTGATGCAGGCTGAAGTCCCGATCTTCTCCGGGCCGGTCTGCACTTGATCCCGTCATGGCACACCTCCTTGCTCAAAACAGTACCTGGCGGTTCAGCGGGGTCCGAGATAATCCTCGCCGTACGCGCCGGGGGCTGGGCGACGTTTGCGTAACGGTGTGGAAACACCGGGCGCCAGCCGCCGGGCGAAGATCAAGAAACCGGTGTGGCCGATCATGGCGTGCTTCGGGCGGACGGCGAGCCCCTCGGCCTGCCAGAGCCGCAGCATCGTCTCGGAGGCCTCGGGTTCGGTGAACCCGGTGTGCACGCGCACGGTCTCCACCGTCCGGGCCAGCTGGGTGGTCGTGGCGACGTAGCAGCACAGCACTCCGCCGGGGACCAGCAGCTCGGCGACGGCGTCGACGCATTCCCAGGGCGCGAGCATGTCCAGGACGACCCGGTCGATCGACGCCGGTGGCAGCGGGCTCGGCGGCCAGGGAGTCGACGAGATCACCGACCCGGAGGTCCCAGGCCGGATGGGCGCCGCCGAGGAACGACTCGACGTTGCGCCGGGCGATCTGCGGCGAAATCCTCCCGCCGTTCGTACGAGATCAGCCGCCCGGTCGGCCCGATCGCGCGCAGCAGGCTGAGGGTCAGCGCACCCGAGCCGACGCCGGCCTCCAGCACCCGGGCGCCCGGGAAGATGTCGGCCCCGGTGAGGATCTGCGCGGCATCCTTCGGGTACACCACGGCCGCCCCACGCGGCATCTTGACCGTCACGTCGCGAAGCAGCGGACGCAGAGCCAGGTAGGCCACGCCGCCCGAGGACGTCACCACCACCCCCTCCGGGCCGCCGATCAGGTCGTCGTGGGCGATGGCTCCCTTGGCGGTGTGGAACTGCTCCCCGTCGGCCAGGAGGACCGAGTGCTGGCGGCCCTTCGGATCGGTAAGCGTGACCCGGTCCCCGGCGGCCAGCGGACCGGTACGCACGCCGGAGAAGACCCCCGGATCAGGCCGCGGATCAGCCACCGCGCATCCCGAACAGGCCCAGCTGCCAACCGGGTCCGAACGAGTTCAGCTGGACGGTGACCCCTTCGCGGGCGACCACGTACTCATCGGACTGGGTCAGCGGGATCAGCACCAGATCCACGGCGGCCTGGCGCTGCAGAGCCCCCAGCACGCGCAGGGCCTCCTCTTCGTTCGTGAGCGAGCGGTAGCGCAGCTGGAGAGTGTTGACGATGGCGGCGGTCTCCGGCAGCGGGTTGGCGAGGTAGGGCTGCAGCCAGGACAGCCCGGTGGCCGTGAAGGCCTTCCGGTCGACCAGGGTGAGATCGGCGTTCGGCTGGCCGGGCTGGAGCCGGACACTGAACCCGCCGGTGTCCTCCAGCCGGGTCCGGATCTGATTGGCCTGGTCGCGGCCCTCGGGGATCGTGGGGTCGTAGCTCAGGGACAGCTGGATGGGTTCGGGCCAGGTCACCTTGGGAACGGCCTTGCCGCCCATGCGGGAACGCGCTGACGTGGCCGGTGACGCCGCCCGGCACGATCGAGTCCAGGGTGCGATCCCCCTGCAGCGCGACGGCAACAGCCTGGCGGACTCGCTCGGTCGACCGTCGCGGTGGCGCGCGGCGACCACTGCAGCATCCGGATCCGGGTGCCGGTGAGGCCCTGCAGCGTGTAACCGGCGTCGCTGAGGCCACCAGGATTGAGCGGCGATCTGCCGACTGAAGCGGGTGATCGCCGCGGCGTTCAGACCGCGCCAGGCCACGTCGACTGTCCCCTTCGCGATGGCGTCCTCGATGGAGGCCGAATCGGCCACGGTGCGGTAGATCAGCTCGTCGGACTGGGCGGGGCTGCGACCGACGTACTTCTCGTACCGCTTGAGGCTGAGGATTCCGTCGGAGTAGCTGGCCACGGCGAACGGGCCTGATCCGATAATGGGCTGATCGCCGCTTCGCGCGTCGTCCGTGTCGTAGGCCTCCGCGTCGACCAGGGATGCGGCCGGCGAGGCGAGCGCCCAGCCGATCTGGGTGTCCACCCGGCTGAGGACGAAGCGAACGGTTTGCTCGTCGGGGGTCTCGATCCGGCGGATGGAGGACAGCAAGCTCGCCGACGAGCCGGGGACGGCCAGTCGGGTGGCCCGCTCGATGCTGAACTTCACGTCCCGGGAGGTGAGCTCGTGGCCGTTGTGGAAGAACAGTTCGTCGTTGAGCGTGCAGGTGTAGACCGTGGTGGCGGTGAACGAGGCAGTCGCGCGCCGCATCCGGCCGCAGCAGCGACTCCCCCGGGTCGGCGCTCATCAGCCGCTGGAATACGTTGACCGGAACGACCATCGAGGACGACTCGGTGACCGCGGCCGGATCGACAGCCTGGATCCGGTCGGTGCTCAGCACGGTGAACGGCCGGTCCTGACTGGGCGACGGACTCGGCTCCGGCACGGGCGCGGGGCCCGGCATCTCGCAGCCGGCGAGCGCGAGCACGCCGAACGCGAACGCGGCAATCAGCCGGCGAACGCGATCACCCGAACTCATCGGCTCGCTCCATCAGGTCGATGACCGCGTCCACGTCGAGGTCAACGAGTGAGGCGAAATGAAGGCGACGGGGGGCGGCCGGCACCGCCACCAGATTCGGCACGGCCACCACCAGCGCACCTGCGGCGTTCGCCGAGCGGGCGCCGGTGGCCGAGTCTTCGAAGACGACACAGTTCCTCGCGTCGACCCGGAGCAGCCGGCAGGCCTTCTCGTACGGTTCCGGATGCGGCTTGCCCCAGACGACCTCGTCGCCGGCGACGGAGACTCTGAACGTGTCCTCGGGAAGACGCGTCAGGACGGCGTCGAGGAGGATACGGTAGGACGCCGATACAAGGGCGCACGGTACGCCGGCCTCACGCAGTGCGGTCAGCAGCTCCAACGCTCCCGGACGCCACGCGACCTCGCCCGACTCGAGTCCCGACAGCACCCGGGTGAGCATCTGGTCGACCACCCAGGCCGGGCTGAGGTCATGCCGTCCGAGCACGTTCAAGATGTAGGCGCCTGAGTCGAGCAGGGAGTTCCCGACCAGCTGCTCAGCGTGGGCCTGCGACCACTGCCCGCCCAGGGAATCGACCAGGTCGAACTCCGCGGCCACCCACAGCGGCTCGGTGTCGGCCAGCGTCCCGTCGAAGTCCCAGAGTGCCGCCTGCAGAGTGCTCATTGTCCGGTCATTCTTCCAGCGTGATCACGGGCCGCGAAATCACCGCCCGGGTCAAACGGTCGCGGCCAGGGCCCGCTCGATCTGGCGAAGGACGATCAACGGCTGATCGCGCACCATCGCGGCGGTGAAGCGCAGCACTCGCCAGCCGGCCAGCACGATGTCGTTTTGCCGCCACCGGTCGGACTCGAAAGCCTCCGGGGTGTCATGGAACTCGCGTCCGTCGATTTCGATCGCCAGCAGCTGGGCCGGGAACGCGATGTCCAGGTAGTAGACGTGGGACAACATCTCCAGCGGATGATTCGGTTTCCAGCCGGTGATGCTGGCCTCCCGAAGCAGGCGGTGGGTATCGCGCTCGGCCTCCGACCACGGTTCGTCCCGCGAATCGATCAGGAGGAGTCGACGGTCGGTGTTGCTTCGCCGGCTGGGAGTCAGAGCCAGCGCTTCGTGCAGCTGTGGGAGCGTGGCCGCCCGGGTGCGCAGGACTGTGTCGATGGCATTCCCACCCATCGTCGTTGACAGGTCGAGGGCCGTCAGCGCCGGCGCCGTTACGCGGATCCCGCGGCGTTCGACAATCAGCTCAGTAGGGATCGAGCGACGGGTGAGGCGAAGCCATGGTCGCTGGACGCGGCGATCCGGCACGGCGGCCTCAACTCGCCGCACGAGCAAGGCAGGCCAGAACGTCAATTGGGCGGCGCTCCTTCCGCATAACACGGCATCCGGTTCCCACAGGTGGATCGCCCGCACCTGGACATCGCGCTCTTCAGCCCGCGCCGGAGTCGTGTAGACGCCCGGAAGCAGCGCGACAAGGACGCCCCGCCGGAGTAACCCGTCAAGACTCGCAGCCATGAAGGGGTGTCGACGACGCTCGATCACTCCGCCGCCCTCAATCAACAGTTGTCGGATCTCCTGGGTATTCGCGTTCACGCTGGGAGTCTGTGGAGGAGGGGCCGGATGCGCCGTCGCTCGGGATCACCTGTGGATCAGCCGCGCCTGCCGCGCACAACCTGAAAACTCCCCGCTCGATCCCGACAAGAGACGCGACACGCCGTGTTTTGATCCCGGCCCGGCGTTGAGCGGGGCCTTTCCAGAGTCAGCGGGCGTTGAAGTACTTCGCCTCGGGATGGTGGACGATCAGGGCGTCGGTGGATTGCTCGGGGTGGAGCTGCAGTTCCTCGGAGAGTTCGACGCCGATGCGCTCCGGCCGAAGCAGGGCCACCAGCTTGGCCCGATCCTCCAGGTCGGGGCAGGCGGGATACCCGAAGGAGTACCGCGAGCCCCGATAGGCCTGGTCGCGGATCATCTCGTCCATGGCGCCGTCGTCGGGTGCGAAGCCGAGGTCGGAGCGGATCCGGGCGTGCCACATCTCGGCCAGCGCCTCGGTGAGCTGCACGCTGAGCCCGTGGAGCTCGAGGTAGTCGCGGTAAGCGTTCTGCTCGAAGAGCACGGCGGTCGCCTTGGCCACGGCGGCGCCCATGGTCACGAGGTGGAAGGCGATCACGTCCGGACCCTTCGCCAGCGCCAGCTCGCGATCGCGGAAGAAGTCGGCCAGGCAGAGGTAGCGCGGGCGGCGCTGCCGCGGGAAGGTGAACCGGAACTGCTCCGCGTCGGGGTCGGCAACCTCGCCGCCGGGGCGGAGGACGACGATGTCGTCGCCGGCGCTGTAGCACGGCCAGTAGCCGTAGACGACCGCGAACTCGGCGATCCCCTCGGTCTGGATCCGCCCCAGCCAGTCGCGGAGCCGTGGTCGGCCCTCGGTCTCCACCAGTTCCTCGTAGCTGGGCCCGCTCCGCGAGCCCTTGAGCCCCCACTGCCCCATGAAGGTCGCCCGCTCGTCGAGGTAGCGACGCGACGTCGGCCAGCGCGATGCCCTTGACGATCCGGTCGCCCCAGAACGGCGGTGTCGGCACGTCGATGTCGGTCGCAACGTCGGAGCGCGGCCGGGCTCGACCCTTCTTCTGAGCCGGTCGAAGGGTCAGGGCGCGCCCTGCGTACTTCACCCGACGCTCGCGCGGAGCCGGCAGGGCCGCCCCCTCCTCACCGCGCTTCATCGCCATCAGCGCGTCCATCAGCCGCAGCCCCTCGAAGGCGTCGCGGGCGTAACGCACCTCGCCGCCGAACATCGCTCCCAGGTCCTGCTCGACGTACGCCCGGGTGAGGGCGGCCCCGCCGAGGAACACCGGGTACTTCTCGGCGATCCCCCGAGTGTTCATCTCCTCGAGGTTCTCCTTCATCACCACCGTCGACTTGACCAGCAGCCCGGACATGCCGATGGCGTCGGCGGCGTGCTCCTCGGCCGCCTCCAGGATCGTCGTGATCGGCTGCTTGATGCCGAGGTTCACCACGGTGTAGCCGTTGTTGGTCAGGATGATGTCGACCAGGTTCTTGCCGATGTCGTGCACGTCGCCCTTGACGGTGGCGAGCACGATCGTGCCCTTGCCGGCCGAGTCGGTCTTCTCCAGATGCGGCTCGAGGTAGGCGACGGCGCTCTTCATCACCTCCGCGGACTGCAGCACGAACGGCAACTGCATCTGTCCGGACCCGAACAGCTCGCCGACCACCTTCATCCCGGCCAGCAGGTCGGTGTTGATGATCTCCAGCGCCGGCTTGTCGTCCAGGGCCAGCTCGAGGTCGTCGGCCAGCCCCTTGCCCTCGCCGTCGATGATCCGGCGCTGCAGCCGCTCGGCCACCGGCAGCGCGAGCAGCTCGGCGGCCCGCTCGGCCTTGGTGTCGGCGGTCGTGACGCCCTCGAACAGTTCGAGGAAGCGCTGCAGCGGGTCGTACCCCTCCCGGCGCCGGTCGTAGACCATGTCGAGGGCGACGTCGCGTTGCTCTTCCGGGATCCGCGCCATCGGCACGATCTTCGCGGCATGCACGATCGCGGAGTCCAGTCCGGCCTCGATGCACTCGTTGAGGAACACCGAGTTCAGCACGACCCGGGCCGCCGGGTTGAGTCCGAAGGAGATGTTGGACAGGCCGAGCGTGGTCTGGACCTCGGGGTAGAGCCGCTTGACCTCACGGATGGCCTCGATGGTCTCGATGCCGTCGCGGCGGGTCTCCTCCTGGCCGGTGGCGATCGGGAAGGTCAGCGCGTCGATGATGATGTCGCGCGGTCCGCATGCCCCAGTTCTTGGTTAGGTCCTCGATCAGCCGGGTGGCCACCCGGACCTTCCATTCCGCCGTACGGGCCTGGCCCTCCTCGTCGATGGTCAAGGCGATCACCGCCGCGCCGTGTTCGACGACCAGCGGCATGATGCGCGCGAACCGCGAGTCCGGGCCGTCGCCGTCCTCGTAGTTGACGGAGTTGATCACGCTGCGCCCGGCCAGGCACTCCAGGCCGGCACGCAGCACGTCCGGCTCGGTCGAGTCGATCACGATCGGCAGCGTCGAGGCGGTGGCCAGCCGGAAAGCCATCGTCGCGCATGTCGGCCGGGCCGTCCCGGCCGACGTAGTCGATGTTGAGGTCCAGCAGGTGGGCGCCGTCGCGGATCTGGGCCCGCGCGATGTCCACGCAGTCGTCCCAGCGCTCCTGCAGCAGCGCCTCCCGGAACGCCTTGGAGCCGTTGGCGTTGGTCCGCTCCCCGATCGAGAGGTAGCTGGTGTCCTGCCGGAACGGCACCTCGGCGTACAGCGACGCCGAGGCCGCCGTGGTCGTCGGCGTACGGTCCTTGACCTCGGTGCCGTGCAGCCGCTCCACGACGTGCCGGAGATGCTCGGGCGAGGTTCCGCAGCAGCCCCCGACCAGGCCGAGCCCGAACTCGCCGACGAACTGCTCCAAGGCGTCGGCCAGCTCGACCGGCTGCAGCGGATAGTGGGCCCCGTCCGCGGTGAGCTGCGGCAGGCCGGCGTTCGGCATGCAGGCGAGCCCGACCCGCGCATACCGGGACAGATGCCGCAGGTGCTCGCTCATCTCCGCCGGCCCGGTGGCGCAGTTGAGGCCGATCAGGTCGATGCCGAGCGGCTCCAACGTCGTCAGCGCGGCTCCGATCTCGGAGCCGAGCAGCATCGTGCCGGTCGTCTCCACCGTCACGTTGACGATGAGCGGAGCGTCGACGCCGGTGGCGGTGAGGGCCCGCCGTGCGGCGATGGTGGCCGCCTTGGCCTGCAGCAGGTCCTGGGCGGTCTCGATCAGGACGGCGTCGACCCCGCCGGCCAGCATCGCCTCGATCTGGATCTGGTACGCGTCCCGCAGAGCTGGTCGAACCGCAGGTGACCCGAGCGTCGGCAGCTTGGTGCCGGGTCCGACGCTGCCCAGCACGAAGCGCGGCCGATCGGGGGTGCTGTACGCGTCGGCCGAGTCGCGGGCGATGCGGGCGGCGGCGCCCGGCCAACTCGGCGATCCGGTCGGCGATGTCGTACTCCCCCAGCGCCGAGAGATTGGCGCCGAACGTGTTGGTCTCCACCGCGTCGACGCCGGCCTCGAAGTAGGCGTCGTGGATGGCGCGGACCACGTCGGGCCGGGTGACGTTCAAGACCTCGTTGCAGCCCTCGAGCTGGTCGAAGTCGGCCAGCGTGAGGTCGTAGCTCTGCAGCATCGTCCCCATCGCCCCGTCCGCGATGACCACGCGCTGGGCGAGAGTGCGAACGAAGGTCGGCGGCCACGGTCGCGAGGATAGTCCGAGGAGCGGCGGCGAACCGGGCGTAATCACGATGTGGCGCCCGTTGCTCTCATCGCCCGAGACGGAGGACGGTGGTGATTAGAGTGGAAGACATGGACGACGCGAGCAACCCCGGACTGCGGGGCCTGGTCGACCCGCTGGTGGTCACCGCCTTCGCCGGCTGGAGTGACGCCGGCAACGCCGCCAGCTCGGCGATCGACCATCTGGCCGAGGCGTACGACGCCGAACTCGCGTACGCCATCGACCCCGACGAGTTCTACGACAACCAGGTCAACCGCCCGCAGGTCGGCTTCGACGGCAACGGCGAGCGGACCATCACCTGGCCGACCACCGAGATCAAGACCGCCCAGCTGCCCAACGGCCGCGACCTCGTCCTGGTCCGCGGGATCGAGCCGAACATGCGGTGGCGGCACTTCGGCACGCTGATCGCCTCGGCGCTCCGCTCGGCAGGGGCGCGGCAGGTCTTCTGTCTCGGGCGCCCTCCTGGCCGACACGCCGCACACCCGACCGGTCCCGGTGTCGGTGACCAGTCGCGACCCGGAGTTGTCGGAGCGCCATGGTCTGCTGGAGTCCTCGTACGAGGGTCCGACCGGGATCGTCGGCGTGCTCGCCGACCTCCTTTCCCGCAGCGGCATGCCCTCGATCTCCCTCTGGGCCGCCATCCCCCACTACGTCTCCCACCCGCCCTGCCCCAAGGCGACACTGGCGCTGCTCAACGCGCTCGAGAAGTTGATCGACTTGCCGCTGGATCTCGGGGAACTGCCGGAGTTGTCTCGTGCGTGGGAACGAGGTGTCGACGAGCTCGCGTCGGACGACAGCGAGGTCGCCGAGTACGTGAGCGCATTGGAAGAACAGCAAGATGCGACGGAATTGCCAGAAGCGAGCGGCGATGCGATCGCTGCTGAGTTCGAGAGGTATCTGCGCCGACGTCAGGGGAACTGATTACCTGATCGGGAGGGTCGGGGGATTGATCGCCCGATCTGTTCAGGGTCTGGGGAGTCGCGCACTACCCAGACCCCAACGAGCCCTCCGCCCCAACGGCCCGCCGTAAACGCTGGACCATCTCGTCCGGATCCTGGTGGTGGAACACTGCCGACCCAGCCACGAAGGAATCGGCCCCAGCAGCGGCGCAGCGTTCGATGGTCTCGGCGGAGACGCCGCCGTCGACCTGCAACCAGATGTCGGCCCCAGTGGCGTCCACCAGCTTGCGGGCGCGTTCGATCTTGGGCAGGCAGACGTCGAGGAACTTCTGCCCGCCGAAGCCAGGCTCGACCGTCATGATCAACACGAGGTCGAGCTCGGGCAGCAGGTCGGCGTAAGGCTCGATGGGCGTGGCGGGTTTCAGCGCCATGCCGGCCCGCGCGCCGTGCTTGCGCAGCTCGCGAGCCAGCCGGATCGGGGCGTTCGCCGCCTCGGCGTGGAACGTGACCGAATTGGCCCCGGCCTCCGCGTACGAGGGAGCCCAGCGGTCGGGATTGTCGATCATGAGATGGATGTCGAGGAACGTGGCGGGTGATCTTGCGGATGGCGTGCACCACGGGCAACCCGATGGTGAGGTTCGGCACGAAGTGGTAGTCCATGACGTCGACGTGCAGGGCGTCGGCGCTGGGGATGGACTCGATCGAGTCCTGCAGGTTCGCGAAGTCCGCCGACAACAGACTGGGCATCACGCGCTTGGCCACGACGGCACTGTAGTGGCTACGACGTTTTCCGCAGGTACGCGGCGAACATGGCGTCGGTTCCGTGCCGGTGGGGCCACAGCTGCAGGAACGGGCCGCGTGCGGCGTTCGGCACCTCCGGCAACAGGGTCGAGGCCTCCAGCACCTCAACGTCGACCCGGTCGGACATCACCTGCTCGACCACGTCGCTGGTCTCGCGACGGTGCGGTGAGCAGGTCACGTACGCGACGACCCCGCCCGGGCCGGCCGCCGTCAGAGCGCTGCGCAGCAGTTCGATCTGGAGTCCGTGCAACTGCTCGACCGCCTCGCCCTCGCGCCGCCAGCGCGCTTCGGGACGGCGTCGCAGCGCGCCCAATCCGGTACACGGCACGTCGGCCAGCACCCGGCTGAATGCTCCCGTACCCCAGGCTGGGCGGGTGGCGTCGGCCACGACGACACCGGCTGGACGCGGATACGCGCGCACCGCGCTCTCCACCAGGCGAGCCCGGTGCGGAGCCACGTCGGCGGCCAGTACCCGAGAGCCAGTCGCTCGCGGCGAGACCGGTCAGCAACGCCGTCTTGCCGCCTGGCCCGGCGCAGAGGTCCAGCCACCAGCCGGCCGCTCCGGTCGCCCGCGCCAGCCCCCACGCCACCAGCTGCGAGCCCTCGTCCTGGACGCCCACGCGGCCCTCCCGTACGGAGGCCAGGTCGGCCGGATTGCCCGACCAGCGGGCGGCGAACGGCGAGTACGGTGCTCGGCACAGCGCCGGCCGCCACCAGCTCGGACCGCTCGGCAAGGCCCGGTCGGATGGCCAGCGTGACCGCGGCCGGCACGTTGTCGGCGAGTAGCGCCGGCTCGAGCTCGGTGGCCGGGAGCACCTCGGCGAAGGCGTCGACGATCCAGCGCGGGATGGGCGGTGGCGATGGCCAGCCGGTCCGCGCTCGTCAGCGCCGACGGTCAGCTCGGCGATCCACCCGTCCCACGTCCGGGCCGCGACCCGGCGGAGCACCGCGTTGACCAGCCCGGTGACCCGCTCCCCCACCGTGGTCGCCGCCAGCTCGACCGTCGCGGCCACGGCGGCATGGACGGGCGTAGCCATGGCCAGAAGCGAGTGCGTGCCCAGCCGGAGCAGGTCGAGTACCGCCGGCTGCAGCGAAGAGGTCGGGCGGCCGGCGGCAGCGGCGATGATCAGGTCGTACGTGCCCTCACCCCGACACGTGCCGGCCAGGAGTTCGGTGGCGAAGGCGGCGTCCCGGCCGGTGATCCCGCGCTCGGTCAGCAGCTTCGGCAGAACCAGATTCGCGTACGCGTCCTCGGCGTGCACCAGGCGCAGCGCATCGAAGGCCACCCGGCGCGCTGGATCGATGACGCGTCGACGGGGCATCGAGGGCCCGTCAGCTACCGAGCGACTCGTCGGCCGCGAACGTGATTCCGCGAGCCCAGTCGGCCGCCGGCATCGGCTTCTTGCCCTGGGCCTGAACCTGGCCGAGCTCCAGTGCGCCGTCACCGGTGCCGACGTGGACGCTTCGCTTTCCGACGCGCAGCCGGGCCGGCGGAAGCGAGTAGTCGTCGACCGGCGTGACTGAGTTGATCTTGAACCGCTCGCCGCGAAAGGTCGTCCAGGCGCCGGGATGCGGGGCACAACCGCGCACCACCCGGTCGATCCGATCGGTCGTCTCGCGTCCAGTCGATCTCGGCGTCGGCGACGGTGATCTTGGGGGCGAGAGTGACGCCGGTGTCCGGTTGCGGCACCGCCGCCGCGGAGCCGTCGGCGATGCCGTCCAGCGTCTGGACCAGCAGGTCGGCTCCCCGGACCGCCAGCCGGGCGAGCAGATCGCCGGAGGTGTCGCGCGGCCCGATCGGCTCGGTGATCATCGCGTACGTCGGGCCGGCGTCCAGCGCCTCGACGATGCGGAACGTGGTCGCACCGGTGACCGGATCGCCGGCCAGCACCGCGTGCTGGACCGGCGCCGCACCCCGCCACGCCGGCAGCAGGGAGAAGTGCAGGTTCACCCAGCCGGCTCGCGGGATGTCCAGGACAGCGCTCGTGCAGCAGCGCCCCGTACGCCACGACCGGACAGCAGTCCGGAGCCAGCTCGGTCAGCCGCGCCACGAACTCGGGATCGCGCGGTCGTGCGCGGGCGGAGGACCTCGAGCCCCAGTTCGGCCGCTCGGGCCGCTACCGGACTGGGCTGAAGTCGCTTACCCCGCCCGGCCGGCGCGTCGGGTCGGGTGAGCACGCCGACCACCTCGTGGCCGGACGAGACGAGAGCCTCCAGCGACGGCACCGCGACCTCGGGCGTACCGGCGAATATCAGACGCACCGCGCGAGTTTAGGCAGCGCGCAGCCCGAGCACCTCGCGCAGCCGGGCCGCGAACTCGTCGGGTCGGCCGGTCTGGCCGAACTCGCCCCCGAGGAAGCCGGCGTGTCCGCTCGGGAAGATGGCGACCTCCTCGCCGAGCGCCGCCGCGACGCCGTAGGCCCCGCGGCAGGCGAACTCGCCGTCTGTCGGGACCGCCGGACTCCTCACCGGCCGCGAGCACGATCCGGGTCGGTGCGGCCTGGAGGGCGGGCACGTCGAGCCGGTAGAGGCAGCCGCCGCGCAGGTTGGTCATCAGCGCGTCGTTGCGCGACCCGTCGTCGTCGGCCGACATGCCGAACATCGCCGGGTCCGGGGCAGGCTGCGCCAGGTACTCCGCGCTGACCTCGCCGCGGTACATGACGAAGGAGATGAATTTGGCCATGGCCGAGCCGGAGCCCTGGGCCTGGTACGTCGCCCACATGTCCTCGATCACGGCCGCCACAGCTCACGGTCGGGGACGACGTCGACCAGCGGCGGCTCGTGCGCCACGAGCAGGCCGACGTCCTGGGGGTGTCGCGCCACCAGCGCCAAGGCGTTGATCGCTCCGCCCGAGCTGGCGAACAGGTCGACCGGTCCGGTACCCAGGTCCTGCAATACCGCGTGCAGATCGTCGGCGTGCTGTTCGGCGGTCACCTCGGCGGTGGGCTCGTCGCGCTCGCTGCGGCCCGTGTTGCGCGGGTCGTAGGTCACCACGACGCGGTCGGGGAAGTGCGAAGCCAACGTCTGGAAGCCGGACGCGTCCATCGGCGAGCCGATCAAGACCAGTGGCGTCACGTCGGCGGCCAGATCGCCGCGTACGTCGTAGGCGAGGGTGGCGCCGGGAACGCTGACGGTCCTGGTCATCGGGTCGGTGTGGGTTGTGGTCATGGCGGAGTAGACCACGACCGACGACGCGACTCATCAGGGGCGGCGTGCCGCGGTGCGCGGGACCGCAGGCGCCCGGTCAGGCGATCACCTCGGGATCGACCCGGATCCGGAGCGCCCCGTCGCTCTTCCGCGCGCTGCGCAGGGCGGTCACGTCCTTGACGGTCCGCACGAGGTCGTCGCCGACCGGCAGCGGTGCCCTCAGCGTGAGCCGTTGCCGGACGACGTCGTCGCCCGGCGCGCGGCGGCAGGTCGACCGGGCCCAGGCGCTCGGTCTGCTCCGGCGGTGCGGCAGATCGGCGAACTCGGCCACCGCGTCGGCGCTGCCCTCGACGGTGATCAGCTTGACCGCGGGCGGGAACCGCGGCCTCGACCCGCTCCGCCAGCTCCCGGTCGGCGAACCCCGCCGGATCGAGTCGGACGAGGGCCTGGAGCGCGCGGTCGGAGCTCTCACCGACCGCGATCACCGACCCGCCGGCATGTCCGGGCCGGACCAGCGCGGTCACGTTGAGCCAGCGCCGCAGGGCCTCCTCCCCGGCCCGCAGATCCGCGCGGAGGAGCAGCACGTCGGTGTCCAGCAGCACGGCGCCCGCGTAACCCCCGTCGGCCGGCGGTTCGGCGCCGGGCGTGGCGATGATCAGCGCGGGCGTATCGGGCACCGCCTCCAAGGCGTGGCCGCCGCTCGACTGACGCACCGCGCGTCTGCGGGAAGGCCTTGCCGAGTTCTTCGGCGGTCCGCTGCGCCCCGACTCGCGGGCGCCCGCAACCGGCGGGAGCCACAGATCGGACAGCTCCAGTCGGCGTTCGGTCGGCCGCACCAGCCGCAGCATCAGGAGCCCGGCGGCGTCTCCCCCGCTCCGGTGCGCGGGGCCGCCGCAGAACGGGCAGCGCGCCGGTTCACGACACTCCTGACAGACCAGAGCCACCAGGTAGCCGGCCCGCGGCACCTGGACCAGCACGGGCCCCTGGGCCAGAGCGCTCCGGATCGAGGCGAAGACCTGATGCGGCAGCCGGGCGGCCCGGGCGTGCGGATCGCGCTCCAGGGCCTGGTCGGTGTCGGCGGTCACGGTGATCGACGGGGCCGTGTGGCGCAGGGTCGACCGATCGACGGCCAGCTCCCGCAACCACTCGCGGCGGATGAGCTGCTGCACCTCCGCCGTCCGGGCGTAGCCGGTGAAAAGCACGGCGGCACCGGCGGCGGCCGCCCGCAGCGCCAGCACCGTACGAGCGTGCGGATAGGGCGCGCGGGGCTCGGCGAGCAGGTCGTCGCCGTCGTCGAACAGCGCGACTAGCCCGAGATCGCGAACCGGCGCGAACGCGCTGGCCCGGTTTCCGATCACCACCCGCACCTCCCCGCGCAACGCCCGCAAGGAAGGCGCGGTAGCGGGCCGCCGGACCCAGCTCGGCGGTCAGCGTGACGAACCCGCCCGGACCCAGCGCGCGACGGCAGGCCTCCTCCAGGCGGTCCAGGTCGCGCTGGTCGGGCACCACGACGACCGCGCCGCGGCCGCCGGCGGCGGTGGCGCGGGCGGCGGACGGCCAGGCCGGTCGCCCAGTCCCCGCTCGGGTCGTGGCTCGGGATGAGCTGCCAGTACGCCCGGGGGCTGTGGCCGGCGGCCAGCGCACGCAGGAACTCCGGACCGGACGGGTAGCGCGCCCAAGGGGCCCGGCTCAGCCCGGCGCGCTCGACCGGCTCGGGCCGGCGCACCGGCCCGCTGCCTTCTCGGTCGCGGCGTGTCGCGGCGGCACGGCCAGCCGCAGCACGTCGGCGAAGCAGCTGGCGTAGTGGTCGGCCACCCGGCGGATCAGCGCGGCGATCTCCGGGGTGAGCACCGGCTCGGGCGACACCACCTTGTGCAGCGGCGCCAGGCTCCCCTCGTGCTCGGCTCTCGGGCAGCCGCTCGAGGACGTACCCGTCGCGCAGTCGACCGGCGAACCGCACCCGGACCCGCGCCCCGGGCACGGCAGCCTCGTCCTGGTCGGCCGTGACCCGGTAGTCGAACGGCCGGTCCAGGTGCGGCCAGGGAGATGTCCACCGCCACCCGCGCCACCGGCCGAGCCGGATCGGCGGAGGCGGATCGGCTCGGGCACACGCGATGATAGGCAGCCGCCGCTGACAGGCCGACCGATCGCGCCTCCGATCGTCACAGGCGCACCCCTACGTCGGCAGATGCACCCTCACATGGGGGTGCAAGTAGCGACGAAAGGGTGCGCCTGCGGAGTCAGGTCCCGCGGGGCGGCACCACGGCTGGCAGAGTGTGCGTCGTGAGCGCTGAGCCGGCACCGGAGGCGCGCCGGCTGCTCGCCACGCTCGGCACCGCGATGGTCGCCACCGGTCAGCCCGTGCACGAGGTCGAGGAGGAGCTGCGGATCGTCGCGATCCGGCTCGGCTGGCCCGAGGCGCAGATCGGCGCGGGACCGACCGGGTTGACCGTCGCTCTCACCCCGGGGGATCCGGCGACGTTCCAAGCGGTGACCTCCGCCGCTGGGCCTGGACCAGGCCGACGAGGTGCGGTTGTTGCTGCACCGGCTCCGGATGGCCCAGTTGAGCCCCGGCCGAGGCGCCAGAGCAACTCGCGGCTCTCACGGCGCTGCCGCCCCGCTATCCGACCTGGCTCGTCGGCTTGGGTTGGGTGGGCTTCTCGGTCGGCATCGGACTGATCCTGCAGCCGGCTCCCGTCAGTCTGGCCGTCAACGCCGTCTGTGCGCCGTGATCGTCTGGGCGCTGGTCCGGCGTCTGCACGGGTGGCGTTCCTCAGCAAGGTCCTGCCCAACGGTGGCCGCCTTCGCCGTGGCCTGTCGTGGTGTTCACCGCCGATCAGCTCGGATCTGCTCGAGGCGCCGCTGCGGACCCTGCTGGCGCCACTGGCGATCCTGCTGCCCGGCTCGGCGTTGGTGACCGGCATCAGCGAGCTGGCCGCGGGCGCGATGGTGGCCGGCGTCTCCCGGCTCGGCTACGGGGTCGTCCGGCTGTTGCTGTTCGCCATGGGCATCGTGGCGGCCGTCGACGCTGTTCCAAGTGCCGCCGGAGGACCTGAACAACGTCCGGGTCGACGAGCTCGGCTGGTGGTCGGCTCCCGTCGGCCTGGTGCTGATCGGGGTCGGGGTGAGCCTGATGCAGGGCGCCCGCGAGCGGCTGATGCTCTGGATCACCCTCAACGTCGCCGTCTCGTTCCTCGCCCAGACGGTCGGTCAGCAGATCGGCGGGGCCCCGCTGGGCGGGTTCCTCGGCGGCGGCCGCCGCGACGCTGGGCGCGTGCGCTCGTGGAGATGATCCGGCCCCAAGCTGCCCCGGCTGGTGGTCTTCCTGCCGGCGTTCTACCTGCTGGTTCCCGGCAGCCTGGGACTGCTGTCGGTCACCCAGCTCGCCGTCGAATCGGGAGACCTGGCGGCCACCGGCTTCTCCATCGCCGTCCTGATTGTCTCGATCGCCCTCGGGCTGCTCTTCGGGTCAGCCGCGGCCCAGTCCATCCGGGCCACCTGGCGGCGCGCCCGGCAGCTTTTCTGATGGGAGCGGCGTCGCGCCCCAGTTCCAATGCACCACCCTGTTGCGTTCGCACCACGTGCACGTGGTGCCGACGCAAGAAGGTGGTGCGTCCGCGGGAGTGTCCTTGAGGTCAGCCCTTGACGGCGGCGGCGAGCGCGTCGGCGCGGTCGGTCTTCTCCCAGCTGATCTCGTCCAGCTCACGTCCGAAGTGGCCGTAGGCGGCGACCTGGGCGTAGATCGGGCGCTTGAGGTCGAGATCGCGGATGATCGCGGCCGGGCGGAGGTCGAAGGTGTGCAGCACCGCCTCCTGGATCTGCGTCACGGGAACCTCCTCGGTGCCGAAGGTCTCCACGTAGAAGCCCACCGGATGGGCCTTGCCGATCGCGTACGCGACCTGGACCTCACAGCGTCCGGCGAGTCCGGCGGCGACCACGTTCTTGGCCACCCAGCGCATCGCGTACGCCGCGGACCGGTCGACCTTGGAGGGGTCCTTGCCGGAGAAGGCGCCGCCGCCGTGCCGGGCCATGCCGCCGTAGGTGTCGACGATGATCTTGCGACCGGTGAGCCCGGCGTCGCCCATCGGGCCGCCGATCTCGAACCGGCCGGTCGGGTTGACCAGCAGCCGGTAGTCGGAGCTGTCCAGCTCGTAGCGCTCCAACACCGGCTCGACCACGTGCTTGCGCACGTCGGGGGTGAGCAGGGCGTCGAGGTCGATGTCGGATGCGTGCTGGCTGGAGAGCACCACGGTGTCCAGCCGGACCGGCCGGTCGCCGTCGTACTCGATGGTGACCTGGGTCTTGCCGTCGGGCCGGAGGTACGGGATCGAGCCCTCCTTGCGCGCCGCCGACAGCTGCTCGGCCAGGCGGTGGGCCAGATCGATCGGCAGCGGCATCTTGCTGGCCGTCTCGTTGCACGCGTAGCCGAACATCAGCCCCTGGTCGCCGGCGCCCTGTGCGTCGAGATAGTCCGCGGACTCGCCCGTGCGGCTCTCCACGGCGGTGTCCACGCCCTGGGCGATATCGGGCGACTGCTGGCCGATGGCCACCTGGACGCCGCACGAGGCACCGTCGAAGCCCTTGGTCGAGGAGTCGTAGCCGATGTCGAGGATCCGCTGCCGGACGATCCTGGGGATCTCGACGTACGCCTCGGTGGTCACCTCGCCCGGCGACGACCACCAGACCGGTGGTCACCAGCGTTTCCACGGCCACCCGGCTCGCCGGGTCCTGGCGGAGCATCTCGTCCAGCACCGAGTCGCTGATCTGGTCGGCGATCTTGTCCGGGTGACCCTCGGTCACCGACTCGGACGTGAACAATCTTCCCGGCATGCGGCCTACCTTCTCTTTTGCGATCGACTCAGCGGGTCAGAACTTAGCGCCGGGATCGCAGCGCCAGCGCCGCGTCCCAGATTTCGTGAGCCAGGGAATCCTTCGCCCCAGCGTACGGACCGGACGCGCCGTCCGCGGTCAGCAACACGATCTCGTTGTCGTCGCGGCCGAACGCCTTGCCCTGCCCGACATCGTTGAGCACCAGGAGATCGCAGCCCTTGCGGAGCAGCTTGGCCCGCCCCAGGTCGAGCAGCGAGGTCTCCTCGGTCGGCGTCTCGGCGGCGAAGCCGACGAGGATCTGGCGGGCGTCGGTGCGGGCGGCGACCAGCGCAGCCAGGACGTCGGTGGTCTGCACCAGATCCAGCCGGAGACCGGCTGTCCGGGCCCGACTTCTTGATCTTGGTCTGGCTCACCGTCGGCGGGCGTGAAGTCGGCGGCCGCCGCGGCCATCACGATCAGGTCGGCGGTCTTCGCCGCCGTGGTCATGGCGGCGGCCAGGTCGCCCGTCGAGACCACCGTCTCGATCTCGGCGCCCGGCGGTGCGGGCAACGCGACGTTGGCCGCGACGAGGTGCACCTCGGCCCCGCGCAGCACCGCGGCGCGGGCCAGCGCCCAGCCCATCCGGCCCGACGAGCGGTTGCCGACGAAGCGGACCGGATCCAGATGCTCCCGGGTTCCGCCGGCGCTGACCGCGACCCGGAGCCCGGCCAGGTCCCGCTGCGCCGCCCGGACGGCGATGCCCGGGATCGGCGAGGACCGCGGTGGCCACCGCCGCCAACTCGGCCGGGTCCGGAAGCCGCCCGGGTCCCGAATCGGCGCCGGTCAGCCGGCCGGAGTCGGGGTCGATGACGACGGCGCCGCGGCGCGGAGGGTCGTCGACGTTGCCCTTGGTCGCGGGATGCAGCCACATCTCGGTGTGCATCGCCGGGGCGAAGAGGATCGGGCAGCGTGCCGTGAGCAACACGTTGGTGAGCAGGTCGTCGGCCCGCCCGGTCGCGGCGCGGGCCAGCAGATCGGCGGTGGCCGGCGCCACCAGCACCAGGTCGGCCTCCTGCCCGAGCCGGACGTGCGGCACCTCGTAGGCGTCGTCGAAGACCGAGGTGTGCACGGGATGTCCGGACAACGCCGCCCAGGTCGTCGCGCCGACGAACTCCAGCGCGGCGGCGGTGGGGACGACCGTGACGTCGTGCCCCTCGGCGCGCAGCCGGCGCACGAGTTCACACGCCTTGTAGGCCGCGATCCCGCCGGTGACCCCGAGCAGGATGCGGCTCATGGCTGACGAGTGAGGTACGACAGACGAGGGCGTGGCGAGGACCGGACGCTCAGGCCAGGTTGCCGAAGGAGCCGTCGTCGCCGGTCTCCTCGGTCTCACCCTCGGGATCGGTGTCGGTGCAGGTCAAGACGCCGGCGTTGACCTCGCGCAGGGCGATGGAGAGCGGCTTCTCCTGGATGGTGGTCTCCACGAGCGGGCCGACGTGGTCGAGCAGACCCTCGCCCAGCTGGGAGTAGTAGGCGTTGATCTGCCGGGCCCGCTTCGCGGCGTAGAGCACGAGCTTGTACTTCGAGTCGGCCTGGGTGAGCAACTCGTCGATCGGGGGATTGGTGATGCCCTCGGCGGTGATGTGTGCGGACAAGGAGGAACCTTCTTGGCTTGGACGAGACTGGAACGGCGGACACCGATGGCAGGCCGAAGCGGCCTGCACGGTCTACAGACGAAGCAAGCGTACCAAGTCCGCCACAGCTTGTCCCACTTCGACGTTGACGACGACGGCGTCGAACTCGGCCTGGGCGGCCAGTTCGGCCTCGGCGGTCACCAGCCGGCGGGCCCGCTGGGTCTCCGATTCGGTGCCGCGCCCCGACAGCCGGCGGACGAGTTCGTCCCAGGACGGCGGGGCCAGGAAGACCAGCCGGGCCTCGGGCATGGACTGCCGGACCTGCCGGGCGCCCTGCAGGTCGATCTCCAAGATGGCGTCGCGGCCGGCTGCCAGTGCGGCCAGGACCGGGGCCTTCGGTGTGCCGTAGCGGTGCACGCCGTGCACGGTCGCCCACTCCAGCAGCGCGTCGGTGGCGATCAGTTCGTCGAACTCGGCGTCGGAGACGAAGTGGTAGTGCACCCCGTCGACGCTCTCCCCGCCGCGGGCGGACGGGTCGTGGCCGAGACGGAGACGAACAGCTCGGGATGCTCGCGCGCGCAGCCGCGCTGACCACCGTCCCCTTGCCGACCGCGGTCGGGCCGGATACGACGGTCAGCCGGGGCTCCGGGCAACACGTCGACGGTATGTCTGTTGTGGATCCGGCCGCTCGGGGTCGGTCACGAAGATCGACGGGCAGAACTCTCGGGAGTCTGCCGTGTGCGGACGAGAACTCCGACACCAAGGCCGCCACCTGGTGGCGCCCGAGGCCACGCAGCCGGCGATTGGGGGCGATGTCCAACCGCTCCATCACCCGGCTCGCCCGGACGGCTCCGACCCGTGGCAGGGCCTTCAGCACGTCGAGCACCTTGGCGTGCGCCACGACGTCGTCGGATTCGGCCTGCTCCAAGACCTCGGCCAGACTGCGCTCGCCGGTGCGCAGGCCCTGCTTGACCTCGGCACGGCGCCGACGGGCCTCCGTCGCCGCATGACGCGCCTGGGAACGTTGCTCATCACTCAGCGGGGGAATCGTCACACTCACACCCATCTGCTTACCTCACTGCCCACCGAACCCGCATCCGGTGCGATGCGCGAGACGTTACCCCACCCGGGCCGCTGCTGCGATCCGCCCCAGGGTGCTGCGGGCCAGTGCGCGGATCGGGGCGACGTCGGGCCCGGCCGCCATCAGTTCTCGGCTGGTCGCGGGCAGCACGGAGGAGACCGCCGACCCGAAGACGGTCTCCGAGATCATCGACCGTACCGCCCTGGGCACCGAAGCCGGGCGCCAGTATCGAGCCCCCAGCGAGGCGAAGTCCAGATCGGTGGGTCCGACGGTGACGCCGACCACCAGGCCGACGTGGCCGTATTCCGCGTCTGCATTCGCCTCGGCGGCAGCGTCCAGAATGGATCGGGCCACCGTTCGCCCGTCGGTCGCCTCGGCCCGCTGCACCTCCGCGCCTTCGGGATTGCTGGTCAGGCCAGCACGTAGACGCCGCGGCCCTGCTCCCGGGCCAGGTCGATCGCGCCGCGCAGGGACCCGAAGCCCAGGTACGGACTGAGGGTGATGGCGTCGGCCGCCAGCGGGGAGCCGTCGCTGAGGTACGCCGCGGCGTACGCGTCCATGGTCGAGCCGATGTCTCCGCGCTTGACGTCGAGCAGCGCCAAGCCGCCCGTGGCCCGTGATGTCGGCCAGGGTGCGCTCGAGGACGGCGATACCGGCCGAGCCGTAGGCCTCGAAGAAAGCCGACTGCGGTTTGAACACCGGCACCAGGTCACCGAGCGCCTCGACCATGGTGCGGGCGCAGCGCTCCAGACCAGCGACGTCGGGATCGAGCCCCCAGGCCCGCAGCATGGCGGGATGGGGGTCGATGCCGGCACACAGTGCTCCCCGCTGGCTCACGAGCCGCTGCAGCCGGAGTCCGTACGGCGCTGCTCTCCACAGATCTCGTACTCGTCACATCTTCGCTCGTTCGGCGTGTCGTCGCCTGCACGGGCCCGGTTGAGGGCGGCGATCAGCGGCGGCCCGCCGTAGACGAAGCCGGTGTAGACCTGCAGCAGGCTCGCGCCGGCGTCGAGCAGGGCGCGGCCGTCGTCGGCCGTCATCACCCCGCCGACCCCGATGATCGGCAGCTCGGTGCGATCGGCCAGGAATCTGACCACTGCGCGGGCCCGCGCCGTCAGCGGCGCCCCGGAGAGCCCGCCCGCCTCGTCCCACTGCGGCAGGTCCGGCGACTGCAGACCCGTCCGGGCGAGGGTGGTGTTCGTGGCGATCAACCCCTTGGCTCCCGTCTCGACGCAGACCGCCAGAGCCTCCTCGAGAGCGTCGTCGGTGAGATCGGGTGCCAGCTTGACGAAGATCGGCACCTCGGTGCCGCTGACCAACGCCGCGAGCAGCGCACGCAGCGTCTCGGCGTCTTGCAGGGAACGCAGACCCGGCGTGTTCGGACTCGAAACGTTGACGGCCAGGTAGTCGGCGTACGGGGCGATGATCCCCAGCGAGCAGAGGTAGTCCGGCACGGCCTCGTCCAAGGGAACGATCTTGGTCTTCCCGATCGAGACGCCCAGCGGAATCCCGACCGCCCCGTTGCCGCGACGGACCCCGGCGGCCTCGAGCGGATCGCCAGCGCCGCGGCGCCGGCGTTGTTGAAGCCCATCCGGTTGATGATCGCGCCGCTCGCGGGCAGGCGGAACAACCGCGGCTTCTCGTTCCCCGGTTGGGGTCGGGCGGTCACCGTGCCGATCTCGGCGTGTCCGAAACCGAGCGCACCCCAGGTCCGCACCCCGACCCCGTTCTTGTCCATGCCGGCGGCCAGGCCCACCCGTCCGGGGAAGCGGATGCCGGCCACGCGTGGTCGGGGTGCGATGTCGCGCGCAGAGCGCCGCGAGGGCCCGCAACGCCCACGGGTGCCGGCCGACGCGGGAGATCGTCGCGAGGGTGGCCTCGTGGACGCGTTCGGCGTCCCCGGAGTACGCACGGAACAGCAGCGGCCGCAGCAGCCGCTCGTACGCCCCGCTCACACCGAAAAGGGACGGGACAGCTCGGCCGCCCAGGACTGCAGGGAGCGGACGCCGACGTTGCCGGCCCGGATGGCCTCGATGCCCTGTACGGCGGCGGCCAGACCCTGCACCGTGGTGACACACGGGACGTTGCGCAGCACCGCGGCGGTCCGGATCTCGTAGCCGTCGAACCGCGGGCGGCCGTCTGGGCTGAGACCGTGTGGGGTGTTGAAGATCAGATCGACCTCACCGTCCAAGATCGCCTGCACCACGGTCTTCTCACCGGCCGGTCCCGGGCCCTGGCTGAACTTGCGGACCGGGGTCACCTTGACGCCGTGCCGCCGGAGCATCGAGGCCGTGCCTGCGGTGGCGAGGATCTCGAAGCCGAGGTCGGCCAGCCGCTTGACCGGGAAGATCACGAACCGCTTGTCCCGGTTGGCCACCGAGACGAAGACGGTGCCCTTGGTCGGCAGCGGACCGAAGCCGGCCACCTGGCTCTTGGCGAAGGCGGTGCCGAAACCGACGTCGAGACCCATCACCTCCCCGGTCGACTTCATCTCCGGGCCGAGGATGATGTCGACCGAGATCCCTTCCACGGTACGGAATCGGTTGAACGGCATCACCGCCTCTTTGACGGCGATGGGGGCGGCGCCGTTCTCGCTCGATCCGTCGCCCGACGGCCCGCAGTGTGCCGTCGCGGCGCAGCTCGGCGATCGAGGTGCCCATCATGACCCGGGCGGCCGCCTTGGCCAGCGGCGTGGCCGTCGCCTTGGAGACGAACGGCACCGTCCGAGATGCGCGAGGGTTGGCCTCGAGCACGAAGAGTTGATCACCGGCCAGGGCGAACTGGATGTTGATCAAGCCCCGGACCCCCACGCCCCGGGCGATCGCCTCGGTCGAGGTGCGGATCCGGTCGACGACCTCGGCGCCCAGCGTGATCGGCGGCAGGGCGCACGCCGAGTCGCCCGAGTGGATGCCGGCCTCCTCGATGTGCTCCATCACGCCGCCGAGGTACAGATCCTCACCGTCGTAGAGGGCGTCGACGTCGATCTCCACCGCGTCGTCCAGGAACTGGTCGACGAGCACGGGATGATCGGGGGTGACCTTGGTCGCCCGCTCGATGTAGGAGGCCAGCGTGCTCGCGTCGTAGACGATCTCCATGCCCCGGCCGCCGAGCACGTAGCTCGGGCGGACCAGCACCGGATAGCCGATGTCGTCGGCGATCCGCTCGGCCTCGGCGGGTGAGCGGGCAAGACCGTGCCGGGGAGCGGGCAGGTTCTCGCGTCGCCAGCACCTGGCCGAACGCGCCGCGCTCCTCGGCCAGGTGGATGGCCTCCGGGCTGGTGCCGACGATCGGCACGCCCGCGTCCTTGAGCGCCTGCGCCAGCCGCAACGGGGTCTGGCCGCCGAGCTGGACGATCACGCCGGCCAGCGGACCGGCGGCGCGCTCCGCATGCACGACCTCGAGCACGTCCTCGAGGGTGAGCGGTTCGAAGTAGAGCCGGTCGGCGGTGTCGTAGTCGGTGGAGACGGTCTCGGGGTTGCAGTTGACCATGATCGTCTCGTAGCCCGCCGTCCGACAGCGCCATCGCGGCGTGCACGCAGGAGTAGTCGAACTCGATGCCCTGCCCGATCCGGTTCGGACCACTCCCCAAGATCAACACCGCCGGCTTGTCGCGCGGCTGCACCTCGGTCTCCTCGTCGTAGGAGCTGTAGTGGTAGGGAGTTCGGGCCGCGAACTCTGCGGCGCAGGTATCCACCGTCTTGAACACCGGCCGGATACCCAGCGCCCAGCGGACGCCGCGGACCACGTCCTCGCTTCAGATGCCGGATGGCGGCGATCTGCGCGTCGGACAGGCCGTGCCGCTTGGCGAGTCGCAGCACGTCGGCGGTCAGCTCCGGCGCGTCGCGGACCTCGGTGGCCACCTCGAGCAGCAGCACGAGTTGATCAAGGAACCACGGGTCGATCTTGGTCGCCGCGAAGACCTGCTCCGGAGTCGCTCCGGCGCGCAGCGCCTGCATCACCACGCCCGAGCCGGCCGTCGTGCGGCCGAGCCGCCTCGGCGAGCAGCTGCGCCACGTGCTTTCTGCCTGAGCCCTTCGACAGGCTCAGGGGCAACGTCGACCGTCGAAGAGGATCGAAGGAGGGCGCGCGCGGGTCCTCGAGGCTGCGCAGGGCCTTGCCGAGCGCCTCGGTGAAGTTCCGGCCGATGGCCATGGCCTCACCGACACTCTTCATGTGGGTGGTCAGGGTCGAGTCGGCCGCGGGGAACTTCTCGAAGGCGAACCGCGGCACCTTGACGACGACGTAGTCCAGGGTCGGTTCGAAGCTGGCGGGGGTCTTCTCCGTTATGTCGTTGGGAATCTCGTCGAGGGTGTAGCCGATCGCGACCTTGGCGGCGATCTTCGCGATCGGGAAGCCGGTGGCCTTGGAGGCCAGGGCGCTCGACCGGGAAACCCGCGGGTTCATCTCGATCACGATCATCCGGCCGGTGTCCGGCTCGATGGCGAACTGGATGTTGCAGCCCGCCGGTGTCCACGCCCACGGCGCGGATGATCCCGATGGCGACGTCGCGCATCCGTTGGTACTCGCGGTCGGTCAGAGTCATCGCCGGGGCGACGGTGATCGAATCGCCGGTGTGCACGCCCATCGGGTCGAGGTTCTCGATCGAGCAGACGATCACCACGTTGTCGGCGCGGTCCCGCATGACCTCGAGCTCGTACTCCTTCCAGCCGAGGATCGATTCCTCGATCAACACCTCGGTGGTCGGACTCGCGGCGAGCCCGGCGCCGGCGATCCGGCGCAGATCATTCTCGGAATGGGCGAATCCGGAGCCCACGCCGCCCATGGTGAAACTGGGCCGCACCACCAGCGGATAACCAAGATCATCGGCAGCAGCCAGGACGTCGTCGATGGTGTGGCAGATCCGGCTGCGGGCGACGCCCACCTCGCCGCCGAGCTGGGGATCGCTGATCCCCAGACTCTCGACGATGCCCTTGAACTGTTGGCGGTTCTCCCCGCGCTGGATGGCCTCGATGGAGGCGCCGATGAGCTCAACGCCGTAGCGCTCGAGCACCCCGTTCTCGTGCAGGGCGACGGCGGCGTTGAGCGCGGTCTGCCCGCCCAGCGTCGCGAGCAGGGCGTCCGGCCGCTCGGCGGCGATGACCTGCTCCACGAAGTCCGGCGTGATCGGCTCCACGTACGTGGCGTCGGCGAACTCCGGGTCGGTCATGATCGTCGCCGGATTGGAGTTGACCAAGATCACCCGGAAGCCCTCGGCCTTGAGCACGCGGCACGCCTGCGTACCCGAGTAGTCGAACTCGCAGGCCTGCCCGATGACGATCGGCCCGGAGCCGATGACCAGGATGGATTCGATGTCGGTGCGCCTCGGCATCAGCGTGCCCTGAGCCTGTCGAAGGGTGCCCTGAGCCTGTCGAAGGGTCCATGACCTCGACGAACCGGTCGAAGAGGTAGCGGGCGTCGTGCGGTCCGGCGGCGGCCTCGGGGTGGTACTGGACGGAGAAGGCCCGCAGCCGCCCGTCGGCGTCGCGGAGCTCCAAGCCCTCGACCACCTGGTCGTTCAGCCCGATGTGGCTGACGGTGGCGATGCCGTACGGGGTGGCGATCTGCTCGCCGGGTGCGGCGTCGACCGCGAAGCCGTGGTTGTGCGCGGTGACCTCCACCCGGCGCGTGGTGAGATCCATGACGGGCTGGTTGATGCCGCGGTGCCCGTACGGCAGCTTGTAGGTGCCGAAGCCCAGGGCCCGCCCGAAGAGCTGGTTGCCGAAGCAGATCCCGAAGAACGGAATGCCGGCCTCGAGCACCTGCTGCAGCACCCGCACCGGACCGTCGGCGGCACCGGGATCACCGGGGCCGTTGGAGAAGAACACGCCGTCCGGTTGCCGCTGTGCGAGCTCGTCGAACCCGATCGTCGACGGGACCACGTGCACCTCGATGCCGCGCTCGGCCATCCGGTACGGAGTCATGGACTTGATGCCGAGATCGACCGCGACCACGCGGAACCGAGGCTCGCCGTGGGCGCGGATCACGTACGGCTCGGCGGTGGTGACCTCGTCGGCCAGGTGGGCTCCGGTCATCGGCGCCGTGGCCCGCACCTTGGCCAGCAGGGACGCCGGGTCGGTGTCGAGGCTGGAGACGCCGACCCGCATGGCTCCTCGGTCGCGGATGTGCCGGGTGAGGGCGCGGGTGTCGACCTCGCACATCGCGACGATCCCCTGCGCCTTGAGCTCTTCGTCCAGCGTCCGCCGCGACCGCCAGTTCGAGGGCAGCCGGGCCGGATCCCGGATGACGTAACCCGGCCACCCAGATCCGGCTGGACTCGTCGTCCTCGTCGTTCCAGCCGGTGTTGCCGATGTGCGGAGCGGTGGCCACCACGACCTGGCGGTGATAGCTCGGGTCGGTGAGCGTCTCCTGGTACCCCGACATCGCGGTGGCGAACACCGCCTCGCCGAAGGTCTCCCCCACGGCTCCGAAGGACCGGCCCCGGAACGTACGGCCGTCCTCCAAGACGAGGATCGCGGGCGGCTGAGTCGGGGGCAGCCTGAGAAGGCCCGCCCGAGGGGGCAGCGAGCATGACCGTCCTTTCCTGCCTCACGGGACAGGTCTTAAAGGTTGGTGGATCGCGTCCGAGGGTATCAGCCGAGGAAGTCCGGCATCGCCATCCGGACACGCCGCCAGCCGTCCCCGAGCCAGAGCAGATGGCTCGGGCTGTCGATCTCGACCAAGCCGGCCTCGGCGGACACCCGACGAGCCAGCCGCTCGGGGTGATCGAAGGTGATCGAGGCGTCGTTACGCGTGGCCAGAACGAGCGTGGGCTGGCCGACGTCGGACGTCGACGTCGACCGGCGGGCGCAGGTCGGTGACGAAGCCCGCGATCCGAGCGGCAGCTGGCCAGGAAGCGCACCAGCTCGTCGAGGTCTCCGCCCATCCGCCGGAGGGCCTCGTGCGGCGGCAATCGGGTCAGGCCGCGCACCGCAGTCGGCAGGATGACGTCGGGTCGGTTGCGCAGCAGGCCGTGCAGCAGGCCCCAGACCGCACCCTGGGTGACCGGATTGAACATGGTCCAGGCGATCCGGCGCGTGCGCGGGTCGGGCCACGGGGCGAAGCTCACCGGGCTGATCAGCACCACCCGAGAGACCAGCTGCGGGTGCTGGGCGGCGAGCGTGAGCGCCGAGCGGGCGCCCATCGAGATGCCGACCGCGGTGATCGACCGCAGCTCGAGCCGCCGGCACAAGCGCGGCCAGCCGGATGCTGAACTCGGGGACCGACGGCCCGGCGGCGACCGGCGTGCGCCCGTAGCCGGGCCGCGACGGCACCAGCACCGGAGCTTCGGCCGGCAGCCACCTCGACTCGCCGAATCCGCAGTGAGCCGACATGTGCGCTCCGTGCAGCACCACCACGGCGTCGCCGCGTGCCCGGGCCGGAGCCGGTACTCGATCGGCTGCCCGTCCGACAAAGCTTCGTGGTGGTGCCACGTCGGATGCGTCGATCGTCCTCGTGCGAGCCGCCGAGGGCCTCGGCGGATCGCGCGGCGTCCTCGACGGAGCACCTCGACGGCGATGCGGTCGAGCTGCATCGCGCGGAGACCCAGGACGGGTTGCTGCCTTGCGGCATGCGCTGCACCTCGAGATCGTCGATGCCGGCGGCGCGCAGCTCGACGTCGGTGGCCATCGGCTCGTCGCCGCAGCCACGAGTTCCAGCCCGATCCGGAGCCTCGATTCGGTCCATTCGGCTGCGGCGGTGACCTGGCCCCGACCCCAGATTCCGCGCACGAAGTGGCGGTCCCGACCAGACACCCAGAGCAGGACCGTCGTCGCCCGGCTGCATGAGCCGGCTGCGGTAGTTGTCGGCGACACACCAGCTGCGAGCCGGAGTGGAGAACCGGCTGGCCACGTCGGTGAGCGTCGGGTTGCAGCGCAGCAGCCAGGCTCCGAGCCGCTCGCGGGTCACGGCGACCAGAGCACATCCTCATGCGACCTTCATACGAGCCTCATGCGACCTTGGACGACACCACGCTGGCGCAGGACGCCGTTGACGAAGGCGGGTGACTCGTCGGTCGAGAGGTCGGCGACCAGCCGCACCGCCTCGGAACCGCAACGGCGTCGGCGGTCGGCGGTGTGAGTCGATCTCGAAGACGGCGATGCGGATGGCGTTGCGGTCCACCCGCGGCATGCGCGGGAGGGTCCAGCCGGGGCTCAGGGCCGCGCTGATCCGCTCGTCGATCTCGGCGGCGTGAGCGGTCACCCCCTCGACCAGCGCGCGCGTGAAGTCGCGGACCGGTGGGGCGGCGTCCTCGGCTCGTTCCGCCAAGCGTGGCGAGCGGGTCGGCGTCGCGCAGCTCGGCCTCGAACAAGATGTCCAGCGCGCGCTTGCGCGCCTTGCTCCGCGTCGAGGTTGTCCGCGTTCGTCTGTCCCTGGTCGTGTCGCCCTTGGTCGTCACGCTCAGCTGGCTACCCGGCCCAGATAGTCGCCCGTACGGGTGTCGACCTTGACCTTCTCGCCGCTCGTCAAGAACAGCGGCACCTGGATCTGCAGCCCGGTCTCGACGGTGGCCGGCTTCGTCCCGCCGGTGCTGCGATCACCCTGCAGTCCGGGCTCGGTGTAGGTGACCTCGAGCTCCACCGACGCCGGCAGATCGAGGTAGAGCGGATTGCCCTCGTGCAGCGCCACGGTCGCGTTCTGCCCCTCGAGCAGATAGTTCTTCGCGTCCCCGACGACCTCGTCACCGATGGACAGCTGGTCGTAGGTCCCGGTGTCCATGAACACGAAACCCGTGCCGTCGTGGTACAGGTACTGCATCTCGCGGCGGTCGACATTCGCCGTGTCCACCTTGGTGTCGGAGTTGAACGTCCGGTCGACGACCTTGCCCGACAGCACGTGCTTGAGCTTGGTCCGGACCACGGTGTTGCCCTTGCCCGGCTTGTGGTGCTGGAACCAGACCACCGACCAGAGCTGGCCGTCCAGATCGAGGACCATGCCGTTCTTCAGATCATTCGTCGACGCCACCGCGTCCCACCTTTCTCCGCCTGCGCAGCGCTCCACTCTAGTGCAGCCGGGAAAGCTCTCAGACGACGGAAAAGCCCGACGGCAGTTCGCCGCGGCCGGTCAAGGCGCGCAGCACCTGCTCGGCCTTGCTCCTCGACGACGGCAGCCGAGCCCGCCAGCGTGACGACCTCGTCCAGGACCGCACGGGAGTACGCCGGGGCCGGAGACCGGAGAGCGCCGGCGATGTCGAGGCCGTGCACCACGAGTTCGAACGTGCGGGTCGGCAGATACTGCGCGAACCGCATTCCGCCGGCGAACGTACGGATCAGCGGATCCCCCGCCGCGGCCGCCAAGGGCAGCACGCGCTCGACCAGGGCGTCGACGTAGCCGGCCGGATCGTCGCCCATGGCCCGGCCGGCCTCGCGACCGCGCTCGGCGACAGCGGGACCGCTCGCCGCGGCCGCTACCAGCGGCGTAGTACTGCGCCGGAGTCGCGACCTCCTCGGCATCGGCCGGCTGCGCGATATAGCTCTCGACGGTCACGAGCGACCGAGAGGTGTGCCCGACCAGCGCGCGCAGATCCCACTCCCCCAGCCCCGGCCCGTCCCACGCGTCCGCGGCGATGCTGTGGACCTGGTCGGCGAAGTGCCGCGCCGCCTCCGCGAAGTTGTCGTACGTCATCGGCCGTTGCATTCCTTCCCCGGAAGCCGCCACGTTAGCTCCGGCCTAGCTCTCGTGGTCGAGAGTTTCGCCGGAGTCAAGCGGTTGTCCACAGGCCTCGGCACGTTTTCGTCGGCGTCCTTAGAACATAAGCGTGTACGCCAGCGCTCCGTTGCCCGACTCGCCCGGCTGTGGGCCGCCCGCCAGAGTGGCGTGCTCAGCCGTGGCCAGCTCGTCGGCTGCGGGCTCGGGGACGGCCAGATTGCCCGCTTCACCCGGCAGTCGGTGTTGACCAGACTGGACCGCGGTCTGTACCTGCTCGGGGCAGGCGAGCCGGTGTTCGAGAGTTGGGCCTGGGGAGCCGTCCTCCTCGGCGGGCCCGGGTCGCGAGTGCTGGGCCGCACGGCCGCGGCGCTCGAGGAACTGGTCCCGAAGCGGCTGCCGATCCAGCTCGGTGTGCCCGCCGAGCGTGATCTGGCATGCCCGCACCTGGCTCCGGGTCGTGCGCGAGCGGGAAACATCGCGTCCCGCTGAGCCTCACCGGAGCCCCACCCCGCACGTTGATCGAGGACACCCTGCTCGACCTCGCGGTCGACTGCACTGAGGAGGAGCTGGTCTGGGCTGTCACTACCGCCTGCGCCCGGCTGACCACCCCGGCGCGGGTCGAGACGAGCGCTGGCCAAACGCGTCCGCATCCGGCACCGGCGCCTGCTCCACGACATGGTGGGTGTCGTGCACGACGGCGTCCGCAGCCCGTTGGAGCTCAGGTGGGTGCGCTGCGTCGAACGCCCGCACCGGCTGCCACGCCCGACCCGTCCATACGTCCTGCCGGATGGCACCGAGGCCGACGGCGCGTACGAAGAGTTCCGCGTGCTTCTCGAATTGGACGGTCGCCGGTGGCACGACGGCGAGCGCCGGTTCCGCGATTGGCGGCGCGACAACGGCAATTCCGAAGCCGACTGGCTCACGCTTCGGTACGGCTGGCCGGACGTCGTCGGCGGCTCGTGCGGCACGGCCGGCAATCTGGCCCGCGTTCTCCAGCGGCGCGGCTGGACGGCGCAGCTCCAGCGCTGCCCTGCCTGCCACTAGCTCCGCCCTTTCTCTCGTGGACGAGAGGTTACGCCGGAGCTAAGCCCGCGCGAGGGCGGCGTAGGCGCGGCGGAGAAGGTCAGGCGAGGGGCCGGTGAGGATGGCGGGTTGCGCCAGGCCGGCCAGGATCACGAAGCGGAGGGTCGAGCCGCGGGTCTTCTTGTCGATGGCCATCGTGGCCAGGAGCTCGTCGAAGGCGCCGGGCCGATAGGTGACCGGCAGACCCAGGGCCGTGAGCACCTCGCGGTGCCGGTCGGCGGTGGCGCCGTCCAGCTCACCGGCCAGCCGGGCCAACTCGGCGGCGAACACCAGCCCGACGCTGACCGCCTCGCCGTGCCGCCAGCGGAAGTTCTCACGGCGTTCGATGGCGTGGCCGAGGGTGTGCCCGTAGTTGAGCATCTCCCGACCCACCTCCGGCCCGTCGGAGGTCGACTCGCGGAGGTCGGCCGCTACCACCCGCGCCTTGACGGCGATCGACCGCTCGATCAGCTCGCGCAGCGCGGCGGAATCGGGCCGCAGGCAGGCGGCTCGGCTCGTCCTCGATCACCTCCAGGATCGCCGGGATCGGCGATGAACCCGCACTTGACCACCTCGGCCAGACCCGGCCCGCAGGTCGTCGGTGTCCAGCGTGGTCAGCGCGTCCAGGTCGACACAGCACTCCGGCCGGTTCGTGGAACGCGCCGACCAGGTTCTTGCCCTCCGGGGTGTTGATGCCCGTCTTGCCGCCGATGGCCGCGTCCACCATGCCCAGCACCGTGGTCGGCACCGTGACCAGGCGGACGCCGCGCAACCAGGTCGCGGCGACGAAGCCGGCCAGGTCGGTGGTCGCCCCGCCACCGAGCCCGACCACCGCGTCGGAGCGGGTGAACCCGGCGGTGCCCAGCACCGACCAGCAGCGGGCCGCCACCGCCGGCCGTCTTGGCCGCCTCCGCCTCCGGCAGGTCGATCCGCACCGGTTCCAGCCCGGCGCGGGTCAGTTCCGCGACGAGCCGCTCGGCCGTCTCGATCAGCCGCGGCGGGTGCAGCACCGCCACCCGCTGCACGCCTTCTCCCAGCACGCCGGGCAGCCGAGCGGCCAGGTCGTGACCGACCACCACCTCGTACGGGCGCTCGCCGTCGACCGCGATGACGGTGGGTTCAGGCATCGAGTTCAGATCCGGACCGGGCCAGGATCGACTCCACCACCTGCGCGGGCGTCTGGCCGTCGGTGTCGACCACCTCGGTGGCGGCCGCGGCGTACAGACGGTGTCCGTTCCGCCAGCAGCTGCAGCAGCCGGCCCCGGACGTTGCCGAGCAGCAGCGGGCGGGCCTCGTTGAGCCCGATGCGGCGCACCGCGTGCGGCACGCTCACCTGCAGCCAGACGACGCGGTGCCCGTCGAGCGACGTCCGGGTGCTCTCGGAGAGGACGGCGCCGCCGCCGAGCGCCAGCACCCCCGGTTCGGCGAGCAACTCGGCCGTGGTGGCCTCCTCGAACGCCCGGAAAGCCGCCTCCCCGTCGTCGGCGAAGATCTCGGCGACCGGCTTGCCGACCCGGCCCGCGATCACCTCGTCGACGTCGGTGAAGGGCAGGCCGAGCCGTTCAGCCAGCAGTTCGCCCACGGTCGACTTGCCCGATCCGGGCGCGCCGATCAGGACCACATCGCTCACTGGGTATGCACCCGCAGACCGCGCTCGGCGACGTCGGCCAGATAGCTCTGCGCAGTTGCGCCGGGTCTCGGCCACCGAGTCGCCGCCGAACTTCTCCAGCGCGGCGTTCGCGATCACCAGCGCCACCATGGCCTCGGCCACCACGCCGGCGGCGGGCACCGCGCACACGTCGGAGCGTTGGTGGTGGGCCACCGTCGCCTCTCCGGTGGTCACGTCCACGGTGCGTAACGCCCGCGGCACGGTGGCGATCGGCTTCATGGCCGCCCGCACGCGCAGCACCTCGCCGGTGCTCATCCCGCCCTCGGTGCCGCCCGAGCGGTGCGAGGCGCGGGCGATGCCGCCTCGTCACCGGCGCACGATCTCGTCGTGGGCGGCGCTCCCGCGGGAACGCGCCAGCGCGAAGCCGTCGCCGACCTCGACTCCCTTGATCGCCTGGATGCCCATCAGCGCCGCGGCCAGCTGCGCGTCGAGCCGGCGGTCCCAGTGGACGTGCGAGCCCAGTCCCGGCGGCAGCCCGTGCACCACGACCTCGACCACGCCGCCGAGGGTGTCGCCGTCGGACTGGGCCGTCTCCACCTCGGCGATCATGGCGGCGCTGGTCTCGGCGTCGAAGCAGCGGACCGGGTCGGCGTCGATGGCGGGCAGGTCGTCGAGCGTCGGGAATCGGCGCCGCCGCAGACCGGCGATCGTGCCCAGTTCGACGACGTGGCTGAGCACGGTGACTCCGTACGCCTGGTCGAGGAAGTTCATCGCCACCCGGCCCAGCGCGACCCGGGCCGCCGTCTCCCGGGCGCTGGCCCGCTCGAGGATGGGCCGCGCCTCGTCGAAGGCGTACTTCTGCATGCCGACCAGGTCGGCGTGTCCCGGCCGTGGACGCGTCAGGGCGGCGTTGCGGGCCAGTCCCTCCAGCACCGCCGGATCGACCGGATCGGCCGCCATCACGGTCTCCCACTTGGGCCACTCGGTGTTGCCGATCTCGATGGCCACCGGTCCGCCCTGGGTCTCGCCGTGCCGGATGCCGCCGAGCAGGGTGACGGCGTCGGCCTCGAACTTCATCCGCGCGCCCCGGCCGAAACCGAGCCGGCGTCGGGCCAGCGCCGCGGAGATGTCGTCGCTGGTGACACGGACATGGGCGGGCAGCCCCTCGAGGACGGCCACCAGGGCCGGGCCATGCGATTCCCCCGCAGTCAACCAGCGCAACACGGGCGTCAGTCTGTCACGCAGGAACGTGGTCTCGGGTCGTCCGAGCGGCCGGACAAGGCTCGCCGCCCGCCCGGTACAGGACCTCCGGATCGACGTCGCCCCCGTCATCAGCCGGAACTGCACGACCGCCTGCGCCACGAGCAGATCGAGCCCGTTGACCACGACCTGACCGGCCGCCTCGGCAGCGTCGGCCAGCTGCGGTCGGCCACGGGTCGTAGACGACGTCGAAGATCACCGGAGCGCTTCGCGCCAGGGCGCCGGAGCCGGTGGCGGAGTCGTCGAGCCGATGGCCCCGGCCGTGAGGGTGGAGATGAGCAGGTCCGCTGGCGGCAGCGGGCTGCCCCATGGCCTGGAAGGCGCGTCCAGGCCCAGACGCCGACGCGAGGTCCAGCACAGGTTGCGCTCGCTCCGCGACTGCGGGCGACCACCGTCAGCTGCTCCGCCCCCAGGTCGCGCAGCCGACGCCACCGCCGAACGGGCCGTGGCCCCGGCGCCGAGGATGATCGCGCGCGTCGCCGCCTCGAGCCGCGGACCGACGGAGCGCAGCCACCAGTCCTGCCACGTCGGTGTTGTAGACCCGGCGGCGATCGCCGTCGAGAAGATCAGCGTGTTCGCGGCGCCGGCCTCGAGGGCGACGGGATCGGCGTCACCGAGCGCGAGGGCGGCCTCCTTGAGCGGCATGGTGAGGCTGAGCCCGCGCCAGCTCTCGTCGCGGATCCGCGACGAAGCCCGCAGTTCGTCCTCGCCCACGTCGAACCGGTCGTAGCTCCAGTCGGTCAGCCCCAGCTCGGCGTACGCGGCGCGGTGCAGCGCCGGTGACAACGAGTGCGCGATGGGGCGGCCGAGCACCGCCACATCCGTCACTGCCCTTCGCAAGCTCGGCATCAGGTACAGCGGCCCTTGTTGGCCTGGCACCAGGCCTGGAACTGGCGCACGTTCTTCTCGTGCTCGGCGAAGGTCTCGGCGAACTTGGTCTCGCCGGTGTCGAGGTTCACCGCGACGAAGTAGAGCCACTTGCCGGACGCCGGCTCCAGGGCGGCCTCGAGGGCGGCGCGTCCCGGCGACGGCAGATCGGGCCCGGCGGCAGGCCCTCGTACTTGTAGGTGTTGTAGGGCGAGTCGGAGTCCCGGTCCTTCGGGGTGGTGGTGACGGTGTTGAGGTTCCGCGCGTAGGCGACCGTCGAGTCGAGCTCGAGCTTCTGGCCCTTGGCCAGCCGGTTGTAGATGACCCGGGCGATCTTCGCGCGGTCCTCGGCGCGGCCGGCCTCGCGCTCGATGATGCTGGCCACGGTGACGACCTCGTACGGAGACTTCTTGAGTCGCCTTGGCCCCGGTCCCGAGGCCGATCTCGGCGCTGACGCCGTTGAACCGGCTGGTCAGCTGCCGCAGGGTGGAGGTGGCGGTGGCCTCGCGCCGTCAGCTCGTAGGTGTCGGGGAAGAGGAAGCCCTCGGGTCGCTCCTCCGCCCAGGACGGCAACCCGAGGGTTTCCGGCTTCTTGAGCGCCGCCTGGAAGTTCTTCTTGGGAATCTTGGTGCCCTTGACGAGCTCGTTGATCTGGGCGCTCAGGCGTTGACCGTCCCGCATCCGGAACTGCGCCCGGACCCGCGACTCGCCGGGATTGATGAGCAGGCGGAGGGCGTCGATGGCCTTCATCTCGGTGAACATCTTGTAGCGCCCGGGCTGCACCGAGGTGGCACGCTCCTCCGACCGGGCCGCCTGGTCCCACGCCTGCGTCGACTTGACCACCTTGGTGTCGACCAGGACGCTGCCGATCTCGTTCAGCGACGCGCCGCTCGGTACGGTGACCGTCACCGCGGTCTTGCCTGGACCCTCGTAGTCGGGGATCTCACCGAAGGAATCCAGGAAGGTCGACGCCCGGTCCCAGACGAAGAAGCCACCGAAGGCCAGGATGGAGGCAGCCAGCAGTACGGCCAGGCAGCCCTTGCCCTTGTGGACGATCTCCTTGGCCGGGCTCTGCTCGACCTCCGGGTCCAGCATCGATGTCACGCGTCAGTCTCCCTCTTGAGCTCCCCTAGTGAAGCCCCTGGTCAGGCGGCTGGAAAGGCGCGTCCGGAGGCGATACTAACTCCCCGGGCGGCTTATCCCCGGCACGTTCAACGGCCAGGGCGTGCTCCAAGATCCCGACGTGCGGCCGCGGAATCGATCACTGCGCGTTGCTGTTTGGCCCGCCGACCCGCCTCGCCGCAGCTGCCGCGCGGCGCGTCACGGTGGTGAGACGCTCGTCCACCAGGCGGACCGGTACGGGCCGTCGCGCCGGCCGCAGGAGATCGACGACCAGCGCGGTCGCGGCAGACCGGATCCGGACCGCCGCCGGGCCCTCGCCTCCGGACAACGACCGCGGCAGGCCGACCACGATCTCCATCGGCTGATACTCCTCGACCAGCGCCAGGAGCGCCTGCTCGGCGGCCGGGCCGGCGGGCACGGTCGCCACCGGATAGGCCAGGGTGCCCGCCGGGTCGCAGGCCGCGACGCCGATCCGCGCCTCGCCCCAGTCCAGCCCGAGCCGCACCCCCGCCCTCATCGCCGAACCGTCACGATCTTCGGCCGTTTCGGCGGCGTGTCGCTGCACATGTGACGGGTCGGCAGACTTCGGAGGCCGCCGAGCAGACGGCCGGCGCTCGACCGCCTGCAGCGCCGCCGGCTCTGGCTCGGCGTTGCTGCCGCCGCCCTGGGCGAGGTCGTCCTTGCCGCCGCCGCGGCCGCCGAGCGCCTCACTGGCCACCCGGACCAACTCGCCGGCGCGCAGACCGCGATGGCGGGCTCCTTCGGTGGTCGCCACCACGACGGCGGGCTTGTCGGCGGTGCCGCCGACGACCGTGATGACGGCCGGCCGGTCCGTCAGCCGATTCCGCAGCTCGAGCGCGAGACTGCGGAGGTCGCCGGCCCCGATGCCGTCGGCCCGGTGGCTGATCACCGACACCCCCGCGACATCCTTGGCACCGCGCAGGATCGGCTCCACGGAACTGAGCAGGTTCTTCGCCTTGAGCGACGCGATCTCCCGCTCGGCCTCCTTGAGCTGCGCCACGAGCCGGCGACACGCGGGCGGTCAGCTGGTCGGGCTGGACCTTCAGGGTGTCGGCCAGCCCCATCACCAGCGCGCGTTCCTTGGCCAGCTGGGAGAACGCCTCCATCCCGACGAAGGCCTCGACCCGGCGGATGCCCGAACCGACCGAGGACTCCGCGTTCACCGCCATGAGCCCGACCTGGGACGAGGACGCGACGTGGGTGCCCGCGCACAGCTCGCGCGACCAGCCGGACCCGATGTCGACCACCCGGACCACGTCGCCGTACACCTCGCCGAACAACGCGGTGGCGCCCGGACGCCTTCGCCTCGGCCAGCGGCATGAGCTCGGCGGCGACGCCGAGGTCGGACCGGATCGCCTCGTTGGAGAGCTGCTCGATCTGGTCACGCTGGTCGTCGGAGACCGCGTGATTCCACGAGAAGTCCAGCCGGAGATAGCCGGGCCGGTTGAACGAGCCTGCCTGCAGCGCGCTCGGACCGAGGATCTGGTGCAGCGACTCGTGGATCAGGTGGGTCGCCGAGTGCGCCTGGCAGGCACCCATCCGCCAGCCCTTGTCCACCTGCGGTCTGCACGATCTGCTCCGGCCGGAGCTCGCCCTCGGCGACCTTCGCCTTGTGCACCACGAGCCCCTTGACGGGCCGCTGCACGTCGTAGACCTCCAGACGGAGACCATCGCCGGCGGTGATCGTGCCGCGGTCGCCGGACTGCCCGCCGGACTCGGGATAGAACGGGGTCTCGGCCAGCACCAGCTCGACGTCTCGCCCGGGCCCGGCGACCTCGCGGGTGTCGCCGTCGATGACGATCGCCCGGACCGCAGCTCTCCCCGGTCAGGGTCTCGAAACCGGTGAACGGGGTCTCCCCCTGGGCCCGCAGCCGGGCGTAGACGTCGGTGTGGACGCCGCTGCCCTTCTTGGCCCGGGCATCGGCCTTGGCCCGGTCCCGCTGCTCGGCCATCAGGGAGCGGAAGCCGGCCTCGTCGACGGCCAGGTCCTGCTCGGCCGCCATCTCGAGGGTCAACTCGATCGGGAAGCCGTACGTGTCGTGCAGCTGGAAGGCGCGGTCACCCGGTAACACGGAGTCGGCGCGGTCGCGAACGTCGGAGACGACCCGCTCGAAGAGATGGGTGCCGGCGGTGAGGGTGTGCCGGAACGCCTCCTCCTCCCCGTACGCGATGTCGCTGATCCGGTCGAAGTCCGCGGCCACCTCGGGGTAGGAGCCGGACATGGCGTCGCGGCTGACCGGGAACAGCTCGGCGAAGCTGGGTGCATCGACCCCGAGCAGCCGCATCGAGCGCACCACCCGACGCAGCAGCCGGCGCAGGACGTACCCGCGCGCCTCGTTGCCGGGGCTGACTCCGTCGGCGATCAGCATCAGGGCCGGATCGGACGTGGTCGGCCACCACCCGGAGCCGGACGTCGTCGTCGTGGTCGTCGCCGTAGCGCTTGCCCGCCAGCTCGGCCGCCCGCGCGATCACCGGGTAGACCTCGTCGATCTCGTACAGGTTGTCGACGCCCTGCAGCAGGTAGGCGACCCGTTCCAGCCCCATCCCGGTGTCGATGCTCGGCCGTGGCAGCTGCCGCAGCACGTCGAAGTCGTCCTTGGCCCGGACCGCGCGACAACTCCTCCTGCATGAACACGAGGTTCCAGATCTCCAGGAAGCGGTCCTCGTCCACGATCGGGCCGCCGTCGGGCCCGTAGGCCGGCACCGCGGTCGATGTAGATCTCGCTGTTGGGACCGCCCGGGCCGGGGATGCCCATGTGCCAGTAGTTGTCCAGCAGGCCGCGACGCTGGATGCGTTCCTCGGGCAGGTCGGCGATGCTGGCCCAGAGCGCGGCCGCCTCGTCGTCGTGGTGCTCGACGGTGACCCACACCGATGTCGGGTCGAAGCCGTAGCCGCCCGGCCTCCTGCGGAGGTGGTGACCAGCTCCCAGGCGAACCGGATCGCCTCGGCCTTGAAGTAGTCGCCGAAGGAGAAGTTGCCGTTCATCTGGAAGAACGTGCCGTGCCGGGTGGTCTTGCCGACCTCCTCGATGTCGAGGGTGCGGACGCACTTCTGCACGCTGAGCGGCGCGCGCGTACGGGGCCGGCTCGTCACCGACGAAGTACGGCTTGAACGGGCACCATGCCGGCGTTGACGAACAACAAGGTGGGGTCGTTGTAGAGCAGCGGTGCCGACGGCACCACGGTGTGGCCGCGACTGGCGAAGAAATCCAGGAAGCGGCGCCGGATCTCGGCGGTTTTCATGACGTTGTCCTCGGGTGTGACGGCTGCGGGAGCCGAACGATCGGGTTCGCTACTGCTGCTGGGGCAGGCCGAGGGAGGAGCGGATCTCCGCCTCGCTCTCGGCCGTGGCAGCTCGGACCCGGTCGACGAAGTCCTGTGCGGTCCGCACCCCGGCCGTCACCGATTCGGCCACCCGGTTGCCGATGGCCTCCGGGTTGGCGTTGTCCAGGTAGGTGCGCACCTTGGACATCACGTAGATCGCCACCCCGGCGCCGACGGCGATCCAGAACAAACGGCGCATCACGTCACTCCTCGACTTGGAACGGCGCGGAGTCGACCTGAGCACGGCGCCCGTTGACGACCTCGAGGTCGGTGCCGGTTTCGCGACGCAGGACCTTCCGCACCCCCGCGGTCAGGGCCGCGGTCTTGATCATCGGCCCGCCGAAGGTGATGGTGAACAGCGAGGACATCTGGGCGGCGTTCTTGGTGACCGACGTGGCGTGCGAGCTCACGGTCGCCACGTCCTCGGTCACGACCGCCAGCTTGCCCAGCTCCTCGTTGGTCGCGCGGACGGTGCCTTGGAGTTCGGTGAGGATCGGGACGGTCTCCTGCCCGACGTCGTGGACGGCGACGCCGCATCTCCTCGAGCACCCGACCGAGCTTCAGCAGCGGTACGGCGATGAACGCCACCAGCGCGACGAACGCGACGGCGGCGATCAGACCGGCGATCTCCCCTACTGACATCTCTCTCCTCCACTCGGACCGCACCGACCTTACCCGAGTCGTCTGCGCCCCCGCTCAGCCGTTCGGGTCGGCCGAAGCGCGCGTCTCCCGCGCCGCGCAGCAACTCCTCGATCCGCCGCAGGCGAGTCGCCACGGCGGCCTCGCGCCCCATGGTCGGTCGGTTGGTAGTAGCGGGCGCCGATGAGTGCGTCGGGTAGGTACTGCTGCGCGGCGACGGCGTGCGGTTCGTCGTGGGCGTAGCGGTAGCCCTGGCCGTGCCCGTACGTCTTCGCCCCGGCGTAGTGGGCGTCGCGCAGGTGGGCCGGGACCAGACCGACCCGACCCGCCTCGACGTCGGCGAGCGCCGCGTCGATCCCGACGATGACCGCGTTGGACTTCGGCGCCAGCGCGAGCGCGATCACGGCCTGCGCCAGGTTGATCCGGCCCTCCGGCATGCCGATGAAGTTGACCGCATGCGCGGCCGCGATCGCGGTCTGCAGCGCGGTGGGATCGGCCAGGCCGATGTCCTCGCTGGCCAAGATCACCAATCGGCGGGCGATGAAGCGCGGATCCTCGCCGGCCGCCACCATCCGGGCCAGGTAGTGCAGGGCCGCCTGGACGTCGGAGCCCCGGATCGACTTGATGAACGCGCTGATCACGTCGTAGTGCTGGTCGCCGTCCCGGTCGTACCGGATGGCCGCCTTGTCGACGGCGCTCTCGACGATCTCCGCCGTGATGGTCACGGTGCCCTGAGCCTGTCCGGTCCCCTGAGCCGGTTCCGTTCCCTGAGCCTGTCGAAGCGGCGGCCGCGCCCGCCGCCGCCTCCTCCAGATAGGTGAGCGCGCGTCGCGCGTCACCGCCGGCCAGCCGGAGGATGGTGTGCGCGGGCCACCTCGTCCAGCGCGTACGCTCCGGCGAGCCCGCGCTCCTCGGCGAGCGCCCGATCGAGCAGGCCGGAGATGTCGTCGTCACCGAGCGGCTTGAGGGTGAGCAGCAGCGACCGGGAGAGCAGCGGCGAGATCACCGAGAAGCTCGGGTTCTCCGTGGTCGCCGCGATCAGGGTGACCAGCCGGTTCTCGACCGCGGGCAGGAGGACGTCCTGCTGGGTCTTGGAGAAGCGGTGCACCTCGTCCACGAAGAGCACCGTCTGCCGCCCGCCACGGAGCTCGTTGCGCGCCTGGTCCAGGACGGCCCGGACCTCCTTGACCCCGGCGGTGACCGCGGAGATCTCCACGAACCGGCTGTCGGTCTGCCGGGACACCACGGCGGCGATGGTGGTCTTGCCCGGTGCCCGGCGGGCCCCAGAGGAAGACCGACATCGGCTCACCGGCGGCCAGCCGCCGCAGCGGTGACCCGGCGCCAGCAGGTGCTGCTGACCGACGATCTCCTCGAGC
Organism: uncultured Actinomycetota bacterium; assembly: GCA_963791865.1. Taxonomy (GTDB): domain Bacteria; phylum Actinomycetota; class Actinomycetes; order Propionibacteriales; family Propionibacteriaceae; genus Microlunatus. The sequence continues at coordinate 145,174 of CAWBUC010000004.1, forward strand.
GTGCGGGGCCGCATCCGTACGGCCAGCGGAAGACCCTGCCGATCGCTGTCGGTGAGGCTGCCGCCGGTGCCGGCCGGAGCGGAACCCACCCCATCTCCGACCGTGCCGCCGAACAGGTCCTCGCTCACCATCGAGATCCTAGGCGGTGGCGCAGAGGCTGTGCCGACAGTCGGCACCGGGGCTATGGCACGCCCCGTAGCCGTCGGACGCCGCGCCGTGTCGACCGTGAGTGGCGTACGCCGGTGCGTGGGCTGGCTCGCGGACGCTGAGCTCGTCCGAGCGGCAACCCGATTCGACGGCACGAACTCACTGGATGATCTAGGGCTACATACTGTCGGTGGCTAAGGGTACCGGCTGTACCTGGCTCGATTGCTCGGAGCACCGTGGCGCTACGAGCGACGATCCGGCGTGGGTGTGAGAACAACCTGCTCCGGTCGGTGACCTGGCTCCCGTCGAGGCCCTGCGGAGGCTGGCCGAGCTGACGTACGAGCATCACCGCGAGCACCCGGCCTTCATCCGCCTGGTGGCGATCGAGAACATCCATCGCGGCGAGTTCGTCCGCCGGATCGACTCGTTGCGGAGGTTGTCGGCACCGACGATCTCCCGGCTCGACGGCGCTGCTGGCCGAGGGCCGCGCCGCCGGACTCTTCCGGTCCGGCGTCGACGCGGTGGACGTCCATCTGGTGATCAGTGCCTACTGCGTCTTCCAGGTCGCCAACCGGCACACGTTCGGCTACCTCTTCGACCGCGATCTGGCCGCTCCGGCCAAGCGGGACCATCTCCGGACCATGATCGGCGACGTGGTGGTGGGCTGGCTCACGGCCCGCTGAAGGTCGGGTCGGCGTGGTCGGGGAACCACAGCCGGAGTGCCCGCGCCAGTTGGTTCGCCGCCGCGCCCGGCCGCAGTGCGCCCGAATGGCCCCCTCGGTTACCACGAAGGGGCCGGTTGGGCGCACTCGTCGTCGCGAGCCCTGTCACGCCGCCTCAGTGGCTTTGACCTTCTGACCAAGATCGTTCATGTGCACCAGGTGGTTCTCGCGAGCCGTCGCCGCGGCGATCGAAGCCAGCACACAGGCCACGGCCACGAGGACCGCGACCGGAGCCCAGCCGCTGCTGCCCTCACCCTCGATGGCGGCCGCGATCGAGGGCGAGAAGCCGCCCAGAGCGAAGCCGATCTGTGTTCCGATCGCCATGCCGGACAACCGCACCTTGGTGGTGAACATCTCACCGTAGAGCGAAGGCCAGATTCCGTTCGCCGCACTGTAAACCACCCCGACAACAAGACGCCGAACAGGAAGACGAGCACGATGTTCTGCACCGAGATGGACCACAGATACGCGAAGATCAAGACCCCGCTGCCCAGCGCGCCGCGGATGAACACCGGCTTGCGGCCGATCCGATCCGACAAGATCGCCTATCGCGGATGGCGAAGCAGGGCGACCGCGTTGACACTCGATGTCGCCCGCATGCTCCGCACGTTCGCCGATCTCGTCAACTCCGGCGAAGCCTGAGCAGTTCACCCGGCGCGCGGGCGCGAGCACTCTGCGAAAGGGCCCTATCGGCGCGCCATCAGGTCATCGAGAAGGACTTGGAAGTCGGTCGGCTCGATGTTTACCGTGCCGTAGAACGGATGGTCCATCTGCAGGGTCACGTAGATCAGCAGGGCCACGAACACCGAGATCAGGCTCATGATGATCAGGTGTACGAGGACTTCCTTCACCTCGATCAGGGCGAGCAGGATCTGATTGATGAGCGCACCGATCCACAGCAGCACCCAGAGCAAGGCGGGCAGGGCCAGCTTGGACTCGTTGATCCGGTAGCGGCGCGCGGACACGAATTCGTTGAACTGGTCGATGGCCTCCGCCTGCAGCGCGACCTGGGCCGGCGTGGTCGGTCGGTAGCTGAAGAGCATGACCTGGATCTGGTCGACCTCCCGGCCGCCGGCGGTGGGTGTCTGGCCGCTGGCTTGTAGGGGCCAGTCGACCGCGATGACGTTCTGGGTGTAGCTGCGCAGCATGTCCTGCAGGCTGCCGGCCACCGGCTGGTCGAAGCCGGAGATACTGCGGTAGAACGCCGCCAGCGTCGCCACCTCGTCCTGCACGACCTGGTCGACGCGGATGAAGTTCTGGAACACCGACACCGCGACCAGAGCCAGCGTGATGCCGTAGAAGACTCCGTACATCGTGATGGCGTGATCGAGCACCCGGTCCCATTCTGCGGTGCGCGACACGACGGAGCGCACCCAAGGCCGAAGGGCGAGCAGCAAGGCACAACTGAGCCCGACGAACAGTACGAGAAAGCCAGGCAGGCTGAGCCAGGTCGGCACTTGGTAGAACCACATCACGGGTGCCTCCGACATCGAAGTGGCAGCCTAAGTATTGCTGGCGACTTCGCGCGCGAGGTTGGCCGGCATGTAGTCGTAGCGGACGAAGGAGCGCGTGAAGGTTCCCGTGCCGTGTGAGACCGAGCGGAGGTCGATCGGGTAGCGGGACAGCTCGTGCGCCGGCACCTCGGCATGGATGACGGCGTAGCCGGCCAGCTCCGCCGTCTCGGTGCCGTGCACCTGGCCGCGCCGGGACCGCAGGTCGGCCAGCACCGACCCGACCGAGTCGTCGGCGACCGTTATGTGCAGGGCGTCGATGGGTTCCAGTATCGCCACGGTGGACTCGTTGGCCGCCTCCCGCAACGCGATGGCAGCGGCGCTCTGAAAGGCCATGTCGGAGGAGTCCACGGAATGAGCCTTGCCGTCCACCAGGGTGACCTTGACGTCGACGACCGGGTAACCGTTCAGCACGCCCTTGGCCAACTGGTTGCGCGCGCCCTTCTCAACGGACGGGATGAACTGACGCGGCACCGCGCCACCGACGACCTTCTCGGCGAACTCGATGCCGGCCCCGCGGTCCAACGGCTCGATCTCCAACTTGGCGACGGCGTACTGTCCGTGGCCGCCGGACTGCTTGACCAGCCGGCCCTGGATCGTGGTCGGTCGGATGAACGTCTCCCGCAGCGACGTCCGCAACGGCTCGACCTCGACCGCCACGTGCCAGGAGTCCTGCAGGGCGCCGAGCAGCTTGTCGACGTGCGCCGGACCCATCGCCCACAGCACCACCTGGTGGGTCTCGGCGTTGTGCTCGAGCCGCATGGTGACGTCCTCGGCGACCAGCCGCTGCAGAGCGGAGGCCAACTTCTCCTCATCAGCCCGGGAGACGGCGTGGATGGCCACCGGCAGCAGGGGTTCGGGCAGCACCCACGGCTCCACCAACGCGGGCCGGCTCTTGGTCGACAACGTGTCGGAGGTCTCCGCCGCCGCGAGCTTGGAGACCAGCACCAGGTCGCCGGCGATCGCGGAAGGCTTCGGGGCGCGAGTCTTCCCCAATGGGGGCCGACAGCGGTCCGACGCGTTCGTCGTCGCTGTCGTGGTCGGGGTGGCCCTCGACCGTACGGCCCGCGAATCGGGCCAGGTGGCCCGACACGTGCAGGGGAGTGTCGGCGCGCAGGGTGCCGGAGAAGACCCGGACCAGGCAGAGCCGACCGACGAACGGGGTGCTCGTGGTCCGCACAACCTCGGCCACCAGCGGGCCCTCCGGGTCACAGGCGACGTCGCCGAACGGCTCTCCATTTGCGGTGAAGACCGCCGGCAGGGCCGCTACCGCCGGCGACGGGAACCCACGCTCGAACAGGTCGAACAGGCCCTCCACTCCGAGACCGGACGGGGCGTGGGTCCCGATGATCGGAAAGAACCGGGCGGTGGCCACGGCCGCCCGCACGTCGTCGGTCACGCTCTCGGCGGTGATCTCCTCGCCGTTCAGGTGCCGCTCGAGCAGATCCTCGTCCTCGGACTCCTCGATGATCGACTCCATCAGCGGCCCGCGGAGATCCTCGATCAGCGCCTCCTCCTCGGCATCGGGTGGTCGCGGCGTCGGCTCGGGCCCCGTGAAGTCCAAGACGCTGCGCCGGAGCAGGCTGATGCAGCCGGTCAGGTTGCCGTCGTCACCAACCACCGGCACCTCCAAGGGCTGGGCGTCGCCGAAGGTGCGCCGGCAGCGCGCCGCCGTGTCGGCGAAGTCGGCCCGAGCCTGCTCCAACTTGGTCACCGCCACGGCGCGCGGCTTGTCGCTGGCCGCGCACTCCCGCCAGAGCAGTCGGGTCGCGTCGTCGATCTCGTCGTTGGCCGGGACCACGAACAGCACCGCGTCGGCGGCCCTCAGTCCGGCCCGCACCTCGCCCACGAAGTCCGGGTTGCCGGGCGTGTCCAAGAGGTTGATCACGCAGTCGCCGCTGGCCACGGTGGCCGCCGCGAGGGAGTGTGAGGGCGCGGGTTCGCCGCGCGAGTGGCGCCCGGGCGAACGAGCGGTGATCAGCCGCTCGAACAGGGCCGACTTACCGGCCCCTGCCGGCCCCACCAGCACGATGTTGCGGATCTGCTCCGGCGATCTTGGTTCGCCCACCCCTGACGAGTCTCCGCTAGTCATGCGCTCACCTTTACAGTGCCCTCCCGTCCGAGCACAAGAGGGGTGGCCGGGTTCGGTCGCCCGAACTGGGTCTGCATCGGTTTCCGGCTCTCGCCGAGAAGGACAGGCATGTCAGAAAGCCCTGAGCGCGACATCTGGGAGCGCCTCCACTACGCCCGCGACCAAGCCCTGGAGGCCGAGCGGACCGAGCGGCAGCGGATCAGCGACGCCGACAACGAGGAACTGCAGCGGGCTGCCTCGGTCCGGCTGGCCACCCGGCAGGCCGTACGCGAGGCGCTGGACGACGTGCTCGACGAGAAATCCGACCCCGAGGCGTAGAGATCCACTTCTCACGTTCCAGGTCAGTCCGGAACGGCGTCGACCCCGGCCTCCTTGCGCTGCGCAGCGGTGATCGGGGCGGGCGCGTCGGTCAGCGGGTCGACGCCACCGCCCGACTTCGGGAAGGCGATAACGTCGCGGATGGAGTCGGTGCCGGACAACAGCGCGCAGATCCGGTCCCAGCCGAAGGCGATGCCGCCGTGTGGGGGTGCTCCGAAGGCAAAGGCGTCGAGCAGGAACCCGAACTTCTCCTGGGCCTCCTCCCGACCCAGCCCCATCACGGCGAATACGCGCTCCTGAATGGCGCGCCGATGGATACGGATGGAGCCGCCGGCGATCTCGTTGCCGTTGCAGACCAGGTCGTACGCGTAGGCCAGAGCGGATCCCGGGTCGGTGTCGAAGGTGTCTAGGGACTCCGGTTTGGGCGAGGTGAAGGCGTGGTGCACCGCGGTCCACTCCCCCGATCCGACCGCGACGTCACCGGCGGCCTCCGCGTCAACGGTCGACTCGAACAGCGGGGCGTCAACCACCCACAGGAACGACCACTCGCTGGTGTTGATCAAGCTCAGCCGCCGGCCGATCTCCAGCCGGGTGGCGCCGAGCAGCGACTGGGCCGAGCGCCGGCCGCCGGCCGCGAAGAACACGCAGTCCCCCGGCTGCGCACCGGCCGCCGCGGCCAGGCCTTCGCGCTCCGTATCGGACAGGTTCTTGGCCACCGGACCACCGAGTTCGCCGTCCTCGCCGACCAGCACGTACGCGAGACCGCGATGTCCGCGCTGCTTGGCGAACTCCTGCCAGGCGTCCAGTTGCTTGCGGGGCTGGCCGGCGCCGCCGGGCATGACTACGGCGCCGACGTAGGCGGCCTGGAAGACCCGGAACGGTGTGTCGGCGAAGAACGCGGTGAGGTCGATGAGCTCGAGCCCGAACCGCAGGTCGGGCTTGTCGGTGCCGTACCGCTCCATGGCGTCGGCGTACGTCATCCGGAGGAACGGCGTCTCTGGCTCGTAGCCGATGAGCTTCCAGATCTCGGGGATCAGCGCCTCGGTCAGTTCGATGATGTCGTCCTGCTCGACGAAGCTCATCTCGACGTCGAGCTGTGTGAACTCGGGCTGCCGGTCGGCCCGGAAATCCTCGTCGCGGTAGCAGCGGGCAATCTGGAAGTAGCGCTCCAGCCCGGCCACCATCAGCAGCTGTTTGAACAGTTGAGGGCTCTGTGGGAGGGCGTACCAGGACCCGGGGCGCAACCGGGCGGGGACCAGGAAGTCCCGCGCCCCTTCCGGCGTCGAGCGGGTCATGGTCGGGGTCTCCACCTCGACGAATCCGCGCTCGGCCAGCAGGTTGCGCGCGACGCGGTTGACCTCGCTGCGCAGCCGGATGGCCGCGCTCGGACCGGGGCGACGAAGGTCGAGGTAGCGGTACTTGAGCCGCACCTCCTCGCCGACCGTCAGCCGTTCGTCGATCTGGAACGGCAGCGGAGCCGCCGGGTTGAGCACCTCGATGGAACTCGCGACCACCTCCACCTCGCCGGTCGGCAGGTCGGGGTTGGCGTTGCCCTCCGGCCGGGCCTCGACGATGCCGGTGACCGCGACGCAGTATTCGTTGCGCAGATCGTGCGCCCCAGAGGCGGCCAGGATCTCGTCCCTTACGACCACTTGGGCGACGCCGGACGCGTCCCGCAGATCCACGAATGCCACCCCGCCGTGGTCGCGCCGGCGGGCCACCCAGCCGGCGAGGGTCACGGGGCTTCCGGCGTCGGCGGCACGCAGGGTGCCGGCGCCGTGGGTGCGGATCACTACAGGCTTCCTCTCGGGTCGACGAACCCGACGATCCTACGGGCCGCCGCCCGTCACGACCTCCGGAATACCAGGTAAACCCGGTGATCCACTACCTCGCGTGGCATGCACGCCACGTGAAGCAGCGGTTTGCCGCGTCAAGCACGGGTAGCCGCCGGCTCCACCGACGTGCTCCACCGTTTTCTCCAAGCCGTCGTCGGTACGGCGTGGCAGGGTGAGCAGCATGTGGCGGCGACTGCGGGCTCGGCCGGAGTGGAGGTTCTTCGCCGTTCTGCCGAAGGCGGACCTGCCACTCACGGTGGCCTGGTGGCTGCTGCTGATCGCCGGCGGTGCCCTGCCTGCGGTGTTCGCCGTGGCGACCGGGCTGACGGTGGGCGCCGTCGAGCAGTCGACCTCGCTGGTCGGCCCGCTGGTGTTGACGGCCATCACATTCGTCGGGATGCAGATCCTCACTCCGCTGCACACCGCGGTGAGCATGAACCTCGGCAACCAGGTGTCGGCGTACCTCAACGAGCGGCTCATCCTCGCCTGCGTCACCCCGCCCGGCGTCGGGCACCTCGAGGACCCGGACCTCGCGGAGGACCTGACGGTGGCCCGGGAGTTCGACCGCGGGCAGACCGGGCCGCCGATGTCGTACAACGTCGATTTCGTCGCCAACGGACTCCTCGGGCTGGTTATTGGGGCGTCGTCGGCGATCGTGCTGGTCGGTTTCGCGTGGTGGGCCCCGATCGTCCTGTTGCTGGCATGGGGGTCGACCCACTGGCTGCTACGCGAGAGCGGTGTGTGGAAGGACCGCCAGACCCCGGAGGTCCGGGCGGCCCAGCGTCACGCCGACTACGCGTACGAACTCGCGGTGGACCCCCAACCCGCCAAGGAGCTACGGATGTTCGGCCTGGCGGGCTGGGTGATCGACCGCTTCCGCGAGCGACGACGCGAGCTCTTCGAGCTTCAGTACCGCGCGACCCGGCTACGGGAACGCTCCGTCGGGCTCTGCCTGCTGATCGTCGGGTTCGCCAACCTGGCCGTGTTCGGAGCCCTCGGCTGGGCGGCGGTGTCGGGCGACCTCTCGCTCGAGGGTCTGGTGATCTTCGTCCAGGTGGCGCTCGGAGTGAGTCAGGTCGCCTTCGGCGGTCTCAACTGGGCGCTGGACGGCGCCTCGGCCCCGGTCGCCGCGGTCGAGCGGCTGGAGCCGGCGATGGCCCCGCTCGGCGCGCTTCGGCGCGGGACCCATTCACCTCCCCGGCCGCGCCGCGATCTGGTGCTCCGCGACGTAGGCTTCCGCTACCCCGGCAGCGAGCGGGCCATCTTCACCGGCCTAGACCTCACCGTGCCCGCCGGCACCTCGCTCGCCATCGTCGGCCAGAACGGCGCTGGCAAGACCACCCTGGCCAAGCTGCTCTGCCGGCTCTACGACCCCGACGTCGGCGTTATCGAGGTCAACGGACTGGACCTGCGTGACCTCGACCTGCCGGCCTGGCGCCGGGAGTTGACCGCCGTTTTCCAGGACTTCGTCCGTTTCGAGCTCAGCCTCCGCGACAACGTCGACCCGGCCCACCTGGCGACCGACGACGACGTACGGGCGGCGCTGGCCGACGCCGGCGCGTCGGCAGTGGCAGAACTGGACACGGTATTGGCCAAGGGCTACCCGGGCGGCACCGACCTGTCCGGCGGCCAGTGGCAGCGGGTGGCGCTGGCCCGGGCGCTCTGCGCGGTGCGCCGCGGCGCACAGCTGGTGCTGCTCGACGAGCCGACGGCGCAGCTCGACGTACGGGGGGAGGCCGAGGTCTTCGACCGGCTGCTGCGGGCGACCTCCGACGTCACAACCATCCTCATCTCGCACCGGTTCTCGACGGTGCGCCACGCGGGCCGGATCTGCGTCCTTGAGCATGGCCGGGTGATCGAGCTGGGCAGTCACGACGAGCTGATGGCCCTTGGTGGTCGCTACCGGACAATGTTCGACCTGCAGGCGCGGCGGTTCGCGGCCACGATGGACGAAGAGGGGGCGTTGTTCGATGTCCTCTCCTGAGCCGCTGCCGCCCGCCTGGTCGTCGATGTGGCGGCTCTGCCGGCTCGGCTACTCCCACGAGCCGCGCCTGGTCGTCGCCGTGGTGGCGCTCACCCTGCTGGCCGCGCTTCCGGACGCGTTCTTCGCCCTCTGGCTCGCGGTGCTGGGCGGAGCCCTCATCGCCGGCGACGTGACGCTGGTGTGGGTGATGGTCGGCGCGATCGCCGTATCGGGCACGCTCACCTGGTTGCTGAAGGTCGTGACCGACCGCCTCACCCGGCGGTTCCGCGATCGGGTGACGATCGCGCTGGAGACCCACATCGCACGGCTGCAGGCGAGTGTCGTCGGACTGGAGCACCACGAGCGGAGCGACTACCTCGACCGGCTGTCCGTCCTGCGCACCCAGGTGTTCGTGCTCGACCACATGTACCTGTCGCTGCTCAGCACGATCGGCTGGATCGTCCGCGTCGGGGTCACCGTCGTGCTCCTGGCCAGCATCTCGCCGCTGCTCATTCTCCTGGTCGCGTTCGCGATACCACCCGTCCTGAGCTCGACCTGGCGGCCGGCGGTCGAGCGGGCCGTCGAGGAGCGGTACGCCCGGCACAGCCGGCTGGCGGAGCACCTGTTCGCACTCGGCACCAGCGCGCCGCCCGGCAAGGAGGTCCGCGTCACCGGCATCGGCGCCGGGCTGCCGGCGCGTCGCCGTACGGAGTGGAGCCTCTGGTTCGCTCCGGTGGCCCGCGCCCGCTGGGTCACGGCGGCCACGCACGTGGTCGCCTGGGCGATCTTCGGACTCGGCTACGTGGCCGCCGTCGTGTACGTGGCTGTCGGGCTCGCGGCGGGTCCGGCCGCCGTCCTGCTGATCCTGGCCGCCGGAGCGCGGCTCTCGAGCTACGTCGGCGCCACGATGGGTGAGATCGGCTTCCTGCGCGGCGTCTGGCTGGACGGTTCGCGGCGGCTCGTCTGGCTGGAGACCTACGCCGCCGCCCAGCAGGCTGCTGCCGATGTGGCCGTACCGGACCGGCTGGAGCGCGGCCTCCGGCTCGACCGCGTGTCGTTCGCCTACCCGGGCTCCGACCGACCGGCCCTCGCCGAGGTCACCCTCACCATCCCGCCCGGGACAGTCGTCGCCGTCGTGGGCGAGAACGGCGCCGGCAAGTCCACCCTGGTCAAGCTGCTGGCGAAGATGTACGAGCCGAGCGCGGGCGCGATCTACGCCGACGAGGCGCCGCTGGCCCGGATGCCTGCCGACGACTGGCGGGAGCGGCTCACCGGAGCGTTCCAGGACTTCTTCCGCTTCGAGTTCGCTGCCCAACGCAGTGTGGGGCTGGGCGACCTCGAGCACCTCGACGACCGGGCCACCGTGAGCGACGCGGTCGGGCGCGCCGGCGCCCGCGACGTCGTCGAGCGGCTCCCCGACGGCCTGGAGACCCAGCTCGGCCCGACCTGGCCCGGCGGGCAGGAGCTGAGCTTCGGACAGTGGCAGAAGCTCGCCCTCGCCCGCGGCTACATGCGCAAGCAGCCGCTGCTGATGATCTTGGACGAGCCGACCGCCGCCCTGGACGCCGAGACCGAGCACGAGCTCTTCGAGCGCTACGCCGAGGCCGCACACAGCACGACGGTCGGCGGCATCACGATCTTGGTCTCGCACCGCTTCAGCACGGTGCGGCTCGGCCGATTTGATTGTGGTGTTGGACGGGTCCCGGCTGGTCGAGGTCGGCAGCCACGATGAGCTGCTCGCCGCGAGTGGCACCTACGCCGAGCTCTACCGGATCCAGGCGGCGGCGTACCAGACCTAGAGCTGCTCGGGTTCGTCGTTCCTGCTCGAGATGCAGATAGAGCAGGAACGAGTATCCCGAGCAGCTGACGAGGCTTCAGCGTCGGGTAGAACTGTCTGCATGCGTCGGCTGTGCCTGGCCCTGCTGGCCCTCGGGCTGGTGGCGCTGTCGGTCGTGGTCAACCCGCAGCGGGCCGCGGCCTGCGACTGCACCGGCATCACCACCCGGCGGGCGTACGAGCAGGCGGATGCCGTCTTCGTCGGCACCGTGCTGCGGGTGGACGAGGTGGGTCCCCGGGGCGACCGCCGGGCCGACATCCGGTTCTCGGTCGAGCGGGTCTTCAAGGGAACCGTGTACGCCGAGCAGGTGGTCGCCTCCGCGCCGGACCCCGCTGCCTGCGGGCTCACTCCGCAACCCGGGAGCAATTGGGTGATCTTCGCCGTCGACGCCGTCGAGGGCCGCGGCTCGGAGGCGCTCTTCCGGCTCCGGACGACCGTGTGCAGCGGCAACCTGCCTACCTCCTCGCCGCCCCGAGCCCTGGGTGCCGGCACCGTACCTCAAGCCGGCGCCTCCGACCGCGAGGAGCGGGCCACCGGCACCGACGCCACCCTCACCCGGGGTCTCGTCATCGCCGGCATCGGTGGCCTGGGCCTGCTCGCGCTGGTCGGCATCGGACTGGGGTATCTCTGGCGGCCCGGTCGCCGCTCCTGAGGCTCCCCGCCAGCCAAATCCGCCGCATCTCCGTACGTGGTGAGTCGTCGCTGAAGCCCGTCGGGCCGGCACGAGCGTCACACCCACTCCACACGGGAAACCGCTACTTCACCTGGCGTGCATGCCACGTGAAGTAACGGAACACCAGGTAAACCTGGTATGCGGTGGGCCTCAGGGGCGGAAGGCGGAACCGACCTTGTCGAGGGCGCCCTCGAGGACGGGCAGGTCACCGCGCCTGACCGCCTTGAGCAGTTGGGAGTGGTCGGCTTCGGTCTGGTCGGCGTAGGCGCGGGCGAACCGGCACATCGCGCGCTCGAGCTTGTCCGAGCCGCCCACGTAGCCGGCGATCATGGAGGCACCGCTGGTCCGGGCGTGGCCCTTGGCGAGCAGGTGGCCGACGATTCCGGCGTAGTCGGCGAGGGCCGCCGAGTCGATCGCGTCGAGGGGAATGGTGCCCTTCATGTTCCGGAACTGGCGGACGTAGTACTGCCGCTCCCCCACCGTGGCCCATCCCAGCAGTGGGTCGCTGACCGTCTGCAGCGCCTGCTGGTACTCCACGACCCGCTGCCCCTGATGCGCGTGCCAGGCCGAATCGCCGTGCACGTACCGGGCCAGGACCGAGCGCCGGGCCTCCTTCAGCTGCAAGAACAACACATCGTCGGGACTGCTGCCCTCCAGCAGGGCCACGTACGCCCGGAGCCCCACGCTGCCGACCCCCACCACCTTGTGCGCGATGTCCACGAGCGTGTAGCCGCCCAGCACCCGCCGCCAGTGCGGCGCCAAGGTGGCCAGGTACTCGTCGAGCGCGGCCGCGATCAGCTCGGCGTCGGAGTCCGGGATATGGGTGATCAACGGCGGCTGGTCCACGATCTGCCGCCGGCCCTCGTGCTCGCGGGTGAAGCGCGGCAGCGCCCGATCGCTGGTTCGGTTCCGAGCCCGCTTGGCCGACCGCGCGATCTCGGCGCGCAGCGTCTTCTCGGTCGCCGTCTCGTGCAGGCGCTCCACGTCCAGGCGGTTGTAGGAGCGCATCAGCAGCGGCTGCTCGGCCAGGAACCCGAGCTCGTCGGAGTAGGCGGCGACGCAAGAGCTGACCGCCGCGGCGCACTGGTCCTCGCTGGAGGAGTTCTCGCGGCCCGCCACCCAGATGCTGGCCACCAGCCGGCGCAGGTCCCACTCCCATGCCCCGGGGTGGGCCTCGTCGAAGTCGTTGAGGTCGATCACCAGTTCGGCTTCCGGCGAGGCGTAGAAACCGAAGTTGCCGAGATGGGAGTCACCGCAGACGACGGGTGTGATCCCGGTCGCCGGCAGGCCGGCGACGTCGGCGGCCATCACGATCGCGGTGCCGCGGAGGAATCCGTACGGGGAGTTGATCATGCGGCTGACCCGCACCGGCACTAGCTCGGCGAGCCGGCCCTCGTGCGACTCCTGGATGAGGGTGATCGGATCGACGCGATCGGCCGGCGCCTCCCATTGGCCCAACGACTTGCGCGGCACGCTCTGGCGTAACGCCTTGCCCATCGCAAACCGCTCGGCTCGCGAGGTCGGCCGCTTGCGCAGTGATCCGAACGCCTCGCTCTCAGCGGTGGCCAGGACGGTGTGCTGCAGAGTGGGGCTCACGGGTCTATTCGACCAGTTCCCGGCCGAGAAAGTGTGCCAGTTCCTCAGCCGCCGCCCGGGCCGCCTCGTGGTCGATCGTCGAGCAGCTCGCCGCCAGATCGAGCTCGACCTGCACCCGCCGGCCCCGGACCGTCCGCTTCCACAGCCCCACGTTGCGGTCGTCGACAATGACCGCCCCCCGGAACAGGTCCTCGCCCGGCGGATGCGGATGACCCGGCGCCGGGGAGAAGTTGATCTTGGGATAGCTGAGAGTCAGCTCGTCGTACAAGGGCACCAGGAACGCCTGCCCAGCGAAGCGGGCCGGCTCGGGAGCATCCGCGGACCACCACACGGTGAGCCCCTCCACGTCCGCCGCGGCCAACCGGTCACGGTTCTCCTCCAGCGCGACCTGGGCATCGGCGAGGGTCACCGAGGACCAGCGGGTGAAGTCGGCCAGGGTCGCCGGGCCGTGCCCGGCCAGAAACCGGAACAGGAGCTCCGCCACCGGGTCTTCGGGTTGGCGAACCCGCCGCCCCGCCAGCCGTTCGTCCAGCCGGACGTAGGTGTGCTGGGTGCCCTGGAGCGGTCCACTGGCGATGAGCCCGTCCAGCTCGGCCGACATGATCACGTAGGCCAGCCGCATGCCGTCGGCCGGGATCCCGTGATCGCCCAACCAGGCCGCTATCTCGGGCCGGGTGAGGGCGCCCCCACCGAGCAGCGCCGCACCGAGAAGCTCGGCCGCCCGCTCCCGAGTGGCCGGGTCCAGACCCGTCTGTCGGTACATCCCGGCGTTGCGCTGGTGCACCCGCTCTGACGTCGCCGCCAGGATCCAGCCGATGTCTTCCGGCGTCGCATAGTGCCAGGTGGGTCGCAGGATGTGGGTGCGCAGGAAATCGCCGGCGTCGAACTCCCGCTGCACGTCGGCATAACCGAGACGCTCGGCGCTCCGCAGCGCCAGCGACCAGAACCCGTGGGCCCACTCCTGGGACTGCACGCACGCCAGCAGCCGTACTACCTCGGCGGCGGTAGGGAGGTCAGAGGTGGTCAGTCGCTGACCACTCAGCCGGCGTCGCAGCACCTCGCGTCGCGTGAGCTCCACCAGCATTGCCTCCTCAGGCGATCTTGCTCACCCAGCCGCGGACCCGGTGACGCAGGCTTGTCACCTGCGGACGCACCGAATGGGAGCGCAGCGAATCCAGCTCCCTCTTCATCGCGTACAACTCGTCTGGAGTCAGACCCATCAGGGTCCCGACGGGTGGTGGAAACTCGGTCGCGGCCAGCCGATCGTTGAACTCCCTGGGGTTCTCACCCTCGGCGAAGACGTGCCGGAGCTGGTGTCGCTCCAGGAAGCGGGCGAAGCGATCCCACAGCACCGGGTGCTCCGCGTGCATCGGCTCCCAGTCCGCCTCCGCGTAGAGCTCGACCGGGTCGACCCGTCCGTCCAGCGACGACAGCAGGCGATGCGGGATCTTGTGGTGCGTCGCCAGCTCGAGGGTCCGTGAATCGTGTGCCAGCACCACCGCCGGCGTACCGGCCAGGATGGCGGCGATGTTGCCGTGAATCCTGGTGCCGAAGGAAAACTCGTAGGTCGCGAGATGATCGAACCAGGTTTTCGGGTCGAGGCAGAAACGGATCCGGTCGGAGGCGACGAGGGGATGGTCGAGGTAGATCGGGACGCCGCTCTCGACGGTCGCCCGCTGATTCTCCATCGGGAACGTGCCCTTCACCAGCAGATTGAGGGTCCGCAGGTCTTGCGGGATGTAGACAAGGTGCGGATACCTCTCGGCCAGATCCAGCGAGACCGGCCCCATCACCTTCAGATACGGCGAGATGTTGAGCGCAATCGGCGAGGCAGCGGTCAGTTCGCCGACCCGTCGGGTCGGCGCGAGGGTCGGGCCCTCCATGAACATGGACGGGCAGCCGATCACATCGATCTGATCGTCGGCGAAGCCCAGGTCGAGCAGGTACTCCCGGGTGAACTCGCCGCGCACCCCGATCGAGGGCGACCGCTCCAGCACGGCCTTCGCGAAGCGCTCAACGGTCGGCCTCAGCAGTTTTCCGCGCTCGGTGTACTCACCCTCGATCGAGGCTTGAGCGCCCACGCCGACCACGGTGACGGGTACCTTCAGCTTCTCGATCAGGTCGGAGAGCCCGTCGAGTGAATCGGCATAAGTCGGCCGGAACGCATTGGCCAGCGGAATGATCACATGGTCGTAATCCGAGTTGACCGAGTGGGCCGACTTCTTGATCAGGCGCGACGTCTTCACGGTGTTCGTCGAGGTGGACAGCAGCCGGATGGCCGCCTGTCCGAACACCAGGTTGCCGACGTTACTGCCGAACAGGTTCTTGTCCAGCATCCGCTTGGGGGAGGCCACCTGGAATGGCGCTTTGTGGGCCCGGACCAACAGTCTGGTCACCTCAACCATTCTCCCCGGTGTGCGATTCCGACGCCCGGACCTGCGGCCGGAGATCCTCGGTCGGCGGAGTCCACCAGCCGGCGTCGGCCGGCACCTGCTCGCCCGTGCGAATGTCCTTGATCTCGCTTCCCGAGCCCGCCGAAGAATCCGGGGACTGGCCGAACCACACGTACGGGATCCCGCGCCGGTCGGCGTAACGAATCTGGCGCCCGTACTTGTCGGCCCGCGGCGAGACCTCCGTGGCGATTCCGCGGGAGCGGAGCTGCTCGGCCACGGCGACCGCGTCGGGCCGGTGCTCCTCACTCTCCACCGCCACGAGAACGGCGGTCGGCACCTTGCGCGACGCGACCAGCAGCTGCTGGCTCAGGAGCGGGGCCAGCAGACGGGTCACCCCGATCGAGAGCCCGACCCCCGGGTAGGTGGTGCGGCCGTCGCTGGCGAGGGAGTCGTAGCGCCCGCCGGAGGCGATCGCCCCCCAGGACTCGAAGCCGACGAGCTCGGTTTCGTAGACGGTGCCGGTGTAGTAGTCCAGACCGCGCGCGATCCGCAGGTCTGCCACGATCCGGCCCGGCACGCTCCGGTTGGCGGTCCGGACCAGCTCCGCCAACAGGGCGACGCCCTCGTCGAGCTCTGGGTGACGAACGCCAAGGGCGGCCACCTGCTCGACAAAGGACTCGTCGGGTGCCGAGATCTGGGCCAGGGCCAGGCAGGCGTCGGCCTGCGTGGCGGTCAGGCCGACGTTGTCGGTGAGCAGGATGCGGACCCGCTCTGCGCCGAGCTTGTCCAGCTTGTCCACGTGTCGCAGCACCGGCAACGGATCGGCGATGTCCAGTCCCGCGTAGAACCCCTGCGCCAGGATGCGGTTGCTGACGCGCATCAGCACCGGCGGGACGCCGAGATCAACGTGGAGCCGCTCCAGGGCGGCCAAGGTGACCAGCGGCAGTTCGATGTCGTGGTGCGCCGCCAACGTGTTTTCGTCGACGATGTCGATGTCGGCTTGAGTGAACTCCCGGAAC
The DNA here is from genome assembly GCA_963791865.1 of uncultured Actinomycetota bacterium. Classification (GTDB taxonomy): domain Bacteria; phylum Actinomycetota; class Actinomycetes; order Propionibacteriales; family Propionibacteriaceae; genus Microlunatus. The sequence goes on from CAWBUC010000004.1 coordinate 161,280, forward strand.
CGGCCCTCCTGCGGTCGCTCCCCGCGCCACACCTTTTGGATCTGGTAGCGGCGGAACGGAAAATGGAGCTGACCGGCGTGCTCGAGGACGTATCGGGCGAAGGGGACCGTCAGGTCGAAGTGCAGTCCGAGCTCCGCGGAGGCCCCCGGGCCGGCCTGCAGCCGCGTGACGGCGTACACCTCCTTGTCGATCTCGCCCTGTTTGGCCAGCCGCTCCAAGGGCTCCACCGATCGGGTCTCGATCGAGGCGAAACCGTACAGTTCAAAGGTCTCCCGCAGCCGGTCGATCACGTACTGCTCGATGATCCGTTCCTCCGGGGTGTACTCCGGGAAGCCGGACAGCGGGCGGGGACGACTCACGGGGCTCGATCTTAGGTGCCTCCGCGGCACTACGGCGGGAAGCGGTCCGGGACACCCGGCGCTCGGACGGCGCCATCAGGAGCTTTTGCCGGATCTGAGCGGCTTTCAAACCCCCGGATCCTCCCGATCGCTCGACACGACAGAATCGAGCGGAACCCAACCAGATCGAGGCAAGGGAGTCGATGCCATGTTCAGCTCGGACGCCGGCCAGTTCATGTACCAGGCACTGTGGCTGTTCCTCATCTACAGCTTCTACGGCGTGATCGTCGAGATGATCTTCTGCTACGCCCGGGAGTACAAGGGCGTCATCGAGTCTCGGTGCGGACTTCTGTATCTGCCGCTGAGCCCGATTTACGGCCTGGGTGGGATCGCGGTGAGCCTGTTCTTGGAGGAGTGGATATCCAACCCGATCCTGCTCTTCATAGTGAGCCTGGTCGTCTGCACAGTTCTGGAGTACATCGGCAGCTTCGTGATGGAGAAGCTCTTCGGGACGGTGTTCTGGGACTACAGCAAGAAACCGTTCAACCTGCAGGGCCGGATCTGTCTGGAGTTCGCGATCTACTGGGGGGTCCTCGGCCTCGTGCTCATCTACGTCCTCGATCCCGCAACCTTGTGGGCGGTAGAGAGCCTGCCTCGCCCGGCGTTCGACTACATTCTCATCGGCTGCCTGATCCTCACCGGCCTCTCGGTGATTCTCACCCTGATGGCGTTCAAGCGGTTCGACCAGAAGGTCAACTACCTGAAGGCTCAGCGCGACGGCACCGCCTTGCCCCGGATCGACACCGCCTGGGGCCGACTGATCGACCGACTCGTGCCGGACGTCGTCATGATCAACACCTTTCCCCGCATGAGTCACATCGTCGAGTACCAGCAGCTGAGCGGCAAGCAACGCAAGCTGGTCGTGGTCGACCTGCACCTGGGTACGCCGTCCGAACTGCATCAGAAACTCAACGAACTGAAGGAGCTGGCTGAAAAGAATATGAATGCTCTCCTGGACGAGCGTCGAGAACGAGCCGCAGATGAGCGCGCCTGAGCGGCTGAACCGCCTCGTCGAAGCCGGCGTGGCGGAGGCCGCGGGCCTCAGCGCCGCGGAACTTGCCGCCCACCTGAGCGCCCTGCCCGACGAACCCGGTGCGGTCCTCGTCGCACATCCCACTCTCGTACCCGCACGAGATCTGGCGGCGCTGTTGCGACACGACGGCAAGCCCGGCTTCGTGGTCGAAGACATGGGTGACCTCGAGCAGTTCGTACCGATCACCTCGGTCAACGTGCCCGAATGCCCGCTTTACCTGATCCATGACCTCGACCGTGGTGACGACATGCGCAACTGGAGTCCGGACGAGGCACTCCCTGCCATCACCGACCGGGGTCGGACCCCGCTCACCGTCAACGAAGGGATTAGTTGGCTGCTGCAGGAGCCGACGGTGCTGGAGCCCAACCACTGCTTCATGACCATCGGCTCTCGCAAACTCAACGGGAACAAGCTCGACGCCCGAACGCCCGCCATCTGGATTAGCGGCGGAACCGGCCGCGACGGCGCCGCCCGCAAGGGCGCCCCGAAGGTCGGCTGGTGCTGGGCCGGCAACCGTCACAGCTGGCTCGGCTTCGCCTCAGCCGGTCATCGCAGCTAGTGTCGTATCGTCCAGGTTCCGTTACGTTTGGCGGCGTTCAGGTGCGTGCATTGCAAGGCCGACGAGGGAGGGATACCGGGTCGTATCTTGACTGAGGAGAACGCCGCGAGGTGCGTGCCTGGGCGTCGCGAAACGTAACGAGATCTGGACGACACGGCACTAGCCCAGCGCCGCCGGCTGCAGGTACGGATTGTGCGCCCGCTCCCGGGCCACGGTGGTCTGGGGGCCATGCCCGGGGAGCACCACCGCAGTGTTCGGGAGGGGTAGCACCTTGGTCCGCAGACTTCTCAGCATGTCGGCGTGGTTGCCGCCGGGCAGATCGGTTCGGCCGATTGAACCGGCGAACAGGACGTCGCCGGAGAACACGACGGAGTCGATGTCGCCCTGAGAATAGTCGGTCCGATACATCACCGATCCCGGCGTGTGGCCCGGCGCGTGCAGCACGTCCAGCACGAGTCCAGCCAGATCCAGGCCGGCCCCGTCGACCAGCTCGTGGACGTCGTCGGGCTCGACGAAGCTGGCCGTACCGCCCGTCAGCTGTTCCACCATCGCCTTCGTCTCCGGTCCCATGGCTCGCCACGGGTCGGTCAGCAGCGCCCGATCGTGACCGTGGATCCAACAGCTCGAGGCGTAGGACGCGCACACCGGAGTAACCGAGAAGAAGTGATCGAGATGGCCGTGGGTCAACACCACCGCGACCGGCTTGAGGTGATGCTCGGTCACGACGTCGGCGATGGCCGGCCCGGCCTCGAATCCGGGGTCGATGATCAAACACTCCTCCCGGTCCGTGGCCGCCACGACGTAACAATTGGTCTGCCACGGGCCGGCGGGGAACGAGGCCAGGAACACGATCGTGACCTTATCGGGCAGGATTGAGCTCATGTCCGATGCAGGGTCCGAACCCGCCGGCCCCGCCGCGTTCGGCCGCGTGGATCCTGACGGGACCGTCTGGGTCCTGACGGCGACCGGCGAGCGGAGCGTCGGTCAGGTTCCCGACGTGCCGGCCGCGGAGGCGCTGGCGTTCTTCACCCGTCGCTTCGAAGCGCTCGAGCTCGAGGTCTCGCTCCTGGACAGCAGGATTCGCTCCGGCGCCCTCTCCCCCGACGACGCGATGGCGTCGATCCGCACCGTCCGGGGCGCGATCAGCGATGCCCACGCGGTCGGCGATCTCGACGGTCTGAACGCCCGGCTCGAGGCCCTGATGCCGGTGGTAGCGGAGCAGCGGGCCGCCCGTAAGGCCGAACGAGCCCGGGTTGGCGAAGCGACCAAGGCCACCAAGATCGGATTCGTCGAGGAGGCCGAGCGGCTCGCCGCCGGCACCGACTGGCGCGGCGGGGTGAACCGGTTCCGGGCCCTGCTCGACGAATGGAAGGCCCTGCCGCGGCTCGACCGGGCCACCGACGACGAGTTGTGGCACCGCTTCTCCGCGGCGCGGACGACCTACACCCGCCGGCGCAAGGCCCAGTTCGCCAAGCAGGCCGGAGAGCGGGAGTCCGCCCGCGCCGCCAAGGAGAAGCTGGTCGCCGAGGCCGAGGCCCTGGCCTCCTCCACCGACTGGGGTCCGACCACCGGTGCGTACCGGGAGCTGATGACCCGCTGGAAGGCGGCCGGTCCGGCGCCCCGAGCCATTGACGACGATCTCTGGAAACGCTTCCGCGCAGCCCAGGACACCTTCTTCGGAGCCCGCCAGGCGGCTCAGAACGAACAGGACACCGAGTTCCGCGGCAACGCCGAGGCCAAGGAGGCGCTGCTGGTCGAGGCGGAAAGGCTGCTACCGGTCCGCGACCCGGTGGCCGCCCGCAGCGCGTTCCGGGAGGTGCTGACCCGGTGGGCCGCCATCGGTAAGGTGCCGCGCGACATGATCAAGCCGCTCGATACGCGGCTGCGGACGGTGGAAGCGGCCGTGAAACAGGCCGAGGAGGACCGGTGGCGCCGTAACAATCCAGAAGCCCGGGCCCGCGCCGAGGACACCGCCGCGAAACTCGAGGCCCAGATCGCAGCTCTGGAGGAGAAGGCCGCCAAGGCGGAGGCCCGCGGCGACGGCGCGGCGGCCCAGCAGGCCACTGAGTCCGCCGCCACATATCGTGAGTGGCTGGAGCAGGCGCGGCGGACCGCGAGCGATTTCGGCGGCTGAGGAGTGGAGATGGCGGCGAAGAAGGGCAAGGGCAGCGCGACCGCGCGGAAGGCTAACGCGAAGGCCGCGAAGGAGGGCAAGTCCAACCCGCGGAAATCCTCGGCCGCCCAAGCCGAGCTGGGCAAGAAGGGCGCCAAGAAGAAGAGAGAAGAAGAAGAAGTAGCGGAGTCTCCTCAGTAGCTCCCACAGACAATTTCGGTACCGGCTACGGATCTGTGCCGGCGACGTCTGCGGTCGACTGGAGTACACCCGCGCGCGATCGCGCGCACGTCGCCGAGGAGATCCATCATGACCACCCTGGACAGGTTCGAATTGGCCGCGCCCAGCAGAGACCATCAGGACACTGGGCATCAGGGCACTGGGAGTTACGCCGTCGCCTTCCGGCGCAGTAACGCCGAGGAGCAACGCGTCCTCTCCACGACCGAGGACGAGCTACGTGCCCGCTACGGCGAGCTGTGGCCGGCCGGCTGGCGGCTTCGGCACCTTCGCGGCGAGGCCCACGACGTCGGGTCTTTGTACACCGCGACGTGGAAGCGTTCGCTGCGCTCCGAGATCAGCGTCTACGGAGTGCCGCTGGTAGAGCTGACCGAGCGGTACGAGCGGCTCTGGGACCAGGGCTGGCGGCTCACGACCGTGAGCTCTCATCCGGTCGGTCGGGGAGCTGACTCGTTCACCGGTTACACGGCAGTCTGGGAGCCCGATCTGAGGCCCGAACGGCAGGTCTACGGCATTCCGCTGGAGGAGTTCTCTGGCCGCTACCAGGAGCTGAGCGGTCAGGGTTGGCGGCTGAAGTCACTCTCGGTGCACCAGGACGTGATCGAATCGCAGCCCCGCTACACCGCTGTGTGGGAGCCGAGCGTCGCGCCGGAGATCGTCGCGCACGGTCTCAGCGAGGTGGTCTACCAGGCCCAGTACGAGAGGTTGTGGGTCCAAGGCTGGCGCCTGAAGTTCCTGGCGCCGTACCTCTCCGGCGGCCGCCGGCGCATCACCGCCGTGTGGACCCGATCATCCAGCGCTGAAATCCAGCTGCCCGCCGCGACGCTCGTCGAGCTGGACGCCCGCTACCAAACGTTGTGGGATCAGGGCTGGCGTTTGAGGGTGATCGAGCCGTACGGGAGCTGACGGGGTCACTGATTGACGCGGTAGACGTCGAACACCGCCGGAACCAGCCGGACGGCCCGCAGGACGTGATCCAGGTGGGTCGGGTCGGCGGTCTCGAAGGTGAACCTCACCTTGCAGATGCGATCCTTCGTCGTGTTCAGCGCGGCCGAGAGGATGTTGACGTGCTGGTCGGACAGTGACCGGGTGATGTCGGACAGCAGCCGGTTGCGGTCCAGCGCCTCGACCTGGATGGCGACGAGGAACGAGCTCTTCGCGGTCGGCGCCCAAGCGACCTCGACGAGCCGCTCGTGCTCACTGCGCAGATTGGCCGCGTTCACACAGTCGTTGCGATGTACGGAGACCCCGGCCCCGCGAGTGACGAAGCCGAGAATCTGGTCGCCGGGCACCGGCGTGCAGCATTTCGCCAACTTCACCCACAGGTCGCTGGCGCCGACGACCTCGATGCCCGTGTCCGAGGAGTCGGTCTTGCGGCGCCGCCGGCCGGTGACGACCTGGTCCTCGCTGGTCTCGTCGGCGGTGGCGTCCTCACCGCCCTCCACGTTGATCAACCGGTTGATGACGGCCTGGGCTCCGACGTTGCCCTCCCCGACCGCCGCGTACAGGGTCGAGACGTCGGGCAACTTGAAGAACCCGGCGACCGCGGTCAGGTGCTCCAACGTCAGCAACCGCTGCAGCGGCAGGCCGCCCTTGCGCATCTGCCGCGCCAGCGCGTCCTTGCCGGCCTCGATGGACTCCTCACGCCGCTCCCGGGTGAAGTAGTGCCGGATCTTGTTGCGGGCCCGCGGGCTCCGGACGAAGCCCAGCCAGTCGCGGCTCGGCCCGGCACCTTCGGCCTTCGAGGTGAAGATCTCCACGACGTCGCCGTTGCTCAACGCCGACTCCAGCGGCACCAGCCGGCCGTTCACCCGGGCGCCGATGGTCGCGTTGCCGACCTCGGTGTGGATCGCGTACGCGAAGTCGACGGCCGTCGAGCCCTGCGGCAGCGAGATGATGTCGCCGCGCGGGGTGAAGGCGTAGACCTCGGTCGAGTTGATCTCGAACCGGAGGGAGTCCAAGAACTCGCTCGGATCGGCAGTCTCCCGCTGCCAGTCCCACAGCTGGCGCACCCAAACGAGATCGCCGGCCTCGCTGCCCTTGGCGACCACCGGGGTCCCCTTGCCTTCCTTGTACTTCCAGTGCGCCGCCACGCCGAACTCCGCCCGGCGGTGCATCTCATCGGTCCGGATCTGCAGCTCCACCGGGTGGCCTTCGGGACCTAGCACCGTGGTGTGCAGGGACTGGTACATGTTGAACTTCGGCATCGCGATGTAGTCCTTGAACCGCCCGGGCAGGGGGTTCCAGCGGACGTGCATGACGCCGAGGGCGGCGTAGCAGTCTCGCGGCGACTCGACCAGGATCCGCAACCCGACCAGGTCGAAGATCTCGGCGAAGTCCCGGCCGCGGACCACCATCTTCTGGTAGATCGAGTAGTAGTGCTTCGGCCGGCCGGTCACCGTGGCCTTGATCTTGGCCGCCTTCAGGTCACCTTGGACGTGTTCGATCACCGAGGAGAGAAACTCGTCCCGCTCCGGGGCGGCACCGGCCACCATCCGGACGATCTCGTCGTACACCTTGGGGTGCAAGGTGGCGAAAGACAGGTCCTCCAGTTCCCACTTGATCGCGTTCATGCCCAGCCGGTGGGCCAGCGGGGCGAAAATCTCCAGGGTCTCCTGCGCGATCCGGGACTGCTTATCCGGGCGGAGGTAGTGCAGGGTCCGCATGTTGTGGAGCCGGTCGGCCAACTTGATCACCAGCACCCGGATATCCCGGGCCATGGCGATGACCATCTTGCGGATGGTCTCGGACTTGGCCGAGTCGCCGTACTTGACCTTGTCGAGCTTGGTGCAGCCGTCGACCAGCAGCGCGATCTCCTCTCCGAAGTCGCGGGTCAGCTGCTGCAGCGTGTAGGAGGTGTCCTCGATCGTGTCGTGCAGCAGGGCGGCGCACAGCGTGGCCTCGGTCATCCCGAGTTCGGCGAGGATGGTGGTGACGGCCAGGGGGTGGGTGATGTAGGCGTCGCCGCTGCGTCGGGTCTGGCCGCGGTGGTGCTTCTCGGCGGTCCGGTAGGCGCGCTCGATCTGAGCGAGCTCGGCCTTCGGATGGTTGGCCCGGATGACGGTGAAGAGCGGGTCGAGCACCGGGGTCTGCGGCCGGGGGGTGCCCAGGCGGGCGATCCGCTGGCGCATCCCTACACGCTGCGGCTCCGAGGCCGGTGCCGCGCGAGCAGGAACAGACGGCAACGACGCGGCCTGCCGGCCGACGCTGGCGGCCCGGCTGGCGGCGGTGGCCCGTCGGCTGGTGGCGCTTCGAGCAGGACCGGGTGAGGCAGGCGAACCCGCCGGCGGAACCGGGGTCGGGACCTCGGCCGCGCCGGGTGAGTTTCTCATCGCTGTGTCCGGCTCGGTCAAACCAACTCCCGTCCTCACACGCCGCCCGATCGGCAGCCTCCAGTCTACCTGCGCAACCGCTTGCGTCTTTCCGGCTCGCGCACGCTGCGGACCAACTCGGTACGTTTCGTCGCTCAAGCTGGATGGCACGCCGGCGATTCACCTGTCCGGGCGTGTCTCCCAGTTGGGCCGGGACGTACACGGCTCGCTCCTTACCGCGCTGTCCGTTCGATTGTTGGCTTGGAACATGCTCGCGGCGAAAAGGGTGCCCCAACTCAACAGTCAGCTCACAGCCGTTCCGCGAAGACCGTCGGCGCGTGAGCTACTCCCCCTCGTGGGCGTGCCGGACCACGACCACCTGATCACCGGTCTCCAGCTTGGCCACGGTCGGGTCGAAGAAGCGTCGCAGGGTCTTGTTGCGGACCACCGCGATCACCCGGTCGCCGCGGACCTCGTCGGGCGACAGGCCGACCTCCTCCTTGCGCACCTGCCGCTCGCCCACTTCGAGACCCTCCTTGGTGGACAGCAGGTCCTCGATCACGGTGCCGAGGTTGGGACTAACCGCCGACAGGCCGAGGAGGCGGCCCACCGCCTCAGAAGAGGTGATCACCGCGTTCGCGCCCGACTGCCGCACGAGCGAGGCGTTGTCGTCCTCGCGTACGGCCACGACGACGTGTGCACTGGGGTTGAGTTGTCGGACGGTGAGGGTGACCAAGATCGCGGAGTCGTCTCGGTCCAACGTGATGATCACCTCGCGGGCCTTGATGATCTCCGCTCGGCGCAGCACCTCCCGCCGGGTCGCATCGCCCTCGATGGCGGCGAAGCCACGGAGGTTGGCCTCGCCGATGGACTGCGGACGGGAGTCGATGATTACGACCTGCGACGGATTGGTGCCGTTGTTCTGCAGGGTGTCGACAGCACTACGGCCCTTGGTTCCGAAGCCGACCACCACGACGTGATTGCGCATGCGTCTCCTCCAGCGGGTGTCGCGGATCATGCGGCGTCCCTCGTTGGCCAACACCTCGAGAGTCGTGCCGACGAGCAGAACCAGGAACAGGATCCGTAGCGGTGTGATCAGCACGGAGTTGATCACTCGCGAGTGGGGAGCGATCGGAGTGATATCCCCGTAGCCGGTGGTCGTGATGGTCACCGTCGCGTAGTAGATCGCGTCGATGAGGGTGACGCTGCCGTCCCAATTGTCGGTGTAGGCGCCGCGGTCGAAGTACACGAGGCTGACGACGATGACCAGCAGGCCCACGGCGATCAACGCACGCTTGCCCAGCTCCCGGGCCGGCGTCGAGCTCCGGGCGGGCAGGCTCACGAGGGCCTGGGAGGTCCAGTTGCTGCGACCCCGGACCTGCCGGACCTGGATCGTGTTGGGCTCGCTCATGAGCGAAGCTCTACCCGGCTCGCGCACGCTCCGCGCCACATGACCCCCCTACCGACGCTCGCCAGGAAGCGCGACAGAGATTGTGGCTCATGGGGCCTGCAGGGTCAGCGCGGAGAACACCTGGTCGATCCCTGCCTCGGCCAGCCGCCGCCGGCCGGAGAGGTAGTCGAGCTCGATCAGCACGCTGACGCCGAGCAGTTCCCCTCCGAGTCGCTCGACCAGGCCGGCGGTCGCGACTGCGGTGCCTCCGGTCGCCAGCACGTCGTCGACAATCAACACCCGGGCACCCGCCGGCACCGCGTCGGCGTGGACGGCCAGGGTCTCGGTTCCGTACTCCAGGTCGTACGTGACCGACACCGTCTCTCGGGGCAGCTTCGCCGGCTTGCGGACGGGTACGAGACCCGCCCCCAGCGCCAGGGCCACCGGTGCCGCGAAGATGAAGCCGCGCGCCTCGATGCCCAGCACGGTGTCGACCTCGGCCGGAGAGATTTCCAGCAGTGCCTCGACTCCGGCCGCCAGCCCGCCGGGGCTAGCCGATCAGCGGCGTGATATCGCGGAACATGACCCCCGGCTCAGGGAAATCCGGTACGTCCCGGATCAGCTCGGCGATGGGGTGCACGACCCTACTTCTTCCGCTGGCTGCGCGGTCTGTGTTGAGGCTGTGGCCGTTTGGCCGCCCCGTCACCCAGTGGCCGGAGCGGCCCGATCGGTGCCGCCGACGAGACGGTCACGCGGGTATGGGCCGTCTCGGCCAGCTCGGCGTTACTCGGTTCTCGACCAGCCTCGACCGGCTCCAGCTCCTCGGCCGGCACGAGTTCCTCAGGGGGCAATGGGTCGGCCGCCGCCGCGGCGGATTCTTTGACAGCCCGACGGGGCTTGGGCTCGACGCCCGACTCCCGGCCGAGCCCTCTCGGACCCCCCGTGGCGTCCGGTTTCGCGCCCTCCTTGGCGCCTTCTTTCACTCGGCGGGCCGCCACCCGCTTGGCCAGCCTCTGCATGTCGGGCTCCCGCTCCTTCAACTGCGCGAGCAACGGCGTGGCGATGAAGATCGACGAGTAGGCACCGGCCATCATGCCGACGAACAACGCGAGGGCCAGGTCCTTCAGCGGCCCCTCCCCGAGGATGAACGCGCCCGCGATGAGCAGGGCCAGCACCGGCAGCACACCGATGACGGTGGTGTTGATCGAGCGCACCAGAACCTGGTTCAACGCCAGGTTGGCCGCCTCGCTGTAGGTCTTCGTGGCGGACGAGGTGAGATCGCGTACGTTCTCGCGGACCTTGTCGAAAACCACCACGGTGTCGTACAAGGAGTAGCCGAGGATGGTGAGCACGCCGATCACGGTCGCCGGGGTCACCGTGAAGCCCACCAGCGCGTAGATGCCGATGGTCAGGACGAGGTCGTGGATCAGGGCGACCAGCGCGGCGATGGACATCTTCCAGTTCCGGAAGTACGCCCAGATGACCAGGGTCACCAGGACCAGGAAGACGCCGAGCGCGATCAGGGCCCGCTCGGTGATCTGGGCTCCCCAGGAGGCGCCGATCAGGCTGTAGGCCACCTGATCGCTCGGGATGCCCACCTCCTCGGCGATGGCCGTCCGGACCTTGGGCACCTCGGTGGTGGGATTCAGGGTCCGGGTCTGGACCCGCACCTCGTTGCCGCCGATGGTGTTGATCGTCGCCTCGTCGAGGTCCGGCACGCCGGACTCCTCGAGCGCGGTCCGCATGTCCGGCACCGTCGACTCGGTGACCGTGGCGGCGGCCCGGAAGTCGGCCCCGCCGGAGAACTCGATGCCCCAGCTGATCCCGCGTACGCCGATCGAGAGAAGGGAGACGCCGATCAGGATCGCGGAGATGATGTACCACCGGCGTCGCCGGCCGACGAAGTCGTAGGAGACCTCGCCCGTATACAGCTGGTGGCCGAGACGCCCGAAGCGCGACATCAGACGATCCCTTCGGCTTCAGCGGGTTGAGCTACCCGCGCCGGCGCTGCGGTGGGGCTCGCTCCCCCGCGGCGGCTCCGGGTGCCGGGCAGTGCCGTGACCCCGAGGTGCGCGGGATCCAGACCGGAGAGCCGGTGCCCACCACCGAAGAACTTGGTCCGGGCCAGCAGGGTCATCAGCGGCTTGGTGAACATGAACACCACCAGTACGTCGATGAGGGTGGTCAGTCCGAGGGTGAAGGCGAAGCCCTTGACCGCGCCGATGGCCAGGATGAACAAGATGATGGCCGAGAGCATCGACACGGCATCGGCGATCAGCACGGTCTGCCGGGCCCGGCGCCAGCCGGTCTCGACCGCCGTCCGGAGACTCCGGCCGTCGCGCACCTCGTCGCGGATCCGTTCGAAGTAGATGACGAAGCTGTCGGCGGTGATGCCGATCGCCACGATTGCGCCGGCGATGCCGGGCAGGTTGAGGGCGAAGCCGACCGAGCTGCCGAGCAGCACCATCACCGCGTACGTGATGGCCCCCGCGACCAGCAGCGAGGAGACGACGACGATGCCCAGACCGCGGTAGTAGAGGAAACAGAAGCCGACGACCAGGGTCAGGCCGATGATGCCGGCGATGATGCCGGCCTGCAGTTGATCTGCGCCGAGGGTCGCGGAGACGTTCGACACCTCCGACACCTCGAAGGCCAACGGCAGCGCGCCGTACTTCAAGACGTTGGCCAGCTGGGTCGCAGACTGCTGAGTGAAGTTGCCGGAGATCTCCGCCCGGCCGCCGGCGATCGCCTGGCTGACCGAGGGGGCAGAGATGACCTCGCCGTCGAGCACGATGGCGAAGCGGTTCTGCGGTTCGGAGCGCTGCGCGATGGTGCCGGTCGCCTCCTCGAAGGCGGCCGCGCCCGTTGCGTTGAATTCGAGGTTCACCACCCACTGGACCTGGTTCTGCGGGACTCCGGCGGAGGCCGTGGTCAGCTCGTCGCCCTCGATCAGGGTCGGTCCGAGCAGGTACTTCTCCGTGTTCTCCACATTGCACGCGAACAGCGGCTGGTCGGACACGTCGGGGAAGTCGGACCGGCTCGAGTCGCAGGTGTAGGTGGCGAAGTCGGCCTGGTCGCGCTCGCTCGGTTGCCACTCGGTGGCCTTGTCGGGCGGGGTGCCCTCGCCGGGCGCCGTTGGCCGTGGCGCCTCCGGGGTCGGTGGGGCCGTCGGGAGTTGCGGCGCCGGGCGTCGGTTGGTCGGGCTGGCGCTCGGGTTGGGGTTGACGCTGGGGTTGGTGGTCGGCGGAGCCGAACTCGGCGCGGTGGACGGGGAGGCACTCGGCTGGACGGGAGGCGTCACCGGCTCCACCGCGTAGACCGCGCGGAAGCGCAGCACCGCCGTTTGCCCCACCAGCGCGACCAGCTCGTCCTGCTGCACGTTCGGGACGCTCACGATCAGCTGGTTGTCACCCGACGTCGCCACCTCGCTCTCCCCAACGCCCAGAGAATCGACTCGGCTCTGGATGATGCTCTGCGCGAGCTCGAGGCTGTTCGGATCGACCTGCCCAGTGCCGCTGGTGTTCTGGGCGGTCAACGTGATGGTGGTGCCGCCTTGCAGGTCAAGACCGAGCCGGGGCGTCCAGTTGTTGGACAGCGCCATCAGCCCGAAGAGAGCCGCGACGATGACGCCGAGCACAATCAATATGCGGCCGGGATGACCGCCTTGTGTTGCCAATTGAGGTCATTCCCTATTCGACGCTGGTCCACTCGACGCTGGTCCACTGGTGGGCTTGGTCTCGTCGTTCTTGTCCAGGTTGTTGTCCCGGTTGTTGTCCCAGCTGTTGTCCCGGTTGTCGCTGACGGGCGTCGCCGGCAAGGTCGGATCGCTGAGCGGCGCCTCCGGCGTTCCGTCGACGGCCGCCTGCTCGTCGTCCGGCTCGTCGACCATGTCGATCGGTTCGCTGTACTCATCGCCGGGCGTGACCACCCGAGCGATGGCTTGCTTCAGCACCGTCATCTCGACACCGGGAGCTACCTCGAGGATCACCTGCTTGCTCCCAACCCAGCTGATCGTGCCGAACAGGCCGCTGCCCAGCAGGACCCGGGTGCCGGGCGTGAGCTCGCTCATCGTCTTCTGCTGGGCCTGTTGCCGCTTCTTCTGTGGACGGAGGATGAGGAAGTAGAACGCGACCACCATCAGCAGAATCAAGGCGATGGTGGTGAACGGCGAGTTGGTCATGGCTCCAGCATCCGGTCGAGTTTCGCCCGCGCAGGCACGGACGCGGCAGATCGTTCGGCAAGCGCCGACCGCCGTACTCTACCCAATCACCGAAGAAATCTCGTGTTGCCGATGCGACGGGACGAGCCCGTACTTCCTGGTGAGCCCACCGAGGGGTCGGGCAGGTTGAGCGTACGTTTCGCAGCTCGAGCGGGATGACACGCCGGCTGCAGGCGCATCTCGGGCGTGTTCTCGCGCTTGGGCTGGACAACGTACGCACCGCGCTCCGCGTCACCCGAGAAGGATGTCAGGCGAAGAGGGTCGGGTCCTCCGAAGGCCGATCTCCGCCAGCGGCCGGCGGGGCCAGTCCCAGATGGCTCCACGCCGCGGACGTCGCCACCCGGCCCCGAGGCGTACGCATCAAGAAGCCCTGCCGCACGAGGAACGGCTCGGCGACATCCTCGATCGTCTCGGTCTCCTCGGCTACCGAGATCGCCAGCGTCGACAATCCGACTGGACCACCGCCGAACCGGCGACAGACGGCGTCGAGCACAGCGCGGTCGAGGCGGTCCAAGCCGAGCTCGTCGACCTCGAACAGTTCGAGCGCCGCCTGGGCCAGCCGTACGGTGATCCGCCCGTCGGCGCGCACCTGGGCGTAGTCGCGGACCCGGCGTAGGAGCCGATTCGCGATGCGCGGGGTGCCACGGGCGCGTCGGGCGATCTCGGACGCGCCGTCGTGCTGCAGCTCCGCGCCCAGGACGGTGGCGGAGCGCAACACGATCTGCTCCAACGCCTCGACGTCGTAGAAGTCGAGTTGGGCGGTGAAGCCGAACCGATCGCGGAGCGGACCGGGCAGCAGCCCCGATCGGGTGGTCGCTCCGACCAGGGTGAACCGCGGGATCTCCAGGGGTATCGCCGTCGCGCCCGGGCCCTTGCCGACGACTACGTCGACCCGGAAGTCCTCCATGGCCAAATAGAGCATCTCCTCGGCGGGTCGCGACATCCGATGGATCTCGTCCAGGAAGAAGACCTCGCCCTCCGAGAGCCCCGACAAGATGGCCGCCAGGTCTCCCGCGTGCTGGATGGCGGGTCCGCTGGAGATGCGCAGCGGCGCCGCCATCTCGTTGGCGATGATCATCGCCAGCGTTGTCTTGCCGAGGCCGGGCGGTCCGGCCAGCAAGACGTGGTCGGGTACGCCGCCGCGGTGCCGCGCCGCCTGCAGCAGCAGACCGAGCTGATCGCTGACCCGCGGCTGCCCCTCGAAGGCAGCGAGGGTGGTCGGTCGCAGCGCCGACTCGGCGGCGCGCTCGGCGGGGTCGGCGTCCGGCCGGACCAGCGCCACCGACTCCTCGAGCGGCTCGCTCTCCGCGTGGGTCGGTCTCGTCACCGCGTCACCTCCGGGCCAGAGTCTGCAGGGCGGCGCGCATGATCACCGACACGGAAAGGCCCGGATCGGCGGCGACCATCGGCTCCACCTCGCTGCAGGCCGACTCGGCGTCCCGGGCCGACCAACCGAGCCCCTGCAGTCCCTGGGAGACCTGCTCACGCCAGGCCGCTCCCGTGGCCGTGGAGGGCGTCGGGTCGTCGATGAGCCGCGTCAAGTTGATCTTGTCCTTCAGCTCGATCACCAGCCGCTGCGCTCCCTTGCGGCCGATGCCCGGCACCTTCACCAACTGCAGGAGATTCTCGGTCGCGATCGCGCTGCGCAGCTCGTCCGGCCTGAGCACCGCCAGCGCCGCCTGCGCCAACTTTGGACCCACTCCGGTTGCGGTCTGCAGTAGTTCGAAGAACTCCCGCTCGTCGTGGCTGGCGAACCCGTACAGCGTGAGGGAGTCCTCCCGGACCACCAGCGACGTGGCGAGCGTCGTGCGCTCCCCCACCCTCAGCGTGGCCGTGGTGTCGGGGCTGCAGAGGGCGAGCACACCGAGTCCGCCCACCTCGATCACCGCGGAGGTTGGGCCGACCTGGAGCACGGTCCCGGTCAGTTGGGCGATCACGGCAGCACTCCTGTTCTGGTTGTGTGCGCCGCCGCGGCGGCTTCCAGACGGGAGACGGCCGCACCGCGCCAGACGTGACAGATGGCCAGGGCCAATGCGTCCGCGGCGTCCGCGGGGGTCGGTGTCTGGTCGAGCCGCAGAATGCGGGTGACCATCGTGCCCACCTGTCCCTTGGCCGCCCGGCCGGATCCGGTGATAGCGGCCTTCACCTCGCTGGGGGTGTGCAGGGCCACCGGAAGGCCGCGACGAGCCGCCACCAGCATGGCGACCCCGGCCGCCTGCGCGGTGCCCATCACCGTCTGCACGTTGTGCTGTGCGAAGACCCGCTCGACGGCCACCGCGTCGGGCCGGTGGCGAACGAGCCACTCGTCGATGACGCTTTCGATCTGCACGAGGCGCCGGGCCGTGTCCAAGCCGGCCGGTGTGCGTACGACGTCAACGGCGATCAGCTGCGGCTGCGTCCCTGGTCGCCCGTCGACCACCCCAAGACCGCAACGGGTCAGGCCCGGGTCGATGCCCAGTACGCGCATGCGGCCTCCGGGAGTGAATATGCGAACAGATGTTCGTACGCTAGAGGAGGGTTTGGATAATCGACAGACTGACACGCAGCGGCGATGTGAAAAAGTGACCGCTTCGTTCCCACTTTCCAGAGGGAACCGGCCTGGACTAGCCTCAATACGGACCTCGGGGTTGGCGAGTGGAGTCCGCATGCGGTTCAGATCACCATCGAGTGGCAGCATCCAGGTGTACGCCGTATCCGGGACCAACACCGTGTCTTTCGGCATCCACGCCGGCGACGCCGCCCGGCCCGGCTTGCTCGGCTTTGCGGTCGAGCGGATCGACCCGGCCAACGACGAGCGCTACTACGTGAACGGCTTCAAGGTGTTCCCGTCGATCATCCCGCAGCCGGATCAGAACACGTACGTGAGCACGTACGCCCATCCGATTCAAAGCCTGGTGTGGGACGACTTCACCGCCGAACCGGGGCATGAATACACCTACGTCTTCCACCCGCTGGCCGGAACGCCCAAGAAGCTGGACCGATCACGACCGACGGTTGCCATCGATGTCACCACCGAGCCGCTCTACGGCGAGACGCATGATGTGTTCTTCAACCGCGGGGTCGCCTCGAGTCAGGCGTACGCGCGCGCCTTTGGCAACCTGTCGCCGAGCGAGCAACCATCAGAGAGCAAGCGACGCCGGGCCCTGCAGTGGCTGAGTCGAGATCTCGACGACTCGGTGCTCGCCTTCATCAAGGCGGCACGCCGCGGGGATGCGATCCGCGGTTCCTTCTACGAGTTCAGCTACGCGCCGGTGCTGGACGCGTTCGCCGCAGCCATCAAGCGCGGCGTCGACGTGCAGCTCGTGGTCGACTGCAAGGTCAACGAGCACACCGTCAAGGTCAAGCAGAGTGACGGGACCATCAAGTCAGAGTTCCACAAGAGCAGTCCCCGGCTGAAGAATCTGGCCGCTATCGCCGACGCCGAGCTCCCCGGTGCGGCCATCATCGGCCGCGAGGCGCGACGGTCCGCCATCGCCCACAACAAGTTCATGGTGCTGTTGACCGGTGATCCGCTGATTCCGACGGAGGTGTGGACGGGCTCCACCAACTTGACCGTGGGCGGCATCCACGGGCAGGCCAACGCAGGACACTGGATCCGGTCGGCGGCCACCGCCGCAGAATTCAACGCCTACTGGGAGCTGCTCGCCAAGGACCCGGGCGGTCGGGCCGGCGACAGCCGCGCCCTGGTCCTGAAACGGAACCGCGCCCTCTACGACGCGGTGGAGGCCATGACCCCCACGCCGACCCGAGACGACATCCCGGTCGGGATCACGCCACTCTTCAGCCCGCGGGCCAACCTGGCGCCCTTGGAGCTCTACGTGGAGTTGCTCGACAAGGCGAAGGACCTCGCCTGTGTCACGTTCGCGTTCAGCGTTCCCGCGCCGTTCAAGGCCGCACTGAAAGACAACACCAGCGCCGGGCCGTTGTGCTTCTTGCTGCTGGAGAAGGAGGACAGGCCTTCCGCCAGGTCGACCAAGCCGTTTGTCCGGCTGAATGCCACCAATAACGTCTACCAGGCGTCGGGGGCCGAGCTGCGGACCACCCTCGGCCAATGGGTGGTGGAGACCGATACCCGTGACCTGTCGCTGAACGTCCACGTCGCCTTCATCCACTGCAAGTTCTTGCTGCACGATCCGCTCGGGGCCGACCCGATCGTGGTCACTGGCTCGGCCAACTTCAGCGAGGCGTCGACCAAAGAGAACGACGAGAACATGATCATCATCCGTGGCGCCCGGCGGGTCGCCGACATCTACTTCACCGAGTTCAACCGGCTGTTCAATCATTACTACTTCCGTTCCATCGCCGAGCGCTCCACCCCGACAGAGACGCTCCGCGCTCTGCAGCTGGTCGAGGATGACAGTTGGCTAACGAAGTACCGGCCCGGCACGCTGCGGTCGAAGCGGGTCGACTGCTTCATCGACATGGCGCTCTGAACGGCGCCCACTGGCGTCGGCCCACCCTTCGACAGGCTCAGGGCACAAACTGTTCGGCTGGCTGTCGGCTGGCTGCTCGGCTAGCCGACCGAGGCGAGAACGTCGTCGGAGGCGTCGAAGTTGGCGTAGACGTTCTGCACGTCGTCGGAGTCTTCCAGCGCTTCGATGATGCGGAAGAGCCGCTCCGCCGTGGGCGTGTCGATCTCTTGGGTGTAGTCCGGCACAAACTCCACCTCGGCGGCGTCGTAGTCCAGTCCCGCCTCCTGCACCGCGGTGCGCACCCGGACCGTGTCGCTAGGGTCGCTGACGACTTCAAAGCTGTCGCCGAGGTCGTTCACCTCCTCCGGATCGGCGTCGAGGGTGGCCTCGAGCACATCGTCCTCGGTCAGCGTCCGACCACCCTGCTCCTTCGACAAGCTCACCACGCCCTTACGGCTGAACATCCGCTGCACCGAGCCGGCGTCGGCCATGGTGCCGCCGTTCCGGGTGACGGCGACCCGGACGTCGGAGGCGGAACGGTTTCGGTTGTCGGTCAGGCACTCGATGAGCAGGGCGACGCCGGCCGGGCCGTACGCCTCGTACATCAGCGTCTCGTAGTCGGCCCCGCCACCCTCGGCGCCGGAACCCCGCTTGACCGCGCGGTCGATGTTGTCGTTGGGGACTGAGCTCTTCTTGGCCTTCTGGATGGCGTCGTAGAGCGTCGGATTCCCGGCCGGATCGCCACCACCGATTCGGGCGGCGACCTCGACGTTCTTGATCAGCTTGGCGAACAGCTTGCCTCGGCGTGCGTCGACCACCGCCTTCTTGTGCTTGGTGGTCGCCCATTTGGAGTGTCCCGACATAGCCGCGAGCTTAGTCCTCCGCTGTCCGCGTCCCACCCTCGTCGAGCGCCGCGGACACCTCCTCCAGGCTCTCGGTGCGGGCGTAGAGGACGGTGGTGTTCGTGGCCACAAACCCCATCTCGGCATACAGACCGTAAGCGCCGGTGGGATTCTCGGTGTCTACGCCGAGACCGGCTGCTTCCAGGCCCGCCTCGGCGTAGGACCGCATCGACGCCGCGAGCAGGGCCCGGGCGATGCCACGCCGGCGCCAGGCCGGCAGCACCCCGAGCCGGTCGCTCCAGCCGTCCTTGAACCCCTGAGCCGCCCAGTCCTGCTCGTACGATCCGTTGGTCACGTAACCCACGACGCCTCCGGATCGGATATCGACGGCAACCCAGGACCAGCTCAGCCGGGAGGAGGACCGGTTCAGCTCCTCGACCCAGTGCGCCGCATCGATCGGCTGGCTGCCCCAATGATCGGCGAACGCCTCGTTGTGGGCCAGCCGGACAGCCTCCAGGTGCTCGTCACGCATCGGCACGATGTCGATCCCGTCGTGGACCGGCGGATCGGGCAGCGCGTCCGTGAAGCGGTGGGTCAGATCGGCGAACCAGCGAATCGGCTCCAGGCCGAGACGGGTGTACAGCCGGCGGTGGCCTGACAGTTTGTCCTCGGCGAGGCAGATCACCCGCAGCGGTCCCTGGCCTGCCACCCAGCTCGTCTGGTACCACCGCCGGGCGGCGTCGATCTGCCACCTCAGTAACGAGGTGCCGATGCCTTGCCGCCGCCACCCCGGATGCACACCACCGGACAGGTAGACCCGGCGGGGATCGACGTCGAAGGCCACCCGCCGCGCCCAGCCGTACGCCACCGGCAGTCCGCCGGCGTCCCGGCCGAGGATCGTGTCGATCTCCGGATCGGAATCGATCTCGTCGAAGCGCTCGTAAAGTTCCTCCTCGCTGTGCCGCTCGATCGGCTCGTCGAGATGCTCGATGGCGGTCAACAGTCCGCTCAGTTGGTCGATATCGGCACGGGTGAGCGGCTGCCAATGCAGCCGGTGCTCGCCACTCGGCACGTGCGCCACGTTCAGCCCTTCGCCGGTCTGAGGCGCTCGTCCGGCGCACCGGTCAGGAACGCCAGATCTTGGGCCTTCGAGTTCTGCCGCCCGCCGTCGGCGCCTGAGTCTGTTCCCAGATTCTCCTCCAACTCGCGGTCGGAGGCGCGACGTTCCGGCCATCGGCGTTTCGCTGGGTGGCCCACCACGACGACGCGTCCTCCTCGACCAGGCGGCGCACCTCGTCGTGCAACCGGGTCGCCAGGGCGGCCGCCGACTCGCCGGCTTCCGGTCTTCTCGGCGTGCCGAGCCGTACGCTGACGCGGGGACGGCCGCGCACCGGCCACCGAGCATCCGCGGGTATCGCCGCGTAGCTCCCCCGCAGACCGACCGGCAGGACCGGTACCCCGCGCTCGACGGCCAAGCCCGCGATCTCGACCCGGAACGGGGCCAAGAACCCGTCCCGCGATCGCTGGCCTTCCGGAAAGCACACCACGGTGCGGCCGCGGTCCAGCAGGTCGGCGATCTGTTCACTGGTCGTGTGGTGGAGGGTCGTACGGAGGCTCTCCCGGAGCAGCACGGTCCGCCGGATCGGTCGCCACCAGCGCGGGATGTCCGCCGGCAGGGTCACCGTCGTACCGAGCCGCCACCGCTCCGGCAGTGCGGTGAGCACCAGGGCTGGATCCGCGGGCGACGCGAAGTTCGCCACGATCACCGTCGGCCCGGTCCGATCCGGGAGTTCGTCGGCACCGTGGACGTCCAGGGTCAGCCGGGTTCGCAGCATGATTTCGATCGGACTGGGCGGCAGGGCTCTGCGCAACCACAGCCATGCGCGCCGGGTCTCTCCTTTCACGAAACGTCGACCAGGATCTGCGGGGGCGCGTGCAGGTAGCCGATGGTTGGCGAGCGACCCACGCCGGAGGAGACGATCTCCAGCGCATCGGCCAGGGTGGAGGCAGCGCGGAATCCGAGCCGCTCGGTGACGAACCGATCGGCCCCGACGAACACCACGTCACCGTAGTTCTGTTTGGCAGCCTCGATCTCGTACCACAGCAACAATGGATGGACGCCATGAAAGGCCCGACTGGTCCGGTAGAGGTGGGCGTACCAGGGGTCGCCCGCGAACTTGGGCTCGACGTCGGAGCGGATCTGCTCGCTGTCGCCGGTGTTCGTCAATACGTCGGCGTAGAAATCGACGTAGGAAGGGTGGTGTAGCGGCGAGAAGTCATTCGGCATGGGGTGATAGATGATCACCGCTCCGCCGTCGCGGACGAGGCTGCGTCCGGTGTGCGCACCGAGCAGGCCGACCAGCCCCTGCCACGCCGCGAGAATGGGATTGACCGGAGCGTCCACGCTGTACGGGGTGTGCTGGCCAACTCCGAGCACGCCCACATCGACCTGGTGCGGCACCGAGACCCGGAGGTCGTCGCTGATGCGCTCCCGGCTTGCCGTCGTGACTGCCGCCGGGTCTCCGGCGAACACCGCCGTGGGTGAGAACGTGGCCTGCGACCGATTGATCAGCTTCCGTCGGACTCGCGCCGGGGCCACCGACAGACCGCGGCGAATCCCCCGCCAGGCCACCTGTTCGCGAATGCTCCATTCCCACTCGCGCTTGCTCAAGAACGCCAATCCCGCCGGGAACACGTCGTTGTCGAGGACCACGTCGATCTGGAAGATCGGCACCGCCGAGTTGATCAAGCCGAGCTGCGCCGTCGCGTCCGACGACGTCGCTCGCGCGGCAGTGCTCGTGGGCGCGGATCCTATCCCGGCCAACAGTTCCCGCCCCGTGGTGCGCCGCCGATTCACCACCACGTGCACGAAGATCACGAGATCGGAGGCGGCCACCCTGGCGTTGATCGTGACCTCGCCCGCGTCGGTCGCTCCAAGGGAGACAAGATCATCGAGGTCCTCGGCGTCGTGGTTGCGCAGCAGGCCGTCGGCGAAGAAGGACCGGAAGACCCGCTCGCCCAGCAGGCGTTGGAGTTCGGCGGGGGTCATCCGCCGGTTGAGCCCGTTGGCGGCGATCAACTCCACATCGTCGACGCCGGCGTGCGCGGCCCGTCCGAGTACGGTCTCGATCACCGTGGCCCGAACGTCCGGGCGCTGCATCGGCGGCACCGGAGTGGTGATGTCGTCGAAGACGATGGTGAGCTTGGTCCCGGGCCGCAGCGACTCGGCCAGCGGAGCGGTGTTCAGCGGGGCATCCAGGGCAGCGCTCGTCGCATCGGGCAGATCGGGCAGGGCGGCCTGCGAATCCGCCGGATAGACCACCTTGGTGCCGAGCGGGAAGCGCTCGAGCCGGAAGCTGTCGCCGGACGGCACGACCAGCGGCGGCGTGCGTTCGTCGACGTCCAGGACGAATCCGGGCCGAGCCATCTAGTGAGGTCCTTTCTGCGGGACGAGCGGGACGGGCACGCCGATTACGCCCACGCCGATCCTCGTCGCGACGATGGTTCATCGAGGCAGCGTTCATCGAGGCAGCGTTCATCGAGGCAGCGTTCATCGAGGTACCGACCAACGCGGCGTGATCGGCTTGATCTTCCACTCCACGCTCGACCACTGGTTGGCGTTGGCGGCCCGCATCAAGGCGATGTCGGGACTGACGGCGACCGCCTGGCCGACGGCCGACAACATCGGCAGATCGGAATGGGAGTCGGCGTAAGCGAAGCTGCGGTCCAGATCGACACCGTGCCCGGCGGCGAAGTGTTGCAGCCAGGCGGCGCGGGACTCCCCCACGAGCGGGGGCCCGGTCAGGAATCCGGTGCACCGGCCGTCGGCGTCGGTGGCCAGGTCGGCGGCCACGATCACGTCGAACAGCGGTGCCAGCGGGCGGGTCAGCGGGCGCACCACGCCCGTGATCAAGATCGTGGTGTGTCCGGCAGTGCGGTGCTCACGGATCCGGCGGACGGCCTCGGGGGACACTCGGCTGAGGATCTGCGCCGCCAACGTGGTGTCGACGAACTCCTCGAGGGCAGCCAGGTCCGCCCCCGCGTAGCGCCGGTACACGGCGCGCAAAAAGGTCCCCCGGTCTCGCCGTTCGGCACGAAGGTAGGACGGCAGTTTGCGGAGGACACGACCGACCTCGGCCAATTGTCGCGCCGGGGAGAGCTCAGGCAGCCGGGCCCACAGGTACTGCTCGATCACGTTCGTGGACATGATCGTGCCGTCGAGGTCGAAGATCGCGAGCGCCTGCCGGCCGGCGGTGTCCTTGCTGAGGTCCTTCATGGTGCTGGGTCGGGCCCCACGCTTGCGACGGAGAGCATCCATTCGCCGGATGGGGGCGGTGATCGACGGGCAGTGCACCTCTTCGATGTAGGTCGTCCAGTCGAAGACGGCCGTGTCGAAGGCGAAGATCGGCTGATCATCGGCGTGCAACGAGTTGGTCAGGGCCAGCGTGTTGTCGTCCACGAAGTGCAGTTCGGACTGCGCGTACTCGTTGTAAAGCGAGAGATAGCGGCGCAGGAAGTCGAGCCGGACCCGGGCGCGATCGAGATCGCGCGCGAACTTGCGTGTGGTGTTCGAACGTGGAGCGGCGCCCAACACCCGTTCGGCCAGGCTATGGGCTCGCTCCGACGTGGAGAGGAGCCGTTCCACCGAGGTCGCGCCGGGAAACTCCCATTGCGGGAGGCGGGTCACCCCGCGCACGCCGCCCTCGAACGGATGAGCCGTGAAGTAGGACCGCACGTGGCCGTAGATGTCACGGAACGTCAGCGGATTCCGAGCGCCCGAGTTCACGTGGTAGTAGCGCGGGGTGCCGACCTCGGGCTCGGTGGCGCACACCGCCAGGATCGCGTTGACCACATGATCACAGGGAACGATGTCGATCACTGCATCCGGTGAGGCCGGGAACTCCGGCAGCTCACCCCGCCCGTACGCCAAGATCAACGGCTCGGCCATCTTGAAGCCTTCGATCCAGCCCGGGTAGGGATGCCGCCAGGACGACTCCACGATGGCCGGCCGCACCACCGACACACCGATGCCGGCTCCGACGTCGGCGACCACGCGCTCCCCTAGTGCCTTTGTGAAGGTGTAGACGTCGGTCCAGCCCAGTGACCGCGCCCGTTCCGTGCCCGCCTTGACGAGTTCGGCCTGTACCCACTCGAGCCGACGACGCTCGGTGTCGGCCGCGGTGGTCAAGAATCCGGCGGCCCGGTGGTGGCGCTCGGCCTGCTTGCGGAGGATGGTCAACCGCGCGGACGTACGGGACTCGGCCTCGATCAGCTCCCGCATGGCCAACCCCGCCGTTGTCTCGGCCTCGTAGTCGATCGAGTGCTCGTGCGCCGACTCGGGGATCGCGCCGCGCCGCCGGCCCGCGGTGTAGGCGGTGGAGATGTGCACGTAGTGCGGGACCTTCGTCCATGTGCCGTCGTCGGCGGTGCAGGCCTCGATCATCTTGTCCATCAGGGCCTTCGTGCCGATCACGTTCGTGGTGAAGGCTTGATCGATGGGTGGATCGAACGAGACGTCACCGGCGCAGTGGACGACGATGTCGATGTCACCCGGCAGCGTGGGAACGTTCGGCAGGTCGCCCTCGATCACGTCGATCTTGTTGTCGAGTAGCGCGTCGACTCCCCCGGCTGCTTCACGGAGATCGGCAAAGATCTCCTTCTTGAGCACGCCGACCATCCGATCGCGGGCTCCGGCCGAGCGTTTGCGGCGGACGAGCACCGCTGGGCTGGTCTCGGGCAGATCGGTGAGAATCTTCCACAACAGCTGCTCGCCGATGAATCCGGTGACGCCGGTCATCAAGATCTTCTTGCCGGCCAGCAGGTCCTTGAGCCGCCGTCCCCCCAACAGCCGACCCGTCACATCAACGGGCGTTGGAACGGCGTCTTGCTGCAGAACCGATGGCTCGGCGAGGTCGGTCACGACTGTGTCATCCGGCTCGCGCACGCTCCGCGCCCCAAGACTCGGTCTTCCTCTCTCACTCGCAGACGAAAAGCGTGTCTGCTCCTTCGCTCGTCCAGACCGAGCCGGCGCTGCGCTAACGACGCTCGCCGGGAAGCGGAGCGCGGAGCGCGACAGATCAACTCGGTCACGACTGTGTTATCCGGCTCGCGCACGCTCCGCGCCACATGACTCGGTCTTCCTCCCTCACTCGCAGACGAAAAGCGTGTCTGCTCCTTCGCTCGTCCAGACCGAGCCGGCGCTGCACTAACGACGCTCGCCGGGAAGCACACCGCGGGACCCGCCCGAAGATCTCGGTCATCGGGAGGTCCGCTCGGTCCGGGCGGCGACGGCCAGGGCCTCGACGAGGCTGAAGTTGCCGACATACAAGGCGGTTCCGATGATCGCTCCCTCGACACCGACCTCGACGAGGTCGGCCAGTCGCTCGATGTCGGAGAGTGAGGATATGCCGCCGCTGGCCACGACGGGTGCGTCGGTGCGTTCGCACACCTGCCGGAGCAGCTGCACGTTCGGGCCGCGGAGCATCCCGTCGGAGTTGACGTCAGTGACGACGTAACGGGCGCAGCCGGCGGCGTCCAACCGCTCGACGGCCGCAAAGAGATCGCCGCCGTCCCGGGTCCAGCCGCGCGCCGCGAGTCGATGGCCGCGGACGTCGAGGCCGATGGCGATCTTGTCGCCGTACGCAGCGATGACCTCGGCGCACCATTCCGGCTGCTCCAGGGCGGCCGTACCGATGTTGACCCTTGCGCAGCCCGTAGCCAGCGCTCGCTCGAGGCTGCCGTCGTCCCGGATGCCGCCCGAGAGCTCGACCTGCAGGCGCATCGCGGACGTCACCTCGGCGATGATCTCGGCGTTGTGCCCGCGTCCGAAGGCGGCGTCCAGGTCGACGAGGTGGATCCACTCAGCTCCGGCGCTCTGCCAGCGCTCCGCCGCCGCCCGGGGGTCGCCGAAGACCTTCTCGGACCCGGCAATGCCTTGGACCAGTTGCACGGCCAGGCCGCCGGACACGTCCACGGCCGGCAAGAGCACCAGCCCAGGGGTCTGCGACGTCACGCAACGACCCTATCTGGCTGATTTCAGGGGCGCTCCCGCCGCGGCAGCTTGGTGACGATCAACTCGTACGAGGTGTCGACCAACTCCGCTATTTCCTCGTCGGGGATGCTGCTGTCGAGGGTGAAGACGTTCCAGCCGTGCGCGCCGATGTAGGGCGACTTGGCCACCTTGCCGGGGTAGCGGTCCAACCAGAGGTCGGCCGCCTCCCGGTCGCCGCACTTGAGCCCGATCGCGGTCGGATTGTCCGAGCCGAGAAAGGCGAAGATCTTGCTGCCCACCTTGGCGACGATGTCGCCTTCCCACGGCTCGTCCCGCCAGGCGCCTGGCTTGGCCAGGCAGTAGCCGAGCCAGTCGGTGCGCTTCGCCCCTTTCGCCATGCCGGCGATGCTAGCCAGTGCGTGCCCTGAGCCTGTCGAAGGGCCAATCCGCTCGTGCCCTGAGCCCAGTTGCCGTTATGTGGCAGCGTACGGCTGTTTTCTGACCAAGAAGGCAGCCGCTAGCTGCCAAGCAACGCGCCGACCAGGTGCTCGGCTCGCACGAGGGAGCTGCTCAGGGGCGCGTAAAGATGCGGGAAGGGCTGCCCCGATCCGAGGTCCTCGACGACGATCAGGCCGTGAACGCGGCTCAGGTCGAGCTCGAGAACCAGGAGCTCTTCGTCCGAAAGGTCGGCGTAGTAGCCCGTACGGATCCCCCCGACCTGCCTCGCGAAACAACAGTGCACGTAGCCCTCGGCGTCGTAGGTGATTCCTCTCGTCGACCAGGGGTAGGGATCGCCGGCCGTCCAGTCCGCGGCTACGGCCAGGTGGTACACCGGCTCCGTCAACGACTCGGGTGCACCCAGCAGCCCGAGCTCAACCAACGACGCCCGCAAGGACTCGGCGTCCTTGAACTGGACCGCCGTCAGCCCGCCCGCCGCCGCGGCAGCCACGTTCGGCGGCGAGTCGTCGACGAACACCGTGTGTTCGGGATCAAGCCCGAATCGCTCGCAGGCCAGCACGAAGATGGCCGGATCGGGCTTCGCCACCCCTTCGGTGCCGGAGACGACCACTCTGGAGAAGCGGCGCAGGATGCCGAAACGCTCCTGGGCGTGTGGAAACGTCTCCGCAGACCAATTCGTGAGGGCCGCCAACCCGACCCTGGACCGCTGCAGTTCGGCGATGACGGCTCCGGTCCCCGGCACCTGGCCGGTCAAGGTCCGGTCGAAGTGCCCGCGGTAGGCCCGGATGGCCTCCCCGTCGTCCGGGAAGCGCTCCAGCAGATCTGCCTCGCCCTCGTGGAACACCCGGCCCGCATCGTGGGTGGCGTTCCAGGCGTGAAAATCGATCTTGGTCATGAACGCTGCGATGTCCTCGGCCGGGAGCACCTCGGCGAAGGCCAGCGTCGGGTCCCAGCCCAACACCACGCCACCCAGGTCGAAGATCACGCCGTCGAAGCGACCGGCATTCACAGCTGTGCGACCCAGTTCGCGATGAGCCGCGCGCCGGCGTCACCGGACTTTTCGGGATGAAACTGGGTGGACCACATGGGCCCCTCTTCGATGGCGGCGACGAACCGATCGCCGCCGTGCTCGGCCCACGACACCTTGCGATCCGGCTCAGGTGACAGGCGGCGAACAGCGTAGGAATGAACGAAGTAGAACTGCTCGGCCTCGACGCCGGCGAACAATTGCGTTGACGCCGCCGGCTGAACCGAGTTCCAGCCCATATGCGGCAGCCGATCGGCGGCCAGCCGCTCCACCACACCCGGCCAGACTGAACAGCCGGCCGCGGTCTGCCCATGTTCAATTCCCGACTCGAAGAGGACCTGGTGCCCCACACAAATCGCGAACGTCGGCTTGTTCCGCGTCATGCGCTCGGCAATCACCTTCGGTCCGCCCACTTCGGTCAGACCGGCCATGCACGCGGCGAACGCGCCCACTCCGGGTACGACGAGACCGTCGGCCTCGATCGCCTCATCGGTGTCCGCGGTAACGAGCACGGACGCACCGGCCCGCGCCATTGCCCGCTCGGCCGAGCGGAGGTTGCCAGAGCCGTAGTCCAGCACCACGACCCGCGGCTTGCGCCCCCCGCGTGCCGCATTCACAGGGCGCCCTTGGTGCTGGGCACCCCCTCCACCCGCGGATCCAGAGCAATCGCGTCCCGCAACGCACGGGCCAGCGCCTTGAACTGGGCCTCGACGATGTGGTGCGGATCGCGGCCCGCGAGGACTCTCACGTGCACGCACAGGTGAGCGTGGAAGGCGAGGGTCTCCAGCACGTGCCGGGTCAGTGACCCCGCGTAGGGGACCGAACCGCCGGTGCCACCGCCGATCAGCACCTGCTCTTGACCCGCGGGCTCACCGGTATGGACGCAGTACGGGCGGCCGGACACGTCGACGACGGCCTGGGCGAGGGCCTCGTCCAGCGGCACGAGCGCGTCACCGAAGCGGCGGATGCCCTGCTTGTCACCCAGCGCCTGCCGCAGCGCCTGGCCGAGGACGATCGCGGTGTCCTCCACCACGTGGTGCCCGTCGATGTGGATGTCGCCGATGCTGGAGACGTCGAGGTCCAGCAACGCGTGCTTGGCCAAGGCCGTCAGCATGTGGTCGTAGAAGCCGACTCCGGTGCTGATCGTTGACCGGCCGGTTCCGTCCAGGTCGAGACTGACGGTGACCTTCGACTCCGACGTTATGCGTTCGAGCTGTGCAGTACGCTCCCTCATGCCCACTCCTCCTTGGCAGATGTATTGGCCAAGCCCAACACGTCGGTCAGGGCAGCCCGGAACGCCGCCATGTCGTCCGGAGTCCCGGCCGACACCCGCAACCAACCCTCCGGTCCGGTCTCCCGGATCAGCACTTCACGATCCAAGAGGCCTTGCCAGACGCGGTGCCGATCGGGAAAACGTCCGAACAAGATGAAGTTCGCGTCGGATTCGGCCACCTCGAGCCCGACCTCGGCCAGCCAACGAGCCAGGTAGTCCCGCTCGGCACGAAGGGCATCCACCGCCGCCAGCAGCTCGGGTGCATGCGCCAGCGCCACGCGGGCGACCGCCTGGGTGACCGCCGACAGGTGATAGGGCAGCCGAACGATCCGGAGGGCGTCCACCAGCTCCGGACTTGCGGCCAAGTAGCCGAGCCTCCCGCCGGCGAACGCGAACGCCTTCGACATGGTCCGGCTGACCGCCAGCCGAGGAAACTCCGGCAACAGCTCCAGCGCGCTCGGAGTTCCGCTCCGGGCGAACTCGTAATACGCCTCGTCGATGACCACCACCCCGTCCGCCACCGAGCAGATGGCCCTGATCGTTTCCAGGTCGAGCGCTGTCCCGGTCGGATTGTTGGGACTGGCGATGATCACCACGTCCGGCTGCAGCTCGGCGACGGCTGCTGTCGCCCGACCGACGTCGAGACCGAAGTTGGGCCGCCGCGGCTGCGTCAGATAACGCGTGTGGGTATTGCGCGCGTACTCCGGATACATCGAGTACGTCGGCGTGAAGGACAGCAGGCTCCGATCCGGACCACCGAAGGCCTGCAGCACCTGGGTAATCACCTCGTTGCTGCCGTTGGCCGCCCAGACCTCGTCCGCCGTCACGTCGTGGCCCAGATACCGCGCGAGGTCCGCCCGCAGAGCTCGGGCTTCACGATCGGGGTAGCGATTCAGCTGACGAGCGGCCTGAGCCACCGCGGTCGCAATCTCGGTGATTACGCGCTCGCTGGGCGCATACGGGTTCTCGTTGACGTTCAGCCGAACGGCGACGTCGAGCTGTGGCGCTCCGTACGGCTGCTCGCCGACCAACTCCGGACGCACCGGCAGACCCGCTACCTGAGGCGGTCGTTGGGCCTGAGGAGGTCGTTGCGTCTCCGGCTCGATGATCATGGACCTGCGCCCGATCGCCGGACGGCGATCGCCGCTCCGTGTGCCGGCAGATCTTCAGCCTCAGCGAACACCTCGACGTGTTGGCCCACCTCGCGCAGCGCCGCCTCGGAGTAGTCGATTACGTGGAGCGCCTTGAGGAAGCTCTTCGCGTTCAGCCCCGAGGAATGACAGGCGCAGCCGGCCGTCGGCAACACGTGCGTACTGCCGGCGGAGTAGTCACCCAGCGACACCGGTGAAAACGCGCCGAGGAAGATCGCGCCGGCGTTGCGGATCCGGGCGGCGACGCTCTTCGGCTCGACGGTCTGGATCTCGAGGTGCTCGGCCGCGTAGGCGTTGGCCACGTCGATCCCTTGATCAAGATCGTCAACCAGAACCACCGCGGACTGCGGGCCGGTCAACGAACGCTCGATCCGCTCGTGGTGCCGCGCCTGCGGCACGCGCGCCTTCAGTTCGATCTGAGTCCGGTCGGCCAGGTCGGCATCGCAAGTGATCAACACCGCGGCGGAGCTGCTTCCGTGCTCGGCTTGGGAAATCAGATCTGCGGCCACGTAGGCCGGATCCGCGGTCACGTCGGCCAAGATCGCGATCTCGGTCGGGCCTGCCTCGGAGTCGATGTTCACCCGACCCTTGAGCAGCCGCTTGGCGGCGGTGACGTAGATGTTCCCTGGTCCCGTGATCAAGTTCACCGGGTCACAGAGCCCGGGCACGCCGTAGGCGAACATCGCGATGGCCTGCGCTCCCCCGACGGCGTACACCTCCTCCACCCCCAGCAACCAGCACAGTCCGAGGATGCTCGGATGCGGTAGACCCGCGAACTCCGGCTGCGGAGGCGAACTGACCGCGAGCGAGGAGACGCCGGCGACCTGGGCCGGCACGACGTTCATGATCACGCTGGAAGCCAGCGGGGCAACCCCCCCGGGCACGTAGAGCCCCACCCGGTCCACCGGCACCATTCGCTGCGTGACTACGGCGCCGTCGGCCACGACGACCTCGGCCTCGGTCTCGCCCAACTCGGCCCGGCAGACCAGCCGACGGCGCCGGATCGATTCCTCGAAGGCCGCCCGCACCGCCGGTGTCAGCTTGGCCGCTGCTCGGTGCAGCTCCGGCGCCGGCACCCGGAACGTCTCCGGCACGACGTGGTCGAACCTCTGCGACCACTTCCGCAGGGCGACGAGCCCCTCGCTGCCCACTTCATCGCAGATCGGCCGGACCTGCTCGACCGCAGCGGCGACGTCGACATCGGCCCGCGGGACGATCGCGGCGTAGTCCAGCCGCTCGCCGGCGGCCAGTCGGCCGCGAAGATCGATCACCCGGAGCACGCAGCGATTCTACGGAGCGGCCTGCGGGAGGCGAGCTGTTATCTCAAGGGCACCGGTCGGGCGTGCGACAATCATCGATCGTGTTCCCCGGCTTCGGCACCGCCGTCAACGTGGCTACCGTTATCGCCGGTTCCGCCCTCGGCCTGCTCCTCGGTCACCGCCTCCCCGTACGTACCCGGGAGACAGTCACCGACGGGCTCGGGCTGGTCACACTGCTCATCGGTGCGCTGGCCGCGGCGGAGGTGACCTCTGCGGTGCTCGCCGACGCCGTCGGCAGTGCTGCCCCGGTCCTCATCGTGCTCGGCTCGCTGTTACTGGGCGGGATCGCCGGCTCGTTGGTCGACATCGAGGCCCGGCTCGAGGGGGTCGGGACGAGAATGCGTCGACTACTCGTCCGCCAGACGACCGGACCAGCCGACGACGCGGCGAGCCATGCGAGCCGAGAACGATTCGTCGAGGGCTTCGTGACGGCTTCGCTGATCTTCTGTGTGGGGCCGCTGACCATCCTCGGCGCCCTCGCCGACGGGTTGGGACTGGGTGCCAACCAGCTGATCCTGAAGGCCACGCTGGACGGGTTCGCGGCCATCGCCTTCGCCGCGTCACTGGGTGTCGGAGTCATGGCGTCCGCGGTCACTGTCGCGGTCGTACAGGGACTGTTGACCCTGCTCGGCTACCTGCTCGGCGACTTCCTCCCGGCCGCTCACCTCGCCGCAATCACGGCGACGGGAGGCCTGCTACTGCTCGGCGTCGGCCTGCGGCTGCTGCGGATTCGCATGGTGCCCGTCGGCAACCTGCTCCCGGCCTTGCTGGTCGCGCCATTGCTGGTCCAACTCGTTGCTGCACTCCGCTGACGCCCAAACAAACGGAATGGGCGTTGCCGGTGTGTTATACCAAGGCCCGTGCCGGAATCCTTGCCACTGACCCGACCGGCTCGGGCTCGGATGCTCCGGGCTGCGATCGGGCTGGGCCTGTACGCCGGCGCGTTCGCGACCTCGTTCGGCGCGGTCTCGGTCGGCTCGGGGCTGTCGGTGGCGCAGACCATGCTGCTAAGTCTGGTGATGTTCACCGGTGCCTCCCAGTTCGCGTTCGTCGGAGTCGTCGCCGCCGGTTCACCGCTGGCGGCGGTTGCGGCAGCGCTGCTGCTCGGTGTACGGAACGCCTTCTACGGTGTCACCCTGACAAAGATCCTGAAACCGCGCGGCTGGCAGCGGCTGTGGACCGCGCACTTCGTGATCGACGAGACCACCGCCATGGCCGTTGGCCAGTCCACCCGACGGCAACAGCGGTACGCCTTCTGGGCCACCGGCCTCATCCTCTGCGCCTGCTGGCAGATCGGGAGCCTGGTCGGCGCCCTCGTCGGCACCGCCCTCGACCCCGCCGCATTCGGGCTGGACGCCGCGGCGCCGGCCGTGTTCCTGGCGCTGCTCTGGCCCGCGTTGCGGCAGTCCGCCAACCGCTGGGTCGCGCTGGCCGGCGCCGGGTTGGCGCTGGCCCTGGTGCCGCTGGTGCCACCGGGCGTGCCGATCATCGCCGCCGCCGGGGTGGCTGTCGTGGCCGGCCTCCCGTTCAGTCGTCGACGAACCGGCCAGCCCGCCGCATGACTGCACTGTGGATCGCTCTCGTCATCGCGTGCCTGGGCAGCTATGCGCTGAAGCTGGCCGGCGTGTCGGTGCCGGAGTCGGTGCTTAATCGGCCCTCGGTCCAGCGGGTGGCCAGCTTCCTGCCGGTGGCCATGCTCGCTGCCTTGGTCGCGGTGCAGCTGTTCGACGGCGGCGGCCGGTACGTCGTCGACTGGCGCATGCTGGCCGGGGTCGCGGCCGCCGTCGTGGCCTTGCTGCTGCGCGCCGGCTTCCTGGTCGTCTTCATCGTGGCTATGGCGGTCACCGCCCTACTCCGGCTGCTGACCGGCTGACCGGAAGCGTGAGCGGGGTGTCCCCTAGCTCGCTGCGGAGATGCAGTCTTTCGTCGCTAGTTGCACCGCCATGTGAGGGTGCAACTGGCGACGAAAGGGTGCGTGAGCGACGTCTCACTCGACGCCCGGCACGCGGCGCCGCCTCCCGAACAGTGGTCGCGGTTCCTCGTCGTCGCGGCCGAGGGAGGCGCCGAGCAGCACGGGCACGATGGCCGCGAAGGGCCACACCACCAGCGCGGCGGTGGCCCGCACCGTCAGCTCGATCGGGATCAGGTCGCCCGGCTGGGCCGCCGCCAGCCGCGGCGCGAACGGACCCGGGCCCAAGGCGTAGCCGACGGCCCAGCAGATCAGGGCCGCCAGCAGGCCCAGGATCACCATCCCGACCGCCACCGGCCAGCCGACGGCGGCGAAGAGCCGCCAGCCCAGGATGCCGATCACGAGTCCCACGACGAGACCGATGACGCAGAACCAGGCGTCGCCGGCGAAGAACTCGGTGAGCCCGCGCTCCGACGTCGAGGCGCCGCCGTTCGAACCGACCGAGTAGCTCGGCAGGTCGACGACCCGCCACCAGACCACGCCCGCGCCGGCACCGAGACCCGTAGCGAGCAGCGTGAACGCCAGCAGCTGCGGCAGCAACGCCCGACGCGTAGTCACGAGCAGAGCTTCTCGGAGGTGAGGAGTGCTTCCCGGCGAACGTGCGCGAGCCGGACGTCACAGCTCACGCCAGACACGACGGACCGAGCAGCGCCTTCAGGTCAGCCATCAGCGGTGGCGACGGGGTGACCCGCAGCCCCTCGTCCAGACGCATCACCGTCGTCCGACCCGAGGACTGCAATCGCAGCCGCACCTCGGTCAGCCCGGGATGAGCCGCAAGCACGTCGTGCAGTTGTTGGACGACCGGCGGGGTGCACCGCACCGACGGCATCGTGATCACCACCGGTCCGCTCGGAGCGTCACTGACGTCGGGCAAACTCAGTTCGGCGGCGTTGATCGAGATCGAGTCGTCCTCGGACTTGACCCGGCCCTTGACCCGAACCACGACGTCGGTGGCCAGCACCGTCGCCACCGCCTCGTAGGCCTTGGGAAACAGCAGCACCTCGACCGAAGCCTCCAGGTCCTCGACGGTGATCACCGCCCAGATATCGCCACGCCGGGTCGTCTTGCGGGTGACGTTGGTGATCATGCCGGCGATGGTGACGTTGCCCTCCCGCGGACCGTCATCGGCCAGCAGGGCGCCGAGGCTGATGTCCCGCTCGGCCACGAGCACGTGCTCGAGCCCCTGCAGCGGATGGTCACTGACGTACAGGCCGAGCATGTCGCGCTCGAAGGCCAGCAGGGTCTGTTTGTCCCAGTCCGGCAGGTCGGGCACCGCACCCATCAGCACCGGATCGGAGCTGCCGAGGTCACCGAACAGATCGTCCTGGCCGTTCGCCTCGTTCCGTTTCAGGTCCAAGACACCGTCGACCGCCGACTCGAAGACGCTCATCAGGCCCCGTCGGCTGTGCCCCATCGAGTCGAACGCCCCGGCCTTGATCAACGACTCGATCACCCGCTTGTTGCAGACCACCAGCGGTACGGCGTCCAGGAATGCGTAGAAGTCGGCCGCCTTGCCCGTCTCCTCGCGGGCCGCCACGATGCCCTCTACGACGTGGGAGCCGACGTTGCGGACGGCGGTGAGGCCGAAGCGGATGTCGGCGCCGACCGGGGTGAAGTTGACCGCCGACTCGTTGACGTCGGGCGGCAGCACCGAGATACCCATCCGCCGGCACTCCCCGAGGTAGATCGCGATCTTGTCCTTGTCGTCCTGGACCGACGTCAACAGGGCCGCCATGAACTCACACGGGTAGTTGGCCTTGAGGTAGGCCGTCCAGTACGACACCATCCCGTACGAGGCCGTATGGGCGCGGTTGAACGCGTAGTCGGAGAAGGGGACCAACAGATCCCAGAGGGTCTTGATCGCGCCGGCGCTGAAACCGTTGTCGCGCATACCGCCCTCGAAGCCGACCCACTCGGCGTCCAGCACCTCCTTCTTCTTCTTGCCCATGGCCTTACGGAGCAGATCGGCCTTGCCCAGCGAGTAACCCGCCACCTTCTGGGCGATCTGCAGAACCTGTTCCTGGTAGACGATCAACCCGTAGGTCTCGTCCAGGATCTCCTTGAGCGGGTCAGTGAGCTCAGGGTGGATCGAGACGACCTCTTCCCGACCGGTCTTCCGGCGGGCGTACTTGTTGTGCGAGTCGGCCCCCATGGGACCCGGCCGGTAGAGCGCCAGCACGGCGGAGATGTCGGCGAAGCTATCCGGCCGCATGCTGCGCAGCAGCTGGCGCATGGGACCGCCGTCGAGCTGGAAGACCCCCAGCGTGTCGCCCCGGCTCAGCAGGGCGTAGGTGGCCGGATCGTCGAGGGCCAGCTCCTCCAAGATCAACTCGGTGCCGCGATTCAGCGTGATGTTGGCCAGCGTGTCGTCGAGCACGGTGAGGTTGCGGAGCCCGAGAAAGTCCATCTTGATCAGGCCCAGCGACTCACACGTCGGGTAGTCGAACTGCGTGATGATCGCGCCGTCCTGCTCCCGGCGCATGATCGGAATGATGTCGATCAACGGCTCCGAGGACATGATCACGCCCGCGGCGTGCACGCCCCACTGCCGCTTCAGACCCTCCAGACCCAGGGCGGTGTCGACGACCCTGGTCACCTCGGCGTCGGACTCGTACAGCGTGCGGAACTCCCCGCCCTCGTTGTAGCGCTTGTCCGCCGCGTCGAACAGCTGCTTGAGGCCGACGTCCTTGCCCATCACGGGTGCCGGCATCGCCTTGGTGATCCGCTCCCCCACCGCAAAGGGGTAGCCCAGCACGCGAGAGGCGTCCTTGACGGCCTGCTTGGCCTTGATCGTCCCGTACGTGACGATCTGGGAGACCCGGTCCTCGCCGTACCGCTCGCTGACGTAACGGATCACCTCACCCCGGCGGCGCTCGTCGAAGTCGATGTCGAAGTCCGGCATCGAGATCCGCTCCGGATTGAGGAACCGCTCGAACAGCAAGCCGTGCACGAGCGGGTCCAAATCAGTGATCCGCATCGCGTACGCGGCGATGGATCCCGCGCCGGAACCGCGGCCGGGGCCCACCCGGATGCCGTGCTCCTTGGCCCAGTTGATGAAGTCCGCCACGACCAAGAAGTAGCCCGCGAAGCCCATCGACAAGATGACCTCGGTCTCGAACTTCGCTCGGTCGCGCGCCTGCACCGGCACGCCGCCGGGATAGCGCTGCTGCAGGCCGCGCTCCACCTCGTGGAGGAACCAGGACTCCTCGTCGTAGCCGGCCGGGCAGGGGAACCGCGGCATGTAGGTGCCGTTGCCTTCGGTGAAGGTGACGTTGCAGCGCTCGGCGATGGCCAGGGTGTTGTCGCAGGCCTCGGGCAGGTCGGCGAAAAGGGCCCGCATCTCCGCCGGCGACTTGAGGTAGTAGCCGTCGCCCTCGAACTTGAAACGGTCCCTGTCGGCCATCGTGGCGCCGGTCTGCACGCAGAGCAGCACCTCGTGTGCCGCGGCGTGCTCCCGGTAGGCGTAGTGCAGGTCGTTCGTGGCGACCAGCGGGAGCGACAGGTCCTTGGCGATCTTGAGCAGGTCGGCCCGGGCCCGCCGTTCTATCTCGAGACCGTGGTCCATCAGCTCGACGTAGTAGTTGCCGGCACCGAACAGGTCTCGGAACTCGGCTGCGCTGGCCCGCGCGTCGTCGAAGCGGCCGAGCCGGAGCAGCGTCTGCACCTCACCACCCGGACAGCCGGTGGTGGCGATCAGCCCACCGGCGTACTCCGCCAGCAGCTCACGGTCGACCCGCGGCTTGTAGAAGTACCCCTCCAGCGAGGCCCGTGACCCGAGCCGGAACAGGTTGTGCATGCCGGCGGTGTTCTCTGCCCACATCGTCATGTGGGTGAAGGCGCCGCCCCCGGAGACGTCGTCTCCGTTCGATCTGCCGTTCGATCCCGGCCCAGCCTCACCCCAGCGGACCCGTTTCCGCTCCGTGCGGTGCGTCTTCGGCGTGACGTAGGCCTCCATCCCGATGATGGGCTTCACGCCGGACGTCTTGGACGCCTTGTGGAACTCGTAGGCTCCGAACAGATTGCCGTGGTCGGTTATGGCGACGGCCGGCATGCCCAGGTCCCGGCAGCCGTTGAACAGGTCGGCGACCCGGGCCGCCCCGTCCAGCATCGAGTACTCCGAGTGCACATGCAGATGGACGAACGAGTCCCCGCCTGCGGCGCCAGTCGAGGGACTCCCTGCCATGAACTCGCACTACCTCCGAAACCACTTACTCGAGCACCGAATCGGGTGACCAGATTAGTCCGCCGACTCGCTGTCTATTGTGCGACGCGCCACCCACACTCCGACCGGGAAGACTGGGCATCATGGGAAGTCGGGTGCTCATCATCCAGCACAGCGCGGATGATCCGCCTGGTCGTCTCGGTGAGTGGCTGATCGAGGCCGGCTGCGAGCTGGAGGTCGTCCGGGGGTTCGCCGGCGAACCCTTGCCGCGGAACCTCGGTGGCTTCGCCGGACTCGTGGTGCTGGGCGGTGACATGGGCGCCTACGACGACGAGGCACATCCCTGGCTGAGCGACACCAAGGCGCTGCTCCGAGAATCCGTACGGTCTGAGTTGCCCACCGTGGGCATCTGCCTTGGGCATCAATTGCTCGCCGTCGCCACCGGCGGAGCGGTGGAGCGGGCGGCCGGAGGCCCCCAAGGCGGGTCCCTTTCGGTCTGGACCACTCCGGACGCGGCCGCCGACCCGCTCTTCGCGGCGGTGCGCTCGGGCAGCCCGTCCGTCCAGTGGAATCACGACATCGTCACGGTGCTACCCCCCGACTCGGTCGTGTTGGCCCGCACCGAGGCCGGCATTCAGGCCCTGCGGGTCGGCACCCGCGCCTGGGGACTGCAGAGCCACCCGGAGGTGGATCTCGCCACCGTCCGACAATGGGCCGCCGACGAAATCGACCGTGGATTGCTGGGCGCTGACCTCGCCGACCGGTGGCTGGCCGAGATCGCCGCCGTGGACCTGGCCATCGTCGCGGCTTGGAGGCCGGTCGTTGAGCGCTTCGCGCAACTCGTCACCTCACTCTCAGCCCGGATTCCGGGCTGCCCGCTGGACGACCCCCGACGCCGTCCGGGGATCGGCAACGTCATCTTGGACTTCGATGCGGCCGGCTGATCGGCGTCGAGGTCTTGTCGGCCGGGGATCTGCTGGACCCCGAGCTGCTCAAGTGGAGACTTACCGACATGCGGGTTGAGCTTCCTTCGGCGGCTGAAGGAAGCGCTACCGCAGGCTCGGTGACATCGAACCCGTCGGCCGGCGATCTCGGCCTCCAACTTCGACCCGTCGGTGGCCCTAGGTGTGCTCAACACCGGAGATCATGGGGTACCTGCTCTCCGGATGGTTCCCCGAAGAGTGCGGCGCCCGGAGCGATCGGAGGTTTCGCTGAGGTAACCCATCTGTCACGAGCTCTCTGAGCCGAGGCGAGCCAAAGTGCGGTGTCAATAGTTACTTCGTTCGATTGTCAGGGGCCGATGGGACGATGGATTCATGTCCGGCGTATGGCCCAACGAGGTGCGGGAAGCATCCGCTGCCCTGTCCGAGGCACGCCGGGATGCCGCGGCGAGCCAGGCTCGGCTGGCTGGGATCACGGTGCGCTACGCGAACGCGCGGATCGCTGCCGACCGAGATCAGAGTTCGCCGCGATCCGGTGCTGGCCGATCGAAGCCGGGTGAGTTCGTCGCCGACGAGATGTCGGTGCTGCTGCGCCAGCAACCGTGGTCGGTGCGGTGCTTGGTGGCGAGGTCGCGCAGGTTGATGGAGGCGCTCCCGACCGTGTGGTCGGCCTTCTGCGCCGGTGACCTCGACGACGATCAGGTGCGGATGATTGACCGGATTGCCCGTCGGGCCACCGAGGCCGCCACGCTCGCTGTCATCGACGACGAGTCCACCTACGCAGCCCAGACCCGCACCCCCAAGCAGCTCGGTGCCTGGCTGCTGCGGCTGGTCGTGCGCCTCGAGCCGGAGGCTTTCGCTTCGCGTCACCGGCGGGCGCTGGCCGACCGTCGCGTCACCATCGTCCAGGGCCCGGACGGCATGGGTTACGTGACCGGCGAGGTCTCCGCCGTCGACGCGGCGGCCATCGACGCGATGCTGACCACGACGGCCCGCAGCCTCGGGGCCGACGATCATCGCATTGAGCAGCAGCGCCGGGCAGACCTGTTCGCCGACTTGCTTCTCGGCCGGCTTGAGCTCGTTGACAACGATCTCGACGAGGCGCCTCGGGCCGGCGAGAAGGCCCGCGAGGTCGGGAAAGCCCCAGGCGGCGGGACTCGAGCCGAGAAGAGCACTCACGACAGTTCCGATGAAAGGCGCACCACCGACGACCAACCCTCCAACGACCAACCCTCCAACGACCAACCCTCCAACGACCAACCCTCCGACGAGCAGCCCGACGATCCGACCAGCTGGCTCGAGGTGGAAGACATCGACCCCGATACGGGGGACCTGCTCGGCACCCGCTGGCAGCGGGTCGATGTCGGGGGCTCCGAGGTTGGCATGCCCGTCGCGCTCGCGCCGTCACCGGGTGTTCCGCCGGTGGCGTTTCGGCGGCGGCCGCAGACGATCCGAATCGGAGTGGTGGTGCCCCTCTCCTCCCTGCTCGGTTTGACCGACACTCCGGGAGAGCTTGCCGACCGGTCCGGCTGTGTCGCGGCCGACCAGCTGCGCCGAAAGATCGCCTACGCGCTCGCCGAGACCGACGGCGGCGGGCCCGGCACTGAAGTGTTGTTCACCCGATTGTTGACCGATGACGGCGGACGCCTGCTGGACACCACCGAACTGGGCCGCTATCCGTCGCGGCGACTTGCCGAAGCGATCCGACTCCGGGCCGGAACGTGCGCCTTCCCGACGTGTACGGTGCCGGCCGAACATTGCGACTGCGATCATCACGACCCAGTACCGCGTGGACCCACTGTGGGAGCCAACCTCGATCCAGCGTGCCGCCGGCACCATCGGGGGAAGACCTTCGCTTGGCTGGCGAGTCTGCGGGGCGACGACACGGTCGAGTGGACGATGCCCGACGCCAGCCGCTATCGCTGCGTCGACGAACCGCTACCCAGCGGAATCGACCGCCTGGGCTGATTGCTGCGCAATCTGAGCCGATGCGGCCTTGGGAGGCCCTGCCCGTCCTGAAGCTGACCGGCCGTTCTTTCAGTCCGGCGCTCGCTATCGAGTCATGAGAGCGAGGACCCTGGTCACAGTGCCGATGTTCCGCGTGGTGCAGCTGACCTTGATCACCGACGCGAACTTGGCGGCCAGCTCGCTGCGCCCCAATCCGTCCTGGTAGTGCACGTAGATCTCGGCCCGCCGGACGGTGAAAGGCTCCCGGTCGGTGGCCAGCTGGGCCATGGCCTGCTCGGCGGCGGCCGGCAGCGCCGTCATCAAGAACACCACGTTGACCTGGTTGGAGGCGCCGTCCGGGTACGGGTTGTCGGCGACGATCTGCTCGAGTTGGGTCTGGCTCCGCACCGTGACGTCGATGGTCTTGCCGAGTTCGGCTTTCAGTGCTGCCTGAAGCTCCCGCTCCAAGGTCGGCGGCTTCTTCTGTGAATGGAAGATCAGGTTCCCACTGTTGATGTAGGTCGCGACGTTCGTCCAACCGAGGCTTTCGGCGATCTCGCGCAGCTTCGGCATGGCGATCTTGTTGGTCGGTCCCAGGTTGATCCCCCTCAGGAACGCAGCGTAGGCAGTCACGACCACATCGTGCCAAGCCCCTGGAGCTCAGGGAAAGGGCTAGTATCCCGGCCCGCTACGAGGGTTTGGGGCCCGGTCGCGCCGCACGTCGAAGACCAGATGAGTGACCCGGTCGCCGGCGATGATCCGTGGGTCGTCGAGCTCGATCGGCTCGGTGAGCGAACCCGTGCCGAAGAACGGCACGCCGGCGCCGAGCACCGCCGGCGCGAGATTCATCACCACCTGATCGACCAGGCGGAGTCGGATCGCCTGGCCGCCCACATCGCCGGCCGTGATCGCAACGTCCTTCTGCCCGGCGAAAGCCTTGGCCTGCTCGACAGCAGCCTCGACCCCGTTGACGAAGGTGAACGGTGCGGAGCTGGCGAACGCCCAGTCGGTCGGCGGCTCGTGCGTCACGACAAAGACGTGCTCTCCCGCCGCCGGACGCCCGCCCCAGCCGTCGACGATGTCGAACAGCCGTCGTCCGATGATGGTCGCGGCCGTGCGGTCACGTATCTCGGCGAGAAATTCGGCGGTCGGAGGAGCCACGTAAAACACACGTTCCTCGTCCCCCAGATGAACGGCCACCTCTCCGTTGGCGTACCAGTCGAAGATCGGCCCTGGACGGTCCTGCTCGTCTGCGACGAATCCGTCCAGCGAAACCGCTGCGGTCATGACAACCTTGCCCATACCCATACCCTTCCTCGGCGCGTGCTTCATGGGATGGACCACGCTGGGCCGGCGGAATCATCGGACGGTGGTCAGGCAGCAAAAGAGCCCGGTCGTGGCTGCACACGCGGCGGCACGGATCAACCGGCGTCCCAGGGGAAAGCGTCCGGAGCGATCGTCCCAGGTCAGCTGCAGCACCGGTATGGGATCCTGAGTGCCGTCGTTAGACCGCTCGATTGACTCTTCGACAGGCTCAGACCCCTTCGAGCCGGCCCGGGCGGTTGCGGATGAAGACGGCCCAGGTGACGGCGAAGCAGATCGCGTAGAAGACGATGAAGGCGATGTAGGCGCCGTCGCCGTTCTGCAGCGTGAGGAACGACTGCCGGAAGGCCAGGTTGACCATCACCCCGCCGAGGGCGCCGATGGCGCCGGCCAGCCCGATCAGCGCACCGGCACGCCGGATGGCGATCCGGTCCACCGTCACCACGTCCGCGCCAGCACCCACCTCGAGCTGCGCCTTGGCGTGGAAGATCGCCGGGATCATCTTGTACGTCGACCCGTTGCCGATGCCGCTGAAGATGAACAACATCACGAAGCCGGTGATGAACACCGGTAGCGAACCGAGGATGGAGGCCGACAAGACGACCAGCGCGCCCACGGCCATAGCCACGAAGTTGACGAAGGTGACGCGCGAACCGCCGAACTTGTCGGCCAGCGCCCCGCCCACCGGGCGGATCAGCGAGCCGAGCAGCGGCCCGATCCAGGTCAGCGCCGCAGCGGCCACGGGAGTGCCGAACTGCTCGGGATACTGCACCTGCAGCACCTGCCCGAAGGCGAAGCTGAAGCCGATGAACGAGCCGAATGTGCCGATGTAGAGAAACGCCATGATCCAGGTCTCACGGTGCTTGGTCACCTCCCGGATGGCGCCCTCTGCATTGCGGACCTGACTCAGGTTATTCATGGTGACCGCGGCGAGGATGGCGGTGACAATGATCAGAGGGATGTAGATCGCGACCATGATGCGCGGCTGCGAAGCGCCGATGGTCGCCAGGACGACCAGCCCGACCAGCTGGGCCACGGGGACGCCGATGTTGCCACCGCCGGCGTTGATGCCCAGCGCCCAGCCCTTCAGGCGGCGGGGGAAGAACGCGTTGATGTTGGTCATCGAGGAGGCGAAATTGCCGCCGCCCACTCCGGCGAACATGGCGATGAACAACAAGGTGTTGAACGACACCCCGGGCTGGAGGAAGATCGCGATCAAGGTCGTCGGGATGAGCAGCAGCAAGGCGCTGATGATGGTCCAGTTGCGCCCCCCGAACTTCGCCACGGCGAAGGTGTAGGGCAGGCGCAGCACCGCCCCGACGAGAGTCGGCAGCGCGGTGAGCAGGAACTTCTGGGCCGGGTCGAAGCCGTAGTTCGGACCGAGGAACAACACCAGCACCGACCAGAGGCTCCAGACGGAGAAGCCGATGTGCTCACTGAGCACCGAGAAAATCAGGTTCCGCTTGGCGATGCGCTTGCCCTGGGATTCCCAGAACTCGCCGTCTTCTGGACGCCAGTCGTCGATGGTGATGGGGCCGACGCGCGGGCTGAACGGGGCTCTGGTGGGGGTCAAGGTAGAGGTCATCGATGTTTCCTAGGTGTTGGACGTGGAAAGGGAGAGAAGGCCCTTCGACAGGCTCAGGGAGCCTCTGGACGGGCCCTTCGACAGGCTCAGGGCATGAGCAGGATCGTGTTGTCGTCGTCGACCACCACGGCATAGGTACGAGCGTCCGGTGCGCCGGTGAGGCAGGCCCCCGAGGTGAGGTCGAAAGCGTGCTGATGGAGCGGGCAGATGACCACGCGGGCGTCGATCTGGCCGTCGGCCAGCGGCCCGCCCTGGTGGGGGCAGACCGCACCGAGAGCCCGTACGGTGCCGTCCTTGAGGCGGAAGACGACGATCTGCTCGCCGTCGACGGTGAAGGTGCGGCCCTCCCCGGGCGGGATCTGATCGAGCGAACCCAACACGCGGGAGCCGGTGTCGAGGACAGTCACCACTTGCCTCCCAGCAACTCCTCGGCCCGGCCGCTCGGCACCCGGGGCAGAACTTCCAGTGGCAAGGAGGTCCGGAACTGGCCCGGCGTCACCGGGTCGGCACCCTGGGTCCACGGATCGACGTATCGGTCGGCGTGCTCCTGAACCGCGGCGTCGAGCCGCTCGGCGATGCCTTCGGAGTCCTCGACCACCACCGCCTTGATGTGCTCGAGCCCGACCCGCGGCACGAAGCTGTACGTCCGTTCGAGCCACTTGGCGTTCTCCCGGTAGTACTGAAGGAAGCGCCCGGTGAGCTGCTTGGCGGTCTCGGGGTCGTCAACGGTGCAGAGGAGGTCACCCTTGCGGATGTGCGCGCCGGCCGCACCGCCGATGTAGATCTCCCAGCGACCACCTTCGATGGCCACGATGCCGACGTCCTTGACCAGGGACTCCGCGCAGTTGCGGGGGCAGCCCGAGACGGCCAGTTTCATCTTGGCCGGGCTCTCCATGCCCTGCATCCGGGTCTCGATCTCGATCCCAAGCTTGGTGGAGTCCCCGGTGCCGAATCGGCAGAACTCCTGCCCGACGCAGGTCTTCACAGTTCGGAACGACTTGCCGTACGCGTAT
This sequence comes from uncultured Actinomycetota bacterium, assembly GCA_963791865.1. Taxonomy (GTDB): domain Bacteria; phylum Actinomycetota; class Actinomycetes; order Propionibacteriales; family Propionibacteriaceae; genus Microlunatus. The sequence goes on from CAWBUC010000004.1 coordinate 204,954, forward strand.
CCGGACGGCATGCCGAGGTCGGCCCAGACGCCGGGCAGGTCCTCCTTCTTGATGCCGAGCAGGTCGATCCGCTGTCCGCCGGTGAGCTTCACCATCGGCACGTCGTACTTGTCGGCCACGTCGGCGATCCGGCGCAGCTGCTCCGGGGTCGTGACCCCGCCGCGCATCTGCGGGACGACCGAGAAGGTGCCGTCCTTCTGGATGTTGGCGTGTACCCGATCGTTGATGAACCGGGCGTCCAGCTCGTCGACGTAGTCCTCGCCCCACATCATCTTCAGCAGCGACGCGAGCCCCATCTTGGACTTGGCGTCTTCGGCCCCGTCCGGGGCCAGGGCGGCGAAGACCGCGGACGGGGACTTCAGGTCCTGCTGCCGGATAGCCGCCATCAGGGCCGGCTTGTCCATCGGAATCCCAGGCACGTAGTAGTGCACCGACGGGTCCTCCTCGACGGCGCCGTCGGCGGCGACCTCGACGATCTGGCCCACGAGCAACTTGCAGGAGCCGCAGCCCTTGCCGGCCCGAGTCTTGTCCATCACCGAGCCGACCGACTTGCAACCAGCCGCAACCGCCTCGACGATCGTGCCCTTGCTGACGCCGTTGCAGTTGCACACCTGGGCGTCGTCGGCCATCTCGGCCGCCCCGACCTCGGCCGGCGGCCCGCCGATGTCGAACAGCAACTCGACACGTTCCTGTGGCAGGGGAAGTCCGCGGTCGAACGCCTGCTGAAGGAAGGCGACCTTCTTGCTGTCGCCCAGCAGCGTGGCGCCGATGATCTTCTCGTCGCGGATGATCACCGACTTGTAGACCCCGCGCTTGGGCTCGGAGAAGGTGATGTGCTCGTCGGTGTCGCGCTCCGGCTCGGTGATCCCCATGGAGGCGACGTCCACTCCGGCCACCTTGAGCTTCGTCGCGGTCCGCGACCCCAGGTACTGCGCTCCCGGATCGGTCCCGGTGAGCTGGTCGGCCAGCACCGTCGCCTGCTCCCACAGCGGAGCGACCAGCCCGTAGACCTCGCCGCGGTGCTGGACGCATTCCCCGACCGCGAAGACGTCGTCGTCCTCGACCGTACGCATGTGGTCGTCGACGACGATGGCCCGTTCGACGGTGAAGCCGCTGGTCAGGGCCACGTCGGTGTTGGGCCGGATGCCGGCGGCGACGACCACGAGGTCGCACTGCAGGTCGCCGACGTCCCGGAGCCGAACGCCGGTGACCTTGTCGGTGCCGATCACGCCGGTGGTGCGGGCCCCGGTGAGAACCGTGATGCCGAGTTGCTCGACGCTGTGCTTGAGCATGTCGCCGCCGGGTGCGCTGAGCTGGGCGTTCATGAGGTGGCCGGGCGAGTGCACGACGGTGACGTCGAGACCGAATCGCTGCAGGCCCCGGGCCGCCTCGAGCCCGAGCAGTCCGCCACCGATCACGACCGCCTTGTGGTGGTGCTCGTGTTCCGCGTGCTCGATCATGGCCCGCGTGTCGTCGAGCGAGCGGAAACCGAACACGCCCGGCAGGAGAACTTGTCCTGAGCCTGTCGAAGGATCCTCGCGGTACAGACCGTCCATCTTGGGCATGAACGAGCGGCTGCCCGTGGCGATGATGGCCACGTCGTAGGGAGTGACCGACCCGTCCTCGGCGTAGATCAACTTCGCGAACCGGTCGATCCTCCGGACCCGGACGCCGGCATGCAGAGTGATCTCGTTCTCCTCGTACCACTCCAGCGAGTTGAGATAAATACCGTCGTCGGTTTCCTCGCCGGAGAGCACGTGGCTCAACATGATCCGGTTGTAGTTGCCGTAGGGCTCGTCGCCGAACATCGTGATCACGAACTGCTCGGCGCCGCCGCGGGCCAGGATCTCCTCCACGGCCCGGGCCCCGGCCATGCCGTTGCCGATCACCACCAGGTGTCGCCGGGCGTCGTCGATCTCGGCCGTGCCGCCTGGTCTCTCGAGAAGGTCGACCATGCTCAGTGCTCCACCATGCCGAGGTCGACCACGAGTGATCCGGAGACGCCGTAGTCGGCGAGCAGGTGCAGCTCGATGACCGAGCCACCCTCGATGTCCTCGACGACGCGGAGCGGCACGTGCGTGCCGTCCTTGGCCCCGACCGGGAAGTACCGCATCGGCACGCCGTCGCGCATCAACACCACGGTGATCAACTCGTCGGTGAAGTTGCCGCCCCGAAAGTACAACGTCTGGTTGATCACGCCCTCGGGCACCAGGTAACTGAGCTCGGGGCTGATCGGAGCGGGCTTGTCCAGGCCGGCGCCCTCGAAGGGATAGACACCTTGGAGGAACTTGTTCTTGGTGAGCATGGGGAGGTCCTTCCTGCGGGACGGCTGGAGCAGTTGGTTGAGGGTTGGTCTTCGGGTATGCGCCGAATGAACGGTGTGAACCGGCGGCCGGGACAGTAGATGGGAGTCGTCGGGAGACCCGATCCGCTGCAGCCGGACGGCGCAGGCCTTGAAGGCGGGCATCTTGGAGTGGCGGTCCAGGACCGGGTTGGTCAGCGCGTTGGCCGCCGAGGTACCGCCCCAGTGGAAAGGCAAGAACACGGTGTCCGGGCGGATCTCGTCGGTGATCTTGGCCCGAAACGTTGCGCTGCCGCGGCGCGAGGTCAGTTCGACGATGTCGGCGACACCGATGTCCAGCCGCCGGGCGAGGTCGGGATGCAGCTGGACCTCGGGCTGGACCTCGGTCTGGGCCAGTGCGCGGTGCCGCCGGGTCTGGGTGCCGCTCTGGTACTGCGCCATCAGCCGGCCGGTGGTCAGCACGTACGGGAAGTCGGCGTCCGGGCCTTCGGCGGGATCGCGGTGCTCCACGCGGATGAACACCGCGCGCCCGTGGGGCGTCGGGAACGACTCGGCGAACAGCCGCGGCGTGCCCGGATGATCCTCGCTGGGGCAGGGCCAGAAGACGCCCTTCTCGCGCTCGATTCGCTCCCAGGTGATGCCGGAGTAGTCGGCGATGCCCCCGGCGCTGGCCCGGCGTAGCTCGCTGAAGTTCTCGGCCGGATCGCCGCTGAAGAGGTGGCCGCGCTCCAGCCGGTCGGCCAAGGCCTTCATCACGGTCAGGTCGCCGAGCACGCCGGCTGGCGGCGGCAGGGCCTGGCGGCGCCGGATCACCCGGCCCTCCAGGTTCGTCATGGTGCCCTCCTCCTCGGCCCACTGGGCCGTCGGCAGCACAACGTCGGCCAGCTCGGCCGTCTCGGAGACGAAGATGTCGGAGACCACGAAGAAGTCGAGGTCGGCGATTCGGCTGCGCACCCGGTTCACGTCCGGTGCCGACACCACCAGGTTCGAGGCCAGCAGCCAGAGGGCCCGCACCCCGCCGGGGGCGCCCATCCGGTCGAGCATCTCGTACGCCGAGAGGCCCGGTTGGGGCAGCTCGTCGGGATCGACGCCCCAGACCGCGGCCACGTGGGCGCGATCGGCGGGACTCGCGAGCTTCCGGTAGCCGGGCAGCTGGTCGGCCTTCTGACCGTGTTCCCGCCCGCCCTGGCCGTTGCCCTGGCCGGTCATGGTCCCGTACCCGGAGTACGGCTTGCCGGGCAGTCCGAGGGCGAGGGCGAGGTTGATGAAGGCCTGCGCCGTGTCGGTGCCGTTGCTGTGCTGCTCGGGCCCGCGGGCAGTGATGATCATGGCCGACTTCGCGGCGGCCAGGGTGTGCACGGTGTTGCGGAGGTCGGCCACCTCGATCCCGGTGATCCGCTCCACGCGATCGGGCCAGTAGCCCGCGACGGCGGTCTTGACTCCGGCGAATCCGCGGGTGCGCCGGGCGATGTAGTCGTCGTCGATCAGGCCGTCCTTGATCGCGATCTGCAGCAACCCGTTGGCGAGCGCGAGATCGGTGCCGGGCAACGGTTGGAGATGCACTGTCGAACCGGCGGCGGTGGCCGTCCGGCGTGGGTCGACGACGATGTGGGTGGCGCCGGCGGCCCGCCCGGCGTCGAAGAACTGCATGGCCGGCGGCATGGTGGCGGCGGGGTTGGAGCCCACCAGGAGGATCGCCTCGGATTCGGCCAGGTCGGCCAGCGGGAACGGCAACCCGCGGTCGATCCCGAACGCCTTATTGCAGGCCGTCGCCGCCGACGACATGCAGAACCGGCCGTTGTAGTCGATCATGGCGGTGCGCAACACGATGCGGGCGAACTTGCCCAACGCGTAGGCCTTCTCGTTGGTCAGCCCACCGCCGCCGAACAGCCCCACCCCGTCGGCTCCGTACGCCTCCTGGGCGCGGCGGATCTGCCCCGTGATCAGATCGAGCGCCTCGTCCCAAGACGCCGCACGGAAGTCGCTGGTCCGGTCGCCGGGGTTGCTGCGGACCAGTGGCTGCAACAGCCGCTGCGGATGATCAAGAATGGTGGGGGCGTTCCAACCCTTTGAGCACAGACCGCCACGGTTGGTGGGGAAGTCCTCCTGCGGCTGCAGCGTGGCCGGCCGATCCCCCGCGACCATGGCGACGCCGCACTGCAGCGAACAGTATGGGCAGTGCGTGAGGGTGGGGGCGGCGCTCACACCTTCATGCTGCGGAACCGCTGTTACAGCATCCGGTGTTTACGGTTACGGGCCGTTCACCGATTGCTCACACGGCTGAGCGCGTCCGAGTGAGTTCACGATAACTGTCGGTTACGGGACGGAAACGTGCGGGTAATGCCGGCTGCCTAGTCTGACACGACCATGCAGTTGGACCTCGACATGTTCGGTCGCCGGGTCGTCATCTTTGGGCGCTTTCCGGCGGCCCGTCGGGTAATCCGCCGGTACGCCGCCAGCGGAGCCAAGACCACGGCCGTGATCGACGGACCCATGCCCGCACCCGTTGCGCGGCCCGACGCTGTCCGCTTCGTCGCCCAACCTCGCCTCGACGACCGGCCGAGCATGCTGCGGTTGATCGGTCCCGCCTGGCTCGTCGTGATCGTGGGTGCCGACGGAGTAGGTAAGGAGACCGTAAGTCGATTGGCCGCTCAGCTGCGCATCCTCGTCACCCTCGAGTCGGCCGCCGCCGAGATCGGCACGGTGACCTTGGTCGGTGGCGGCCCGGGGCTCACCTCGCTGCTGACCGTCGCCGGCTGTGAGGCCTTGCGGGAAGCGGACGTCGTCTTCTTCGACCGACTGGCACCCCAGGCCGAGCTGGCGCGTTTGGCGCCGGGCGCGGAGCTCGTCGATGTTGGCAAGACCCCATACCACCACCCGGTCAGTCAGGGTCGGATCGAGGACCTCATGATCGAGCGCGCTCGGTTGGGGCAGTCGGTGGTTCGACTCAAGGGTGGTGATTCGTTCGTCTTCGGCCGCGGCGGCGAGGAACTGTTGGCCTGCTCGGCGGCTGGGATCCCGACCCGGGTCGTTCCGGGCGTGTCCAGCGCGATCGCCGTACCGGCCGCCGCCGGCATCCCGGTCACGCACCGCGGCATCAGCCACGCGTTCAGCGTCATCTCCGGTCACGTCCCGCCGTCCGCGGAGGAGCTGTCTGCCCTGGTGCGACTGCGCGGCACGATCGTGATCTTGATGGGGATCGCGAACCTGACTCAGATCGTCGCCGGACTCCGGACCGCAGGAATCGCCGACGACCTGCCGGCGGCGGTGGTCGAGCGAGGTTTCTCCGACTCCCAGCGGACCACGGTAACCACCGTCGAGCGCTTGGCGTTCGACGCACGTCGTCTCGACGTCGCCTCCCCCGCGGTCGTCGTGATCGGGGAGGTGGCCCGACTCGGCACCCGACTCGCCGAATCCCTTCCCCTGGTCGAATTGCGCGCCGGCACCGCCGAGACGTATCGGTCCATGATCACCGGATGGTGATCGGGTGTCGAACGGCGGGCTGAAGATCGACCAGCTTGCCGGCTTCCGTGTCGGTGTGACCTCCGATCGCCGGTCTGACGACCTGATCTCGGCCCTGGAGCGACGGGGCGCACAGGTGCTGCATGCACCCGCGTTGCGGATCGCCCCGAACGACCAGGACGGGGCCCTCATCGTCGAGACCCGCGCGCTCATCGCGGCGCGGCCCGACGTCGTCATGATCACCACCGGCTACGGCATGCGGCGGTGGTTGGAGGTTGCCGACGCCGTCGGGCTCGGTGCGGAGCTCACCGCCGTCCTGGACCAGGCCACGATCTTGGCCCGGGGCCCCAAGGCAGTCGGCGCCGTACGGGCCGCGGGTCTGGAGGACGTCCAGGCCGGCGACCACGTGACCACCGCCTCGATGGTGGATGACCTGATCGAGGAAGGTTTGCTCGGTCGGCGGGTGGCGATCCAGGTGCATGGCTACACCGACGAGGTCCAGCTGAGCCGCCTTCGGGAGGTCAGCGAGTCGGTACTGACCGTCACTCCCTACCGGTGGGTCAGCCCGGGTGCCGCCAACCGGTTGCCGAAGCTGATCGATGCGGTCTGCTCCCGGCAACTGGACGCGATCACGTTCACGAGCGCCCCCGGAGCCGAGGCCACCCTGGCCGCCGCCGAGGAGTCCGGTCGACTACCCGCCCTCGTAGACGCCCTGCAGAGTGACGTGATCGCCGCTGCCGTCGGTCCGCTGACCGCCGTTCCCCTACTCAACGCCGGAATCACCCCCCTGACTCCGGAGCGCCATCGCCTGGGTGCCCTGATCCGGCTGGTGTGTGACACCTTGAGCAGCCAGCGCATCCAGCGGCTGCGCCGCGGAGATGTGGAGATCGAGATCCGCGGCCGGGCCGTCACGGTCGACGACCGCCACGTGGTCCTCGGCCCCAACGCCCTCGCGCTCTTCAAGACTCTGGCCGCCAACCCGACCGTCGTACCGCGGGCAGAATTGCTGCGCTGCCTTCCCGAGCAGTCCGAGGAGCACGCCCTCGAGGTGGCAATGAGCCGCCTTCGACGGGCTCTCGACGTGCCCGGGCTCATCACCACCGTGGTCAAGCGTGGCTACCGGCTCAATGCGGTGCTCCTGGAACACGCCGACCCGTGAGCACCGGCATCACCGACAATTTCGAAATCCTCGGCGTCATGTGTCGCTGGATCGACCGCCATCCGGAGCGGTTCTTCAGTCAGGTGAGCTGAGGCTCGTGGGCCTGGATGCAGCACACTCTGTCAGGACGGCATCCGCGAACTGTTTCGGCCGTAAGGGTATCGGCATGGGCCGCAGCAACGGCTTGGCGATGCCGCCGGGGACGGATCCCGTCCAACTCGGCCGCTATCTGTACCGCGCCCACGACACCTTCGTGAGTACCGGGGGCACCGATCCCGCCGTCCGCCAGGTGGTGGTCGACTCCTGGCGACGTTCGCTCGGCAGCGGACTCGATCCCGAGTACTCGATGCCCGCCATCGCTCTCGACGAGGACCGGTTGGCCGACTACCGCGCGGCGCATCCGCTGGCGGCCGCGATGCCGGTCATCCGGCGGCTTCTGGTCACCGACGCCGAAGAGGCCGGCCTGCTCGTTGCGGTCAGCGACGCAGCCGGACAACTGCTGTGGGTGGAGGGCTGCCCCAGCCTGCGCTCCCGAGCGGAGGGGATGCACTTCATGCCCGGTGCCGACTGGAGTGAGCGAAGTGCCGGCACCAACGCACCCGGCACCGCGCTCGCCCTCGGTGAGCCCGTCCAGATCTTTGGTCCCGAGCACCTGGTCCGCCATGTGACGCCCTGGAGTTGCTCGGCCGCGCCGATTCGTGAGCCCGATACTGGCGCCGTCCTCGGCGTCCTCGACGTCACGGGCGGGGCAGAGGTCGCCCAACCCCAGACCCTGGCGCTGGTCCGGGCGACCGTGGCCGCGGTGGAGGCGGAGCTGCGGCTTGCCCGGCTGCGGCCGACGGGACGGTCGGGGTCCCACGCAACGACCCGCGAGCGGGCTCGACTCGAGGTGCTCGGCCACCGCGTCGCACAGCTGAGTTTCGGCCGCACCATGACGCAGTTGAGCCTGCGGCACAGTGAGCTGATGCTGTTGCTCGCCGACGCTGAGGAGGGTTTGTCCGGTCCCGAACTGGCCGTGGCGCTCAGCGATGACGATCAGGCCGAGGTGACGGTGCGGGCAGAACTCTCCCGGCTGCGCCACCAACTCGGCCCAATCCGGCTGAGTTCGCGGCCCTACCGGCTGTCGGGAGTGCGGTCCCACGTGAGCGAGCTCCGGGACGATCTGGCGGCGGGGCGACTGCGGCAGGCCGTCGCCCGCTACCGTGGCCCGATCCTGCCCGCCTCTGCGGCGCCCGGCGTCGTCGAGTTGCGCGAAACGCTGCACCGCTCCCTGCGGGCCAGGTTGCTCTCGGCCGGCGACCCCGACGCGCTGCTCGCCTTCGCCGACACCCCGTACGGACATCGGGACCTTGGCTTGTGGACCGCTGCCCTCGACGCCCTGCCAACCGGCTCGCCGCGCCGAACCGACGTCGCCGCCTTCGTGGCTGCACTGGACACCGAACTGGCCTGAGCAGCTCCCCGGCGGGCGTCGCTAGTGTCGTGCTAGGCAGGTAGCGTGACGGAAGGCGTCGCCTGGGTGCGTGCATCGCCAGGCCGACGAGGGAGGGATACCGGGTTGTATCTCGACCCTGGAGTTCGCCGCGAGGTGCGTGCCCAGGTGGCGAAAGACGTTGCGTTACCTGCCTAGCACGACACTAGATCGGGGCGACTGTGGCCTGGACGACGTGAGCGAGGCTGCCCTCCTCGCGAGCGTCGGTAAGCAAAGCGCCGATTCAGTCTGGACGACCGAGGAGCAAACACGCATTCCGAGAAAGACAGACAGGATCTTTAGGCGCATAGCGACGCGAGCGGAATTAAAACAGCACGTGCGAGCGGACTCATGCAACGACTGGGCAACGTTGCGGGGTTTACGGTGCGAAACAACGGTCACCGGGGCCGTCATTTGCGTCGTCACGGCGGCGGGGGAGCAATCCGAGAAAGGGACGTCGTTCTATGAGGTCTCCTACGACCCGAACCGGGCGCTGGACGCCGGGACGCCCGAGCCGGTGGACATGTGGATGAGTGTGGAGCAGTTCCAGCTCTGGAAGCACACCCAGCTCACGATCGACCTGGTGCCGGGCCCCGGCGCCGGCTTCTCATTGGAGGCACCGACCGGGCACCAGTTCTTGATCCGGTCGCGGTTGTTCACCGATGAGAGGTATGTCGGCCTGGGAGAGTCCCCCGCCTCCCAGGTCGGCGTTCAGAGCGGGCGGTGACGGGCGCCCCACCCCCCTTCGGGTGTCCGTCACCTCCTGCGTGAAAGCGTGCTCTTGCGAAACCGGTCGGTACAGGAAGCTGCAGGATGTCCGCGTCGGTGCCGGTGCAAGAATGATGGCACCACCGACGGAGGAGTACAGATGTCAGAGCCGACCCGCGATAGCGATCCGGATGCCGTCGACGCCGACGATCTCGGCAGCCTGACGGTCGAGGACGACCCTGACGGCACGGTGGATCCGACCGAGCTGGCCGGCAGCGCCGACGAATCCGACGCCGACACGGCCTTGCACCCGGACTACTCCGAAGAGGATCTCGAGGACTAGCGGCCCAGGTCGGTTCAGGTCGCCTCAGCGCACGCGGCTCTCGTCCTTCCCGAACGGCGTCAGACCATGAGTTGGCGGGCCGACGGCGGAATCGGCCGGGGGAGCTTGGTCGATCCGGACAGGTAGGCGTCCACTCCGGCCGCGCAGGCCCGACCCTCGGCGATGGCCCAGACGATCAGCGACTGTCCGCGGCCGGCGTCGCCGCAGGCGAACACGCCCCCGACGTCGGTGGCGTAGTCCTCGTCCCGGGCCACGTTGCCGCGCTCGTCGAGTGCGACTCCCAGTTGCGCGACGACTGTGTCGGTCTCCGGCCCGGTGAAGCCCATGGCCAGCAGGACCAGCTGCGTCGGCAGCTCGCGCTCGGTGCCTTCGACGGGAATGATCTTGCCGTTCTCAAAGACCACCTCCGAGAGCTTCAGTGAGCTAACGGTCCCGCTTTCGTCGCCGACGAACTCACTCGTCGACACCGAATAGACGCGCTCACCCGCCTCCTCGTGGGCTGACGACATCCGGTAGATCATCGGGTACGTCGGCCACGGCTGGGTCATCGGCCGCTCCTCCGGCGGAGTCGGCATGATCTCCAGCTGGGTGATCGACTTCGCGCCCTGACGAATCGCGGTTCCCAGGCAGTCCGCACCGGTGTCGCCGCCGCCGATGATCACGACGTCCTTGCCGGCGGCGGTGATCTGGTTGTCCACCGTGGCCCCCAGGGCTACCCGGTTGGACTGAGGCAAGTACTCCATAGCTTGATGGATTCCGCGCAGCTCGCGGCCCGGCACGGGCAGATCCCGACCGACCGTGGCACCCGTCGCGATCACGACGGCCTCGTAGCGTGCCTTGATCTGTTCGCCGGTGATCGTCACGCCGACCTCGACACCGCAGCGGAAGTTCGTGCCCTCGTTCTTCATCTGAAGGATCCGCCGGTCCAGAACGGTCTTCTCCATCTTGAACTCGGGGATGCCGTAGCGCATCAGCCCGCCCGGCTCGTCTGCCCGCTCGAAGACGGCGACGGTGTGCCCAGCGCGGGTCAGCTGCTGCGCCGCCGCGAGACCCGCTGGTCCCGAGCCGACAACGGCCACGGTCTTGCCCGTGTGCCACTCCGGCTGTTGCGGGCGCACCCGGTCGTCGTCCCACCCCTTGTCGATGATCGCGACCTCGACGTTCTTGATCGTCACCGGGTCACGATTGATGCCGACCACACAGGCCGTCTCGCAGGGGGCCGGGCAGAGCCGACCGGTGAACTCCGGAAAGTTGTTGGTCGCGTGCAGCCGCTCCAGCGCCTCGTCCCAGTCGCTCCGCCAGACCAGGTCGTTCCACTCCGGGATGAGATTGCCCAGCGGGCAACCCGTGTGGCAGAACGGGATCCCGCAGTCCATGCACCGCCCGGCTTGCTCGGAGATGATCGGCAGCAACGCCCGCCCCGGTGTCCCCGGATACACCTCCTTCCAGTCATGGATCCGCTCCGTCACGGGCCGCCGCTCGGCCACCCGCCGCTCGTACTTCATGAATCCGCGAGGGTCAGCCATGCGCCGCCTCCATCATCCGCGTGGTCGTCGTCGCCTCGTCGAGTCCTTCGCTCTCCGCGAGTTCGCGGGCCGCGAGCACCCGGGCGTAGTCGCGGGGCAGCACCTTGGTGAAGCGACCGTCAACGTTGTCCCAGTCGGCGAGGAGGCGGGCGGCGACGCCGGAGTCGGTCTCCTCCTGGTGGCGGACGACCAGTTGCTTGACCATCTCCAGGTCCGCCGCACTGGGCTCCAAGGCGTCGACCATCTCGGTGTTGAGCAGTTCTGGATCAAGGTCGAGGAAGTAGCCGATTCCGCCGGACATCCCGGCGGCAACGTTTCGACCCGTGGGGCCGAGCACGACTGCGATACCGCCGGTCATGTACTCACACCCATGATCACCAAGACCCTCGACGACGGCGGTGGCTCCGGAGTTGCGGACGCAGAACCGCTCCCCCACCTGTCCCCGGATGAAGATCTCCCCCGAGGTCGCCCCGTAGCCGATCACGTTGCCGGCGATGATGTTGTCCTCAGCCACGAAGGTCGCGGACCGGTCGGGCCGAACGACCAGGCGCCCGCCCGAGAGACCCTTGCCGAGGTAGTCGTTGCTGTCGCCCTCGAGCCGTAACGTGACGCCGGCCGGCAAGAAGGCTCCGAAGCTCTGGCCGGCCGACCCGATCAAGGTGATGTCGATCGTGCCGTCCGGGAAACCCTTGCCCTGGGTGGCCTTGGTCACCTCGTGTCCGAGGATGGTGCCAACCGTACGGTTCACGTTGCGGATCGGAATCGACGCCCGGATCGCCTCACCGGTCTCCAGCGCGGGCTGACAGATCTCGAGCAGCTGCTGGTCGAGGGCCAGCGCCAGGCCGTGATCTTGATCGGTAACTCGATGCAGCACCGCGTCCTCTTGCAGATCGGGCCGGTGCAGGATCGGAGCCAGGTTCAGGCCGTGCGCCTTCCAATGCGCCTCCGCACTGGAGATGTCCAGCACCTCGACGTGTCCGATGGCGTCGTCCAGGGAGCGGAAACCCAACTGGGCCAGGTACTCCCGGACCTCCTCGGCGATGAACTCGAAGAAGTTGATCACGAACTCGGGCTCACCCGTGAACTTGGCGCGCAGCGCCTCGTTCTGGGTGGCCACGCCCACCGGGCAGGTGTCGAGGTGACACACCCGCATCATGATGCAGCCACTGACCACCAGCGGTGCGGTGGCGAATCCGTACTCCTCAGCGCCGAGCAGCGCGCCGATGATCACGTCGCGCCCGGTCTTGAGCTGACCGTCGACCTGGACCACGATCCGGTCCCGCAACCCGTTTACCAGCAGGGTTTGCTGGGTCTCGGCCAGGCCGAGCTCCCACGGCCCGCCCGCGTGCTTGAGCGATGTCAACGGTGCCGCCCCGGTGCCGCCGTCGTGTCCGGAGATCAACACGACGTCGGCCTTCGCCTTGGAGACTCCGGCCGCCACCGTGCCGACCCCGACCTCGGCGACCAGCTTGACGTGAATCCGCGCCGACGGGTTGGCGCACTTCAGGTCGTGGATGAGCTGCTTGAGATCTTCGATCGAGTAGATGTCGTGGTGCGGCGGTGGCGAGATCAGGCCGACGCCCGGGGTGGAGTGCCGGGTCTTGGCCACCCACGGATAGACCTTCTGCCCGGGCAGCTGGCCGCCCTCGCCGGGCTTGGCGCCCTGGGCCATCTTGATCTGAATGTCGCTGGCGTTCGTGAGGTAGTCCGACGTAACACCGAAGCGACCGGACGCCACCTGCTTGACCGCGCTGCGTCGCTCCGGGTCGTAGAGCCGGTCGACGTCCTCCCCACCCTCGCCGGTGTTGGACTTGCCGCCGATCCGATTCATGGCGATGGCGAGGGTCTGGTGCGCCTCCAGGCTGATCGACCCGTACGACATTGCGCCGGTGGAGAACCGCTTGACGATCTCGCTCACGGGCTCGACCTCTTCGATGGGCACCGGCGCTCGATCGGAGGCGAAGTGCAGCAGCCCCCGGAGTGTCATCAGCCGCTTGGCCTGGTCGTCGATGTGCGCGCTGTACTTCTTGAAGATGTCGTAGCGCCCCGAGCGCGTGGAGTGCTGCAGCCGAAACACGGTCTCGGGATCGAAGAGGTGTGGCTCGCCTTCGCGGCGCCACTGATATTCGCCCCCCACGGGAAGGGAGCGATGCGCCAACGGGATCCCGTCCGCCGGGTAGGCCGCCAGGTGCCGCCGCTTGACCTCCTCGGCCAGCTCGAACAGGCCGATGCCGCCGAGCTTGGACGTGGTCCCGGTGAAGTAGCGGTCCACCAGCTCCTGGGACAGCCCCAGCGCCTCGAAGATCTGCGCTCCGGTGTAGGAGGCCACCGTCGAGACGCCCATCTTGCTCATCACCTTGAGCACGCCCTTGCCGAGGGCCTTGATCAGGTTGGTGGCGCCCTTTCCCGGCTCGACGTCGGTGTAGACGCCGTGCCGCGCGAGGTCCTCCACCGTCTCGATCGCCAGGTACGGGTTGACCGCCGCCGCGCCGTACCCGATCAGCAGCGCGACGTGATGGACCTCCCGGACGTCGCCCGCCTCGACGACAAGACCGACCTTGGTGCGGGTCTTCTCCCGGACGAGGTGGTGGTGCACGGCCGACGTCAGCAGCAACGACGGGATCGGCGCCAGCTCGGCGTTGGAGTGCCGGTCGGACAAGATGATGATCCGCGCGCCGTCGGCGATCGCCGCCGAGACCTCGGCGCAGACGTCGTCGAGCTTGGCCGCCAACGCGTCGGCCCCGCCGGCCACCGGGTACAGCCCGCGGGCCACATAGCTCGCGTAGCCGGGCAGGTCGCCGTCCCGGTTAACGTTGAGGATCTTGGCCAACGAGTCGTTGTCGAGCACCGGGAAGGGCAAGACCAACCGCCGACACGACGACGGGCCCGGATCGAGCAGGTTCCACTCCGACCCGATGGTGTTGTAGAGGGAGGTGACGAGTTCTTCGCGGATCGCGTCCAGCGGCGGGTTCGTCACTTGGGCGAACAGCTGGGAGAAGTAGTCGAACATCGGCCGGGACTTCTCGCTCAACGTCGCGACGGGGGTGTCGGTGCCCATCGACCCGATCGGCTCGGCACCTCCGGTCGCCATCGGCGCCAGGATCAGCCGCAGTTCCTCCTCGGTGTAGCCGAAGACCTGCTGACGGCGGGTCACCGAGGCGTGGGTGTGCACGACGTGCTCCCGCTCGGGCAGATCCGAGAGGAGGATGCGACCCGCGACGAGCCACTCCCCGTACGGCGCGGCGGCGGCCAGGTTGCCCTTGACCTCCGCGTCGGAGATCAGCCGGTGCTCGCCGATGTCGGCGAGGAACATCTTGCCCGGCTGCAGCCGGCCTTTCTGCACGACCTTGGCCGGGTCGATGTCGAGCACGCCGGCCTCCGAGGCCAGCACGACCAGTCCGTCGTCGGTCACCCAAAACCGGCCGGGGCGCAGACCGTTGCGGTCCAGCACGGCACCGATCTGGGTGCCGTCGGTGAACACCACGCCGGCCGGTCCGTCCCACGGCTCCATCAGGCAGGAATGGAAGGCGTAGAAGTCCCGCCGCTGCTGCTCCATCGTTTCGTTGTTCTCCCAGGCCTCCGGGATCATCATCAACATGGCGTGGGCAACGAGCGACCGCCGAGGTGCAGCAGCTCGACGACCTCATCGAAGGAGGCCGAGTCGGAGGCGTCGGGCGTGCAGATCGGGAATAGCCGCTCCAGGTCGCCGGGGATGACGTCGCTGGCGAGCAGCGTCTCCCGGGCCCGCATCCAGTTGCGGTTGCCCTTGACCGTGTTGATCTCGCCGTTGTGGGCGATCATCCGGAACGGGTGGGCCAGCTCCCAGGCGGGGAAGGTGTTGGTGGAGAAGCGGGAGTGGACGACGGCGAGCGCGCTCGCCATCCGCTCGTCGAGCAGTTCGGGGAAGACCTGGGAGAGCTGTTCGGGCGTGAGCATGCCCTTGTACGTGAGCGTCCGGCACGACAGGGAGGCGAAGTAGACGCCGGTCTCGTGCTGGGCGCGGCGGCGCAGGCAGTAGGCCAGTCGCTCAAGCGCCAGACCCATCAGCGGGCTGCCCGAGGCGGTCACGAACAGCTGTTCGAAGTGCGGCATGTTGGACCGGGTCAACTCGCTCAGCGAGCCGTCGTCGGTGGGCATGACTCGCCAGCCGAGAACACGGAGATGCTCCTCGGCAGCGATCTGCTCGATGCCCGCCTTCGCCTCGGCGGCCTGCTCAGGGTCGGTCGGCAAAAAGGCGTTCCCGACCGCGTAGGCCCCCTGCCGAGGCAGGCTGAACGGCACCTCGTCGCGCAGGAAGGAGTCCGGCACCTGCATCAAGATCCCGGCCCCGTCCCCCGTCTTGGGGTCGGCACCGGTGGCGCCGCGGTGATCCAGGCTGCGGAGCGCCTCCAGGCCCTTGGTGAGGATCGAATGATCGGGCACGCCGGTGAGGGTGGCCACGAAGGCGAAGCCACAGGCATCGTGCTCGTACGCGGGGTCGTAGAGGCCCTGGGCGGCCGGATACCGGCTGGGACGCACAACTCGAGTCACGATGAACTCCCGTCGAAGCCTGAGGCGTCGGACTAGTCCCGGCCAGTGGGGGCGGTGGCTATGCCGCGTCCAGCGGGTAGGCCGCCGGATGCGGTGCTCCGAGGGACGACCTTGGCCCAGAGGATGGCTTAGGTTAGCGCACGCCCGGTGGGGATCGGCGCTCGTTGTGGCGTTGCCGTCACGGCCACGAGACGGACACGTTTCGCTTCTGGCTGACGACCGTCCGCGGATGCGTTCGTTCGCTCGAGACAGCTTACGCGAGCGTTCCTCCACGGCCGACTTCCGCCGCCACCAGAGGCGAGCGAGACCACGTTCTCCGACCACGGTTCCGACTTCCGCGGCCGCCAGGCGAGCGCAGACCACGTTTCCGATCACGGCCGACTTCCAGCCGCTACCGGGACGCGGACACGATCCTCGAGCTCCGCCGCTCGCGAATTCGCGCACTCGGCAACAGCTCTGCAGCTCTCGGATCAGTAGTGGGTGGAGAGTCCACCATCGACGGCAATAACCTGGCCGGTGAGGTAGGAGGCTTCCTCGCTGGCCAGGAAGGCGACGATCCCGGCGATCTCCTCGGGCCGGCCGAAGCGGCCGAGGGCGGAGCGCTGGCGATCCACCCTGCCACTCGGGCGCGCGAAGTCTTCGGCGTTGACCTCGGTCGTGAAGGCGCCGGGGGCGACGGCGTTCACCCGGATGTCGTACGGGCCCAGGTCCGCAGCCAACGCCCGGGTCAGCCCTTCCAGGCCCGGCTTTGGCGGATTGGTAGGCGACGTCGTTGGCGTTTCCGAGCGTGCCGCCCGCGATGGAGGAGATGTTGATCACCGATCCGGTCTCGGCCCTGCGCGACCAGCCGCTCGGCGAAGATCCGGGTCAGCCCGTAGGTGGCGGTCAGGTCGACACGGAGCAGCGCGGCGAAGTCGTCGGTACTCATGGCAGGATCCCCGGCGATCCCGGTGACCGACATTGTTGACCAGGATATCGACGGATCGATCCGACGCAGGGCAGCAGCTGCGCCGCCTCGTCGGTGACGTCGAAGACTAGCGGCGGCACGTCAGGCCCTCGGCCTGCGAGTTGGGTGACCGGACTCGGCCAACCGTTCGGCGTTGCGGCCGTTGATGAGCACCGGGCACCAGCTTGGCCAGGCCCGCGGGCGATCTCGAACCCAGGCCTCGGCCGGCCACCGGTGACCAGGGCCAGTCGACCGGACAAGCTCATTTCTCAGGGCGCGAGCTGGATGGCCCTTCGACAGGCTCAGGGAGCGAACTGGATGGCTCGTCGACGGGCTCAGGGTCTTCCACGTTGTCAGAGCCTTCGAAGGCCAGGCCCTTCGCGGCTCGCGAGCGGCTCGACGCCTTCGACGACGGTCTCCCGGCCCGGGCCGGTACTTGATCAGCCAGAGCAACCAGATCAGCGCGGCGAGGAAGACGATCAGCGAGGTGTAGTTGTTCAGCCGGAAGCCACCGATCTCGTTGACGGTGTCGATCCGTAGTGCCTCGATCCAGAACCGGCCAGCGGTGTAGAGCAGCACGTAGAGGGCGAACACCTTGCCGTGCCCGAGCCGGAACCTCCGATCGGCCCAGACCAGCACGGCCGCCACCCCGAGATTCCACAACAACTCATACAGGAACGTCGGGTGGAAGGTGGCGAACTCCTCGAAGCCGGCGGGCCGGTACTCGACGTCGATCTCCAGGCCCCACGGCAACGTGGTCGGGCCGGCCGAACAGCTCCTGGTTGAACCAATTCCCAGCCGCCCGATCGCCTGGGCCACGACAATGCCCGGAGCGACCGCGTCGAGCAGGGCCGGGAACCTGATCTTGCGACGCCGCGCGACCAGGTAAGCGCCGAGCACGCCGAGCGGCCACCGCACCCCAGATGCCTAGTCCGCCGTTCCAGATCTTCAGGGCGTCGAGCGGATCCCGGCCGGGGCCGAAGTAGAACTGCCAGTCGGTGATCACGTGGTAGAGGCGGGCGCCGACAATGCCGAACGGCACCGCCACCACGACGACCATCTCCAGGCTTTCGCTGCTGCCACCCCGGGCTCGCCAGCGCCGGGTGGCGATGATCATGCCCGACCACGATCCCGGCGATGATGCACAGCGCGTACGCCCGGAGCGGGAAGCCGAAGACGGACCAGACGCCCGTCGGCGGACTGGGGATGGACAGGGGAAGGTCGATCACTGGGCTGCCGCGTTGATCATTCTCGGTCAGCGCCGCCGGGGTCAGCGTCGCAGGTCGACGGGGGCCCGGTCGAGGAACAACGTGGGCGTGCCTGGTCACCCCGGCCGCGTCCGCGGCGGCGGTGATCGACTGCAGCCACGGCACGTGCCGGCGCTCGTTGACGCACGTGCGGAAGACGTCCGAGGCCGGGGCACCGCTGACCTGCTCGGCCAGCGTGATCAGTTGCTCGTTGTTCCATTCCAGCTGCGCGTTGGCGAACAGGCCGGTGTAGTACGACTGCCCGAAGCCCGCTTCCGCCGCGCACGCGAAGCCGTTACCGGCCGAGACCGACCCGGATCGATGGAAGGAGAGCGGGTAGAACTCGACCGCCGCCTGGCCGCGCTGCTCCGCCGCGGCGAGCACCGGGCCGTACTGCTCCTCGAAACCGGCGCAGGCCGGGCAGTGGAAGTCTTCGTACAGGGCGATCTTCACCGGCGCGGTCCCGGAGCCGAAGACCACCGGTTGACCGTCGACGAGCTGCACCGGGGTCGCGCTGCCGGATGCGCTGGGCACCGCGTCTGGGCCGCGGCTGGTGCGCCAAGCCTGGAAGCCGATGCCGCCCGCGACCAGCAGCACCACGATGCCCACGGCGACCAGGGCGAGGATCCGGCGGTCCCGCTGGCGCTGCTTCGCCTGCTCGGCTCGGAGCGCATCTCGCGCGCTGGTCTTGCTCACCGCCGATCCTCCCGGAAGCTGCCGTCGAGGGCCAGTCTGCTGGTCGGTTGCCAACCAGCCACGCGCACAGGGCCAAGACCAGGCCGAGGTCGCGGATGATCTCGGCCGCGTATTGCGTCTCACCCGGGCGCCACCTCGCCACCACCCCCGAAGCAACCACAGTCGATGCTCAGACCGCGGGCCGCGGCGGAGGCGACGGCCAGGATGAAGAGCACGAACAGCACGCCCGGAGGCGAACGCCACCTGCCGGGTGAAGAGCCCGATGACGAGCAGCAGGCCAAGGGCCAACTCGAGGAACGGCAACCCCCATCCGACCGGGGTGACCAGCGCACTCCGGCAGCAACTGGTAGGCCCGCACCGCGGCCACCGAGCTGGCCGGCTCGACCACCTTCAGCGCCCCGGCGGCGATCAGGACTCCGGCCACCAGCAACCGCGCCAGCCGTGGAGACCCAGGGCTGGACCAGCGCGAAGCGGCACCGGGGCAACGTGGCGGCGGCGGCGGCGCTCACCGGGCCCGCTCCACCAGCAACTGATAGTCGTGCTTCAGGTCGGCGATCGAGTTGTTCGGCGTCCACAGCACGACGCCCCGCCGTTCGGCGTCGAACCCGATGACCTGGGCGGAGTGCCCGACGTCGTAGCCGCCGCTGGGCAGCTTCTTCACCCCCGAGATGTCGACCCCGACCCGGCGAGCAATGCTTCTTGATGGTCGACAGGTCGCCGGTCAGGCCGACGAAAGCTCGGGTCGAACCGGTCCAGGTACTTGGCGATCTTGGCCGGCGTGTCCCGGGCCGGATCGGTGGTGACGAAGACGACCTGCATGTGGTTGCGGACACCGGCGTCGGCCCGCTGCAGCGCGGTGGTGACCTCCGAGAGGACCGCGCGAGCAGACGTCGGGGCAGTTGATGTAGCCGAAGAACAGCAGCAGGACCGGCTTGGACGGCGAGCGTGCGGAGGTTGTACGGGCGGCCCGAGTCGTCGGTCAGGGTCTGAGTCGGGCAACTCGTACGGGTCGGGCAGCGACGTTCCGGCCAGGTAGCCGGCCTCGTCGGCGTGACGGGTCGCGGCGGGCTGGGTGGGGGTGGCACAGCCGGTCACCATCACCAGCACGATCAGCAGGATCATCGACGACGCGACGGATCCCCTGCCGAGGCGTTCCGGTCACAGCTCCACCAACCCGGCGGAGCGACTGCGGAAGTTCCCCGGCCCGGGGCGCCGGTACCGGCACCGCCGGCAGCCAGGTCGGCCAGCCTTCGGCCCGGAGACCGGTCAAGTCGGCCGGCTCGCCGCGGTCCTCGGCCTGCGAGCAAGGTGGCGACCAGCGCCGATCCGACGATCACCGCGTCGGCGTAGGTGGTCGACCTCGGCCGCCTGAGCTCCGTCGGAAACGCCCAGCCCGACCCCGATCCGGGCCTGCGGCTCGATGACCCGCAAGCGGCGGACGAGCTCCGGCGCGGCCGTCGAGCTCTGGGCGCGCGCGCCCGGTGACGCCCATGACCGACGGTCGCGTACACCCAGCCGCGGCAGGCGGCCGACCGTGCTCGCCAGCCGCTCGTCCTCGAGGACGGAGAGACGAGGAAGATCCGGTCGAGGTCCGTGCGCGTCGGAGACGGCCAGCCATTCGGCCGCCTCGTCGGGGGTGAGGTCGGGGGTGATGGCGCCGGCGCCGCCCGCCGCGGCCAGGTCGCGGGCGAAGGCCTCCGGTCCGTAGCGCTCGATCAGGTTCCAGTACGTCATCACGACCGCTGCCGTGCCGGTGTTCGGCGACCGCCTCGACGGCCGCGAAGACGTCGCGGGTGCGCACCCCGCGCTGCAGCGCGCTAGTGCCGGCGCGTTGGATGGTGACGCCGTCGATCACCGGATCGCTGTACGGCATGCCCACCTCGACCAGGTCGACCCCGTCAGAGTCACCCTCGCCGGTCAACGCCCGCATCGCCGCCAGCGAGATCTCGACCGAGGGGTACCCGACGTGCAGGAACCCGACGAGCGCGCCACGCCCAGTGTCCGCGATGTCGCCGAACAGCCGACCGGTGTGGCCCGGCTGAGCACTCATGCATCCACCTCGCCGGTGTGGCCGGAGGTCGCTTCGCTCCCGCTCTTCATACTTCGTGGCCGGCGCCGGTGCTGTGGCCGCCCAGCTCGAGGTCGTCGGGTCCGGAGGCGCCGGGTCGAGGCTGGTCGGCGCTGATCTCGGCTCCGCTCTGCGAGCCGGTGCCCTGGGTGTCCAGGTCGAACCACGCGATGGCGGTGTCCACGTCTTTGTCGCCCCGACCGGAGAGATTGACGAGGATCAGCGGCGGCTGGCCGTCGGCTGGGCGCGAGCCGAGCGACCGAGTTTCAGGGCGCCGGCCGAGCGCGTGCGCGGACTCGATCGCGGGCACGATGCCCTCGGTACGGGAAAGCAGCGCGAAGGCGTCCATCGCTTCGGTGTCGGTGATCGCCTCGTAGGTTGCCCGGCCAGTTTCGGCGAGCCACGAGTGCTCAGGCCCCACCCCGGGGTAGTCCAGTCCGGCGGAGATGGAATGGGAGTCCTTGGTCTGCCCGTCGGCGTCCTGGAGAACGAACGTACGGGTGCCGTGCAGCACGCCGACCTCGCCGGCAGAGATGCTTGCGGCGTGCCGGCCGGTGGCCACGCCGTCGCCGCCCGCCTCGAAGCCGTACAGGGCGACCGACTGCGTCCGGGATGAAGTCGGCGAAGATCCCCAGCGCGTTGGAGCCGCCGCCGACGCACGCGGCGACCGCGTCGGGGAGCCGGCCGTACCGCTCCAGCACCTGCGCTCGCGCCTCCGTACTGATCACCCGCTGGAACTCCCGCACCAGCAGCGGGAACGGGTGCGGGCCGGCCACCGTGCCGATCAGGTAGTGGGTGCTCTCGACGCTGGCGACCCAGTCGCGCATGGCGTCGTTCATGGCGTCCTTCAGCGTCTGGGTGCCGGACTCGACCGCGACGACCTCGGCACCCAGCAGCCGCATCCGCGCCACGTTCAGGGCCTGCCGCTGGGTGTCCACCTTGCCCATGTAGACCGTGCACTCCAGCCCGAACAAGGCGGCCGCCGTGGCCGTGGCGACGCCGTGCTGACCTGCCCCGGTCTCGGCGATGACCCGCGTCTTGCCCATCCGCTGAGTCAGCAGCGCCTGGCCAAGGACGTTGTTGATCTTGTGCGAACCCGTGTGGTTGAGGTCCTCCCGCTTCAGCAGAATGGTGGCGCCGGAGGCGTGTGCAGCGAATCGCTTGGCCTCGGTGATCGGGCTCGGCCGACCGGTGTAGTCGGCCAGCAGTTCGGACAGTTCGGTGGCGAAGCTCGGGTCGTCCTGCGCTGCCCGGAACTCACGCTCGAGTTGATCCAGCGCGGCGTACAGGGCTTCGGGGACGAATTTGCCGCCGAACCGCTCGAAGTGCCCGGACGCATCGGGCAACTCCGGCGCGACCGCCTGCGGGTGACGAGACGGCGGGGCTTCGATGGACACGGCGACTTCCTTCTCGGATCGAGTAGCTCAACCCGACGTTACCCGGCCGTGCGGCGGAGATCCGATTGGTTTGGGTGGTTCAGTGCCGCTGATTCAATGCCGCGAGGCGCTAGCCCTTGTGGACGGCGGGATGGGCACCGGCGGCGACCAGGTCCGCCACCCCTCGCCGGGCATCGCGGCTGCGGACGAGCGCCTCGCCTACCAATACCACGTCGGCGCCCTCACGGGCCAGGTCGATGACGTCGTGCGGACCGCGTACGCCGGACTCGGCGATGCGCACGATGCGGTCCGGAATGAGCGGCGCGAGCCGGGCGAAGGTGGTCAGATCGACCTCGAGCGTCTGCAGGTTGCGGGCGTTCACGCCGATCACCCGGGCGCCGGCGTCGATGGCCCGACGAACCTCATCGGCCGTGTGCACCTCGACGAGCGGCGTGAGACCGATCGAAATGGCGCGCTCGATCAGGCAGACGAGCTCGTCGTCGGTTAAAGCCGCAACGATCAGCAGGGCCATGTCGGCGCCGGCGGCGCGGGCCTCGAAGAGTTGGTACGCGCTGACGATGAAGTCTTTGCGGAGCACCGGGATGGACACCGCGACCCGGACCCGGATCAGGTCCTCGAGCGAGCCGTTGAAGCGGCGACCCTCGGTCAACACCGAGATGGCGGCAGCTCCACCAGCCTCGTACTCCACCGCCAGGGCGGCGGGATCGGCGATATCGGCCAACTGGCCCTTGCTGGGGCTGGACCGCTTGACCTCCGCGATCACCGAGACCCCGGGACCGCGGAAGATCGGCATCGGGTCCAGCGCCGCGTCGACGCGTTGGGCGTGCTGCTTCACCCGGTCCAGGTCGACCTCGGCCTGACGGACAGCCAGGTCTTCCCGCACCCCACCGATGATGTCGTCCAACGCGCCCACGATTGCAGTCCTTAGTTCGCGCCGTAACCCATTCGCTGCATGACCACCGTGACGATGAGAGCCACCACGAGCAGCGCGATGCCCACCCAGAACAGCACCCAGTTGGGTCCGAGAACCAAGGCGACGGCTATCAGGAGGAACGCCACGAGGGCCACGGTCGTTCCCGCCCAGGCGGCCCCGGTGCGTCCGTGATGGATATGTTTCTCCGGCTTGCCGGTCTGGCTCGACTGGGACGTCTCGGTCATAGCTCCTCGTTCCGCCGCCGTGATGCTGGTGCGCTAACCCCTCCGGAGCCGGTTCCGGGATCGAGATTCCGGCCCGCTCCGGACTTCTCCTCGTCAACCATTGTGTCTGGTGTGGCGCCGGTCCGCACATCGGGGTCGTGATTTCCGGGTGTCGTGTCGTCCCCGTTGTCCGCGTCGTTCCCGTTGTCCCTGTCGGCCCCCACGTCAACAGCGGTGGTCGGGTCCACCCCGGCGTCGAGGGCGCCCCAGGCCCACGCCGGGTCGTCGCGCGCCTCCGTAGGCGGCGTCGTCGAGGGGGCCCGACGCTCGAACCGCTGCGCATGCTGCGGCCAACTGGGCGCAGCGACGAACAGCAGGACCGCGCCGCCGATCACCGCGATGCCGGCAAGAGCGTAGACCCAAGACCAGGCCGTGCTCTCCAGTGCGAACTGCTCGACGAGGCTGAACTGCCGGAACCGCGTGCGGACCGCTGCCGCGCTCGGGTGCTGAGGCAAGGCACCGACGGCCGCGATTCCCAAACCTGCCAACCCCAGCAGCACCGCCAGCACTCGACGGCCCCGCGTGGCCAGCACCAGGCTGAGCAGGACGCCCACCAAGACGACGATCGCCAGCGCCTGGCTGAGGCCGCCGGTCGAGTCGGCACCGGTGAACGTGACGCTTCCCGACCCGGGGCCCGTCGGCTCGGTGTCCCCCTCGATACCTACGGCGCGAAACCACGGCTGCGCCGACGAGACCAGGGCCAGCAACCCGCCGAGCAGTAGCAGAGCCAGGACGCTGGTCCGGCGCGTCATGATCACGCGCGGGCCGGCTCGATCTGGTCGAACGCCCCGATCTGGTCAGACGCTTCGATCTGCTCGAACGATTGCGCGACCGCGATCGCCCGGACCACGGCCGCGGCCTTGTTCTGCGACTCCTGGTCCTCGGTCGGAGGATCGGAGTCGGCCACGATCCCCCCACCCGCCTGGACGTAAGCCACGCCTCCGGACAGCAGGGCCGTCCGGATCGCGATGGCCGCGTCGGCATCCCCGGCGAAGTCGAGATAGCCCACCACCCCGCCGTAGAGCCCGCGCCGAGACACTTCCAGCTCGTCGATGATCTCCATCGCCCGCACCTTGGGGGCGCCGGACAAGGTGCCGGCCGGAAATGCGGCCAGAACCACGTCGAGGGCACTTTGCCCGGGCCGCACCTTGCCACGCACGGTGGACTCCAAATGCATGATGTGGCTGTAGCGGCGGACCTCCATGAACTCGATTACCTCGACCGTGCCGGGGACGCACACCCGGCCGAGATCGTTGCGCCCCAGGTCGACCAGCATCACGTGCTCCGCCCGCTCCTTGGGATCGTCGAGCAGCTCGGACTCGAGCTCGGCGTCCTCCGCCGGATCGGCCCCGCGCGGCTTGGAACCGGCGATCGGATGCGTGACGGCCACGTTGTCGGTCACGGTCACCAGCGCCTCCGGTGAGGAGCCAACGATGTCGAAACCACGCCCCTTCGAATCCTGCAGACGCAACAAGTACATGTACGGGCTGGGATTCGTCAGCCGAAGCACCCGGTAGATGTCGAGAGCGTCGGCGGTGGTGTCGACCTCGAACCGCTGACTGACCACGATCTGGAAGGCCTCGCCGGCCTTGATCTCCTCCACGGCCGCGGCCACCGCCGCCTGGTATTCCGCCGACGTGCGCTGGCGGCGCACGGGAAGTTCGTGGTCTCCCCGGGCGGCGACCGCCGTGGACGCAGCCGGCTCGGCCAGCCGCTGTGTCATCTCCTCGAGCCGGGCGACCGCGTCGGCGTACGACTCGTCCACCCCTTCGTCGGAGTCGTCGTAGTTGATGGCGTTGGCCACCAGCCAGACCTCGCAGCGATGGTGATCCACGACGACCAGGTCCGACGCCAACACGAAGGCCAGCTCCGGGATGTCGAGATCCTTCGGGTTACCGTCGGGAAGCCGTTCCACGCGGCGGACCGCGTCGTAGCTCAGGTAGCCGACCAGCCCGGAGGTGAAGGGCGGGAGAGCAGCGTCGCGCGGCGTGTGCAGCAGCCGGAGCGTGTCCCGCACGGCTTGCAGCGGATCCCCACCGGTCGGCAGGAACTCGGGGCGCCGCCCGGTCCAGCACGCCTCGCCGTCCACCTCCGTCAGCACCGCGGCGGCCGAAACGCCGATGAAGGAGTAGCGCGACCACACACCCTGTTCCGCTGACTCCAGCAGATAGCTGCCGGGGCGGTTGCGCGCCAGTTTCTGGTACAGCCCGATTGCGGTCTCGCCGTCGACCAGGAACCGACGGTACAGCGGGATGACCCGACGCTCGGTTGCCGCCGCACGGAACTCCTCCAGGGTCGGAGTGATCACCGGTGATCTCGATCGGTTGGGTCCACGACGACGGCCGGGAGCACGGAAAAGTCGGAGGAAGAGTCGGGGGAGGAGTCGGCGGAAGAGTCGAAGCACGTTCGCGACCCGGTGTGGCAAGCCGGCCCCTCCTGGTCAACGGTCACCAGCACGGTGTCGCCGTCGCAGTCCAGCCGGACGCTGCGCACCCATTGCCGATGGCCGCTGGTCTCCCCCTTGACCCAGTACTCGTTCCGGCTCCGCGAGAAAAAGGTCGACCGGCCGGTCGTCAGCGTCCGATGCAGTGCCGTGTCGTCCATCCAGCCAACCATGAGCACCTCGCCGGTGCCTTCCTGCTGAACGACGGCCGTCACCAGTCCCCGGCCGTCTCGCTTGAGGCGGGCAGCGATCAGGGGGTCGAGTTCGGCGGTCTCCACTCCCCCATTCTGACCGGGACCGCCTCGTCCTGCTGACGTTTGCCTTTCGACGCCGCGAGCTTGGGCGGCTAACGGGCACTAGCATGGTCGCTCGTGACATTGGCCAAGTCCGAGCGTGCGGCGCTGTGTGATCTCCTCGACGAGGTCGGACCGGACGCCCCGACCCTGTGCGAGGGTTGGCAGACGCACGACCTCGCCGCGCACCTGTGGATCCGGGAGACCGATCCGATCGGGGCTACCGGGATCGTCGCCAAGCCACTGGCCGGCCTGTTGGAGCGCCGGATGGCCGAGGTCAAACAACGCTGGGAGTTCTCCGAGCTGGTCGATCGCGTGCGCAACGGTCCCGCCCGCTTCTCGGTCTTCGCGCTGCCCGGCGTGGACGAGCCGGCCAACAGCACCGAGTATTTCGTGCACCATGAGGACGTCCGTCGCGCGGGTGATCATCCGCAGACCTCGCGCGATCTCGGCGAGGAGACCGAGGATTTCATGTGGCGGCGGCTCAAGCTACTCGGCCGGGCCATGTTCCGTCGGGCACCGGTCGGAGTCGTGCTCGAGAGACTCGGTACCGCCGACGCGTACGAGCCGGAGACCATCCGAGCCGTCGCGGGCACCCCGATCGTGACCGTCGTCGGTCAGCCGAGCGAACTCCTGCTGTTCGCCCACGGCCGTACCAGTGTGGCCGAGGTGAAGCTGGTAGGCGAGCCCGACGCCATCGATCTGCTGCACAGCACCGAGCTGGGCTCCTGAAGCGCGAGGTGGTGTAGGCAAGATCGCGCCCTGAGCCTGTCGAAGGGCCAACCAAGATCGCGCCCTGAGCCTGTCGAAGGGCCGAGTTGGATGCGCCAGCGAAACTTGGCGGATGCGCAGAGGCCTTGCTCGGATGGTGCCGGTCATTGCCGCAACGGTCGTGGTCGCTGGTTGCGGCGCCGGAGCGGCGTCCAGTCCGTCCACCGACACGCGTACGGCCACTCCGAGCACGTCAACTGACGAACCACGCCTGGACGAGGTGATCGGCGGCCTGACCTCGCCCTGGGAAGCGTTGGCGCTCGAGGGCGGCAGCCTGCTGGTCAGCGAGCGGGACACCAGCAAGATCGTGCTGGTCGACGGCTCGCGCACCACCGAAGTGCGGACGCTCGCCGAGGTCGACCCGGGCGGTGAGGGCGGGCTGCTCGGCCTGGCCCTATCCCCCGACGGCGGCACGGTCTTCGCCTACTTCACTGCCGCCGAAGATAACCGGATCGTCGCCATGTCGTGGAACGGCTCGGCGCTCGGGGAGCCGCGGGTGATCGTGGACGGCATCCCCAAAGGAGGCCGTCACAACGGTGGCCGAATGATCATCGGGCCGGACGGCTTCCTCTACGTCGGGACGGGCGAGACGGGCCAGGTGGCCCTGTCCCAGGACCGGCAATCCCTGGGCGGAAAGATTCTCCGGCTCACGCTGGACGGTCAGGCGGCGCCCGGAAATCCGTTCGGCAACGAGATCTGGAGCTACGGACATCGCAACGTCGAGGGCCTGGCCTTTGACGCCGACGGCCACCTCTGGGCGAGTGAGTTCGGCGAGCAGAGCTGGGACGAGTTGAACCTGATTGCGAAGGGTGCCAACTACGGCTGGCCCGAGCTCGAGGGTTCGGGACAATCCGAGGGAATGACCAACCCGAAGGTGGTCTGGCGGACTTCCGAGGCGTCGCCCGCCGGGCTGGCCTACGCCGACGGGTCCTTGTGGATGGCGGCCCTGCGCGGCGAGCGGCTCTGGCAGATCCCGGTCTCGGGCACCGAGTCCGGCGAGCCGGTGGCGCACTTCGATGGAGAGCACGGACGGATCCGTACGGTGACGCCCGCCGCCGACGGCCGAGAACTGTTCCTGGTGACCTCCAACACCGACGGCCGCGGCGACGTCCGCGACGGCGACGACAGGATCTACCGCTTCCGGCTCAGCTGACACGGTCACGGCAGATCCAGTGTCGCACTGGAGGGCGATTGATGGACCATCTGCGCTCGCCCACCCGGGTACATGGTCACCCGGCCGTAACACGCCGCGGCTAGATTGGGTCCGGATGACCGCCGAGCTCACGCTGGGTGCCGAGGAAGAGCTGCACCTGATCGATCTGGAGAGCCGGCAGCTGTCGGCGAGAGCTCCCCAGCTGCTGTCTCGGCTGCCGAGCGCCAACTACTCCGCCGAGATTCAACGAACCACGGTGGAAACCAACACCGACGTCGTGAACAGCCTTGATGCTTTGCGGTCCGAGCTGATCCGGCTGCGCCGTGGGCTCAACGAGGTCGCGGCCGCCGAAGGTCTCGGCGCCGCCGCGGTCGGCACCGCACCTCGCTCGGGGTTCGCCGACTTCGAACTCACCAGCACCGGGCGCTACGGCCGGATGCAGGAGCAGTACCGATTGCTGGTGGACGAGCAGTTGATCTGCGGCCTGCAGATCCACGTCGGGGTATCCGACCGAGATCTGGCCGTGGCCATCATGCAGCGGGTCGCCTGGGACCTGCCGGTGTTACTGGCGCTGTCGGCGAGCTCCCCGTACTGGAACGGCCAGGACACCGGGTACGCCAGTATCCGCACCATCATCTGGCAACGCTGGCCGAGCGCCGGAGCCACGGGACCCCTGGCCTCGGCCGAGCACTACGACTCCCTCATCCGGGACTTGATCAACACCGGGGTGATCGCCGACGCGAAGATGGCCTACTTCGACGTCCGCCCGTCGGCCCACGCGCCGACCCTGGAGCTGCGGGTGTGCGACGCCTGCCCGATCGTCGACGACGCTGTGCTGATCGCCGGGCTGTTCCGGGCCGCGGTGCGCCGGGCGGAGCAAGACATCGCGAACGCTCGGCCGTATGAGCCGGTCGCGGTACCTATCTATCGAGCCGCCGTGTGGCGGGCGGCGCGGGCCGGTCTGGCGAGCGAGATCCTCGACCACACCCGGCACCCGCAGCCGATCCCCGCCGAGAAGGCCGTCCGCGGTTTGGTCGCGCGATTGCGACCGCAGTTGGAGGAGCTGGGCGACTGGGACCAGGTGAGCCACCTGACCGAGACCACGCTGGCCCGCGGCAACTCGGCCGACCGGCAACGAGCGGTCCTGGCCGAGCGGGGCGAGTTGGACGACGTCGTCCAGCTGGTCGTCGAGGAGACCCGGGGCCCGGCCGACGGGCTGGCGCCGGCGGCCCCGGCGTTCCGGACCTATCGCTACCGCGCCGGGGACGAGGCGGTCGGGCTCGGTCACCGGCCGCGGCCCGTCTATCACGACATCGTGGACTTTTTCCGCCAGGCCGGAACCGAGGACCGCCACGGGCGCGAGAACCAGCGGGACGAATGGATCGCGGCGGCTGAGATGACCTTCGGGGTGGAGTCGGAGCAGCGACCGTTCTCGGTGGACCTGATGCCCAGGGTGGTGAACGAGCACGAATGGACGAACCTCTCCGATGGGCTCCTCCAGCGGGCCCGAGCCGTGGAGTTCTTCCTGCAGGACGTGTACGGAGAGCAGCAAGTGCTGGCCGACGGCGTCTTGCCGCCGCCGCTGGTCGAGGGGTCGCCGGGGTGGCGAAGCGAGGCGACCCGGCTGCCAGCGGGCACGGTGCGCGGGCCAGTGATGGGCTTCGATCTCGTCCGCAACGAGTTCGGCGGCTGGCGGGTCCTGGAGGACAACCTGCGCAACCCGAGCGGCGCGGCGTACGCGCTCGGCATCCGGGACCTGATGGACACCGTGCTTCCGGACCTGCCGCGGCCGAGCGGGCTGCTCGAGTCCGGCCGAGTCGCTGCCGGCCTTGCGCGCCTGTCTGCTCGACGGCTTCGGTGCCGATGAGAACGCCGCGCTGCTCTCCAGCGGCCCGGGGAGCTCGGCCTGGTTCGAACACCGGCTGCTGGCCGAGCGGGCCGACCTGGTGCTGGCCACCGCCGACGATCTGGAAGTGCGCGACGGTCGGGTGTTCGCGGCCGGTATTCCGGTGCGGGCGCTCTACCTGCGGCTGGACGTCGAACTGGTGGACCTCTGCACCAGTGACGGCCGACCGGTCGGCGCGGAGGTGTTCGAGGTGGCCGCCCACGGCGAGGTGCGGCTGGCCAACGCGCCCGGCAACGGCGTGGCCGACGACAAGAGCATGTACTGCTACCTGCCGGATCTGATCGCCTACTACCTGTCGGAGCGGCCACTGCTGGAGTCGGTGCCGACGTACCGGACCAGCGACGCCGCCGAGTACCACGTCGTGCTTGGAGCGGGTCGGCGAGCTGGTCACCAAGCCGGTCGACGGGCACGGCGGGCACGGGGTGCTGATCGGCCCGGACGCCTCGGCCTCCCAGGTCGCCGCCCGCCGAGCCGAGATCGCCGCCGCACCCGGACCGCTGGGTGGCGCAGGAGGTCGTGGCGCTGTCCTCCCATCCCACTTTCGACGGCGAGCTGCTGCAGCCCCGGCACGTCGACCTGCGCGCCTTCGTCTACGTCTGGGGCACCGAGCCCGGGCAGTCCCGGCTGGCGGACCTGGCCCTCACCCGAGTCGCCCCCGAGGGCAGTCTGGTCGTCAACTCCTCCCGCGGCGGCGGAGCGAAAGACACCTGGATCATCGGCAGAGAAGGCGCACCATGAAACCCTTGACCAGCACCGCATCGCTCCGCGAGCGTCGGGTAGGTCGTGCCCCGACGCGGTCTGGACGACGAGGGAGGGCCGACACGCTTTTCGTCGGTCCGATCGAGGAGGAAGACCGCGTCATCCAGGGCACGACCGAGCGCGAGCGGGAAAGCACAGACACGCTTTTCGTCTGTCCGAACGACGAGGAAGGCCGTATCTGGTGGGTCCGGCCGTGCGCGAGGGGAGCTGAATAAGAGTGTGCGGGCTCGCGGGTGAGATCCGATTCGACGGGCGTACGGCCGATGTGGCGGCCTGCGAGAAGATAAACGCCTGCCTGGCGCCGCGGGGTCCCGACGGCTCGGGGATCTGGGCGCACGGACCGGTGGCGATGGCTCACCGTCGGTTGTCGATCATCGACCTCAGCGTGGCCGGCTCGCAGCCGATGGTCGATCCCGGGCTGGGCTACAGCGTCGTGTTCAACGGCTGCATCTACAACTACCAAGCAGCTTCGCGCCGAGCTCGAGGGCTTCGGCTACACGCTTCTTCTCCACCTCCGACACCGAGGTGATCGCGAAGGCGTACGACCGGTGGGGCACCGACTGCGTCAGCCACTTCTTCGGGCATGTTCGCCTTCGCCCTGTACGAGCACCGCACCGGACGGTTGATCTTGGCCCGGGACCGGCTGGGGATCAAGCCGCTGTACCTCGATCAGACCGGGACCGGCTGCGCTTCGCCTCGACCCTGCCGGCGCTGCTGGCCGGCGGCGGCACCGACACCTCGATCGACATCACGGCCCTCGCGCTACTACATGAGCTTCCACTCGGTGGTGCCGGCGCCGCGGACGATCCTGAACGGCATCCGCAAGCTGCCGCCGGCCACCGTACGGACGGTCGAGCCCGACGGGACGCAGCCAGGACTGGCTCTACTGGGAGCCGGAGTTCAGCCGCGACCCGGACGCAGGCCGACTGGACCGAGCAGGACTGGGAGGAGGCGCTGCTGGCCTCCCTGCGCACCGCGGTCGACCGCCGGATGGTCGCCGACGTCCCGGTCGGCGTCCTGCTGTCCGGCGGCATCGACTCCAGCCTGGTCGTCGCCCTGCTGGCCGAGGCCGGGCAGCACGGACTGCAGACCTTCAGCATCGGCTTCGAGTCCGCGGGCGGCGAGTCCGGCGACGAGTTCGAGTACTCGACGCCTGGTCGCCGAGCGGTTCGAGACCGACCACCACAAGATCCCGATCCCCAGTTCGCGGCTGCTGCCCGGCATCGACGCCGCCATCGGGGCGATGAGCGAGCCGATGGTCAGCCACGACTGCGTCGCGTTCTACCTGCTCAGCCAGGAGGTGGCCAAGAGCGTCAAGGTCGTGCAGTCCGGGCAGGGCGCCGACGAGGTGCTGGGGGCTACGACTGGTACCCGCCGCTGGCCGGCGTCGCTCGCGGACGGACGCCGTCGAGGCGTACGCGAGCGTGTTCTTCGACCGGCGCTGGGGCGGCGTCGGCGAGCTGCTGATGCCGGAGTGGCTGGCCGACCGCGACGCGCCGACCGCCTACATCACCGAGCGGTTCGGTCGACCCGGGAGCCGAGACGGCGGTGGACGCCGCGCTCCGCAACGACACGACGATCATGCTGGTCGACGACCCGGTGAAGCGGGTGGACAACATGACCATGGCGGCCGGCCTGGAGGCCCGGGTGCCGTTCCTCGACCACGAGCTGGTCGAGCTGCGCCGGCCGGATCCCGCCGGAGCTCAAGCTGTCCGACGGCGGCAAGGGCGTGCTGAAGCGGGCGGCCCGCGGGGTCGTCCCGGACGAGGTCATCGACCGGACCAAGGGCTACTTCCCGGTGCCCGCTATCCGGCAGCTCGACGGGCCATACCTGGAACGGGTCCGGGACGCGCTGACCGACCCGGCGGCCAAGGAGCGTGGCCTGTTCCGGCCCGAGCCGGTCGAGCGCATGCTGGCGGACCCGAACTCAAGCCGGACCGTGCTGGGCTCCAACGCTCTTTGGCAACTCGCCCTGCTGGAGATGTGGTTGCAGCACCACGACATCCGCTGACCCACCTCGCCGGTGTGGCCCATGGTCGCTTCGCTCCCGCCCTCTAACCCACGTCGCCGGTCTGGACCGTGGTCGCTCCTCCGCCCGCCCTCCCCTATGCTGCGGCACATGTGTGGTCGGAGATCGGACCGCGCCGCATGGACGCCGCAAGACGGTCAGCTCAGCCGCCACGATTCGACCGCGCTCGGCGAGCAGCTCGCCGCGGAGCTGGTGGAGGCCTGGGGCAGCTGGGGCCCGACCCTCAGCCCGCACGCCGAGCAGATGGCCTTCTCTCAGCGACCGAACCGGTGTGCCGCAGGTCTGGGTGCAAGACCTTCGGCTGGACGGCACCTTCGACGAGCCGACCATGATCACGATCTCCGACGACCCGGTGGTCAGTGTCAACTGGTCCGCGGACGGCGCCTGGCTGGCCTGCGCGGTGGCCACCGACGGCGGAGTCCGTACCCAGGTCTGGGTGGTCCGCCCGACCGGGACCGACGCCCGCCGGATCGCGGGCTCGCCGAACGAGCACGCCGAGCTCGGGTCCGTGGACCCGCAGCGGCCACCGGGTCGCCGTGATCATCCCCGACACCCGGCCCGATCGCCCGACCCGCTGCTATCTGGCCAATCCGGCCACCGGAGAGCTGCACCCGCTCGCCGAAGGTGATCTGCTGAGCGTGCTCGACATGTCGGTGGACGAGCATCTGGTGATCCTGCGGGACGGCCAGCGGGGCAAGCAGTTCTGCGTGGTGGTCGACCGGGTCGCCGACGTTGATCATCCGCTGCTGCCCTACCCCGCCACCGGCGCCACCGAGGTGGCGATCATCCGGCCGGCTCCCGCCGGGCGACGACAGCCCGCTGATCGCGTACGTGTCGACCGACGCCGGCCTGCCTCGGCGCCAGCTGGTCGCCGTCCCGCTCGGGCCGAAAGGCCGGCGCAGGGCCTCCGGGGTACTGGCCGCCCGCGACGACGCCGAACTGGAAGGACTGGACGCCGACGATTCCGGTCGGACTGCTCCTGCTGGTCTGGAACGTCGCCGGTCGCAGCGAACTGGAGCTGCTTCAACACCGCGACCGGCGAGCGCCGCGTCATGACCGGCCTGCCCGGCGAGGTCGTCTCCGGCGTCGTCCTCAGCCGCGACGGGCGGCGGGTGATCATGAGCGTGGAGGGCCCGCACCGACCGCGCGAGTTGTGGTGCCTGAGCACCCGCACGTTGCAGTGGGTGCGGGTCACCGGGGTGCCGCGGCTGCCGGAGCGCGAGCTGGTCGCGCCGGAGTTGATCACGCTTCACCGCCCACGACGGACTGGAGCTGACCGGCTACCTCTACCGACCGCCCGGACGCAGTCGGGCCGGGTCCGGCGATGCTGAGCCTGCACGGCGGGCCGGAGGCACAGGAGCGGCCGACCTTCTCCCCGCAGCACCAGGCGATGGTGGCGGCCGGGATCACCGTCTTCGCGCCGAACATCCGCGGTTCGTCCGGCTTCGGCCGCGCCTTCGTGCACGCCGACGACGTCCACGGCCGGCGGGACGCCTTCGCCGACGTGATCTCCTGTGCGGAGCACCTGGTCCGGCCGGGGCATCGCCGACCCTGAGCGGATCGCGATCACCGGCCGCTCGTACGGCGGCTATCTGACCCTGGTCGGACTGGCCTTCTACCCCGGTACCTTCGCCGCCGGCGTCGACATCTGCGGGATGTCGGATCTGCACTCGTTCTACCGCGACACCGAACCGTGGATCGCCGCCGCGGCGGTGAGCAAGTACGGCGACCCGGAGCGCGACGCCGCGCTGCTGGCCGCCCTCTCACCACTGCACGCCGCCGACGAACATCGACGTTCCGCTGCTGGTCGTGCACGGTGAGCTGGACAGCAACGTTCCGATCGGCGAGGCGCACCAGATCGTGGCCGCCCTGCGCGACCTCGACCGGCCGGTGGACTACCTGCAGCTGAACGGCGAGGGCCACGAGTACCGTCGCGCCGCTCGCGACTGCTGCTGATCACCCGCATGCTGGGCTTCCTCACCGAACACTCGAGCCTGCGAACACCACGTCACTCGGAGACCGCACTTCACGCGCTGCACGCCACGTGAAGTGCACATTACCCGTGACGGTGCGACGTACCCGCGGTCGGGTGGCTGAGAGGGTGCGACGCGCGGGTAGAGGGTGCCGCCGGTTGTCGGCCGATTGTCGCTGCGGATCCGACGTCGCAAGCGGGCCTGATTCACAAGAAGATCTCTTGCCCATTCCCATCTGAGGCTCGAAATGTAAGACTCGATGCCACCAATCCCCCCAACGAAGGGAGTTCCGCGTGCGAAAGCTGGCGCTCGGAGCGTGTGGCCGCCTTGGCGGCTGCAGCTCTGATCTCACCACGCAAGCGACCGCCATCGACGAAGTCAACACCCTACGGCTGCGGAATGCGGTCACGGTCAACGGCATCCTGCAGCACGAACGTGCCTTCCAGCGGATCGCCAACAACAACGGCGGCACCCGCGCCTCCGGCACCCCCGGATACGACGCCTCCGCCGCGTACGTGGCGCGCACGCTGCGCAGGGCCGGCTACAACGTGCGCGACGCAGACTTCGACTTCGCGTTCTTCCAGGACCTGGCTCCTGGTGAGCTGGAGGAGATCAGCCCGACCGCGAGGGACTATCGAGACGGGAACGTTCGACTACTCCGGGAGCGGCGAAGTCACCGGCGTGCTGGTGCCACGATCGACGTCGTCATCCCCGCCACTGACTGCACCCAGCAGCACTCGGGCTGCGAGCCGGGTGACTTCCCCGCGCCACCGGCCGGTCCGGCGATCGCGCTGATCCAGCGCGGCACCTGTGACTTCGCGGTCAAGGCCGCCAACGCGGCAGCGGCCGGCTACGAGGCGGCGATCATCTTCAACGAGGGAAATCCGGGTCGCACCGACCTCTTCATCGGCACCCTGGCGCAACCCGTCGAGCATCCCCGTGGTCGGGGCCAGCTACGAGGACGCCGAGGACCTGTACACCGAAAGCCTGGCTGGACGCCGTCGTCGTCCGCGTCGAGACCTCCACGGAGAGCGAAGTGCGTCCGACCGTCAACGTGCTCGCGGACTCGAAGCGCGGCAAGAAGGACGAGGTCGTCGTGGTCGGGGCCCACTTGGATTCCGTGCTTGAGGGTCCAGGCATCAACGACAACGGCAGTGGCAGTTCAACGATCCTGGAGATCGCCGAGGAGATGGCGGCACTCGGCTACAACGACCGGAACAGGCTGCAGCGCCAGATCCGCTTCGCCTTCTGGGGTGCCGAAGAGAACGGACTGCTCGGCTCGGAGTACTACGTCGGAGCAACTAACCGACCGGCAGTTGGACCAGGCACTACGCGAACCTCAACTTCGACATGGTCGGCTCGCCCAACTACGTCCGCTTCGTCTACGACGGTGACGGTCCGATCGACGCCCCCGCCGGCCCTCCAGGGTCGGCGCAGATCGAGGACATCTTCAACAACTACTTCGCCTAGTCAGAACCTGGAGACCGACACCGACCGCCTTCGACGGACGCTCCGACTACGGGCCGTTCATCGCGGCCGGCATCCCGGCCGGTGGTCTGTTCAGCGGGGCCGAGGGCATCAAGACGCCAGCAACAGGCTGCGATCTACGGCGGCACCGCCGGCGAGCAGTACGACCCGTGCTACCACGAAGCCTGCGACGACATCACCAACCTGAGCACCAGGGCGCTCGTACGAGTTGGGTGACGCCGCCGCGCACGCCACGCTCACGCTGGCGCTGTCGAGGACCGGCTTCTTCGAAGACGGCAGCCGGGTCGGTTCACGGGCGGCGAACAAGGTCAAGCTGGACGCCCGCGGGCACAGCCCGATCAAGTAACCGATCAACCGCTAACACAACCCACGACGGGCGCTGCACACGGTGCAGCGCCCGTCGTCGCTCTATGCTGCCAACGTGCTCATTCTCGGTCTCATCCTGTTCGGCATGATCGTCGGCGCCGTGGCCCAACTCATCCTCGGCCGGTCGGCCAAAGGGCATCGACTGGGGTCTCGCGTTCGCCGCGGGCCTGATCGGCTCGTTCGTCGGAGGGCTTTTGATCAGCCTGCTGTCCGGCGACGGTTTGGAGCTGCGGGCCAGCGGCATCATCGGCTCCCTGGTCGGCGCGCTCCTCGTCACGCTCGCGTGGCAGTGGTACAAGCGCAGGAACGCGCACGCCGGCCGGTCCTGACCCCAAGCAACCGGACTGCTCAACCGGACTGGTTGACGCCTGACTCTCCGCGCTTCACCGACGCCAGCAGCAGCTGGGCCACGTCGAGCACCTCGACCTCCTCGCGAGCCGTTCCGTCCGCCTGCTCGGCGGTGAGCCCGTCGGAGAGCATCACCTTGCAGAACGGGCAGGCCGTCGCGATCTGATCGGCACCGGTGGCCACCGCCTCCTTCGTACGGGTGGCGTTGATGCGGCTGCCGAGGTTCTCCTCCATCCACATCCGGCCGCCACCCGCCCCGCAGCAGAAGGAGCGCTCGGAGTTGCGGGGCATCTCCGTGAAGGTGGCGTCGGGGATCGCCCCCAGCAGCTCCCGCGGCGGCTCGTAGACCTGGTTGTGCCGGCCGATGAAGCAGGGGTCGTGGTAGGTGATCGTCTTGCCCGAGTCCGCCGTTGGAGGCGGCGACCGGCTGTCAGCCGGCCCTCCCGCACGAGCCGGTTGAGCAACTGGGTGTGGTGGACGACCTCGAGCTCGATCGCCGAACTGCCGATACTCGTTCTTCAACGCGTTGAAGCAGTGCGCACAGGTGGCGACGACCTTGGTCGCCTTGGCTTCGCTTGAGGGTCTCGGTGTTCTCCATCGCCAGCCCGGCGAAGACGAACTCGTTGCCCGAGCGCCGCGCCGGATCACCGGTGCAGGTCTCGCCCTTGCCGAGCACGGCGAAGTCGACGCCGGCGATGTGCAGCAGCTCGGCCACGGCCTGGGTGGTCTTCTTGGCCCGGTCGTCGTACGCGCCGGCGCAGCCGACCCAGAACAGCCACTCGACCTCGGTGAGGTCCTCGACGTCGACGCCGACCTGCTTGACCGTCGAACGGCAGTTCCTTGGCCCAGTCCATCCGGGCGTTCGGGGAGATGTTCCACGGATTGCCCTTGCCCTCCAGGCCCTTGTAGAGGCCGTTGAGCTCCTTCGGGAAGTCGGATTCGATCATCACCTGGTGCCGGCGCATGTCCATGATGTGATCGACGTGCTCGATGTCGACCGGGCACTGCTGCACACAGGCGCCGCAGGACACACACGACCACAGCACGTCCGGATCGATCACGCCGCCGGCCTCGACGTCACCGACCAGCGGACGCTCGGCCTCGGCACGGACCAGCTCCGGCAGGGACGGCCGGGCCTGCCTCGGCCGCCTGCAGGTAGGGCGCCTTGGCGTAGGCGTGGTCGCGCAGGTTGGTGATCAGACAGCTTCGGCGACAGGGGCTTCTCGGTGTTCCACGCCGGGCACACCGACTGGCAGCGGCCGCACTCGGTGCAGCTGGTGAAGTCGAGCAAGCCCTTCCAGGTGAAGTCCTCCACCTTGCCGACCCCGAGCGCGGCGTCCTCGTCGATCTCCTCGATGTCGGCGAAGTCCAGCGGTGCGCCGTCGACCATGATCGGCTGCAACTCGCCCAGCGCCGGCTTGCCGGGATCGCGCTTGAACCAGATGTTCGACCAGGCGGTGAAGCGGTGCCAGGCCACGCCCATGGTCAGATTCCGGGCGATCACGATGGCCCACGTCATCGAGATGACGATCTTGACCGCGGCCACCACGAAGATCAGGTTCTCGATGGTCGGGACCGCTCAGTCCCGGCGAACGGCACGCCGAGGAACCAGGTCAGCGGGAAGTCCCAGCGGGTGCCCTCCCCGAGCGCGTACTCCAGTCCGCGCAGCAGCAGTCCGCAGATCACCACACCGGCGATCACGGCCTCGACGAAGTACGCCTGCCAAAACGTGGACCCGAAGAAACGCGACCACCGGCCCTCGCTCCGCGGGTGGTGCCGCTGCCGCACGACGATCAGGTAGCCGATGCCGATCAGGGTCAGCCACGAGAAGATGTCGGCCCACCACTCGAAGACGATCCAGTGCCCGATGATCGGCAGCGCGAACCGGGCGGAGAACACCTGCCCGTACGCGGTCGCCACCAGCGAGCTCAGGGTCAGGAAGCCGACGAACACGAACCAGTGCATGACCCCGACCGCCCGCCACTGCAGCATCCGGGTATGGCCGAACGTCTCGGCCAGCATGGTGCGCCAGCGGGCCCCGGGATTCTCCGAGCGTCCGACGGACGGGCGTCCCAACACGGAGCACCGCCAACAGCTGCCGCACCGCTCGCACGACCAGGAACACCGCCACAGCGGTGATCGCCAGCGAGACGACGATCGCCACTATCTGCACGCCTGCGACCCCTGTTCTGATCGGTACCACGGCCACCACGTCGGGGCCGTGGCACCGACAGTAATCGCTCACCAGCACGAGCCGGTCGACGACGCCGCGTGGTCTCGTCACCTGGTGACCCGATTGGACGCTGGACGCCGCCGCCGGGGGGCACCATCGTCGTCGGTATGACCCAGACCCTGTGAGACCGGCCACGACGTTGTCAGCTTACGGAGGCAAATCGGCTGATCAGACAGCCGCTTGCTGCCATTCAACGGGGAATATCTGTTTCCCCGCGGATCGCCGACCTGTCCGTTGCGACTGACAAGTTGTCAAGGACCCTCAGGTGAGCCTCTCCAGGATGAGCTCACGGACGCGGCGGCGTCGGCCTGACCGCGCATCTGCTTCATCACCGCGCCGATCAGCGCGCCGGCAGCCTGCGCCTTGCCGGCCCGGATCTTGTCGGCCACGTCGGGCTGGGCGGCGATGGCCGCGTCGACCGCCTCACCGAGCGCAGAGTCGTCGGACACCACCGCGAGTCCGCGGGCGGTCGACCACCTCGGCCGGGGTGCCCTCGCCGGCCAGCACGCCCTCGAACACCTGACGCGCCAGCTTGTCGTTGATCGTACCCTCGTCGACGAGCTGCTGCACGGCCGCCACCTGAGCGGGCGCGATGCCGAGGTCGGCCAGCTCAACGCCGCGGTCCCCAGCGTGGCGGGAGAGCTCGCCGAGCCACCACTTCCGCGCGGCGTGCGGCGAGGCGCCGGCCGCGACGGTCTCCTCGATCAGGTCGACGGCCCCCGCGCTGATCACGTCCCGCAGCTCGAGCTCGGCGAAACCCCACGGCGGCGGTGACCCGTTTCAGCCGGGCGGCGGGCGGCTCCGGCAGCGTGCCCGCGCAGCTCCTCGACCCACTCCCGGGACGGCGCGATCGGCACCAGGTCCGGCTCGGGGAAGTAGCGGTAGTCCTCGGCGGTCTCCTTGCTCCGGCCGGACGTGGTGACGCCCGTGTCCTCGTGCCAGTGCCGGGTCTCCTGGACCACCCGGTGGCCGGCGTCGAGCAGCGCCGCCTGGCGGGTGATCTCGTAGCGGATGGCACGTTCGACACTGCGCAGGGAGTTGACGTTCTTCGTCTCCGACCGGGTGCCGAACTCGGTCTGCCCGAGCGGGCGGAGCGACAGGTTGGCGTCGCAACGCAGCGAGCCCTGCTCCATCCGGACGTCCGAAACGCCCAGCGCGCGGAGCAGGTTCCGCAGCATGGTCACGTACGCCCGGGCGACGACCGGAGCCTTGCGCGCCCGCACCCTCGATCGGCTTGGTGACGATCTCGATCAGTGGCACGCCGGACCGGTTGTAGTCCAGCAGCGAGTGGTCGGCGCCGTGGATCCGACCCGTGGCGCCGCCGACGTGCAGCGACTTGCCGGTGTCCTCCTCCATGTGGGCGCGCTCGATGCCGATGACGTACGTCTCACCCTCGACCTCCACCTCGACTTGACCGTCGTAGGCGATCGGCTCGTCGTACTGGGAGATCTGGTAGTTCTTCGGCATGTCCGGGTAGAAGTAGTTCTTCCGGGCGAACCGGCACCACTCCGCGATCGAGCAGTTCAGGGCCAGCCCGATCCGGATAGCCGACTCGACCGCCGTGGCGTTCACCACCGGCAACGATCCCGGGAGCCCCAGGCAGACCGGACAGACCTGGGTGTTGGGCTCCGCGCCGAAGACGGTCGAGCAGCCGCAGAACATCTTCGACGCCGTGTTGAGCTCGACGTGCACCTCGAGCCCCATCACCGGGTCGTAGCGCTCCAAGGCCTCCTCGTACGGGACCACGGCGGCGGTCATCGGGTCACCCCAGTCGTGTCCTGAGCCTGTCGAAGGGCCGGGATCCGGTCGAGCAACCGAGCCGTCCCACTGCGTCTCCAGCGCTCGCTCGAGCGCCGCACCGACCCGGTAGAGCCGGTCGTCGGCGAGCGGCGGGGCAATCACCTGCAGGCCGACCGGCAGGCCGTCCTCCGGCGCCAGTCCGACCGGGAAGGAGGCGCTGGCGTTACCGGCCAGGTTGGAGGGGATCGTGCAGAGATCGTTCATGTACATGGCGAGCGGGTCGTCGACCTTCTCCCCGATGCCGAAGGCGGTGACCGGGGTCGACGGTGACACCAGGACGTCGGCCTGCTCGAAGGCCGCGGCGAAGTCCCGGCTGATGAGGGTGCGGACCTTCTGCGCCTGGCCGTAGTAGGCGTCGTAGTAGCCGCTCGACAGGGCGTAGGTGCCGAGGATGATGCGACGCTTCACCTCGGCCCCGAACCCGGCCTCGCGGGTGATCGCCATCACCTGCTCGGCGCTCAGCGTCCCGTCGTCGCCCACCCGCAGACCGAAGCGCATCGCGTCGAACTTGGCCAGGTTGGAGGAGCACTCCGCCGGGAGGATGAGGTAGTACGCCGGCAGTGCGTAGACGAAGTGGGGGCACGACACCTCGACGACGTCGGCCCCGAGAGAGGCCAGCAGCGACACCGCCTCGGTGAACCGCTGCTCGACACCGGGCGCGTAGCCCTCGCCGCCCAGCTCTTTGACGACGCCGATCTTGAGGCCGGCCACGTCGCCCGAACGGGCCGCGGCCACGACGGGCGGCACCGGAGCGTCGATGGAGGTGGAGTCACGTGGGTCGTGCCCGGCGATCACCTCGTGCAGCAGGGCCGCGTCCAAGACCGTACGGGCGCAGGGTCCCGGCTGGTCGAGACTGGACGCCAGGGCCACCAGTCCGTAACGGGACGTGCCGCCGTACGTCGGCTTGACGCCGACCGTGCCGGTCACGGCCGCCGGCTGGCGGATCGAGCCGCCCGTGTCGGTCCCGATGGCGAGCGGCGCCTCGAACGCCGCCACGGCCGCCGCGGAGCCGCCCCCGGAGCCGCCCGGGATGCGGTCCAGGTCCCAGGGATTGTGGGTCGGCCCGTACGCGGAGTTCTCGGTCGAGGACCCCATGGCGAACTCGTCCATGTTCGTCTTGCCCAAGATCACGATGTCCGCCGCCAGGAGCCGCTCGGTGACGGTCGCCGAGTAGGGCGGCACCCAGCCTTCGAGGATCTTCGATCCGCAGGTGGTCGGAGCTCCGGCGTAGGTGAGCACGTCTTTGAGAGCCAGCGGCACGCCGGCCAGCGGGCCGACCGGCTCGCCCGGCCGCCACCTTGGCGTCAACGGCCGCGGCCTGGGCCAGGGCGCGGTCGGTGTCGACGTACAAGAAGGCGTGCACGGCGTCGTCGACCTCGCCGATGCGGTCGAGATGAGCCTGAGTGACCTCGACAGAACTCACCTCTCCGGACGCGATCTTGGCAGCCAGCTCGGCGGCCGTCGACCTGACGATCCCTGAGCCTGTCGAAGGGCTCACGCCTCCTCCCCGAGGATGCGGGGCACCCGGAACCGGTCCTCTTCGGCGGCCGGCGCCTGAGCGAGCACGCCTCCCGCGGCAGTGACGGGGTGACCACGTCGGTGCGGAAGACGTTGGTCAGCGGCAGCGCGTGCGAGGTCGGTGGGATGTCGTCGGCGGCGACGTCGGAAACGTGCGCCACCGACTCCAAGATCACGTCGAGCTGGGGGGCCAGGTGGTCCAGCTCGGCGTCGGTCAACTCGATCCGGGCCAACCGCGCGAGGTCGGCGACGTCGTCGGGGGTCAGCGGCACGGAAGAACCCTAGTGCACCGGGAGGGAGGTCTCTTGGCCTCCCTTCCGGCGCACTAGTCCAGCGGCCGGATGACCAGCCCGGTTTTCAGCTTGGGGGTGAAGAAGGTCGATTTCGGGGGCATCAGGAGGCCCTCGCGGGCGGTCCGTTCGATCTCGGCAACGCTGACCGGGCGCGTCAGGACCGCCGCCTCGGCTCGACCGTCGTCGACCGCCGCCAGGGTCTCGTCCAGGCCGTGCTGGTAGCTGACCTCCACGTCACCCAGGGCGTGTTCGAGCCAGGCGCCGTCGAGGGCCCGGACATCGGCGAAGGCCCCCGGCTCCGGGATCAGCCGCCAGGTCCGGTCGCGGGTGTAGAGCACCATGAACCCGTCCTCGACCATGTCGACGAGAGTCTCGGCCGTGGGTCTCGAGGTCTCGTCGAGGGTGAAGGATTTGCTGAACTCGGGGTGCAGGGCCGGATACAGCCGGTTGATGGCCTCGACGCTGAGCTGGTCGGCGATCAGTTCGTTGACGAAGGTCAGGGTCAGTTCGGCCGGCGTGCTCGTGATGCCGGACGCCGCCCGCACCTCGTCGCGATAGGTCCGGCTGATCGCCGTACCGGTGGTGTCCGTCGGCGATCAGGACGTCGTCGCTCGCCGACGATCTGCCGGATCCGCTCGATCCGGTCGGGATCGACCACCCGCTCGACGCACGTGCTCGACGCCGCCGTCGACGACGCGGGCGAGCCCCTCGCCCTGCTCGCGCAGCGCCGTCGGTGAGCCCACGTGGCCAGCGACAATCCCCACACCGGTGACAGATTGGCCGCGGTGGCCCGGGTGAGGTCCAGTCGGTCGGTCGAGGCCTTAGGGGTGGTGCGCTCGTGTGGCAGAACGCCGCCGGCGCCCTCGTCGACGACCTCCAGACCGCCGAGCACGCCGGAGATGTCGCGAGCTGTCCCGGTGGCGTCGGTGAAGCGCAGCCGGTAGATGGTGAACGACGGCTGGTCGTCCAGGACGAGAACGTCGGCGTCGCGCCAGGACCGGTACAGCTTCGCCGCGTGGGAGTAGCGGTCGCTCGCCGCCGCGCGGCACGTCGACGTAGGTGATGTTGTGCGGCGAGCGGGACTGCAACTCATCGACCTGGGCGTCGGACAGGACGTCGTACGGCGGCGCCACCAGCGGGTCCAGATCGGTGGCGGTGTAACGCAGGGCACGGAAGGGTTCGAAGCGCGGCACCGTCCCAGGCTTCCATGCTCGACCCGTTCGATCCGCATCGTCCCGAAACACGTTGGTAACCGCCGTGGGCCAAGATGAACCCGTGTTCCTGATGCGGATCTCCCTGCCCGATCGCCCGGGCTCGCTCGGCGCGGTCGCGAGTGCCATGGGCAGCGTCGGGGGCGACATCAACGCGGTGGAGATCGTCGAGAAGGGCGACGGGATCGTGGTGGACGACTTCATCGTCGACCTGCCGCCGAATCACCTGCCCGAGGTCATCGTGACCGCCTGCCACCGGCTCGACGGCGTTCGGGTCGAGTGGATCTCCCGCTATCCCGAGGGCGGCGGGCTGCAGTCGGACCTGGAGGCGCTGGAGCGGATGACTGCCGATCCGGCCAACGCCGCCGAGACGCTCGTGTCGCTGTGTCCGGTCGTCTTCCGCTCGCACTGGGCGATCCTGCTGGATCTGTCGTCCCGTCCAGAGGTGGCCTACTCGACCACCCTGGCCCCCGATGTGAACTCCTCGGTGCTGGCCCGGCTGGAGCCGTTCGACGACACCCACCGGGTCGAGCTGAATTCGGGCTGGCTGCCCGGCTGGGGGGATTCCACCGTCGTGGTGACCCCGCTGACGCGCGAACGGGTGATCGTGATCGGTCGGCTGGGCGGTCCGGCCTTCTTGGACTCCGAGATCGCCCGCCTGCATCACCTCGCCGCGCTGGTGAAGTAGCACACGGGACTGCCGCACGGGTTAGGTTCGTCGCCGTGGCGACGTTGTTCTTGCATATCGGGACCTCGAAGGCCGGCAGCACCGCGCTGCAGGAGTTCCTGGCGCACAATCGTCGACCGCTTTCCGAACACGGTTTCGTCTACGGCCCCGCGTTCGCAGGATCCAATCACCTCGAACTTGCGGCCGCCTTCTGTACCCGCGCCAGCCGGGTCACCCGTGACCTCGGAGTGACCGACGAGGGGGATCGTCGCCGACTCGAGCGGTCGTTGGCGCGGCGTCTCGAGGCGACGGTTGACGACGACGCCCGCTGGATCGTCTCCTCCGAGCACCTCGGCACTTTACTCAGCCGCTCGGAGGACATCAGTGCGCTCGCCCGGTTCCTGCGTCGCTTCTTCGACCGGATCGTCGTGGCCGTTGTCGTGCGCCGGGTCAACTACTGGCTGCCCAGCGCCTACGTCGAGTCCATTCGCGGCGGATCGACCAAGCTGCTCGACCCCGACTACGTCCAGCAGCGCCGTCGCTTGCTCGATCACCGTCGGCTCATCCACCGCTGGCAGGAGCGGTTCGAGCCCGACCAGGTCGGCGC
Organism: uncultured Actinomycetota bacterium; assembly: GCA_963791865.1. Lineage (GTDB taxonomy): Bacteria > Actinomycetota > Actinomycetes > Propionibacteriales > Propionibacteriaceae > Microlunatus. The sequence goes on from CAWBUC010000004.1 coordinate 249,861, forward strand.
CCTGGCGTTCTTGGAATCGGACAAGGGAGACCCGAGCGCGCTCAGTTTCCGGGTCCTGTCCGCACTTGGCCTCACGCGCCCCGATCACGTGGCGTGGTCGGCGCCACCGCACCTCAGCAACGCGTCGATGAGTGCGTACGCCACCGAGGTGCTGCGACTGGCCAATCCGAGGTTGCGCATCAGCGCGCTGCGACCGGTGGCGGCTCGGCGGCGGGTGATCTCCTTCATCACCGCGACCTGGCCGGGCCCGGCGTTGAAATTGACCCCCGAGGCGGCGGGCGAGCTGCGGGTCCTCGAACTCGACGACGTGACACTCGCCGAATCCCGTTTCGCCATCGGCGGCAACTGGGAGGAATGGGCGGCCCAACCTGCCCCGCGCACCCGAGAACAGGTCGAGCTGAGCGACGCAGAACGAGCGGAGGCGTTCGCCATCCTGAGACGGGAGGGCCTCCTCGGCGCCGCGGACGCCTCGCCCGGCTCAGCGGCTCTCGCCCGGGCCGCCGCCTCGTTGCGTCTGGTCTGGCAACGGCTCGGCCGTCCTCTGCGGCGCCGGTGAGCGTAGCGCCCGCATGAACCTCGGCTGGGCGGAAGTCCTCGCGCTGCTCACGTCCGTCGGCTACGGCTTCGTCTCGGCGATCGTGCCGATCATCAACGCCGAGGCGTACGTCGTGGCCTCGCAGGTGACGGCGGTGGCGGGCGCCGTCCCCATCGCGGTCGGGATTGCCATCGGTCAGACCGGTGGCAAGGTGGCGATGTTCTACGCCGTGCGTGAGGGCCGGCGATTGCCCTACGTCAAGGCGCGCCGCGACGAGAGCCTGGCTCGACCCGTTAGCCCCAACCGGCTGCGCTGGCGGGCGTTCGTCGCTCGACTCCTGCAGCTCGTCGGCGATCCCCGTTGGGGTCTGCCCATCACCTTCCTCGCGTCGTTCGTCGGCATCCCTCCGCTGTACGCGGTGGCGCTGATTGCCGGAGCCACCAAGATGAACGGCGGCTGGTTCACGCTCGTGGTGTTCGCCGGCCGGTTGATCCGGTTCGTGTTTCTGGCCCTCGGCATCGACTGGGCGGTTCGTTTGTGGGCCTGAGTCGGTCAGGCGTGCTCGAAGAGGCGGTTCAGTTCCGCGACGATCGGCCAGGCGCCGTCCTCGGTGTTGGACAGGACCACGGCATCGACCTCGGTGGCGCCGTGGTGGATGAGGTTGGCACTCACGCCCGCGTTGGAGCCCTCCTTGTAGAACGTCGGTCCGCGGAACTCCAACCCGAACCCGTACTCGGTCCGCTCGTCGTGCCGAACCTGCGGGGTGAAGAAGACCTCGGTGAGCTCCGGCGGCAGGAGACGATCACCGCGGAGGGCGTCGAGGAAGGCGAGCAGATCGGACCCGGTCGCGTGGGCACCTCCGTCGGGCGAGCCGATCGGCGGGTAGCTGAAGATGTTTGCTTTCCAGCGTCCGTCGACGCGGTCCCAACCCTCTGCCACGCCCGGAACCGCGTCGCGTCGGTCGAAGAAGCCGGCGCCGCTCATCTTCGCGCGCTCGAAGACCTCGCGCTGGACGTAGGCGCGATAGGTCTCTTTGGCGACCGCTTCCAGAGCGAGTCCCGCAAGGACAAAGCCGGCATTGCAGTAGCGCGCCGTGACGCCGGGATCGGCCCGCGGCGGCTTGTGCGCGAACTGGGGAAGGAAATGCCTCGTCTCGGTGATCGCGTAACAGGGCTTGTCGACGAAGAGGTCGGCGTAGACCTCGCCGTCTTCCTCATCGGCATCGTCGGCGATCCCGCTCGTGTGGGTGAGCAGGTGTCTGAGCGTCACTCGCGAGGAAATCGTCGTGCCGTCGAGATCGACGTACTCGTGTATCGATGCGTCCAGATCGAGTCGGCCGGCCGCCACCTGCTGCAGCACGCTCACGCTGGTGAACAGCTTGGTGATCGACGCCGTGTCGAAGCGCGTGTCGGTCGTGTTCACTACCTGCCAGCGCGGAGTGGCGAACCCGTACGCCTGCTCGAAGACGACCTCGCCCGCGTGCCGGAGGAGGACGACGCCGCTGAACTCCGCGGCGGCGAGGTGGCGGCCCAGCTCTGCGGCCCGGTCGCGGATCCGCACGTCAGCCGATGAACTGCTCGGCGCCGATGCCGAAGCCCCAACTGCCGGTCATCAGGTAGTAGACGTACCAGCCCAGCAGGAAGCAGGCGAGCATCGTGCCCAGGAGCGCCAGGCCCACCCAGATCCGCATCCGCTTCTTCGCTTTGGTGCTCGGCAACTGGCCGGGTCCCCAGGCCCCGATGTTGGGCTGCACCCGCGGCGGCGTGCTCGCGTTGAGGTTGAGGTTGCTGAACACCTTCGGCACGCGCCAACTGTAGTCGGGCGATTCGATTGGCTCAGGGCGCGGTTCGATTGGCTCAGGGCGCGGTTCGATTGGCTCAGGGCGCTGCGGTCGCCACCTCGGCGGCGGCCTCGGGACCGGAGTCGAGCAGCACCTGAAACGCCTCGGCACCGGAGAGAATGGGGACCTTGAGCTCGACAGCCTTGTCGGCTTTGGAGCCGGGCGATTCCCCCACCACGACGAAGGACGTCTTCTTCGACACCGAGCCAGCCACCTTGCCGCCGCGACTCGTGATGGCCTCCGCCGCCGTGTCTCGCGTGTAGCCGTCCAGCGAACCGGTGACCACCACGGAGAGACCCGCCAGGGTCTGGTCGAGAAGCTCCTTCGGTTCGTCGCGCATCGCGGCTCCGGCCGCCTGCCACTTGCGCACGATCTCGCGGTGCCAGTCGACGCTGAACCAGTCGAGGATCGCGGTGACCAGCGCCGGGCCCAGACCCTCGACCTCGGCCAGCTGCTCCGGCGTCGCCGACGCGAGCGCGTCGATGCTGCCGAAGGCGGTGGCCACATCAGGGGCGACGCCCTTGCCGATGTGGCGGATCGAGAGGGCGACCAGGAACTTGTCGAGAGGCCGGGTCTTGGCCTGTTCGAGATTGGCCAGCAGCTTGGCCCCGTTGGCCGACAGGTTTCCGTTCTTGGTGACGAAGAACTCGCTCCTCTTGAGCTTCTCCTCGGTCAGGTCGAACAGGTCGCCCTCGTCGGTCATCAGGCCCGAGTCGAGCAGGGCCATGCCCGCCTGGTAGCCGAGCACTTCGATGTCGAGGGCCTGCCGGCTCGCCAGGTGGAACAGCCGCTCCCGGAGCTGGGCGCGACAGGACCGGGTGTTGGGGCAGCGGAGGTCGGCGTCGCCCTCCTTCTCGGGCCGCAGCTCGGTGCCGCACTCGGGACAGTGCGTGGGCATGACGAACTCACGCTCGTCCCCGTCGCGCAGGTCGACCAGCGGCCCGACGATCTCGGGGATGACGTCGCCGGCCTTGCGCAACACGACGCTGTCCCCGATCAGGACGCCCTTGCGCTTCACCTCGCTGGCGTTGTGGAGGGTGGCCATACCGACAGTGGAGCCGGACACCAGCACCGGTTCCATCACCCCGTACGGCGTGACACGTCCGGTCCGGCCCACGTTGACCCGGATGTCCAACAACTTGGTGGTGACCTCCTCCGGCGGGTACTTGAAGGCGATCGCCCAGCGCGGGGCCCGGGAGGTCGAGCCGAGTTGATCTTGGACGGTGCGCTCGTCGAGCTTGATCACCACGCCGTCGATCTCGTGCTCGACGGAGTGCCGGTGCTCCCCGTAGTGCTCGATGTAGGCCCACACTTGGTCGAGGTCCGGACACAGTTTGCGCTGCGGGCTGACCGGCAGTCCCCAGCGTCTCCAGCGCCTCGTACGCTTCGGAGAGCCGGTCGAGACGCACCCCCTCCAGGACACCGATGCCATGGGTGACGAACCCGAGCTTGCGCGACGCGGTCACCCGCGGATCCTTCTGGCGCAGGGAACCGGCGGCCGCGTTCCGTGGGTTGGCGAACGGCGCCTTTCCGTCCGCGACCAGCGACGCGTTCAGAGCTTCGAACTCCTCGACCGCGAAGAACACCTCACCGCGTACCTCCAAGACGTCCGGGAGATCGGTGCCGTCGAGGTGGGCGGGGATGCGCGAGATGGTCCGCACGTTGGCCGTGACGTCCTCCCCGACGCGACCGTCGCCGCGAGTCGCCGCGCTCACGAAGCGCCCCTGCTCGTAGACCAGATCCAGGGCCAACCCGTCGACCTTGAGCTCGCACAGATAGCCGGACTGCTCGATCCGCGCCTGGCCCAGCTCGCGCACTGCCCGGGCCGCCCAGCGCTCCAGCTCGTCGCGGGCGAAGACGTTGTCCAGGCTCAGCAACCGCAGCCGATGCTCGACCGGGGTGAACGTCGTCGACAGCGGCGGTCCCCCGACCTGCTGGGTCGGTGAGTCCGGGGTGCGCAGGCCGGGAAACCGATCCTCGATGGCGTTGAGCTCCCGCATCATCGTGTCGAACTCGCCGTCGGAGATGGTCGGCGCGTCGAGCACGTGGTACCGCCAGCGCGCGTCGTTCAGTTGCTCGGTCAAGGAGGCGGCGCGCTCCCGGATCTTGGGGTCGGGCTCGGCGTGCGCAGCGGTCTCGTCGACGGGCAACTCGGTCTCCTCGCTCACAGCGGCACAGTAGCGTCGCAGGCCGACAGAACGAGCCGGGTCAGGCGGTCGCGGTGAACTCGGCCTTCGGCTGATGTCGCCACATATAGGAACAGAAGCTTGTCACCGCGCACAGGTAGAGCACGCCGAGGAAGATGTGCGGTCCGCCCAGGTTCGCGGTTCCCAGCATGATCTGCGGGACGGCGACCACGAGCAGCGCGCCGGCGAAGATCAGCGGCCAGGTCGGCCCGCCGGCCCGGCGGTACTGCACGGCCGCCACGACGCAGGCCACCACCATGCCGACCACGAAGAAGGCGTTGATGTAGTGGATCTGCTCCAACAGCCCGTTTCCTGCTCCGGCGAGCACACTGCCCGCATAGCCGGATCCGAGCCCCGCCTGGCCGATCGCGAAACCGAGCAGGACAGTCGAGAGGGTGCGCAGAAGCCTGACGGGCATATAGGTCAGTTTAGGCTCGCCTGGCCCGGCCCCGGTCCGCCACGGCCGGCGCATAGCCGTCATCTCCGCGAGGATCGGTCACGTCGCTCGCGTTGGGCGTAGCTCGGGCTGCAGAGCCTGTCGCAACATCCGTCCGCGGCCACGTTTTCCGACCGCGGCCGACTTCCGCAGCTGCCAGAAGCGAGCACGGTCACATTTGCCGACCACGGCCGACTTCCGCAGCTGCCAGAAGCGAGCAACAGCCTCCGCAACTGCAGGCCGAGCTACGCCTACGCTCCCGAGCGACGTGGAGCTGGAGGGCGGCGCAGGCCGCGCACCGGGCTCACACGGCCGCCGCCGCCGCTTTGAGGTCGGCCAGGAGTCCGGCGTACGCCTGGTCCCGCTCCTCGCCCTCGGTGGTGCGCAGCACGGCAGAGGGATGGATGGTGGCAAAGACGCGGGTCGTCCCGCCGACCAGCGGCGCCTCGATCACCCGCCCACGGTCTTTGGTGATACGGAAGTCGGTCCCGAGCAACGCCTTGGCGGCCACCGCGCCGAGGCATACCACCAGCTCGGGCTTGACGTCGGCGAGTTCGGCGTCGAGCCAGGGACGGCAGGCCTTGATGTGACTGATCTGCGGGGTCTGATGGATTCGGCGCTTGCCGCGGGGCTCGAAGCGGAAGTGCTTGACGGCGTTGGTCACGTACAGGTCGCTGCGCGCGACCCCGGCCTCGTCCAGGGCCTGCTGGAGCAGCCGCCCCGCCGGTCCGACGAACGGGATGCCCTCCCGATCCTCCACGTCGCCGGGCTGCTCACCGACGAGCATCAGCTTGGCCGACGGATTGCCCGCCGAGAAGACGACCTGGGTGGCGGGCTCCCACAACTCACATCCTCGGCACTGGGCGGCCGCTGCCTTCAGGGTCGAGATATCGGCGCCGTCGGGCACCCACGTCTGCTGCGCTCACCCGCGCATGGTCGCATCCCCATCGATAATTGCCCGAGCGGGGGCAGACAGGCTAGCTAGGGTCAGCTCGTGATCATCGTGGGCGCTGGCCCCGCCGGGCTGGCGACCGCGGCCCTGCTTCGACAGCTGGGACACCGGCCGACCGTTCTCGAGCAGTCGAGCGACCTGGGCGGCTCGTGGCCGTCGCGTTGGGACGGCCTTCGGTTGCACACGATGCGGGCGCTTTCCGGGCTGCCGGACGCCCCGATCCCCCGGCGATACGGCCGTTGGGTCTCGCGGGACGACTTCGTCGCCTACCTCACCGACTACGCCGAGCGCTTCCAGATCGAGCCGGAGCTCGGGGTCCGGGTGACCCGGGTGGATCGCGACGGGGACGGCGGTTGGCAGGTGGAAACCGCCGCCGCCGGAGCCGGCGGCGAGCGGCGAACGGACTCGGTCGTGATCGCCACCGGGAACAGCCGTGTTCCCGCCATCCCCGACTGGCCGGGGCGGGAGCGGTTCGGCAAACCCCTGACCCACACCACCGACTACCGGAACGCTGCCGCCTACGCCGGCCGGCAGGTGCTGGTTGTCGGTGCCGGCAACTCGGCGTCGGAGATCGCCGCCGAATTGGTCGAGGGCGGCGCCTCCGTGCTGATGTCGGTGCGCACTCCACCCAACATCGTCCGGCGCTCCACGCTTGGCCTGCCGAGCCAACTCGTCGGTCTGTCGTTGAAGCGAGCTCCGGCGCCGATCATGAACTCCCTGTCGTCCGCCTTGCGTCGCGTCAGTGTGCCCGATCTCAGCGAGCACGGACTGCCTGCTCCGCAGGATGGCTACACCCAGTTCCTGCGCACCCGGACGATCCCGGTCCTTGATCACGGTTTCGTCGATCATGTACGGGCCGGCCGGATCACGATCGTCGCCGCCGTGGACTCATTGACCGAGGACGAAGTCGTCCTGAGCGACGGGCAGCGCGCTCACGCCCGATGCCGTCATCTGCGGCACCGGCTTCAGTCCAGGACTCGCGGGCCTGCTCGGCCACCTCGATGTTATCGATGATCATGGACGGCCTCGGCTGAACGGAGGGCGGACAGTTCCTGGCGTGCCCGGGCTCTACTTCGTCGGCATGCATGTCGTGCTGTGGGGAGTGCTGTACGAAATCGGGCTGGAGGCCCGTGAGGTGGCTCAGGAGGTTGGGGCCGTGTTGTCTGACTCGCGCACGCTCCGCGCCTCGTGAGTCGGTAGTCGGCCGTCAGTGAGCGGTCTCCCACTCCTCCCGGGTGATCGCGTACTCCACGTCGCCGTGCTCGTCACCCGGGATGCGGTACGGCCATTCGGCGAAGAACGTCCGGACGTAGCGCAGACCGGCTTTCTCCATGACCCGGCGGGACGCGACGTTGACCGTCATCGTCTCCGCGCGGATCCGGGTGGCCCCCAGTTCCGCGAACGCCTTGTCCACCAGCGCTTTGGACCCTTCGGTCGCGAAGCCTCGGTTCCATCCCGCCTTCCGCAGCCGGTAGCCGAGTTCGGGTTCGGTGGGGCCGTCGTCCTCCCCCGGACGGAGGTGGAACCAGCCCAGAAACGCTCCCGTCGACCTCTCGATGGTCGCCCAGAGACCGTACGCGTCGCCCCTGTCGTACCAGGAGAGGAAGGCAGGCAGCACCTCGGTCTCGATCTCCTCCCGCGTCGAGGTGATCCCGCCGGTGATCCAGAACATCACGTCCGGATCGCTGTTCAGCTCGGTGAGTAGGTCGACGTCGTCAGGGGTGAAGCGCCGCAAGATCAACCGGGGGGTCTCGAGGTAGATCTCCACTCGATCAGCTCCGCCAGAAGCCTCGATGGACGTCCCTGGCCGTCGCGAGATCGACGGGGCCGATGACCTCGACCGGCCGTTGCCCCGCGGCGAGGACGTCGCGGCAGGACAGACTGAGTGTCGGATTCTGCGGATCGTCGCCGGTGAAGCCGAGCAGTTCCTGCTCAGAGAGGGCGAACACGACCCGACCGATCCCCGACCAGTAGATCGCGCCGGCACACATGGCGCACGGCTCCGCGCTGCTGTACAGGGTCAGCGGGGCCAGCTCGAAGCGTCCGTACGTCCGCGAGGCCAGACGCACCAGGTTGGTCTCCGCGTGTCCGGTGACGTCGGATTCGGTCACCACGTTGTTGCGCGCGGTCAACAACACGCGTCCCTGTGCGTCGGCCAGCAGGGCTCCGAACGGGTGATTGCCCTCGCTCTTGGCCTCGGCGGCCAGGGCGACCGCGCGACTCAGCAACTCCTCGTGATCCATGATCAACCCCTCCTTCTCTGGAGGCTTCATTCGACCAACTGGTCGGTGACGATACCCGCGGCCGTGCGCAACGTTCTCAGAGCTTGGACCGCCTGCTCGACGGCAACCCCGGCCAGTCCACACGCGGGGGTGATCACCGTCTGGGTGGTGAGTTCGGGCGCCAGGTCGAGCGCCCGGAGCGACCGCAAGACGCGGTCCGCCACCTGATCGGCGGTCAGTACGCGACCGGTCGGCAGCGCGCCCAGTCCCAGGCACAAGCCGTCTTCCAGCGCCGGTCCGATGGCGTCCCAGTCCGGCGCGGCGAGCCGGTCGAGATCGACCAGCACGGCCGCGACTGAAGCGCCCCGCAGCATCTCGATCGGCACACCGGCGGCACAGCAGTGCACCCAGGTCTCGACCCCGGCGATCAACAGCGCATCTGCGATCGCGCTGAGCGACGCGCTTGCTTCGGGAATATCGATGCTGCGGTGTCGGGCCAGACCACTTGCCGTCCGTACTGCGCCGCCCAGGACCGCCGGCAAGCGACGGCTCGTCGAGCTGGATGATCACGGCGACGTCGGGCAGCCGGCGCCGCAGCTCGGCCGTCATGATCGCCAGGCCCTCCGCCAGCGACTGGCCCAGCTCACGGCGAGCGCCCGGATCGGCGATCAACTTGTCGCCTCGTGGATGTTCGAGCGAGGCCGCGAGAGTCCACGGTCCGGCCGCGGCGATCTTGACCGGGCCGACGTAGCCCTGCGACGCCTCCTCGAGCAGATCAAGATCAGAGCGAAGCGTCGCCCGCGCGCGTCGGTGGTCGCGGCCGGAGCTGTCGGTCAGTCGCCATCCGTTCGCGTGCAGCTCCACGCCGAGTCCGCTGAGAAAGGCGGTGCCACGACCGATCAACGCAGCGTGCGGGCCGCGCTCGGGGAGCTCGGGTAAAAACGGGAGCTCCGGGCACTCGGCGAACGCGATCTTGATCGCGTCGAGCATCTCGGTGCCCGGCCAGGAGCCGATCCCGGTCGAGCGCACCGCTGAACCGGTCACCGGGCCGTTGCGGTGATCGTGGCGCTACCCAGCACTCGGCTGTCGTCGTAGATCACCACCGCCTGTCCGGCGGCCACGCCCAGCACCGGGTCGGCCAAGATCACCTCCAGACGGTGATCATCGCCGGTCACCTCGGCCGCCAGCGGATCGCCGTGGGCCCGGATCTGGGCCTGGCAATGCGCGGGCGCCGGTCAGCGGCGGCCCGGTCCAGACCGGTGTCGAACCGACGATCCGCCGCACCTCCAGCGATTGACGTGGGCCGACGGTCACTGTGTTGGTCACGGGAGAGATGTCGAGGACGAAGCGGGGCTGACCGTCGTCGGCGGGCACACCCAGGCGGAGTCCGCGCCGTTGACCGACGGTGAAGCGATGAGAGCCGCGGTGCTCACCAACCGTCCGACCCTGCTCGTCGACGATGGCACCCCGCTTCGCACCGAGGCGACGCTCGAGAAATCCGGACGTGTCACCGTCGGCGATGAAACAGATGTCGTGGCTGTCCGGCTTGCCGGCCACCGCCAGGCCCCGGTCGGCAGCCTCCGCCCGGACCTCTGTCTTGGACGATCCGCCGAGGGGGAAATGGGCCCGCTCCAGCTGTGCGGCGGTCAGCACGCCGAGCACGTACGACTGGTCCTTGGCCTGGTCCACGGCGCGGTGCAGTTCCACGCCGTGCTCGCCACGCTGCAGCCGGGCGTAGTGACCCGTACAGACCGCGTCGAAGCCGAGGGCGACCGCTCGGTCGAGAACGGCGGCGAACTTGATCTTCTCGTTGCACCGCACGCACGGGTTCGGGGTCTGCCCGACTGCGTACGCGGCCACGAAGTCGTCCACCACGTCGGCGGCGAAGCGATCGGAGAGATCCCAGACGTAGAAGGGAATGCCCAGCACGTCGGCGGCGCGCCGGGCGTCGTGGGCGTCCTCCTTCGAGCAACATCCGCGTGCTCCACTCCGGTAGGATTGCGGATTCTTGGACAGGGCGAGATGGACTCCCGTGACCTCATGCCCGGCGTCCACCGCGCGTGCGGCGGCGACGGCGGAGTCCACTCCGCCGGACATCGCCGCCAAGATCTTCATGGTTCCCTTCCCGATCCGACCAACCAGGACCAACCAGTCTGTCACGACTCGTTCGCGAGCGTCGGGTAGCGAAGCGCCCGGTGCGGTCTGGACGACCGAGTGAGCGAGGCAACATCCCGCTTGACGCGAGACGCATGAAGACGGTGCCTCGCGAACGAGGGAGGAAGACCGCATCGATGAGGCGCGAAGCGGGCGCGAGCGAACACAAATCAGTCAGCCAGCGGCTCGCGCTCGGTCAACCGCGTCGGGCAGCGCGGTGGCCAACCGGTCGATGTCGTCGGCGGTCGAGCTGTGACCGAGGGAGAAGCGCAGGGTGGACCGGGCGTCGGTCTCGCTTACCCCCATGGCCAGCAGGACATGACTCGGTTGGGCTACCCCGGCGGAGCAGGCCGAGCCGGTCGAGACGTCGATGCCAGCCGCGTCGAGCAGGAGCAGCAAGCCGTCGGCCGAGCAGCCCGGAAAGCCCACCGTGGCCAGTCCCGGGAGCCGTTCGGTCGCGTCAGATCCGGCCCGTACACGACGGCGTCCGGATGAGCGGCCCGGACCGCAGCGATCAGATCGGCACGGAGCCGCGCCAGGCGCGCGAACTCCGCCTCGCGACCGGTGACCGCAACCGCGAGCGCGGCGGCGAACCCGGCCACCGCGGCGACATCGACGGTCCCGGACCGGACGTCCCGCTCCTGGCCGCCGCCGTGCAGGACCGGAGTCAACGCGACCTCGCGCCGGGCCAGCAGCGCCCCGATCCCGTGCGGTCCGCCCAGCTTGTGGGCGGTGAAGGTCAGCAGATCCAGCCCACTGGCCGCGAAGTCGACGGGCAGGTGCCCGACCGCCTGTACCGCGTCGCTGTGGGCGAGAGCGCCGCGGCGGTGAGCGACCTCGGCCGCTTCGGCCACCGGCTGGACCGTCCCCACCTCGTTCCCGGCCCAGATCACCGAAACGAGCGACGTGCGCTGGTCGACGGCGTCGGTGAGGGCGGCGAGATCGAGGCGCGCCTCGCGGTCGACCCCGATCAGGGTGTGCTGTGCGCCCGCGGTCTGGACGAGGAAGTCGGCCGACTCCAGTACGGCGTGATGTTCCACCGCCGAGGTCACTACGCCACGCCGGCCCTGGCCGGCGGATGCCCAGAAGGCCCCCTTGACGGCGGCGTTGTCGGACTCGGTACCGCCGCCGGTGAGGATCACCTCGGCCGGTCGCGCACCGACGTGGGAGGCGATGAGCTCGCGGGACTCCTCGACCACGCGGCGGGCGGCGCGCCCGGAGCCGTGCAACGACGACGGGTTACCGGATCGGGTCAACTCATTGGTCATCGCCTCGATCGCTGCGGGCACCATCGGCGTGCTGGCGGCGTGGTCGAGGTAGACCCGGGACATGGACCCAGTCTGCCCGTTACGGTCCATCCAGTTCGCGCCCAGAGCCAGTTGTTGGGCACCCCCTTGACCCTTCGACAGGCTCAGGGCACCCACCTCACGCTCTACCCCTTGCGTTGCTTGATCTCCGCGGTCACCGCCGGCAGCACCGTTTTCAGATCACCGACGACCCCGAGGTCGGCCAGGGCGAAGATGGGGGCTTCGGGATCCTTGTTCACGGCAACGATCGCCTTCGAGGTCTGCATGCCGGCGCGGTGCTGAATGGCTCCGGAGATCCCGGCCGCGATGTAGAGCTGCGGTGACACGGTCTTGCCCGTCTGCCCGACCTGATACGCGTGGGGGTACCAGCCGGAGTCCACCGCGGCGCGGGAGGCGCCGACGGCCGCTCCGAGGGCGTCGGCGAGGTCCTCGACCGGCGTGAAGTCGCCCCCGGTGCCGCGTCCGCCGGAGACGACGATGGCGGCCTCGCTCAGCTCCGGGCGCCCGCTGGCGGCCCTGGGCTCCGTAGCGACGATGCGCGCCGCCTTGGCCGCATCGGAGATCGTTACCGCCACCTGCTCCACGGTCGCGTCGGTCGGCGCCTTCTCCGGGGCCAGCGCGTTCGGCTTGATGGTGATCACCGGAGCTCCCCTGGCCGCCTCGGTCGCGGCGGCCTTGACCGTCCAGTTCCCGGCGAAGACCGACTGCACCGTTGAGACGTCGGCCGCGACGTCGGTGGCGTCGGTGATCAAGCCGGAGTCCAGCCGCACGGCCAGCCGGCCGGCGATCTCCTTGCCCTCCGGTGTCGAGCTGATCAGCACAGCGGCCGGGCGCCGCTCCCGGGCGATCTGGTCGAGCGCCTCGGCCTTGGGCGCGACCAGGTACTCGGCGATGGCCGGCTCGTCGACCACCAGCACCGTGCCCGCCCCGTACTCCGCCAGGGCGGCCGTGAGATCGACGTCACCGAACACGACGGCCACCGGCTCGCCGATCCGGCGGGCCAGGGTCAAGAGCTCCAGGGTCGGCTTGGCCACCGCGCCCTCACTGTGGTCGACGACCACCAGAACCTCACTCATACCGACCCCCTCAGATGTACTTGCCGGCGGACAGGAAATCGACCAGGGCACCGGTTCCGCCCTCGTCGTCGGCAACGACGCGACCGGCCTCCTTCGGCGGCCGCGGCGCGGTCTCCTGCACCCTGGTCCAGGCGGCATCCAGCCCGACGGAAGTCGGGTCCACGCCCAGATCGCTCAGATCCCAGTTCTCGACCGGCTTCTTCTTGGCAGCCAGGATGCCCTTCATCGAGGGATAGCGGGCCTCGCCGGACTGGTCGGTGACACTCACCACCGCCGGCAGCGCCGCCTCGACGGTGAGGCTGGCCACATCAGTGTCCCGGCGAATCCGGACCCGACCGTCGTCGAGTTCCAGGGTGGCTCCGAGGGTGGCCGCCGGCCAGCCGAGGCGCTCGGCGATCATGGCCGGGATCACACCCATCGAGCCGTCGGTCGAGGACATCCCACAGATCACCAGGTCGGGTTCCGCCTTCGTGATCGCCGCGGCCAGAACCGTGCTCGTGCCCAGCGCATCCGAGCCGTGGACGGCCTCGTCGTTCACGTGGATCCCGGCGGACGCACCCATCTGCAACGCCCGCTTGATGGCGTCGGCGGCGTCGTCCGGGCCGAGGGTGAGGGCCACGACCTCGACGTCGTCCCCTCGTCAGCCTATCGTCGGCGATCCGGAGAGCCTGTTCGATCGCGTACTCGTCCAACTCCGACAGCAGGCCGTCGGTGGCGGCGCGATCGACCGTCCCGTCGTCGGCGAACCGTCGGTCGCCGGTCGCGTCCGGCACGTGTTTGACCAGCACCACGATCTTCATGTTCCTCACCATCTCACCGACGTCGATTGGCTGTGCTCGAGCCTATATTACTCACGAGTAACTTCAGTGTGTTCGGGCCCGTAAGCCTGCGGTTACGGTAACTTGTGGGTTACGGGAGGCAGGGGATGGCGGAGCCAGCGACGAGCGCATCGGTGTTCGAGGCACTCGGTGATCCGCAGCGCCGGCAGATCCTGCAGCTGCTGGGTGAGGCGGAGTCGTCCGTACAGGGTCTGGCCGAGCACCTGCCCATCAGCCGGCCCGCAGTCTCCCGCCACCTGCGGGTGCTCAAGTCGGCCGGATTGGTGAGCGAGGCGCCGCGGGGAGCCCAGCGGATCTATCGTCTCCGCGCGGAAGGCATCGACGCGATCCGGGACTACCTGCAGGGCGTGTGGGGCGACGCCGCGGTGCGGTTTCGCTTCTTCGCCGAGAACACCGAGACGCACCGGACGAGCCGTGATCGAGCCACTCCGCCTGAGCTTCGACGTCGAGTGCTCACCGGAGCACGCCTTCGCCACCTGGACGGCCAAGATCGACCGGTGGTGGCCGGCGGACCACACGACATCGGGGCAGGCCGACGCCGAGGTGGTGCTCGAGCCCGGCGTCGGTGGGCGGATCTACGAGCGCACCGCCGACGGAACCGAGCACGACTGGGGCGAGGTGACGGTCTGGGACCCGCCGCGCCAGCTCGGCTACCTGTGGCACCTGCGACGAAATCGCGCCGACGCCACCGACGTCGTGATCCGCTTCGCCCCGCAGGGCTCCGCAGACCCGCGTCGACATCGAGCACACCGGTTGGGAGCGACTGGGCGTCGACGGCCCGGACTGGCGGAACCGCAACCGCAACGGCTGGGAAACCCTGCTGCCCCACTTCCGGGCAGCCATCACTGAGGAGGTAAGCGGATGACCGCAGGAACCAAGGAAGAGCCCTGGCAGCTGAGCACGGCACCGGGCACGTCGTCGTACACGATGTACGCCGATCGGGAGGCAGATCCGCCCATCCTGGTCTGCCAGGTGGGCTCGACGCGCCTCACCTACCAGCTGCGCTGCATCGAGGACCTGCACGCCTGGCTGACCGAGCAGGGCGACTGGGTCGACCTCGGCGCCGCCGACGAGAAGAAGCCGGCGGCCGAGGGCACCGTGGAGGCCTGGGGTCGCGCGGAGGACAATCCGGTCGGCGGCTGGTACGGGCTCCGGAAGGGCTACCGCGGCCGGTTCGGGATGTACGTCCCGCCGCTGTTGGAGGAACTCGGCCTGGTCGAGCTGACCCACGACCCCCGCAACAACAAGGTCCGCGCCAAGCCGGGAGCCTGAAGCAGTAAGATCGGGTAAGTCTCGGCACTTAGACTCGGGACCGACGACTTACCCATGTGCTCAGCGCCCCCGGAACTCGGGGCGTCTCGCGCCGGACGAAGGCCTCCATGCCGGCTGACGCGGTCGTCGGTGGCGAAGAGTCCGGCGAATTCGGCGCTCTCCAGCCGCAGCCCGGAGTCCAGGTCGACCTCCAGGCCGCGATCGACGCAGTTCTTGGCGGCCCGCAGGGCCAGCGCCGGCCCGCCGACGAACTGCCGGGCCCAGGCCAGAGCGGTGGCGTACACCTCGCCGCCGGGACGACCTGATCGACCAGCCCGATCCGGAGCGCCTCCGCGGCCGCGACCCGAGCGGCCGGTGAAGATCAACTCCTTGGCCCGAGCCGGACCGACCAGCCGGGCCAGCCGCTGGGTCCCGCCGGCGCCGGGAATGACCCCCAGCTTGATCTCCGGCTGCCCGAAGGTGGCGTCGTCGGCCGCGATCCGGACGTCGGCGCAGAGCGCCAGCTCGCAGCCGCCGCCCAGGGCGTAGCCGTTGACGGCGGCCACCACCGGCTTCGGGATCGCCGCCACCGCGCGGAAGGCGTCCTGCAGACGGGCGGCGTGGCCCACCATCTCCGCGTAGCTCATCGCGGCCATCTCCTTGATGTCGGCGCCGGCCGCGAAGACCTGATCGCCGCCGGTCAGCACCACGGCGGCGACGTCGGACCGGCTTCCCGCCTCCCGCGCCAGCGCATCCGATCCGGACCTGCATGGCCGCATCGAGCGCGTTCAGTTTCGGTCGGTCGAGGCGGAGCACGCCGATCCCGTCGACCACCTCCAGCCGGACCGGTTCCTCGGGACGCCGCATCATTCATGAGCGAACCCTAGTGTCTGTCACTGGAGCCGGAACGTGCTCGGCCGATGCACCCATGTGAGGACAAAGTTGCCCCCGATCCGCCGAAACAGGGCACAATGGTCGAGCCCTCAACCGGTTGCGGCTGCACCGCGAACCGCGCGGGGTGCGAAGAGATGAACGTTTGGCGATGAGGGATTCGATGACAGACTCCTCGACCGGCACGCCCACCCCTGCCGAGGGCACGCATGCTCGGCGCGCGCGTGCAGCGGCACGGAACGCAGTTCGGGCTGTGGGCGCCGCGCGCCACGCGCGTCGAGCTGGCTCTGGTCGGCGAGGACCGCCGGCAGCAGAACCACGACCTGCAGCGCCAGGACGACGGCTGCTGGACGGCGTTCGTGCCAGGAGTCGGCCCGGAGCAGCGGTACGGGTACCGGGTGCACGGCGCCTGGGCCCCACACGAGGGCGCCCGGTTCAACCCGGCCAAGCTGCTGCTCGATCCGTACGCGCGCGCCATCACCTCAGGTGTCGACTACTCCGGGCCGATCCGCGACCACACGTCCGCCTCGGACTACGAGGCCGACCATCGGGACTCCTCCGGCGCGGTGCCGCTGAGCGTGGTCGTGGCCGACTCACCACCGCCGGCTCCGCTGAGCAGACCGGTCCCGCTGGCCGACACGGTGCTGTACGAGCTGCACGTCAAGGGCTACACCCAGCTGCACCCGGCGGTGCCCGGAGCACCTCCGCGGCACCTACGCCGGACTGGCCTATCCGGCGGTGATCGAGCACCTGCTCGCGCTCGGCGTCACCTCGGTCGAGCTCCTGCCGGTCCAGCACTTCGTGTCCGAGCCGTTCCTCATCGGCCGCGGGCTGTCCAACTTCTGGGGCTACAACACCCTCGGCTTCTTCGCCCCGCACGCCGCGTACTGCTCGGTCGGGACGCTCGGCCAGCAGGTGCGCGAGTTCAAGGAGATGGTCAGCGCGTTCCACGCCGCCGGGATCGAGGTCATCCTCGACGTGGTCTACAACCACACCGGCGAGGGCGGGCACGAGGGTCCGACGCTGGCGTTCCGCGGCATCGACCACGCCGGCTACTACCGCTTGACCGACAACCAGCGCAACGACTACGACGTCACCGGTTGCGGCAACTCCGTGGACACCGCGGTGCCCGGCGTGTTGCGGATGGTGCTGGATTCGCTGCGCTACTGGGTCAGCGAGATGGGTGTCGACGGGTTCCGCTTCGACCTGGCCACCACCTTGTTCCGCGACGCCGAGCACCACGTCGACCTGCAGCACCACCCGATCCTGGAGGCGCTGCGGCGCGACCCGGTGTTGAGCCGGGCCAAGCTCATCGCCGAGCCTTGGGACCTCGGACCGCACGGCTACCAGCTCGGGGCCTTCGGCCGACGACTGGAGCGAGTGGAACGACCGCTTCCGCAACTACGTACGGGACTTCTGGCGCGGCAACACCCAAGGCGTCTCCGAGCTCGCCGTACGACTGGCCGGGTCGCCCGACATCTTCGATCGCGACGAGCGGGCCAGCACCTCGAGCGTCAACTTCATCACCGCCCACGACGGTTTCACACTGCGCGACGTCGTGACCTACAACGTCAAGCACAACCGGGCCAACGGAGAATCCAACCGCGACGGGACCGACGACAACCGATCCTGGAACTGCGGCGTGGAGGGTGAGACCGCCGATCCGGAGATCAACGCCCTGCGTCAGCGCCAGGCGCAGAACCTGATGGCCACCCTGATTTTGGCCACCGGCCTGCCGATGATCACCGCCGGGGACGAGCTCGGCCGCACCCAGGACGGCAACAACAACGCCTACTGTCAGGACTCCGGAATCTCCTGGGTCCACTGGGACACGGCGTCACGTTGGTCCGGGCTCACCGAACTGACCCAGAAGCTTCTCGAGTTGCGGGCCGAGCATCCGGTGTTCCGGCGTACGGAGTTCCGGCACGGCGAACAGATCCTCGACCGGCACGGGAATCCGACCGGACGGAAGAACCTCGCCTGGTTCGGCGGCCGCCCGGACGAGATGACCGCCGAGGAGTGGTCCGACGGCACACGTCGCACCCTCGGGATGTACATCGCGTACGACGCCGTGGACCGCGATCACGACGAGGCGTACCTGATCTGGATCCACGGCGGTGCCGACGCCGTCCAGGTCGAGCTGCCGGGCGGCCCCTGGGCCGACACCTACACCGTCGTCGCGCACTCCGGGCTCGAGGGCGAGTTGCCGAACGAGAAGCTGCTCTCTGGCAGTCCCCTCATGCTGCCCGCCCGAACGGTGGCCGTCCTCCAGGTCGACTAGGTCGACTAGGTCGACTACTCGGGCCGCACCAGCCGCTGCAGGGCGATGGTCGCCGGCAGCAGATAACCGAGCACCGCGGATCGGCCGCACCGGCCAACGCCAGCTCGCGGCGCACGAGCGCCTCAGACCGAGGGCACGTCCGCGGGCGCTGCGGGCAGCGTGGCCAGGCCCATCTCGGCGTCGTTGGCCAGCCGCGGATGGTACGGGACTACCCGAACCGTGTAGCCGAGCTCGCCTGCCCGCCGGGTCTGCACCGAGCCCTCGTAGCGTCGCAGTCCGCCGTCGACGTCGATGCCGGTTGGGAAGGGGGTGACCCGCGGCTCGAACAGCTGGTCGTCGAGGTCGACCCGTCCGGTGATCAACTGCACCTGGATGTCGTCCGGGGTGAGCTGCCGAGCCGGACCAGGGCACTGACGTGGATCTTGCTGCCCAGTTCGACCTGGTCGCCGCCGAGGCTCTCCACGTGGTCGACCGCGACGCCGCTCCAGGCGTCGCGCACGCGTTCCTTCCACTCCGCAAGGGCGCCCACACCGCCGGGCTCGCCCTCGATCGCCTGCGCGGAGGCTGTCGCGGGTGTGTAGAGCTGCGTCACGTAGTCGCGGACCATCCGCGAGGCCAGCACCTTCGGTCCGAGTCCGGCGACGGTGTCGCGGATCATCTGGATCCAGCGCTGCGGCAGACCGTCGCCGTCGACGTCGTAGAACCGCGGGACGATCTCGTTCTCGATGATGTCGTAGAGGGCCTTGGCCTCCAGGTCGTCGCGATGATCGGAGTCGGCGACCGCCGTCGCGGAGGGGATCGCCCATCCGTACGCCCGGTCGAACCACTCGTCCCACCAGCCGTCACGAATGGAAAGGTTGGCGGCCCCGTTGAGGGCCGCCTTCATCCCGGAGGTCCCGCAGGCCTCGTACGGGCGCAGCGGATTGTTCATCCAGACGTCGCAGCCGGGGTAGAGCGGCTTGGCCATCGAGATGTCGTAGTCCGGCAGGAAGACGATGCGCTCACGAAGCTCCGGCTGATCGGCGAACTGCACCATCTGCTGGATCAGCATCTTGCCGCTCTCGTCGGCGGGGTGGGACTTGCCGGCGATGACGATCTGGATCGGTCGGGTCGGGTGGGTCAGCAGGGCCTTGAGCCGGTCGGGATTGCGCAGCATGAGCGTCAGCCGCTTGTACGACGGCACGCGGCGGGCGAAGCCGAAGGTGATGACGTTCGGATCCAGCACCGAGCTGACCCAGTCGGCCGACAGGCCGCGGTTGTTGCAGGACTCGGTCAGCCGCGCCCTGGCCATGCTGATCAGATCCAGTCGCATCCGCTGCTTGAGCGACCAGATGGTGCCGGCCTCCACCTCGTGCAGACCGGCCCAGTCGTAGCCGTCGATCACGGTGTCGCCGTGGCTCGAGGTTTCCAGCAGCTCCAGGAGCTCCGGGTGCACCCACGTTGGGTGGTGCACGCCGTTCGTGATCGAGCCGATCGGCACCTCGGAGGTGTCGAAGGAACTCCACAGGCCCTGGAACATCTCCCGCGACACCTCGCCGTGGAGGAGCGACACCCCGTTGGCACGCTGCCCGAGCCGGAAACCCATCACCGCCATGTTGAACATGTCACGGTCGCCGCCCGGATAGTCCTCGGCGCCGAGGGCGAGGATCCGCGGCAACGGCAGCGCGTCGAAATCGCGGAACTGATCGATCATGAGGTGCCGGGGGAATCGGTCGATGCCGGCCGGAACCGGGGTATGGGTGGTGAAAACGGTGCCGGCCCGGTTCTTCTCCAGCGCCTCATCGAAGGTCAGACCGGTGGCGATCCACTCCCGCATCCGTTCCAGGCCGAGGAAGCCCGCGTGTCCTTCGTTGGTGTGGAACACCTCCGGCGCCGGGGTGTCGGTGATCGCGCAGTACGCCCGGATGGCCCGTACGCCCCCGATGCCGAGCAACACCTCTTGGGCCAGGCGGTGGTCCGTGCCGCCACCGTAAAGCCGGTCCGTGGTCTCACGCTCCGGTCCGCTGTTCTGCTCGACGTCGGAATCGAGCAGCAGCAGGGGAACCCGGCCGACCTGCGCCAACCAGATCTGGGCGTTCAGCGTCCGGCCCGCCAGCGGAACCTCGAGCCGGACCGGACCGTCGTCATCGTGCAACAGGGTCAACGGGAGCGAGGCGGGATCCAGCAGGGGATAACGCTCCTGCTGCCAGCCGGCCCCGTTCAGCGACTGGCGGAAGTACCCCATCCGGTACAGCAGTCCGACCCCGATGATCGGCACCCCGAGATCACTGGCCGCCTTGAGGTGATCACCGGCCAGGATGCCGAGGCCGCCTGAGTACTGCGGCAGGACCTCGGTGATCCCGAACTCCGGAGAGAAGTAGCCGATCGCCTTCGGCGCGGTCTCGGTCTCGGCCGCGTAGGACTGGAACCAGTGATCACCCGTGAGGTAGTCGCCGAGATCGGCGCGTACCAGCTCCAGGTTCTTGACGAACTTCTTGTCCGACGACAACGCCTCGAGACGCTCGGACGCCACGCCCGCCAGCAGCTTGATCGGATCCTGGCCGGAGGACTCCCACAGCTGCGGGTCGACCGAGCGGAAGAGCGCCTGGGTATCGGGATGCCACGACCAGCGGAGGTTCAGGGCCAGTTCACTCAGGGGCTTCAGCTTGTCGGGAAGAACCGGCCGGACACTGAATCGACGGATTGCACGCACTCGCCCAACCCTAGCGTTTGCCGGCCGTCCGTGCCTCAGCCTGTCGAAGGGCCGAGGCGCTGACGTGATCCGTACGTTATCCAGCCCGAGCTGGAAGACACGCCCGGCATCTGCGATGCGCTCGGCGTGTTATCCAGCTCGGGCGGGGAAACGTACGCAGGGATCTCCCATTGGCCCTTCGACAAGCTCAGGGCGCGACCACCGATAGGTTGTCCAACGTGACCGGTGACTCCCAAGATCTGTCTGCCGACCTGTCCGCACCGACCTCCAGCGCCGCGGTCGCCGAACCGGCCCCGGCGGTCGATCCGCCCTCGTCGGCGGCGGTCACGCTCCCCGAACCGGAGCTCGGCGCGGCGATTCGTCGGATCCCTGTGAGCAAGGTCTCTCCGGTCATCGAGGGCGGCGCGTACCCCGCCAAGGCCGCGGTCGGCGAATCGTTCCCCGTCCGCGCTCAGGTGTTCCGCGAGGGCCACGACGCCGTCAACGCCTCGGTCATCCTCACCGACCCCGACGGCAACGAGACACTCGTGCCGATGCACCCCACGACGCCGCTCGGCTTCGACTGGTGGACGGCGTCGGTCACGACGACCAGCGAGGGAGCGTGGACCTTCCGGGTCGAGGGGTGGAGCGATCCGTGGGAGACGTGGGTCCACAACGCGGAGATCAAGATCCCGGCCGGCATCGATGTGCAACCTGGTCTGCACGGAGGGCAACGCGCTCTTCCAGGCCTCCGCCGAGCGAGCCGAGCAGGCCGGAGCCAGCGCGGACGCGGCTCTGCTTCGGGCCGCCGGGCAGACGCTGTCCTCGGGTCAGCAGGTGGAGGACCGCCTCGAGGTCGTGCTGGCCGACGAGGTCCGGGCCGCGATGGCAGCGTTTCGGCCCACGGGAGTTGGTCTCCCCCACCCCGGACTACCCGGTCTTCGTCGACCGGCAGCGTGCTCTGTTCTCCTCCTGGTACGAGTTCTTCCCGCGCTCGCAGGGGGCTCGCTTCGACGAGGCCGAGCAGCGCTGGATCTCCGGCACCTTCGACTCCTCCCACGACCGGCTCGAGGCGGCGGCGGCGATGGGCTTCGACGTCATCTACCTGCCACCGATCCACCCCATCGGGACGTCCTTCCGCAAGGGTGCGAACAACACCCTCAACCCCGGGCCGACCGATCCCGGATCGCCATGGGCGATCGGCAACTCCGAGGGCGGCCACGACGCCATCCATCCGGATCTCGGTGACTTCGACGCCTTCGACCGGTTCGTGGCCAAGGCGCGCTCTCTGGGCATGGAGGTCGCCCTGGACTTCGCCCTCAACGCCTCTCCCGATCATCCGTGGGTCACCGAGCACCCGGAGTGGTTCTCCAAGCGGGCCGACGGCTCGATCGCGTACGCGGAGAACCCGCCCAAGAAGTACCAGGACATCTACCCGATCAACTTCGATCTCGACCGGGACGGCATCTACCTCGAATCGCTACGGATCCTCCGGCTGTGGATGGACCACGGCGTGCGCATCTTCCGGGTGGACAACCCGCACACCAAGCCGGTCAACTTCTGGGCGTGGCTGCTCGCCGAGGTCCGCCGGACCGATCCGGACGTGATCTTCCTGGCCGAGGCGTTCACCAAGCCGGCGATGATGCACGATGCTCGGCAAGGTGGGCTTCCAGCAGTCCTACACCTACTTCACCTGGCGGAACGAGAAGTGGGAGATCGAGGAGTACATGACGGAGCTGACCACGGAGATGGACAGCTTCTACCGACCGAACTTCTTCGTGAACACCCCCGACATCTTGCCGATGTTCCTGCAATGGGGCGGCAAGACGGCCTTCACGATCCGCGCCGTGCTCGGGGCCACGCTCTCCCCCACGTGGGGTGTGTACTCCGGCTTCGAGCTCTTCGAGAACGCGCCGCTCGCTCAGGGACGGGAGGAGTATCTCGATTCGGAGAAGTTCCAGTACCGGCCGCGCGATTGGGCTGCCGCCGACGCCAGCGGCGAGAACCTCAACATGCTGCTCGGCCGGCTGAACCAGATTCGCCGCGAGCATCCGGCCCTGCAGCAGCTGCGGAACCTGACGTTCCACCGCGCTCCCCACTCGCACGCACTGGTGTTTTCCAAGCGAGAGGGAGACGACACCATCATCGTGGTCAGCAGCCTCGATCCGCTCAACCTCGTGGAGACGGAGATCTTCCTGGACATGGAGGCTCTGGGCCTCACCACCCGTGACGTCTTTCTGGTCCACGACGAGATCACCGGCCAGACGTGGCGCTGGGGTCAGCACGCCTTCGTTCGGCTGACGCACGACGACCCCTGCCATGTCCTCACGGTGATCAAGTACGGCCAGAACCGCCCCGTCACGGGACAGGTGCAGGCATAGCGTGTCGTACGGATCCCCGAGTGCGGTTGGGACAACCGGCACGATGCCTGGCCCCTCGGCCGACCTGGACGCGGACCGCGCCGAGGCGCTGCTGACCTACCTGACGGCCGCGCGCTGGTTCGCCGGGAAGGGGCGGGCCGCCGACCTCGCCTCGCTGGTCCCCCTGCCCTGGCTGACCGAGGTCAACCAGTGGCCGGCGGTGCGGAGCGAGATCGTCGAGATCGTATACCGCACCGAGGAGGATCCGGATCCTGACGTCTCCGACGATGTGGTCTGGCCGCACGAGCTCTACCAGCTCGCGATCTCCTATCACAGTGCACCGGAGCCGGGACTCGCGCACGCCGAGATCGGCCGCTTCACCATCCGTGATCTTGGTCCGGTGGTGGCCTACGACGCTGCCCAGGATCAAAGGTCGTGCCGGATCCTGCTCCGCAGCCTGCTCGCGGACCGGACGCTTCCGTGATCATGATCGAGCCGGCGGCGAGCTCGAGGTGGACTTTCGCCTGACCGCTCCGGACGTGCTGACCGAGGATCTCGAACCGCACGTCTTTCGAGGTCAGCAGTCCAACACCTCGATCATGTTCGGCGAGGCCGCGATGATCAAGCTCTTCCGGCGGCTGGAACTCGGCAAGAACCTCGACATCGAGGTGCACGACGCACTGCGCCGGGCCGGGGTGCATGACGTCGCGACGCTGTACGGCTGGGCGGAGGCCGCCTGGACCCACGCCGGGGAGCCGGTGCGGGCCGATCTCGCCATGGCGGTGGAGAAACTGGCCGAAGCCGAGGACGGCTGGGGCCTGGCCCTCGACGCGTTGCAGGAGGGTCGCTCCTTCGCCGCCGATGCTCGAACAGCTCGGCCACGCGCTCGCCGAGATCCACGCAGCCCTGCGGCGGGCGTTCCCGACGGCGGAGCAGCCGGGCCGGTCGGTCGCGATGATCATGAAATCGCGGCTGGCGGCGGCCGCCGACATCGCGCCCGCGCTGGGACCGTACGTCGAGGGGCTGGCGTCGCTGTTCGACGAACTCGGCGAGGGCCGGCTGCCCGTGCAGCGGGTGCACGGCGACTTCCACCTGGGCCAGACCCTGCGTACACCGTCGGGATGGAAGATCATCGACTTCGAAGGTGAACCGGCCAAGACCCTGGCCGAGCGCGTGGCCCCGGACAGCGTCTGGCGGGACGTGGCCGGCATGCTGCGATCCTTCGACTACGCGGCCGCCAGCCTGCCCGGCCCGGACAGCGCGGCCTGGTCGTCGGAATGTCGCCGCGCTTTCCTCTCGGGCTATGCCGGCGGTCCGCTGTCGGCGTCCGACGCGGCGCTGCTGGCTTCATACGATGCGGACAAGGCGATCTACGAAGTGATCTACGAAGTACGGAACCGACCGGACTGGGTGGCCATCCCGATGGCCGCCGTGGCCGGTCTCGCCCGGATGTCGACGGATCGACCGAGAGATCGACCCGGATTCGACCGCGGCAGTTGAGCACGTGACCAACTCGACGAAGGAGTGAGGATGGCAATCGATGCCACGGGCGGACTGACCGGCTGGGATCTGACCGGATTCCACGAGGGCCACGACACCGAGTGCTGGCGACGGCTCGGGGCGCACGAGATGAAGATCACCGACGACGAGCGCGGCGAGGTCTTCGGCACCCGCTTCTCCGTCTGGGCACCGAACGCGCAGGCGGTTCGGCTGGTCGGCGACTTCAACTACTGGAACGGCGACCAGACCTACATGCACCTGATCCCGGGCGCCGGGGTGTGGGCGATCTTCATGGAGGGGGTCGGCACCGGCGCGCTCTACAAGTACGAGGTGCTCGGTGCCGACGGAGTCTGGCGGCTGAAGGCCGATCCGTTCGCGCAGTTCTGCGAGGCCGCGCCGCACACCGCCTCGATCGTGTACGAGAGCCAGTACGCCTGGAACGACGAGCAGTGGCTGTACTACCGCGGGCTGAAGAAGCAGTACGAGGAGCCGGTCAGCATCTACGAGGTGCACCTGGGGTCGTGGCGGCGTGGTCTGACCTACCTCGAATTGGCCGAACAACTCGTCGAGTACGTCAGCTGGCAGGGCTACACCCACGTGGAGTTGATGCCCGCAGCGGAGCATCCGTACGAGGGATCGTGGGGGTACCACGTCACGGGCTATTTCGCGCCGATCTCCCGCTTCGGGCAGCCCCGATGAGTTCCGGCACCTGGTGAACGCCCTGCACGAGGCGGGCATCGGGGTGATCGTCGACTGGGTGCCCGGGCACTTCGCTACCGATCCGTGGGCTCTGCAGCGCTTCGACGGCACCGCGCTCTACGAGCATGAGGATCCGCGACTCGGGTGGCATCCCGACTGGGGCTCCTACATCTTCAACTTCGGGCGCAACGAGGTGAAGAGCTTCTTGATCTCCAACGCCTACTACTGGTTGAACGAGTACCACATCGACGGGTTGCGGGTGGACGGCGTCGCGTCCATGCTCTACCTCGACTACTCCCGCAAAGAGGGACAGTGGGTTCCCAACAAGTACGGCGGCAACGAGAACCTCGAAGCGGTCGAACTGCTGCAAGCGGTCAACTCGCACTCCTACCGGCGCAAACCGGGGATCATGATGATCGCCGAGGAGTCGACCTCCTGGCCGGGCGTGACCCGCGACGTCGCCCACGGCGGCCTCGGCTTCGGCTTCAAGTGGAACATGGGCTGGATGAACGACTCACTCCGCTACCTGGGGCGCGAGCCGATCTACCGGCAGTACCACCATCACGAGATGACGTTCGCCATGGCGTACGCGTACTCGGAAAACTTCATCCTGCCGATCAGCCACGACGAGGTGGTGCACGGCAAGGGCTCGATGTTCGAACGGGTGCCGCAGGACGAGTGGCGCAAGTTCGGAACCCTGCGGGCGTTCTACGCGTTCATGTGGTCCCACCCGGGCAAGCAGTTGTTGTTCATGGGCACCGAGTTCGGCCAGCGCCGGGAGTTTTCCGAGCAGCCAGCATCGACTGGGAGCAGAGCGCGCACTGGGGCCACCGCGGGGTGCAGCGGTTGATCAAGGACATGAACGGCGTCTACAAGGAGCATCCGGCGTTGTTCCGACTGGACAGTGATCCGGGTGGGTTCTCCTGGATCGAGGCCGACGACGCCGGCGGCAACGTCTTCGCGTTCCTGCGTTACGACGGCGAGGGGCAGATGATCGCCTGCCTCACGAACTTCTCCTCCGAACCGCGTCCGGATTACCGGATCGGGCTGCCGAAGGAGGGGGTCTGGACCGAGGTCCTCAACACCGACGCCGAGTACTACGACGGCACCGGCAAGATCGGCAACCTTGGCCAGGTGGTCGCCCACGGTGTGCCCTCCCACGGCTACGGCGCGTCGGCCAGTGTCACGCTCCCCCCGCTCGGGGCGGTCTGGCTGCTGTTCGAGCCCGAGCCCACCGAGGAGTCGGAGGAGCCCGAGAAGGTGAAGGCCGGCGTCAAGGCCGCTGCCAAGCAGGCCTCACCGCCTCGGTCGAGGACTGCGCCCGACGAGGAGCCGGCCGTCGAGGAGCCGGTTCCCCCGAGCCGGCACCTGCGGCACCAACAGCCACCTCAGCCGTGACGGCCGGCGGGGTCCGCCGAGGCGTCCGCCGAGGAGTCGGTCGTCGAAAAGGTCGCCGGTTCGATCTCTCAGGCGGTGAAGAAGGTCGGCGAGACCGTCGAACAGGCGGCCAGAAAGGCGGCTGAAAGAGGCCGACGCGGCCAAGGAGAGGGCGGTGGAGGAGGCCGCCCGCGCCAAGGGCAGTGACGACAGCTCGAAGCCGAAGGGCACCTCCGGAGCGACGTGACCGGGACGGCTTCGGGTCAGCGTCGGTCGACGGTGTTGCCACGCTGTCGTGGGACGACGTCCGCGGACCCGAGCTCTGCTCCAGGCCGAGTTGACGCGTGCAGGCCGAGCGGCTTTTCGCCTCGGGGGTGCGCCGGCTGGAGGTCGCTCGACCCGCCGCTGATGCCGGTGGTCGGCGGGCGGCCCTCCGCTCCGGCTTCCGGGTCGAGGGGCTTGCGGCGGGCGGTCGTCGACCTGGGGGACGGCACCTGGGGCGACCTCGTGCTCTACTCCCGACTGGCGTCCGACGAGTTCGGCGGACGTACGGGCTTCTCCGCGGTGATGAACACGGCGCTGCCCCGGAAGCGGCTGATCGCGCACGTCTTGATGCGGGACGCGTGCGGGGCGGATCCTGCTGTGCGAGACCCAGTTCAAACCGGACTGGGAGCTGCCCGGCGGGATCGTCGAGGCCGGCGAACCGCCGCGTGTCGGGGCGGTCCGCGAAGTCCGCGAGGAGCTGGGCATCGACCTCGCGCTGGGCCGGTTGATGATCACCGACTGGATGCCGCCGTACCTCGGCTGGGAGGACGCCGTCGAATTGATCTACGACGGCGGCACCATCGAGGAAGCCGACCTCTCCGCGCTGACCCTCCAACCGGCCGAGATCCGGCGGGTGGCGCTCGTCACCCTCGACGAGGCCGCCGCGCTCGTCACTCCGTTGTCGCTGCGCCGGCTGACCGTCGCGAGTGGGCTTGCGCCCAGCGAGTCGGCTTACCTGGAGAACGGTTCGCTGCCTGGTTGACTCGGCCACCACGTCGAGACTGCGGTCGCGCTTGCTTCGCGGACCTTGAAGCAAGCGGAACCGCAGTCTCACGTAAAGAGGCGCTGCCACTCCTCGGAGAACATCGGTTGCGGGCCGTCGTACCCGCCCTTCCGCAGCGCGGCATCGACCCGGAGGACCAGAAACCGCGGAGTGCGCATTCGCGCTGACGTCACCCGGATGACCGTCCAGCCGTCGCCGCCGAACTCCTCGTAGCGCCCGATGTCGATGTTCCACTGCCTCTTGTCGGTGCGATGCTGGTCGCCCTCGTACTCCAGGACGACCTTGTACGCGTCGTACACGAGGTCGCCGTGGCCGATGAACCACTCATCCGTGCCGATGCCCTGATTGCATTCAGGCATGGGTAGACCAGCCAGAACCAGGACGAGACGAAGCCGCGACTCCTGCGGTGAATCCACCTTCGCTCGGACCAACGCGGCGGCCCGGCGCGCGACCCGTGTGCTCCGACCGGTCGCGCGGGCCGTGTAGGCGATCAGTCCTTGGGGCGTTGTGAGCTTGCGCCGGACCAGCCAGTCACCCACAGTCACGAGATCGACGAGATGCAACTCTGCGGCCGCGGTCATAAACGCATGCTCAGGAACAACCGCAATCCCGCGACAGGGCGGAAGCTGTCCCACATTGACGATGCGGACGCCTGCCCGCTGGCCGTGGAACCCCGTGGCGGTGCAGAACCGGAGTGGCAAGGGAGCGCCGACATCGACTCCGAACAGTTGAAGCGCCGTGACGCCGGTGACCAGAGCGTCGGGTGGAAGCACGAGACGCATGGCCAGAATCTGATCCCGAAGAGTCGATACGGTTGCCGCTGCGGCTACATAGACGCCACGGGCAAGGCGGCGCACTGATGGCCCCCGCAACACGTTCCGGCTGATTCCGGCCGCCTCGGCCTCTGCGGTGGTGAACGGTCGATTGAGCAGCCGATCCGGCAGATCGATTCGTCGCGCGGGCACCCTCGAACCCTGCTTCGGGTCGCCCTACGCCCGCTAGAGCTCTCCGCAGATCTGTGGATATCTAACCGCGAAACAGCGATAGCGCTGCCTTTCCCAACGACGAAGCCAGCGCAACCGCAGTCTCATCGAGGAGCGCCCCCAGGAAGTCGCGCGCGCGCCCGGATGGCTCGCACGGAGCTGGCGCCACTGATCCAGAGCAGCAGGGCACGACAGGCGGCGCGATGGTTCAGCCTGGTCAGCAAACCCTCCGGGACCGCGACGGGCGGATAGTCCGGCGCCGCGGTGGCGACATCGTCGATCGGTTCGTCGATGAGCGTGCGCAGGGCGTCCACGGGGATCACCCCGTGCCGGACGGCTCGGATCCCCGCCGGGCCGATCTCGAGGATGGAGAAGGATCGCGGGCCCGCAGATGGGCCCGCGGATCGCTGAGCAGCGCGGGCACGTGCTGGGCGAGCACAAAGCGTTCGGCCTCATCCAGCTTGGTGATCGTCGGCTGACCACTCACGTTCATCGAAGTGACGGCCGGCATGATCCCGCGATCGTGCAGCCGGTGGATCAGGCGGCGCACGGCCGGGACGCCGCTCGGGTCGACGTTCTGCAGGTACGGAACGGTGCCCACGAGAGAGATGAGATGTTCCGGCAGGACTGCGGCTACCGACTTCCGGATAGGCGCGCGGACGAAGCAGAGCGAGGACAGCGTGTGAGCCAGGGACCGCCCGTCCTTCACCCAGGTGCGTAGTCGCGGTGCGACTTCACCGGGGTCGATGAGTCTCGCAAAGTCCTCCGCCGGCAAGCACATCGACAAGGGCTTGCCGATCCGCCGCTGTCCCTTGACCGCCGCGACGGCGGTTGCGGTTTCGGGGCGACGACCGCCGCCCACGACACCGAACACCGACCCGAACGACGCGCCTACCAACTGCCCGAACGCGGTGAGACGAGCCGCTTGCTCGATACCGCGGCCTGTGGTGGACAGGGCCAGCGGCTGCGCCCGCTGATCTGACATCTTGGCGTTCGATGGTCAGAACAAGGCGGTCATCAGCGCGCGACGCGCCTTGAGCACCCGCTCGTCGGCGTTGCCGAGGGTTTCGAAGAGCTCGAGCAGACGAACCCGTACGCGATCTCGCTCGTCGCCGGCGCGCTTCTTGACCTGATCGATCAACCGCGTAAAGGCGGCGTCGGCGTCACCGGTGGCCAACTCGACGTCGGCGGCGGCCAGGTGGTCGTCCACGGTCGCGTCGGGCGCGGCGGCCTTGGCCAAGCGTTGCCTGCGGGTTCAGCGCCGAGGCTCGAGCCAGCAAGCCAGCTTGGGCCTTGCCGGCTTGGGCCTCGGCGTCGCCGGGATTGGCGGCGAGCAGCTTGTCGAACTCCGCCTCGGCGGCGGCGAAGTCGCCGCGCTCGAGGGCCTCGTCGGCGGCGGCGAAGCGCGGATCGGCCGGCGGCTCCGCTACCTCCGCCGAGTGATCGTCCGACGGACTGGACGCCTGACTGCCCACCGGGTCGGCGCGCCCCACGATCCCGTTGGCCACGGCAGCTTTGAGCAACTGGTCGATCGCGGCGGCCACCTGGTCTTTCGGCAGCACGCCCTGGAACAAGGGGGCCACCTGCCCGCCGATCAGCGCGATGACGGTCGGTACGGCTTGGAGCTGCAGCGCCTGGACGATGCCCGGTGCCGTGTCGACGTTCAACCGGGCCAGGAGGAACTTGCCGCCGTTCTCGGCGGCCAATTCAGCCAGCGCGTCCGAGAGCTGCTGCCCGGTGGCGACCCGCGGCGAATACAGCTCGACGACCACCGGGTGCTTCATCGATCGCCGGATGGTCTCGGCCTCGAAGGACTGCTCCGTCACCTCGACGACGTAGCTGCCGCCGGCGGCTCCGGGCGGGGCGGCGCCCTGCTGGGTCTGTTTGGCGCGCTGCGCCAGGCCGGAGAGATCGACCGCGCCCGGTCGGTTGAAGCTCGACGTGCTCATGGAGCCATCCTGACACTGCTCGCCGCAGGGGCCGGAAGTCGCTCCGCTCCTCGAACACTGAAACTGCTCGCCGCAGAGCTGTCGCTCGCCCGTCGCTGCACTGCTCGCCGCAGGGAAACGTGCACCGTTCCTCGAACGGTGACGTGGGGACGCCCCTGCCGCCACCCAGTCGGGTATGGGCAGAATGAGCCCCATGGCCCACCCCCGCGCCGGACAGCCGGCTAGCCCCGAAGACCTCATCGACGTCGACGCCGTGGTCGGCGCCTACTACGACCTCATTCCCGATCCGCAGAATCCGGATCAACAGGTCGTCTTCGGGACATCCGGCCACCGTGGCTCGAGTCTGGATATGGCTTTCAACGACGCCCACATCGCCGCCACCACCCAGGCGATCGTGGAATACCGCGCCGGCCAGGGCATCGACGGCCCGCTGTACATCGGCAAGGACACCCACGCCCTGTCCGGTCCGGCCTGGCGCACCGCGATCGAGGTGCTCATTGCGCAGGGCGTCACCGTCTGCAGCGAGGGTGACGATGACTACACGCCGACGCCGGCTGTCTCGCGGGCGATCGTGGTCCACAACGCCTCGGGCCCGTTGACCGGCGGACCGGCCGACGGCATCGTCGTCACGCCGTCCCACAATCCACCCCGCGACGGCGGTTTCAAGTACAACCCACCGCACGGCGGTCCGGCCGACACCGACGCCACCTCCTGGATCGCCGGTCGGGCCAACGAGCTGCTCGCCGATCCGGGCGCGATCGACCGCTTGCCCTTCGAGCAGGTGAGCAGCGAGCTCAACCGCTTCGACTACCTCGGCAGCTACTGCGAGGATCTCGTGAACGCCCTCGACCTGCACGCCGTCCGCGACGCCGGGGTGCACATCGGCGCCGACCCGTTGGGCGGGGCCAGCGTGCAGTACTGGGGCTACATCGCCGAGCACCTGGGCATCGACCTCACGGTGATCAATCCGGAGGTCGATCCGCGCTGGTCGTTCATGACCCTCGACACGGACGGCAAGATCAGGATGGACTGCTCCTCGCCGAACGCGATGGCCAGCTTGATTCACAACAAGGATGCGTACGAGATCTCCACCGGCAACGACGCCGACGCCGACCGGCACGGCATCGTCACTCCCGACTTCGGCCTGATGAATCCGAACGCCTACCTGGCGGTGGCGATCCAGTACCTCTACGCACACCGCACAGGCTGGAAGCCCGACGCCGGGATCGGCAAGACCCTGGTGTCGAGTTCCATGATCGACCGGGTGGCGGCCGACCTGGGCCGCACGTTGGTCGAGGTTCCCGTCGGGTTCAAGTGGTTCGTGCCCGGGCTGCGCAGCGGCGAGATCGGCTTCGGGGGCGAGGAGTCGGCGGGAGCCTCCTTCTTGGCCCTGGACGGCAGCACCTGGACGACGGACAAGGACGGGATCCTGCTCGCATTGCTGGCCAGTGAGATCCGGGCCGTCACCGGCAAGTCGCCGAGCGAGCTCTACGCCGAGCTCACCGCCGAACACGGCACGCCCTCCTACGCCCGGGTTGATGCGCCCGCCAACCGCGAACAGAAGGCCAAGCTGGCCAAGCTGGACCCCTCGGCGGTGACCGCCACCGAGCTCGCGGGCGAGCCAATTACCGGGAAGCTGACCCGCGCTCCCGGCAACGACGCGCCGATCGGCGGTCTGAAGGTCACCACCGAGTCCGCCTGGTTCGCCGCCCGGCCCTCGGGCACCGAGGACGTCTACAAGATCTACGCGGAATCGTTCCGCGGCCCCGAGCACCTCGCCGAGGTCCAGGCCGCGGCCCGCGAGGTGGTCTCGGCCGCCCTGGGCTGACCGCGGCGTCGGGAGCACCGATCAGGTCTCGGCCGAACTCGACCTAGGGATCGTGGGCCGACCTAGGCTGAGGGGGTGGCGGCGTCGGCGAACTCGGTGGTCGGAGGTTGGCTCCGCGACCAATTGCCGATGCTGCTCCGGTTGGCCACCGCCCTGACCGGGTCTCCGGACCAGGCATCGGAGTTGGTGACCGACGCGCTGGCCCGGGATGCGCGACGGCTTGACGCGTTGAGCCGGCTCGATTTTCCCGAATCTCCGTTGCGCGCGCTGGTCTTGGGGCAGTACCTGAGTGCGTACCGGAAGCGAACTCCGGTCCGCCGGCCGGATCTGACCCCGGGGCTGGATGCCTTGACGAGCCGGCGTCAGCGCGCCGCGGTCGTGCTGCGCGACGGAGCGCAACTCACGCCGCTGGAGATCGCCGCCCTCATGGACCGCCCACCGCAGCAGATCCAGGACGATCTCGCGGCCGCGCCGCACACCCTGCGCGGTGAGATCGACGCACTGGACACTCTCACCCCGCCGACTGAGGACGTCCTCCGCCGCTGGGGTCTCGCCCGACGGCGCGCCGCCTCTCGTCAGGCCCGGGTGGTGGCGCTGCTGTGCGGTCTGGCGCTGATCGCCGCCGGGGCAATTGTGGTGCCCACGGTGGTGCTGCCGCGACTACCAGTCACCCCGCGAGCGCCGGGAACTTGGCACTTCAATCACGACGTGCGGCCCGCGGACGGCTGGGCGGTGGTGGCCCGGAGCCTCAGTCCTCGAGTCGAGCTCACCGAGCTGGATCCGCCCGGGGCGAGCGGCGACCCGAAGAAGTGTTTCGTCACCGTCCACGTCGCCGGCGGGTACGACCGCCGCGAGATCGAGCCGCTGGAGACCACGACCCTGCGTGGCCGGAACGCCTTCTTCGCTCTCGATGAAGCCGCCTCGCCCTTCCTGGCCTGGGAGTACGGTTCCGACGCCTGGACCACCGTCCTGTGCACCTCCACGGACCTGGACCGGGCCGAGCTGCGGTCGATCGCCTCGTGGGTGCGCTTCGGCCGGTCCGCGGCCCGGCTGCCCTTCGCCCTGGATCAGGTGCCGGCCGGCTACCAGATCGCCGGACTCACCGAGTACGTACGCAACCAGACGGCCGAGGTCACGCTGGGCCGCAAGGTGTTGCAACGCGGTGACGTGCACATCATCGTGGCAGCGCCGCTCAGCGGCGACAACGTCGGCTTCCAAGGTGAGCGAGTCGCCGTCGACGGGGTTCCCGGCCGTCTCAAAGGTGGAGGCGATCCTCGCCTGTGCCTTTATCCGGGCACCCAGTCGCTGTGTTTGATCACGTTCTGGCCCGGCGGGGAATGGCCGGAGCCGGCGCCAGAACCGGTCGGCGCCGAACGCATCCTGCTCGGACTCGCGCGACAGCTTCGGTTCGCTCCCGACCTCGGCGATTCCGACACCTGGTTCGAGGCCGAGACGGCACTTCCCCGGTGACGGGGCCCCTCGATCGCAGAGCGCGTTCGCCATGCAGGGCAGCGGGCATCACAATGCTGCCTGTGCTACTAGATTCCAACCCTGAGCCCGGATCGCGACCCCCCGAGCGAGCCACCGTCGTCGAGCTGATCGAATCGGCCCGCCGGCTCGCCGGCCAGCCGAAAAGAACCTTCCTGGGCCTGACGGGCCCGCCCGGCTCCGGCAAGTCGACCGTGGCCGAGCTCCTGATCGGCGAGCTCGGCACCGAGGTGGCCCTGGTCTCGATGGACGGCTTCCATCTCGCCGATCCCGAACTGCGCCGGCTCGGACGATGAGAGCGCAAGGGCGCCATCGACACGTTCGACGCGGGTGGCTTCGTCCACCTGCTGCGCCGGCTCCGGGCGCGCGATGAGGCCGTGGTCTACGCGCCGAGGTTCGATCGGGCCCTGGAGGAGTCGATCGGCTCGGCGCTTCCCATCCCGGCCGAGACCCGATGATCATCGTGGAGGGCAACTACCTCCTCAGCGACGAGCCGGTCTGGCGGGACGTACGGACTCTGCTCGACGAATGCTGGTACCTGGAGCCGGCCGAGGAGGTCCGGCTGGCCCGGCTGATCGCCCGGCACCAGCACTACGGACGTGATCTCGAGGAGGCCACCGTCCCGGTCCGCGGGCAGTGATCAGCGCAACGCCGAACGGATCGCGCGCACCCGGCACCTCGCCAGCCGGGTGATCCGGGTCGTCGACGAGCGTGTCCGTCGATCCGAACCAGGCAGCTCAGAACCAGGCGGCTCGGAACAGGCGCTCAGAACCAGGCCGGCTCGACGTAGACGCCCCACTCGTCCCGGAGGACGTTGCAGATCTCGCCGAGGGTCGCCTCGGCCCGCGCGGCGGCCAGCATGGGCTCGATGAGATTCGCCTCGGTCCGGCTGGCGGCGACGAGATCGGCCAGGGTGCGGTCGACCTGCGCCTGATCGCGGCTCGCCCGCCGCGCAGCGAGGGCGGAGCACTGGGCGGCCTCGACCTCGTGCCCGACCCGCAGGATCTCCAGCTCTCCGGTGACCGTCGCGGTGTGGCAGTTGACCCCCACCACCCGCTTGTCGCCCTTCTCCAACTGGGTCTGGTAGGTGAAGGCGGCATCGGCGATCTGCCCGGTGAACCAGCCCTCCTCGATCCCCCGCAACAGACCGGAGGTCATCGCCCCGATCTCGTGGGCGCGCAGATTCGCCGCCACCCATCTCGATGATCCGGGCGAAGATCGCCTCGGCCTCGGCCTCGATCTTGTCGGTCAGCGCCTCGACGTACCAGGATCCGCCGAGCGGGTCCGCGACGTTGATCACGCCGGTCTCCTCCGCCAGCACCTGCTGGGTCCGCAGCGCGATCTCGGCCGACTCCTCAGTCGGGAGCGCCAGGGTCTCGTCGAGGGCGTTGGTGTGGAGGGAGTTGGTGCCGCCCAGCACCGCGGCCAGGGCCTCGACGGCGGTACGCACGACGTTGTTGTACGGCTGCTGGGCGGTCAGCGAGACGCCGGCGGTCTGGGTGTGGAACCGCAGCGACTGCGCCTTGGCCGTACGGGCCCCGTAGCGATCGCGGAGCCAGCGGGCCCAGATCCGCCGGGCCGCCCGGAACTTGGCGATCTCCTCGAAGAAGTCGATGTGGGCGTCGAAGAAGAAGCTCAGCCCGGGGGCGAACTGCTCGATGTCCAGTCCGCGGGAGAGGCCGAGCTCGACGTAGCCGAAGCCGTCGGCCAGGGTGAACGCGAGTTCCTGCGCGGCCGTGGACCCGGCTTCGCGAATGTGGTAGCCCGAAACGCTCAAGGGCTTGTAGGCCGGGATGTTCGCAGTGGTGTACTCCATCAGGTCACCGATCAGCCGCAGGTGCGGGCCGGGCGCGAACAGCCACTCCTTCTGCGCGATGTACTCCTTGAAGATGTCGGTCTGCAGGGTGCCGTTGAGCAGCGCGGGATCGACGCCGGCGCGTTCGGCCGCCACGACGTACATGCAGA
This sequence comes from uncultured Actinomycetota bacterium, assembly GCA_963791865.1. Lineage (GTDB taxonomy): Bacteria > Actinomycetota > Actinomycetes > Propionibacteriales > Propionibacteriaceae > Microlunatus. Next base: position 285,699 of record CAWBUC010000004.1, read on the forward strand.
AGATCGGCACGGCCGGGCCGGAGATGGTCATCGAGGTCGTGACGGAGCCGAGGTCGATGCCGGCGAAGAGGACCTCGAGGTCGGCCGCCGAGTCGATCGCCACCCCGCAGTGGCCGACCTCGCCCAGACTGCGCGGGTCGTCGGAGTCCCGGCCCATGAGGGTCGGCATGTCGAAGGCCACGCTCAGGCCGCCACCGCCGGCGGCCAAGATCATCCGGTAGCGCTCGTTGGTCTGCTCGGCGGTGCCGAAGCCGGCGAACTGCCGGATCGTCCACGCCCGGCCGCGGTAACCGCTCGGGTGGAGCCCGCGGGTGAACGGAAACTCCCCCGGCCAGCCGATGCGCTCCATGCGCGGATCGTGCTCGTCGGGCGGGCCGTAGACCGGGTCCACCTCCACCCCCGACAGGGTGGTGAAGTCGGCGTCCCGTACGCGACCGGACGCCTCCGCCTCCCCGTACGCCGCCGCCCAACGCTGGTATCTCGGACCGATACTCATGCCATACCTCCAGCTAAATACTAGGACGTCCTAGTAAATGCCTCAAGCGGCCGTTTGCCCCCGCCAGAACACCACGTTTACCTGATGTTCCACTGCCTCACGGGGCATGCACGCCACGTGAAGTAGCAGTTTGCCGCGTTCAGTGGCCCCAAAGGGCCAGCGGTCGAATGTTGCCGAGAGGCGGCTGACTCAGAAGTCGCCGGCGGCCTCGCGGGGCGGGCGGAGCAGCCCGGTCAGCTCGTCGCACTCGGCCTCCGACATGGACGAGAGGGCGAAGCGCGCGGCGACGATGGCGTCGGTGGCCTGCTGCATCACCTCGCGGCCCTTCGGCGTGATGGCGGCCAGCACGGCGCGCCCGTCCTCGGGGTGCGGGGAGCGCCTGATCAACTCGGCCTTCTCCAGCCGCTTGACCAGCGGCGTCACCGAGGTGGCGTGCACCTGCAGCCGCTCGCCGATCTTGCCGAGCGGCAGCGAGCCGTGCCGCGAGAACGACAGCAGCACGAGCACCTCGTACCGGGCGAAGGTCAGGCCCAGCGGGCGGAGCAGCTCGTCGAGCTCGGTCAGGACCAGCTGATGCACGCGCATCAGCGAGGTGACCGCCCGCATCCGCGGCGTCTCCTCCCAGCGATTCGACCACTGGCGCGCCGCCTCCTCGATGGGATCGAACGGCAGCCGGTGCCGCTCGGTCATGAGGTCTGCCGGCTCGCGCACGCTCCGCGCCTCAGACTCGGTCAGTTCCTCACGTGCCGTCGTCTTCGGTCGACGCTCGGGCTCGGGCGTGCGTGCCCAGGCCTGCTTCGTGGATCACCTTCTGGATCAGGCGCTCGCGTTCGTCGATGTCGGGCACCCAGCGAATGTCGCGAAGACCCTGATCCTGGGCGGCGGACTCGAAGACGAAGTGGCCGTAGCCGAAGATCCGACCGATGACGGGTCGGTCGACCGTGATGTCCAGGATGCGCGTCAACGGCATGCTGGCCCGGACCTGGTTCACGTTTCCGTGCACGCGGTAGACCTTCTGGTTGGTGACGACGAACCGATCGCGGTACTGGTCGGCCATCACCCACAGGGCGTTCGCGATCAGCACCAGAGCCGCGGCCAGCAGGACCCAGAAGATGAGCGACGCGTACAGCCAGGCGGTCGAGAACAGCCACAGCCCGACCGCCAGCCGAACGGCGGGAAAGGCACTCGCCATCCAGTGGCGACGAACCTGATCACGAATCTCCTCACCGTCCTCGGCGAGGATGTAGCGCTCGACGTTGGGGTCGAGCCAATCGAGGGCGCCGCCCATGGCTCAGCCCGCGAGTGCGGTGAAGAAGGTGACCAGTGACTGCAACGCGGTGCCGAGCGCGTAACGATCCCGCGGACCGAATCAGCGGCCGCCGCAGGCTGGTTGACGAGGTAGAACAGCGCGAAGCCGATCACCACCAGCCCCAAGATCCGCTTGGTCCACTTCCACACTGTCTTCTCCTAAGAGCTGCTCGCGCCCTCTTTCCAGAGCTGCTACCGCAATCGCGCGAAGCTCTGGTCACTCAACGCAGTTCCAGTTCTATCTCATGACTCACTTCGGTCACTTGAGGCACGCCGTCAGCCCTGCGGCGGCGAGTAGGCGGTCGGCGGCGGTGAAGGGGTCGAGTTCGGCGTCGCGGACGGCTCGGGCGAGGTCGTCGAGTTCGGCGCGGTTGTCGAGGGTCAGGGTGGCGCGCAGCCTGGTCAGAGCGAGGGCGGCGACCTCGGCCCGGGCCCGGTCCAGGCGTCGGCGCTGCCAGGCGCCCGAGGCCTGCGCCCGTTCGGCGAAGCGGTCGATGGCCGAGGCCAGCTCCTCGATGCCTTGACCTCTCGACCGCAACGGTGGACACGATGGCCGGCGGCTTCTCGTCGGCCGCGCGGGGCGTGAGGGCCAGCATGCCGCGGAGCTCGCGTACGACGGCCTGGGCACCGTCGCGATCGGCCTTGTTGACCACGAAGATGTCGCCCACCTCCAGGATTCCCGCCTTGGCCGCCTGGATGCCGTCCCCCATCCCGGGCGCCAGGAGCACGAGCGTCACGTCGGCCTGCTCCGCGATCTCGACCTCGGACTGACCGACCCCGACCGTCTCGACGATCACGGTGTCGAAGCCACCGCCGTCCAGCACCCGGAGCGCCTGAGGCGCGGCCACCGCCAGCCCGCCGAGATGGCCGCGGGTGGCCATCGACCGGATGAAGACGCCGGCGTCGGTGGCGTGCGTCTGCATCCGGACCCGATCACCCAGCAGCGCGCCACCCGAGAACGGCGAACTCGGATCGACCGCCAGCACCGCGACCCGCTGACCGGCCGCGCGCAGCACGCCGATCAGCCCGGTCACCGTGGTCGATTTGCCGACGCCGGGGGATCCGGTGACCCCCACCACTCGTGCGCGACCCCGCTCCGGCAGGAGTTCGGTGAGGACCGTACGCAGCTGCGGAGACTCGTTCTCGACCAGGCTGATGAGTCGGCCGAGGGCCCGGGGGCTACCGGCCCGCGCCGACCTCAGCAGGGCGTCGACGCCCGGGTAGCGCTCGACCGAGCAGTGCGCTTCGCCACCGCTCAGGAGCGCTGGCCCGCGGCGGACAGGATCAGCGCGTCGCCTTGTCCTCCGCCGCCGCACAGCGCGGCCACCGCGAGCCCCTGACCCCGGCGCCGGAGCTCCAACGCGAGATGCAGGACCAACCGCGCGCCCGACGCCCCGATCGGGTGACCGATGGCGATCGCGCCGCCGTGGACGTTCACCCGCTCCTCGATCTCGGCATCGGTCAGCCCGAGCGCGCGAGCGCTGGCCACTCCCACGGCCGCGAACGCCTCGTTTATCTCGATCAGGTCCAGGTCCGACACAGCTGACGCCCTGCTTCTTCACCGCCAGCTCGATGGCCGCCGCCGGCTGGAGTTGCAGCGAGGAGTCCGGACCGGCCACCTGGGCGTGCGCGCCGATCTCGGCCAGCACCGTCAGGCCCGAGACGCTCGACCGCCGCCGGACTGGCCACGACGACCGCGGCCGCCCCGTCGGAGATCTGGCTGGCCGACCCGGCGGTGATCGTGCCATCGTTCGTGCCACCGTCGGAGGAGAAGGCCGGCCGCAACCGGGACAGCCCTTCGGCATCGGTGTCGGGCCGCACGCCCTCGTCGACGGAGACCACCAGGTCGCCACCCCGCCGCTGCGGGATCCCGATCGGCGCGATCTCGTCGGCGAAGACTCCGGAGATGGTCGCGGCGTGGGCACGGGCGTGGGAGCGAGCGGCGAAGGCGTCCTGCTCCGCCCGGCTCACCTCTGCGTCTCCACTGTTGCAACTCTCCGTGAGGGCACCCATGGCCTGATCGGTGAAGACATCCCAGAGCCCGTCGAACGCCATCGAATCGACCAGCGCGGTGTTGCCGTACTTGAAGCCGGCCCGCGAACCGGGGAGCAGGTGCGGAGCCTGGGTCATCGACTCCATCCCGCCGGCGACCACGAGTTCGCACTCTCCGGCCCGGATCAGCTGATCGGCCAGAGCGATCGCGTTGAGCCCCGACAGGCAGACCTTGTTCACGGTGAGCGCCGGGACGTTCATCGCCGATCCCGCCCTTGACCGCGGCCTGGCGGGCCGGGATCTGACCCGCCCCGGCCTGCAGCACCTGACCCATGATCACGTAATCGACCTGGTCGCCGCGCACTCCGGCCCGCTCCAACGCCGCGGCGATCGCGTGACCCCCCAAATCGGTCGCCGATATGATCCTTGAGTCCGCCCATCAGTTTCCCGAAAGGCGTCCGTGCCCCGTTCACGATCAGCGATCCCATGGTTCGCCTTCCTCCTTCTTGGCGTCGTGCGCCTCCACTCGAGGCCAGTCTGGCACCCTGGGTGCATGGCCGAGCCCGACCCCGACCCAGGTCGAGAAGACCAGACCTCTGAGCCGGGCATCTCCTCGGTCGACCACGTCGGCCTGGCTGTCTCCGACCTGGCCGCCGCCGTCGCCTTCCACACCGAGGTGCTCGGGCTGCGGGTCCTGCACCGGGAAGACAACGACGAACAGGGTGTTGCGGAGGTGATGCTGGCCGGCGGCGGGGCCGACTCCGCGGGAACCGGTCAAACCCAGATCCAGCTACTGGCTCCGCTGACCGAGACAAGTCCCGCTGACCCGGTTCCTGCACCGGTCCGGACCCGGCGTACAGCACCTGGCGTACCGGGTGAAAGACGCCGATCACGCTGCGGAAGTTCTGCGAAGAATGGGGCTTCGGCTGCTCTATGATTCAGCCAGGCCTGGTACGCGTGGCTCCCGGATCAACTTCGTCCATCCCAAGGACGCCGGCGGTGTGCTGATCGAACTGGTCGAGCCCTCCGCCTTCGATCCGGAGTCAGGTGACCAACAACGGGGGGGCTCTTCGGCCCAGTCGAGCAGCATCGAAGACGAAAACAGGGAGCAAGCATGACCTCAGCGGACAACACCGGCCTCGGCCTGTTCGACGACGCGGCGAGCGCCGTCGGCAACTTTCCGTCGGCCTTGCGTGGATACGACCGGAACGCCGTGGACGATTACGTACGCAGTCTGGAGGGCGCGCTCGTCGGCGTGCGCAGGCGGGCCGCCGAACTCGAACAGCAGCTGACCACGATGTCCGACCAGCTCGAGGAGGCGCGGCAGGCGGCCTCGGAGGTCGACTACACCAACCTCGGCGGCCGCGCGTCCGACATCTTGCGGCTGGCGGAAGAGCAGGCCCGCGAGACGCTTGATCGGGCGAACGTCGACGCCGAGCGGGTTCGCGAGGAAGCGCGTCGCGAGGCGGACACGACCCGTCAGAACGCCACCCGCGAGGGTGACGATCTCAAGTCGGGCGGACTGGCCGAGATCGAAGAGGTCCGCACCCGGTTGGAGGAGGACGGCCGCGCGCACTCCGAACGGACTCAGGCCGAAGCGGAGGCGTTGATCGCGGCGGCGCGCCGCCAGGCGGAATCCTCCCGGCAGGAGGCGGAGCACGAGGCGCAAACCGTCCGCCAGCAGGCGTATCTGGACACCGAGGAAGTTCGGCGCACGGCCGAGCGTGAGGCGGCTGACATGCGTCAACAGGTAGCGGTCGAGCGTGAGCAGGCCGTCACCGAGCTGCGCCGGATCCAAGCGGAGGCCGCCGAGCGCACCTCGACCCTGCTGGCCGAGGCCACCAAGCACAACCAGGAGTCGGCCGAGCGGCTGGAGATCGACGTCAACGAGGCGGCCCGGATCCGCGCGGAAGCCCTTGCGGAGGCCGAGACGATCCAAGCTCGCCGCCATCAAGGAGGCGGAGGAGCGGGTCCAAGCGGCCAAGGCGCAAGCGGCGGCCATCACCGAGCGGACTCAATCGGAGTTCGCGTGGCGGAAACAGGAGTTGCGGCGCGAGACCGACCTCCTCAGCCAGCGCAAGCAGGCGGTTCTCAACCAGCTCGCCAGCCTGTCCGCGTTGGCGCAGCAGACGGCGCAATCCTTTCCGGAGATCGATGACCTCACCGACTTCGAAGCAGAGGAAGGCGACCGGACGATCATGCGTCCGGCGGATGCCGGGCCGGCTCTCCCGGAGACCGACGAAGCGCACGAGCAGACCAACGGTCACGCCCGGGAGCCCCAGGAGCAGCGAGCCACGACGACGATCCGACGGAGCGGCTTGGGCGGAATGCTCACGAATCTGCGGAGGGGGAGGCGGAGGTCGATGGCGACGCCACCATCGTGATCCCGGCCGGCAACATTCCGTCGGGCACCGCTCACCTGAAGACTGACTCCGGAGAGAACCAGAGCTAGACGGATGGACCCTTTCGATGGCGCGCCGGGAGGGTCAAAAGAGCCGTTCCTCTGGGTTGTCCAATCCACGGAGCCGGTCATAGTCCACGGTGAGGCACGAGATTCCGCGGTCGGTGGCCAGCACTCGCGCTTGAGGCTTGATGAGTTGGGCGGCGAACAGCCCGTGCACCGGCCCGAGGAGTGAATCGCGCCGCATCTGCTCGAGGTAGCGAGTGAGCTGCTCAACGCCGTCGATCTCGCCCCTGCGCTTCACCTCCACCGCCACGTAGGCACCGTTCGCGTCGCGGCAGAGGAGATCAACCGGACCGATGGCGGTCGGATACTCACGCTGCACCAGCGACCAGCCTGAGCCCAAGGTCTCCGGATGCTCAGCGAGGAGGGCCTGCAGGTGGGCCTCCACGCCGTCCTTCTGGAGGCCCGGATCCGTCCCGAGGTCGAAACGGGAGTCCAGCAGGATCTCAGCCAGGCTGATCACCAGGGTGTCGCCGTCGCGGCCGCGGACTTCCCAGTACGCGACGAGGGGTGGCGACACCGGCTCGTCGCCGGCCACCCCGTCGGTGTCGGGCGGCGGCGCCAGCCGTTCCACGAAGGTGCAGGGCGGACTCATCCAGTTGAGAGGTTTGTAGGCCCGGTCATCGGCGTGAATCGACACCGAGCCGTCGGCCTTGATCATGATGAGGCGGGTGGCCATCGGCAGATGGGCCGTCAAACGGCCGGCGTAGTCGACCTGACAGCGGGCAATCACCAACCGCACCTGGTCAACCTTAGTTCGGAGGCTGCTCGCAGCCGACCGCCGCGGGCCAAGGGCGCGGATCCGTACGCGGTGCGAACGCCCCGTCTGTCAAACTCACTCCCATGGCGCGCCGACCGAGCAAGCACACGCGTCCTGCGCGGCCGCTCGGCTCCGGTCACGCCGCCTCGGCCGAGAAACGTGACGGACAGTGGATCGTCCGCAGCGTGAGCGGAGCGGCGGCCATGAAGCTATACCGCTGCCCGGGTTGCTCGCAGCCCATCCCCGCCGGCACCCCGCACGTCGTCGCATGGCCGGCAACACCGGCGACTGCACTCGACCAGTGGGCTGGAGGAGCGACGGCACTGGCACTCTGGCTGCTGGCAGCGCCGCCCGTGACCTCGATCCCAACGGCAGCACCGCCGCCCAGGATCTTCACCACCGAGGTGGGCGACAAGGGCCCACGCGTGGTGTTCCTGCACGGCCTGTTCGGGCAGGGCAAGAACTGGGCGAGCGTGGCGAAATCCCTGAGTCGCGACTTCCGGGTCACCCTGGTGGACCTGCCCGACCACGGGCGGTCGGACTGGACCGATCACTTCTCCTACGTAGAGATGGCCGACGCCGTCGCCGCGGTGGTGAGGGCGTCGATGTCCGAACCGTTCCACCTGGTCGGACACTCGATGGGTGGGAAGGCGGCGATGGTCATCGCGCTCCGCCATCCCGGACCTGGTCAGCCGCCTCGTGGTGGTCGACGTCGCTCCCGTGCGGTACGACCGGCTGAGCAGATTCGGCCGCTACATAGCTGGCATGCGGGGGCTGGATCTGGCCTGCGACTCCGGACCGGGCCACCGCCGATGCAGCCCTGGCCTCCTCGGTGTCCGATCCCGTGGTGCGGGGGTTCCTGCTGCAGAACCTGCGGCGACAACCCGAGCCGCCCGGGTGGCGGTGGCAGCTGAACCTCGACCTCCTCGGCGACCACCTCGGCGAGATCGGCGGCTGGCCAGAACTCGACTTGCAGCCCTACGCCGGGCCGGTGCTGTGGCTCGCCGGTGCCAACTCCGACTACATCACGCCGGCGTACGCCCCGGACATGCGACGTCTGTTCCCGCGCGTGCAACTGGTCACCATCAAGAACAGCGGTCACTGGGTGCACGCCGAGCAGCCGGAGATCTTCGTCGCCGCGCTCCGAGGCTTCCTGCATCTGACTTGACTGCATCCCTGCGCACCGGCTGCGGGGCCGAGATCACTCACGGCTCACCCGGCCAGATTCCCTGATAGGAGAGCTGACGTGCACCGATGCCGCTCGACATCGCGCCTGCTCCCGGCGACTTCGACTTCCTCCCCTTGCTCTTGGTGGCCCTACTGGCCATCATCGCCATGATGACGGTGCTGTTCCTGGTGCGCGGCCGGCGGAACAAGAGGTAACCGATGTGACCACGGATTCTCGTTCTTGGATTTGCTCTCCGATCTGGGTGCCTGGCTGGCCCATGGAGGTCGCTCCGCTCGACGTCGTCCTGCAGGCGCGCGAGCCGGTGTACCCCAGTCGGGGCAACGGGTTCGCCGCGGCCGATCCTCGGCGCTCTGGTGGCACTGGGGCTGCTCGTCTTGATGATGATGTTCATCAGCAGCAAGCCGCGGAACCGGCGTCGCTGACGAGCACCAGCCACCAGACCAAGCCGGCCAGGTACGAACAGGCGTTCGCCAACAGCAGCGGCCGCGCACGCCCAGCGCCACGATCCGCGCAGCACCAGGGCGATCAGCGTGCCCTCGAGGACAACGACCGCCGAGCTCGCCGATCAACACCGCCGCCAGAACGTCGACCGACGAGGCCAGCAGCCAGAGCAGCGGGTGGCTGACAGGTTCACCGCGAGCACGAGCAGCAGCGCGCGACGGTCGTGAGGCGCCGATCCGGATCCGGGCCGAACAAGCCCAGCGCCGTGAACGCCGCAAGGTAGACAATCGTCTCGATGAGCCAGGTGAGGGCGAAGGCCGACGCGTACGATCCGCCGAATCGCCACCAGTCGCTGACCCAGTCGTCGACGATCTCTCCTCCTGTCCTTCCCGGAGCGAGCGCGCTGCCGCGGACCGCCCTGCTGATGGCCCTTATGCTCGCTGCGGCCGCCGGCTCCCTCGTTCTGGCCACCCGCGCTCCACTGGCCACGACGGTGTTGGGGCTGATCGCGTTCGGAGTGCTCCACAACGTACTGGAGATCCGCTACGTCGCCGGCCGCTTCGCCCATCTGCTCACCGGCCGCTTTCTGCTCCTTGCTGCTCGTCTTGATCTCCGGCATCGTCGTGTGCCGGGTGGCGGCCACCGTCTGGCCGGGGCCGGCGCGGACCAGCGAGGTGGTGCTGGGTTTCGTGATCTTGGCGGTCGGTTGTCGGCTGGGTCTGCGCGGCGGCTGGCTGCTGCTGGGCTGGACGCTGCTGGCGGTCGCCGGGACGGTCGCCGTGCTCATGCCCGGCGTACTACTTCGTGATCTTGACCCACCTGCACAACCTCGTGCCGCTGGTCTTCTTGTGGGAGTGGGCCAGCCGGCTGCCGAGGGCCGCCGACCGCTGGGCGTTCCGGGCCACGCAGGTGCTGTGGATCGCTCTCCTGCCGCTGGTGATCTTGTTCGGCGCCCTCGACGGCTGGATCAGCGCCAGCTCCCGGAGTGGCCGAGCGCTTCGTGGGAGACGGGAGTCGCGTGATCGCCGCGGCCGCGCCACCGGAGCTGATCGCCCAACTGGGGTTGCGATTCCTCGTCGTCTTCGCCTTCATGCAGACGATGCACTACGTCGTGTGGGTGGCGTTCCTGCCGCGCTTCGCCCCCGAGGCGGTCGCCGCCTTCGACGCCCGGGTGCCGTGGCTGCGCGGATGGCGGGCCTGGTTCGCCGGACTCGCCGGCGGCGGGCTCCTCGCGCTCTTGTTCGTGTCGGACTACTTCGCGGGCCGTGCACTGTACGCCGCCCTGGCCACCTACCACGCCTACCTGGAGTTCCCCGTCCTGCTGGCCCTGCTGCTAGGGGGCGCGGCGTGGGTCAGGAGAGGGTGACGGAGATGATCTCGGACGGGTTGTTCGGCCTTCCGCCACCGGCAGGGTTGCGGCCGTCTTGACCCTCGAGCGCCATCCGGGCCACCACGCGTCGCGAGGCGTCGTCCATCCGACCGAAGATGGTGTAGTTCGGGTCGAGGCCTTCGGAGGGCTCGTACACGAAGAAGAACTGGGAGCCGTTGGTGTTCGGGACCACCGTTGGCCATGGCCACGACGCCGCCGGAGTAGGACTCGGTGCCGTCGGTCTCGTCGGCGTACGTGTAGCCCGGGCCACCGCTCCCACTGCCGGTCGGGTCTCCACACTGCAGGACGAAGATCCCCGAGTCCACCAGGCGGTGGCACCGGGTTTTGTCGTAGAACTTCTGCCGCGCCAGCGACACGAACGAGTTCACCGTGCAGGGGGCGGCTGCCTGGTCGAGCTCCACGCGTACGGTTCCCTCGGTCATGGCGATCACCGCCGTCACTTCGCCACTGGTTGGGACGTTCGTGCTCGGCGGCGGTGTCACGGGCCGGGCCGACGTGCCACTGGATACGTACTCGCACTCCGTGCTGTTCGCGGACCCTGGGTCAGCTGGGGAGTCCGATGGGGACTCAGCTGGGGAGTCCGAGCGGGGGTCGGCGGGCAGGGAGCTGGACGGAGCGACGCTGGCCGAGGATCCCGTAGTCGGTGGCGAGGCTGGCGACGAGGTTGGCGACGAGGTTGGTGACGAGGTTGGTGATGAGGACGCCGGCGGAGCCGCGCTCTGCGGTACGCGTCCGCAGGCGGCGAGCATCAGCACGAGGATGACGGGGGTGACCACCGTCAGAGCGGTGGTCAGGCGCAGCGCGGCCACTCCCCAACCCTGCCATCCGGCTCCACCCCAACCCGCCCCCGACGCGCCGGACGCGCCTGGATGCGTAGGGTTTGGCAGGTGGTCCATCTCACCCGCATCTACACCAAGACCGGTGACGGCGGGCAGACCCGGCTGGCCGACATGACCGCAGACTGCCAAGACCGATCCGCGGGTCGAGGCGTACGGAGACGTCGACGAAGCCAACTCGCTCATCGGCGTGGCACTGGCCACGGCCGAGCTGCCGGCCGACGTCGCTGGCCTGTTGCGCCTGATCCAGAACGAGTTGTTCGATCTGGGCGCCGACCTGGCGACACCTGTCGTGACCGAGCCCAGGCACGAACCGCTCCGCATCACCGCCTCCTACGTCACCCGGCTGGAGGAGGCCTGCGATCGATTTGGCGATCCACTGCCGGATCTCACCTCCTTCATCCTCCCCGGCGGAACACTGGCCGCCGCCCACTTGCACGTCGCCCGCACCGTGATCCGGCGGGCCGAACGGGCCGGCTGGCAGGCGGTGGAGCGCTACGGGACCGACCCGGGTGCGGGTCATCGGCCGGATGATCAACCCGGTGGGGTGAATCCACTCGCGCTGACCTATCTCAACCGGCTCTCCGACCTGCTCTTCATCCTCACCCGGGTGGTCAACACACCGAGCGGCGACATCTTGTGGAAGCCCGGCGGCGACCGCCGGCACCATCCATCCGCCAAGACCGACGACCACCAGAAGGATCCGGCGTGACCAAGCACTGACGGCTCACCCTCTACACCGCTCCGGCACCCTTTCGTCGTCAGCTGCACCCTTACGTGAGGGTGCAACTGACGACGTAAGGGTGCCGGACGTTCGGAACGGGGCGGGTCTACGGCCGGACGCGGTCGGGGAGCTTGATGATGCCGCTGTCGACCAGGTGGCGGAAGTTCCACTCGTCGGCGTGCTCGGTGCGGTAGCTCCAAAAGCACCAGCCGTACGCTCCGGCGTAGCCCTCCAGTTGAGCCTGGACGTAGGCGACGCGGGCCTCGTCACCGCGTCCGTCGTAGGCGGTCGAGTACAAGGCAGCGCTCCACTCACCGACCAGCACCGGATGGGCCTTGCTCAGCCACCGGATGAGGCGACTCCGCCGCCGGGCCCGGACGAGTTGGTCCTCGTAGGTGAGCCGCACGTCCCAGGGGAAGAAGCACTGGTAGAGGTGGGTATCCATCACGACCGGGCAATCAGTGCGCCCGCGCACGGTGCCCCGGAACAGCCACGGCAGGTAGCCGTCGGAAAATACGAGGTGGGTGCCGGGACGGACGAGTTCGGCCAACCGCTGGTAGGCGGTGCGGTGGAAGTGCCACAGATGCCATACGCGCCAGTCGGTGGGCTCATTGACCAACTCGATGCCCCAGAGGGCCGGATGGTCTCGATAGCGGCGAGCCATCTCCTCCAGCGCGTGGAAGGTGTGGTCACGATGCTCCCGTTCGAGGTACCACTGCCGTGGACCGACCTTGCCGCTGTGATCACGGCCGTTCTGGGAGCCCGAGGCCGCGTGCAGATCGAGCAGCACCTTCAGTCCATGCCGCTCAGCGGAGTCCATCGCGGCGTCGAGGATGTCGGCGCCCGCGACGTAGGGAGGGTCCGGATGCAGGACCCAGTGCCCGACCGGAAGGCGGACGAGGTCGAGTCCGTGGTGACCCAACCAGGCGAAGTCGTCATCGGTGATGAAGGTCTCGTGGTGCCTCTGGAGCTTGGCCGCAGCCCCGGGCGTGGTCATGAAGGTGTACTCGTCCTTGGCGTCGGTTCCGGCGAACAGCGACGGCGTCATCCACGGTTCGAGCACCAACCAACCGCCGAGATTCACACCCCGTAACTGCTCTGGCACCCGCTCAGTATGTCGTGCCCGGTCGGTTCCGCCTCTTCCACGTCTCGATGGCCGACCCTGGGCAGCGAGCCGGCGCCTATGCTCACACCATGGACACTCCGAGCGGGCCGCGGGCTCTGCCGGAGGCTGGATCCATCGCTCAGATTGAAGTCCAGGCTGAGACCCTCGAGCTCGGTTCACCCTCAAGGCGACCTCGACCGATCGTCGTCGGCGGGGTGCTCGCGATGATCGGAGTCCTCCTGGCCGGCTTGCTGGCCTGGACCTTCTGGCCCCGCCCGGTGGCGCCGCTGACCTCGGCCGAACTCGGGGGCGTCTACGCCGGGATGGTCCGGTCGGACGGGACGAACGACGCTTCCCCGCTCCAGCGCCGGAACGTTTCCCCTCGAGCCGTCGACGTTACTCCGGCCGAATGCGTACCGCTGTTCGACTCCACGGTCTACAACCAGTTTCCCGCCGAGGCACTGGACGGGATCGGCACCTATTGGCTCGGTGGCCAGGACACCATCTCGATGTTCACGATGCGCTTCGTCGATGCCTCCACTGCGGCTCGTGCCTACCAGCGGGTGGAGGTCGCGCTTGCGGCCTGCGCGGGTCAGCGCGTTCGGGTCGTCGATCGCCGGCCGGTCACCGTACGCCCCGAACGGATCCCGGTGACCGATGGCAGTGGTATCCGCGCGCAGATGGCGTACAGGTACAGTGTCGGATCGTCCGCGACCTTTGCGGTCCACCTGCTGCAGTTCGAGAACGTCGTGACCTGGCAGTTCCGGTACGACACCGGGATCGACTATTCGCCGCTGTCCGCCCAGCGGCTGATGGACGCCCTCATGCTCCAGACGCGCTCCGTCCTCAAACTTCGCGAGTAGGTCAGGTCTGGGCCACTAGGGCGCCTCCGCACGTCGCCTGCTGCGGCCGGGTGGAGCGGCTTCGAGCCAGCTCAGCAGCCCGGTCAGGGACTCGGCCCCCATGGCGAGATCGGTGCTGACGGGCCGATCTTCACGGCGGTCTTCGAGAGTGACGATCCGCTGACCGGCGTAGAGCGCCGACCGCCTCGACCGGATCGGGGTCGCGGGTCTCGACCACCCAGACCTCACCACGGCGGAACCGCTTCCGCGGCCGCGCCGCATAGGAGAAGAAGCGGAACCACTCCAGTTGATCGCCGGCGTAGCGCGCGACCCCGAGCACCCAGCCCGCGCCGGGTGTCGTCGTCCGCAGGCGCACGCTGCATTCGAAGGTGCCGCCCTCGCGAGCCAGCCACCGTCGACGGCCAGCCAGCAGGGCGAGCATTCCGGCGCAAAGGGCGACAGCAATCACGATGGCCAGCACGGCGAACAGCCAAGCGTCCATCGCCACCGTCCAGAACTGCCGGGAATGGGGGGCAGGTCAGGCCAGTTTTTCGGCGGCCCGTACCTGTGCGCTAGCTCGAGAGTAGGACTTCCGGGTCTCGTCGTCATCTTCACCGGCGTCGAGGCGGGCCTGAGCGTCGGCAAGTTCCTTCTCGGCGTCGCGCAGACTCACCTCGGTCGCCATGCTGGCGTACTCGCTCAGGATGGAGACTCGCTCCCCGGCGACCGACATGAAACCGCCGTCCACGGCCACGATCTCGCGTTCGTTGCTCTCGGTGTAGATCTCGACCGCTCCGGGCACCAGGATGGCCAGGACGGGTGCGTGGTTCGGCAGGATGCCGATGTCTCCGTCCACCGTCTTCGCGATGATGTTGGTGACCTTGCCCGACCAGACGACCCGGTCGGCCGAGACCACCTCGACCTGCATGGGGTCAGCCATCAACATCACCCTTCTTTCTGGAGTTCGTCCCAACGCTTCTCGACATCCTCCATATTGCCGACGTTGAAGAAGGCCTGCTCGGCGATGTGGTCGACATCGCCGTTGCAGATCATCTTGAACGACTCGATCGTCTCCGACAGCGGCACGGTGGAGCCGGGGATGTTGGTGAACTTGGTGGCCATGTAGGTGTTCTGGGACAAGAACTGCTGGATCCGGCGGGCCCGGTTGACCGCGATCTTGTCCTCCTCGGACAGTTCGTCGACACCGAGGATGGCGATGATGTCCTGCAGCTCCTTGTTCCGCTGCAGGATCTGCTTCACCCGAACGGCCGTGTCGTAGTGCTCCTGGCCGATGAACTGCGGATCCAGGATCCGGCGAGGTCGACGTCAACGGGTCCACCGCCGGGTACAGACCACGCGAGGCGATGTCTCGGGACAACTCGGTGGTGGCGTCCAGGTGCGCGAACGTGGTCGCCGGCGCCGGGTCGGTGTAGTCGTCGGCCGGCACGTAGATCGCCTGCATCGAGGTGATGGAGTGGCCCCGGGTCGAGGTGATCCGCTCTTGCAACTGGCCCATCTCGTCGGCCAGGTTCGGCTGGTACCCCACCGCCGACGGCATCCGGCCCAACAGCGTCGAGACCTCCGAGCCGGCCTGGGTGAACCGGAAGATGTTGTCGATGAACAACAACACGTCCTGGTTCATCACGTCGCGGAAGTACTCCGCCATCGTCAGCGCCGACAGCGCGACCCGCAGCCGGGTGCCCGGCGGCTCGTCCATCTGACCGAAGACCAGCGCGGTGTCGCCGAAGACGCCGGCCTCCTCCATCTCGTGGATCAGGTCGTTGCCCTCGCGGGTCCGCTCCCCCACCCCGGCGAACACCGAGGTGCCGCCGAAGTTGTGGGCGATCCGGTAGATCATCTCCTGGATCAACACGGTCTTGCCGACGCCGGCGCCGCCGAACAGGCCGATCTTGCCGCCGGTCACGTACGGGGTGAGCAGGTCCAGCACCTTGATGCCGGTTTCCAACATCTCGGTCTTGGCTTCCAACGCGTCGAACTTCGGCGCGGCCCGGTGGATCGGCCACCGACCGTTGGGCGCGCCCTCGATCTCGGTGATCTCGATCGTCGAGGGATCGACGTCCAGCACGTCGCCGGTCGTGTTCCACACGTGGCCCTTGGTGATGTCACCCACCGGCACCGAGATCGGCGCCCCGGTGTCCCGCACCTCCGCGCCGCGCTGCATGCCGTCGGTCGGCTTCAACGCGATCGCCCGCACCATGTTGTCGCCGATGTGCAGGGCGACCTCCATGGTCATGGGGCGGGTTTCGCCGCCGACCGTGGTGTCCACCAGCAAGGCGTGGTAGATGTCCGGCATCTGGTCGACCGGGAACTCGACGTCGACCACGGGGCCGATCACGCGGGCCACCCGGCCCACGCCACCCGAAGGAGCCTCGGTGGTCTCTTCCTCAATGGTTGCGGTCATCGGTCCTCACTCGTGTTGCGTTCGCTGATTCGGTTGATCATTCTGCTGCCGCCGTCGCGTCGGCGAGGGCACTCGCGCCGCCGACGATCTCGCTGATCTCCTGGGTGATCTCGGCCTGCCGCGCCTGGTTGGCCTCCCGCGTCAGGCGTTCGATCAGCTGCTGGGCGTTGTCGGTGGCGGACTTCATCGCCTTCTGCCGGCTGGCCAACTCCGAAGCCGCCGACTGCAGCAGGCAGTACTGGATCCGGCTGGCCACGTAGAGGGGCAACAATTCGTCGAGCACGACCTCGGCGTCCGGCTCGAACTCGTACAGGGGAAGGAGCTCGTGGTCGCCGGGCGGCTTCGGTGCCCTCGACGACCTCCAGGGGCAGCATCCGGATGACCTCCGGCCGCTGGGTGAGCATCGAGACGAACCGGGTGTAGACGATGTGGATCTCGTCCACGCCGCCCTCGTCGGTCGGGGTGAGGAAGGCGTTGATCACCGCGTCGGAGATCTCGCGGGCGTGGGCGTAGGTCGGAGCGTCGGAGAAGCCCTCCCACTGCCCGGCGATCTCCAGCCGCCGGAACGTCGCGTACGCGATGGCCTTGCGGCCGACGAGATAGCGCTGGACCTCCAGCCCGTTGCCCTGCAGCAGTTCGCGCAGCGACTGGGCCTCCTTGATCACCGAGGACGAGTACGCGCCGGCCAGCCCGCGGTCGGAGGTGATCACCACCATCGCCGCACGCCGGGGATTCTCCTTCTCGGTGGTCAGGGGATGCTCGACGTTGGAGAAGGTCGCCACCGCGGACACGGCCCGCGTCAGTTCCCGGGAGAACGGGGCCGCCGCCCGTGCCCGCTGCTGGGCCTTGATGATCCGCGACGCGGCGATGAGCTCCATCGCCCGGGTGATCTTCTTGGTCGTCGACACCGTTTTCCGCCGCTGTCGAAGCTCCCTGAGGCTAGCCGGCATGCGTTACCCCTAACCCCGCTTCTGCTTGACGATCTGCTCCTGCGCGACGTCTTCGGAGGGCAGGGCCTCGTGCTCCTCCCGGCCGGCCAGCAACTTGCCGGAGCCGGTCTGGAAGCCCTTCTTGAACTCGGCGATCTGCTTCTTGAGGGCCTCGGCGCTGTCGTCGTCGAAGGACTTGGTCTCCTTGATGTTGTTGAGCACGTCGCCGTTGTGCCGGAGGTACTCCAGCAGTTCCTGCTCGAAGCGCAGGACGTCGTCGACGGGGACCTCGTCCAGCTGGCCGTTGATGCCGGCCCACACGCTGACCACTTGCTCTTCGACCGGGTACGGCGTGTACTGCGGCTGCCGCAGCAACTCCACGAGCCGGGCGCCGCGGTCCAACTGGCGCCGTGAGGTCGCGTCCAGATCGGAGGCGAACATGGCGAACGCCTGCATGTCGCGGTACTGGGCCAAGTTGATCTTGAGCGAGCCGGACACGTTCTTCATGGCCTTGATCTGCGCGGCGCCGCCGACCCGGGAGACCGAGACACCGACGTCGATGGCCGGTCGCTGGTTGGCGTTGAAGAGGTCGGACTGCAGGAAGATCTGCCCGTCGGTGATCGAGATGACGTTGGTCGGGATGTAGGCGGACACGTCGTTCGCCTTGGTCTCGATGATGGGCAGGCCCGTCATCGACCCCGCGCCCAGCTCGTCGGAGAGCTTCGCGCAGCGCTCCAGCAGCCGGCTGTGGAGATAGAACACGTCACCGGGGTAGGCCTCGCGACCCGGCGGGCGGCGCAGCAGCAACGACATCGCCCGGTAGGCCTCGGCCTGCTTGGTCAGGTCGTCGAACACGATCAGCACGTGCTTGCCCGCGTACATCCAGTGCTGGCCGATGGCCGAGCCGGTGTAGGGGGCCACGTACTTGTAGCCGGCCGGGTCCGAGGCGGGCGCGTGCACGATCGTCGTGTACGCCAGGGCGCCGGCCTCTTCGAGCACGCCGCGCAGTGCGGCGACGGTCGAGCCCTTCTGACCGATCGCCACGTAGATGCAGCGCACCTGCTGCTCCGGATCGCCGCTCTCCCAGAACTGGCGCTGGTTGATGATGGTGTCCACCGCGATCGCGGACTTGCCGGTCTTGCGGTCGCCGATGATCAACTGTCGCTGACCCCGCCCGATCGGGATCATGGCGTCGATGGCCTTGATGCCGGTCTGCAGCGGTTGACGGACCTCCTGGCGGTCCATCACGCCGGCGGCCTGGAGCTCCAGCGGTCGGCGCTCGTCGACGTCGGTGATGTCACCGAGCCCGTCGATGGGCCGGCCCAGCGCATCGACGGTGCGGCCGAGGTAGCCCTCACCCACCGGCACCGACAAGATGTCACCGGTCCGTTTGACGACCTGGCCCTCCTCGATGCCCTCCGAGTCGCCCATCACGACGACACCGATCTCGCGGACGTCGAGGTTCAAGGCGATGCCCAGCGTGCCGTTCTCGAACTCGAGCAACTCGTTGGCCATGGCGGACGGCAGCCCCTCGACCCGGGCGATACCGTCGCCCGAGGTCACCACCGTGCCGACCTCCTCGCGAGTCGAGGTGTCGGGCTGGTAGTCCCGGACGAACTGGTCCAGGGCCTGCCGGATGTCTTCCGGTTGAATCGTCAGTTCCGCCACGATCGTGCCTGCTCTCGTTATCTCGTTACTACTGGAAACGCAAGTGCGCTCACTCAGGAGAAGAGCCGTCGCGCGTCTTCCAGACGTGCGGCCACGGTTCCCTCGATCACCTCGTGGCCGAGTTCGACACTGACGCCACCGACCACGCTGCTCGTCGACGATGACCTGGATGGCGACCTCGCGCCCGACCTGCCGGGTCAGCGCGGCTTTGAGGCGCTCAGCCTGCTCGCCCGTCAACGGCTGGGCGACCCGCACGGTGGCTACCACTCGATTCTTATGGGCGGCGGCCTGCGTGACGTAGCCCTCGATCGTGTGGGCGAAGGTGCGTTCCCGCGCTGCGACGGCCCGCTGAGCCAACCGAACGGTGGAGTCGGTGGCCTTTCCCGTCAGCAGGTTGGCGACGAGAAGCTGGCGTCCGGCTCGGTCGACTGCACGATCGGCCAAGGCATCGCGCAAGTCAGGGTTGGACTCGACGGTGCGGGCGAACCGGAAGAGTTCGTCTTCGGTCTCGTCCAAGTCACCGTTCTCATCGGCCTGCATGAGTTCGGCCCGGACCGCCTGGCGATCCAAGGCCGCGGCGAGAGTGCGGCCGCCCGCCCACCGCATCGCGGCCGCTTCGGCCACCACGTCGACGGCCAGCTCGCCGACGCGCCCGTCGAGCACCCCGTGCGCCAGCTGTCGCCGGCCACCCTCCGGCGTACTCGGGTCGGTCATCGCCCGGCGCAAGGCTGGGTTGGCCTCGAGAGCATCGACCACCGCGAAGAGATCACCCGCCAACCTTGAGAGGTCAGGGGATGTGCGGTGCCCCCGCCACGGCATCCACGATCGCACCCAGCAGTCCGCTACGACTTGACCGCTCGCTCAGAGCCGAATCGAGAACCGGATCGAGCACCTTCAGCCGGGCATCGTCGTCCTCGCTCATGACCGTCCTGCCGCCTGTGAGGTCTCGTCGGACTCCAGATCGGCCAGGAAGCGGTCGACCGTGCGCCGGGCCCGCTCGTCATCCTCGAGTGACTCCCCGACGATCCGGCTGGCCAAGGTGGTCGCCAGCCCGCCGATCTCGCTCCGCAGTTGGTTCATCACCTGATTGCGCTCGGCCTCGAGCTGGGACTCCGCCGCACGCCTTGATCCGGGCCACCTCGGCCTGCGCCTGCTCCCGCATCTCCGCCAGGATCTGCGAGCCCTGGGTCTTGGCGTCCTCCCGGATCCGTGCCGCCTCACCCCGCGCCTCGGCGAGCTGGTCCTGGTACTGCTTCAGGGCCGCCTCGGCCTCTTCCTGCGCCTTCTCGGCCTTCTCCATCCCGCCTTGGATGGCCGCCGTACGTTCGGCGTACGTCGCCTCGAAGCGAGGCACCACCATCTTGGCGATCACGATCGTCAACAAGATGACGAAGACGATCGAGAGGATGATCTCGATGGGCGCCGGGAGCAGCGGATTCTCGGTCGCCAGCGGCAGGGCCAGAGGAATGGCCTGCGGAACAGCCACGATCAGGCTTGTCCGGTGAAGCCGAAGACGAAGGCCAGGGCGATGCCGATGATCGCCAGCGCCTCCGTCACGGCGAAGCCGATCCAGGCGGTGCCCATCATGGCGCCGCGCGCCTCGGGTTGCCGGGCCGTGCCCTGGATGACGGAGGCGAAGATCAGGCCAACGCCGATGCCGGGGCCAATGGCGGCCAGGCCGTAGCCGACGATGCCGAGCGATCCGACGAGCTCCAGTGGAGTCATCATGTAGTGCGTCCTTTCACGGTTGCCGCAAGGGGTGCGGTGGTCGAGGTCGGTCTGGTCGAATCAGTGTTCCTCGGCCAAGGCTGAGGACAGATACACCGCAGTCAGCACGGTGAAGATGAAGGCCTGCAGGGACTGGACGAAGATCTCCAGCGCGAAGATGGCCATGCTGAAGATCCAGGCCACGATGCCGGCGGTCATGTTGACGATCGAGCCGCCGTGGAACACCAGGAACTCGCCACCGAGGACGAAAACGAGCACCAGCAGGTGTCCGGCGAACATGTTCGCGAAGAGTCGCAAGGCCAGCGTGATCGGCCGGACGATGATGTTGGAGAAGAACTCCAGCGGGATGATCAACCACCACATGAACACTGGCACGCCCGCCGGGAGCACGGTGTTCTTGAGGTAGCCGAAGAAGCCGTGCTTGGCGATGCCGACGCCGTTGTAGAGCACCCAGACCATGATCGCCAAGCCGTAGGGCCAGCCGGCGTGGGACGTGGTCGGCAGCAGGGTGAACGGGAAAATCCCCCACAGGTTGTTCACCAAGATGAAGGAGAACAAGGCGATCAGGAACGGCAGGAACCTCTTGTAGTCATGACCCAAGGTGTCCCGGGCGATGCTGTTGCGGACGAAGAAGTAGGCCGTCTCGCCGATGAACTGGCCCTTCGTCGGCACCATCTTGTTCTTGTTGGCCATCACCAGCCAGAAGATCAGGATCAAGATCACGGCGACGACGGCCTGCAGCATGTACTTGTCGAACCACGGGATGCCTTCGAAGATCGGCGGAAGATCGAAGCTGCTGACGCCCGGTGGCTCGAACGTCTCGCTCTCTCCTCCGGCGCCCGGCTCGGGCTCGGCCTCCATCGGCACGAGCGGGGGGAATCCGCTCATCGGGCGCCCTCCGGCTCAGGGCGTACTCCTCACTCGGTCGTCGCAGGCGGCGGCGCGCCGGCGGCGGCTGCCGGCTGCGTCGGGAACCCGGCCGAAGCGGCGAATGATCACGTAGATGCTGGCGGCGGCGCCGAACACGATGCCGAGTGGGAGCAGGAATCCTGTACCGAGCAGGTGATCACCGAGCCAGCCGAGCAGCCCGTACAGACAGACCCCCGCGATCAGGTAGGACAGAACCCGCATTCCCTGGTCCGCGCCGGCCCAGTGTGCGCTCTTTTGCGGCTGCTCCGCCGACGTCGAATCTCTCCCCTGCTCCATGGCGGAACACACGCTAGCAGCCGGTATCGGGAGGGTCACGGCTGGTCCGTTGTGTTCGGTGGAGTCGTGTATTCGGTGTCGTAGATGCCGATTCGCAGGCGGGAGAAGACGAAGATCTCGACCGCCAACCAGCCCGATCACCACGGCGATCGTCGTGAAGAAGATGACCATCGGCTCCAGCGTCGGCCAGCGGTCGGAGTAGCGGCTGTAGAGGAGCAGGACCAGTCCGAGCACCACGACTCGGCCCGTGTACGACGTCATCGAGACCACCAGGAGCGTGCGGGCCCCGGCGTCGGCGAACATCACCATGACGAGTTGGCCGACGACGTAGAAGAACAACACCATGCCCGCGGCGAGAGCGGCGGAGATGAGGCCGCTGGTCCCGTACAGGAGCGTGAAGGCGATCAGGCTGAGCACCGAGGCGGCAACCCCGCCGACCAGTCCGGCGAAGAGCAGCTTCCGGGCGCGGACGACGTGGATGCTCGGTCCGGCGCCCTTGGCAGCGGATCCACGACAGGGCTGCGGTTCTCGAGCGACATCGAAGCGAGACCATCCTCTTGTCGTGTGCGGCTATCCGCGGCACTCCAGAACCGACCCTGCGGGTCGCGTCGTCCGCGAAACCTAGCATGGATTTTGGCTCTCGCACCGCTGCGCGCTCGATGGCATCTTACTCCTATTCGACGATCGACTCCTCCCGCGATCGCCACTCGTCGTCCCCGCACGGGGCGGCCGAACGGTGATCAAGAGCAGAACGAGGGCGAGCACCACCACGACGGCCACGACCTGCCACTGCCGGTCGTTGGTGACCAGCCCGAGCACGATGACGCCGAACGACACCAACGCCGACCAGATGTACATCAGCACGACGGCCCGTCGCTGACTGTGCCCGCGTTCCAGCAGCCGGTGGTGCAGGTGCTGCTTGTCGGCCACGAACCACCACCGGCCGGCGTAGGTGCGGCGCACGAAGGCGAGCACGAGATCCAGGAACGGCAACGCCAGGATGGCGATCGGCAGCACGAGCGGGAGCACGGTGGGGACCAGGCCGCCGGTGCCGTCGGCCAGTTGTGAGGTGTCGATCTGCCCGGTCAGGCTGATGGTCGAGGTCGCAAGGAGCAGACCCAGCAGCATGGCGCCGGAGTCACCCATGAACATCCGAGCCGGGAAGAAGTTGTGCGGCAGAAAGCCCAGACACGCCCCGGCGATAGCGACCGTGATGAGGCTCGACGTCGTGGCCCGGCTCAGCTCCTGGTTCACCGTCAGGAAGTAGGAGTAGGCGAAGAAGGCCACCGCCCCGATCCCCACCACTCCGGTGGCCAGACCATCCAGGCCGTCGACGAAGTTCACCGCGTTAGAGCAGAGCACGATGAAGAACACGGTGATCGCCACCGACGCGGCACCGTCCAGGGAGATGGTCTGACCCGGCAGCGGGATCCACAACATGCGAACACCAAGGGCGACCACGATGCCTGCCGCCAGCACCTGGCCGGCGAACTTGGTCAGGGCGGGCAGGTCGAACAGGTCGTCGAGTACGCCGACCAGGCAGATGACCCCGGCGGCGATCAGCACGGCGCGCGAGTCCTGCTGCACCACCACCTGACGGCCGAGGAACGGGAGATGCCAGGCGAGCACGATCGCCCCGACCACGCCGGCGAGCATCGCGACCCCGCCGAAGTAGGGCATCGCGATGGTGTGCACGTCCCGGTCACGGACCTCCGCCATCGCACCGGTGCGCAGGGCCAGCCGGCGACACAACCCACTGGCCAGGAACGTGATGGCCGCCGCGACCAGCATCACCAGCAGGTACTCGCGCACTACTCGTGCCCTGAGCCTGTCGAAGGCGTCGTCCCTGAGCCTGTCAAGGGTCGTGCTCTGAGCCTGTTGGAGGGCCAGATTGCGCTTCCACAGACTCAGGGCGCGCGACGTCGACGCTCGGGCTCGTCGGTCGACCAGGTCCTCCAGATCCGGACAGATCTCACGGAGCTCGGCCACGCTCAAGGCGCCGTGCCGCAGCACCTGTCCCGTCGCCTCGCGGGTGAAGTCGACGATCGTCGACGGTGCCCCTTCCCCCATACCGACCGGTCCGCCGTCGAGGTACACGGCTACCCGGTCCTCGAGCTGGGCCACCGCCTCGTCGCAGCTGAGCGCCGCGGGCTGCCCACTGAGATTGGCGCTGCTCACCGCCATCGGCCCGGTACCACGCAAGATGTCCCGCGCCAGCTCGTGATCGGGCACTCGGAGCGCGACGGTGCCCTCGGAGTCGCCGAGGTCCATGCGCAGGCTCGGCTGCCGTTTGCAGATGATGGTCAGCGGACCCGGCCAATGGCGCTCGACCAGGTCCTTGGCCTCGCTCGGGCACCTCGGTGGCCAGCGCGCGTATCAACGAAGGCTCGGCGATCAGCACCGGTGGCGGCATGTCCCGCCCGCGCATTTTGGCGTCCAGCAGGCGTTGGACGGCGTCGGGATCGAAGGCATCGGCCCCGATCCCGTACACCGTGTCGGTGGGCAGGACGATGCATTCGCCACGCTCCACCGCCTCGCGCGCAGCAGCGCTGGCTGCGGCCAGGGCGACCGGATCGTCAGTCGTGCAATCGAAGCGGCGGTAGGCCGCTCGGCTCGGGAACACGAGACTCGTCGGAACAGAGCTCGCCGTCCGCGGCCTGCCTGCCGTCGTCGCCGGTCGAGTTCACCCGGCCCATCCTGCCAGAGGACCGGGCGGACCGACCGGGTCGTCGCGGTCTCTCAGGCGACCGGCGGGTGGCGGTGGTGAAACGGGGTCGACCGGTCAGATCGACATGATCCCGAACGCAGCCGAACAGCTCGGACCGGACCAGGATCTCGGGGGCGCTCTCGGCCTGGACCTCGGCGTGCTCGACGGCCAGCAATCCGCCCGGGCGGAGCAGCCGGCCCGCCGTTGCCGTGACGCCGCCGGATGGCGTTCAGGCCGTCGACGCCGGAGAACAGGGCGACGGTCGGATCGTGGTCTCGGGCCTCCGGGGCGACCGAGGCGAACGCCTCGAGCGGAATGTAGGGCGGATTGGCGATCACCAGATCGACGACTCCGTCGAGCTCGGGCAGCGCGTCGCGAGGTCTCGGCGTCAGGCGACTGACGTCGGTTTCGCCCAGGTTGCGCCGGGCCCAGCGCAGTGCCTCGTCCGAGATCTCCACGGCGTGGACCGCGAGCATCGGGCACCTCGGTGGCCAGTGCTTTGGCGACCGCCCCGGACCCGGTGCCGAGATCGACCGCTACGGGTCGGCGCTCCGGCCCGTCACCAACTCCTTCCAGGCGGTCCACGCCCAGCCCGTCATGACTTCGGTCTCGGGCCGGGGCACGAACACACCCGGTCCGACGGCGAGCTCCAGGTAGCGGAAGTGAGCCCGACCAGTGAGGTGTTGCAGCGGGATCCGCTCGGCTCGTCGGTCGAGGAGCTGCTGGAAGTCCGCCACGCGGGCCGGGTCGACACGGTTCGTGCGGAGGAGTTCGCTGCGGCTCGCAGCCGCAGCTGTGCGCCAGCAAGACCCGAGCGTCGGTCGGCGGGGCTCTCGACGCCGGCCGCTTCCAGCCGAGCAGTCGCCGCGGTGAGCAACGCGGCGACGGTCTCGTCGGCGCTCAAACCGCAACCAATCACACGGCGATAGCCGGCCGACGCGGCCAGCCGGTCGGCGCGTGTCGGCTTCGAGGAGGGCAGCGATCAGCGCGTGGAGATCGCCGTTGAGTACCTGGTCCAGGTTGTAGGCCTTGAAGCCGATGCGGTGGTCGGCGATCCGGTTCTCACCGAAGTTGTACGTTCGGATCCGCTCGGACCGGTCGACGGTGCGAACCTGGCTCCGGCGGGCGGCGGACGCTGCCGACGCCGCCTCCTCCTCGGCGGCCGCGATCAGTCGCGCCCGCAGCATCCGCATGGCCTGCTCGCGGTTCTGCAGCTGGGAGCGTTCGTTCTGGCAGGAAACGACAATGCCCGTCGGCAGGTGCGTGATCCGGACCGCGGAGTCCGTGGTGTTGACGCCTTGACCACCGGGGCCCGACGACCGGTAGACGTCGATGCGCAGGTCGTTGTCGTCGATCTCCACCTCCGCCTCCGTGACCTCGGGCATCACCAGGACGCCGGCCGCCGAGGTGTGCACCCGGCCCTGCGACTCGGTCACCGGAACCCGTTGGACGCGGTGCACTCCGCCCTCGAACTTCAAGGTGCCGTACGGCATCTCGTCCGGTCCACCGGCTGCCGGCGCCTTGACCGCCACGGTGACCGACTTGTAGCCGCCGAGGTCGGTCTCCTGCGCGTCCAGCACCTCGGTCTTCCAGCCCCGGGTCTCCGCGTAGCGGGTGTACATCTTCAGCAGGTCCCCGGCGAACAGCGCCGACTCCTCGCCACCCTCACCGGACTTGATCTCGATCAGGGCGTCGGAGGAGTCGTTGGGGTCGCGCGGCGCCAGCAGCCGGGTGAGCCGCTCGGTCAGCGGCTCGATCTGGTCGCTCCAATTCGGCTGCCTCGATCGCGAACGCCTCGTCCTCGGTGGCCAGTTCGCGTGCCGCCGCCAGGTCCGCGTTCAACCGGTCGTACTCGTCCAGAGCCGTCACGATCGGCGTGAGCTCCGCGTAGCGCCGCCCGACCTTGCGGGCATGGGCCAGGTCGGCATGCACGGCAGGGTCGGCCAGCGTCGCTTCCAGCTCCGCGAACTCATCGCGTAGATGCTGCGCAGCCTCGAACATCAGCGCTACCTCCTTTGCTCGACTCGCGCTTCGGCGTCGACCCTTGAAATGTGCTCCCGTCGAAGGGCGAGCAAGCGAAACGCCGGGAAACAGGCTGAAGCCTGCCTCCCGGCGCTCGTGTGCTACTAGCGGCCGGACTTCTTGGCCGGTGCCTTCTGGGCGTACCGCTTCTCGAAGCGGGCCACCCGGCCACCGGTGTCGAGAATCTTCTGCTTGCCGGTGTAGAAGGGGTGGCACGCCGAGCAGACGTCGGCGTGCAGGACGCCGTTGGGTGCGGTGCTCTTGGTCGTGAAGGTGTTGCCACAGGTGCAGGTGACCTGGGTCTCCCCGTAGGCGGGGTGGATGTCGGGCTTCATGGTTCTCCTCGTCTCTGCGGTGCCGGGTCGCCTCATCTGTGTCTGGCGTGAACCGGAACCAACGAATCAGTGTGCCGCAGGCGGTCCTGCAGCACCAAATTCTGCAACGCCGCCGACGTCACGATTAGTCCCCGCGCGTCCCCACCGGCGCACCCTTTCGTCGGTAGTTGCACCCTCATGTGAGGGTGCAACTGGCGACGTAAGGGTGCATCCAAGGGGCGGGGCGCTACAGGTCGTCGCCGCGCGCAGGGTTGCCCGGGATGGTCTTGGTGATGGCCATCAGGAACTCCCCGTTGCTGGAGGTCTTGCGCAGCCGGTCGAGCAGCATTTCCAGACCCTGCAGGCTCTCCAGTCCGGACAGCACCCGACGCAGCTTCCAGACGATATTGAGCTCCTCGCGGCTCATCAGCAGTTCCTCGCGGCGCGTGCTCGAGGCGTCGACGTCGATAGCGGGGAAGATCCGCTTCTCGGCGAACTCGCGGCGCAACCGGATCTCGGAGTTGCCGGTTCCCTTGAACTCCTCGAAGATCACCTCGTCCATCTTCGACCCGGTCTCGATCAACGCGGTGGCGATGATCGTCAACGAGCCGCCGCCCTCGATGTTTCGGGCGGCGCCCAGGAACTTCTTCGGCGGGTACAGCGCGGCGGAGTCCACGCCACCGGACAGGATCCGTCCGGACGCGGGGGCGGCGAGGTTGTACGCCCGGCTCAACCGGGTGATGCCGTCGAGCAGGACCACCACGTCGTGTCCGAGTTCGACCAGCCGCTTGGCGCGTTCGATGGCCAGTTCGGCCACCGTGGTGTGGTCTTCGGCCGGACGGTCGAACGTGGAGGAGATGACTTCGCCCTTCACCGCCCGCTCGAAGTCGGTGACCTCCTCGGGCCGCTCGTCGACCAACACCACCATCAGCTTCACTTCGGGATTGTTCGTCGAGATGGCGTTGGCGATTTGCTGCATGATCATGGTCTTGCCGGCCTTGGACGGCGAGACGAGCAACGCCCGCTGACCCTTGCCGATCGGGGCGATCAGATCGATGATCCGGCCCGTCAGCTGCATCGGCGTCGTCTCGAGCTTGAGCCGCTCCTGCGGATACAGCGGGGTGAGCTTGCCGAAGTCCGGCCGCGACTCTGGCCTGTTCGGCGTCGGTGCCGTTGATCGAGTCGATGCGGACCAGTGGGTTGAACTTCTCCTTCCGCTCACCGTCGCGCGGCGAGCGGATCGCGCCGGTGACCGCGTCACCCTTGCGCAGGCCGAACTTCTTGACCATCGACAACGACACGTACGCGTCGTTTGACCCGGGCAGGTAACCGCTGGTGCGGACGAAGGCGTAGTTGTCCAAGACGTCGAGGATGCCGGCCGCCGGAACCAGGACATCGTCCTCGGCCACCGTCGGCTCGGCCTCGAAGCGGTCCATGCCGGCTGCTGCCGCCGCGGCTGCGCCGGTTCTGCCGATCACGGCTGCGTCGACGACGACCGCGGCGCCCGCCTCCGTCGTCGTCGTAGTCGCGGTTCTGATTCTCGGTTCTGGTTCTGGTTCGTCCCGGTTCTGGTTCTCGCGGTTCTGGTTGTCGCGGTTGCCCTGCTCGCGGTTCTGGTTGTCGCGGTTGCCCTGATCCCGGTTCTGGTTGTCGCGGTTCTGGTTGTCGCGGTTCTGGTTGTCCCGGTTCTGGTTGTCCCGGTTCTGGCGCCGCTCGCGGCGGTCACCGTCACCGGCCGGTGCCGACTCGGTCTCCGTACGGCCGTCGCTGGCCACGCTGGGCTCGACCGGACGGGGCGACTCGACCTGACGCGGCCTCTCGGCGGTCGTGTCGGCGATCGGTCGCGATCGGCAGCGCCGGGGCCGCCGGGGCATCGACTGCGCTCCGTTCTCGGACCCGACCAGGCGCTCAGAGCGCTCCGACTCGATGGCTCCGCTCGGCGGCCGGGGCGCTCGAGCCGTTCTGAGCGCCGCGAATGGCATCGATCAGCTGTCCCTTGCGCATGCCGCCGGTGCCGCGAAGTCCTAGCGAGCTCGCGAGTTGCTTCAGTTCCGGCAGGACCATCGAGTCGAGCCCGGACCCCTTTCGCTTCCGACCGCCCGACTGCTCGTCGGCGGGTGGTGGTGTTGACTTCGGCGATATCTGTCACGTGTTTCCTTCTCTGGGGCCACGTCGTGACCCATCTGGATAAACCCCTGCCGCCCGGGCGGACAACCAGGCGATCAGGTCAAACTCATTCACATCTCACTCAGGCCGATATCACGTCGTCCGTCGACCAGCCGCGGGCTGGGTCACGCGAACGTATGTGCTGCACAGCTTTGTCACCGCATCGCTTCAGGTACGTGCACTGCTTGTTCAGGCTCAAGTTCTGCGTGGTGTAGGCCGGGAATGGATCGAGAGGCTTCATTCCTTGGGCGCCGGACCTGTGCGGCGCTGCCGAGTCGGGACAGATGGTCACGCCCTACCACTCACCGTTTCGGCGCTACCAGGCTAGCACCACATCCCAGCCCGTGTCACATCCCGTGTCACAGCCGTCCAACCTCGACACTCACCTGTGTCACGCTCGAGCCTGCTCTCGGTGCCGATGGCGAGCGGCCGGCCGGCGAAGCCGCGTACCTTCCAGCCGCGAGTTCGGCCAGCTGCTCGGCGCGACCCGAGGACCAGCACCGACGGCCCGGCGCCGCTGATCACCGCGGCCCAGCCCTGCCCGCGGAGATCCTTCAGCAGCTCGTACGACCGGGGCATGGCCGAACTCCGGTACCCCTGGTGCAGCCAGTCCCGGGTGGCTTCGAGAAGCAGTGCGGGCTCGTCGGACAGGGCGTGCACCAGCAACGCCGCCCGGGCCGAGTTGGCCGCCGCATCGACGTGCGGCACCGACGACGGCAGCAGTCGGCGGGCGGCCGCCGTTTCCAGCGGCTGCGTCGCCACGAACATCCAGCCCGAGATCTCCGGCCGGACCGGTCTGCGAGCCACGGCAACTCCCGAGCCGCTGTCGTACGCGAGCACGAATCCGCCGAAGATCGCGGCTGCGACGTTGTCGGGATGACCCTCGATCGCACTGGCGTGCCGCAGGATCCAGTCGCGGGTCCGGCTCGATCTCGGCCAGACCGCAGGCCGCCAGCAGGCCGGCCACGATGGCGGCCGAGGACGAGCCCAGTCCGCGCCCGTGGGGCAGGGTGTTGTGAGCGCGCAGCCGGAGCCCGGGCGTTCGGACACCGAGGTCCGCGAGACCGGTCAGGGTGGCCGAGAGCACCAGATGCGACTCGTCGCGCGGGAATCGCGTCGGCACCCTCGCCGGTGACGTCGACCGCGTAGCCCGATTCGATGACCTCGACCTCGACCCGCTCGCGCCAGTCCAGAGCCAACCCGAAGCAGTCGAAGCCCGGACCGACGTTGGCGCTGGTGGCCGGGACCGTGACGCGTGGTCGCCTGGCCCGGGGTCAAGAGCGCGGGTGATGCTCACTCCTCGCCGCTGCAGCGCAGGTGCTGGTGGTGTCTCAGAAGCCACAGGCATCGGCCACCCGGTCGAGCTCGGCGGGCACGATCTCGGCCTGGATCGGCCCGCGCGAGGACGAGCGCCGTGTCGACGTCCTTGAGCCCGTGTCCGGTCACGGTGATCACGATCTGCTGATCGGGCTCGACCGCACCGCGCCGCCGGCGGGCCAGCAGCCCCGCCACCCCGGCCGCCGATGCCGGTTCGACGAACACACCCTCCCGAGCGGCCAGAAACGCTTGCGCCGCAAGGATTTCCTCGTCGGTCACCGCCTCGAACAGGCCACCGGATTCGCGCTGCGCGGCGACCGCCAGCTCGGTGGAGGCGGGGTTCCCGATCCGGATCGCGGTGGCGACGGTCTCCGGGGACGGCACCGGGTGGCCCAGGACGAGTGGCGCGGCGCCGACGGCCTGAAAGGCCCACATGTGCGGCGTACGCGCTGCGAGACCCGCCGCGGCGTACTCGGTGTAACCACGCCAGTAGGCCGAGATATTCCCGCCGTTGCCCACCGGCAGGACGTGCAGATCCGGCGCGTCGCCGAGGGCGTCGACGATCTCGAAGGCGGCCGTCTTCTGGCCTTCGATCCGTGCGGGATTGACCGAGTTCACGAGCGACACCGGGTAGTGCTCGGCCAGCCGGCGGGCCAACCGAAGACAGTCGTCGAAGTTTCCCTCGATCTGGACGACGTGGGCTCCGTGGACGATGGCCTGGGCCAGCTTGCCGGCGGCGATCTTGCCGGCCGGCAGCAACACCACGGGCGCAGACCCGCCCGCGCGGCGTAGGCCGCGGCCGACGCCGATGTGTTGCCGGTGGAGGCACACACGACCGCCTCGGCGCCCTCGCCGGCCGACACGCTGACCGCCACGGTCATGCCCCGGTCCTTGAAGGAGCCCGTGGGGTTGGCGCCCTCGACCTTCAGCCAGACCTCGCAGCCCAGCAGGTCCGAGAGCACGCTCGCCGGCACCAGCGGCGTGTCGCCCTCCCCCAGGGTGATCACCGGGTCGGTGTCGCGGACCGGGAGCCAGGCGCGGTAGCGGGCGATCACGCCACGCAGGGTGGGCTCGGAACGTTTCGTCGCGGGGCCGGGTCGACGTGCACGCTCACCTCATTCCCCCTCGACTCGCATCACACTGCTGACCGCCCGGACGGCCGGCAGCCGCTCGAGGTCGGCCACGGTCGCGCTGAGGTCGGCGTCGCGGCCCCGGTGGGTGACGATCACCAATTGAGCCTCGGCGCCGCGCCCCTGCTGCCGTACGGTCTGGATCGAGACGTCGTGCTCGGCGAAGCACTGGGCGACGGTAGCCAGCACCCCGGCGACGTCGTCGACCTCGAGCGAGATGTGGTAGCGCGTGAGCACCCGGCCGATCGGCGACACCGGTCTGGCCGCGTAGCTGGACTCACCGGGTCCGGCCGCGCCCCGGAGTCGGTTGCGGCCCACCGTCACCAGGTCCCCGAGCACCGCGCTGGCGGTCGGCGAACCTCCGGCGCCGGGTCCGTAGAACATCAACCGCCCAGCCGAGCGGGACTCGACGAACACGGCGTTGTACGCGCCGCCCACCGAGGCCAGCGGATGCGTCCGCGGAATCATCGTCGGGTGGACGCGTACCGAGACCGACGCCGGCTGGCCCGGACGGGAGTCCGGGACCAGTTCACAGATCGCCAGGAGCTTGACGAGGCAGCCGATCTCGCGGGCCGCGGCGATGTCGGAGGCGGTCACCTCGGTGATGCCCTCGCGGTAGACGTCGGCCGCCGTGACCCGGCTGTGGAACGCCAGACTCGACAGGATGGCCGCCTTCGCGGCGGAGTCGAAGCCCTCCACGTCGGCGGTCGGATCGGCCTCGGCGTAGCCGAGCTCCTGCGCCTCGGCCAAGACGTCACCGAACCCCGCGCCCTGGGACTCCATCTTGTCCAGGATGTAGTTGGTGGTGCCGTTGACGATGCCGATCACCGAGGTGATCTCGTCGCCGACCAGGGACTCGCGCAGCGGCCGGATGATCGGGATGGCCCCGGCGACGGCCGCCTCGAAGTAGAGGTCGACCTCGGCCGCCTCGGCGGCCGCGAACAGGGTGGCGCCGTCCTCGGCGAGCAGCGCCTTGTTCGCCGTGACGACCGAGGCGCCGGCAGCCATCGCCCGGAGGATCAAGGACCGGGCCGGTTCGATCCCCCCGATGAGCTCGATCACGACATCGATGCCACCGCCGTCGATCAGCTTCTCGGCGTCGGTCGTGATCAACGCCGGATCGATGTCGCCGCGCTCCCGGCCGGCCCGGCGGACCGCGATGCCGACCAGTTCGAGCGGCCGGCCGACGCGCGCCTGCAGGTCGGCCGCCTGGTGGGTGATCAACCGGGCCA
The DNA here is from genome assembly GCA_963791865.1 of uncultured Actinomycetota bacterium. Classification (GTDB taxonomy): domain Bacteria; phylum Actinomycetota; class Actinomycetes; order Propionibacteriales; family Propionibacteriaceae; genus Microlunatus. Next base: position 318,087 of record CAWBUC010000004.1, read on the forward strand.
CGGCACTGCCGACGGTGCCGCACCCCAGCAGGGCGATCCGCAGCGGGGCGTCCTCCTCCGGCGACACGGGGGCCACGACGCGCGTCACGCTCAGCGCGTGGTCGTAGCGTCGTCGTCGTCACTGCTGACCCCATCTCACTTTCCAACTCGGCCGCGCGCGGCCGCTCGCCCGGAACACGGCCCGTACGGCAATGTTTTCGCGCTCGGGCTGCCCGGCAGAATCATTGTTCACCATGTGGCGGATTCGGTGAGAATCCACGAGCCGGAATCAGGGCGGCTCAGCCCACGTCGAGGGCCAGGAGATCGTCGAGCGTCTCGCGTCGGATCAGCGGCGAGATCACCCCGTCGCGGACCGCCACCACCGGCGGCCGGGGCACGTGGTTGTAGTTGCTGGCCATCGACCGGCTGTACGCCCCGGAGGCCGGCACGGCCAGCAGGTCGCCGGGACGGATGTCGGCCGGCAGGAACTCGTCGCGGACCAAGATGTCGCCGCCCTCGCAGTGCTTGCCCACCACGCGGGCCAGGACGGCCGGCGCGGTGCTGGCCCGCGACGCCAACGTGGCCGAGTACTCGGCGGCGTAGAGGGCGGTCCGGATGTTGTCGCTCATCCCGCCGTCCACCGACACGTAGAGGCGGGAGGCGCCGTCGCCCAAGGCCACCGGCTTGACCGTGCCCACCTCGTAGAGGGCGAAGGTGCTCGGACCGCTGATGGCCCGACCCGGCTCGATGGACAGGTGCGGAACGGCCACGCCCAGCGCCGCGCACTCGCTGGCGATGATCTCGTCCAAGCGCCTGCGCGAGTTCGTGCGGTGTCGACGGGGTGTCGGCACTGGTGTAGGCGATGCCGAATCCCCCACCGAGGTCGAGTTCACCGAGCTCGACGCCGGTCTCCCGCGCGAACTGGGCGTGCAGCCGGAGCGTACGGCGGGCGGCGACCTGGAAGCCCTCGCTGTCGAAGATCTGGGAGCCGATGTGGGAGTGGATGCCGATCAGCTCGAGGTCGGGGGCGTCGAAGCACGTGCGCAGCGCCAGCGCGGCCTGCCCGGCCGCGATCGAGAAGCCGAACTTCTGATCTTCGTGCGCCGTCGCGATGTAGGCGTGGGTGTGGGCCTCCACGCCGGTCGTGACCCGCACCAGCACTCGGGGCCGGACGCCGAGCTCGGCCGCGAGGCTCGACAGCCGGCCGATCTCGTCGAACGAGTCGACGATGATCCGGCCGATGCCCGCCTCCAACGCGGCGCGGATCTCGGCTGGCGCTCTTGTTGTTGCCGTGCAGCCCGATGCGGGCCGGCTCTACCCCGGCCCGGAGGGCAACGGCCAGTTCGCCGCCCGTGCAGACGTCGACCCCGAGGCCCTCCTCGGACACCCAGCGGGCGACCGCCGTACAGATGAAGGACTTGCCGGCGTAGTAGACGTCCCAGTTCGCGAAGGCGGTCGCGAAGTCGCGCGCCCGAGCCCGAAGATCGGCCTCGTCGACCACGTAGACCGGGGTTCCCGCCTGAGCGGCGATCTCGTCGACGCCGAGACCGGCCACGGTCAGCGACGCCGTCGGCGTTCTTGTCGACGTTGCTGCTCCAGAGCCTGCTCAGCAGCGCGTTGACGTCGTCGGGGCGGCCGAGCCAGTGCGGAGCGCGGACCTCCGCGTCGGCGTGAATGGCCCCGGCCACGTGGGCGTGGCTCATCGCGCGTGTCTCCTGGCTCCGCCGCCGCGGTGGTCATCCGCGGCACTCTGCCAGATCGAGTCCGCACCCGCTGGCCGATGATCATGAGCTGGACACGGACAGGTCGATGGTCTTGGCCGTCGCCAGGGGCAGGGCCCGCGGGTCGGTGTCGTCGGCGCGTCCGTCGACCCGAACGGCGAGCGTCCGCACGCCGCGCCGAGGCAGGAATCGGTCAGCCGTACGCCCCAGAGGGTGAAGAACTGCCCGAGCGTGAAGGCCTGAGAGGCACGTCCCTCGACCCAGATCGTGCCGCTGTCGTCGTGGGTGTGCGCCGGGGCCTGGACGGCCCGCGGGCGGTCGATGCCGACCCAAGCGGGCACGGTCACCGCGGCTCCGTCGATCCTTATCCGCAGCCGGACCAGGCGCGGATCCTCCGGCGTCGCGTACGGCTCCGGTTCGACACCGGCCGCCTCGATGTAGGAAACGGCATCGGACGGCGCCGGCCACGGCGGCGGGCTGGCCCGCATGGTCGCCGGTCCCGGCGGCGCCGGTCGGACGCATCCCGCCACGGCGGTCGTGGCGCGAGCAGAAGGACGATCAAGGCCGCCACTCGAGCGGCGCGGCGTGCGGCCGGCCGAGGGGTGGTCGCCGCATCACGCATCGAGGATAGGACGGCCTGCACTGGTACATTTCTCTTCGGCCCGGACACCGCCCGGCCCCCGTAGCTCAGGGGATAGAGCACCGCCCTCCGGAGGCGGGAGCGCAGGTTCGAATCCTGCCGGGGGCGCCGGTTTCCGTACGGCCGGAAAGGGCCCGGCTGGCGGACCAGCCGGCAAGCGGGGCGAGCCGAGCGATCAGAGCGCCGGGTGTAACTCCAGGTTGGGCTCCAGCCGCAGCCGCTGCTGCAGGAACTCCATTCGCCGGTCGAGGTGCTCGAACTTGACCTTGCGCCAGCAGTCCACGATGTCCTTGGCGCTGGTCAGGGCGTCCCACAAGGCAAGCCGTTCCCGGTCAACCGGCGCGACCTCCTCGTAGCCGGCCAGGAAGCTCGCGCACAGACTGTCCAGGTGAGCCTGCCGCTCACGCTGCAACTCCGCACTCGGCGCATCGTCGTCGGCCTCGAGCGCGCGCAGGCAGAGATCGACCAGCGTCGTCCGGAACAGCGACAGGTCCAGGCCCGGTTCGGCCCGGCAGTAGCCGTCGAAGTCCAGAAAGGCGATGTCGGTTCCGTCGAGCAGGATCTGCGCCGGCCGGAAGCTGCGGTGGGTGGGCACCAGCGGCGCCGCCGGGATCTTGGCCGCGGCCCGTTCGAGTTCACCGACCAGCGGTTCGATCGCGGCGCTCGACTCCACCAGCGCGGTGTCCAGCTGGGTGACCGCCACCCGCAAGGCCCCGATCTGGTCGTCCCAGGTGACCTCGGGCCCGACCGTCGCGCCGCAGGAGTGCAGCTCGGCGAGTCCGCGTCCGGACTTGCGGACAACGTCGGTCAGCAAGGCCACTCCGCGCACCACGCCGTCCGCAAACGCCTGCTTCAGGTGATCCTTGAGCGATATGTCGCCCGGCACCAGCTCCTGCAGCACCACGTTCATCTCGGGTAAAAAGGCCAGCGGTTCCGCGATGCGTACGGTGCTGCTGAACCGCAGCGGCGAGTTCCACAGGGCCGTCATGGCCGCGTACGTATGCCGACCCTCCTCGCCCTCGTACACCTTGGCCACCACACCCGCCGGCCCGACGGTCTCGGCCGCGGCCGGGTAATCGAGCGCATAGACGATCGTGCAGCGCAAACCCTCGCGGTAGCGCACCACCTCCGGTATTGCGGCGGCCAGGGTCAGCTTGGCGCGGGCGTCGGCACCCTTTCGGAGCGCAGTTTGCAGCGTGGCCCGTGCGGCGGCGGGGTCGGTCAGGGCCGGCATCGCGGGCAACCCGACGTCGGCCGGCTGCCGGTCGACCACCAGGCGAAGGTCGGGCAGGTAAGCCCGCCACTCGGCGGAGTCGAAAGTCGCGCCGCGGGCCGACTCGACCTGGCGCCGCGATGCCCGGTGCGAGCAGTACCCCGCGGATGTCGATCTCGCGGGGGGAATCTGCGCCCTCGTCGAGCACGGTCAGTCGGTGCAGGGTGACCCACCGGCCGCCCTCCAGATGGGCGCGCTTGAACTTGACCCGGACCAGCGCCGGCGCGCCGGCACCGAGCTCGGGCACGGCATTCTCGAAACCCGAACGCACGCGGCCCAGGTCCTCGACCGCGACCAGCCAGCCGGGTGGTTTGGCCAGCTGGAGCAGTGCGGTCAGCACGCCCGCGAGGTCTTCGAGGTGGAGTCGCACGTCGATGCCGAACGAACCGGTCATGGGTCGCCGCCTGTGGGTACGTGAGGCGAAGCCGTCTCGGCGTCAGGTTAGCCCCTCGGGGGCTGCAGCGGGTAGCCTTCGCCAGCCAGCCGGTGACCGAAGCGCCCCAGGCGTCTCAACCGCCCCCTCATGCCCGCCCGATAGATTCGCCGACGTGGACACCGCGGCGCGACGCCCATTCCGGTGGCGTCGGGTTGTGGCGTGGTACGACCGGCGCCGCGGACCGTGGGCCATTGTCGTCGGTTGGCTCGCCACCCGCCTGCTGATGATCGCGATCCTGGTCCGCTTCGAGAGCTTCATCGTCGGCGACGTCTTCTACTACCACCGCAAGATCGCCGCCCTGTTCGACATCGGCCTCGCCGGCACGCTGAACGAATACCCGACACCAGTGGTCTGGATCCTCTGGCTCCCTTACGGGATCACCGGCGGCTCGGCAACCGGCTACCTCATCGTCTTCATGGTGTTCATGGTGCTCCTCGACGCGGCATTCACGTTCGCGCTCTACCGAACCGGGCGGCGGACCGGTGCCCGACGGCACGACGGCGCGATCGACTTCTGGATCCTCTTCGTCTTCCTCATCGGCCCGCTCTGCTACCTGCGGTTCGACATGCTCCCCGCCGTGCTGGCCGGCGGAGCCCTGCTGGCCGCCCGCCGAAGGCCGTGGGTCACCGGCGCCCTCACCGGCCTCGGCGCGGCGATCAAGCTCTGGCCGGCTTTGCTGATCGCCGCGTTCTGCGCGTACAAGCCGGACCGCAAGGTGGCCGGCTGGACGTTCGTCGCGGTCGGGTTCGGGCTCGCCGGGATCAGCCTGCTCGTCGGCGGCTGGTCCCGACTGGTGTCGCCGCTGACCTGGCAGTCGGGCCGCGGTCTCCAGGTCGAGTCGATCTGGGCGACGCCGCTGATGCTGGCGCGGGCGTTCGCGCCGGGCTGGCGGGTCGAGTTCTCCCGATTCCAGGCGTACGAGATCTTCGGGCCCGGTGTGTCAGGACTGGCTGCTCGTCAGCAACCTGGCCACCGTCTTGGGCCTGGCGATCCTGGTCCTGCTCTGGATTCGGGCCTATCGGGCGCCGCGGATCTCGCCGGTTGCGGTCGGGCTGGTCGTGCTGGCGACCATCGCGATCATGACGGTGACCAACAAGACCCTGAGCCCGCAGTACCTGCTCTGGATGGGCGGACCGATGGCGGCACTGCTGCTGCTCCGGTCCTCGGCCAGTCAGCCCGAGCGCGCAGCCGTCGAACGCCTGGCCGTGCAGCTCCTGGTGCTGGCCCTGCTCACCCAGTTCGTCTACCCGCTCCTCTACGACGGCCTGCTGGGGTTCCGCGGCCAGGTCATGGTTGTCGTCGCCACGACGGTGACGGCCGTGCGCAACCTGGCGTTGGTGCTGTTCACGGTCGAGGTGTGCAGGCTCAGTTGGGTATATCTGTCGGGCAACGGCTCCGTGCCTACCAGTCCCCAACTGGTACGAAATCTTCGCTAGCCTAGGAAGACGACGCGGCGGGGTCGTCCTGCCCAGACGTAGCAGAGAACGAAAGGGATGAGTGGCCATCGTGCCCGACCCATCGACCAATCCGACCGAAACCCAGAACGAGGATCTGGCCAGCCAGTTCGGCGCCAACGACTGGCTTTTCGAGGAGATGTACGAGCAGTACGTCGCCGATCCGGATTCGGTCGATCCCCGGTGGGCGGACTACTTCAAGACCCACGAGATGGCTGCCACCACCGGCGCAGTGGCCAAGCCCGCCGGCAACGGTGGCGCCCGCAAGTCCGGCAACGGCGCGCGGCAGGTCGCGGCGGAAAAGGCGACGCCGGCGAAGCCTGAGCCGAAGACCACTCAGCCCGCGCAGACCACGAAGGCTGGTCCTGCGCCGGCGCCGGATCAGCAGACGACGCGGGCCGCCGCGCAGCGGGCCGAGCGGCGAGTCCGGCAACAGCGGGCGCACGGCCACGGTGGAGCGGCCGATGCAGACCAAGGAAGTCCGGCCGAGCGCACCCGGCAACCGCGGCGCCGTGCCCGCCGATCCGCCCAATCCGTCCAGCCGGCCGAACGTCGACGTCGAGGAGCCGGTCAAGACCGTCCTCCGCGGCGCACCCGCGCGCACGGCGAAGAACATGGACATCTCGCTGGCCGTGCCCACCGCGACCAGTGTCCGATCGCTGCCGGTCAAGCTGCTGATCGACCAGCGCGTGGTGATCAACAACCACCTCCGACGGGCCCGCGGCGGCAAGGTGTCGTACACGCACCTGATCGGGTACGCGATGGTGCAGGCGCTCAAGACGCATCCGGAGATGAACACCGGCTACGACGTCGTCGACGGCAAGCCGACCATGGTGGTGCCGCGGCACATCAACCTCGGTCTCGCCATCGACCTTCCGCAGGCCCGACGGCACCCGCCAGCTGCTGGTGCCGAGCATCAAGAGCTGCGAGAACCTCGACTTCGCCCAGTTCTGGGCGGCGTACGAGGAGATGGTCAAGAAGGCGAGGGCAACAACCTCACGGTCGAGGACTTCGCCGGGACGACCATCACCTTGACCAATCCGGGCACCATCGGCACCAACCACTCGGTGCCTCGACTGATGCAGGGTCAGGGCGCGATCATCGGCGTCGGGTCGATGGAGTATCCGCCGGAGTTCCAGGGCTCCGATCCCGACAAGCTCGCCGACATGTGCGTCTCCAAGATCATGACGCTCACCTCCACGTACGACCACCGGGTCATCCAGGGGGCCCAGTCCGGCCAGTACCTCGCCCGGTTGCACGCGCTGCTGCTCGGTGAGGACGGCTTCTACGACGACGTCTTCGGGGCGCTGCGCATCCCGTACGAGCCGATCCGGTGGGCGCAGGACATCAGCACCGAGCACGAGGACCAGGTGCCCAAGCAGGCCCGGATCATGGAGATGATCAACGCCTACCGGGTCCGCGGGCACCTGATGGCCGACACCGACCCGCTGGAGTACCGGCAGCGGCGGCACCACGACCTCGACGTGCAGTCCCACGGTTTGACCCTGTGGGACCTGGACCGCGAGTTCGCCACCGGTTCGTTCGCCGGCGGTCAGGGCCTGATGAAGATGCGCAAGATCTTGGGCATCCTGCGCGACTCGTACTGCCGGACGACCGGCCTGGAGTACATGCACATCCAGGAGCCGGCGCAGCGCAAGTGGATCCAGGATCGAGTCGAGCAACGGCACGAGTCGCTGCCGCGCGAGGAGCACCTGCGCATCCTCGACAAGCTCAACGAGGCGGAGATCTTCGAGACGTTCCTGCAGACCAAGTTCGTCGGCCAGAAGCGGTTCAGCCTCGAGGGTGGCGAGTCGGCCATTGCGTTGCTGGACGAGATCTGCGAGCAGGCCGCCGACCTCGGGCTCGAGGAGGTCTGCGTCGGCATGCCGCACCGCGGCCGGCTGAACGTGCTCGCCAACGTGGTCGGCAAGTCGTACGCGCAGATCTTCCGCGAGTTCGAGGGCAACATCGACCCCCGCACCGTGCAGGGCTCCGGGGACGTGAAGTACCACCTCGGCTCCGACGGCCAGTTCACCTCGCTCGCGGGCAACACGGTCAAGACCTCGGTCGCCGCGAACCCCTCGCATCTGGAGGCCGTCAACCCAGTGCTCGAGGGCATCGCCCGGGCCAAGCAGGACATCCTCGATCGCGGCGAGGACTTCCCGGTGCTCCCGGTCCTGATCCACGGCGACGCCGCTTTCGCCGGGCAGGGCGTCGTGGCGGAGACGCTCCACCTGTCCCAGCTGCGCGGCTACCGTACGGGCGGCACCATCCACGTGATCGTCAACAACCAGGTGGGCTTCACGACCTCGCCGACCGAGTCGCGCTCCTCGATGTACTGCACCGACGTGGCCCGGATGATCCAGGCGCCGATCTTCCACGTGAACGGCGACGACCCGGAGGCCTGCATCCGGGTGGCCCGGCTGGCGTTCGCGTTCCGGCAGGAGTTCAACAAGGACGTCGTCATCGACATCGTCTGCTACCGCCGGCGCGGCCACAACGAGGGCGACGACCCGAGCTTCACCCAGCCGCTGATGTATGACCTGATCGAGAAGAAGCGCTCGGTCCGCAAGCTCTACACCGAGGCGCTCATCGGCCGCGGCGACATCGCGGTCGAGGACGCCGAAGAGGTCATGAAGCGCTTCCAGCAGCGACTGGAGAGCGTGTTCAAGGAGGTCCGCGACGCGAACGCGCCGATCGCCGAGGAGGACCGCAAGTACCGGCCCGTGCCGGAGTACCCGGCGAAGTTCGGGGCGAAGCACGGCACCGCCGTCTCGATGGAGACGCTGAAGAAGATCGCCGACGCGCACACGACCTTCCCGGAGGGCTTCACGGTCCACCCCAAGGTGATGCCGCAACTGCAACGGCGGGCGGCCGCCATCACCCAGGGACCCATCGACTGGGCCACCGGCGAGATCTTGGCCTTCGGGTCGCTCCTGATCGAGGGCCGTACGGTCCGGCTGACCGGCCAGGACAGCCGCCGCGGAACCTTCGTGCAGCGTTTCGCCTCCGTGGTCGACCGAGCCACCGGGGAGTCGTGGGTGCCGCTCAAGCACCTCGACGACTCCCAGGGCAAGTTCCACATCTTCGACTCGCTGCTCAGCGAGTTCGCGACGATGGGGTTCGAGTACGGCTACTCGGTGGCCCGGCCGGAGGCGCTGGTGCTCTGGGAGGCGCAGTTCGGGGACTTCGCCAACGGGGCGCAGACCATCATCGACGAATTCATCTCCTCCGGACAGGCGAAGTGGACGCAGAAGTCCGGGGTCGTCCTGCTCCTCCCCCACGGTTACGAGGGTCAGGGCCCGGACCACTCCTCGGCGCGGCTCGAACGCTGGCTGCAGCTGGCGGCGGAGAACTCGATCACCATCTGCCAGCCGTCGACTCCGGCCAGTCACTTCCACATGCTCCGGCAGCAGGCGCTCGGGGAGATCCATCGGCCGTTGATCGTCATGACACCGAAGTCCATGCTCCGGAACAAGTCGGCGGTCTCCGATCCGGTGGACTTCACCGAGGGAGGGTGGCGACCCGTGCTCACCGATCCGGCGGGTGACCCGAATCGGGTGACGACGGTGGTGCTGTGCTCGGGCAAGGTGCGCTGGGACCTGCTGGCGGGCCGGGCCGCGGCGGGCCAGGAGGACACCCTGCCAATCTTCTCCGTCGAGTCGCTCTACCCGCTCCCGAAGCGGACGCTCGTCGCGGAGCTCGCGAAGTATCCCAACGCCACCGAGCTGCGCTGGGTGCAGGACGAGGCGGAGAACCAAGGTGCGTGGCCGCACATGGCTCTCAACCTCCTACCGGCCCTCGCCGAGGTCGACGAGGACCGGTCCTGGACGCTGACCAAGGTCACCCGGCCGGCCTCCTCGGCCCCGTCGGTGGGGTCGGCCGGCGTGCACCAGTCCCAGCAGCGCGAGTTGATCAAGGCCGCATTCGATCAGGACTAGGGGCAGGTGTACTTCACCGATCGAGGGATCGAAGAGCTCGAGACACGCAGGGGTGACGACGAGGTCACCCTTGCGTGGCTCGCCGACCAGTTCCGTACCTTCGTCGACCTGAACCCGGAGTACGAGGTGCCGGTGGAGCGGCTCGCCACCTGGCTGGCCCGTCTCGACGACGAGGATTGAACTGAGACGGACCGTCCGATCGCTCCGGATCCGCTCCTGACGGCACCGTCGTCCCTTCTTGATGTCGGTTTCCCGCCACGTGGCGGACGACGCAGCGGTCAAGCCACGAATCGTGCTGCGCCAGCCGTCACATGGCGGAAAACGACATCCGGCCCTCGGCAATCGATCGTCCTTCAGCTTTGGCAAACACTGATGATCAAGGTTGGAAGACGATCTTGCCGAACACGTTCCCGTCGATCATGGCCGCGAAGCCCGTACGAGCCTCGGCGAGTGGAAGGACCCGGTCGACAACCGGCCGGGCCCCGGTGGCGACCAGCATGGCGACCAAGGCCGTGAGATCCTCCCGACTGCCCATGGTGGAGCCGATCACGCGGAGCGGCCTGAAGAAGATCTTGGTCAGTTCGGCCTTGCCCGGCTCGGCTCCCGAGGTGGTGCCGCTGATCACCAGGGTCCCACCGGGTCGCAGTGCGTTGATCGAGTGGGACCAGGTGGCTGCCCCAACAGTCTCCATCACCGCATCCACCCGCTCCGGCAGTCGAGCACCGGACGTGAATCCTGCGTGCGCGCCGAGCTCTACCGCCCGCTCGGCCCGGGCCGGATCACGCGACGTAACCCAGACCCGAAGACCGGCTTGTCGTGCCAAGATCACCAACGCGGTGGCGACCCCGCCCCCGGCACCCTGGATCAGCACCGTCTGTCCTGGTTTCAGTCCGGACGCCCGAAACAACATCCGGTAGGCCGTCAACCACGCGGTCGGGAGGCAGGCCGCCTCCACAAACGACAACTCGGCCGGCTTCTCGATCAGGTTGCGCTCCGGCACCCGTACCGAGTCGGCCAATGCGCCGGGATAGCGCTCCGACAGCAACGACCGTGCCGGGTCGAGCGTCGGATCCGACCCGGCGAAGCGCGGATCGGTGATCACCGGATAGACGATCACCTCCCGGCCATCCGCGGTGACGCCCGCGGCGTCGCATCCCAAGATCATCGGCAGCAGGTCGGCGGACAGGCCGACGCCGCGCAACGACCAGACGTCGTGGTGGTTCAGGGCCGCCGCTCGGACCCGAACGTCCACCCAGTCCGCCGGGGTGTCCCCCGGCTCAATCTCGCCGATCTCGAGCGCGCCGAGCGGCGCCTCCGGTTCGGTCCGCGCGGCGTAGGCAGCGAGCACGACCGCATTCTAGCGATTGCCGGACGAACCCCGGCGAGCGTCGGCAAGCGAAGCGCCGGCTCGGTCTGGACGACCGAAGGAGCAGACACGCTCGCCGGACAACGCGTCTGCGAGTGAGGGAGGAAGACCGAGTCATGGGTGCGTAGCGTGCGCGAGCCGGACAGTACAGTGCTCGTCGTGAGCTCCGACGCGGTCGACGCCCTGGTTCGGGCCTTCACCGAAGAGACAGGCCGCGCACCGACCGGCGTCTGGGCAGCACCGGGGCGGGTCAACCTGATCGGGGAGCACACCGACTACAACGACGGCTTTGTGATGCCGTTCGCGCTCGAGCAGCGCGTCGTGGTCGCTGCCGCCCCCCGCGACGACGGCGTCTGGCGCGTCACGTCGCTGAACGAGTCCAGCACCGAGACCATCGCGCGTGAGGATCTCCAGCCGGGAATGACGGGGTGGCAGGCCTACGTTGCCGGGGTGGTGTGGGCGCTCGACGACGACGGCCATGCGATCGAGGGTGCGGACCTGGTGCTCAGCTCCGACGTACCGATCGGGGCCGGCCTGTCCTCCTCGGCCGCGTTGGAGTGTGCCACGTTGGCGACCCTGGCCGACCTCAATGATCTGTCGGTCGAACCGCTCGACCGGGCCAAGCTGGCCCGACGCTGCGAGAACGAGTTCGTCGGAGCACCGACGGGACTGATGGATCAAGCCGCCTCGACGCTGTGCGTGCCGGGGCACGCGTTGTTCTTCGACTGCCGGACCTTCGACTTCCGCCAGGTGCCGGTCGGTCTGGCGGAGGCGGAGCTCGAGATCCTCGTCTTGGACACCAACACCCCGCACGCCCTGGTCGACAGCGAGTACGCCGACCGCCGGGCCACCTGCGAGGAGGCGGCCGCGTTGTTGGCTGTGCCCGCCCTGCGAGACATCGACGACCTCGAAGCTGCCCTCACGGCCCTTCCCGACGATGTCATGCGGCGGCGTGTTCGCCACGTGGTCACCGAGAACGCCCGAGTCCACCAGGCCGCCGAACTCCTCATCGCAGGTCAGCTGGCCGACCTGGCCCCGCTGCTGGACGCCTCGCACACCTCCATGCGCGACGATTTCGAGATCACCGTTCCGACTGTCGATCTGGCCGTCGAGGCTGCCCGGGGGGCGGGAGCGATCGGGGCCCGGATGACCGGTGGCGGCTTCGGTGGTTGCATCATCGCGCTGGTCCCGGCCGGGCGCGCCGATGCTGTCGCAGCGGAGATCTACCGGCAGTTCTCCGGCGCCGGGTACCGGACACCGAAGCACTTCGTGGCTCTGCCGTCCGGTGGTGCTCAGCGTCTGCGCTGAAACCGGCGCTGGCGAAACAGAGTTGCCTCGTGCTCGTACAGGATCCGGTCAGCTGGTCTCGGGCTGATCGGGCGCTGCCTCATCGGTTGTCGGCGGCACGAAGATCGCCGTCGAGGACCGCAGGAGGAGACAGACCAGCACCGCGATCGACATGGCCGCCAGTGCGGCGGCGACCCACCACGTGTCGCCGCCGGCGAAGCTCGAAGCCACCGGCAACTGGATCAACGACATGGCCACGGCTGGTCCTCGGCTCCAACGGCGGCCACGCCAGACGCCGGACGCCGTCGCGAACAGCAGCGCCCCAAAGCCCACCAGCAGCAACGCCGTACCGATGCCGACCACGGGCCGGTTGGGATTGGCGGCGGCGATCTGCGCAGCTGCGAAAACGACGGCCACCGCCCCAAGCAGGCCCAACAAAGCTGCGGCTAGGCCTAATGCCGGCGTCGCCGGCCTAGATCGGAGCCCGGACACAAGTTCGAGCTTACGTGTTTGGGCCACGTGTGCCGGGGTACGCAGGGGCTCAAGCGGAGGTGTCTCACGCAGTGAAAGTGTGAGCGAACCAACGCCGCAGAGTCTTGTATTGGCCGCCGATACTTGAAAGGGTTGTGACCGAGTTCCGGGCGCTCAGTGTAGAGGACCCGATTCTTCATGTTGGTTCGGGGTCCCTGGGACGCCCGAAGTGCCGAGCTAAGGAGTGATGACGCCATGGATTGGCGCCACAAGGCCGCCTGCCTGGACGAAGATCCGGAGCTGTTCTTCCCCATCGGAAACACGGGTCCGGCTTTGCTCCAGATCGAGGAGGCCAAGCAGGTGTGTCGACGTTGTGACGTCCGCGACGCCTGCCTGCAATGGGCGCTGGAGGCCGGTCAGGATCACGGAGTCTGGGGTGGTCTGAGCGAGGATGAGCGCCGAGCGCTCAAGCGCCGTGCCGCACGCGCAAGGATCCGTACCGCCTAGTTGTCGGCCCAGATCGGGCAAGCGAGAGTCAACCTTCGAACGCCGGGCCTGGCCCGGCGTTCCGCGTTCTCCCCGTTCGACCGGCGGCCGCGACGCGGCCGATGATCAGCGGCGGCGGTCTCCGTTGAGCGGAATCTCCAGGGTGGCGCGGGTCCCCGAGCCCTCCGGGTTGTCGTCCAGGGCGAAGTCCCCCTCTAACTCCGCGACGAGCGTGCTGACGATCGACAGGCCGAGGCTGCGCGAGGACCGCCAGTCGAAGTCGGCAGGGAGTCCTAAACCGTTGTCGGTGATCTCCACGCGAAGCCAGCCGTCGATCACCGTCGGCACTACCCGGACTTCGCCGCTGCGGTCGGCCAGTCCGTGTTCGACGGCGTTCTGGCACAACTCGGTCACAACCATCGACAGGCTGGTCGCGACGTCGGCGGAGACCTCACCGAAACTGCCGACCCGTACGGCGGTGGCCCCCGTGCCGGTGCCGGCCACATCGGCCACCATCCGGAGCAGCCCGTCGGCAACTCGGTCGAAATCCACCACCTCGTCGAAGGCCTGAGACAAGGTCTCGTGCACGATGGCGATCGCCGCGACGCGGGACATGGCGTCGTTGAGGGCGATCCGGGCCTCGGCCGATTCGATCCGGCGAGCCTGCATTCGCAACAGGGCGGCCACGGTCTGGAGGTTGTTCTTGACCCGGTGATGGATCTCCCGGATCGTCGCGTCCTTGGTGACCAGCTCCCGTTCCTTGCTGCGGAGATCGGATACGTCGCGCGACAGCACGATGGCGCCGTGGCGAGACCGTCCGCTGAGGAGCGGTACCGACCGTAGGAGCAGGTGGGCACTGCCGGCGACCGCCTCGGCGCGCCGGGCGATGCGTCCCGAGAGCACCGACTGGACCGAATCGTCCACCGGTCCGCTGGGTGGAGGAAGCAGTTTCGCGGTCAACGTGGCGAGGTGCTCGTCGACGAGGTCGCCGATGAGTCCGAGCCGGCGGTACGCACTCAGCGCGTTGGGGCTCGCGTAGATGACGTTGCCGTCGGCGTCCAACCGGATGAACCCGTCCCCGACGCGAGGGTTGATGCTGGGGTCGAACAGATCGCCAGCGATGGGGAACGCCGCCACCGACACCATCTCGGCCAGGTCTTGAGCCGCGTCCAGGTAGGCCCGCTCGAGCGAACTCGGTTCCCGGATGCCCAGCAGGTTGGTGTGCTGTTCCACGACGGCGACGGAACGATCGCCGAACACGACGGGAATGGCGTGGGTGTCGACCGGCATCCCGGCCCCGAGCTTGCCAGCGCTGGTCTGGGTGATTCGCCGGGACAGGAAGGCCTCCGAGACAAGATGCTCCGGGGAGTACGCGATGAGATCCCCCACCACGTCGTCGACCAGCGCGGTCGGCGCGGTGGTGGGACGGATCTGCGCGGCCGCCCAATACACGTTCTCGTCGGTGTCCGGCACCCAGAGCACCAGGTCGGAGAACGAGAGGTCGGCCAGCAACTGCCACTCCGAGACCAGCAGGCGCAGCCACTGGTGCTCGCCCTCGGTGAGCGCGGTGTGCTCGACGATGACGTCGGACATCGAGGGCATCCCCACACCCTAATCGCGACCACGCTCCGAACACGTTTCCCGTCCTACGACCGCTCGCGCAACAACGAACGGCCAGTCACGTTTCCCCGTACGGCGGAAAACGGCGCCGCAGGGACCAGCGGGCACCGGGTCAACACCTGGCACAATGGGTGGCCGTGCCTGCGGTCAGCGGGCATCGAGTTCGACGAGGAGGATCCATGGCCAAGACCGGACGCAAGCGCCGCGCCCGTCGCAAGAAGAGCGCCAACCACGGCAAGCGCCCCAACGCCTGACGGCTTCAGAGGCTGGGTCTGGCGCCAAACGGTGGTCATCGAGACCATCACTCGCGTGCGGAGTTGCGGCGGGGCGACGTCGCCGCCGCAGCTGCGCCGGATCAGCGACTTGACCATCTGCTCGAGGTCGTAGGTATCGAGGCACGGCTCGCAGGCGGCCAGGTGCTGCCGGATCGTCTCGGCGCTCGCGGTGTCGATCTCATGGTCCAAGAACTCGTAGACCCGCTCGAGAGTGTGCGCACACTCTTCTTTGGTGGGCTCACTGCTCGGCAGGCTCGGGTTGGGCTGACCGGTGCTCATGCTCGGCTCTCCTCCCGCCGCAGCAGACCGCGCTCACGCGCATAGTCACTCAACAGGTTGCGCATCTGCGTCCGGCCGCGGTTGAGCCGCGACATGACCGTCCCGATCGGCGTCCCCATGATCTCGGCGATCTCCTTGTACGAAAAGCCCTCCACGTCGGCCAGAAATACGGCCAGCCGGAAGTCCGGCGCCAACTGCTGCAGCGCCTCCTTGACGTCGCTGTCGGGCAGATGCTCCAAGGCGACCGTCTCGGCGGACTTCAGACCGCCGGAGGTGTGCGACTCCGCCCGAGCCAGCTGCCAGTCCTCGACGTTCTCCCCGTCGGAGAGCTGCGGTTGCCGCTGCTTCTTCCGGTAGGAGTTGATGTAAGTGTTGGTGAGGATCCGGTACAGCCACGCCTTGAGGTTTGTGCCCGGCGTGAACTGGTGGAACGACGCGTACGCCTTCGCGTAAGTCTCCTGCACCACGTCCTCGGCGTCGGCCGGGTTGCGCGTCATCCGCAGGGCCGCAGCGTAGAGCTGGTCCAGGTACTGCAGAGCGTCGGAGGTGAAGCGGGCGTCCCTCTCCTCGTCGGTCTCGTCCGACAGATCGACCGCCGGCACGTGCGCGTCGGAGTCAACGGATTCAGAGGGTGTGGTCTGCAGATCGGCGTCGGATTCGGCCGGGGTCCTCGGAAGCATCATCACGTACGAGAGTACCGGCGGAAGATCAGGCACAGATGCGGCGGCCTTGTGGGCCTCGACGACGGCTGCCTGCATAGGAGCTACAACGTCGGCTCCTCGGCGGTATTCCCGGTGACTGCAGCGATCAGCTGACCGACGGAGACAACGATCCGGTCCCGCAGTTGAACAGCGGTGAAGGCCGAGCCCTTGAGCAGCCGATACCCGTGGTCGGCACCGGGGAGCTCGACGACGATCACTCCGGGGTCTCCGGGCGGCAGGCAACCCCGGATCTCGTCCGGCGTGCCGAAGGTGTCCCTGCTCCCCTGCAGGACCAGCCGGGGCACGGTCGGCGTCAGCAATTCGTGGGCCCGGGACTTCTCCGGGCGGCCGGGCAGGTGCAGCGGGAAAGCAAGGCAGACGACGCCGGCGGCGGCGAACTCAGCGGCGGTGCGGCACGCCACCCGGGCGCCCGCGCTCCGGCCACCGAAGAGCAGCGGTCCTTCGACAGTCTGGAGCACGACCTCGACGGCAGCCTGCCAGCCGACGTCGAGCCGAGGCGGTGGCACCGCGACGCGGCGACCGGCCGTCCGCCAGGGCTGCTCGAACCGGATCACGGTGGTCCCGGAACTCGGCAGCCGACGCGCCAGCAACTCCAGATCCGGCGCCGTCACGCCCCCGCCCGCGCCGTGACCGAGCAGCAGGGTCGCCGTCGGCTCTTCCGCCGCGTCGACGAAGAGCCGGCCCGGGCCCTCCGGCGTGGCGATGTCGACGATCCGGGTGTCCATGGGGTGGTTGGGGGTGGTCCGGGTCAGGCTTCAGAACAGCTGGTCGTCGGTCTCGGCGAGCGGCTCGAGCAGCGACGGGTCGTTGTTATCCACGCTGTTCACCGCTGTCGATACGGCGTAGGCCTCCAGTGCCGCAGCGTCGGTCACCGCCAGCAGCCGCATCGCCTCATCGGTGTCGGTCAGCTGCGGATCGAGCCAGGCGTCGTAGGACTCCTTGCGGATGATCATCGGCATCCGGTCATGGATGTGCCCGGCCGCGTCGGTCGCCTCGGTGGTGATCACCGTGCAGGTGCGCAACCAGGCACTGTCGTCATCGCGGTCCTTGGCCGGATCCCGCCAGATCTCGTACAGGCCGGCCATCACCAACAACCCACCGTCGGCACGATGGATGAAGAACGGTTGCTTCTTCGGCTTCCCCGACGTCGAGGTCTCCCGGGCGTACCACTCGTAGAAGCCGTCGGCCGGCAACAGGCACCGGCGCGCGCTGAACGCCTTCCGGAAGGCCGGTTTCTCGGCCACCGACTCGACCCGGGCGTTGATCATCTTGGCACCGATCTTGCGGTCCTTCGCCCACGACGGCACCAGACCCCAGGTGAGCGGACTCAGTCGCCGGCGGACGTCTCCGTCGGACTTGGACATCCGCTCCAGTACCGCGGGGACGGCGACGGTCGGGGCCACGTTGTAGTCCGGCTCGGGAAGGTTGCCGAGGATTTCGTCGATGTCGAATTCCTCCATGAGGTCGTCCGCCGACGCCGACGCTGCGTACCGCCCGCACATGACCTCGACGCTATCCCAGACCTGTGACAGCAAACCGACAGACCAATCACCAACGGCCCCGTCGGCGGTGGTGTCGTATGCGGTAGGAATATCCCTATGACCTTGTTGCGCTTCGCTGCCCGGACCATGCTCGCCTCGTACTTCGTCGCCAGCGGCCTCAAGGCCCTCCGCGACCCCGAATCGCTTGTGCCCGACGCCGAACCGCTGATCGATCGGGTCGTACCTGCGGTGAAGCAGTACGCCCCCGAACAGGTCAGCAGCTCCATTCCCGAGGATCCAGTCACGCTGATCCGGATCAACGGAGTCCTGCAACTGGTCGGCGGACTCGCCCTCGCCACCGGCAAAGGGCGTCGGCTCGGCGCTCTCGTCCTCGCCGCGACCCTGGTCCCGGCCACCCTGGCCAAGCACCCGTTCTGGACCCGCGAGACCGAGGAGGAACGCGACCGCGACCGTTCCCACTTCCTCAAGAACGTGAGTCTGCTCGGTGGCGTCTTGCTCGCTTCCCGGGACACGGAGGGCCGGCCGTCGATCGGCTACCGCGCCACGAAGGGCGGGCAGTCGATTGCCCGCGACACCAAGAAGGCCACCAAGTTGATCGCGGACCAAAGTCAGGACCTGGTCGAGGGCGCACTCGCGGGTGGGGCGGCGTTGGCCGGCGCCGTCGTCGCCACCAGCCGCAAGGCCAAGAAGCAGGCCGCGAGGCAGCTCAAGGCCGCCCAGGTCACCGCCGCCAAGCAGCTGGAGGAGTCCAAGAAGGCCGCCGCTGCCGCCGCGAAGCAAGCCCAGAAGGACGCCGTCCAGCGCCAGAAGGAGGCCGCCAAGCAGGCAGCCCAAGCCAAGAAAGCCGCCCGGAGGGGCGGTGACAAGAGGAGCAAGAACATCAAGTTGGGCGAGAACTGACTAACACGAGCAACATGCTCTGAGCAGGTCGAAGGATCCCCGGCGATCAACCCGGCTGGCGAGCCCACACAGGCGCACCACCATCTTGCGTTTGCACCACGTGCACGGGGTGCAAACGCAAGAGGAGGGTGCGCCTGTGCGGGCGGTTAGACTCCCCGTCGTGTCGAGCACCGCTTCCTCCCCGACCTCGAGTACGCCCCCCTCGGGGCGCTGGCTGGCGCCCATCGCCAACGATCCGATCCGGGCGACGGTGCACGTTCCCGGATCGAAGTCGGAGACGAATCGGGCCCTCGTCCTGGCCGCTCTGGCGTCCGGGCCCTCGACCATCGTCAACGGTCTGGAGGCGCGCGACACCCAGCTGATGCGGTCAGCACTGCGCACACTCGGCGTAGCGATCGTCGAGGAGGCGGGTAGCTGGCGCGTGACGCCGCCGCAGGAGTTCGCGGCCGGCGGCACGATCGACTGCGGCCTGGCCGGCACCGTGATGCGGTTCGTGCCGCCCGTCGCGGCCCTGGCCCCGGGTGCGGTCGCCTTCGACGGCGACGAACAGGCCTACGCGCGACCGCTGGCACCCCTGCTGCAGGGGCTGCGCGGCCTGGGCGCGGTAGTCGATGCCGACGCCACCGGCCTCCCGTTCAGCCTCACCGGCCGTCCGGACCTGCCCGGCGGCTCGGTCAGCGTGGACGCCAGCGCGTCCAGTCAGTTCGTCTCGGGCCTGTTGCTCGCCGGCGCCCGGTACGCCGAGGGCTTGGAGCTTCGTCACCTCGGCGACGCCGTCCCGTCCGAGCCGTACCTGCAGATGACCGTGGCCATGCTGCGCGAGCGCGGGGTCGAGGTCGACGATTCCCGACCGGGCCACTGGCGCGTCTCCCCCGGTGCGATTGCGCCCCGCGACGTCACCATCACCCCCGACCTGTCCAACGCCGCTCCGTTCCTGGCCGCGGCGGCGATCACCGGCGGCAGTGTCACCGTGCCGAACTGGCCACGCGATACCCATCAGGCCGGTGACGCGATCCGGCAGGTGCTGACGGGGTTCGGCGCACACGTGACGCGCGTACATGATTCGCTGACTGTCGCGGGTACCGACGAGATCCACGGTTACCGGCTGAACCTGAGCCACGCCGGCGAACTGGTGCCCGTGGCGGCGGCGATGGCGGCGCTGGCCGACGGCACGACGCACA
Source organism: uncultured Actinomycetota bacterium (assembly GCA_963791865.1). GTDB lineage: Bacteria > Actinomycetota > Actinomycetes > Propionibacteriales > Propionibacteriaceae > Microlunatus. The sequence goes on from CAWBUC010000004.1 coordinate 337,620, forward strand.
TCCACGGGGTTGAGCACATCCGTGGACACGAGACGGATCGGATCTCCGCGCTCGCCCGCGAACTGAAGGCACTAGGTGCACGCGTGCACGAGACCCGGGACGGTCTGACCATTCACCCGAGATTGCTCGGCGGGGCAACCTGGCACACCTACGCCGACCACCGGATGGCCCATGCCGGGGCGTTGCTGGGCCTCGTGGTGGCCGACGTCGAGATCGACGACATCGGCTGCGTGGCCAAGACCATGCCGGAGTTCGTCGCGCTGTGGACGCGGATGCTCGGCGACGCCGATGCCGCCTCCGACGCGGCGTCCGAGGTGGTAGCGGACTTTCCCTCGCGGGCGCAGGCACCCGGGTTGTGACCTCGCGGGACCTGCGGACCGACGAACACGACGCGTTCGAGCGCCCCCGACGCCGGACCCGGCCCCGCACGAAGGATCGCCCCGACTACAGCGCAGCCGAGATCGCCACGGTGGTGACCGTCGACCGCGGTCGCTACCGCACCGTGTTGGACGACCGCGACGTGACGGCCACCAAGGCACGCCAACTCGGCCGGGCGTCGGTCATCGTCGGCGACTGGGTCCGCATCGTCGGCGACACCTCCGGTGAGCCAGGCACCCTGGCCCGGATCGTCGAGGTCGAGGAGCGCAACACGGTGCTGCGGCGGACCGCGGACGACGACGACCCGTACGAGCGGCCGATCGTGGCCAATGCCGACCAACTGGTGATCGTCACCGCGCTGGCCGATCCGCCACCGCGTACGGGCATGATCGACCGCATCCTGGTCGCCGGCTACGACGCCGGGCTGGTTCCGCTGCTGTGTCTGACCAAAGCCGATCTCGCCGCGCCCGATGCCTTCGTGGCCCAGTATGCCCCGCTCGGGGTCCGGATCTCCGTGATGCAGCCCGGTGCCGACCTGACCGACCTGCAATCAACGCTCGACGGTCACCGTAGCGTTTTCGTCGGTCACTCCGGAGTCGGCAAGTCCACCCTGGTCAATGCCTTGATCCCGGGCGCGAAGCGGGCGATCGGAGCGGTCAACGCCGTTACCGGGCGTGGCCGGCAGACCTCCACGTCGGCCATCGCCCTCCGGCTCCCGAACAGCACGGGCTGGGTGATCGACACCCCCGGGGTCCGGTCCTTCGGTCTCAGCCATGTACGCCCGGACCGGATCTTGTCGGCCTTCGAGGACCTGGACGCCCTGGTCCGAGACTGCCCACGCGGTTGCACACATGCCGCTACCGAGCCCGAATGCGCCTTGGACGAGGCCGTCGCACGGGGCGAACTGGCACCGGCTCGGCTGGAGTCGTTCCGGCGGATGCTGCGATCCGGCCAGTAGCGTGAGGGCATGCCAGACGGTAGAGGGGCCATCTCGAGCGAGTTCCATCCGGACGTGAGTGCCGCCTACCGGGGCCTCACCGACGATCTGCGGCTCGCACATCTCCTGGCCGACGACGCCGACTCGATCACCATGAGCCGTTTCAAGGCGCTGGACCTGCACGTGACGAGCAAACCCGACCTCTCGCCGGTGAGCGATGCGGACACGGCCGTCGAGGAGGCGCTACGGAGGACGCTCGGGCGGGCCCGACCGCGGGATGCGGTGCACGGTGAGGAGATGGAGGACACCGGCTGGGGCCCGCGGCGCTGGGTCCTCGATCCGATCGACGGCACCAAGAACTTCGTCCGCGGCGTCCCGATCTGGGCGACGCTGATCGCGTTGATGATCAACGACGAGGCGGTCATGGGCGTGGTCAGCGCACCGGCGCTCGGGCGGCGGTGGTGGGCCAGCAAGGGCGGCGGAGCCTACGCCGGCAAGTCGCTCATGAACGCCACGCAGTGCCACGTCTCCGACGTTGCCTCGATCGACGACGCCTTCCTCAGCTACTCCTCGTTGGAGGGGTGGGTCGATGCGGGACAGGGCCAGGGGTTCGTCGACCTGTTGCGGGCGGTCTGGCGGACGCGTGCGTACGGGGACTTCTGGTCCTACATGCTGCTCGCCGAGGGCGCGGTGGACATCGCCTGCGAACCGGAGCTGGAGTTGTACGACATGGCCGCCTGCGCCGTCGTGGTGAGTGAGGCCGGCGGCCAGTTCACGGATCTCGACGGTCGGCCGGGTCCGTTGGGCACGGGTGCCTACGCCACCAACGGCCGGCTCCACGCCGAGGTCCTGGCCCGGCTCTCCGGTGCCGAGCTGGCCGACGAGGAGGAGGCCGACGACGAGCCGGACTGACCGAGCGTCGGTGGCCGGGCCAGAATGAGCGCATGAACCTGACCCATCGCTTCTCCGTGCCGGCCAAGCTGGACGCCGCGTGGGCGGCCTTCAGTCGGCTCGACCAGATCGCGCCCTGCTTCCCCGGGGCCACCATCACCGAGGTCGACGGCAGCGAATACGCCGGGTTCGTCAAGATCAAGTTCGGCCCGATTCCCCTGGTGTACAACGGAACGGCGACGGTCACCGAACACAACCGGGCGGCGCGCCGGATGGTCGTACGGGCCCGGGGTCACGATCGCCGTGGCAACGGCACGGCCGCCGCTATCGTGACCGCTGCGTTCACCGAGACCGGCAACATCACCGACATCCAGGTGCTGACCGACCTGTCGATCACCGGCCGGCCGGCCCAGTTCGGCGGCGGGGTTATCTCCGACGTCAGCGACCGGCTGCTCGACCTGTTTGTGAACTGCGTTTCGGCCCGGTTCGCCGACGGTGAGTTCGCCACCGATCTGGCCGAGGCCGACGGCGAGCCGACAATCGAGATCCCGGTGGTCGGGTTGGAGGACCCGCCCGGACTCGACGCACCCGGACCCCAGCGCGGACCCTTGCCCGGACCGCGAACGGCGCCCTACGTCTATTCAGTGCCCACCGACGCGACCCAACCGCACCTGCAGATGATCGGCACCCTGGTTCTGGTGGTGCTGAAACGGTACTGGCCCGTGCTGCTTGGTGCCGCAATCAGCATCGCGATCGGCAGCCGGATTCTCCGGCATCGACGTAAGCGGTGAGCCAGCCTTGGCCCGTCGTCGTCAACGTCTGCGTCGCTCTGCATCGAGACGATCGCTGGCTGTTGACGGTACGAGGGCCGGACGCCCCCCACGCACCGGACACCATCGGGCTGGTCGGCGGCCATCTCGAGCCGAAGCTGGGTCTCGAAGCGAACGTCCTGGAGGAGAACGCGCGACGCGAAGTGCTCGAGGAGACCGGTGTCGATCTTGGCGCCGCACCGCTGGCTTACCTGGGCAGCGAGTCCTTCGTCCACGAAGCGGGCCATACCGTCGTGGCGGTGACCTTCGTCGCCGAGGTTCCGGCCGGACTCGAGCCGAGACTCGCGGCTCCCGAGGAGCTGAGTGCGGTGGGCTGGTGGACGTTGGCCGAGCTGGAACGCGACCCGCGTTGCCCACCCTGGACCCTGCGCCTGTGCCGCCAGGCCCGGGGATTCAACCGATGACGCGGAGACGTACCGTCTCGGGCAGCTCACGGAGGCGTCCGGTCACCCGAGGAGAGATGCGGCCGCCGATGTCGGTGATCACGTAGCCGAGCTCGCCCCGAGTCGACAGCACCTGGCCCTCGATGTTGACGCCGGCGTCACCGAGGACACCGTTGACGGTGGCCAGCACTCCCGGCACGTTGTGGTGGATGTGCAGGATGCGGGTGCGTTCGCTCGAGGCAGTCTGCACATGGGGCAGGTTCACCGACATCGTTGTGGTGCCACCGGCGGCGAAGTCGCGGAGCTTGCCCGCCACGAAGCGCCCGATGTCGACCTGTGCCTCCTCGGTGGAGCCGCCGATGTGCGGGGTCAAGATCACGTTCGGCATGCCGCGGAGGCTGGAGACGAATGGGTCCCCCGCGGTGTTGGGCTCGTCGGCGAAGACGTCCAAGGCGGCTCCGGCGATATGACCCGAGAGCAGGTGTTCGGATAGCGAGTCATGATCGACGACGAAGCCGCGACACAGGTTCAGGAAGAGGCTGCGCGGGCGCATCTTGGCGAACTCCGTCTCGCCGAACAACCCGGCGTTGCCGGCCCGCCCGTCCACGTGGAGGGAGACGGTCTCGGCCTCGGCCAGCAGCTCGTCGAGGCTGTCGCAGCGGCGCGCGTTGCCGAGGGCCAGCTTGTCGGCCACGTCGTAGAACAGCACCCGCATGCCGATCGATTCCGCCACCACCGAGAGCTGGCTCCCGATGTTGCCGTAGCCCACGATGCCAAGGGTTCGACCGCGGACCTCGTGGGCGCCCGTGGCCGACTTGTCCCACACGCCGGCGTGCATCGCCGTGTTCTTGTCGGTCAGTCGGCGGGCCAGCGAGATGATCTCGGCGATCACCAGCTCCACCACGCTACGGGTGTTGGAGAACGGGGCGTTGAAGACCGCCGTGCCCTGCTCCCCCGCCGCGGCGAGATCGATCTGGTTCGTGCCGATGCAGAAGGCGCCGACGGCCAGCAGCTCGGGGGCGGTCTCGAGCACCTTGGCGGTGACGTTGGTCTTCGAGCGGATGCCGAGCAGGTCGACCCCGGACAGGGCGGCAGACAACTCGGCCTCGTCCAGCGCGCCCTTCTGTGTCGACACCCTGATGCCGCGCTCGCGCAGCAGCCGTTCGGCTTCGGGGTGGATGTTTTCCAGCAGCAGGGCCTTCACCTGCGTCAGTGTAGGAAGCCTGGCGGCTCCGGACCGAAATATCTCAGGGGCGCCCGTACGACGCGGAATCGGCCGGCGGTGGCTCAGGAACACCAGGTAAACCTGGTAATCCGCTGCTTCACGTGGCGCGCATGCCACGTGAAGTAGCAGTCTGCCGCCTGAAGTGGCAGCGGCAGGCGGGCCAGGGCCGGCCGGGGCTTCAGCGGTGCAGGCTCGGGGCGAGGTCGGTGTAGGAAGGCCAGTCACCTCGCCCGCCGGCCGCCAGCAACGCGACGAAACATGCATCGGCGAAGACGTCGGCCGCAGCGGCGAGCAACTCGTTGAATCCGATCCGAGCGGCCATCGCGTCGGGTGGCGCCTCGATGCGCGCCGACGAGAGGCAGAAGATGGTGTCCCCGTCGAGCATCGAGTGGGCCGGGCGGATCGCCCGCGCCAGTCCGTCGTGGGCGACGTCTGCGACCTTCCCGGCCTGGGCCTTGGTCAGCGCGACATCGGTGAGGACAACGCCGAGTGTGGTGTTCAGGGGCGGTGCGGCCGCTTTGGCGTAGACCGCGTTGAGAGCATGCCGCTCCGCGTCGGTGGGCTCGCTGAGCGCGGCGAGCCGGTCGGCCCAGAGCCGACCCCTGGCCGGATCGACGGCCGAGCCGGCCGCGTTGACGGCCACGGCGGCGGCCACCGTCCCCGGACCGACACTCAGCTCGGCGTAACCGAACCCGCCCTTCAGACCGCCGCAGGTGGCGCCCGTTCCGGCACCGACACAGCCAGTGGCCGGATCGTCGGTGCTGGCCGCGGCCAACGCCTGCGCCCCGAACTCCGGCGTCGGCCGGTGCCCGAAGTGGCCGCCGCGCCCCAAGTCGAAGAGGACGGCAGCGGGCACGATAGGTACGACCTGGTACGGACTCGGCCCGATCGGGAAGCCCCGGCCGGCCCGCTCGAGACCCGCCACCACGCCGCCGACCGCGGCGAGCCCGTACGCGCTGCCGCCGGTCAGAACTACCGCGTCCACCTGCTCCACGAGAGCCTGCGGAGCCAGCAGATCGGTCTCCTGGGTTCCTGGACCCCCACCCCGGACGTCGACGCCGCCCACCGCGCCATAGGGAGCGGAGATCACCGTCGTGCCGGTCAGCCAACCCTCATGGTCGGCCGTGTGGTGCCCGATCTCGAAGCCGCTGATCACTTCCTCAGCGTAGGGCCCGTACACGCGTGCCCTGAGCCCTTTTAGATGCGTGCCCTGAGCTTGTCGAAGGGCCCCACCCCCTCGCGCCCCTGAGCCTGTCGAAGGGCCGAGGTGGCTGCCGGATCAGTCCAGCCGGATCTCTCGGCCGGCGTCGGCGGAGGCGTAGCAGGCATCGACCACGATCGCTCGAACCAACGCCTCAGCACCGTCGCGGCCCTTGAAATCTCCGGACCGGACCTGGCTGATGAAGTCGGTGACCGTCTCGGCGTGGCCGCCGTCCGGCGGCACGGTGGGGTGCAACTGGGCAGCGACCCCCTCCTTCTCCGTCCAAATGCTCAACTTGCGGTACGGCTCGCCGGGTTCGCCACCCCACTCGATGTTGGCGCCGCCGTCGGAGCCGTAGACCGCCACGTAGCACTGGTCGTGCGGGATCCACTGCGCCCAGCTGGATTCGATCAAGAGCGTGCCCCCGTCGGCCAGCCGCAGGAACGCCGTGGACAGGTCTTCGACGTCGAACTCCGACTCCGTGACACCGGTCTTACCGGTGGCGTACGGCGAGGCACCCTTCCCGCGCGGCCCAAACTCGGCGTACGTCGCCGCCGTCGCTGCGGTGACCGTGGGTTCGCCGAGCAAGTGCAGGGCCATGTCGAGCATGTGCACGCCGATGTCCATCAGTGGTCCGCCACCCGAAGTCGCCACTCGGGTGAACCAGCTGCCGAGCCCGGGAATCCCCTCACGCCGCAGCCAGCCCGCTTTCGCATAGTAGATGTGGCCGAGCAAGCCGGCGTCGATGATCTTCCTGAGCGCCTGCACGTCACCGCGGCGGCGATGGTTGAACGAGACGTCGAGTACGCGGTCGTTGCGGCGCGCGGCCTCCACCATGGTGCGGCCGACCTCGCTGTTCTCGGCCATCGGCTTCTCCGACAGGACGTGTAGGCCGGCCTCCAGCGCGGCGATGGCAATCGGGGCGTGCAGCGCGGTGGGCGTGGCGATGCTCACCACGTCGAGATCACCATGTGCGACGAGGTCTTGCCAAGCGGCGTAGCGGTGCTCCGGCGCGACGCCGTACTCGTCGCCGAGTCGCTGCAACGGGTCGGCCTCCATGCCGGCCAGGGCGGCGAGCTCGACGCCGGCTTCCTGCGCGAACGCCGACATGTGTTGGCGCCCGGCCCAGCCCAGGCCGATGACGCCCGCCCTGAGCGGCTGGACAGGGTCCTGGACGTTGCTCATCGCGCCACTCCCTCGCCGGTCAGCTGACCCTTCGTGAAGGGAGCCGGCTGGTTGACCACCTGCGGTGGCGTGGACGACTCCGCGGTCGGCGCGGCCCACCGTACGGCGTTGGCCAGCACCCGCTTGATGTCGACGTGGTGATAGACGGGATAGCCCTGGTCACCGGGCGAGAAGTAGAAGACCTTCCCGCGGCCGCGCCGCCAGGTCGCGCCGGAGCGGAACACCTCCCCGCCGGTGAAGGTCGAGAGGAAGATCAACTCCTCAGGCGCCGGGATATCGAAGAACTCTCCGTACATCTCCTGCTCCTCGATCACGATCGGCTGCGGCACGCCCGCCGCGATCGGGTGCTCAGGATCGACCGTCCACACCAGTTCGGTGTCGGCGGCGTCGCGCCAGGCGAGCGAGCACGTGGTGCCCATCAGCCGTTTGAAGATCTTGGAGAAGTGGGCCGAGTGGAGTACAAGAAGACCCATCCCGCCCAGGACCCGTTCGTGCACCCGGTCGACGGTCTCGTTGGAAACGTCGGCGTGGGTGGCGTGTCCCCACCAGGTCATGACGTCGGTGTTGTCGAGGACTTCGGCCGGCAGGCCGTGTTCCGGCTGGTCCTGGGTGGCGATCCGCACCTCGACCTCCGCGCCGAGTGACTCCCGGAGCCCGGCGGCGATGGCCCCGTGCATTCCGTCGGGATAGCGGACGGCCATCTCGACGCGGTCGCGCTCGGCGTTCTCATGAAAGTTCTCGCCCCATACGGTGACGCGGATCGGTGCAGGCACGATCACCCAGTCTGCCCAAACCGGCCAAACGGTCGTGATGGGGGTGGCTATCGGCAGCGACCGAGGACCCGAGCCACCCATCAGCGCCCGGCGCGGTCCTGGAAGGCATCGATGCCGAGCCGAAGGGCTAGCACCCAACTCGAACCGGCTGTCGCACCGGCCGGACCGCGGCGCGTGCCTTGGGGCCGCCCTTCGACACAAACACTCCGCGCGGCCTTCGATGTCACGTTTCCCGTCGTACGACCGGAGACGCGGCCGGGTTTGCGGGGTCGGCGTCGCGCCAGCGGGCCGCCGAGTGCGACCGAGTGCGACCGAGCAATTTGGCTGCCAACGGTTCATTGGGTAGATTTCACTAGTGCCGACGCGGGGTGGAGCAGCTCGGTAGCTCGCTGGGCTCATAACCCAGAGGTCACAGGTTCAAATCCTGTCCCCGCTACGAACCGAAAGCGCTCCTGACTAGGCGATACACCGAGTCAGGAGCGCTTTTGCTTTCCTGACGTGCAGGTAGCGTGCAGGATGCGACCGGCTCCGGCCGAGGAGGAGCCAGGCCACTACCGGCGTCATCATTCACGTGGCCGTGCTGCGGTGCTTCGATGTCGATCACAGTCACGCGGTACAAGCTCCTGCTGGAGTGGCCAAAGTGATGACGTTCCGATCGTTGTATCGGCTCGAGCGCCGGTAACTGCTGCAGTGCCCGATCGTCGGGGTGGCGGTGGACAACTGGACGGTGGACCAACTGGTCCAGCGCGCTCGCGAATCGATCGAGGGTAGGGGTGAGGTTGTGGATGCGACCGTCTTCTCCCGGCTGACGGATCGGTTCTCCTACGTGCAGGGTGATTTCGGCGACGCGTCCACATAGCCTAGAACTTCGGCGTCGAGGACCGCGGTCACTTCTACGATGCCGTGGGCGCGCTGCGCGACATGGTGGTCAATCACCTTATGCAGGTGGTGTCGGCCGCCGCGATGGAACCCCCCGCCGGCGGTGACCCGCAGGGGGCAGAGTTGGGAACGAAACGATCGCTTCTCTGCGGCCTGCCCGGCAGCGTCGGGTCAGTCCCTGGTCATTGCGTCGATGCAGACCGTGATCGCCAGGATCATCGCGTCGTCCTGTCCGGGTTGAATTTCGACCCCATAGGTGTCCCGGACCCGGAACCACTTCTTCGACACCTCCGCGACCACGTCACCGTCGCGCTCGATCTTGTACTCATGGTCGACGATGTTGCCGTGCGCCTTCATATTTTGTCCCCCGTCCACGTCGATCGTGAAGCGATCCCGGATGCCGACGAGTGCCTTGTGCACGGTGGCGTGCCCGGCCGCGAATTCGATCTTCATCGAGTCGCGGACTCTGAGCTTGCGTTCCTGGATCTTGGCCACCTCGGCCCCCGACGCGTCCCGCAACTCGAAGGTATCGCGTAGCCGCACCGCCTTGCCGTCGACCTTGAACGCGCGTTCCCCCGACGCGTTCTCGATCCAGTAGTCGTCCCCGATGCTCAGCAGCTTCTCTCGCATCTGGTAGCGCTGCGCGACCGGACCATCCTGGTGGTGCCGGCGATTGAGAAATCCCACTGTTCTTCTCCTCCGGTGATCATTGTCGTGCCGCTCACGAACATCTCCTCATCACACCATCCGCGCCTGACGGCGCCGCGCCTCACACTAGGGCCTCCGCTGAGGTCTTCGGTCCGGCTGCGGGGAGCACATTGGTGACGACGAACGCCACCACCACCGCAACGACCACCTGTGGGGTCACCAAGACACCATCGGCGCCGAGCAGCAGGGTGGCGAGCAACGTCGAGGTCAACGGCAGCCGGAGCATGCAGACGCACATGGCGCCGATACCCATCGCGATGGCCGCGGCCAGATCCATCCCGGGTAGCCCACTCGCCGCCATCCCCAACGCAGCGCCGATGAACATCGAGGGAAAGACCGGGCCACCGCGGAATGCACTGAGCGACAGGCCGTAGGCGACCGCTTTGCAGATGATCAGCATGATCAGGGCAGTCAGGGTGTAGCCGGCGGCGTTGTCGACGAGGTTCGGCAGCGCGTTCTGCCCGGAGAACAGCACGTCGGTGAAGCCACGGCCGGACAGCAGCTGGTAGGCCATCGCGGTGAGACCAATCAGCAGGCCGAGCCCGGCGGTGACCAGTACCCGGCTTCGATGTACGACTGGTCGAAGCCACAGACCGGTCGAGCGGATCAGCCAGCCCACCAACGCGCACACCAGCCCCATCACCAGGGCCCAGCCCAGCGAGCCCAAGGTCGGGGGGACGGCGGGCGGGACCGAAGGCAGAGCCAACGAGAAGGTGCCGAGGCCGCTCCAGGCGTCCAAACCCACGAAGACCAATGCCCCGATACCGGAGGCCAACAGCCCAGGCAGCGCCACCAGGCTCAGCGTCATCCCGCCGACACCGGCGACCTCCATGATCAAGAACGCGGCCAGCACCGGTGATCCCAGCAACGTGCTGATCGCGGCGAAACTGCCCGCCGAGGCCATGATCGTGATGGCCATCGGCGGCGCGTCCCTCTTCACCAGCTGGACCGTCAAAGCCGCGAGTCCGCCGCCGATCGCGATCAGCGGGGCCTCGGGACCGAGCACAGCGCCGAGACTCAACGTGGCCAGCGAGGCCAAAATGACCGCCGGCAGCTCGGTCCTGGAAGGCGGACCGCCCGGCTTGAACCCGAAGGCCGGTGAATGCCCCCCGCTGCCGGGCAGGTACCGGATGGTCAGCCCCGTCAACAGTCCGCACAGCAGCAACCACGGGACCGGCCACCACGCGGGTGCGGGAGAGCCGAAGAGCTGGTTCGGCAGATCGGCGAACAGGAACCGCTGGATCGCGGTGGTGAGCGCCAGAAAGCCGTAGGCGACGGCTGAAATCGGGATGCCGAGGACCGCGGCGATCACCAGCGCCGTGATGTAGGGCTTCGAACGGATCACCGCCGCCGGGTTGGTGGCCAACGGTCCATCCGGCGCCGAAGCCACGGACCGCCCCCCGACCGGCGCCATGGAACTCTCCGAGTCAGCCATCGGCGCAATCTCTCACATCGATCGGGCTCTCACATCGATCGGGCAGCAAGCCCATCACCTGCCAGCCAGGACCCGTTGTTATCGCTCAGTGTCCTGGGCCGATCAGGATCTTCTGTCGTTCGGATTCGTGGGCGCCGCCCTTCTCGGCGAGGGTGGTGCAGGCTTCTTCGAGGTCTCGGGCGAGGGTTTCGACGTGTTCGCGGCTCAGGGTCTGCTTGACCAGGGCCCGCATGATCGTGACATCCTGGGCGTTCGGCGGAAGGGTGTAGGCCGGCACCATCCAGCCGCGTTCGGCCGAGAGCTGCCATGACACGTCGAACTCGTCGTAGCCGTCGTCGGAGGCGAGCCGAAAGGCGACGAGCGGCAGCTGTTCCTCCTCGGCTCCAATCAGCTCGAACCGCCCGATTGACTGCAGCCGGTCAGCGAGCAACTGGGCGTTCTGCTGCATGTTCTTCATGATGTAGCTGTAGCCGGCGCGGCCGTACCGGACGAGGTTGTAGTACTGGGCGAGGACCATCGCCGATCCGGTGGAGAAGTTCAGCGTGAACGTGGCGTCGGTCTTGCCCAGGTAGTTCTCCTCGAACACCAGATCACCGGCCAGGTCGGAGGTCTCCCGGAAGATCAACCAGCCGACGCCGGGATAGACCAGCCCGAACTTGTGTCCGGAGACGTTGATGGACCGCACCTGCTCGAGCCGGAAGTCCCACGCAGAGTCCGGATAGAGGAAGGGCCAGACAAAGCCGCCGCTCGCACCGTCCACGTGCAGCGGAATATCGAGCCCACGCTCACCCTTGACCTGCAGCAGCAGCCTGTTGATGCCGACGATGTCGTCCTTGTGGCCGGTGAAGGTGGTGCCGAGCACCGCTGCCACGCCGATGGTGTTCTCGTCCAGGTGCGGGCTCACGTCGTCGGGGCCGATCGTGTACTTGCCTGGCTGCAGCGGGACGATCCGCGGCTCCACATCGAAGTAGCGGCAGAACTTCTCCCACACCACGTGCACATCGCCGCCGAAGACGAGGTTGGGACTCGTCGCCGGCTCGCCGGCCGCCTGACGCCGCTCGCGCCACTTCCACTTGAGCGAGAGCGCTCCCAACATGATCGCCTCCGACGACCCCTGGGTGCGTGCCCCCGTCGTCTCTCCGGGTGCGTGGAAAAGGTCCGCGATCATCCGGATGCAGCGCTGCTCGATCTCGGCCGTGCGCGGGTACTCGGCATGGTCGATGAAGTTACGGTGCAGGTTCGCGGCGATGAGTCTCTGCGCCTCCGGCTCCATCCAGGTGGTCACGAAGGTGGCCAGGTTGCGAGCAGGATCGCCCTCGATCGCGAGGTCCTCAAACACCAGCCGCATCGCGTCCGCGGCCGGCATACCCACGTCGGGGAACTCGCGGCTGGGCACATCCTGGGTGATGAAGCGATTCCCGAACAGGACCGCATCGGCGTCGGCGTCGGTGGGGAATGAGGTGGGGAATGAGGTGGTCATCGGTTCTCCTTCGTTCGGGCCAGCCGCACTGATACGCGGACCCTGGGGCAGTGGAACGGAGCCTGCAGCTCGAGGTCGATCACGGGATCTGGACTGCAGGTGCAGTGCGGGGACCTTGCACGAATCGTCTCCAGGCGGGGAACATTAAGGCGGCTCCGATCAGGAAACACACGGCACCCAACAAGGTGCCCGCGACCGTGACTCGGATGCTGATCACCTCGCCCGAGCTCGGCAAGATGAAGCTGGCGAGGGCCGAAGCCATGAACAGGACAGACCCAACCATGTTGAGCCAGGCGATCTGCCACGGAAACGATCGGGGCCGGATGCTCCAGAACCTGCCGAGTGCGAGGATCCCGAACGTGCTGGCCACGAGAAACAGTGTCGACCCGAAGAGGTCGGGCCGCCACACATGCCGGTCCTCCTGCACCACCGTGGCGTTGCGGACAAGCGCGGCCGCCGTGCTGACGTTGAAGAACAGCGTCCCGGGAAACTGGGTGACTGCCGCGAGCCACCCTCGATCGTGCGGCATCCAGCGCCAGAACGTCAGCGGTTCCGGTCTGTCCCCACGTGCTACCTCGACCTCGGTCATCGACGGCGTCTGCGCCTGCAGGAGCTGCAGGAACGATGCGGAGGTGAAGAAGATCGATCCGACGAAGTAGGTGACGCCGTCGATGACGCCCCCGACGGCGTCGAGGAAGGCCGGCACCGAGCCCAGCACGAAGCAGGCCGAGCCCACCATGAACAGGCTGGCGATCACCGCGTTCAACCGGTGCGGCCGCATCCGCACAGGGCACTCCTTCCCTCGGCCACACCAGCTAGTTTGAACCGCGCCGTCGTACAGACGGCTCACCCACCGTGGATGACTCGCGCGCCCTCGCACTTTGCTGCACTATGCAGCGCTCGTTCGAACATGTTGCGGATGTCGTGGTGGTCAGCGGTCGGCGCGGGCCGATGGCTCGACGAGCGAACGCTGGGCAGACCGATCTCCGCAACCGGCTGGCGGCCACCGGCGCCCCCGCCGCGCCGCAGGTCGAGGATGCGCCTAAGCGGAAGCGCGGACCGGGATCCGTGCGGGCAGTCCCTCGATCCCGATGATCTCTTCCTCGCTGGTCGGGTGGCCGGGCTGGTCAGACCGCCACGGCCATGTCGCCCCAGATGTCCTCCAGGTAGCGGTCGGACGATCGCAGCCCGGCCAGCCACTCCTCCGCCGCCTCGTCCGACCCACCGGTCTTCGCCTTGAACATGTCCATCAACGCGGCCCGGACGCCGGGGGCCATCGTGCTCGCGTTGCCGCAGACGTAGATCACGGCACCGGCCGCCATCAGGTCCCAAACGTGGTCGCGTTCGCGCTCGATCAACTGCTGGACGTACGTGCGCGGCTGATCGGGTTCGCGCGAAAAGGCAACCTGCAACTCGGTGACCCCGTCGGCCTCGAACGCCGCGAGCTCATCGGCGTACAGATAGTCGGTCGCGGAGTCGCGGCAGCCGAAGAACAGGATCGACTGCCCGATCGGCGCACCCTGCCGTTTGAGGTCGGCCCGCTCCTGCAGGAACCCTCGGAACGGCGCCATCCCGGTGCCGGCGCCGACCATGATCATCGGAGCGTGCGGGTTGGCCGGTGGGCGGAACGGGATGGTGGGCTTGCGCACGAAGGTGAACACCGTGCTGCCTTCCATGCCGGCTTCCAGGTGACCGGACGCGACCCCAGAGAAATCGCCCTCGCCGCTGCGGGCCGGCCCCCGGAGCACGCCGACCGTCAGGTGGCAGGTATCGGTCACCGCGGGTGAAGAGGAGATGGAGTAGAAGCGGGGACGCAACGGAGGCAGCAGGTCGAGGTAGACGTCGAACGGCAGGTCGCAGCTCGGGTACCGATCGAGCAGATCCAGCACCGTACGCCGTGGCGCCGCGACCCGCTCGCGGTACGCCGCCTTGCCGGCATCGTCGAGGCCGGACATGGCTTCCAGTTCGGCCTTCTCCTCGGGATCGCCGGTGTAGCGGGCCAGCACGGTGAGATCGGAACGGCTGGCCATATCCTGCAGCTCGACGCAGCTGCCAAGGATGCCGAGCAACGGCGACGGCTCGCCCAGTGGCAGGTGGGTGTAGCTCCCGCCGCCGGTCGGGTTGATCGTCACGTACGTCCCGGCGTCCAGCCCGAACCGGGCGATAACCCGGCGAATCAGGTCGACGTTGTTGCGGGGCAGCACCCCCAGGTGATCCCCGGTCGCGTAGTCCACTCCGGCGGGCAACCGGAGCTCGACGTGGCGGGCCGAGCGCCCATTCCCGCCGAGCAACTCGCGGTTGACGACCAAGGTGCTGGGCTGGGCCCGGTACGACACCACAACGGGGTTCGTGGTCTGTCGGTTGACCATGCTGAGACTGAGCCGCGGCTCGGTGCTGGACACCGTGTGTGCCTCGTCGGACAGCTTCAGGGTGGTCGCGAGGGTGGTCCACAGGTCGGCGTACCACTCGGAGAACTGGCCATCGAAATCCGAGCGGGCGTCGCCCTCCCCGCGCGGCCGCACCCGCTGCCCGCCGTGGGCCTCGAGCTGGAGATCGATCAAGGTCGGTACGGCCTGGTAGGTCGACGCCCAGTCCATGTTGCCGCAGCCGAACACGGAGAAGGGGAGGTCGGAGGCGGCATCGGACGGGGTGGCCGTATCGGTGAGCCAGCGGCAGAACCGGTCCGCATTGTCCGGCGGCTTCCCGTTGTAGGACGCACAGATCACCACCAGCGCGCCCTCGTGCGGCAGCTCACCCGTGCTGGTCGTCCAGGGTGCCCAGGGTCACGGCGTAGCCCCGGTCGGTCGCGTCCTGGGCGATCTTGGTCGCAATCCCCTCGGCGGTCCCCAGGTTGGATCCGAACAGCACCATCAGGGGGGTGTTGTGCCCCTCGCCGCGCTGCCGACGGGGCGCGGGTTCCTCAGACGGCGCTTGCGCCGGCTCGGCGGCGACGGGGAACGTTGCGGTGGTTCGGCCGGAACGCTGCCGGAGAGTGATCTTCAGACCGTCCGGCTTGACGGTCAGGCTTTCCTTGATCTTGAGCTGGTAGTCGAAGGTGTCCACGAACTCGAACCGTTGGATCAGCATGCCGAGCACGAGGACGGCTTCCTGCAGGGCGAACTGCCGGCCGATGCAGGCGCGCTGACCCGAGCCGAAGGGCTTGTAAGCGTTGGCCGGCATCGACGCCCTCGTCTCCGGTCGGAAGTGTTCGGGGTTGAACTCCTCGGCATCGTCGCCCCAGATCTTGGGGTCGCGGTGCAGCATGATCGTCAACGCGGTGATCGAAGAGCCCTTGGGCAGCAGGTAGCCGCCGACCAGGGCGTCCTCGTACGGATAGCGGGAGAAGGCGGGCGCTGTCGGATACAGTCGCAGGGTTTCGTTGAGGATCTGGGTGATGTAGGTCAAGCCCTGGACCTGCTGGTAGCTCGGCAGGATCGAGGTGTCGGTGCCGAGGACCCGGTCGACCTCCTCCTCGGCGCGGGCCACCACCTCGGGATGCTTGAGCAAGAACTGGATGGCAAACGACAGCAGACCGCTGGTGGTTTCGTGTCCGGCGACCAAGAACGTCTGGCACTGGGCGACGATGTTGGCATCGCTCAGCTTCTCCCCGGTGCGCTTGTCCACGCCGGTGAGCATGCAACTGAGCAGGTCCTTGTGATCCTCGGCGTCACCGCTCCGGCGTCGCTCATCGAGGATCCCTTGGACTTCACGCTCCATGTATCGGATGTTCTCGGTCAACCGTTGCTGGGCGCCGCGCCTCATCTTCGTCATGATCGGCAGCTCGCGGCTCCGCTTCTGGCCCTCCATCAGCAGCTCCATCATCGCGCTGACGTACGGGTGCTGGGTGTCGCGATAGAAGGAGTTGAACCGGTAGCCGAAGCCGCACAGGGCGATCGTGTCCAGGGTCAGTCGGGTCGTGTCGGCCGTGACGTCGACCGGTTCGCCGGGATTCAACCGCTCCCACTTCTGCATCAGCTGAGCGGCGATGTCGTTCATCATCGGCAGGTAGTCCCGCATCGCCTGGGTGCTGAAGTTGGGCAGCAGGATGTTGTGGGCCTTCGACCAGTTCGGATCGTCGGTGTCGGAGGTGAACAGTCCGGCGCTCGATCCGAGCGACCGGATCGCCTTCTGACCGCCGCCGACCAGCTTGTCGAACCGTTCGTCGTCGCACAAATCGTCGATCATCTCCAACCCGGACGCCACGAACACGTCACCGCCCGGCGTGCGCACTCGGAATATCGGACCGAACTGGCGGGCAAGTTCCATCAACGTCTGGATCGTGCGTTCGGCCGGGATGTCGAACATGTTGCCGAGGACCGGTACGCCCTTCGGACCCGGGATCTCGTCGATACTGCGTCCGGTCGGCGCTGCGCTGGCGGTGGTCATGGCGTCTTCTCCTGCGGTGGGTTGGGTGCGGCGAGGTTTCGGGTACGAAGGAGGATCACGAGGCCGACCAGGATCCCCCAGGCCGGCAGCAGCAGCATGACGACGGGATTGTTCGTCGTGCTCACCAGCAAGAAGGCGGCCAGCAGGTAGCCGACCACGGCCAGCCACCGCGGCATGATCCCGGCGTTGGCGAGCAGCGTGGTGGTGGTCAGTGCGTACATGCCGGCGGCGCGCACGGAGTAGACGAACACCATGCTGAAACCGACGGCGAGCAGCCCGCGGGCCACGTCCATGGACGGCAAGCGGCCCCGAGCCGAGGTCCTTCATCACCGCGATCGCTCCGGAGGCGGCCGTGCCGGCGAACAACAGGGCGACGAACAAGATCCCGGCCATCAACTGGAGACCGTCCGGGATGGCCGAGGGCTCAGGCGTCCGGGTGCGGACCAGCAACCGGACGGTGTTCATGTGCCACAGGAAGGCAATGCCCGCGAACGGCACCAGGTAGAGCCCGACCGTGACCAGCGCCGTGCTGTTGCCGGCGTAGAAGGCTGCGAAGTCGGCCTCGGACGCTTTCAGGTTCGGCGCCGAGTGAACGAAGACCAGGGCCAGAGCCAGCAGCACAGCGAAGATGATCCCCGTCAGACTCGACAACCTCGCGTACTTCACGGTGTCCGACATCTCGGGCCGACGTTTTCGGCCAGCGGGCACGTCGGCCAGCGGTTCAGTCATGAGTGGTGCTCCATTGTTCTGGCGACCTCCGCGCCATGCCAACCTTCCTACTCCCACTTCCTGCCGTGCGTCCAGCTCCTCGGGTCTGACGACTTTCGGGGCATATGCAGGATCCGGCAGACCTCTGACGCTACTGCTGGCGACGTGACGTGCATGGCGGCTGCCGGGAGACTGTTGGCATGGGGTCACCGTGGGTTCTCGATGAGGACGATGCTTTGGATCTGTTCGCGTTCTTGATCACCGCTGCGCGGACCCAGGTGGATGAGGCTCGCGAGTACGGACCACTCCGGCTGCTCGCTGCGGCTCACCGCCTTGCGGAGGCCGCGCTCCCGCGATGTTCGGTCGAGACGGCGGCCATGCTGACCGAAGCCCTCCCGCAGGTGCCGCTGCTGGCTGTACCGAGGGAGGGGTCCGATGAGTACGTGCGGCAACTCGACGGGCTCTGTGCTGCGGCCGCGGACTATCTCCGGTCCCGTTACGCCGAGGAGACGGAACGGTGAGCGGACGCAGTCCTTGCCGCGATTCGGAGTCGGCGGGTGGTCCGCGCCCTTGGACCCGATCCGGTCGACCGCACCGATCTCGAATCGATCCTGGACGCCGCCCGCTGGGCTCCGACGGCCGGCAACCGTCACCTTCAACGCTTCGTGGTCAGTGACCACCCAGGGACCCTGCGGGCGCTGCGGATGGTGTCGCCCGGCATGATCCAGCGACCAACCGCGGTAATCGCCATCTGTATCGACTGGCAGCTGGTCGCCGACTACGGCTTCCCGCGCGGCGCCGTCGGCCCGTACGTCGATGTGGGGACCGCGATGGCGACGATGCTGCTCGCCGCGCATGCCCGTGGGCTTGGGGCCGGACCAGTGTCCTCCTTCAGCCGAGCCGCCGTGCGCGTCGTGCTGCGGATCCCCGAGAGCTGGGCCCCGGAAATGATCGTTTGTCTTGGGCATCCAGCGCCGAACCAGCCTGCGCCGATGGCTCGCCGGCAGCGGCTGAGTTGGCGAGACCTGACTCGCTGGGTGCCTGCTCCCCCCGACACCGAGAGCTGAGCGGACCCGGCTGCGCACTTGGCCATGCCCGCACCGTCATCAGCGGCTGCTGAAGGAGTCTTCGTTCATAAGAGCCGTCGAAGACAGCACGAACGGTCTCGAACGTCGTCGGCGGGGCATCAGGGCATCCGCGACATCCGATGTGAGGGAGGGATCGAATGCTAGGCCAGGAGATCGACCAGATAGCGGGCCGGGATGTGTACGGCGCGGATGGTGAGAAGATCGGCACCGCTCGCCAAGTTTACACCGATGATCAGACCGGCGAACCGGCGTGGGCGACGGTTCGCACGGGGCTGCTCGGGACTCAAGGAGTCTTTCGTGCCGCTGACCGATGCGGAAATGTCCGGAGACCGTCTCACCGTTCCGTACACCAAGGGCTTCGTCAAGGACGCACCCAACATCGATGAGGACGGCCGCATCACTCCTGATCAGGAGCAGGAGCTGTACGCCTACTACGGCCGCACCGACGACGACGCCCGCGGCGACTACGGAGCGGGACGAACCGGGCGCGGGAACTACGCCACCCGTGACGCCGACACGGAGGGTGACGCCTCGGGCCCGACCGACGACGCGATGACGGTGTCGGAGGAGCGGGTCAACGTGGGAAAGCAACGCCGCGAGAGCGGACGAGCGCGGCTGCGCAAGTACGTGGTGACTGAACAGGTCACTCAGACGGTGCCGGTGCAACACGAGGAGGTGCGGGTGGAGCGAGAGCCGATCACCGAGTCCAACCGCGGCGCTGCCTTCGCCGGCCCGGACATCTCCGAAGACGAGCACGAGGTCGTGCTGCACGAAGAGCAGCCGGTCGTCGAGAAGGAGACTGTTCCACAGGAGCGGGTCCGGCTCGACACCGTGACGGTCACCGACCAGCAGACCGTGTCCGAGGAGGTCCGCAAGGAACGGGTCGACGCCGAACCAGATATCACCCGCGGTTACAACTGAGGCCGCCTGCAACCTGTGGAGCCGAAGTGGGCCCGTCAGGGTCGCGACGATCCCCCTCGGCGATCACCGTCGCGCCCGCCGCCCGGGTTCGCACGTCCTCGCAGCGCTCTCGGAGCCGTTTTCAGCTCCTCGCTGGTCGACGACAACAAGACCGTCCGTGGCGAGCTGCTCGATGCCTTCATGGAGGCGGTCGTCCACGCGCGTGGTCCAGCGGCCCCGCGCGGCGGTCATCTCCGAGCTGGTCCAGGAGATGTGTGCCACGGTCGAGTGGCTGCACCACAGCGGCCCCGAGCCCGACGACTCGCAAGCCGACGAACTGACCAGCATCATGCGATTGTCGAGAGCCGTCCAAGATCATCAACGGCGGATGAACGCATTCGGGCACCTGGGAGCTTTGAAGCGCATGTCGGCCCGTCCATGCGGTTGATCGTCCCGCACTTCGGCCAGCGCCCGGCGTACTTTCCGGTGGTGGTGCGGAGCATGGCGGCGAACCCGGACGTGTCCTGGCTGCTGCTGACCGAGCAGCCGGTGCCGGACGCACCGCCCAACGTCGCGGTGCAGCTGTGCACGTTCGACGAGCTCGCCGCGTGGATCCGAAGCCACTTCAACTTCGAGATCTCACTGGAGAGTCCGTACAAGCTCTACGACTTCCGGCCGGCCTTCGGTGAGATCTTCGCCGACGAACTGGCCGGCTACGACTTCTGGGGGCACAGCGACCTCGACCTCGTTTTCGGCCGGATCCGCGAGCACCTGCCGGCCGCGGCGTTCGACGCCGACAAGATCTTTGTTCCACGGCAACTTCAGCCTCTACCGGAACACTCCGGAGACGGCCGGCTGGTACCGGCACGAGGTCGGCAAGGTCAGCTACCGAGAAGCGATGACCAACCCGGCCGCCATGCAGTTCGACGAGTGGGCCGGGATCTACTACATCGTCGAGGACCTCGCGGCGACCGCCTGGCATGAGGACGTGATCTTCGACATTTCGTTCCGCCGGTACCGCACCCGCGCGGAGGCACCGGAAGGTTGCGGTCCTCGCCGGTACGCCTGGGAGGCTGGCGAGGTGTGCGAGTACCGGCTCGAGCAGGGCCGCCCGGTGCGGCGGACCGCGCTGCTGATCCACCTCCAGAAACGGGTCATGCGGGCACCGGCACCGGACGTGCTCGCCGCCCAGCGGTACTGGATCCTGCCCAACGGGTTCGGCGTTCAGGACCGCTTGACGCCGTGGTCAGTCCGGGCCGCCCGGATCCCGCACGGCCATGAGCTGCTGGCGTTCTGCGTCCGCCGCCCTGCAACGGTGACGCCGGCGCTGCGCAAACCCGCCGGGCGGCTGCCGCCGGGCCAACGACCGTGCAGGTCTAGCTGTGGCGCGTGCCCGGTCATGGACACCAACGAGGTGGCCAATAAGACAGCGGCGGCGTCTGTCCGCTGAGCAAGCGGATCGAAAAGTCTCCCGCGACAGATCCTCGTCGCTGAAGGTGTGCGCAACGACATCACGGACAATCCACCCGGGCAGAACTACACCCAATGCAGGCCCTTAGCTATTTGCTTCGAGCTCATCGGTGCGTAGCAGTCCTGATATCTCTCGAACAGGAATTTTGTCGCCGTTGGTGACCGCGACTATGCCGTTGTCCCACTCGAACGAATCGACCGGCTTCCAGCTATCTCGCTTTTTGACGTAGTACGGGGTCACTGATGGCGATTTCGGTAGCGCAGCCTCAACCGTGCGAAGGAAGGAAGCCGCGACGCTGGCTCTCGCAGCGTAGGCGGCCGCGTGAGCCTCTGCGCGGGCACAGACGTCGCCACGAACCATGAGGCTCACGGCGATAACCACCGCGGACCCAAGTACAGCTACAGCAATCATCAGGGCTGCCTGCTTGAAGGATTGGTCGGGCTGGCCGGCTACCGGGGGGTCAAGGCTCTTCCAGAAGGCATAGATGCCGGCGACCAACGCGCCGCCACCGCCGACGAGCGTCGCGAGCCCCGTGTAGAGCTTGGTCAGCGTGGTGGCACCGGCCGTCAAGACCTGAAGACTCTGCGGTGTCTTGAGAGGACCGACGCCTTCCTTTTCATCCGTTTTCGTTTCGAGCAGCCTGAGGTCCTCGAGCAGGCTCCGAAGGGCAGGAGCGAGGTCATCTCCCTCCGAAGACAGGGCTTTGGCCGGCCATTGCACCTTGACTGGAATTGGATCGGACACGCGGAGCCCCTCTCAAAGAACACGGCAATTGTTCGTTCGACGATATATTGAGGCGCGAGAATCATGGGGGCGCTTTATACGATCGTTATCGCGTCCAACGGCTCGGTCATTGAGTGAGCTTCAGCGAACCGTGTTGGTGCGATCTAATCTTCAACTCCGGTCATACATCACGTCATTCCAGCACGCCGGCGGCGCGGGCGGGCTCGGCGTAGGCGGCGGCCAGCGAGGCGATGGTCTCGTGGGCGTTCAGGCCGCTCGGATTGGGGACCACCCAGACGTCGGCGCCGGCCAGTGACTCGGGCTGGCGGCCCGTACGTGCCTTGGGTTGCGCAAAGGCCGTCCGGTACGCGGTGACACCCGCGACCGCGACCACACGGGGCCGATGCTGAACGATGAACGTCGTCAATCGCTCCGAGCCGGCCCGCAACTCGGCCCGGCCCAACTCGTCGGCACGGATGCTGGCCCGGTTGACCAGGTTGGTGATCCCGATGCCGCGCGCCACCAGATACGCCCGGTCGGCGTCGGTCATGCCGCCGGCCCGATCAAGATCACGATCGACGATCCCGGCCAACCGCAGGGCGGGATAGAACCGGTTGCCCGGGTGGGCGAAATGGGTCTGCGTGGCGGCGGTCCACAGCCCCGGGTTGATGCCGACGAAGAGCAGCCGCAGTCCCGGGCCGACCAGGTCGGGCACGCTGGCGTCCCGGAAGGACTCCAGCTCGGTCCGGGTGAAGCTCGGCACCGGACTAGGAGCCGCCGGCACCGCCGGCGCCGGCGACCGCCGCCATGCTCGCCATCATCGCGTACACCTCGTCGATGGCCTGCTTGACCGCTGTGGCAGCCCAGTCGCCCTCGGTCAACGCTTTGGCCTTGGCCTTGAGGGCTCTCTTGTCCTCGGTCGTCACCACCTTGGTCAGCTGGCCGGTGCTCTGCAGCAGGGCGATCAGGGCCACCGTACGTTCGGTCGGGGTGTCGTCGCCGACCAGGCTGGACTGCAGCCGGGAGCGGATCTCCTCCTCTACCGAGGGGTCCACGGTGGGCCAACGCCGCAGCCCGAGCACCTTGCTGCGTTCCTCACCCAGGACACCCGCCGTCACCAGTCGCTCGACCAGCCGGTCGAGCAGACCCTTGGTGATCCGCTTCCCCGACATGTCACTGATCAGGTCCTTGACCTTGATGTCCTCCCGCTGTTCGACCGCCTCCAGCGCGGCGTCGAGTTCGGCGTCGTCGGTCGGCTTGGTACTGGTGATCGTCACCCGGCCCCGACGCTGCCACCCGGCGTCTTGGGGGGTGACCCCGATGCGCTCCATCAGGGCCAATTCGACCAGCAGCGCGGCACCCAGCGCCGGCGGAAGTTTCTCGCTGGACATGGTCTTCTTGCCCGACTCGTCGTCCAGGCACAACAGCAGGAACTCCTCCGCCAGCAGCATGTCCCGACGGTACCCTCCTGCCAGAGCGAGGCGTGTGCTGAGATAGGCCAATGACGTCCGGGGTGGAGCCCGCTCCCCTCGCCCTGTCGTACCCGATCATCGAGCACACCCTGGACAACGGTCTGCGGGTCATCTCCAGCCCGGACCACAGCACACCGTCGGTCGCGGTCAACCTCTGGTACGACGTCGGCTCCCGGCACGAGGAGCCCGGACGTACCGGATTCGCCCATCTCTTCGAACACGTCATGTTCCAGGGCTCCGCGGCGGTGCCCTCCGGCCAGCACATCAACCTGATGCAGGCAGCCGGGGCCTCGGTGAACGCCACCACCTGGTTCGACCGAACGAACTACTTCGAAACTCTGCCCACGGGCGGCCTGGACCTCGCCCTGTGGCTCGAGGCGGATCGGATGGGCACCCTGCTCGACGCGCTCACCCAGGACAACCTCGACAACCAGCGGGAGGTGGTCAAAGAGGAGAAGCGCCAGCGCTACGACAACGTGCCCTACGGCGACGTGATGCCGCGGCTCATCGAGCTGACCTTTCCCGAAGATCATCCGTACGGACACAGCACGATCGGGTCGATGGAGGATCTCGACGCCGCCACGTTGGAGGATGTCGCGCACGTTCTTCGCCACCCACTACCTGCCCAACAACGCCGTCTTGACGCTGGCCGGCGACGTCGACTCCGAAACGGCGTTCGCGAAGGCCGCCACCTACTTCGGCGCTCTGGAGGCGGGGCCGGAGCCACCCGATCCGGACGAGACCCCGATGCCGCCGATGGTCGAGCAGCCCCGGCAAGAAACAGCGGCCGACGTACCGGCGCACGCGGTCTACCTCACCTGGCGGCTCCCAGCGGTCGGCACGGCGGAGTTCGATGCGCTGGATCTCGCCTTCACGGTGCTCGGCAATGGGCAGACCTCCCGGGTGCACCGGGGCCTGGTCCGCAACTCCGAGCTCGCCGAGGCGGCCGCGGCCAGCACCATGGGCCTGATCGGCGGCACGTCGTTCGGCTACGCCTACGCCCGGGCACGGGATCAGGTCAGCCCCGAGCAGCTGGAGGAGGCGTTGATCGCCGAGGTGGACCGGCTGGCCGCCGAGGGCCCCACCGCCATCGAGCTGCGGCGGGCCAAGGCACAGTACGAGCGGCACTGGCTGCACGAACTCGCCCGGATCGACTCCCGGGCCGACGCCATGGGCGAGTACGCCACACTGCACGGCAACCCGCACCTCATCAACACTCGGACGGTCGAGATCGCCTCCGTTACGGCCGAGCAGGTGGCGCAGGCCATGGGCGTCTGGTTCGGCAGCGACCGGCGCGCCACCTTGGTCTACCGGCGGCTGATTCCATGAGTGGAATCGTCTGTCGCGCTCCGCGCTCCGCGGTCCTCCGGCGAGCGTCGTTAGCGCAGCGCGGCTCGGTCTGGACGAGCGAGGGAGCAGACACGCTTTTCGTCTGCGAGCGAGTGAGGAAGACCGAGTCATG
Organism: uncultured Actinomycetota bacterium; assembly: GCA_963791865.1. Lineage (GTDB taxonomy): Bacteria > Actinomycetota > Actinomycetes > Propionibacteriales > Propionibacteriaceae > Microlunatus. The sequence continues at coordinate 362,135 of CAWBUC010000004.1, forward strand.
AGGCGCAAAGCGTGCGCGAGCCGGACAGCACGCCCACAATCGCTCCTCACTCCCGCGAAGCTCCGCTCGTGACACGGCCCCGCCCCGAGATCGCTCCCCCGCCGGAGTGGCAGTTCCCGACTCCGCAGCGAGCCCGGCTGAGCAACGGCATCGACGTGCTGGTCTTCGACCTCCCCGGGCAGCACGTGGTAGCCGCCCATCTGATCTTCGACTGCCCGTTGAGCGCTGAGGACAGGGACCTCGAGGGCGTGGCCACCATCTGCGCCCGCACCCTCGACGAAGGCACGAAGACGCACGGCGGCGAGGAGTTCGCCGAGCTGCTCGAGACCGAGGGGGCCGGCTTCGGCATCGACGTCAGCCTGTCCGGTCTGCAGGCGGTGCTCGACGTTCCGGCCAGTCGGCTCGAGTCGGCCTTTCCCCTTTTCGCCGAGGCGGTGCAGGAGCCCGCCTTGAGCGCCGACGACGTGAACCGGCACGTGCAGTTGCGGCTTGCCGAGATCGAGCAGGCCCAGGCCAACTCCGCCCAGACTGCCGCGATCGCGTTCCGGCGGGCGGTCTTCGCCGACGACCGTGCGCGCCGCACGGATGAGCGGCGGCGAGCCGGAGACGGTCGCGGCGGTCACCCCCGAGGCCGTGCAGACCTTCCACGCCGACCACTTCGGGCCCACCGGGACGACGCTGGTGCTGGCCGGCGAGTTCGCCTCCGACCCCTTGGCCTTGGCCGAGCGCTTTCTCGGCGGCTGGACGAACGAGAGTCAGGCGTACGTGCGGCACGAGGCGGCCCGAGCTGCCCGCCGGACGGCGGTACTCATCGATCGCCCCGGCGCCGTTCAGGCTGATCTCCGGTTGGGCGCGTTCGCCCCAGATCGCAAGGATCCCCGCTGGGCGGATCTGACGGTCGCCGCGTACGCGATGGGCGGAGCCTTTCTGTCCCGGTTGAACGCCGTGCTGCGCGAGGAGAAGGGCTACACCTACGGGGTGCGGCTCAACTTCGGTCCGCTGCGCACTGGCGGCTCGTACGCGGTTCAAGGGTCGTTTCGTACTGAGGTCCTGGTGGACGCCGTACGCGAAGCCACGCGTCTCCTCGACGTCGAGCAGGCGCCGTTCACCGGCCCGGAGGTCGACGCCGCGATCTCCTTCTTCACGGGTGTGTCGCCGCTGCGGTACGCCACGGCCGACGGGGTCGCCGACCAGGCGGCGAGCCAGGTGCTGGCGGACCTGCCCGACAACTACGTCGACCGGAGCCTGGCCGATCTGCGGGCGGTGACCCCGGAGTCGGCCACCAGCGCGTACCGGTCGGTCGTCGATCTCGACGATCTCAGCCTGGTCGTGGTCGGACACGCGGAGGCGTTGGCCGAGGGCCTGCGCGAGTCAGGTTTCGCCGATCTCGAGGTGCGGACCACCGAGGACGTCGTCGACTGATCGACGCCCTCTTGTCGACGGGGGCGGCTGATGCGAGGGCACTAAGGTCGAAGCATGCAATGTCCTGTTGACCAGACCGTCTTGCAGATGTCGGAACGCAGCGGCGTCGAGATCGACTACTGCCCCACCTGCCGCGGCGTGTGGCTCGACCGCGGCGAACTCGACAAGATCCTCGACCGGGCGGCGGCCGAGGCTCCGGTGTCGGCGCCGGCGGCGGATCCGCGGACCGAATCCGTCGGCTATCCGCAGCAGCAGCCGTACGACTCCGGCTACCAGCAGGCGTACGACCCGCGCTACCAACAGGGCTACCAGAAGGGCTACGACCCGCGCTACCAGCACAAGAAGAAGAAGCGCTCGTTCCTGGACGACATTTTCGACTGACCGCCCTTCGACAGGGCCCTCCTGAGCGCCGTGGTTGGGCTCAAGAGGGAAGTGCCGGGCGTTGGTCAGGCGGCCAGCAGAGGTGCGACGAGGCTGGCGACCAGAGCGTCCGGCGACGGCATCGCGGCGATCTCGCGCCGGATCGCCTGCGCGGCCGCCGCGTACTGCGGCTCGCCAAGGAGAGACCCGACCGCCTGGGCGATGCCGACCCGGTCGCAGACGTCGGGGGTGATCATCAGCCCGGCTCCGGCCGCCGCGACGGCCTCACCGTTCGGCTTCTGATCGGCACCGGTCGGCAAGATCAACTGCGGGAGTCCCTGCGAAGCGGCACCCAGCGTCGTGCCCGATCCCCCGTGGTGCACGACCGCATCCACCAGCGGCAGGATCCGGGCTTGGTCGACGAACCGTTCGATGTGCACGGATCCGGGAACCGTCCCGATCTCCTGCGCATCCACCGGTCCCAGCGCCGCCAGCACCTCGACGTTCAGCTCTGCTAGTGCCTCCATCACCTCGCGGAGCTTCGGTGCCGAACCGAAGACCGTTCCGAGCGTCAAGAACACGACCGGCCGCCGGCACTCGGCCAGCCAACGGGGCGTGGCTCCTCCACGATGCCGCCATGCACCCGGCTGGATCGGCGTCGGCGTGATTCTGCTCATCGGTCCGGTCCGCAGCGACCGGGGGAAGGGGTCGAGGAACCGGTCTGGTCTCAGGTCGTCCAAGGAGGCCAAGCCGAATTCGGCGAGAAGGCTCGGATGTCGGTGAGAGCGCGACAGATCGAAGGTATCGGTCGCGGCTCCGGCCACGATCCCGTGCGAGACGGCGGGGATCCCGGTCGCGGCGGCCGCGATGGCTGCGCCGACGGCGGTCTGTTCGTAGACGATCAGGTCAGGGCGAACGGCGTGGAACACGGGCGAGAGCGCGGCGGCATTGCGCCGGGGCAGGGCGTCGAGGAACAGCTCGGCCTGGGCGTCCCGGTTGGGGCCGCCGTCCGCAAGCCGCGGAACAGGTCCGGAGAAGATCTCGGCGGCCACCTCGAGGGGGCCGACCCCGGCCGCCTGAGCCGAGAAGCCCTGGGCCTCCATCACCGGCACGAACTCCTCGCCGGTGACGAACAGCACGTCGTGCCCGGCGGCGCGGGCGGCCGCGGCTAGGGGCAGCAGCGGGTAGAGATGGCCGTAGGCCGGCAGGCCGCAGAAGACCACCCTTTTCCGCTCCCAGGCGGCCCGGCCGTACCGGGTGTTGAAGCGGTGGGACGTGAACAACACCGAGGTCGTATGCAGCATGCGTCGACGATCCCGCGAACGAACCCCGGCATCCATCCGTACTGAGTACGCAATTGCCGTCGTCGACTACCGAGGTGCCGGGCCGCGATGGCTTCTAGGCTGACCCTGTGCCGCTGACCTACGCCACGATCGCCGACCGCCCCGACCTGGTCGAGGCGATGTGGCGGCTGCCGAACCCCTGGCCGAGGTTCATGCAGCAGGACGTGGTCTCCGACTTCGTGTACGACCTGTTGCCGAAGCGATATCCCGAGTACCAGCTGCTGGCCGTGGACGGCGACGAGGTCGTGGCGCGGGTCAACGCTGTCCCGTACGCATGGTCCGGCCGCGACGATGACCTGCCCGAAGCCGGCTGGGACGCGGCCCTCGGTCTGGCGTTCCGGCCGGAGATGCCGGCGGCGGCGACCGCGGTGTCACTGATCGAGGCGCGGATGCATCCCACAGCGGCGGGACGCGGCCTCAGTGCCGAGCTGCTGGTAGCGGCCCGGGAGAACGCGCGGATCCCTGGGCTTCGCGCACCTGTTGGCCCCGATCCGGCCCACCCGAAAACACCTCGAGCCGTTCACCCCGATCGCCGACTACCTGGCGCGCCGACGTGCCGACGGGAGTCCGTACGATCCCTGGCTCCGGGTGCATCTTCGGCTGGGCGGTCGGCTGGTCAGGATCTGCCACGCCGCCATGACCATCGCCGGCAGCCTCGCCGAGTGGCGGGACTGGACCACGCTGCCGTTCACCGAGTCCGGGTTGGTCGTGGTCGACGGCGCCCTCAACCCCGTACACGTCTCGGTCGAGAACGACTACGCCGTCTACGTCGAGCCAAACGTCTGGATCGACCACGCCATCGAGCCGTAGCCCAGACCCTCCACTTCACGCGGGAAACCATCACTCCTCATGGCGTGCTTGCCATGTGAAGTGGCGGATTCCCATGTTCACATGGGAATCTTGTGACTCAAGGGACGGCTAGCGACCCATCGCCTTGAGCGCGCGCTGGACGGCGGCCTGCGCCTCCTTCATCTTCGTCTGGTAGGTGCCGAGATCCTTGGCCGCAAGGGCCTTGTCCGCTTCGGCAAAGGAACGCTCGGCCTGCGCCAGCGCCAGGCTGGCGGCAGCGTTCGGCTGCCCGTTCGGCGTAGTGGGTGTCGTCGGGGTCGTGGGCTCGCCGGTCGGTTCCGTTGGCGCTCCGGAGTTGCCCTGGAACACCTGGTCCAGCGCCTGCCGCAAGGTATCGCCGATCCCGACCGACTGTCCGAAGCGGACCATCACGAACCGAGGGCCGGATAGGACCCACTACTCCCCTGCCGCTGGGTGTAGACCGGCTGCACGTAGAGCAGGCCGCCGCCCACCGGAAGCGTCAGCAAGTTGCCGAATTGGGCGCTCGCCGCCCCCTGATTCAGGAACGGTCGTAATCGGTCGGCCACGATCTCGTTGGTCACCATGGCGTTGGCGGTCTGCCCGGGGCCGTCGATCTGCGTGGCGTCCGACATCTTCAGGACCCGCATCCGCCCGTAGTCGGGACTGCCGGCGTCGGCGTTCACCGCCATGTAGGCGGCCAGGTTCTGCCGCCCGCGGGGCACGTACACGGTGGTGAGGGAGAAGATCGCCTGCTGGTCCTTCGGCCACTTGACCGACAGGTAGTACGGCGTCTCCTTCGCGGTGCTGTTCGCGCCGCCCACCGGGTCCTTGGGGATCTCCCAGAGACCGGACTGCAGGTACCAGTTGTACGGGTCGGTCATGTGGTAGCGAGCCAGGATCTCGCGCTGCACCTTGAAGAGGTCCTGCGGGTAGCGCAGGTGATCGAGCAGGTCGGCGGAGATCTCGTCCTTGTTCAGCACGATACCCGGGAAGGCCTTCCGCCAGGTCTGCAGAACCGGATCCTTGTCGTCCCAGGCGTACATCTTGACCGTACCGTCGTAGGCATCTACGACCGCCTTGACCGAGTTGCGCATGTAGTTGACGCTCGCGTCGGGCTGGGCGACGACGTTGTTGCCCTGTGTCGTGGTCAGCGAGTCCGACGTGACGTTGTTGAGGTCGACCCGCTGGCTGTAGGGGTAGGTGTTGGACGTCGTGTAGCCGTCCACGATCCACACGATCCGACCCTCGACGACTGCCGGATAGGCGTCGCCGTCGACGGTCAGCCACGGAGCCGCCTTCTGCACCCGTTCGCGCGGCGTGCGGTCGTAGATGATCTTGGACGCCGGGTTGACCCGGTCCGACAGCAGCAGGTTCACGTCGGCGAACTTCGCGGCGTAGAGCACCCGGTTGAAGAGGTTGCCGACCGACACCCCACCCTTGCCGGCGTAGCTGTAGGTCTTCGGGTTGCCACCCTCGCCTCCACCCGGCGTGTCGAGCTCGATCGGGGCACCACCGCTCGGTGCCCCGACGATCGAGTACTCGTTGTGCAGCTCACCGAAGTAGATCCGCGGCTCGAACTCGACGATCTTGCCGGTCGGCGGGATGTCCCGTGCGAGCCATTCCGGCTCGCCGCCACTCTGCCGGCGGTTGCCGTAGGCCGCCACCAGGCCGTATCCGTGGGTGTAGACGGTGCGGATGTTGTTCCAGTTCTTGCCCTCGACACCGTTGAGGTCCATCTCGCGAACCGCCACGACCGCGTCCCTCAGCAGCCCGTCGATCGCGTAGCGGTCGACGTCGAGGGTCTTCGGGAAGCTGTAGTAGCCGCGGACCTGCTGGAGCTGCTCGTACGCCGGGCTGACCACGGCGGGGTCGATCAGCCGGATGCCGGGCAGCGCCTCGGCGTCCGCGGTCAACTGGCCGGCGGTGGCGGTGGTCTTGGCCGAGTAGTCGGTGACTTCGGCCTTGTCCACTCCGTACGCGGCGCGGGTCGCGGCGATGTTGCGCTCGATGTAGGGCCGCTCCTTGTCGGGCTCGTTGGGCCGGACACTGAAGTACTGCACGGCACCCGGGTACACGACGCCGAGCACGATCGCCGAGAGCAGCATCAAGGTCAGACCGATCGTCGGCACGACCCAGCGGCGCAGCACCGCGTTGGCGAAGAAGAGCAGGGCGCAGATGACGGCGATGACGGCGAGGATCAGCTTGGCGTTGACGGTGGCGGTGGCGGCGGTGAAGTTGATGCCGGTGAAGATCGGCGTGCTGGCCACCTCCAGGCCGTACTGGTCGAACCAGTAGTCGACGCCCTTCACCAGCACCGCCAGGCCGACCAGGATCGACAGGTGTCCCTGGGCGGCCGGGCTGCCGCCTCGCCCGGGCCCGCTGAAGCGCAGCGCCCCGGTCAGGTAGTGGACGATGGCGGCCACGATCGCGGAGAAGCCCAGCACCGCGAAGAGCGAAGGAGAAGACGAAGCGCCACCAGGGGTAGTCGAAGACGAAGAAGCCGATGTCGAGCCCGAACTGGGGATCGGTGATGCCGAACGGTGTGGCGTTGCGCCAGGCCAGGTAGGTCTCGACCTGGCCGGCGGCGGCCCCGCCGGCGAACAACCCGACCAGGACGCCGAGCCCGACCATGATCCACACCGCCCGGGACTCGACCAGCTCGCGGTAGCGGTCGAGCAGCTGACTGCCGCTGCCGGCGGGCCGCAGCCGCGGGCGCAGCCGATAGGCGACGGCGGCGTTGGCGACCACGACGGTGGCCATGATCAACCCGAAAGCCGCGAACAGCCCGATCCGCGTCAGCAGCATGGTCGTGAACACGGGCCCGAAGTCGACGGAGTCGAACCAGAGCCGGTCGGTCCAGAAGTTGACGAAGACGGCGAAGGCGACCACCAGGACGGCGACGACGATCAACGTGGGCAGGATCGCGCTGCGCCGGCCGCGGATCCGAAGGGTACTCACTCGGGCTTACTCCTGTCGTTCTGCTCAGCTTCCCGTCCGCGCCGGCATCGGTTGTCGCGCGGCGGTCGAACCTCGATCCGACCGGGATGCTGTCAGATCAGCGTATGCGCGGACACCGAAAACGACCGACTTCCGGCCCGTCATGACAACGATTAGGGTGGTCTCACGAACCAGGTCCGGGAGACATGCCAAGGGGTAACGGTCAGGGGCAGGTGGGAGTTTCGGCGGACTGGACCCGACTGCGCCACCGCGCCCACGGCGTCGATCGCTTCGCCCAAGGTGGCGACCTTGACCAGCTTGAGGTCGGTGTCCAGGCCGGCGAGGTCGCGGCAGTTCACCTCCGGGACCAAGAACACGGTCGCACCGGCCTCGTCGGCCGACGCGATCTTCTGCTGCAGACCGCCGATGGCGCCCACCTTGCCGTCGGCTGACGATCTGACCCGTACCGGCCACATGGAGCTCACCAAGCAGGTCGCCGGGGGTGATCTTGTCGTAGATGGCCAGGGCGAAGACCATGCCGGCGCTGGGACCGCCCAGTTGTTGCCCGAGGTCGAAACGGATGGTCGGCCCGTAGTCGTAGCCGCGCTCGACGGTGATCCCGACCACGGCGGTGCCGGACTCGGTGCTCGGCAGCGACGTCGGTGACCGAGACCGCCGTGCGGACCTTGTTCCGCAGGACCTCGAACCTGACCACCTCGCCGGGAGCGATGGGTGCGGATCTGTGCGACCCACCGAGTCGCTGGTCGGCGGTGCGGACGCCGTCGACGCTCTGCACCAGGTCCCCGGGCAGCAGCTTCTGGTGCGCCGGGCCGCTCACGGTGACCGATGCCACGACCGGCATCTCGGTCACCGGTTGACCGGCCGCCCGCAGAGCCGCCACGGCCGCGTCGCTCTGGGAGGAGTCCATCATCTGGGTCTCGGCCCGTTCGACCTCGTCGGCCGACTGCCCCGGCGGGTAGATCGAGTCGCGCGGCAACGTGTCCCGACCGGGCCACCAGTAGGCCGCCAGCGCCTCGACGAGCGTGAGCCGGGAGTCGGCCGCCGTGCCGGACACGATGGTCAGATCGAGTCGCCCCGTCGTCGGGATAGGTGGTGCGTGCCCTCGATGGAGATGATCGGCTGGCCCTTGACCGAGCCCAGGGTGTTCTCGGTGCCGCCCGGACTCCAGGCGACGAAGGGCACCGGAACCACCGCGAGCATGATCGCCATCGCGACGAACAAGCCGGCCGCGACGAACGCCGTCCAGGTTTGTCGGGTCACGGTGCTGTCCGGCTCGCGCACGCTAACGACGCTCGCCGGGAGGCGCGTCTGGGATCAACCACCCTCATGGGAGGCCGACCCAGCCCGTACGGCCGGAGACGAACTCCTGTTCCTTCCAGATCGGCACCTGGGCCTTGATCACGTCGATGAGCTCGGTGCAGGCGGCCAGCGCCTCTCCGCGATGGACCGCGCCGACCGCGACGACCACCGCCAGCTCGCCGACCTCCAGGTGACCGGTCCGGTGCTCCACCGCGACGGCGAGCACGTCGTGCCGGGCGGCCACCTCCTCGGCGCAGGCCAGCAGGGCGGCATCGGCGCTCGGGATGGGCCGTGTAGTCGAGAGAGACCACCGAGGAGCCCTCGTCGACGTCGCGGACGATCCCGACGAACAGTCCGACGCCACCCACGGCCCGCGTCGCTGACCAGGCCGAGAAGCCGGTCGACGCTCAGCGGGTCGGCGGTGGCCCGGGCCAGCCGAATGACCCGGCCGGCGTCGGTGGACATGTTCGAACCCTACCTAGCGATCCCTCGGTGCCGCGTTGCGCAACACGACACTGAGCCGTGTTGCGCTCACAGCGATCAGCCGGGCTCCGCACGGCCAGCCCGGGCGTTCGGCGCGTACGGTTGACGGTGACGCACACCAACAGGAGTGAGAGCCATGGCCGACGATCGGCACCCGGACTCCGGCGAGCCCGACGACGGCACGCCCGACGAGGGCAGACCCGACGAGGGACCCGACGAGCGACCGATCCGTCGATGCCGGCGGATCCGTTCTCGGCGGAAGAGACGGCCGCCGCCGTGCCGCGAGCGAGCCCGGTTCGCCGGCCGACAAGCCGGCGGAGCAGCCGCCCGCCAATCCGTTCGAGGCGATGATGGGCCAACTCGCCGGCGGCGACATGAACGCCTTGATGGCCCAACTCCAGAACGCCTTCGCGATGCTCGGGCGGCTCCGGAGGTCTCTTCGGTCAGTCGGCTCCCGAGTCGGGCTCGGGCGTGAACTGGAACGTCACCAAGGACACCGCCCGCAAGACCGCGGCCAGTCTCGGGCCGGACCCGACCCCAACGGCCGCCCAGCAGCGCGCACTCACCGACGCCGCGTCCATCGCCGAGGTGTGGCTCGACCCGGCCACGTCGTTCCCGCGGGTGAGCAGCACCGTCGCGGCGTGGAGCCGAGCGGAGTGGATCGAGCAGACTCTGCCGGTGTGGCGGCGGCTGGTCGAACCGGTGGCGAGCCACATCGCCGACGCCATGGAGGGTGCGCTGCGACTCGGCCCAGGAAATGAGACCGGCGAGGACGCGGGTATGCCGGGCATGGCGGGAATGGAGCAGATGCTGCGGCCGATGCTGCGGACGTCGGGGGCCAGCATGTTCGGCCTGCAGCTGGGTCAGGGTCTGGGCCGGCTGTCCACCGAGGTGGTGGGCGCGACCGACATCGGGCTGCCGCTGAGCGAGCCCGGCCGGGTCGCGCTGCTGCCCACCAACGTCGCCGCGTTCGGCGCCGGGCTGGAGCAGTCCGACACCGACGTCACGTTGTACCTCGCCCTGCGCGAATGCGCCCGGCAGCGGCTGTTCGCCTCCGCCGGCTGGCTCCGCGAGCAGATGTTGGCCCTGGTGGAGCAGTACGCCAGCGGCATCACCATCGACACCTCGGCGCTGGAAGAGGCCGTCGGCCGGATCGATCCCCAGAACCTCGAGGAGCTGAGCTCCACCTTGGAGGGCGGGCTGTTCGAGCCGCAGAAGACACCCGAGCAGCAGGCCACCCTCGAGCGGCTGGAGACCATGCTCGCCCTCGTCGAGGGCTGGGTGGACGACGTCGTCACGCAGGCGACCGCCCCGTGGATGCCGGCGGCCGCGGCCCTCGCCGAGACCGTACGGCGGGCGCGGGCGACCGGGCGGCCCGGCCGAGGCGACCTTCGCCACCCTGGTCGGCCTGGAGCTGCGCCCCCGCCGGATGCGGGACGCGGCCAACCTGTGGGCCGCGCTGCGAGAGGCGCGTGGCGTGGACGGCCGGGACGCGGTGTGGTCCCATCCCGATCTGCTGCCGACCTCGGCGGATCTGGACGATCCGCTCGGTTTCGTGGCGGCCGCGAAGGAGAAGCCCGCGACCGACGCCGAGTTCGACGCCGCCCTCGCCGAGCTGCTGACCGAGGCGGAGCAGGATCGACCCCCGAGCGATGAAGGTGGCGAGCACCGGCCCCGACCAAGGAGTGAGCGACCGGCTCACCTCGCGCCTGCCGGCAAACGCTCTACGAACTGGTCGCCCGCAGACGGTGAGCAGGATCGGCTGCGCCGGCTCTACCTCGACCACCTGGACAGGCGTGCCGACGGGTGGTCGAGAGGCTGCCCCGGTGCCCATCTCACGGCCAGCTCGCTGATCTGTGCACCCGACACGGCTGAGGTGCTCCTCACTCTGCATGCGAAGCTCGGCCGCTGGCTGCAGACCGGCGGCCACATCGAGCCCGAGGATGCGAGCCTGGAGGCCGCCGCGCTGCGCGAGGCCGGCGAGGAGAGTGGGCTCGCCGATCTCGAACTGGATCCCGCGCCGTTGCTGCTGTCCCGGCACGAGGTGCCCTGCGGCCCGGTCGTGCCCTGCTTCCATCTCGACGTGCAGTACCTGATCCGGACCCCTTCGGCGTCGCGACCGTCCTTCGGCCCGGAGTCGGTCGACGTGGCGTGGTTCGGCTTCGACGCCCTGCCCGACACGGATGGCTCGGTACGCCAGCTGGTTTCGGCGGCGGCCACCCGGTTGCAGTGGCTCGTACCCTGAGCCGCCGGTTGGCGCCCTGAACCGGTCGAAGGCCGGTCTGGTCTGCCGGTCGTACGTTATCCCGCTCAAGCTGCACGACACGCCCGAAATCCGGCGGCCCTCGGCGTGTTATCCAGCCCGAGCTGGGAAACGTCCGCATCGGCGGAGTCGCGGGTCGTCTAGCGGATTGCGATGGAAGACGACCCCGCCATTGGCCCTTCGACAGAGCTCGGCGCGAAGACTTGCACCGGGACACCGTGGTCGTGGGCGTTGCCCACCAGCCGGTGGACGGCCGGCGAGCCGTCGCCGGCCCAGTACCAGGTGCGAATCTCCGGCCGCTCGTACGTCGGAACTCCCACCCGGAACTCCATGGCGACCCGCGCCAGCGGTGCCGTCGACCCGTAGTCTCCGAGCACCGTCGCCACCTCACGCGATCTCCTCTTCCGCCCAGTACTGCTGGGTGATCGAGTTCCAGACGACCGGCAACGACGTCAGCCGCGGTCGGCGTGGCGAGCTGGTCGGCGAGCCAGCCGGCGGCGGAGGCCTGATCGACGCGGACGGGGCCGACGCGGTCGACGACTTCGAGACGCGGCCGCCAGCCGTTCGTGGCGATGCACGTCGAAGGGCCAGACGAACGAGGTCAGGAGCAGGCGACCCTCGGGCGTGCTCGGGTCGACCGGATGCAGATCGCAGCCACCTCGGCCCACGATGTCGCAGCGGGAGCAGCGAGATCTCGCCCTGCACCGCCTGCGCGCAGCTGCACCGGAGACTCCGCCGGCCCGTAAACCCAGCCTGGGCCGTGGATCGCGTAGCGGTCCAGGAGCAGGTTGAGCCCCGCACTCGCGCCCAGCTCGAGCAGCCGCACCCGCTCGTATCCCGATCGACGCAGCACGTCGAGCAGCCCCACAAGCAGCGCCGCACACCGACCGACCTCGTTGGTCTGCGGCGCGATCTCGAGTGCCTCGCGCAGTTCCTCGACGTGCTCGGCGATCACCGACCGGAGCACCGGCCAGGCCTCGGCAGGGTCAGCGGTGCCGCCGAGGCACGGGTAGTACGGCAGCAGTTCGTCGGCCCGGCCGGTGAGCACGAGCCGGAAGACCCCGGCCAACAGCCGCAGCTGGATCGACGGCTCCGCTCGGTGCGTCCTCGTAGACCGCGGACAGACCTCGCGGACGGGCCCGCCGGCCTCCCAGTCGTCGGCCATCCCCCGCATGGCGTAGCGCGTAAAGGGTGCTGGAGTGGTCTCCCGCCCAGCGTCGGAAGCGGTCGGCCAGCGTGTCGCCCGCGTCGTAGGAGTAGGACGTCATTCGGGGAGGCTCCGGTCGAACGGTCGCCCGGCCAGCAGGGCGCGGGTCTCCTCCCAACCCTCCAGACCCGGGTCGAGCCGGTCGGTGGCGCCCGGTGTGCTGAGCCGGTGCCAGTCCGGTCCGCGGGTCAGCCAGCGACGGTCGGGAGCCCGCGCCGCGAGATCGGCGTGACGGTCGTGGGCGAACGTCAGGTCCGACGGCAGCCACTGCGGCCAGGGCAACCTGACGCCGATCGCGACCGAGCCTCCTCCGCCGCGCTCCGGAGCCACGCTGACCCGAGCGCGAATCAAGCGACTTGAACACCTTGGCGATCACCAGTTGGGGCAGGTCGGGCACGTCGGCCGGCACGACCACGACGGTGGTGAACCGCCCGTCCGCCCAGTCCACCACCTCCCGCACCGTCCGACGCGGGGACCAGCACCGAGTCCGGCCAGAGCAGCTCGTCGTACGCGGGCCCTCCCGCGATGCCCGACAGGATCCCCTCCAGGCCGGCCAGCACTTCGTAGGTGTCGGCTCGGCAGGCGTCGGCGAACGGCCCAGCCGGGATGCCCGGGGGCGGTACGGCCTCGACCTCGGCGAGCACGACCGCGAGACGGCTATCGTCGTCACATCGACGCAGGCTTCGTCGGCGACGGACTCGGCCGGATGGCTTTGCCCGGCCAGGTAGCCCTCCAGGTAGCCGCGGGCTCGCTCGGCCTTCGGGTAGCGGGCGCACCAGCTCCCAGAACGGGCGGAGTGCGCCGCCTCGACCAGGTGGGCCAGCTCGTGGAGCAGGACGTAGTCGACGACCCAGTCCGGCGTGGCTTGCAGGCGGTGGGAGAGGCGGATCGTTCCCGTGCTCGGCGTGCACGAACCCCAGCGGAGACGCTGGTTGCGAACCCACGACACCGCGCGCGGCTGCGGCGCGCCGGGCTGGCAGGTACGCCTCGGCGAGTGCCAGCGCCCGGGCCATCAGCGCGTCGTCGCCCGACGGCGCCGCGCCCCGCGCCTCCCGGGCCAGCACCCGTTGGACCATGTCGTCCACGAACCGCTTCTCGTCCGTACGCGACATGCGCCCGGGAATCAGACACGACGATGGTGTCTCGCTCGCGGTAGGCGGTCACGGTGCGCCGTCGGCGGGCGCTCCGTCGGACCTCCACCTGGGTCCGTCGGGACGGGCACGAGTCCGGGGCTTCCGACGCCATCGCTCCTCCTCCTCGAGATCCCCGTGAGCGGTACGGGCGATCGATCCCGACGAGCCTAGCCAGATGCTCCGACGCCGCCGCGGCATCGGACCGTCTCGCTCTTTGATCAGGTCAGGGATCGTCTGAGATAAGACCAGCACAACGAGAGGTTTCCACACGGTGAACAGCCGGTGACCTAGCCGGTATCGCCGCTGCCGGCGTCCAATGCTCCACAAGCCCGACCCGGCGGGTGCACAACGTGTCCACATGGTTATCCACACCGGTGGACAGCTCGATGCCGGGCGCGCGTTGACGGCAGCCCGGCGCAGGGCATACCTTCGGCTCACGAAACCTCCAGATGGTCGGTCCGCTCGCAGGGGAAGGCAAGTGGCGCCGATGTTCCTGGAGGTTTCGTCTACCTCGTGCCGATTCGCGGCTACACGGTGCCGTCGGCCCGGCGGGTCGGGCTTCGGGGTGCGGGTTCTGCCGTAGAGTAACCGGCGACCAAGCGTGCGGGCGTGCGTGTCCCGGGCTCAGGATCTGAGGAGATCGGTATGGCAGAGACCTACAGTGGCGAGTTCTACTGCGTGAAGTGCAAGGAGAAGCGGGAGGCGTCCGGCGACGTGCACGTCAACGACAAGGGCACCCGGATGGCCAAGGCCAAGTGCCCAGTGTGCGGGACGAACCTGAATCGGATCCTCGGTAAGGCCTGATCACACTTTTCGCGTCCAGGGGTGCCGGCTCGGCTGGCACCCCTGCGGCATGTTTGCCGACTTAGTCTTGCTCGCGCCCGCTGCGCGCCTTAGGACTCGGTCTTCCTCCCTCGCTCGCAAACGGCTGTACGCATAGTTCGCTTCGCTCACGGGACGTTGTTTGCTCCCTCGGTCGTCCAGACCGAGCCGGCGCTTCGCTACCCGACGCGCGCAAGAAACGTCCTCTCCGTTCGAGCGGCCTGTGGACAGAGGTTCAGCGGGCCGACGTTCGCTCACACTGAGGTCATGACTGACCCGGATCGGATCGAGCCCGGCGCGCGACCTCGCCTCCGCCCCGAGGCGGTGCTTGTTGAGCCGCGGCGACGCCGAGTTCCAGGTCGGCGTTGACAGCGGTACGGCCCTGCTGGTGCGGGATCGCGGCAAGCGACTCCAGACTGTGCTGCGGGCTTTGGACGGCAGCCGGACCTGGTCGGCCGTGGTCGCTCACGCGGGCGCGCACGCGGTCGAGTCGGCGGAGCTGGGACGGGTGCTGCACACGTTGGCGGCGGCCGGGCTCGCCGAGCTCGACTGGCCCGGTCAACCGAACCCGTGTCGATCGTCAGATCCGGCTGGTTGGCGCGGATGCGCTCGGTTCGGCGATCGGGGAGTTGCTGCTCCGCAGCGGAATCCGGCTGTGCGTGGTCGACGGATCGACGGCCGCGTCAGGGTCTGCATCGCGCCGAGGAGTTCCGGATGCGCTGCCGAGAACTGGGTCTCGGCGCACGGGATCGGTCGGCGACCCGATCCGGGTGTGCTCGCACTGGACCAAACCTGAGGCGACCGAGGTCCAGCTCACGGTCCTCGCCTCGAACCGACTCGAGGCGGACCGCGTGGCGCCCGCCGACCTGCTGCGCCGGGATGCTCCCCATCTGGTCGTTCGGCCGGCGATCGGCGGAGCCGTCGTCGGGCCTCTGGTCGTGCCGGGCGAATCGTCCTGTCTGCACTGTGCCGACCTCACTCGGCGGGACGCTGATCCGGCGTGGCCCGGCCTGCTGGCCCAGCTCGGGCGACGCACGGCCGCGCTGCCGCCCGCCGTGGTCGCGTGGGCGGCGAGCGCGGCCGTCGCCCAGGTCATGAGCTTCCTCGCGCGGCGGTCGGCCGGAGACCGTCGGAGCCACGCTGGAGATCGCGGCGACCGACGTACGCGATGCGCTGGCGTCGATGGCCACCGCATCCGGAGTGCGGCTGTCACTGGAACAGTCGCGGACTGGTCGCCTAGCCGAGTCCGGGCGCTTTGCGCCAGGGCGGGCCGGGCACGTGAGTAAGAATGGTGAACATGGCGGAGGACCGGGATTCCTTGGCCCGGTCGGCCTTCCGCCGCGGGGCCCGCTTGGCCTCCCTTCCCCTCGGTTTCGCCGGTCGAGCGACCCTCGGGCTCGGCAAGCGTCTCGGTGGCACGTCCGCCGAGGTGGTGACCGAGGAGATGCAGCAACGGGCCGCCGAGCAGCTGTTCCGGGTGCTGGGCGAGCTCAAGGGCGGAGCGATGAAGTTCGGACAGGCGATGAGCCTGTTCGAGTCGGCCCTGCCCGAGGACATCGCGGCTCCGTACCGCGCGCATCTGGCCCGGCTGCAGGACTCCGCTCCGCCGATGCCGACGTCCCGCGTGCACGCCGTGCTGGCGCGGGAACTGGGACCCGGCTGGCGCGATTCGTTCCGCTCGTTCGAGCCGCTGCCGGCAGCAGCCGCCTCCATCGGCCAGGTGCACCGCGCCGTATGGGCCGACGGCCGCACGGTAGCGGTCAAGGTGCAGTATCCGGGTGCGGATGAGGCCCTGCGCAGCGACCTGAAACAGATCGGCCGACTGTCGAGGGTCATGGCACCGCTGGCGGGCGGGATGGACGTCAAGCCGCTGGTCGACGAGCTGACCGCCCGGGTGGGCGAGGAGCTGGACTACCGGCTGGAGGCTGCCTCCCAGCAGCAGGCCGCGGAAGGCTTCGCCGGACACCCGGAGTTCCGGATCCCGGCGGTCCTCGCGAACACGACCCGGGTGTTGGTGAGCGAATGGATCGAGGGCACCCCGATGGCGGCGGCTGCTGCGGCGGCGACCGAGGAGGAGCGGAACCGGATCGGGTTGAGTTACGTCCGGTTCCTGTTCGCCGGTCCCAGCCTGGTCGGGCTGCTGCACGCCGACCCGCACCCCGGCAACTTCCGGGTGCTCGACGACGGTCGGCTCGGCGTCGTCGACTTCGGGCTGGTGGCGAGGCTGCCCGACGGACTGCCGGCGGCCATGGGGCGGATCCTGCGGATCGCCCAGACCGGAGACGCCGACAAGACGCTCGCCGGGTTGCGCGAGGAGGGCTTCGTCACCGAGGACATGAACGCCCAGGATCTGCTCGACTACCTTGCTCCGTTCGTGGAGCCGGCCGCCGTCCCGGAGTTCCAGTTCAACCGGGAATGGATGCGCGAACAGTTCGTACGGGTCAAGGATCCGCGCACCTCCGGGGGCGCCGGCTGGCGGCTCAACCTCCCGCCGAGCTATCTGCTGATCCATCGCGTCTGGTCGGGCGGACTGGCCGTGCTCTGCCAGCTGAACGTACGCGCCGCCTTCGGCTCCGTCCTCGAGGAGTTCCTCCCCGGCTACGCGTTGGGACCACGTCGCTCGATTCAATAGGCGGCGCCCGATCTGCCGAGGTTAGGGCGAAATATCGAGCAAGTGCGGACGAAGGGTCTTTCGGCGGCGGCGTGGCCGGTGTACGCCGCTCCCGGCGTACGTTTCCCCGCCCGGGCTGGAAGACGCGCCCGGTTTCCGGGATCGGCCGGCGTGTCAGCCAGCTTGGGCGGCGAAACGTTCGCGTCCGAAAGGTCGAGGGGCCAGCACCTCGCCAACGCAAATCGAGCTGCCCCTACGAGTTCGAGCGACGTGGCGGCCCGGTCGGGCCGCGCGCTCACGAGAGCGCCCGGCCCAACCAGAGGCGGACAGCGTGGAACACACGTCCGCCGAGACCTACCCGTTCCGCGCCGTTGCCGGACGACAGAGTCAGGCCGCCACCGGCTCGGGCAGCGGGTGCTTCCGCGGCCGGCCCCGGGGACGCTTGCGCGCCACCACGACTCCGCCCACGAACAGCTCGCCGCCCCAGACACCCCAGGGCTCGCGCCGCTCCAGCGCGCCGGCCAGGCACAGGTCGCGCACCGGGCAGTCCCGGCACAGCGCCTTCGCCGACTCGACGTCCGCCGGCGACTCGGCGAAGAACAGATCCGGGTTCCCCAGCCGGCACGGTAGTTGCTCCCACCCGGTGGCAGAACCCAGAGCCGCCGGTGCGGTCACCAGGTCTTCTGCTCGGTTATTCATCTCAGCCAACTTGTCTCTTCGTGAGCCCACCGGGAGTGAGCTCTGACGTGGCCGGGAATCACGAAGGCCGTGATTCCCGGTTGTCGGGGATCACGGCCCTGGAGGTTTCGGTGGGCTTTTCAGCTACACCGGTGGACTACAGGTAGGTGGTCCCTGACGGGTGGTGAACTTGTGGGTCGAAAACTGCGGATCGTGCTGATCGAGCTCGGCGGGGATCGCGACCGTGCAACCGCGAACGACCACCTTGTTCTCAAGACGCCACAGCGCCGGAGACGTGATACACCCCCGCTCCAGACGTGGAGCGGATGGGGGCAGACGTTCCGCGGTCGACCAGGGCAGCAGGCGCGGCGACGGGGGTCCGCATGGGCGAGGCGACCAGGGAGATCGCCGGTGCGGTTGCGCCGACGCTGCTCAGCTGCATCTCCATTGGGTCACCTCCTCCTGATCGTGGGGACGCCGAGATGAACTCGGTCCTGGGTCAGCCTAGAAGAGTCGCCCGGAGGCGCGCAATCCTAATTTCCTCGAGTTCATCCGAGAACGGCCGCTAACTCGACGCCGTTCACGCGCTTGGACTCCCCGGCGAGGATCGCGAGGACCTCGTCGCCGTACTTCTCCGCCTTGACCGGGCCGAGGCCCTGAACCTTGATCAACTCGACCGAGCTGCGCGGGCGCGCCTCGGCGATGGCGACCAGCGTGGCGTCGGTGAAGACGCAGAACGCCGGCACGTTGTCGTCCTTGGCCTGCTGGCGGCGCCACTCCTTGAGCATGATCATCGTGGCTCGTCGTAGGTCGCGGGGCAGCCGGCGTGCCGGCCGATCTTGCGCTCGGCCGCATCCCGAGCGGATGACCGCAGGTACGGCAGCGCAGCGACAACTGCGATCCGCGGCTCCGCGCCGGCTTGGGCGCCGACTGGGCCCGGCGTACGGACTCGGGCAGCAACGGGTCGAGGAAGCGCGACGGCTTCCGCACCGAGGAACCGCCGTTCCGGGTTCGCGCCCAGGAGATCCGCAGGTGCTCGCGAGCACGGGTGATGCCGACGTAGAGCAGTCGGCGCTCCTCGGCGATCTGGTCCGAGCTGGTGGCCAGGACGAACGGCAAGCTTCCCTCCTGGCAGCCGAACAGCGCGACGGCCTCCCATTCCAGGCCCTTGGCCGAGTGCAAGGTCGACACCGTGACCCCCTGAGCGACGGGAACGTGCTGGGCCTCGGCTCGACGATCGAGCTCGGCGACCACGTCGGACAGGCCGGCCGTGCCCCTTCCTTCCGTCCGGGCCGACCAGATCCTCGGCGACGCTGAGCAGCGCGGCCAACGATTCCCAGCGCTCCCGGACGGCGCCGGCGCCGTCGGGGGGCTTGGGCGTCCAGCCCAGCGACCCCAGCACGGCCTGCATCTCCTCGAGCCGCCGCACCGCCGCTCACGCACTCGTCACCGGCCCGGACCTGCGTCCGGAGTACATGCAGCGCCTGGCGGACCTCGGGGCGCTCGTAGAACCGCTCACCGCCCCGGACCAGATACGGGATCTTGCGGTCGGCCAACGCCTGCTCCACCACCGGTGACTGCGCGTTGATCCGGAACAGCACCGCCATCTCGCGGTACGGCACGCCGTCCGTCGCCAGCGCGACGATCCAGTCGGCCACGCGCCGCCGCCTCGCCCGCCTCGTCCGCGGACTCGACGACGGTCGGGTCGGGACCGGCCGGTCGCTGCGCCTGCAGGGTGACCGCGGTCAGCCCGCCGCCGGGTGCGGTCTTCATGATCGCGTTGGCGCTGCGCACCACCTGCGGTGTGGACCGGTAGTCCCGGACCAGCCGGATCACGCTCGCTTCGCGGGTGCCGCGAGGCGAAGCCAGTCAGATAGCTCGCCCGCGCGCCGGCGAAGGAGTGGATCGTCTGCGCGGGGTCGCCGACGACGCACAGGTCGCTGCGCTCGCCGGCCCACAGGTCGAGCAGGGCCTGCTGAAGGGGACTGACGTCCTGGTACTCGTCGACGACCAGATGCCGGTACGTCCGCTGGACCTCGCTGCGGACTCGGCGTGCTCGGAGAGCAGACCCGCCGCACACAGCAGGATGTCTTCGAAGTCGATCCGGCCCCGGTCGCGCTTGGCGGCCTCGTAGCCCGCGAAGACGCGGGCGATGGTCTCGGCATCCACCGAGGCGATCTGGCGGTTGCCGGCCGCCGCGATCCGGGGGTAGTCCTCCGGCGAGGTGTTGCTGACCTTGGCCCACGAGATCTCCGAGGAGAGGTCGCGGAGCTTCGCGGTGTCCACCGAGATGCGCAGGCGATGCGCCGACTCCGCCACCAGCGACATCCGGTTGTCGAGCACCGACGGCAACTCGCCGCCGTGGACTCGTGGCCAGAAGTACTGCGCCTGGCGCAGGGCCGCCGAATGAAAGGTGCGCGCCTGGACGCGCGGCACGCCGAGCTGCTGCAAGCGTCCCCGCAGCTCCCCCGCCGCGCGGGTGGTGAAGGTCACGGCCAAGCACCGCCGACGGGGTGTAGCGACCGGTGGCGACCCCGTACGCGATCCGATGGGTGATGGCACGGGTCTTTCCGGTGCCGGCGCCGGCGATGACGGCGACCGGCCCGCCGAGCGTGGTCGCCACGGCCCGCTGCTCGGGATCCAGCCGCTCCAGCAGCTCCTCGGGGCTCGACGGCCGCCGCTCCGGTTGCTGCATGTTCGACACCCTAGCCAGCCGAGCCGACATCCCGGCCACGATCGCGTACTCCCGCGCCGTTTCGCGCCACATGGCGGACGGCGCAGCGGCGAAGCCCGATTTCTGCTGCGTGATCCGCCACATGGCGGGATACGACCTTCGGCCCCGGGCCAGAGGAAGCTAGCGGAGCTCCAGCTCCATCTCGGTCTCGGTGAGCTCCGGGGCGTGCGGTAGCGGCATGGTTCCCCGTCGGCCGGAAACCGTGGCTCAGATAGCAGGATCGGGCCGCGGTGTTGGTGTCGACGACGTGCAGCACGACCCGCTCGAACCCACGCTCCCGGGCGTCGGCCACGACGGCGTCGAGCAGCCGGGCGGCGTGCCCTCGCCCGCGGGCCGCGGGCACCACGAACATCGCGACCAGCCGTACAGCCGTCGGCTCCGCCGGGTCGACGAAACCGGTGGCGGTGCCCACGACCGCCTCACCGTCGAAGGCCAGGAACTGAGCCGAATCGGCGATCCGGCTGCGCCAGATGTCCTCACCGAAGGTGACTTCGAGTGCGTACGTCGACGCGAAGGCCAGCGGCGCATCCTGCAGCGCATGCAGCCGGATGGCGCGGCTCGCCCGCCAGTCGCTGTCGACGGCCCGCCGTACGTCCATGTCTCATGGTGATCGCGGCCGGGCAGTGTCTGGACCATCGATTTCAGCACATCCTCACCGGCTGTGCGGTGGACTCCAGCACGCTGAGCCACAGGTCACCGTCGGTGGCCACCTGGTTCCGCTCGGAGACGACGAGCTTGATCGGCACGTGGATGAACCGGTTGTGCCGTCGCCCGACCACCATGTCGGTCCGGCCCGCCATCCCGGCGTGCACGGCGGCCTGGGCCAGTCGCACACAGTAGACGGCGTCGTGCGGGTCGGCCGGCACGGACCGGATCACGTAGCCCGGGTCGATGTACTTCAGCGTGAGCGGCGAGCCGCTGCTTCGGCGAAGTGGTGGGTGATCTTCGCCTGCAGGTGGACGCCGATGTCGGCCAGCGTCGGAGTTGCCGGACGCGTCGGTGCCGTCGCCGGTCTCCAGCACGTCCTGTCCCGCGCCCTCGGCGACGACCACGACGGCGCTGCCTCGATCCTGGACCCGCGAATGGAGAGCGGCCAGGAAACCGTGTGGGACCGTCCAGGCGGAACGGCACCTCGGGGATGAGCACGAAGTCGGCGACGTGGTTGGCCAGCGCGGCGTAGCAGGCGATGAAGCCCGAGTGGCGGCCCATGAGCTTGACCAGCCCCACACCGCCGATGGCCGCATGAGCCTCGACCTGAGCGGCGTTGATCGCCTTGGCCGCGGCGCTGAACGAGGTGACGAAGCCGAAACTCTGGCCGATGAAGGGGATGTCGTTGTCGATGGTCTTCGGGATCCCGATCACGCCGATCTGCAGGCCCCGCTCCCGCAGCAGCGGCAGCGATTCCGGCGGCCCCGCGCATCGAGCCGTCGCCGCCGACCACGAACAAGATGTCGATTCCGTGGCTGAGCAGACAGTCGACCATCTCGTCGGGATCCTGCGCTCCGCGGGAGGTGCCGAGCATGGTGCCGCCCTGGGTGTTGATGTCGTGGACCACTTCCGGCGTCAGCCGGACCGGCTCCAGACCGCCGCCCTTGACCAGTCCGGCGAACCCGTGCCGGAAGCCCAGCACCTCGTCGATGCCGTAGTGCTTGCCCAGCTCCATCACCAGCCCGCGGATCACGTCGTTCAACCCCGGACACAGTCCGCCGCAGGTCACCACCCCGACCTTGGTCGCCCCGGGCGGGAAGAACAGCCGGCGCCGCGGGCCGCCCGGCTCGAAGCTCGGCAGGTCCTCCGGCGAGCGACTGGGACATGACAGCTGATCGGACAGCTGGAACACCGTGTCGTGGAAGACCACCCGGTCGTCCTCGTCGACGTAGTGCTCGTTGGTGCGTCGGTCGGCCACGAACTCGGCCAGCGGCGACTCGTACCGCGCCTCGCCCAGGCTGGCCACCAACAGGTCGGAGAGTTCGGCCATGACTCAGCGTTTCAGCCCTGTCACTCGCGCGATGTCAGCAGTGTGACGGTCATGCAACGAGGCCGGACGGTGTAACTGGACGTCGCCGGAATCATCGTCGAACTATATATGTTCAACCATGATGTGAGCGATCTGACGATGTACACCACCACCTGGTGCGGTTACTGCCGGCGACTCAAGAACCAACTCACCAGGTCCGGCATCAGCTATGCCGAGGTCGACATCGAAGATCATCCCGTTGCGGCCGAGCTGGTCGAGACGATCAACGGCGGGCACCAGACCGTCCCCACCGTGGTCTTCGCCGATGGCTCCGCCCTGACCAACCCCAGCCTCACCCAGATCAGCGACAAGCTCACGCGCGTGTAGTCCGGGACGCCGGCTACTTCCGCGCTGGCTGTCGGCGCCGCTCTCTAGGGTTGGTGCTCTGATGTCACCGCGCCCTGCACCTTCACCGCGCCGAGCGAGCCGACCGTCTGGTCGACGCTCTGGCGGAGGTGCTGGCCGACCCGCTCGCGGACCCTTTCGCCACCGAGGTCGTCTGCGTCCCGACCCGCGGCGTCGAGCGCTGGCTGGCCCAGCGTCTTCCCATCGCCTGGGCATCAGCAGCGGCGGACAGGACGGGATCTGCACCGGAGTGTGGTTCCCGTCGCTGCGACGGCTGATCGCCGCGGCGGTATCGTTCGGTGGGGAATCGGTCCGTACGTCGGATGACGCCGCTCGCCGAACAGGACGCGGATCCGTGGCAACCCGACCGCGCCGTGTGGCCCTTGCTGCGGGTGATCGACGGAGAGCCGCGACGAAAGCTGGGCGGCTCTGCTGTGGGCCTATCTGGCCGGTCGGCTCAGAGGATGACGGAGTCCAGACATGCAGGCTCCGGACAGAATGGCGACGATCCGACGGACCGGCAGTCGACGATGGCGCACGAGCCGGCAACTGGCCGAGTTGTTCGCGCGCTACGCCGCCAGCCGTCCCGCCATGATCGATCACTGGGCCGCCGGTCGCGACGTGGACGCCGAGGGCAATTCCCTGCCCACCGATCTGGCCTGGCAGGCCGAGCTCTGGCGGCGGCTGCGTGATCGGCTCGGTGTGCCCAGCCCGCCGGATCGGCTGCGAGCCGCCATCGCCCGACTGCGCGACGCGCCCGGCACCAGTCCCCTCCCGGCCCGGCTGTCGGTCTTCGGAGTCACGCGCCTCGACCCCGATCACCAGCAGGTGCTGGCCGCACTCGCCGAGCATCACGAAGTCCACCTGTGGCTGCCCCACGCCGTCGCCCGCGTTGTGGACGGCCATCGCTGCCGTCTCCGCCGGACGACCGCCAGCAGCTGGCCGACGGGCCGACGACCGACGACTGCGCTTGCGCGCCATCCCCTGCTCGGATACCTTGGCCGGGACTCCCGCGAGCTCCAGATCGGTCTGGCCGCGACGGGTGTGGTCACCTCCGATCGTCACTATCCGGCGGCGCGCCACGCCGCGAGTCCCTGCTGAACCGTCTTCAGTCAGACCTGGCACGCCAACGCCGAACCAACGGCGGAGATCGCCTCTCGACCCGGGTGACCGTAGCGTCCAGGTGCACGCCACGTATGGTCCGGACCGTCAGGTCGAAGTCCTCCGAGAGGTCATCGTCGGCCTGCTCGACGACGACCAGACGCTGGAGCCTCGCGACATCGTCGTCATGTGCCCCGACATCGAGCGATTCGCACCGCTGATCACCGCGGCGTTTGGCCTGGACGCCGCCGACGACCAGGCCGAGCATCCGGGCCACCGCCTGCGGGTGCGACTGGCCGATCGGTCGCTACGCCAGCTCAATCCGCTGCTTTCGGTGCTCAGCCAGGTGCTCGACCTGGCCGAGTCGCGGATGACCGTCTCGAGCGTGCTCGATCTGGCCGGCTATCCGCCGGTTGCGCGCAAGTTCGGCTTCACCGAGGACGACGCGAGCCGCCTGGCCTCGGCTCGTGACGCAGGCGGGCGTGCGGTGGGGTCTGGACGCGCGCACCGTCGCCCGTACGGGCTGGAGGGCTTCGGACAGAACACCTGGGCGGCCGGCCTCGACCGGATGTTGCTCGGCGTGGCGATGGACGCCGACGGGTGACCATTTCATCGGCACCGCGCTGCCCCTGGATGACATCGACTCTTCCGACGTCGACCTGGTGGGGCGGTTGACCGAATTCGTGATCCGGATCCGCAGGCTCGTCGACATCGCCGCCGATCGGCGGCCGCTGTCGGAGTGGGTGGATTACGGCCGGGCGGTGATCGAGAGTCTCACCGCGACGACTCCGGCTGATAGCTGGCAGGTGGCCACGCCTACGCTCAGCTCTCCCGGCTGACCGACGCGGCCGGCGACACAGCCGGCGGACACAGCGAAAGAACCGCTCGGGGCTCGCCGGGGTGCGGGCGCCCTGTTGGCTGACAGCCTCCGCGGGCGGGCCAGCTCGAGCCAACTTCCGCACCGGCACCTTGACCATCGCGACGTTGCACCCGATGCGTTCCGTCCCCCATCGCGTGGTCTGTCTGCTGGGCGTCGATGACGGGCTGTTCCCGCGGCGGTCGCGCCCACTGGGGGACGACCTGCTCGCCTTCGATGAATGGATCGGAGATCCCGATCCACGCAGTGAGGACCGCCAGTTGCTGCTGGACGCGATCATGGCCGCCGAGGAACACCTCGTGATCATCTACGGCGGCGCCGATCCGCGCAACGGCGCCGAGCGTCCACCCGCGGTGCCGATCGGTGAACTGCTGGACACCCTGGACCGGACAGTCACGTCTCCCGACGACCGTCCGGTCCGTGAGCATCTGACGACGACGACATCCGTTGCAATCCTTCGAGGCGAGCAACTTCGCCGCCGCAACGGCGGACGGCCGTTCAGTTTCGATGCGGCCGCGCTGCGTGGCGCGCGGGCCGCCGGTCAACCGCCGCAGCCGGTGCCCGCCGCGTTCGGCACCGGACCACTCCGACCGGCCGAGATCGATGACGTCATCGCCCTGCCGGATCTGGTCCGGTTCTTCGGCCATCCCGCCCGGACCCTGCTACGGGTCCGCGCCAATCTGGTGATGTTTTCCGGCGAGGAGGGCACGGCCGCCGACCAACTGCCGGTGGCACTGAACGGACTGGAAAGCTGGGAAATCGGTGATCGGTTGCTGCAACGACATCTGCAGGGCGGCGACCTCGATCAGTTGGCCGCCGCCGAGTGGCGTCGCGGAAGCCTGCCGCCCCGCTCGTTCGGAGATGTCGCCCTCCACGAGGTTCTGCGTTCCGTACGGGAGGTGGCCGACCGCTGCCGCCCCTACCGGGTCGGGGAGCCCGGCGGTCACGACGTGGCCGTCGAGGTCGGACGGCGATTCCCGGTTCGTCGCCGGGACCGTTCGGCCGACGTACGAGTCGACGCTGCTACGGGTCGGGTATGGACGGCTGACCGCCAAGCAGCGGCTGGCGTCGTGGCTCGAGCTCCTGGCCCTCAGCGCGGGCCGGCCGGATCGCCAGTGGCGGGCGATCAGCGTCGGTCGCGGCGGCACGTCGGTCCTCGGCCCGCTGGATCCGGACTGGGCCCAGCGGGTGCTCGCGGATCTCGTCGAGCTGTACCTGACGGGTCTCCAGGAACCGTTGCCGTTCGCGCCCAAGACGTCAGCCGAGTACGCCCAGGTCCGCTACCGCGATCGTTCGGTGGATCTGTACCGTCCCGTGATCGAGAAGGCCTGGAAGCAGGAGCGGGATCCGATCTGGGAGCGCTTCCTCGGTCCGGACGCGGAGCTGGGCGACCTGATGGAGCAGCCGACGCGGCGCGCGGAGGAACGCGGCACGCTGGTCGAACCGACCCGGTTCGGCACGCTGGCGCGGCGGGTCTTCAACCCGCTGTTCGATCACGAGGAACTCTCGTGATTCCGACGATCGGTTCAGAGACGGGCGCGCCGCCGCAGGCCTTCGACGTGTGCGGCAGAGCTCCCCCGCCAGACCACTGTCCTGGAGGCCAGTGCCGGGACCGGCAAGACGTTCACCATTGCGGCCCTGGTCGCTCGCTACCTGGCGGAGGGGCACGCGACTCTCGGCGAACTGTTGATCGTGACGTTCGGACGGATGGCGACCGATGAGCTGCGGGTCCGGGTGCGCGACCGGCTGGTGGGGCTGGAGCGAATCTCTCGAGGTCTGTCCGCGGCGACGGTGTGCCCGCGGGCACCGACGAGGTCGACACGTCGCTCGTCGCAGGTGACCTGGCCGAGGTCGCCGAGCGCCATTGGCGAGTCCGCCGGGCCCTCTCCGAGTTCGACGCGGCCACCATCGCCACCACCCATGAGTTCTGTGCTCGGATGCTCGACGGCCTCGGCGTGCTCGGCAACCGCGAACCCGACGCGCTCTTCACCGAATGGCTGGGCGATCTCACCGCCGAGGTGGCCCGCGACGTCTACCTCCGGCGCTACGCGGCGGCCGGCGATCCGCCGTTCGAGTTCGCGGAGGCGTCGAGGATCGCCGATCAGGTCGTCGAACTCTCCGCACGCTGGCCTCGTACCGATCCCCACAACCGACCAAGTCCAGCCGAACGGGCATGAGCCGGCCTGGCTGCGTCGGGTGGCGTACGCGAGCACGATTCGCGCGGAGGTGCGAGCGGCGCAAGCTGCGTGCGCGCATATTCGGCTACGACGACATGCTGACCCGCCTGCGGGACGCGCTCGCCGATCCGCGGACCGGCCCGTTGGCGGCCGCGCGACTGCGCCAGCGCTACCGCATCGTCTTGGTCGATGAGTTCCAGGACACCGACGTAGTCCAGTGGGAAATCCTGCAACGAGCCTTCGCCGGCCACGCAATCCTGATCATGATCGGGGATCCGAAGCAGGCGATCTACGCCTTCCGCGGAGCAGACGTATACAGCTACCTGGACGCTGTCCGCCGTGCCGACCAGGTGGCCACCCTGGCCCGGAACTGGCGGAGTGACCAGACCCTGACCGACTCCCTCGACGCCCTGCTGGGCGGAGCCTCGCTCGGACACTCCGACATCGTGGTTCGACCGATCCAGAGTTCTCATCTCGAGCGGCGGATCGTCCTGCCCACAGGGTCCGGCCAAAGCGCGGACCAGAGAGCGGGGGCGCCGCTGCGTCTCCGGGTCGTCGCGCCGTTGGCCGAGGGGAGGCGCGCTCCGGTCGCACAGCTACGAACGCAGATCCAGGCCGACCTGGTGGCCGACGTCACCGAGTTGCTCGCTCTTCGTCCGCGTCTGTTGCTGCCCGCCGCCCGCCATCGGTCTCCTCAGGAGTCTTGGGGTGACGCTGGTCGGGAACTGCGGCCGTCCGACATCGCGGTGCTGGTACGCAAGAACGAGCGCGGTGAAGCCATCCGCGACGCTCTCATCGATGCGGGTGTGCCCGCAGTCATGCTCGGCTCGAGCTCGGTCTTCTCGGCCGCGGTGGCCACGGAATGGCTGACCCTGTTGACCGCCCTCGAACAGCCTCGGCAGGCGCTGGCCCGCAGTGCCGCACTGACGTGCTTTCTCGGCTGGGGGCTGGCCGAACTGGCGAACGCTGACGACGACGCGCTCAACCGGTTGGCACAACAGATCCGCGAGTGGAGCAGGGTGCTGGCCGCTCGTGGCGTCGCGGCCCTCCTGGAACTCGCCACCGCCCAGACCGGCTTGTCCGAACGACTCCTCCGGCAACCCAGCGGCGAGCGGACCTTGACCGACTTACGCCACATCGGGCAAGAGCTACATGCGGCGATGACGACCGGCCGGCTCGGGGTCAGCGCCCTGGTGGACTGGCTGCGGGAGCAGATCGCCCGCGCGAAACTCGAGATCCGCACCGAGAGCACCCGCCGGTTGGAGACCGACGCCGAGGCCGTGCAGATCCTCACTCTGCACCGCAGCAAGGGTCTGGAGTTCCCGGTTGTCTACCTGCCCGAGGCGTGGGACTCCTACTCCCCCGGCGCCGACGGCGGTGAGGTCCTCCGGCTGCACGAGGACGGGGCCTGCGTGCTCGACGTCGGTGGCAGCACCGGGCCGGGCCGATCGGAACGGCTGGCAGCGGCTCGCCTCGAAGACGCCGGCGAAGAGTTACGTCTGCTGTACGTCGGCCTGACCCGGGCGCAGTGCTCGGTGATCACGTGGTGGGCCGCGTCGGCGCAGAACACGACCGGGTCGGCGCTGCACCGGATGCTCTCTCGCACGACCCGGGAGGGTGAGCCGGCGCGCTCGTACGACATCCCGGCCGACCCGATCAGCGCGTTCTCCCGGCCCGGACTGGCGGTGGAGCGGGTCGAGGACCGTGCCCCCGGGCCGTGGCGGCCGCCCCGCACGACGGGAGTTGATCTCGACATCCGCCGCTTCGACCGGACTCTCGACCTCGACTGGCGGCGCACCTCCTACTCCGCCCTCACCGCTGCGGCGCATGGCCTCAGCGGTCCGGCGGTTCACGTCGGCAGCGAAGTCGAGGTCCGTTGGGAGGACGACGAGGCGCAGGTCAGCTCTACAGCTCCCTCTTCGGTCGTGTCGCTCGACTCGCTCGAGTCGCTCGACGGGACCTCGGTCGCCGGGCTGGATCGACGGTCGCCGATGCAGGAGCTCCCGGGAGGGGTCGTGTTCGGCACTCTCGTCCACGAGGTCCTCGAGACCGTCGATCCGGGGTCGGCGGACCTAGCGGCCGACCTGCGTCGGATCTGCGGCACCGTGTTGGCCGGCGGCCAGCCCGGAGAGCTGTCGGCCGATCTCCTCGCTGATGCCCTCGTGTTGACCATGCAAACACCCCTTGGTCCGCTCGCCGGGGGTCGCCGACTCTGCGACATCCCGGCGACCGACCGACTGGCCGAACTCGGGTTCGAGCTGCCGCTCGCCGGTGGTGAGCACACCAGCGCGAACATCCGGTTGGGCGATCTCGCTCCGCTGCTCCGCCGCCACCTGGCACCCGATGGGCCCCTGGCCTCCTACGCCGACCTGCTCGACCACCCGGCCCTGGCCGATCAGAGTCTGCGCGGCTATCTCACCGGCAGCATCGACGCCGTCCTACGGGTGCGCGAACCGGACGCACCCCCGCGCTATCTGGTGGTCGATTACAAGACCAACTGGCTCGGCACCGTCGACGGGCCGGAGCTACGGCTGTCGGACTACACGCCCGATCGAATGGGGCAGGCCATGAAGGCCGCGCATTACCCGCTGCAGGCCCTCCTCTATCTCGTGGCGCTGCACCGGATGCTGCGCTGGCGACAACCGGACTACCGACCCGAGGTGCACCTCGGCGGCGCGCTCTATCTCTTCGTCCGTGGCATGGCGGGGGCGGACACTCCGATGATCGACGGCATTCCGTGCGGCGTGTTCGGCTGGCAGCCTCCGGTCGATCTGGTGGTGGAGTGTTCGGACCTGCTGGACCGGGGACTGCAGTGAGCGCCACGCGTTACGAGCGGGACGCGCTGCGGTCCGAGCTGACAGCCGGTCCGCTGGCCGACTTCCAGGCGGCGGGCGTGCTGGGACTGGCCGACGTCCACACAGCCCGGGCCCTCGGCCGGATCGGCGGTGAGTCCGACGAGATCGTGCTGCTGGCCGCGGCCTTGACGGTCCGTGCTCTTCGACTCGGCTCGGTGTGCGTCGATCTTGCCACGCTGAGCCGCGACGTCTTCGACGTTGACGAAGAGCAGGTCGACACCTCCTTGCTGACCTGGCCGGACCCGGACTCGTGGCGAGCTGCGTGCGAAGGCAGTCCGTTGGTCGCCTTCGGTGCGGACGCCCCGGGTGGCCGACCGTTACGGCTGGTGAGTGGGCTGCTGTATCTCGAGCGCTATTGGGGACAGGAGGAGCAGGTACGCCGCCAACTCGGCGATCGCAACACCATGACGCCGCCCTCGGTCGACCTGCCGCGGCTCGTCGGCGCGCTGGACCGCCTCTTCCCGACCGATCAGGTCCCGGTCGAGGAGCCCGATCTGCAGAAGCTGGCCGCCGCGGTCTGCACCCTTCGCCGGGTGACGGTGCTGGCCGGCGGGCCGGGAACCGGCAAGACGACGACCGTCGCCCGGCTGCTGGCGCTGCTCGCCGATCAGCCCGGTGGTCTGGGACGGGTGGCGTTGGCTGCCCCGACCGGCAAGGCGGCCGCGCGCCTCGGTGCCGCGATCCGGGACGCCGGTGCTCTCCTCTCCGCCACCGATGCGGGCGCCCTCAGTGCTCTGACCACGTCGACCGTGCACCGGCTCCTCGGCTGGCGCCCGGACAGCCGTAGCCGGTTCCGCCACCATGCCGGCAACCGACTTCCGCACGACGTGCTGGTGGTCGACGAGATGTCGATGGTCTCGCTGACCTTGATGGCGCGACTGTTGGAGGCGGTCCGGCCGGACGCTCGCCTGATCCTGGTCGGCGACCCCGACCAGCTGTCCTCGGTCGAGGCGGGTGCGGTGCTGGCCGACATCGCCGAGGCCCCGATGAGGGGGGACTCTCGGGTGGCCGAGTCGCTGGAGCAGCTGCCCGTCCCCCGATCGCCCGAGCTCATCGAGGGGGCGGCCCGTGGGATCGTACGGTTGAGCCACACCTGGCGGTTCAGCGGTGCCATCGACGACCTCGCGCGAGCGGTCCGGACTGCTGATGCCGATGCCGCGGTTGAGGTGTTGCGCTCCGGGTCGCCCAGCGTCACCTTCGTCGAGAGCGACCTCGAGGCGGCTGTCCCGACTGGCCTCGACCCACTGATGAGGGCGGCCATCGGTGCCGCGCGATCGACCTGGACGGCCGCCGCTGTCGGCGACGCCGGCGTGGCGCTGACGGGTTTGGAGACGCATCGGCTGCTGTGCGCGCACCGGCGCGGTCCGTACGGTGTGCTCCGCTGGGGCGTCGAAGTTGAGCGGTGGTTGGCCGCCGCCCTGCCCGGCTACGGCGATGAAGGTGAGTGGTACTGCGGACGACCGTTGCTCATCACCGCCAACGACTACGACCTCGGGCTCTACAACGGCGATCTGGGCGTCGTGGTGGCCGGCGCGGACGGTCCGCGGGCGGCCTTCGGAGCGGCCCGGCTGCCGCAGTTGTTCGCACCCGTTCGGCTCTCCGACCTGCAAACCGTGCACGCCATGACCGTCCACCGGGCACAGGGCAGCCAGTTCGGCTGTGTGTCGTTCATCCTGCCCCCGGCCGATTCACCGCTCCTGACGCGGGAGCTGCTCTACACCGCAGTCACGAGGGCGACCACCGAAGTGCAGATCTTCGGCTCCGAGGAAGCCGTTCGCCGAGCCATCACCCGACCAGCTAAGCGGGCGAGCGGATTGCGCGACCGCCTCGGCCAACCCGGCGACCCGGGCAACACAGCGCCCTGAGCGCAAACCAGCTCGTGCCCTGAGCCTGTCGAAGGGCCAGCCAGCCCCCCGAAGCCTGTCGAAGGGCCCAACTAGCTCGCGCCCTGAGCCAAATGGAAAGGCCAGATCACCCTGCGTACGCACCACCTCCGTGCGTACGCTTCCGTTCCCGCGCGCGAAACCCGCATTCGCGCGAGATTATTCGCGCGCGAACGCCGGAATCGCGCGCGAGGATCATGGGGCCGCGTGGCCGAGCTAAGCGCTCAGCCGTTGGGGTTGCGCGCCGGCTCGATATCGACGTCGGCGGCGGGAGAGCGGATGGCGTCGTGGGGTGCGTGATCCACGCTGTCGGCCACACCGCGGCGCTGGGCGGCCTCGCTGTTCAGCAACAGATTCAGCAGGATCGCGACCATCGCTCCTGCAGAGATGCCGGAGTCGAAGATGATCTGGAATCCGATCGGGAAGTCCTCGTACAGCCCCTCCGCGACCGTCGGCAACAGGCCGACACCGACGGCCACCGCAACCACCAAGATGTTGATGTTGTTGAAGTGCACCTTGGTCAGCGTCCGGATCCCGCTGGCTGCCACCATCCCGAACAAGGCGATGCCGGCGCCACCGAGCACCGGGAGCGGAATCCCCTCGACGATGGCGCCCAGCTTGGGCAGCAGCCCGAGAACGATCAGCACCCCGCCCGCGAAGGTGGCCACGTACCGCGACTTGACTCCGGTCATCGAGACCAGACCGACGTTCTGCGCGAAGGCGGTGTAGGGGAAGGTGTTGAAGATGCCACCCAGCATGGTGGACAGGCCGTCGGCGCGGAGCCCGTCGGCCAGTTGACGCGGCTCGACGCGCTTGCCGACGATTTCGCCGACCGCCAGCATGTCGCCGGTGGTCTCGGTCATGATCACCAGCGCCACCACGCACATCGAGATGATCGCGCTGACCTCGAAGGTCGGGAAGCCGAAGTTGAACGGCGTGCTGATCCCGAACCAGTTCTGTTCGGCCACGCCACCGAAGTCGGTGAGTCCGAACGGAATAGCCACGATGGTGCCGATGATCAAGCCCGACAGGATCGACAATCGGGCGATGGCCGCGGGCGCGAAACGCTCGATCAGCAAGATCACGATCAGGGTGCCGAGGGCGAAGGCCAGGTTGATCGGTGCCCCGAAGTCCTCCGAGGCTGCACCGCCGCCGGCCCACCCCGCCGCGACCGGCATGAGCGAGAGACCGATGATCAAGATGACCGTGCCGGTCACCAAGGGCGGAAAGAAGCGTAGGAGTTTGGCGAAGACTGGTGCGAGCAACATCATGAAAATGCCGCTGGCGATCACCGAGCCGTAGATGGCCGTGATTCCGTACTGAGAGCCGATCGCGATCATCGGCGTGACCGCGGCGAACGTACAGCCTTGCATGAGCGGCAGACGGACTCCGAAGCGCCAGAAGCCGACCGACTGGATCACCGTCGCGATACCGGCGACGAACAGGTCGGCGCTGATCAGGTACGGCAGGTCGGAGGGCAGCAGCTTGCCCTGGGATACCAGCGCCCCGCCGACGATCAGCGGCACCGCGACCGCGCCTGCGTACATGGCGAGCACGTGCTGCAGGCCGAGTGGCGCGAGCCGGGCAAGGGGCGGGATCTGGTCGACCGGGTGCTTCGCGGTCTCCTCCGACACAGCGGTGGCAATTGACATGGGAGGGAAGCTACTGGTGGCGTGTTTCACCAACCGGCCGCGAGCGTTTCGCCACCGTGAACCTGCGTTACATCAAGCTCTCAGAGCGGGGCGTCGCCGTTGAGCCAGGTGTGAATGAGTCGATAGGCGATGGAACTCGGGTTCGGCAACCCGAGATCTTCTGCGTCGAGGCGCTTGCGCAGGTCGTCCCGGGAGAACCAGTCGGCGTGTTCAAGTTCGTCGGTGTCGACACAGATGTTGGTGGTCGCCGCGCGGGCGTAGAAGCCGAGCATGAGCGACCGCGGAAACGGCCAGGGCTGACTGCCGAAGTAGTAGGTGTCAGTCAAGGTGATGTCGGCCTCTTCGGCTATCTCGCGGTGGATAGCGTGCTCCAGCGATTCCCCGACCTCGACGAAGCCAGCGAGCACCGAGACCCGGTTGCCCCAGGTCGGCTGGCCCCCGAGCAGGATCCGATCGGCGCTGTCGATCACGCCGACGATCACGGCCGGGTCGGTCCGGGGAAAGTTCTCGTAGCCGCAGGCGTCGCAGTGCCGGGCAAAGCCACCGTTCATCACTCGCGTCTCGCTGCCGCAGTGGGGACAGCGCGGCTCGTTGCGGTGCCAGTGCGTGACGGCCGCCGCGGTGGCTGCGATGTCGCGCTCGTGGTCGGTCAGCTGGAAGCCGACCTCACGAAGGTCGTGCACCTCGCCGTCGGTCAGCGCCTCGACTGCGAAAATCGGCGCGCCCTGAAGCAGACCGAGCAGCCGGTGCCGCTGGTTGTCGAACTCCACGAACGGCTTGGTCATCCTCAGCTTGCTGCCACCGTTGTTGGTGGTGAAGCGGGACTGGTCGTCCAGCTTCAGCAGCTTGGCGTCGTCGGCCCGCCACATCTGGCTGACCCAGTCCACCGACCGGCGGTGATGGTCGACACGGTCGAGGTCGCTAGCCCCAGACCAGTTGACCGCATCGTTGTCCACCCGAAAAGCCTAGATCAAATCCTGCGGTCAGCGGACGGCGAGGATGCCTAACGCCTTGACCATGACGTCGAGTCCCTCCGGGTCACGGTCGGGCTCCCGCCAATGCTCGTCCCAGGATTCGCACACTCCGGTCCCCAGACGAGGCCAGCCTTGGCCGCGATCGCGGCGCCGACCTTCGGCATCGTGCCGTGGCGAACCTTCGCCCGCGTCGCGGCCGCTTTGAAGATCCGTTGCGGGAGGGTGCTACCTGGACCGAAATGGTGGCGGGCCACTCCCAGAACGTCGCACAGGTTGTCAGCCAGATCTTGTTTGGAGCGGTTCCGGTCGCCGCCGGCCTTGACAGCCGGTGAAGCCGCGGCTCGGCCGCGGTCAGCGCAATTCGCGCACCACGCCGGATTCATCCCATGGATGCACTCGTCGTCCGACATGTGCCGATCACCTGCCTCGCCTCCCCTGCACTGTAGTCCGAACCAGCGGCTGGTACCGCATCGGCGACGCCAATGGTGCAGTCCAGCTAGGCCGTCTGCATCAGCCAACCTGTCGAAAGTAGAGGTCGCGGAGCAGACCAACCTCACCCCCGTGATGGATGAATTCCCGGTTGAGATGCAGGATCAGCTCGGCCATCGGCGCCTCAGCAAACCATGCACCTCTCGCTCCGAGAGGCTTGAGCAGATCGTCGTAGCTGAGGCTGGCGATGCCGTCGTGCCAGCGGAGATAGGACCGTTCGAGAAACTCCATCGCGTCTGCCGCATTTCCGGGCAGCGACGGCGGCGCATGACGCGGGTCGAACATGTCGGCGTCAGAGGGGACACTGCCATCACCGAAGAAGGTGCTCGCGCGGGTGGCGAAACACCCGACGGCTATGTGGGCCAATCGCCACGCGATGGTAGTGACCGGCGCCGGCTGTTTATCGGTCGTTGCGGTGTCGGCGAACCAGCGTCCGTCCGCGCCACGGTGAAGTGTCCAGCTGTCCGGCACCGGCTGCCAGAAGTACTCGCCGTCCGACAGCCCCTGCAAACGCGGCCAGAGGTGGACCTTCCAGTAGAACTCGAGCTGCCCAACCAGCGATGCCGTCCAGTCATACTTCTCGCTCATCGGGTGATGCTGGCATTGGGTGAGTTCAGTGATCAAGCGCGGCCGCTCACGCGACGTCGGGCGGCATGAACGTTCCGATGCAGGCCTTGTTGCCGTCCGGGTCTGCGATCACGGTGGTCGACGGCGCCTGGCTGTCGTCAACAATCACACCGCCAGCGGCCACGGCCGCGGCGATCCGTTGTTCGGCGACGTCGTACGGGACTTGGACGTCGATGTGGAAGCGCTGTCGCGGCGTCTCGTGCTCCTCGGTCTCCTGAAACCACAGGATCGGGGTCCGCCAATCTCGGTCGCGTACATCGTCGCCGATGGTGCCTCTCCCCTGCGCCTCGGCACCGCCGGTCAGCAGAGCCGACCACACCGGCGCCACCGTGGCGGCGTGCGCCGTATCGAGCGCCAGCTCGATCGTGGTGATGGACGAAGGATCGGTCCCGATCCGCTGGTCACGCGCGACCTCGCTGATCTGGCGCGCCAGCTCGACGTCCCGCTGAGTGACCCACTCGACCTGGTGCTCGATGCGCTCCTCGTCGCGGTAGATGGCGTCGTCGCTGATCAGCTTCAGGTCTACGAAGCCGGTGTCCATGCGGACCTGTGGATAGTGACCCGCAACGTCGCCGACCGCGGCGACGGCCGTGAGAAAGCGGACGCCGGTCGTGAAGTCACCGGTCACGAATCGGGCATGCAGGCCCTGACCAAGCTTGCGCCAGTCTTCGAGGTCAGCCTCGGCGATCTGCTGATCGCTCAGCATGTCCCGCACGCGGTCCTTTCCTGCCTGCTCTGCCATGACGGGAAACCATAGCTGTTTCAGCATTAGCTTGTATCCGAAGACACTATCGATTACACTAGAACTCATGAGTTTCGGAGACGGTACGGTCGGTGAGGTGTCACCGGCACGACTGGCTCTGGAACAGGTCAGTCTCGCGGTCGACCACCTCGTCAAGATCGCCGAGGACGGCGGTCTTGACGACTTGGACACCAGCCAGTTCGTCACGTTCACGCAGGACTTCGAGCGGATCCGGAACCGGCTGCCGGTGGCCGATCATGCGCTGATCGCCGAGGCGGAGCGGCGGAACCTGCCCGACGTGCTGGCCCACGGGAACCTGGTCCGGACGTTGATGGCGACGCTGCGACTCTCCCCGGGGGAGGCGTCCCGACGGGTCCGGGCCCAGGCGGCGGTCGGGAACCGACACAGCATGACCGGACAGCCGCTGGCCCCGCTGCGGCCGGAGCTGGCGGCGGCGCAACGGACCGGGGACGTATCGCCGGAGCAGGTGGCGATCATCGAACGGGCCCTGGCCAGGGTGGATCATCGCGGGTTCGACCCGGCCGACCTGGCCGAGGGGGAGCGGTTGTTGACCCGGTTCGCGGAAACGTTCGGACCCAAAGACTTGAAGAGCCTGGCCGATCAGGTGGTCGACCATATCGACCCCGACGGCAGCCGACCCGCCGAGGAGCTGAATACGGCCCGGCGGCACTTCCATCTGCGGCCCACCACAGACGGCGGCTGGGCCGGGGAGTTCCGGCTCACCGGCGCGGCCGGCGCCAAACTGTCCGCGCTGCTCGGCCCGCTGGCCAAACCCCGGCACCGAGCCGGAGCTGCACCGACAATCCGGCCGTCCCGGTGGATACCCGGACGCACGGGCAGCGGCTGCACGACGCCCTGGAAGACGTCTGCGACCGGCTACTGCGCGGCAGCAACGACCCGGACACCAGCCCGGATGCCGGCGGTACGCCGGCGACGGTGATCATCACCGTCGACCTCGACGACCTGCTGGCCAAGACCGGCTACGCCACCGCCTCCGACGGCACCTTGATCCGCACCGACCAAGCCCTCCGGCTCGCCGACCAGGCCGACATCTACTTCGCCGCCGTCACCGCGAAGGGTGTGCCGTTAAACCTGGGCCGGATGCGGCGGATCGCCACCCTCGGACAAACCATCGCCCTGATCGCCCGCGACAAAGGCTGCTCCTTCCCCGGCTGCGACGTCCCCCCGGAATGGTGCGAACGCCACCACATCCGGGCCTGGCTCGACGGCGGCGAGACGAACCTGGACAACCTCACCCTGCTCTGCCGCTACCACCACCACAACTTCGCCGCCCGCGGCTGGACCTGCCAGATCAACCCCGACGGACACCCGGAATGGACGCCACCCCGGATCGTCGACCGGCACCAACGACCCATGATCAACACCCGAATCACCGGCGCCCTCGCTGCCCGCACCTTCCGGATGCGGACGTGATGAATCGTTGTGAACTGAGCTCCGTCGAGAACGCCAACGTCACCTGTATCCGCGCTGTGTTCGACCCGCGGCCGCGTCGGTCATCCGGCGTCGCATCCCCTCGTCGCAGTTAGGCGGCGCCGGCCGCGTCTTTGCCACGAGCGGCACCAAACAAGTTAAAGAGGGCCGAGGAGATTTTCGATCTCTGCACGGTCCGGCAGAACAGGGCGGAGGAGCCGATCGGCCCGTACGTCGTAGAAGGCCGCATCCACCTGATCGACCGGAACGCCACGCAGGTCGGC
Source organism: uncultured Actinomycetota bacterium (assembly GCA_963791865.1). Classification (GTDB taxonomy): domain Bacteria; phylum Actinomycetota; class Actinomycetes; order Propionibacteriales; family Propionibacteriaceae; genus Microlunatus. Next base: position 399,733 of record CAWBUC010000004.1, read on the forward strand.
CCAGGCCTGTCGGTAGAGGGCCAACTGCAGCGGGTCGGCCTGATCGGCCCGGCCCGTCTTCCAATCCACGACCACGAACTGGAAAGGCGCCCTGAGCTCGTCGAAGGCCGTGTGCTGAGGTTGTCGATCGGGCCCGACCGCCCCGCGTTCGTACACCGCGTCGATGCGCCCGCGCACCAGTCGTCCACCGATCAACAGCGTGAAGGGAGTCTCGACGGCGCACGGCACCACCGTGCCGAAGCGGCCCGCGGCAAAGGCGTCGCACAGCTCGCGCAGCTCCGTCTCACCGGCGAGGTCGGCCTCGCTCCGCTCATCCGCCTCGTCCAGGTCGTCGGTGTCGATCAACGGAGGCTGCGGCAGCTCGCCGTGCGCCAGTCCGATCAGGTAGCGCTCGACCCAACCGTGGAAACGCGTTCCGAAGCGGGCAGCCCGGGAGGGCGGACGCGGCATCGGACGCGCAAGCTCCGCGGCGTAGCCCTCCGGATCGGCACCCAATCGCAGCACGGCCGAGGCCGACAGGCTGGCCGGTAGCTCCACCGAAGCGGATTGGGTTCGGACCCGCTGCGCTTCGAGGAGCAGTCGCTCGATGTCGGCGTCCCAGCTGGCCACCGTCTCCTCGGCGTCCAACAGCAGGGGCTCCGACAGCGCTGGATCCAAAGCGCCCGGGTCCGATCGCCGGAAACGCGCAACCTCGCTGGCCGCCCACGCGCGGCGTTCGCCCGCCTCCGCATCCAGGGGCGCCGGCCAGGGCGTCGCCTCGACCGACGCCGTCAAGGGGTTGGCTGAGCCGGGCTCGGGTGCCACGCACGCCAGCTCACCCTGGCGCTCGGCCTCGTCGATGATCACCCGCAGATAGGTCGACGCCGTCCGCGGATTGATCAGATCGGCGCGCCAGCAGTGGCCACTGCCAATCAGCAGCCGCCGCGCCCGGGTGGCGGCCACGTAGGCCAGCCGGTCCTCCGCATGGGATTGTTCGGTACCGAGCGCCCGCTTGTACGCTGCCAACGCCGCATTGTCGTAGTCAGCCAGCTGCGGAATGGCGTCCGCGTCCCCGCGCAGATCGGCCGGCAGCACGGCGGGATTGCTCACCCAATTGTCGGTGACCCGGTCGCTGGGAAAGATCCCGGTCATCAGGGCCGGGCAGGAAGACCACCTCCCACTCGAGTCCCTTGGCTTTGTGCACCGTCAGGAGCTTGACCGCCTCGCGATCGGAAGGAACGGCCTGCTCCAATCCGCTGCCGGTCTCGATCTCGGCCTGGAGATAGGCCAGCACGCCGGCCAGTGAGGCGTCGCCGTCCACGTCGACATACTCGGCCACGGCGTCGAGGAAGGCACCCAACTGGTCGCGACGGTTGGTCCGAGCGAACTCTGGTGTGGCCATCAGCTCGACGTCCAGCCCGGTCATGGAGATCACCCGGCGAGCCAGGTCCAGCACCGGCTCACCCGCGTGTTGCCGCAGTTCACGCAGCTCGGCGGCGAGCTGTGCGAAGCGCCCCCGAGCCGCGTCGGAGTAGGCCAGCTCGCCCGGACTCTCCAGCGCGTCCAGCAGGCTGACCACTTCGGTCGGATCGACGTCGGCCACCGCCTGCTCCAGATCGGCCAGGAGCTCCGTGCCCTGAGTCTGTCGAGGGGTCGAACCGGATGACCCTTCGACAAGCTCAGGGCGCGCGGACATTGGCCGTTCGACAAGCTCAGGGCGCGAACCGACAGCATCAGCACGCGAGGACCGGGACAACTCCCGCGCTCGCCGACCCAACAGGGCCAGGTCCCGCGGCCCGATGCGCCAGCGCGGCCCAGTCAGCAGCCGGATCAGGTCGGGATTCGCGGTGACGTCGTCGACGACCCGGAGCGTGGCCGTGACGTCCATCACCTCGGGCAGTTGGAGGAGGCCGCCCAGGCCCACGATCTCGACGGGGACGTCCCGGGCGGTCAGCTCGCCGTAGATGGTGGCGATGTCGGCGTTGCGACGGGTGAGCACCGCGATATCGGCCCACGCTTTGGCCGTCCCGCTGTCGTAAGCGGACACCACCTGGTCGGCGATCCACGACACCTCGTCGGGCCAGGTGGCGAAGGTGGCCGCCCGCACGACACCGGCCGGCGTTTCCGGCGGCGGCTCGAGCAACCCGAGCCCCTCGGCGTCGCTTGCGCTGGTCTGGGCCCGAAGCGGCAGGCTGAGCCGGTTCGCCACGTCGAGGATGGTGCCGCCGCTCCGCCGGTTGACGGTGAGGGTGTAGCGGCTTGCGGAGCGCCCGTTGACGGCCGGGAAGTCCTGGGCGAACTGCAAGATGTTGCTCGAGGCGGCGCCACGCCAGCCGTAGATGGCCTGGAACGGGTCTCCCACCGCGGTGACCGGATGACCCATCCCCTCGCTCGGGGTGTACCCGCTGAACAGCCCTCGCAGCATGATCGCCTGGGCGGCGGAGGTGTCCTGGTACTCGTCCAGGAGCACCACCCGGTACGTACTGCGCAGCGCCGCCGAGACGGCCGGGACCTCGACGGCGAGTCTGGCCGCGATGGCCATCTGATCGGCGAACTCGACGACGCCGAGCCGGGCCTTGAGGGCCTGGTAGTCCGCCACGAGACTCGCGAGCTCCAACCGCTCCTGTGCCGCGACGATGGCCCGCTTGATGTCGGCGTAGACGTTCCCGCGATTGTTGGTCGGGGCGGACTGCAGCCCGACCACGTGCTCGCGCGCATGGGCGTCCAGAGCGCTGGGCGACACGAGGTGGGTCTGCAGGTCGGCGTCGAGCCGCAGCACCCGCTCGGTGATGGTGGCCGGCCGCAGCCGCGAGATGAACTCAAACGGCCCGGCCGCCGCCGACACGACCCGCGAGGCGAGCCGGTAGCGGGTGGCTCCGCTGATCAACGTCGGGTCGGTCTCGACACCGATGCGCAACCCATGCTCGCCCACCAGCCGGGCCGCGAACGCGTCGTACGTCATGATCAACTGCTCGCCGGACTCGTCGACCCCGCCGGAGGGAATGACACCGGCCTGGAGAAGCGCGTTCCGCACCCGACTCGACAGCTCGGCCGCCGCCTTGCGGGTGAAGGTCAGCCCAAGCACTTCCTCCGGCCGGACGGCGCCCGTGCCCACCAGCCAGACCACGCGCGCGGCCATCACCGTCGTCTTGCCCGAGCCGGCTCCAGCGATGATCACGCCTGGTTCGAGGGGGGCGGTGATGGCCTCCAATTGCTGGTCGGAGAACGGAACGCCGAGTGCTTCCGTCAGGTCTTCAGCCCTACGCAGCTGCCGGGTCCGAGCCGGCAGGACGTGGACGCTCATGACCCACCTCGCCGGCGTGGCCTGTGGTCGCTTCGCTCCGGATCCGTCATCAAGCGACCACCTGGCGACCCACCGGCTGCGCCGGGCAGCTGCCGCGGAACGGGCAGTAGCGGCAGGCGGGGCCGAGTCGGGCGTCGAACCGTTCGGCGCGGATCAGCTCAGCCGCGGCGAAGAGGCGGCGATGCACCCAGGTCGGCTGATGGGGCAACGTCGAAGCGTCGTCGGGGGCATCCGCAACCGGGAACGGGACGTCGTCCAACGAGGCCTGGGGAAACACCTTCGGGAGGATTCCCCCGGCGTCCGGCAAGCGGAGATAGACGAGTTCGGCACCGCCAGGACGGGCGTCCGGGCCGGTCACGTCCGCGAACGCCCCGGCCTGCACGGCGAGCTGGTACACCCCCAGTTGATCTTGCACTGCCACGTCGGCGGCGCGGGGCTCGCTCCTGCCCGTCTTGAAGTCGACGATGCGTACGCGGCCGTCCGGGTCGCGCTCGACGCGGTCGGCCGTGCCCGTCAGGTGCACCCGCTCGCCGCCCAGATCGATCTCGCAACTGAACCCGACCTCGGTGCCCAACAGCTCCTGATCCGCGCGCGCGTCCTGCCAGGCCAGGAAACGCTCGACCGCCGACTCGGCCTCCACCCGCTCCACGGCCGATAGCCACAAGGCGCCGAAGTTCAGCTGATCCCAGACCTCGTCGAGTCGGTCGGACAGTTGAGTGCCGTTCGTCTCGGTCGAGGCCCCGTGCTCGGCCAGCACGTGGACGACGGAGCCAAAGGTGGCTGCGGCGTTGCGGATCGATTCACCGCGTGCCTGCCGGGCCAGGAACCACTGCCGCGGGCAGGCCAGCACGGCACCGAGTTGGCTGCCCGAGAGCTGCACGGGGGCCGCGGAGGTCACCACGGGGTGCACCGTTTCGCTCAGCTCGGCCATCCCCCACCAGCGCGCAGGATCGGCCGCCGGCACCAACGGCGCTCCAGCGTCATCGGTGATCTCCGACAGCCGGGCCAGTCGGGCGGCCGCCGCCTCGCGGAGCGCGGGTGGGGCCCCGGCTCCATCGCGGTACGGCGGAGCTCGGCGACCAGGGCGGCGAAGGTCAGCGGTCGCCGCGGCCGGCCTGGTACGGATCGAACCGGGACCCCTAGCTCGGTGAGGAAGCGGGACGGCTCGTCGCCCTCGCCCTCCGTCCCCGCGACAGCCGTCACGACCAGCCGCCGGCGGGCTCGCGTGCAGGCGACGTAGAACAGTCGGCGCTCTTCGGCGATGCGGGTGGCGGTGGGGGGCAGCTCGGAGACCCCGGCGGGACTGAGCCGGTCGGGCTCCAGCAGGGATCCGCGCCGCCGTACGTCCGGCCAAGCGCCCTCCTGGACCCCGGCGACCACGACCAGGTCCCACTCGAGACCCTTGGCGCGGTGCGCGGTCAACACGCGCACAGCGGCGCCGCGCAGCTCGGCTTCCCGCATGGTGTCGGCCGGGATCTGCTGGCCTTCGACCTCGGCGAGGAACCCGGCGATGCCACGTCGGCCGGCCAACTGATCCGACCGCTCGGCGATGTCGAAGAGCGCGCAGACGGCGTCGAGGTCGCGGTTGGCGCGCCGACCGGACTCGCCGGACAACGCGGCCTGCCGGCGCAACCGGTCCGGCCAGGAGGTGCCCGACCACAAGGTCCACAGCGCCTCCTGGGCGGTGGCGCCGGTCCGGATGTCGGCGGCGCACCGGGCGAGCAGTCGCGCGAACCGGGCGGCGGCCTCGACCTCGGACGCGGGCTCGAGATCCTCGAGCAGGTCGGGATGGCGGAGACAGGCCGCCACCAGATCACCGGAGAGCCGTGGCAGCCCGGCACCCGCGAGCTCGGTCCGGTCGGCCTGCCGAAGGCTGCGGCCAAGGCGACGCAAGGCCATGCTGTCCAGGCCACCCAACGAGGAGCTGAGCATTACCCGCGCCTCGTCGGGGTCCGTCCGGCAGTCGCGGAGGGCGATCTGCAGTCCGAGCAACAGCGGTCGGACCGCGGGCTCGGACGCGAGGGGGATCTCGTCGCCGGCGACCTCGACGGGGATCTCGGCGGCGGCCAACGCGCGGCTGAGAGGAGGGATCATCCGCTTTCCCGACCGGACCAGCACGGCCATCTGTGACCATTCGACGCCATCGCGCAAATGGGCTTCGCGCAGGAGCTCGGCGATCTGCTCGGCCTCGGCGCCCGCCGTCGTACAGGTAAAGGCCTCCACCCGGCCGCGGGGGACGCCTGGAGCCACCACCGGCTGCCGAAAGGCCTGGAACACCGCCGGCGACAGCGTCCGCGGGAGACTCAGCCGGTTGGAGATGTTGCGGCTGGCCGCCAGTGGGGCCGATCCGAACCGGCGTGTAGTACCGAGGGCGACGATGGGTGCCGGCCGGCCCGCCGCCGTCGTGAACAGGTCGGGGAAGTCCAGCAGTCCGCGGGCTTCGGCGCCGCGAAACGCGTACACGGACTGGTCGGGATCGCCGACCACGACGACGTCGCGGCCGTCGCCGGCGATTGCCTGCAGGAGCCGCACCTGGGCGGGGTCGGTGTCTTGGTACTCGTCGACGAAGACCCCCGTGATCTCGGCACGCAGCTGCGCGACGATCGCTGGATCCGCGAGGAGGATCCGGCTGCGGTGAACGAGTTCGGCGTAATCCAGGACCTGCTCGGCGTCGAGCACGTCCAGGTACTCGTCGAAGAAGGCTCCGACCGCCTGCCACTCCGGCCGCATCGCGGCCTCGCCTGCGGCGGTGACGTCGTCGGGGTCCATGCCGAGTTGCCGTGCCTTGGCGAGCACCGCCCGCACCTCGCCGGCGAACGCCCGAGTGCTGAAGGCCGCCGCCAGACTGTCGGGCCAGTCGACGCGGCTGCCCTGCCGGCTGCCCTCGAGCATCTCCCGCAAGCGGAACTCCTGCTCCGGCGCCGTCAGCAGCCGCATCGGGGTAGCGCCAGAGGTGGATTCGCCGGCGAACTCGGTGAACCGGCGCACCAGGGCGTAGCAGAAGGCGTGGAAGGTGAACACCATCGGCGTCACGATTGAGCGGCCCAGCCGGCCGGCGATCCGCTGCCGCAGATCGGCGGCGGCCTTGCGCGAGAACGTGAGGACGAGGATCTGGTCAGCGCGCTGACCGCGCCGTTCCACCCGGTCGACCACGGACTCGACGAGCGTGGTGGTCTTGCCGGTCCCGGGCCCCGCCAGGACGAGCAGCGGCCCTCCGGCATGGGAGACCACAGCCTGCTGGGAGGCGTCCAGGTCGGGGGCGCGCACTCGAGCGGGTGGCGTGCGGATCAGCGTGTACATGCGGTCCTGGGTAGGGGTTGTCGATTGTGAGCCATTGCACCAGATGAGCCTGACAAGACCCACCCGACAGGCCCATCGGACGGGTCGGTGCCAGCCGATTCGAGTCGTTTCCCGCCGTACGGCGGTTCGCGCGACCCATGGTCTCGCCACCTGACCTCTATTCGATGACCCGCTCCGTACGGACCGTCCGCAGTACGGCGGTGAAGGCCGCCGCCAGCAGGGCGGTACCCAGCACCAGATCGCCCAATTCGGCGAAGTCGTCGAGATCCGCATAGTTGTTGGCGGCGCGGACCAGCGACTCGTACGCCAGGATCGTGGCGGTCAACAGCGTGTAGGTCAGGGCCAGCAGGACGCGGACCGGACGCGGGAAGCGCCTGCTCTCCCGATTGGCCCAATCCGAGCCGGTCAGGAAGTCCCAAACCAGACCGAACAGCACCAGAGCGACTCCGGAATAGCCGAGGACGGCCCCGACCGGATCCGACACGAAGTCGCGGTAGGAGAACAGCGCCGACAAGATCAACAGGCTGCTCAGAGCTATGGCGCGAGGCGGAGTCAGGGTCCGCCGCACCAGGTGCCAGACGATGGCCACGAACACCACCACGCTGGCCACGAGGTTGATCGAGTCCGGGTCGATCCACAGCGCCCAGCGGTAGCCGGTCAACAGCCGCATGCCGAGAGCGAGCAGCATCACGCCCGCGCAGCCGAGGAGAACGGCCATGCTCAGCCGCTGCCGTCGCGCGAACGTAATACTGATCCCGATCAAGATGCACCCGAGCAGCGTGCGGACCACGTCGGTGATGCGATCGACCAGCGGACTCGGGTCGAAGCCGATAGCCATGGCCGCCTCGCGGTTGAGCCCGAACAGGATCTGGTATCCGAACAGGAACGCGAACACCGGCAGCAACACACAGGTCATGGCCACGCCGACCGGGATGCCGATCCGCGCGACGTCGTCGGGCAGCTCGCCGACCACGACCTCGGCCGACCGCCGGCTGACCTTGACCAGCAGCCACGTCACCAGTCCGAAGGCAACGGCCATCCCGAGGGCGGGCGCGACGGCCAGCCAACCCTCCTCGACCGGATCGAGGTCGGCCAGCTGCCAGGCGGTTTGCACAAGTCGAAGGGCGACGAGCACGGCCAGCAGCACGTACGGCCACCGCTGCCGCGCGAGGCGCTGCGCCTGCCGAGCGGCTCCGACGGTGACGGCAACGGTGATCTCGGCCACCGCGACGCCGGCCACCAGGGCCGCCGGCAGCACCAGAAAGGTCAGCACCGAAGCGGTTTGGTCGAGCAACAGCGGGGTGAACTGGAAGCCGAGGCTCTCCGCGTTCCGGCTCAGCACCGCCACCGAGACCCCGACGCCGAGCCCGAACAGTCCCAGCAGGACCGGGAACTCCCACCAGGCGAAGGCCCGGCGACCACGGACGATCCAGAAAACGAGCAGGACGAGCAACAGTCCGCCCGCGAGCAGCGGTGCCACCAGACCCGAGCCCGACGCTCCGGACACTCCCCATAGACCGAGCATGCAGGCGCTGACGGCAAACCCGAGGATCTTCAGCCACCACGGGCCGTGCAGCGCAGCCAGCGCGAACACCGCCACCGCGACCACGAGCAGGAACGTGATCAGCCACACGACCCCCACCGGAGTCGAGGACGTGAGGCTGTTGGGCACCACGAGGTCTGAGCTGGCCCGCAGTGGCCCCGACGACAGGGCGAGCAGGGCCGCCACGCCGCACATCACCAGCACCAAGCCGGCCACCGCGGTCAACCCGTACGGCCAGCCGACGTTGCGCAGTCGACCGCTCGCAACCTTGTCGGCCACCGCGGCCCGCCACACGGCCCGACCGGCGACGGCGAAGCTGCGGGCCCCCGGCGACTTCGGCGCCAGCGTCCTGCCACTCATGGTTGATCACTCCAGGTCTGAAAGGACCAGTCGCCGGCGAACCAGAAGACCCCGAATCGGTCGGCCAACGGATAGAGACCGCTGCTGCTCAAGTTGCGGTCGGGCGTGTCCAGGGTGATGACGGTGGCCAGTTGCCGGTCGAGCACTTCGGCCTCGCTGATGCCCCAGCCGACCATGTGCGCGGCGGTGACGGTGATCCGTTCGTATGGTGGCCGCTGGGCCCGGACCGTACCGTCCTCGTTCAAGATCGTCGTCCCCAGTTGGGTGGCCAGCACCAGGTCGCCGTCGAAGGCCTGTAGATCATCCACTGTGCCGGTCACCACCTGGAGCCAGCGCGAATCGCCGGTGGTGACCGAGAGGGCGGTGAGGGTGGACGCGTTCTGGGTGACGAGGGTGTCGCCGACGACCGTTGCCAGGTTGACGTCGAGCTCACGCTGCCAGAGTTCAGCGCCCGTCCCGGGGTCGAGGGCGGTCGCGGTCCCGTCCGCGTCGAAGATCACCACGGCCCGCGGATCGCCGATCGGTGCGGTCACCACGTCGACGCCGATGTCGCGCTCCCAGGCCACCGTGCCCGTGCGGATATCGAAGAGGCGGACGCTGCCGCCACCGTCGACCAGCGCCATGGTGTCGTCGGTGACCCGCACGGGACTGCGGAAGGCGATCTCGTCGAGATCGTATTGCCACAGCCGGACCCCGGCGTCGGAGTAAGCCACGACCTGCCGCTGGCTGGTGGTGGCGACCACCACGTCGCCGAAGGCGGTCATGGACAGCAGCGTGCCGCCGGGATGCATCCGCCAGAGCGAGGCCCACTGGCTGGGCGTCTTTGGGCTGAAGGCGATCAGGTCACTCGAGGAGTTGGCTCGGATCACGAGTCCCGACGCGGTCAGCACCGGCGGCACCGAAGCGGGCGCACCGGTCATGATCTGTTGACCGAAGTTCTGGTCGATGGAGACGACGGTGAACGCCTTGCGCTTCCACGCCGCCGGCGCGGTCCACGTGACCGGATCGCCGACGGTCCGCAATTCGGGTTGGGCACGGCTAGCGTCCACCGGGTCGGCAAGCGGAGTCTCGGTGATCGTCGTGGTGCCGGATACTGCGGTCGAGGAAGTGATCCCGGACGCTGGGCACCAGGTCTTGTCGACCGAGGTCGCAGAGCCGGGCTGGCCGCTGATGGCCGCGTACGAGATCGTCCCGGTGACGCGGAGGCAGCCACCGTCGGCCGCGTCGGCCCGGAAGTCACTGCGGTAGGTGAGCGTATCGCCGGCGGATCCTGAACCGGACCAGGTGCTGCCCGCCGCCACGTCCGCCGGTAGCTCGACCAGCGCCGGCCGGTAGACCTGGGCCGCCGCGGGACCGGACTCGCCAACCAGTTCCACGGCCGAGCTGACCCGATAGATCCGTATGAGCTGCTGGCTGGAGATCGGGCGGCCGATCTCGGTCGTGGTCGTGCGCCAGAACGGCGTGCCCGTCAGGGCGTCCACGTCGAGGCTGGTCAACAACTTCGTCGCGAACGTGAAGTCCAGTGCGGTCAACGCGGTGGCGCCGGTCAAGCGGGCCGTTTCGGTGACGAACTGAGCGCTGTCGGTCTGCTCCGGGGAGCGCGTCGCGCGCTCCATGTAGCTCACCGCACCGTCCTCGGGGACGAACGCCTGCGCCGAGCCGATGTTGTCCTGCTCGCCGAACCGATCGGCAAAGTAGAAGCCGGTCGCCACCAGGCATGTCACGAGCCCGATGACCAGGAACGGCAGCCACCCCTTGCGTTGGTCGATCGGAGGCGCCCACGCCGGATCCACCCACCCCGACTCGGGCGGCCCGGCGTATGGGTCGCCAACGGGCTGAGGTGGCATGGCCTGCCAGTCCTGTACGGGGTAGGGCGACCAGGGTTGGTTGGGGTGGTTTGGCCCTTCGACAGGCTCAGGGCGCGGCGCCAACGACCCTTCGACAGGCTCAGGGCGCGGACCCACTGGAGCGCTCCCCGAGGCCGACATGGCGCACATCCTGTCAAAACGATGGTGCGGATGTGGCCAGAATTGTCGAGTCAAGCTGCGAGCGTCGGGTGTCTCAAGCGCGGCCGGGATCTGAGGACGAGGAGTCGACGCCCTCGCGGCAACGCGAGCGACGGGTGAAGTCCGGGCGTCGACGAGCGAGGAGGAAGATCACAGCCTGAAGCGCTTGAGACGCGCGAGCAGCTCAAAGGGCTGCGAGCGTCGGGTGTCTCAAGCGCGGCCGGTCTCTGACGACGAAGAGTCGACAACGCTTTTCCGTCGACGATCGAGGAGGAAGAGACTGGTCGAGAGCGCTTGAGACGCGCGAGCAGCTCAAAAGAAGAGCCGGGTCAGATGCGGCGGTTCGCCAGCACCGGGATCGTCCGGCGGGTGGCGGCGACTACCTCGGGCTCGATGTCGACCACCAGGCGTCCCGGCTCGGCGCCGAGGGAGGCCAACACCGCGCCGTCCGGACCGATCACTCCGCTGTAGCCGATCCCGGTCGGCGCCGCGCCGACCTCGCGGCCCACGGCGGTCGGATCGGCCTGGCCGGCAGCGGCCACGTACGCGGTGCTGTCCAGCGCCCGGGCCCGGAGCAACAACTGCCACTGCTCGCGCTTGCCCGGCCCGGCACCCCACGAGGCGGGCAGGCAGATCAGTTGGGCCCCGCGTTCGGCCAGTGCGGTGAACAGACTCGGGAAGCGGATGTCGTAGCAGGTGGCGAAGCCGACACCGACTCCGCCCAGCGTGAGCACGAGCAGTTCGGTGCCCGGTGCCACGGTCTCGGACTCGGTGAAGCCGAAGGCGTCGAAGAGGTGGATCTTGTCGTAGTGGGCGTCCACGCCGGGACCGACCACCCGCAGGGTGTTGGTGACCCGACTGCCGTCAGCCGGCGTGAACATGCCGGCCACCACGACCACCCCGTGCTGCACGGCGATCTCGGCGAGGCGAGTGGCCCAGGGCCCGTCCAGCGGTTCAGCCACTTCGATCAGCGATCGGCCGAAACAGCGCATGGTGGCCTCGGGAAAGATCACCAACTCGGCGCCGTCCCTTGACGCCGCCGCCGTCTGCTCGGCCACCTGGTCGAGATTGGCCTGTGGGTCGGCGCCGCTGACGATCTGGGCCACCGCGATGCGCATATGCCTAGCCTGTCAGAGCCGGCGTGACGGCAAACGGGCGCGCTCTGCTGGACATACGTATGCTTGGGCCTCTTTACCGGCAGAGCGTCCGTTCTGCGTCAAGAGCCCTAGCTGGCGAAGGTCCACACCAGCAGCTCGCCCGCGCTGCGGGCCTCGACATTCAGGGCGGCCACGTGCCCGAGCCGGAGGGCGTCCCCGGACTCGAGCCTGCCGACGCTTTCCACGTCGACCGCGCCCCGCGCGACGAAGAGATGGACGAGGTCAGCCTCGGGCAGTCGTCGCCGCGCGCCCGGCTCCATCGTTGTCACCCAGAGTGTCGCGCCGGCCGTGCCGATCCCTACGGCGCGATCCGGGTCCGATCCCGAGACCACCGGCACCCAGTCCGCGCCGAGCGCCGCCTCGGAGACTTCGGCCTGGGCGTAGCCGGCCGGGCCTCCGGATTCGTCCGGTCGGAGCCACATCTGGACGAAGTGCACCGGCTCGGCCGGCCTGGTGTGGTCGACGCGATAGCCGTCGTTGCGTTCGGCGTGGACGATGCCGGCACCGGCGCTCATCCGCTGCGCCAGCCGTGGGTAGACCAGGCCGCGGTTCCCGTACGAGTCGGAGTGCTGGAGGCTGCCCGACAGCACCCACGTGACGATCTCGGCGTCGCGATGCGGATGGTCGTCGTAGCCCCGCGCCACCTCGATGCGGTCCTCGTTGCTCACCAGCAACGGGCCGAACGAGACGTTGACCGGATCGTAGTGCTCGCCGAAGGAAAAGCTGTGTCGTGAGACGAGTCCGGAACCAGACGTGACGAACCGGTTGGCGGCCCGGTGCACCTGGATCTCCAGGAGGCTCATGCCGGCAAACGTACGCTGATCGAGTGCATTCCCGTCCCACTCCGACTCCGATGCGACCCGGGCAGGAATCGGTCTGGAGCTACCCGCGCCCGCCGGCCCTGCGACGGTGCACCAAACGCGTGCAGGTGAGCCTGGGCGGCGAGCTGGTCTGCGATGCCGCCGAGAGTTGGCAGGTGCTCGAAACCTCGCACCCGCCGACCTATTACCTGCCGCGGTCCGCCTTCGCCGAGGGTGCTCTGCGACCGGCCGCCGGCGGTTCCTTCTGCGAATGGAAAGGTCTGGCCGGGTACCTCGACGTCGTGGGCGGGCGGGTCGCACCGGGCGCGGCGTGGTACTACCCGAATCCGAGCCCGGGCTTCGAGGCCTTGGTCGATCACGTCGCTCTTTACGCCGGACGGATGGACCGCTGCCAGGTTGGAGAGGAAACGGTCGTTCCGCAACCCGGCCGCTTCTACGGCGGCTGGATCACCTCCGACGTGGTCGGGCCCTTCAAGGGAGAGCCGGGCACCGGACACTGGTAGGGCGTCCACCAGGCGCCGTCGATTCGCGCGTCAGCTCGTACGGATCAGGCAGCCGGGCGGTGAAACGCCATCCTTCGGGAAGGCGAGGGCGAGTGCACGGGCGGCACGCTTGGCGCGCTCCCGGTAACCCTTGCTGGTGAAGTGGATGCCGTCGTCGACGTACCAGGAGTCCTTCACCTCGCTGGCCCAGTCGTAGACCCGCATGTTGGGATAGCGAGCGCAGGCGTCGCTCAGCGCCTGCGTCCACTTCTCGCTCTCCACGTTGCGGTACGGGCCGCTGCTGCGCTGGGTCTTGATCGTCAACCAGAGCACCGGGTGATTGCCGATCGGCTCCATCAGCAGATCGATTCGCTTGTTCGAACCGGTGTTGGACCCGGCGAACTGGTTGGCCACCTCGTTGGTACCCATGGCGAGCACCCAGCAGCCGTCGTAGCCGCGGTCGAGCTTGCCCCGCACCGCGTCTTCGGCGTTGGGCTGGCCCTTGTAGCGCTCGACGATCGAGCGCGCACCCTTGATGTCGGTCGAGGCGTCGGTCACTCCGACCTTGCGATACTGAGCGTCGACGCGGTCCTTCTTCTTTGGCAGGTAGTTCTTGTCCATCAGACCGATCGAGGTCGAATCGCCGACGTGCACCACCTTCTGGCAGGACGTCGTCACCGGCGGCAGGCTCGACGCCTCCGGCTCCTCCTCGGATTCGGCCCCGGACGGTTCAGCCGAGGGCACCGGTGGCTTTTCGAGGTCAACTCCGGTCGTCGCACCGCCGCTCGGGCTGGGCCGGGCGCCGGTGCCTTCGGGGCGCAGAATCGCCGCGGCGCTGAGCGTGGCGGTCGCGATGAGCGCCAACGCCAGCGTCCCGCTGAGCACGGCCGGCACACGGCGGCCGGGGTGTGCGTTCACAGCCGGCACCAACCGGCGTCCGTCGTCGTCCCCGCGGCGATGGCGAAGCGCACCCACCAGCCCGTACCGGCGGATCGGGTCCTCCACAAACGACCAGCTGAGGGCCGAGATGCCGACGATGAGGACCAGTTGCAGGACCACCCGCAGCACGGGCTGCTCGGCGCTCACCTCGGCGGGCAGGAAGGCGATGACCGGGAGATGCCACAGATAGATGCCGTACGACCGCTCGCCTAGCCAGCGCATCGGCAGGACACCGAGCGCATTGCCGAACGACGCACCGGGATGGACCGCCACCGCGACCAGCAAGGCCGTCGCGATCGACAGCAGGAGAATCCCGCCGTGGTACAGCGACATCGAGTACTGGTTGGTGAAAACGAACATCCCGACGATGACGACCAGGGCCGCGATGCCGACACCGTTGACGATCAGCCGGCCGCTCGGCGGGATCTTCCTGGCCAGCTGGGCGGGCCGCCAGAGCATGGCCATGGCCGCGCCGATCAGCAGGCCGCCGGCCCTGGTGTCGGTCCCTTCGTACGCACGGGTGTTGTCGAAGCCGGGCGTAGCGATGTGCCACATCAGCGCGAAGGAGACGGCCGCCAGCCCGAGGGTTACGAGCGCGACCCGGCCGAGCTTGCCCTTGAACAGTTTGAGGAGAAGCAGCAGGAGAAGGGGCCAGAGCAGATAGAACTGCTCTTCCACCGCCAGGGACCAGAGGTGATCGAGCGGTCCCGGACCGGCGAATCGGTCGAAGTAGGACACGCCGGCCGCGATCGTGGTCCAGTTCGCGACGTAGAACAAGGCAGCCAGTGCCTCGCCCGCCCGGGTGGCCAGGGCACCGCGGTCGACGATGAGGGTCGCGACGAGGACGACGAGCAGCACCAGGACGACGGCCGGCAACAGGCGCCGGGCCCGTCGCAGCCAGAAGTGCTTGAGGTCGAAGGTTTCCGGCGCGGTCCCAGGCCGACAGCAGGATGGTCGTGATCAGGTAGCCGCTCAGGGTGAAGAAGACCCCGACCCCGAGCAGGCCGCCCGGCATCCAAGGAGCACCGAGGTGGTACACGACGACCGCGACCACCGCAATGGCACGGACACCGTCGAGTCCAGGCAGATACGTTGTTTCATGGCCAACCGGGCGTGGCATCCATGTCCTTGTCGTCGTACGGGTCGATCAGACGGGGAAGTCCGCACTACGTTGAACGCACCGTTGCCTGTCGAGCAGGTACGTCTGCCTGTCGAGCAGGTACGTCGCGATCATGCTAGAGGCGGAGCCGTTCAATTCGGTGGATTCAGGCGCGCTGAACGCGTCGCGTCGCAGGCGCGAATTCATCCCGGATCGAAGGCGGCCGGACGAGAGCCATGATCATCCCCCGTCCCAACCGACGGCTCGAGAACGTCGCCGACCTGCCCGATCACGCCGAGGCCGTCTTGGCGGCGGTGGATCAGGTGCCGGCCGGCCGAGTGGTGACCTACGGCGATATCGCCGAATACGTCGGGGCCGGCGGCCCGCGGCAGGTCGGTCATGTGCTGGCTCTCCACGGGGGCTCGGTCACCTGGTGGCGGGTGATCCGGGCCGATGGCCGGCCGGCGGCGGGCCTGGAAGCCGAGGCGTTGGCCAGGCTGCGCGTCGAGGGGGCTCCGATGCGAGGCGAGCGGATCGATCTCACCCGTGCCCGGTGGATCTTTATCAGCGGCGCACCGACGGCCATGGAACACCGCTGACAACTCCGAGGATCGCAATAATCAGTTGGGTTCACATCCCCTGCCGACATGTGACAGGCTAAGGCCGCTGTTGCAAGTCTGTGTCGTGGTAAGTGCTACGCCCCCAGAATCTTGCGTGGGCGTTGCGGAAACACTCCCTGGCGCTCGACAGCATTTCGGAGCCGTGAGGTGCGGCGACGATGAGCGCAAAGTAGGAGAGTTTCATGGCGCAGGGAACCGTCAAGTGGTTCAACGCCGAGAAGGGCTACGGCTTCATTGCCGTGGACGGCGGCGGTCCGGACGTTTTCGTCCATTACAGTGCGATCGAGTCGACGGGTTTCCGAACCCTCGATGAGGGCCAGCGGGTGGAGTTCCAGACCACCCAGGGCCCGAAAGGTCCGCAGGCCGACCAGGTCCACGCGATCTGAGGTAAGCCAACACACGGAAGCCCTCGTACCGGAAGGTACGGGGGCTTCTTTGTGCCTCAGGCCGCCTGCTCGGCTTCGCGTGGCTCGCCCACATCCCTGTGCACGCGCACGAACGGACGAGCCGCGCACGGGCACAAGGTCTGCGTCGACGATCGAGGCGGAAGAGGCTGGTCGAGAGCGCCTGAGACGCACGAGCAGCTTTCAATGAGCCAGCTCAGTACGCCGGTTGACTCGGGTCGATCTGGTTGACCCAGGCGGATACGCCCCCACCCACGTGAACGGCGTCGGCCAGGCCGGCACCGTGTACCAGGGCCAGCACCTCGGCGGAGCGGACACCGGTCTTGCAGTAGAGCACCACCTGCTTGTCCTGGGGCAGGTCACCGAGCGCTGCTCCACTCTGGAAGTCGCCCTTGGGGATCAGCACCGAGCCGGGAATGGTGTTGATCTCCCGCTCGACGGACTCGCGTACATCGACCAGCAGGAAGTCCTTGTCCCCGGACTCGCGGGCGGCAAGCCATTCCTCCAACTGCTGAACCCCGACGGTGTGCCCGGCCGCGGCCTCAGCCGCCTCGTCGGTGATCGCCCCGCAGAAGTCGTCGTAATCGATCAGCTCGGTAATCGGCTCGCCGGCCGGATCCCTACGCAGGTTGAGAGTCTTGTAGCTCATCTCCAACGCGTCGTAGACCATCAGCCGGCCGATCAGCGGGTCCCCGATGCCGGTGATCAACTTGATCGCCTCGGTGACCATGATCGAGCCGATGGAGGCGCACAGCACCCCGAGGACGCCACCCTCGGCGCAGGAGGGGACCATCCCGGGTGGCGGCGGCTCCGGGTAAAGATCGCGGTACTGGGGACCGTGCTCGGCCCAGAACACGCTGACCTGACCCTCGAAGCGGAAGATCGAACCCCACACGTAGGGCTTGTTCGACAGCACGGCGGCGTCGTTCACCAGGTAGCGGGTGGCGAAGTTGTCGGTGCCATCGAGGATGAGGTCGTACTGGGCGAAGATGTCCATCACGTTGTCGTTGTCGAGCCGGACCTCGTGCACGACGACCTCGACCAATGGGTTGACCTCGGCGATCGACTCCTTGGCCGAGAGCGCCTTCGACTTCCCGATGTCGGAGTGGCCGTGGATGATCTGACGCTGCAGGTTGGACTCGTCGACGGTGTCGAACTCGACGATGCCCAGCGTGCCTACCCCGGCGGCGGCCAGGTAGAGCAGGGCCGGACTGCCCAGCCCACCGGCCCCGATGACCAAGACGCGGGCGTTCTTCAGCCGCTTCTGCCCGACCATGCCGACGTCAGGAATGATCAGGTGCCGGCTGTAGCGGCGAACCTCCTCGACGGTCAGTTCTTCGGCGGGTTCGACCAGCGGCGGTAAGGCCACAACTCCTCCAGATGGATGGGCGTGCTTGGATCTTCCCTACAACGGAGCTGACCAGTCGGCTATTCCAAAGTGCGGACAGCCGTCTCACGGCCGCGTGCGGCGGCCTCCACCGCCAGCCGGTCAACCAGGTCGTTCATCACGTCACCGGAGTGACCCTTCACCCAGCGGAAGCGGATGTCGTCGCGCTCCCGCACGGCCGTGACCAGCGGCTCCCACAGGTCACGGTTGGCCACCGGCTTCTTGGCCGAGGTGGTCCAGCCGCGGGCCAGCCAGCCGCGCCACCACTCGTCGCGGAAGCAGTTGACGACGTACGTGGAGTCGCTCACCACGACCAGCGGCCCGTCGAGAGCCGTCACCGCCTCCAGGGCCGCCTGGATCTCCATCCGCTGATTCGTGGTCTGCGCGGCGCCGCCACTGGCCTGCCGACCGTCCCGGGTGGCCCATGCCCAGCCACCCGGGCCCGGGTTGCCCGAGCACGCTCCATCGGTCCACACCTCGGTCGCACCTAACGCAGCCGGAGACGAGGAGACCGCCGACGGCTCGGACGCGGCGTCCGCGTCCGGTACCGCGAACAGCGCATCCGGTGCGCAGCGCTCATGGGCCCAGCGCGCCTTCCCTCCGCTCGCCAGCGACTCGATCCGCTCCCCCGGCGCGATCGGCTCCGAACACAGCCCGCACGTGGTTGCGTACTTCGCCGTGATCGCCACCACGCCAGCGTACGGACCGCTGCTGAACCGCCGCCTACCGTCGCGCGCCCTAACGTCGCCAGATGCACCCTCACATGAGGGTGCAAGTGGCGACGTAAGGGTGCGGCGGCAAGGTGGGGCTGGGGTTCAGCGCTGAACCGCCTTGGCGATGGTGGTGGACCGGGTGATCCAGTCCCGGTCCAGGGTGGCGCCGAGCAGGGAGTTCTCGTAGTCCCACAACACGTTGAGGACCTCACGGATCAGCACCCAGCCCCGCACCCGGTCCTCGTCGAGGCCGGCCGCGTCGATCACGGTGAACATCTTGTCCAGCAGGGCCTGCCGGAGGTTGCCGGTGGCGATGGCCTCCTCCCAGCGGTTCCAGAGCAGCGGCGCCACCTCGTACGCGGGGTCGCCGGCGAGCGGTTTGGGGTCGATGGCCAACCATGCTCGATCGAGGGGTTCGCGGTCGGCGGCCAGCACGTTGAAGAAGTGCAGATCGGTATGGATCAGCGTCGCATCGATCTCGGGGTCAGTGCCCAGTTCACGCAACAACGACAGGGTCTGCGTGACCAACCGCCGCGGGATCAGACCCGACGCGGCCAGATTTGGCAGCCGATCGGCCCAGTCCACGCACAGCTCGGACAGCCGTTTCAATTGCGGCAGGGCAGGGCGGTGCAGTCGCGGGTACAGCTCGGCGATCCGCTCGCACGCCTCCAGGACAGGAAGGGAACTCAGGTCCCGACCGGCGTCGGCGCGCTCGAGCAACAGCGCATATCGGTGCGGGTCGGCGCGATAGAGGCGGATCGCACCGGCTCCGTCCCAGGCTCGGAGCGCCAAGTGCTCGTGCTCGGCCTCCCAGTGCGGCCAGCCGACCTTCAGGGCGGCCGGGCGCCCGTCCGCCGTCCGGACGGGCACGACGACCGCGCAGAAGCCGGACAGGGTCGAAGCGTCGGGCGTCAGGTCCCACTCACGCAGCAGGCTTCGCAATAACGCCGGCAGCCCGGCGTACCAGTCGGCCCAGTGCGCCTGGCTTTCGGCCCGAGCCCGAAAGGCCGCCGGGATCTCGACCGTCGGCGATCCGGCCATCCGGACACCCTAGTAGCCTGTCGCCCCTATTCCTTGAGGTTTGGCGGCGTCCAGGTGCGTGCATCGCAAGGCCGACGAGGAAGGGCTACCGGGTCGTAACACGACCTCTGGAGTTCGCCGCGAGGTGCGTGCCTGGGCGTCGCGAAACTCAAGAGATAGGGGCGACAGGCTACTAGCGATCCTTTGGTCGCTAGCCGGATCGAGAGGGTCGGGCCCGACATTAGGCTCACCGCATGGCCGCCGTCCGGACGCTGCTGTTGCTGCGGCATGCCGAGACCGAGGCCACACGCCCCGGGGGCCATGATGCCGATCGACGGCTCACACCCCACGGTCTCGAGCAGGCCCGCGAGGTCGGCGTCTTCCTGCGGAGCGCCGGTCTCCGGATCGACGCCGTCCTGTGCTCCTCGGCCGTTCGGGCGCGGCAGACCCTCGAGCGATTGGACCTGACGCTGCCGCACGACCAGATCGAGATCACCGAAGGCTTCTACAACGCCGGGTCGGACTCGCTGATCGAGGCGGTACGCGCGTTGCCCGACGACACCGTCACCGCGCTGCTGGTCGGCCACGCCCCCGGCCTGCCGAGCGTCGCCTACGAACTGGCCGACCCGAGCACGTCCGACCGGGCGGCCGTGGCGGCCATCGAGCATCGATTCCCAGCGGCGACACTCGCGCACCTGGAGTGGGAGGGAGTCTGGTCCGACTCAGACGCCGCCCGCCTTGTCGGCGCCCGGCTCCCCACTCAGACCAGCAGCTGATGCTCGGCGAGCTCGCGATACAGGTCGCTGCGATCGAGCAACTCACGATGAGTGCCGACCGCGCTGATGCGCCCCTCGTCGAGCACCAGGATCTGGTCAGCATCGGCGACCGTCGCCAAACGGTGCGCGACGATCACCAGCGTGCGCTGGTCGGAGACCGCGTCGATCGCCTCCCGGAGGGCCTGCTCGTTGCGACTGTCCAGGCTGGCCGTCGGCTCGTCCAGGAGCAGTAGTCGCGGCGCCGCCAGCAGCGCCCGGGCGATGGCCAGCCGCTGCCGCTCGCCGCCGGAGAGCAAGATGCCGTCCTCCCCCACCTGGGCGTCCAGGCCGAGCGGGTCGCGCCGCAGGATGCCGGTGAGGTTGACGTCGGCCAGTACCCGTTCACAGGCGGCGTCGTCGGCGTTCGGGGCGCCGAGCAACAGGTTCTCCCGGATGGTGCCGGCCAGGACCGGCGAGTCCTGCTCGACGTACCCGAGCCCGGCCCGGACCTCGGCTCGGGACAGCATGCCGGGTGTCGACGCCGCCGAGCAGGATCCGAGCCGAGCGGTCGGATCGTAGAAACGCTCGATCAGGGCCAGGATCGTCGACTTGCCGGCCCCCGATGGGCCGACGATCGCGGTGCGACTGCCGGCCGGCACGGAGAAGCTCACCTCCTGCAGGACCGGCGTCTCGGTGTAGCCGAAGCTGACCCGGTCGAAGGTGAGCAGCGCGTCGGGAGCCAGTCGTCGGAGTCGGAGCCGGCGTCGGCGCCGACGACCGTTCCGAGACGGCGTCGTCCTCCTCGGCCAATGCCGTGATCTCGCGGATCCGCAGGACCGCCCCGAGGGCGTTCTGGACGGCGGTATAGGCGTTGAAGATCTCGCCGAGGGGCATGATCATCATGAACAGGTACAGCAGGAAGGCCACCAGATTGGCCACCGTCATGTCGCCGCTGGCCACCCGGTAGCCGCCGATGCCGAGGACTCCGATGAAGGCGGCCTGGAACGCGATGCCCATGATCGGTGCGATCAGCGCCATGACCTTGGCCAGCCGGACTCCGGTCCCGTACGCGTTCGTGGCCTGCTCGTCCAGCGAGCGGATCTCCCGATCGGTAGCGCCGGCGGCCCGGATGGTCCGAATGCCCGGAATGGCCCGGGCGACACCGGCGGCCAGGACTCCGACCTGGGTTTGTGCCTCCAGCGTCAGCTACTGAATCCGCCCGCCGAAGACGATCACCACCGCGGCCGCGACGCACCACCACGACGAGCGTGACGCCGAGCAGGAGCGGGTCGAGCAGGGCCATGGCGACCACCGAGCCGACGAAGATCACCACGCCGCCCACGGCGTCGACGAGACCCGACGTGACTACGGTGCGTAGCAAGGTGGTGTCCGATCCGACCCGGGAGACCAGATCGCCGACCCGCCGGGTGTCGTACTCGCGG
This sequence comes from uncultured Actinomycetota bacterium, assembly GCA_963791865.1. GTDB lineage: Bacteria > Actinomycetota > Actinomycetes > Propionibacteriales > Propionibacteriaceae > Microlunatus. Next base: position 421,064 of record CAWBUC010000004.1, read on the forward strand.
ATCGGCAGCCGCAGCAGCCGAGCCGTGAGGGTTCGGCGGGAGTCGAGGACCACCGCCTCCGCCGTCCGTTGCAACAGATACTGCTGCACCCCCGAGAGCAGCGCCCCGCCGAGCAGCAGTCCCCCGAGCAGCAGCACGACCCCGCTCAGCGGCCGGTTCTCGGTGACCGAGGTGATGATCATCGACACCACCGCCGGCTGAGCCAGGAAGAGCGCCGCCCCGACCAACGAGACGGCCAGCACCAGCAGCAGGATCCGCCAGTGCGGGCGTAGATAGGGCCAGAGGTCCCGCAGCGGAGCCCGCGCTGGTGCCCTGAGCTTGTCGTCTAGTGCTCTGAGCCTGTCGAAGGGTCCGACGCCCGTCCCAGGGTCGCTCATCGCCCGTACTTCTTGTGCACGGCCTGCCGGCTCACCCCGAGCGCGCCGGCCACCTGGGCCCACGAGCACCCAGCGTTGCGGGCCCGGCGGACCAGCACCGCCTCGATCCGGTCGGCCTCCTCGTGCAACGCCGCGACCGCCTGCAGGGCCTGCAGCGGATTCTCGTCCTCGAGCGCGGTGACGAGCGCCTGCGTGTTCCGGTTCTCGACCATGGCCGTCAATCTAGGTTGACACTCCAACGTCTGTCAACCTAGATTGACAGCGCGTCCACATCGGCAACATGCCTCTTGTTATCCGCCACCTGACGGATGGCGCGGCGCCGTGCGGATGTCGAGTGCTGCGTGGTGCGCCACATGATGGATGGCGCGACTTCGACGGGCGGCGCATTCAGCCGGTCGTGGTGGCGAAGGTCGGCGCCTTGAGCCCGGCCAGACAAGCCGGGCCGGTAGTCCTTCTTCGGGTCGTTGAGGAAGCCGGTCACGGTGTCGGGCCCGCAGGTCGACTGGTCCAGTACGCCATGCCCGGAGTCGGGGAAGCTCAGCACGCCAGCGTTCGGCAGGGTCGGCGTCGCGAGCTCCGCGTTGGCCGGTGCGGTGACGCCGTCCAGTTCACCCGCGAGAATCAGGATCGGGATGTCGCTCTGGGCCGGCAGCTGGCTCCGCTCCGGAGCCTTGCCCACGTTCCAGGGCCCACAGTCGGCGATGAACCGCGGCGACTGCGGGGTGAACCGGAGCACGCCCTCGGGGAACGTGGGGTTGGCCTCCTTCGCGGCGGCCAGCACGTCCTCCGGGGTGGTGTACGCCACGCTCTCCCGGCAGAACACCCCCAGGGCCAGCCCGAATCCGACGATGAGGCTCGGCTGCGGTTGGCCCGCTGCGGCGATCGCGTTGGCGGCCGGTTGCACGATCGCCCTTGGCCGCCGCGGCGATGATCGCGGGGACGTCGTCGAGCCCACCCTTGGACAGCGAGCGGGCGGTGACCAGGTTGGCGAACTTGTAGCCGTCCACCACCGCGGTGACGCTCTGCCCGTTGGCCAGCGTGGCCTGGAGGGTCTGCGGCTTGGCGTTGAGATCGTTCACGACCTTGCTCAGCGTGCCCTCGAGATCGGGAATCAGCTGCGCGCACTGCGGTTGGGTCTGGCACGCGGCGGCCAACGCCTCGTATCCGTCCGCGGCGCTGCCCCAGAAGCTCTTCACCAGCCCCAGGTTGGGCGGGACGATCGAGTCCAGCACCGCGCTGCGGATGCCTTCGGGATAGTTCCGCAGGTACTGCTGGGTCAGGTCGGTCCCGTACGAGACGCCGTAGACGTGCCAGGCGTCGATCTTGAGGGCCAGCCGCAGGGCGGCCAGGTCGGCGGCGTTCTCGGCGGTGTCGAACATGGCCAGATCGACACCCGCACCGGTCCAGCGTTTGCGGCAGGCCTCCACCGAGGCCAGGTCCAACTTCTCGGTCTCCGCGTCAGCGGTCAGCAGGCCGACCGCTTCCGTGGTGAAGGTGTCGATCTCCCGGCAGTCCAGGAACGGATCGGCGTTCAGGGTGCCGCGCTGATCGATGAAGATCACGTCGCGATCCCGGTTCAGCTTCGCGTCCTTGTACTCGGTGACCGCCGAGAGGAAACCCGCTGCCGCCCGGCCCGCCGGTCAGCATCAGCAACGGCTCCGGCTTCGGGTTCGGGCTGCTCGACTTCAGCCGGGCCACCGGGATGGAGATCTGCTTGCCCTCCGGCTTGGTGCGGTTCTCGGGGACGGTCAACCGGCCGCACGTGAACTCCGGTCCGAGCGCGAGTTGCGGGAGCCCCTTCCAGACCGGATCCGGACACGAGCCCTCGGCGTACGCGTACGGGCCGATCGGCACCGGGCCGTCCGCGGCGGGGGTGGACGGCGCCGTGGAGCTGGCGGTCGGGGTCGACGGCGCCGTGGAGCTGGCCGGCGGCGTCGACGGTCCCGGGAGCCACTGCCCGACGGCGCGCCGGGGGCATCACGCATCCGGTCACGGCCACCAGCGCCAGCACCAGTGGTGCGCACCAGGACGTGGGACGGCCGAACCTAGCAGTCAACAGCATGTGACCCGAGTGTGGTCCGGCGCGGCGGACGGGCGCAGTCAGCTTGGGCGACACCCGAGCGAATCCGGACACGGCTGCGGAAGAATCGCGGCGTGGCAGACCAGCCGGGCGTCCGCACGCGGGTCGGTAATCGCGAGCTGACCCTGACCAATCTGGACAAGGTGCTCTATCCGCAGCGTCGGCTTCACCAAGGCCGAGGTGATCGCCTACTACTCCGCGATCGCCGAAACTCTGCTGCCGTACGTCGCCGACCGCGCCCTGACCCGGGTCCGATTCCCCGACGGCGTGGACTCGTCCAGCTTCTATGAGAAGAACGCCCCCCTCGGCACGCCGCGCTGGGTCCGTACCGTGCCCGTCGACACCTCCGACGGTGTGATCACGTACGCGGTCTGCGACGACGCCGAAACCCTGGTGTGGTTGGCCAATCTAGCCGCGCTGGAGCTGCACGTTCCCCAGTGGACGTTCGGCAGCGCAACTCCCGGACCCGACGGGGTGATCACCCTGCTCGCACAGCGAGCCCCGGCCGGGTGAGCCGCTGGCCGATCGGGTGGTCGTCGATCTCGATCCCGGCGAGGGCATGACGATCGTGGAGAGCGCCCGGGCGGCGCTGCTGGTCGCCGCCCTGATGGCGGAGGACGGCCTCCTGCCGACACCGCAAACCTCGGGCAGCAAGGGGATCCAGGTATACGCCGCCGTGCGGCCCTGCCGGAGCCGGGACGTCTGGGCGTACGTCAAGCAGCTGGGCGCCACCCTCGCCCGACGCGAGCCGGAGTTCTTCGTGGCCACGATGTCCATCGCGCAGCGCAAGGGACGGATCTACGTCGACTACAACCAGAATCTGGCCGCTCGGAACACCATCGCCCCCTACTCGATGCGCGGCCGCGAGCGTCCGGCCGTGGCCACCCCGGTGACCTGGGAGGAGATCGGTGCGGTCCGTGGTCCCGATGATCTTCGCTTCAGTCCCGAGGAGGTGCTGCTACGGGTCGCCGAGCAGGGCGACCTGGCCGCCGACCTCTTGATCGAGGACCGACCACCCCTGCCGGAGCCCTGATTCGCTCCGCGTCTCGCAGCGTGTACCTCAGTAAGGTGAGCGGATGAGCAACTCCGGGACCGGCGTCACCGAAGCGACCCGAGTCGTCCGATTGCCCCGGGACCAGCGACGCGCGCAGCTGCTCGAGGCCGCGAACGATGTCTTCACCACCAAGGGCTACCACGCGGCCGCCATGGACGACATCGCCGACGCCGCCGGGGTGTCGAAGCCGGTGCTCTACCAGCATTTCCCGTCCAAGCTCGACCTCTATCTGGCGCTGCTCGACATCAGCTGTGACCGGTTGGTCGACGTCGTCCGCGAGGCGCTCGACTCGACCGAGGACAACGCCGACCGGGTGGTGGCGACCATGGGCGCCTTCTATGAGTTCGTCTCCTCGGCCAGCGGCGAGTTCCGGTTCGTCTTCGAGTCCGACCTCACCGGCGACGCGCAGGTGCAGCAGCGACTCTGGCGGGTCAACAACGAGATCGCGGACGCCATCGCCGAGGTGATCGTCTCCGACACGGGACTGCCGACCGACCAGGCCAAGCTGCTGGCCATCTCCCTGGTCGGTACCGCCCAGGTCAGCGCGCGCTACTGGGTCTCCGACGACCACCAGCAGATCGACCTCGCCGAGGCCAAGCAACTCGTCAGCCGGCTGGCGTGGCGCGGCATCCGCGGCTTCCCGCTGCACGAGCACTGAGGGCAGCGACGCGGCACCTATCCTCGCGGTGTGACGCGGAGGACGGTCGTCGTGGCCGCGCTCATCGCCCTCGTGCCGGCGGCGCTCATCCTCGGTCTCATCCTCGGTCCGATCTGATCAAGCGGCGCGGCAGGATCAGGAATCGACGGCGGTCCCGGGACCCGCGTACACGCTCGTGCAGATGAACCTCTGCCTCTCCGGACGCGCAGGGTGCTTTCCGCGCGTGCAGTATCCGCGCGGAGTTCGGGCCGCCGTGGACCTGGTGCGCGACTCGGGCGCGGCGGCGGTGACGCTCAACGAGGTCTGCCGGGCCGACGTGGAGAAGATGGCGGCCGAGCTCGGTTTCCAGGTCCGCTTCGCCGCGGTGGCGTCGTTCCGGCTGCCCGATGACTGCATCGACCCGGGCGGCCGCGGGGTGTACGGGATCGCCGTGTTGACGAGGGCGAGCCATCACGGGTTCGGTCGAACACCCGTTCGCCGCGCAGTCCGACCTGGAGCAGCGCCGGTGGCTGTGCGTGACCACCGAGGAGGCCACGGTCTGCACCACCCACCTCGAGATCCGGGGCAGCGGCCCAGCTCGACGCCGTGAACGACGCGCAGTGCGTCGAGTTCGCGCAGGTCCTCCAACGCGGCCGACCGGCCGGTCATCGCGGGCGGCGACATGAACCGCGACCAGGGCTGCGCCGCATCCCGGCATGTGGGTGGGTACGGACTCCGGAGCGGCCCAGGCCCCTGGGGATCAGCATGTGTACGCCACCGACGACCTCGTGGGGCCACGAAATCGCGGATCCTCCGGATGGATTACACCGACCACGACGCCGTGGTCCTCACCGGGCGGCTGGAACGTGTGAGCGAGACGGCTGCGTCAGGGCACCGGCCGCTCGAACCACTCGACGTCGACGTACCGGCCGAACTTGAACCCGACCTCGCGCCAGACGCCGACGTGTACGAAACCCGAGCCGTTCGTGGAGCCGGATCGAGGCCTCGTTGGGCAGCGAGACCCCGGCGTACGCCCGGTGGACCGGCTCTTCGGCGAGCGCGGCGAAGAGCGCCTCGTACAGCCTGCGACCGTCGCCGCGGCCGACGCTGTCCGGATCCAGGTAGACCGAGGTCTCGACCGAGCGCCCGTACGCGGCCTTGGGCCGGAACGGCCCGCTGCTGGCGTAGCCGATCACGCGCTCGCCTCGTTCGCCGACGAGCAAGCGGTGCGGCCCTGTCGGGGCGTAGTGATCGAACCAGGCCGAGCGCTCGGCTACGGTGAAGGGCTCGGTGTCGAAGGTGATCACCGTGTGCTCGACGTAGTGGTTGTAGAGCGCGGTCAGCGCCGGAAGGTCGCGCCGTTCGGCGGGGCGGATCCGGAGCCCGGTCGCCGACTCGTTGTCCGTCACAGGTTGACTATAGGAAGCCGGAAGGGAGGTCGGATGTCTGACCTGAGCGACGACGAGCTGGTCGAGCAGACCACGACCGATCTGGCTCGCCTGCTGACCGGGGTCGATCGACTGGGTGTGGCGTTCTCGGGCGGCGTCGACTCCTCCGTCCTGCTGGCCCTGGCGGCCCGGGCACTCGGCGTCGAGCAGGTCGTGGCGCTGCTCGGGTGTCTCGCCCAGCCTGGCGACCCGGGAGCGGCGAGGCCGCCCATGCCGTGGCGCAGGCGATCGGCGTCCGGGTCGTCGAAGTGAGCACCCGCGAGGGCGAGAACCCCGCCTACCAGGCCAACGGCGTCGATCGGTGCTTCCACTGCAAGGACGAGCTTGTTCAGCCGGATCGACGACGAGGTTCTCCTACGATCACCGGCTCGACGCGGTGGCGTACGGCGAGAACGCCGACGACGCCCTGCGGGTCGACCGGCCGGGCGCCCGGGCGGCCGTCGAGCACCGCGTCCTGCGCCCGCTGGCCGACCTGCGGCTGCGCAAGTCCGACGTACGGAGGCTCGCCCGGGCCATGGAACTGCCCTTGCGCCGACAAGCCCGCGGCCCCCTGTCTGGCCTCCCGGATCCCCCACTTCGAGCCCGTGACGCCGGAGAAGTTGGCGCCAGATCGACCGCGCCGAGGCGGCCCTCGCCGACCTCGGCCTGCGCGAGTTCCGGGTGCGCCACCACGGAGACCTGGCGCGGATCGAGCTTCCGTCCGACGAGCTGAGCTCGGCGCTCCGCGATCCGTTGCGCGGCCAGGTGGAAGCCGCCGTGCGGGCCGCCGGATTCGCCGACGTGATGATCGACCCGGCCGGCCTGCAGTCGGGCCGATTCACCCTGACGGTGTTGCAGGAGCAGCGTGCCTGACGAGTTGCGGCCAGCGCGACGACCCGCTGACGCAGATCGCCGAGCTGGATCTGGCCCGGACCGCCCGCCGCGGCTACCCCGAGGCGGTCTACTGCGCGCACAAGTCCACCGAGCAGGTGGCCGCCATCGCCGCGGCGCTCCGCGAGCGGACCGACATCGTCAGCCTCTTCACTCGAGCCACACCCCGAGCAGGCGAAGGCGGTGCTGCTCGAGCTACCCGAGGCCTTCTACGATGTCGAGGCGGGTCTCCTGGCCTGGCCGTCCGAGCCGCCGGAACCGACCGGTGGCCTGGTCGTCGTACTGACCGCCGGCACCTCGGATCTGCCGGTGGCGCGGGAGGCGATGCTGACCGCCCGCTATCTCGGTCGGCCGACCGAACTCGTCGTCGACGTGGGCGTCGCCGGGCTGCACCGAGTCCTCGAGCCGACTGCCGCTGCTGCGCCGGGCTCGGGTGATCATCGTGGCGGCCGGGATGGACGGTGCCCTGCCCAGCGTCGTGGCCGGCTTGGTCTCGGCTCCGGTCGTCGCGCTCCCGACCTCGGTCGGCTACGGCGCGGCGTTCGGCGGCCTCGCTCCGCTGCTCACCATGCTCAACTCCTGCGCGCCGGGGGTGGCGGTGGTCAACATCGACAACGGGTACGGAGCCGGCCACCTCGCCGCGCAGATCGCCGCACCGACGAGAACCCGGTGATCGAAGGCGGGCGCCACGCCTGGATCGACGCGTCGGCCGGGGTAGCGGGCGACATGCTGCTCGGCGCCCTCCTGGACGCCGGGGCCTCTCTCGCCGCCGTTCAGCACGCCGTCGACGCCGTGGTGCCGGGTGCCACCTCGATCGGCATCGAGGAGGTCACCCGGGCCGGGCTCCGGGCCACCAAGGCCGTCGTGGACGTCCGATCGGCCAGACCAGCCGCACCGCGCCTGGAGCGAGATCCGTGAGCTGCTGGCCAGCGCCGAGCTCGAGGATTCGGTACGCCAGCGGGCCACCGCCGTCTTCGCGAGACTGGCCGCCGCCGAAGCGGTGGTGCACGGCATCGCGGAGGACTCGGTGCACTTCCACGAGGTGGGGGCCCTGGACTCGATCGCCGACATCGTCGGCGTCTGCGCCGCGCTGGACGATCTGGACATAACGTCGATCAGCGCGGGAGAGGTGGCCGTCGGCTCCGGCCGAGTCACGATCGACCACGGCGAGGTCGGTGTCCCGGTGCCCGCGGTGGTCGAGTTGAGCCGAGGCTGGCGGATCCACTCCGGCGGCCAGGGCGAGCTGGCCACACCGACCGGGATGGCCCTCGTCGTGGCACTGGCCGAAACCTGCCAGGAGCTGCCGGAGCTCGTGGTCCGGGCTACCGGCACCGGGGCCGGCAGTCACGATCGACCCGGCCGAGCGAACGTCACGCGGGTGATCATCGGGGACCGAGCCGCGGCGGTCGACGAGTCAGACGGTCTGGAGCCGGCCGTTCTGCTCGAGGCCAACATCGACGACCTGGATCCGCGGCTGTGGCCGGGCGTGCTCGAGCGCACTGCTGGCTGCGGGTGCCTCGGACGCCTGGCTGGTGCCGATCTTGATGAAGAAGGGTCGTCCGGCGCAGTTGCTCTCGGCGCTCTGTCCGACCCGCTGAGGTCGGGCGGCTGCGGGAGCTGATTCTGCATGCAGACATCGACCTTCGGGGTCCGCCAACACCTCGTGCACAAGTACGCTCTCTGCCGCGGGGCTGGGTCGAGGTCGACCTCGAGGGCGTACCGGTGTCGGTCAAGGTCGCCCACCGAGACGGCAAGATCATCCAGGTGACGCCCGAGTTCGAGTCGGTCGCCGCCGCTGCCGTCCGACTGGGCCGTACGCAGGCCGCCGTATTGGCTGCGGCGGCGCGCGGCTGCGGCTGACGCCGGCCTGGTCGCACGGCGAGCCGCTCCCCTAGCCTCCGGCCGCCGAACCGACTGTATCGACTCTGGGGCCAGCCACCCTTCGTCGGCAGTGGCACCGTCTGCAGAGGGTGCGACTCCGAGAAAAGGGTGCGGCCGAGACTTGGGTCGGGTGCTACGCGCGAGAGAGAGGCAGTGGCGACCGCCTGCTGCCCCGTCTGACGACGGGACCGGTCATAGTCGCCACTGCCTCGGCCTTCGAGGTGCCTCCGCTGAGTTCGGTGCAGCGGAGCCAGGACGAACCCGACCTACCCCTTGGCCAGGGTGGTGGCTCCGGTCATGACCGCGACCGCTTCGGTCGGGGTGTGGGACTTCGGGGTGATCACACCGGCACAGCCGCCGAGGCGGGCGATGTGGATCCGGTTGGCCACCTCGAAGACGTTCGGCATGTTGTGGCTGATCAAGATCACCGGCAGGCCCTTGTCCCGGATCTGGTGGATCAGGTTCAGCACCTGCCCGGTCTCCTTGACCCCGAGCGCCGCGGTCGGCTCGTCCAGCACCACGAACTTGGTGGCGAACGTCGCCGCCCGGGCCACCGCCACCGCCTGCCGCTGGCCACCGGAGAGGGTTTCCACCGCCTGGCTCATGTTCTGCACGGTGGCGATGCCCAGGTTGGCCATCGACTTGCCGGCGGCCTCCTTCATGCCCTTCTTGTCCAGCATCCGGAAGATCGACCCGAGCGGACCGGCCGCGCAGCTGTTCGCGGCCCAGGAACATGTTGGCCGCGATGTCCAACGCCGGGGCCACCGCCAAGGTCTGGTAGACGGTTTCGATCCCGGCACTGCGGGCGTCCTGCGGGGACTTGAAGTGGACCTCTTTGCCGTCCATGAAGACCTGGCCCGAATCGGGGATGATCGCGCCGGTCATGGCCTTGATCAAGGTCGACTTGCCGGCCCCGTTGTCGCCGATCACCGCGAGCACCTCGCCCGGGAACAGGTCGACGTCGACGCCGTCCAGGCCGATGACCTTCCCGAACGTCTTGATCAACTTCCGCGCCGACAACACCGTGTCCTTCGGATCGGCCAGCAGCGGCGGCGAACCCAGCCCGACGGTGTCACCCGACGGCTCGTTGCGCACAGTCGATGTTTACGCTCGATGTTTCGCTCATCTCAGGCCTTGACCTTTCTGATCCACTGGTCGATGGACACCGCAACAATGATCAACACCCCGATGGCGAGGATCCGCAACTGATCATCGACGCCGGCCAACGCCAAACCGATGTTGAACGCGTACACGATCAACGCCCCCAAAATGGTGCCGATGATGCCGCCCCGGCCGCCGAACAAGCTGGTGCCGCCGATCACCACCGCCGTAATCGTCTCCAGGTTGGCGCCCACGATCGCGTTCGGGGAGGCGGTGCCCGCCCGGCCGATCAAAATCCAGGCCGTGAAACCGTAAATCAACCCGGCCACCGTATAGACGCTGAGCAACAGCCGGTCCACCCGGATACCGACCAGCCGGGCCGCCTCCGGATCATCACCCACCGCATACACATGCCGACCCCACGCCGTCTGACTCAACACAAACGCCACCACCAGCGCCAACAAGGCCACCACCACCACCCCCAGGGTGAGGTTGAACGGCCCGATGCGAGAACCGGGTGCCCATCACATTCAAAATGTCGGGCATCCGCGCCCGCGGCACGCTGGCGCCACCCGAATACAACAACCCGATCGCGGTGAAGATGCTCAACGTGCCCAACGTGACGATGAACGGTGGCAGATTCAACTTCGTCACCAAGATGCCGTTCAGGAAACCGGCCGCCGTACCGAAGGCGATGCCGATCAGCAGGGCCAAGATCCCCGGCACGCCGTTCTCGGCGGCCAGCTTGGCCATCACCAACATGGACAAGATCGAGATCGCCCCGACCGCGAGATCGATGCCGGCGGTCAACACGATCAAGGTCTGACCGATGGCCAGCGCCGCGATCACCGCCGTCTGCTGCAAAATGAGGGAGATCGTGCCCGGCTGGGCAAATCTCGGATTGATGATGGTGAACACAATGCACGCCACCACCAACACCATCAACGGACTGAGGGCCGGATGCGAATGCAACAAATGCTGCACCCGCTGCAACGGCGACTGCTGCCGCATCGCGAACTGCTCGGCCGCGGTGGCGGGCGCTTGAGTCTCAACGCTCATAAGGCTTCCTTGCCGTAGGGACGTACCTGGGATGCTGACCGAGAAGTGAGTCTCGGCCTATCGGATCGGGGCCGCCGGCTCGCAGCGGAAGATTCTCCAGCGGGCCGGCGGCCTTGACTTATCTGATCATCAGCCCCAGCAGATCTCGCCTGCTGCGGTGGTGTCGATGCTCTCCAGACCGGAGACCGGCTTGTCGGTCACCAGGGCCACGCCGGTGTCGAAGAAGTCCAGACCCGGGAGTGACGGCCGGCTTCTCGCCTGTCCGCTTGAAGTTGGCGATCGCCTTGACGCCCAGCTCGGCCATCTTGACCGGGTACTGCTGGGACGTCGCGCCGATGGTGCCGTCCTTCACCGCGACGATGCCCGGGTCGCAGCCGCCGTCGACGGAGACGATGGTCGCCGTGACTCCGGCGGCCTTGAGGGCCTCCGAGGCGCCGACACCGGCCGGCTCGTTGATGGTGTAGACGAGGTTGATGTCCTTGGACTTGGCCAGGCAGGTCTCCATCGCCGTACGGCCTTGGTCCTGGGCGCCCTGGGTCGGCTCGTTGCAGACGATCGTGTAGTCGCCGCCCTTGCCGCCGGTGTACTTGCCGGACTTGGCCTCGTCACCGTTCTTCATCTTGTCGGCGGTGTCGATGCCCATGCCGGTCAGGAAGCCCTGATCGCGGTTGTAGTCGACCGAGGCGACCTTGTCGTTGAACAGGTCCAGCAGTGCGATGTTCGCCGCCTTCCCGTCCATCGTCCCAGCGGCCCACTTGCCGATCAGCTCGCCGGCCTTGAAGTTGTCGGTGGCGAAGGTGATGTCCACCGTGTCCGGCGGGTTGGGCGGGGTGTCGAGAGCGATCACGTACAGGCCGGCGGCCCGCGCCGCCTCGATGGCCGGGTTCACGCCGTCGGTGGCCGGGGTGATCAGGATGCCGGCGTCGCCTCGGGCGGTGGCCGCCTCGATCGCCTGGATCTGGGTGGCCTCGTCACCGTCCGCCTTACCGGCCGCGGTGGTGATCGTCACGTTGTTCTTCTTGCCGGCTTCCTCAGCGCCCTTCTGCATGGCGATGAAGAACGGGTTGGTGCTGGTCTTGGTGATGAGGGTGACCGCGATCGGCGCGTCACCGCCACCTCCGCCGCTGGCCTCGCCGGACGGAGCGGCGCCGCCGCCACACGCCGAGAGGGCCAAGACGGCCGTGCTCACCGTCGCGATCGAAATGATCGCCCTGCGAGCGAGCTTGCTGCGTCGTTGCATAAAAGCCTCCGAGAATCGGACTACGTCGTCCGCTGCCAATCTGACAACGGTGTCATAAGAGAGTTCTAAGGCATTCTCAGGAATACGTCAAGTCCTTGCGCTGATACGTTGTATAAGCGATATGCTCACCTCAGATCCCGAGGAGACATCGTTGTCAACTGCACCCGCCCCCACCAGTCCGCGCCCGCGAGCGACGATTCGTGACGTTGCCGCCTTGGCCGGCGTCGGCATCAAGACGGTATCGCGGGTCATCAACGATGAGGCGAACGTCGCTGCCCAAGACCCGCGAGCGTGTCCTGCGGGCCGTCCAGGCGTTGAACTTCCATCCCCACCAGGGCGCCGGTGCGCTGCGGCGTGGAGACAAGAAGACCTTCACGATCGGCCTGCTGCTCGACGCCGTCGACAACCCGTTCTCGGCCGCCATCAACCGCGCGGTCGAGATCGTGGCGATGCAGCGCGATACGGCGGTCTTCGCCGCGAGCTTCGACGACGATCCCGAGCGCGAGCGGCGACTGGTCGAGGCCTTCACCCGACGACGGGTCGACGGATTGATCTTGACCACCTTCAGCCAGGACCAGAGGTACCTGCACTCCGAACGCGAATTGGGTACGCCGATCGTCTTCGTGGACCGGTTGCCCAACGGGGTGGTCGCCGATGCGGTCGTCAGCGACAACTACGAGGCCTCGGCGGCGGCCACCCGCCATCTGATCTGGCGTGGCCAACCCGCATCGCCCACCTCGGCGACGAGTTGACCATCTCCACCGCCCGCGACCGGCGTCGCGGATTCTCCGACGCGATGGAGCGGGCCCACGTGGCGGACGGGGCGCTGCACGTCGACGATCTGCGGACCCAGCAGGAGGCCGAGTCTGCAGTCCGTACCCTGATGGCCTCGGCGAACCGCCCACCGCGCTCTTCACGAGCCAGAACATGATCACCCTCGGCGCCGTTCGCGCGCTGCACCAACTGAAATTGCAGCAGACCATCGCCATCGTCGGTTTCGACGACATCGCCCTTGCCGACGTGCTCGAACCGGGCATCACCGTCATGGCCCAGGACCCGGGAAGGATCGGCACGATCGCTGCGGAACGCGTCTTCGCCCGCATGGACGGCGACACCTCGCCCGCCGTTACCACGATGGTGCCCACGACCCTGCGCGTACGCGGCTCGGGCGAGATCTCCCCGCCCTCGTGAGCTGCTCGGGTTGCTTCGATCTGCTCGGGTTGCAAGTCGAGCAAGGCGTAGGAACCCGAGCAGCCGAGGTGCGGGTAGTGCCGTCGCCTCGGGCCGGCCGAACGATCGGACGGGGAGCAGAGTCAGGAGACCGTTCCGGCGGGTAGATTTGCTCAAGCCCGTCTGGTGGGGGACGAACTGGTGGAAAGTGCTGAGGAGATGTGCTGATGGAGAGAAGGAGACGTCGATGAGCGAGGCCAACCCGACCGGAGCCGCGGCGGCACAATTAGCCCGTGGTGAGTCCCTTGGCTCCGCCCGAGGGCAACGCCTTGACCCTCACCGCGCCGCCGCCGCCCGCGCCGGTCGCGGCGACCCAGGCGCCGACGATCGCCCCACAGGTGGAGGCCTCGGTGGTGCCGGCGCTGGACGCGCGGGTCGACGGCTTCGTTCAGGCCCTGACCACGACCCAGACGCGATCCCCGGAGTTCGCCGCCCAGGCGAACAACGTCCGCACCATGGGTGACGCCGACATCCGCAAGGCCGCGGAGACATCGAACCGGCTGCTGCAGACTCCCGTGCGGGCTCTGAAGGAAGGCGGCATCGCCGAGGGGTCGAAGGTCGGCACCACGCTGCTCGAGCTGCGGCGCACGGTCGAGGACCTGGATCCCAGCCAGGCCACCGGAGCGCGGAAGCTCCTCGGGTTCCTGCCGTTCGGGGACAAGGTCACCGACTACTTCCGCAAGTACCAGAGCGCCCAGTCCCACCTCAACGGCATCCTGCACAGCCTCCGGAACGGTCAGGACGAGCTCACGAAGGACAACGTCGCCCTCAACATGGAGAAGCAGAACCTGTGGGCGGCCATGGGCCGGCTCAACCAGTACGTCTACGTCGCCGAGCGGCTCGACGCGAGGCTGTCGGCGATGATCGCCGAACTGGAGCTGTCCGACCCCGACCGGGCGAAGGCGCTCAGCCAGGACGTGTTGTTCTACGTGCGGCAGAAGCACCAGGATCTGCTGACGCAGCTGGCGGTTTCGATCCAGAGCTACCTCGCCATCGACATCATCATCAAGAACAACATCGAGTTGATCAAGGGCGTGGACCGGGCCTCGACCACGACGGTGTCGGCGTTGCGGACAGCGGTGATCGTCGCGCAGGCGCTCGGGAACCAGAAGCTCGTCCTGGATCAGATCACCGCGCTGAACACCACCACCTCCGACCTCATCCAGCGGACATCGGAGATGATGCGGGACAACTCCGCGAAGATCCAGCAGCAGGCGGCGACGGCGACCATCGGACTACCCCAGCTGCAAGCCGCTTTTCAGAACATCTACGCCACCATGGACTCCATCGACACCTTCAAGCTGCAGGCGCTGGACAACATGTCGGCCACGATCGGTGTGCTGGAGAACGAGGTCTCCAAGTCCCGCGAGTACCTCGACCGGGTCTCTCGAACCGATGAGCGACTGGCGGCGGGCAGCCTGGACATCGAGGGTGGCACCCCCGGCGGCCTGCGCTGATATCGCACGCTACGCGGAGAAGCTCGATGGGGTTCAAGGACTGGATAGCCAAGATCACCGGACGGCCGGAGCCCGAGCCGGAGGTCGAAGCCACGGCCGTCCGCGCCCACCGAGGCCGACATCTTGGCTCGCGCTCGAGCGAGCCGAGTCGATGGTCGCCGGTGGGGTGGTGCCCGCACCCGTGCAATCGCGGGTGAAGCGGGTCGCGAAGACCGTCCGGCGAGACCATGCCGAGGCTGCGGAACCTGGGTCTGGGCAGCCCACAGGCGTACTCGGTGATGGCGACGGCCACGGACTACCTACCGGAGGCCATCGGCGGCTACCTTCGCTTCCCCCGGCAGTGGGCCGATTCACGACCGATCGAGGCGGCAAGACGTCACTGATGCTCCTGATCGATCAACTCGATCTCCTGTCGGCGACCATGGACCGGATCTTCGACGCGGTCGTTCGGGTCGACGCCGACGCCCTGATCGCCCACGGGCGGTTCCTGCAGGACAAGTTCGGTCATGCACCGGCTCAGCCGCTGCGACCCGAACCGCCTTCGGAGCCTACCGGTCCCCGCAGCAGTCTGGACCTCCCATGAGTAACGCCGAGTGGGCCCGGAACGCGCTGAAGGCTCTCGACGACGCCCTCAACAAGGTGACCCGCGATCGCGAGGCCGCCGACGGGATCGCTCATGCCGACCCGCGCAGGTCCGAGTTGCTCGACCTCAGTCATCTGGACCCCACGGCTCCGGGCCGGTTCCCTGGCATCGGCAACGACGTGCTGCGCGATGAGGCCATCGGACCCTTCGACAAGCTCAGGGACCGAAGCAACACGCTCCGGGACCGAGGCCATCTGGCCCTTCGACAAGCTCAGGGACCCAAGTGTTGGCCCTTCGACAAGCTCAGGGACCGAGCAGCCAGAACCCGAGCCCAAATCGCTCGAGGAGTTGCTGGTCGAACTCGACGAGCTGACGGGTCTGACAGAGGTGAAGGCGGAGATCCACCGCCAGGTGGCGGTGCTGCGGATCGAAGCGCTGCGGACCAAGGCCGGGTTGGCCGCTCCCACCATCACCCGGCATCTGGTGTTCGTCGGCAATCCCGGGACCGGCAAAACCACCGTGGCGCGACTTGGTGGGTGGGATCTACCGCGCCCTCGGCCTGCTCAGCAAAGGTCAACTGGTCGAGGTCGACCGGTCGGAGTTGGTGGCCGGCTACCTCGGGCAGACCGCGATGAAGACCGCCGAGGTCGTCGCTTCGGCTGCGGGCGGGGTGTTGTTCATCGACGAGGCGTACAGCCTGGCCGGCGACCAATACGGCACCGAGGCGGTCGACACCCTGGTCAAGGAGATGGAGGACCGCCGCGAGGATCTGGTGCTGATCGTGGCCGGCTACCCCGATCCGATGGCGATCTTCATCGCCCAGAACCCGGGGCTGGCCAGCCGGTTTCGCACCACCATCGAATTCGCCGACTACTCCGACGCCGAGCTCGTCGAGATCTTCGACAACTTGGCCACCGCCGCCGATTACGACGTGACCGAAGACTGCCGGCTCCGGTTCGAGACCATCCTGGCCGTCACCCCGCGGGGACCACCTTCGGCAACGGCCGCTTCGCCCGCAATCATCTGGAGGCCGCGATCGGTCGGCACGCCTGGCGCCTGCGCGACGTCGCCGAACCTACGCTGGAGCAACTCCGAAAGCTCACGGCAGATGATCTCGAGGACGCACCGGATGCGCCCAAGAACGCTGCTCAGCAAGGAGGCGACGTGAGCCAGGTGCAGACCTCAGCGGCCGGCGACTCGGGCACCGCGGCAGCGGTCAGCGCCGCTCCGAGCCCGGACGGCCAGGGGTCGATGGTCGCGGCCGGGTCGCCGACCTCACCGGGTGCGACGGTCTCCACGCCGCGACGGCTGCGCCGCCTGGGCACCGCGGTGGTGGTGCTGGGCGTCGTCTTCGGGATCTTGGCCGCGCTCACGTTCGTCCTCCTGGCCACCGCGTTGGGCCGGGCCAGCGCCTCCACCGCCCAGCTCATCCGGGTCCAACAGATCCAGACCAATCTCCTCGCCGCCGACGCGACCGCGACCAACGCCTTCCTGGTCGGCGGCCTCGAGCCGCCGGCCCAGCGCCAGGCGTACGACGACGCCATCAACGCCGCGACCACCGGGATCACGCAGGCGGCGGAGGCCGAATCCGCCGACGAGCAGGCACTGTCCCGGCTGAACGAGGAACTGGTCGCCTACGTCGCTCTCATCGAGGACGCCCGGGCCAACAATCGGCAGGGCTTCCCCGGTCGGCGCCCAGTACCAGCGGACCGCCAGCGCCACCCTCCGCGCCGATGCGTTGCCGCTACTCGACAACCTGGTCGTCGGCCAACGCCCAGCGAGCCGAGAGTCAGATGGGAGTCTGGCCGATCGCCATTCTGGCGGTTGCGGGCCTCGGGGTGCTGGTGGGGCTCGTGTTGGCCCAGGTTTGGCTTGCCCGGCGCTTCCGCCGCCGGGTGAATCCGGCGGTGGTCGCCGCCACCGGCATCGTGTTGTTGACCTGGGTCATCGGGCTCATCGCCCTCGGGACCACCGGTGCCGCGGTGAACAGCATCAAGGACGGTTCGTTCGCCGACGTCAACGCCGTGGCGACCGCCCGAATCCAAGGCTTCAACGCGAAGTCGAACGAGAGTCTCACCCTGATCGCCCGCGGTTCGGGCGCGGCGTTCGAGAAGGCCTGGACGGCAGTCCGCCGCCGAGGTAACCAGCAGCCTGGCGGACTCCTCACCGGCGCTCCGGGCCCCGTGGGACGCCTACGCCGCCGTTCACCGACAGATCCGCACCTTCGACGACTCCGGCCAGTGGGATCAGGCCGTACGGCTGGCCACCGGCACCGGCGAGGGCTCCTCCAACGCCACCTTCAGCGCGTTCGACGACCAGACGACGGTCTTTCTCGATCAGGTCACCACCGCGACCGAACGAGGGGCTCGGCGGATCCCGAGTCGGGTTGATCATCGGCGCGGTGTTGAGCCTGCTGGCTGGGCTCGCGGCGGCCGTGCTGGCCCGGCGCGGCGTCGAGGCCCGACTGCGGGAGTACCGATGAAGGCCCGTCTTCGCACGCTGTCCCTTCGACAAGCTCAGGGCCCGCTGATCTTGATGCTGCTCATCGTGTTCAGCGCGTGCTCCCTACTCCCGTACGCCAGCACACCCCTGCCCACACCCCCGCCGGCCTCGACGCCGAGCGCGGCGCCGGCACCCAGCGGGCCTGCGTGTGACAACACGACGGCACTTGCGGTCCTACGCCCCGGACGGCGCGCTGCCGCAGGCGGGGCAGATGCCGGCCGGCTCGACCATGGCGAAGATCCACAACGCGGCCGGCTGATCGCCGGCGTCTCGGCCGACACCTATCTGCTCGGCTCCCGCAACCCCTTCAACGGCCGGATCGAGGGCTTCGACATCGATCTGGTCAAGGCGGTGGCCAAGGCGATCTTCGGCAACGAGAACGCCTACGAGTTGCGGGTGATCACCGCCGCCCAGCGGATCCCGTTGCTCCAAGAGGGCTCGATCGACATCGTCGCCCGGAACATGACGATCAACTGCACCCGCTGGCAGCAGATCGCCTTCTCCAGTGAGTACTACCGCTCCGGGCAGAAGATCCTGGTCCGGCGTGGCGCCAAGGCGACCACCGTCGAGGCGCTGGCCGGCCAGCGGGTCTGCGCCCCGAACGGCACCTCGAGCTTCGACAATCTCAAGAAGCAGTCGCCGAAGGCCATCGCGGTGGGCGCCGACAGCCACACCGGGTGCCTGGTCCTCTTCCAGGAGGGCGAGGTCGACGCGATCACCGGCGACGACACGGTGCTGGCCGGCCTGGCCGCGCAGGATCCGTACGCCGTCGTGCCCGAACAGCAGGCCTTCACCGCCGAGCCGTACGGGATCGGGGTGAACTCCCGGCAGGTCGATCTCGTCCGCTTCATCAACGCGCGGTTGGCCGAGATGCGGGCGAACGGCGAGTGGACCGCCATTTACAACCGGTGGCTCCGTTCGGCGCTGGGACCGGCTCCGACGCCGCCGCGAGCCGAGTACGGCCGGTGACCGGGCCGACCGTAACTGCCCCACCGGCGCCGGGTCGGCTGGGCGCACCGGTCGATCCCGCGGCGTGCCTGGCGTACCTCTCCGCGCTCGGCGCGTGGCGCAACGCGCGCAAGAGCGAACTCGACGTGCTCGACCAGGCGGCGCTGGACGCCCGGAAAGGGGCGGCGGTCACCGACGACATCGCGTTGTCGATGGTCTTGTGGAAGGCGGCCTCCGACCGGTACGAACAGCTGCAGGTCGTGTGGGACTCGGGGCGGGTCGGACCGGCCGAGCGAGAGCGCCTGTCGACCTTGATCTGGGGTCGGCTGGACGCCACGAATCTTCATGCCTCCGGTCTTGCCATGTCGCTCCCCGAGGCGTGCCGGCTCTCCGACGCCCTGGCCGCCCAACTCCGGGTTCGGCTCGGCCTGGAACTGTCCGGAGCCGAGGTCACCACCCGACTACGGTCGCTGCGGGCCCAATTGGAGCGGATCCGCGACCAAGTGGTCACCGAGCCGGCCGGGTCTCGACAACAGCTCGCGGCCGAGCAGCAGTCGCGGCTGGCGCGCCGCCTCCGCGAACTCACCGAGAAGGCCGACCGGGGCGGCGACGTCGGTGGTCTGCTGGAGCCGCTGGAGATCGAGGCCGCCACGTTCGAGCGGGACTTGATCGTGGGGGGCGCCCGCCGCCGGGAGGCCGGGGTCAAGGTGGCCCAGGCGCGCCGGCTGCGCGCCGAGCTCGAGCGCCGGGAGACCGATATCCGGGCGCTGGTCGAACGCTGTTTGGCCACGGTGGATCCCGCCCCGCATTATGCGGTGCCCCTCGTCGAGGCGCTTGGTCCGGTGCCGAACACGCTCAGCGCGCTGGAGGACTACCTCGTACGGCTGGATCGGGTCGGTCGGGCCATGACCATGATCGAGCAGGCGTACTCGGCTGCGCTCGCCCGACACGGCGAGCTGGTGAACCGGCTCGACGCCTACCAGGTCAAGGCCGAAGCCACGGGCGTGGCCGGTCAGCCCGATGTGGCCCGGGCTCACCAACTCGCGACCGAGGCTCTGCAGCGACGGCCCACGCAGATGGCTATCGCAGAACAATTGGTCACGTTGTATCAGACCTATCTGCGGACCGTTTCCCCGACGTCGGAGGTGCGTTCATGACGCCCTGCACACAGCCGGGTTGCACCGGCAGCATTGTCGACGGCTACTGCGACGTCTGCGGCAGCCCGGGTCCGGTCGAGGCCGCCGCGACGCCGAGTTCAGCTCCGGCGGCCCGTGCGGTTCCCGCCGCCCCTTCGACAAGCTCAGGCCCTTCGACAAGCTCAGGGAACCCAGCTCGGTGCACCCAACCGGGCTGCACGGGCACCATCGTCGACGGCTACTGCGACGTCTGCGGGTCGCCGGCCGGCGCGGGCTCGACCGGGGCTCCCGACAGCACTCCCAGCACCGCCGCGGGCACCGACGCACCGCTCTCGACGGTCACCCGCGGGTCCAGCCGACTCGGCTCCACTGCGTTCGGGTCGCAACGCCTCGGCGGGGGGTCGACGATCACCCAACGGGTGAACTCCGGCTCCGTACGGCTCCGTACGGCCCGGTTGGGGGCGGGCCTCACCCGGGTGCCGCCGGCCCCGGTGGTCGACGCCGAGAACGCGATCATGGTCAACCCCGAGGTGCCGGAGAACAAGCGCAACTGCCCCGTCTGCGGGTCACCGGTGGGTCGCTCCCGAGACGGGCGCCCCGGCCGCCCCGAGGGCTTCTGCCCGAAATGCGGTAACCGCTTCTCCTTCACACCGAAGCTCCAGCCGGGTGACCTCGTGGCCAACCAGTACGAGGTGGCCGGCTGCCTGGCCCACGGCGGTTTGGGTTGGATCTACCTGGCGCGGGACAAGAACGTCTCCGACCGCTGGGTCGTCCTGAAGGGCCTGCTGAACACCGGCGACGCGGACGCGTTGGCGGTGGCCATCGTCGAGCGCCAGTTCCTGGCCCAGGTCGAGCATCCCCTGATCGTGGAGATCTACAACTTCGTCACTCAGCGATGAGGCCGGCTACATCGTGATGGAGTACGTCGGCGGCACCTCGCTCAAGCAGATCCTCAAGAACCGGATGCGGGCGGCGGGCGGTGCCTACGATCCGCTGCCGGTCGACCAGGCACTCGCCTACATCCTGGAAGTGCTTCCGGCGTTCACGTACCTGCACGATCTCGGCCTGGTCTACTGCGACTTCAAACCTGACAACCTCATCCAGATCGGCGACGGGGTGAAGCTCATCGACATGGGTGGCGTCCGCCGGATCGACGACGACGAGTCCGCCATCTACGGCACCGTCGGCTATCAGGCGCCGGAGGTGGCGCAGGTCGGGACCAGCGTCGCCTCCGACATCTACACGATCGGCCGGACCCTGCTCGTCTGCATGATGGAGTTCCGGGGCTACCAGACCCAGTACGTGGCGAGTCTGCCGAGCGTGGACGCGACGCCGCTGTTCCAGCAGCACGATTCGCTCTACCGCCTGATCGCCAAGGCCTGCGCGCCCGATCCCGCCGACCGCTTCGGCTCCGTCGACGAGCTGCGAGTCCAGGTGCTCGGTGTCCTGCGAGAGGTGGTCGCCGACGCCACCTCGGGCACGGCGTTGACCTCCGCCGCCTCGGTCTTGTTCGAGGCGCCGTCGATCAGCAGCGACGCGCTCACCTGGGATGAGTTACCGGCACTGCGCCCCGACACCAGCGATGCTCAGTACGCCTGGCTGAGCAACATTTCGGCCGACGATCCGCGGGAGCGCCTGCAGGCCTTGGCCGCTGCGCCGGAGGCGACGGCCGAGGTCGGTCTGGCCCGTGCCCGCACGGCTCTGGAACTGAAAGACGCGGGCACGGTGGACCAGGCCGTCAAGGAGATGCTGGCCGCCGACCCCTGGGAGTGGCGCGCCGTCTGGATGAGCGGCCTCGCCGCGATGCAGGCCACGAACTACCGGGCCGCACAGCAGGCCTTCAACGCCGTGTACGGGCAGGTGCCGGGCGAACTGGCGCCGAAGCTGGCCCTCGGGCTGGCCTGCGAGCTCGGCAGCGAGCTGGATCTGGCCATCCGGCTGTACCAAACCTGCGCGAGCACCGACGCCAACTACGTGGCGCCGGCCGCCTTTGGGATGGCTAGGGTCCACACCGCCCGGGGTGACATCCAGGCGGCCGTGGCGGCGCTGGACCTCGTACCGCCCACCAGCCGCAGTTTCACCGAGGCCCGGCGCCTACGGGCGCTCCACCTCTACGAGTCGGCCGACTCGCTCTCGGTGTTGTCCCAGGCGATGAGTAGCATCGACGGCGTACGGCTCGACCAGGTGGAGCGGGCCGAGCTCACCGGGCAGATCCTGCAGCGCGCCCTGGCCCTCGTGCAGACCAAGGGACCCAACAGCCAAATCACCATCGGCACCCATCCTGCCGACGACGATTCGCTTCGGGACGGGTTGGAGCAGACCTACCGCACGCTGGCCGGGGCGGCACCGAACGAGACCGAGCGGTACGCCATGGTCGACAAAGCCAACAGCGTGCGAAGGTGGACCCTGACATGACCAGCCCCCCACCGCCCACTGGACTACCGGCAGCAGAACCGGCAGAAGTACCGGCTGCCCCGGTGACCGCCGTTCTCTGCCCGAACTGCGGCGCTGAAGTGTCGCCCAGCGAGCGGTTCTGCGAGGCCTGTGGCGCGAGCCTGAGTCCGGCGGTCGGCCAGGACATGGATCGCAGTGTGACGCCGGAGACCGTCACGGCCGATTCCGGCGACGGCGTCTTGCAGGAGTCACCGATCACCTTGTCCCGACCGGTGCGGGTGACCGATGACGAACCGACCCTCCCGTTGCGCCGACCCTGCCTGCACTGCGGCGGAGTGGTGGGCGCAGATGGCTATTGCGAGACCTGCGGGACCAAGGCGCCGAGCGAACGCGATCACTACGTCGAGCAACCGGCCTCGTGGGTGGGCGCGTCCTGCGACCGCGGCATCCGCCACCACCGCAACGAGGACGCGACGGCGATCGCCGCCGACCGTACGCCGGGCTCCCGCGCGGTGCTGATCGTCTGCGACGGCGTCTCCACCTCCGAGGACTCCGACGTCGCCAGTCTGGCGGCGGCCCGGGCGGCCCGGGATCTCTTGGTGGCGTCACAACCGAACGGACTCGGGCTGCCGGACAGTCGCGCGTCCGCGATCGCCGGCGCGTTCGAGCGGGCCGTCGACGCGGCCAACGCGGCGGTGATCGCCAACACGAGGCCCGAGAGCCAGAACGCGGCAGCAGCGACCTTCTCGGGTGCGGTGCTGGAATCCGGCCTTTGTGTGTTCGCCAACGTCGGCGACAGCCGGGTGTACTGGATCCCCGATCCAGGGGTCGACGAGCCCTTGCTGCTCTCGCTCGACGACTCGGTGGCGCAGCTACGGATCGATTCGGGCGTCCCGCGCGACGAGGCCGAGCGCGGTCCGCAGGCGCACGCCATCACCAAGTGGTTGGGCCGGGATTCCCCTGACCACAAGCCGAGAACGGGATCGGTGACGCTGACCGGGCCGGGTTGGCTGCTGGTCTGCTCAGATGGGCTGTGGAACTACGCCTCCGAACCTGTCCACCTGCAGGATTTGATCAGCCGGCTGACGGGTGCCGTCGGTGCCGGTCCGCTGACCCTCGCCGAGGCACTGGTCCGCTGGTCGAACGAACAGGGCGGGAAGGACAACATCTCGGTCGCTCTCGCCCGCGTGTGACGGCACCCGTCTGAGAGGATCGAGGACATGGCCGAGTTCACTGCCGCCGTATACCAGAACGAGTTCCTGCCCGAGGGCGGCACCGACGTCAATGCGATCGTCACCGTGACGTGTAGCGGGGCGGGCGAGGCTGGTCGCAGCGGCTCGGGGGACGCGGGCGAAATCATCATCGTCGACACCTCCGGATCGATGGGCCGGACCAAGATCGAGGCCGCGAAGATGGCGGCCACGGCTGCTCTGGACCAGATCCTGGACGGGACCTGGTTCGCCGTCGTGGCGGGCACCCACACCGCGTACCTGGCCTACCCGCCCGCGCGAGCCGGGGCGGGAATGGTGAAGATGGACCGCCAGACCCGGTTCGAGGCGCAACAGGCCGTACAGATGTTCCGCTCCGACGGCGGTACCGCGATGGGTACCTGGCTGATCTTGGCGGGGCGGCTCTTCGACTCGGTGCCGATGCTCGCGCAGCGCCACGCGATCTTGCTCACGGACGGGGAGAACCACAACGAGTCGCCTGATCAGTTGACCAACGCGATCCGTTCGGTCACCGGCAAGTTCCAGTGCGACTGCCGTGGCGTCGGAGTCGACTGGCAGGTCGCGGAGGTGCGCCGGATCGCCCAGGCTCTCTTGGGCACGGTGGACATTATTCCCTCGCCCGAGCGAATGGCCGAGGTGTTCGACGAGCTGATGCAGCAGTCGATGAGCCGCGGGGTCGCCGACGCCGAACTTCGGGTGTGGGCACCCCAGGGGGCTCAGGTGATGTTCGTCCGGCAGGTCTCCCCGACCGTGGAAGATCTCACCCAGCGCCGGATCGAGGTCAACCCGCTGACCGGCGGATATCCCACCGGGTCGTGGGCTGATGAGTCCCGGGACTACCACGTCAGCGTCCGGCTGTCGGCGAAGGCCATCGGCCAGGAGCAGTTGGCGGCGCGTGTCCAACTGGCGGTGGGGGGTGCGGTCCAGGCGCAAGCACTCGTCAAGGCGAAGTGGTCCAGCGACGAGGTCTTGACCACCCGCATCAATCCGGAGGTGGCGCACTACACGGGTCAAACTGAGCTGGCCCAGGCCATCCAGGAGGGGCTGGCCGCCAAGGCCGCGGGCGACGACGCCGGGGCCACCACCAAGCTCGGCCGCGCAGTTCAGCTGGCGGCGCAGACGGGCAACGAAGAGGCCACCACTCGGCTCCGGAAGGTGGTCGACATCGACAACGTGGAAACCGGCACCGTACGGCTGAAGCGGGCGATCGACAAAGCGGACGAGATGGCCCTCGACACGGCGTCGACCAAGACCACCCGGGTCCGCAACTCATGAGTGTGTGCCCGGCCGGACACAGTTCGGAGGCCGAGGACTACTGCGACGTCTGCGGGATGCCGATCGACACGGCGTTGGCGGGACCCACCGCACCGCCCGCGCCGACGGACCTGCCGGCCGAGTCCCCGGCCGCCATCGCGACCGGTCAGCCCTGCCCGAACTGCGGCACGGAGAACGCCACCGAGGCGCTGTTCTGTGAGGTCTGCGGCTACGACTTCACCACCGGCAGCATGCCGAGACAGGCGGCGGAGAGCACGCCGGCCACTCAGCCGGGGGGCGCGGTCGCGGTGGACGCAACGTCCGGTACCACCGACAGCCCGGCCGACAGCCCGGCGGACAGCCCGGCCGACAGTCCGGCCGACAGTCCGGCCGACAGTAAACCCGACGGCGAGGGCGGCGCAGCCGCGGACTGGGTGGCCGAGGTGTGGATCGATCCGGCTTGGTACGAGGCGCAGGAGAGTCCCGACCCGCTCCCCTCTCCCGGCCTGCCGGACGTCGTACCGCTGCGCAACGCGTCGGTCCTCGTCGGTCGCAAGTCGGTGAGCCGGAACATCAACCCCGAGATCGATTGCGGCAACGACTCCGGAGTCAGCCGGCGGCAAGCGCAGATGACGACCGACGGCAGACGCTGGTTCGTGGAGGACCTCGACTCGGCCAACGGCACTTTTGTCGGTCCGGCCAGCGGAGCCCTGCCGACCGATCCGATCGCCGTGGGCACCAAGCACGAGCTCGATGCCGACGACCGCGTCTACGTCGGCGCCTGGACCCGGCTGGTGATCCGCGAAGCGACCGAGGACGAGAAGACCTCGCTTAGGCTAAACCCCGCCACATCGAGGTTCCCGCGTTGCCACGGCGACCGTCGCGTCCAGATCGGCGTCGCGGGCAATGCGCACCGAGAACCCAAGCTGTACGAGAAGTTGAGCAGTTGTTGCCTCCTGGGCCGCACTGGTTTCCATGATCAGTACGCCCTCGGAGCGGAGCCACTCCGGCGCCTCGGCGGCCACCCGGCGCTGCAGGTCCAATCCGTCGGGACCACCGTCGAGCGCGTGGCGCGGCTCGAAGAGTCGGGCCTCCCGAGGCATCAAGGCGACGGCGTCGGAGGGCACGTACGGCGCGTTGACGAGCAACATGTCGATCTCGCCTCGGAGCAGCACCGGCAAGGCGTCGTAGAGATCACCGAGAAAGACCCTCGCGGCCGGCACGTTGCGACGCGCACAGGAGACGGCACCGGGATCGATGTCCGCGGCGTAGAGGTCGACGTCAGGCACACGGTGCGCCAGCGCCGCGCCGAGTGCTCCCGATCCACAGCACAGGTCGACGACGAGCGCTCCGCGGCGAACGTGCGCCAGCGCTTCGCTGATCATCAACTGCGAGCGTCGTCGCGGCACGAACACCCCGGGCGCGACCGCAATCCGCAGACCGTCGAACTCAGCCCAACCGAGCACCTGCTCCAATGGGACGCCGCTCACCCGGCGCCTGACCAGGCGGCGAAGCTCATCCGACGTCGACGCGGCGGACAGCAAGGCACCCGCCTCCTCCTCGGCGAAGACGCAGCCGGCCGCCCGCAGCTCCTCGATCAGCGCTGACTTCTCGGCCGTCTCCTCCGCCCTGCGCGAACCGGATTCGGTTCGGTTGGCCGCATGTGGCACGGTTGGCGTGTGGAGATCAAGGTCGGGATTCAGCACGTCAACCGCGAGATCATCGTGGACAGCTCCGAGTCGGCCGACACCATCGAGAAGGCGCTCACCAAGGCCATGTCCAACGGTGGCCTGCTGACGCTCATCGACCAGCGGGGGCGCAAAGTGTTGATCCCAGCCGAGTCGATCGGCTACCTCGACATCGGGGAAGAGAACGCCCGGCACGTCGGCTTCGGGTCGGTCTAGCGTCGTGGAAGGGAAGTTCCTTGACGTTGGGCGGCGTTCGGGTGCGTGCATCGCAAGGCCGACGAGGGAGGGATACCGGGTCGTATCTCGACCGAGGAGAACGCGGCGAGGTGCGTGCCCGGGCGTCGCGAAACGTTGAGTTACTTCCCTTCCGCGACACTCGCCTCACGCTTGTAGCCCGAGGGCGGCCATCCGAGCCGTGTGGTTGGCCACGAGCCGCGAGAACATCCGGCTGATGGCCGCGAGATCCATCCCGGGCCGGTCGACGGTACCGGTGAGCAGACTGGTCAGCGAATCCCGATCGGCAGCCACCCGCTGCGCCTGGGTGAGGGCCTCTCCGACCAGCCGGCGGCCCCACAACGCCAGCCGACCCGCGGACCTAGGTTCCGCGGCAGTGGCGGTCCGCACCCGTTCGATGACGTAAGCCTCGTGGCCCTCGTCGGCGAGCACCTCGTGCACCAGATTGCGCGTGTCGGCGTCGACGAAGGCCGCCACCTCGCGGTAGAAGTCGGCGGCGAAGCCGTCGCCGACGTAGGCCTTGACCAGCCCCTCCAGCCAGTCCTTCGGCTTGGTGTAGTCGTGGAACGCATCGAAGGGCGCGTGGAAGGGCCGCATCGCGGTCAGCACGTCGACGTCGAAGCGAGTGATGAAGTCACGGACGCGCTCGAAGTGGTCCATCTGCCGCGCCGCGAGTGTCGACATCTGCACGCGGTCAGCCAGCGACGGCGCACCGCCGGCATCCTCGGCCAGCCGCTCGAAGGCAGCGAGAGCCCCGTAGGCCAAGATGCCGAGCAGATCCACGGCACCGGCGCGATAGTCGTGGTCCGCGTCCTGACTCGGGTCTGCGTTGACATCGCCCTCGACGTTCGGCTCGGTCACAACGGTCAATCTAGTCTTGCTCGCGCACGCTCCGCGCTTCTCGGCTCTGTCTTTCCTCCTCGCTCCGGCACCCCTTTGTCGGCAGATGCACCCTCATGTGACGGTGCATCTGTCGACGACAGGGTGCGTCTTCAAGAGCGGGCACGGGTCGCTCAGTCAGTCCAGACACAGCCGGCGCTTCGCTTACCGACCCTAGCAAGAGTTTGACGGTGACTGGCAGGAATCGGGGATCGCCTGGTCACTCGGCTAGACTGGCCCGGTACACCAACAGAAGGCGAAGACCTGAGCAACGAAACGGCGAGCACCGAATCTCCCTCCATCCAGACCTTTCGCGACCTCGGAGTCCTGCCCGACATCGTCGACGCCTTGGCCGATGTCGGCATCGTCCACCCCTTCCCCATCCAGGCGATGGCCATTCCGATCGCTCTGATCGGCACGGACATGATCGGCCAGGCACGCACCGGCACGGGCAAGACGTTGGCGTTCGGGATCACCCTGCTCCAGCGGATTGTGGTGCCCGGCGAACGGGACTACGACCAACTGGCCAAGCCCGGCGCCCCTCAGGGACTGGTCGTCACGCCGACCCGTGAGCTGGCCAGCCAGGTGAGCAAGGACCTCAGCACCGCCTCGCGCCGCCGGCAGGCCCGAGTGCTCACCGTCTACGGCGGAGTCGGCTACGAGAACCAACTCGATGAACTCCGCAACGGCGTCGACGCCGTGGTCGGCACTCCCGGGCGCCTGTTGGATCTGTCGGATCGCGGTGTTCTCGATCTCAGCCACATCAAGGTGCTCGTGCTCGACGAGGCCGACGAGATGCTCGATCTGGGCTTCCTTCCCGACGTCGAGCGCATCTTGGCCCAGACCCCGGAGCTCCGCCAGACGATGCTGTTCTCGGCCACCATGCCGTCGGCGATCGTCAACCTGGCTCGTCGGCACTTGCGGCACCCGGTGAACATTCGCGCCGAAGCAGGGCATGAGACCACCACGGTCCCGGCCACCGCGCAGTTTGTCTACCAGGCTCACGACATGGACAAGCCCGAGGTGATCGCCCGCATCCTGCAGGCCGAGAACCGCGAGCGCGTGATGATCTTCTGCCGGACCAAGCGAGCCGCTCAACGGGTCGCGGACGACCTGGCCGAACGGGGATTCTCCGCCACCGCGATCCACGGCGACTTGCCGCAGATTGCGCGCGAGAAGGCGCTCCGGCAGTTTCGTGCCGGCACCATCAACGTGCTGGTCGCTACCGATGTCGCCGCCCGCGGAATCGACGTCGAGGGCGTCACGCACGTGATCAACTACGAATGCCCCGACGACGACAAGAACTACGTGCACCGGATCGGGCGGACCGGACGGGCCGGCGCCTCTGGGGTGGCGATCACCTTCGTCGACTGGGCCGACCGGACCCGCTGGAAGGTGATCAACAACACGCTGGGGCTGCCCTTCGAGGAGCCGCAGGAGACCTACTCCACCTCCGCGCACCTCTATCACGACCAAGGCATCGACCCGGCCGCCAAGGGCCGGATTGCGCCCCCCAAGCCGGTACCCGACCAGGGTCGGCGGCCCGAGCGTGAGCGTCCCCGGCCGGAGCGGGCCCCACGATCTCGAACGCGGCGCCGGTTGCGGAACGGCGTGCCCGTGGACGTCTCCGATGGGATCTCTACTGTCGCCGTGACGACGGACCCGGGCGAGCCGGAAAGGTCGCGGGCGCCGCGGCGTCGCGGTCGTCGTCGCTCGCCTGCTGCCGAGTCGACGTCAGCGGAGTAGGGATCCCCGGAGGAACGTCGCGACTTCGTCCGCGTGGGCATGTTCGGCCCAACCCAGCGGGGTCGAGTGGTGGTTGGGGTCTTCCCGCGTGAGGTCGGCCCCCAACTCGACCAGGAGCCGGGCCATCGCCAGGTCGCCGGCGTACGCGGCCTGGTGCAACGGAGTAGTGCCGCCGGCGCCGTTGACGTCGAAGCCGGCCGCCACCAGCAGCCGGACCGCATCGGGGCGACGAAGCTCGACCGCTTGCGTGACCGCCGTCGGCCGGCGCGCCCGAGCGCGCTCCAGTAGATCCGGGTCGCTGTTCCAGACGGTCGGGGCCGACCCCGCCAGCCCCGCGGCTATCAGCTCGTCAACGGGATCCAACGGCTGGTCGAGGCCACGAGCGCCGGCCTCTTCGAGCATCGCTGCGATTTCCGTACTGCCGGTCCGCGCCGCCCACTCATAAGCGGTCCGGCCCTCATGCGTCGGGTGGCCGCTGCCGACGCCGTTCGGGTCGACTCCGTTTGTTAGGAGCACGGCCACGCGTTCCGCGCGACCGGCTTCGACCGCCCAGATGAGCTGGTCGGCGAGCATCTCCGCCGGCGACTGGAGCGCTGAGCCGAGCCGCTCCTGCCACGGTCCACCGGTGCCACGGCCGAGTCCGTACGCGAACAGCAGTTCGAGATGGTCGTCGTTCGGCTCGAACATCTTGTTGTACAGGGTTTGGCCGTCGTTCGGCTCAGCTCCGGCGTCGAGCAGCAGTCGGGCCAGGGTCAGAGCGTGCTGATGCGGCGGCTGGTTGGCCCGGTCCTCGCCACCGCCGAAGGCGCCCGTCAGGCAGGTGAACGGCGGGGCGAGCCCTTCCCACAGAAAGCCCGCGTTGGGATCGGCACCGGCCCGGAGGAGCAGCTCGGCGCACGCCAAACTGGACCGGGCGGGTGGTTCATCGGGCAGCCGGCTGAAGCACAGATAGAGCAAGGGCGTCCAGCGGTACGGACCCCCGACGGCTGTGACCACGGACGAACTCCCATCGAGGAACCGTTCGAGTGCTGCGACGGATCCGGTCACGGCGGCCGCGTACGGGTTCGCGGTGGCGAGCTCCGAGTCGGCCGCGAGAAGTGCCGCGGCACGGAATGGGCGGGTCCGATCGTCCGCGCCGTAGGTCAGACAGGCCAGCCGGACCAGCTCGTCGGCCGGATCGCGCTGGGCGGGTACCCGGTGCGGATTGCGGCGCCACCGCCCGACCAGGCCGAGGTGCTCGCGCAGCGTCGCCCAACTCGTGAAGTGGTAGTAACGGGCGACGCACAGCTGCGCGTCCGCCAACCGCAGAGCTGCGGGAGCCTCAGCCAGCTCGGCACCTCGCGGATGCAGCCGCCGGAGGAGGGCTACCGCCTCGCGATCACCGGCTCGCGCCTTCTGTAGCCACTCCTTCGCAAGCCGCTTGAGCTGCCCGACATCGGTTCCCGGTAACCCGGCCCCCGGAAACGTCGGTCCGGTCTCGTGGGCGACCATCACTGCCTCCCGTCCTTGATCCGCTCCCGCACGCAGACCAGGATGGAAGCAGACTCTTCCGACAGGCTCGCAGCCGATTCTCAGGTGGGCTCGGCCCTTTCCGCGGGTGGTGGCGTCCTGCGCGCCGGGACCAACTGTAGCGACCAGCCCCCCATGCTTTCGTTGTGCGTGTTGCCGACGAGTCGGCCACGGTCCTGGTCGGCGAGGGGGGCTGGGCGCTGGCTAACATCACCGACACGGTCAGCGTACAAGTCAGCGCACGGGGCCGACCGGCTTCGCGTAGATCACCAGGTTGCTGTCGTACCCACCCCGATCTGCGCGGTAGTTGCCCGTACAGGTGATCAGCACCAGCCGATGTTCGCCGGTCTGGTCGAACGCCTGACCGTCCTCAGCGAGGACCTCCTTGGTGATGGTCGACACCTTCGTGATCTGGTACGACGCCCGGTGCCCGTCGCCTTTGAGCGTGATCTTCTCGCCGACGCTGGCGCGGAGCAGCCTGGCGAAGAAGCCGAGACCCTGGTCGCGGGAGTCGACGTGACCGGCGATGACGGTCGAGCCGAACGGATCGCCGGCGTACGCACCGCCGTCCCACCAGCCCAGGTGCCGGACGTTCTCGGGCACCTTGAGTTCACCGTCGACGGTCGCCGCCACCTTGACATCGGCCCGTCCACCGGCGCTCAAGCTCAGTTCTTCCGGACGGAACCGGATGCGTGTGCTCGCCGCCGGCCGACCCTCTCTGGCCCGGCTGATGGCCGTGGGCGGTGCGGCCGACGGCTTCGCGGCCGGAGAAGCGGACGCCCTCGACGCCGCCGGAAGCGGCTCGGTCGCCAGAGCTCCACCGGTGGCGCACCCGGCTGCCGCCGCGATCACGGCCGCGGTCACCAGCGCCGCGGTGATCCGTGATCGGCCAGGCCGCCGGGGTGC
Organism: uncultured Actinomycetota bacterium; assembly: GCA_963791865.1. Taxonomy (GTDB): domain Bacteria; phylum Actinomycetota; class Actinomycetes; order Propionibacteriales; family Propionibacteriaceae; genus Microlunatus. The sequence goes on from CAWBUC010000004.1 coordinate 452,506, forward strand.
CAGGATCACCGAACCAGGTCGACCTGCAGGCCACCGCCCGCCCCGACGGCCTGGCCGCCGGTGCCGGTGTTGACCTCGTTCGGCTTGCCGGTCCCGGTCGACTTCACCTTCAAGACGTGGACCGCGACGTTCATGGTCTTCTTCGTCGGGTCACCCACCGCGTACACGCGGTTGAGTGCGCCACCCTGCGTGGTCAGCTTGAGCGGCCCGAGGTAGACGGGCGAGCTCTTGCCCGCCGGCACGATGTCCACGCCGTAGGTCGCCACCGGCACCACCAGGTTGAGCGACTCGCCGTTGGCGACGTCGGCGAACAACACCTTGCCGTTGACCCGGATGTCGGCGGGCGGCACGGAGGCGGTGTGCGCGACGGTCAACGACGACTTGTCCGCGGGAACGGCCTTCAGGTCGTTCCGGTAAGCGGTCATGGTCGGCCGGGTGTCCGACGGCGCCGGGAGGTGGGTGACGACGTCCCAGCTGCTGCCGGCGCCGAGCTCCACCGTCCCTTGGGTCACGGTCTTGCCGGCGGAGGTCACCTTGACGGAGTGATCGCCGGCCGTGACCTTGAAGGGACCCGCGATCGCGGTTGCCTTCAAACCTCTACTGACAACTTTGCCATCCACCTCCACGTCCACAGTGGTCGTCGGCAGGCCCTGGACCAGATACATCTCGGCACCGTCGGCGGCTTGACTGGGCGCGGCCACCAGCGCGCCGCCGATGAGTGCGGATACGGACAAGGCGATGATCACGCGTGCAGCGCGTCCTGGCTTCACATGAACCCCTGTGGTGAGTCGTCTGGGCGGCAAGCCCTGAGCCAATATAGGCAGCAACGCCGGTCCTCCGAGCCGTTTGCAGGGAATTCGGAATCACTCCCTCGTCGGATTGGTCGTCGATACGTTCACAAGTTCACGGACGGCGAACCAGCAGCTTTTCCGCCACATCTCGATAGGCAGCCGCACCTTTCGAGCGACGGGCCGTCGTCAGCACCGAGCGGCCGAGCGCCGGGGCCTCGGCGAATCGGATCGATTTCGGAATCGGCGGATCCAGCACCGGCACCCCGTAGTCGGAGCCGATCCGCTGGAGGACCAACTGACCGTGACTGGTGCGGGCGTCGAACATCGTGGGCAGCACCCCGACCACGACCAGCCTCCGGTTGGTCATCCGTTTCACGTCGTAGACAGTGTCCAGGAGTTGACCGACGCCCCGGTGGCTGAGGGTTTCGCACTGCAGCGGAATGATCACCCCTCGAGCGGCGGTGAGCGCCAGGGTGGTCAAGATGCCGAGCGAGGGTGGACAGTCGAGCAAAATCACGTCGTACCGCTTCAGCTCTCGCGTCAGCGCAGTCTTCAGCAACTGCTCGCGGCCGGTGCGTATCAGCAGCCGTTGCTCGGCGGTGGCCAACTCGATGGTGGCCGGCAGGAGGTCCACGCCGTCCTCGGCGGGGATGATCACCTCCGCCGCGGCCACCTCACCGAGCAACACCTGGTGCACCGAGCGGTCGATCGTCTCGGGGTCGTAGCCGAGGGAAAAGGTCAGACAGGCCTGTGGGTCGAGATCGACGAGCAGCACGCGCTGTCCGAGCTCGGCCAGCGCCGCGCCCAGCGAGCCGACGGTCGTGGTCTTGGCGACCCCACCCTTCTGGTTGGCCACCGCGACGACCCACGCCTTTGCGGGGGAGCTCACCGGCGACGGTCCGCCCGGCGAGCCAACTCGGCGAACACGTCCTCGGCCGTAGTGTTGACGCCGAGGTCATGATCGGTCTTTCCCATTCCGTGGTAGTCACTGGAGCCGGTGATCAGGACACCGAGCTCGTCGGCCAGGGAGCGCAGTCGGGTGCGGGCCTCGGCGTCGTGATCTTGATGGTCGACCTCGATCCCGTCCAGGCCGTGCTCGGCGACCAACTGGCTCAGGACGGGCGCGGGCAACAGCCGCTCCCGCCCTCGACCCCACGGATGGGCGATCACCGCGGCCCCGCCCGCCGCGTGCACCAGGTCGATGCCGCGGCCGATCTCGATCGCGTACCGCGGCACGTGCGCCGGTCCGCCGTCGGCCAGGTAGCGGTCGAAGGCCTCCGTACGGTCGCGCACGTGACCGGCGGCGACCATGGCGTCGGCGATGTGGGGCCGGCCCACCGACGGGCTCTCCCCGACGTGGACCAGCACCTCCTCCTCGGTAACACCGACACCGAGCTCGGCCAACTTGGCGAGAACCGGCAACAGGCGTGCCGTCCGCCCACCCCGGACCCGGTGCACCTCGGCGGCCAACCCGGGTTCTTCCGGATCGGCACCGTAGGCCAGGAGGTGCACGCTCTGTCCCTGGCGAGAGCAGGACAGTTCCATGCCGGGGAACACCGACACGCCGGCCTCGACGCCGGCGGCCGCCGCCTCGTCCAACCCGTCGAACGCGTCGTGATCGGTCAGTGCCACCACGTCCAACCCCGCCCGGGCGGCCGCTTGCACCAGCTCGGTCGGGTTGTCGGTGCCGTCGGACACCGTCGAGTGGGTGTGCAGATCAATCCGCATGTAGCCACCCTTTCATGGTGGACAAGGGTTCCCTTGCCTGTCGAAGGGCACCCGTCGACGTGGGCTCCGCAGCACCGACGCGGGCACGTCCAGATGCACCACCTTCTTGCCTTTGCACCACGTACACGTGGTGCAAAGGCAGAAGGTGGTGCATCTGTGCAGGGCCAGCGGTTGTCGCCTGATCCGCTACCCGCTTCGGGACAGCAGGGCTCGCGCGAATCGGAGGCCTACCGAGACCCGGGCCAGATCCGGCTTCGCCTCGCAGATCAGTCGCAGAGTGCGGATCGAATCCGCCACCGCCGGGGTGGCCTTTTCCCATACCGACACCTGCTCCTTGGCCGTTCCCGCCCCGCCAGTCGTGGCCAGGACTTCTGCGACCAGTTGGGAATGCACACCGTGCAGGTCGTCGCGCAACGCGGCGCGCGCCATCGTCTGCCAGCGGTCGTCGCGTGGCAGTTCGACGACCCGGGCCAGCAGCCGGTCCAGTCCCAGTCGATGCCCGAGAACGAAGTGGACCGCGGCGACCTCTCGGACGTCGAGCTGGCCGGCCCCCGCGGTCTGCACAATGGTGAGCGCAGCGTAGGCCGAAGGTAGGGCCGCGGTGGCACTGGCCAGATCCCTAGGAACGCCCGCATCCTGGTAGGCCTTGAGGCGCTTGTCGTAGTGTTCGCGGTCGCGGCCGGTCATCAACTCTGGAAGCGCCTCCTGCACGGCACGGACACCGTCGCGGAACTGACCGACGGCCGAGGTGATGTCGACGGGCCGCCGTCGGTTGTTGACCAGCCATCGTGTCGCCCGTTCGGTCAGCGTGCGGATCTCGATCCGCAGCGCCGTCTGCATCGAGGCGTCGACCACGTGGTCGAGCTTGACGATCCGGGCCTCGTGGGCGTGCGCTCCGAAGATCTCCCTGGCCGCGATGTGGGCGCGTATCACGTCGGCGGCGCCGGCACCCGTCTCGGTGGAGAGCCGGTGGAAGCAGGTGATCCCGGAGGCGTTGACGAAGCGGTTGACCACGACGGTGGTGATGATCTCCCGGCTCAACCGGTGCTGCTTGATCGCGTCGGCGTAGCGCTTCCGAAGGGCGGTCGGGAAGTAGTTGATCAAACGGTTGGCCAGGTAGGGATCGTCGGGCAGCTCCGAGGCCAGCACCTCGGTGGCCAAGACGATCTTGGTATAGGCCATGAGGACGGCCAACTCCGGGGCGGTGAGACCGCGACGTTCACCGCGCCGCACCTCCATCTCCTCGGTTGTGGGCAGGAACTCGATGTCGCGGTCCAGGAGCTTGCGGTCCGACAGCCGTTCCATCCAGTCCTCGTGTACCCCGGCCATCGAGGCGGCCTGGAACACACCGTTGGCCAACGCGAGGTTCTGGTCGTAGTTGTGAGCGAGAACCAACTCGGCGACCTCGTCGGTCATCGAGGCGAGCAGTTCGTCCCGCTCCTCGCCGGACAGCCGGCCGGCCGACACTTCGCCGGAGAGCAAGATCTTGATGTTGACCTCGTAGTCGGAGGTGTCGACGCCCGCGGAGTTGTCGATGAAATCGGTGTCGATCCGCCCGCCCGAGTTCGCGTACTCGATCCGGCCGAGCTGGGTGAAGCCCAGGTTGCCGCCCTCGCCCACGCACTTGGCTCGAAGCTGGACGCCGTTGATCCGCAAGACGTCGTTCGCCTTGTCGCCCACTTCGGCATTGCTCTCCGTCGTCGCCTTGACGTAGGTGCCGATGCCACCGTTCCACAGCAGGTCGACCGGTGCCGACAGGCAGGCCGTGATCAACTCCGCGGGCGAGAGCGACTCGACCGACGTCGCGATCCCCAGCGCCGCACGCATCGGCGCCGTGATCTTGATCGACTTCAGCGAACGGGGAAAGATGCCGCCGCCCTCGGAGATCAGGCTCTCGTCGTAGTCCGCCCAGCTCGACCGGGGCAGGTCGAAGATCCGCTTCCGTTCGTCGAAGCTCCGCCCCGGGTCTGGATCAGGATCGATGAACACGTGTCGGTGGTCGAACGCCGCCACCAACTTGATGTGTTTGCTGAGCAGCATGCCGTTGCCGAAGACGTCACCGCTCATGTCGCCGATCCCGACGCAGGTGAAGTCGGTCGACTGCGGGTCGATCCTCATCTCCCGGAAGTGCCGGATCACCGACTGCCAGGCCCCGCGGGCGGTGATCCCCATCGCCTTGTGGTCGTAACCGGCCGAGCCGCCCGACGCGAACGCGTCCCCGAGCCAGAACCCCGCTCCCACGGAGATCTCGTTAGCGATGTCGGAGAATGTGGCGGTTCCCTTGTCGGCCGCGACCACGAGGTACGGGTCGTCGCCGTCGTAGCGCAGCACATCGTCCGGGGGCACGACCCGCCCGTTCACGATGTTGTCGGTGACATCGAGCAGACTGGAGATGAACAACCGGTAGCAGGCCACGCCTTCGGCGAGCCAGGCCTCGCGATCCGCTGCGGGGTCGGGCAGTCGCTTGGCGAAGAAGCCACCCTTGGCCCCGACCGGAACGATCACGGTGTTCTTGACCATCTGTGCCTTGACCAGGCCCAGGATCTCGGTGCGGAAATCCTCGGCACGATCCGACCACCGCAGACCACCCCGGGCCACAGAACCGAACCGAAGGTGGACACCCTCGACCCGTGGGGAGTAGACGAAGATCTCGTACGCTGGTCGCGGCTCGGGGAGATCCGGGATCCGGCGCGGCAGCACCTTGAAGGCGGTCGTCTCCCGCCCCGATTGGTAGAAGTTGGTGCGTACGCATGCGTCCATCACCGTCAGGTAGGAACGCAGAATCCGATCATGGTCGAGGCTGGCCACGTCGTCCAACCCGATTTTGATCTTCTCCCGCAGCTCGTCGATCTCCTCTTTGCGCTCCTTGAGGTTCCCCTGGCGTTCCGGATCGAACTTCGTCTCGAACAAGATCACCAACTGCCGGGCGAGGTCGACGTTGGCGGACAACGCATGGGCGATATAGGTCTGGGAGTAGGTGGCTCCACCTTGGCGGAGGTAGCGGCCGATGGCACGCAGAATGGTCACCTGACGCCAGTCGAGCTCGGCCGCCATCACGAGTGCGTTGAAGCCGTCGGGCTCGCTGTGCCCTCGGTAGGACGCGGAGAAGGCCTTGATGAACCGCTCGCGAGCCTCCGACGGCCACCGGCTCTCTACCGCGGCACCGCCGCCGGGCACGGTCACGCCGAAGTCGTAGATGAACGCCCGCCGGTCCGGTCCCAGCTGCAGTTCGTACGGGCGCTCGTCGACGACGTCGACGCCGAGCAGCGACAGGTGCGGCATGATCTTGGACAGTGACAGGGGCTCGCTGCGCCGGAAGATCTTGAGCCGCAGATCGGCCTCGTCGTCGACCCGGTCCGGCCGGTACATGGCCAGCGACATGTCCGAATCGTCCTGCAGGGTCCGCAGTGCCTGCAGGTCGAGCAACCCCTGCTTGGCGGTGTAGTCCTCCTTGTAGCCCTCGGGTAGTGCTCCTACCAAGTTGGCGAGTGATTCCGGGTTCTCCGTACCGGAGAGGATCTCGGCGAACTCGTCGTTCCAGGACCGGGTGGCCTGGGTCAGTTCACGCTCCAACGCGCGGACGTCGATGTCGCCCATCGACTCCCCGACCGGCATGCGGACGACGAAGTGCAGCCGCGCGAGCACCGACTCGCTGACCCGCGCGGTGTAGTCGATCGAGGCGCCACCCAGTTGACGCATCAAGATTTCCTGCATCCGGTTGCGGACCGCCGTGGTGTAGCGGTCACGGGGCAGGTAGACCAGGCAGGAGAAATACCGGCCGTACGGTTCGCGCCGGACGAAGAGGCGGACCTGCCGGCGCTCCTTGAGGTGGGCCACCTTCTCCACGGTCCAGGCCAGGTCGTGGACCCGGGTCTGGAACAGCTCATCGCGGGGAAACGTGTCGAGAACGTCCATGATCGCCTTGCCGCCGTGGCTGCTGTCCTCGTAGCCGGAGCGCCGCAGGACCTCGGCGGCCTTGTCCCGCAACAACGGGATCCGGCTGACCGCCTCCGAGTAGGCCGAGGAGGCGAACAGCCCGAGGAACCGACGCTCGCCGACGACCCGGCCGTTGGCGTCGAACTGGCGGAAGCCGAGGTAGTCAAGGTACGCCGGGCGGTGGATCCGCGCCTTGTAGTTGTCCTTGGTGATCACCATGAGGTCCTGCCGGGTGCCCTCGACCGTCTGCTGCGGCAGGGCGTGGAAGGCGCCCGGAGCGTCCCGGTCCGCCCGCAGCATGCCGAGGCCGGTCCCGGCCACCGGGACGAACGACTCGGAGCCGTCGTTTTGGACGAGTTGGTACTCCCGGTAGCCGAGGAAGGTGAAGTGGTGATCGATGAGCCACTCCAGCAGCTGCCGGGCGCGCGCCGCTTCTTCAGTCCGACCGGCCACCAGGCTCGGGTCGTTGAGCAGCCCGATGGTCTCGTGTGCCCGGGTCCGCATCTTCGCCCAGTCCGAGACAGCCTCCTCGGCGAGCCGCAGGACCTCGATGAGACCGGCCTCCAGGTCCTCGACGAGTTCTGGACCGGTCGGCCCTTCCGGCCGGACGGGTGGCAGCACCTCGACGTGCATCCACGACTCGGGGATGACTCCGGGGTCGGACTGCGCCTCATCGGCGGTGAGGATCGACTGCATCATGCCGTCGACGTCGCGCCGGACGAGGTACTGGGGATGGAAGATCTCCCGGATGCTCCAGCCCTGGCGGAGCGTCTCCATGGTGACGGAGTCGACCAGGAACGGGCGATCGTCGGTCACGATCTGGATCACGCTGGCACCACCGGCGGACCAGCCATCGGTGGCCGCGACCGGGGTGCGGATGTCGATGATCGCCCGGGCCGCGGGACGTTGGAGGGCGAGCCGGTAGTGGCTCTCGACCAGGCCCAGGAGATCTTCGATGCTGCGTTCGTCGACGTCGATGGCGTCGACGTGGCGGAAGTAGTGCCGGAGGAACTCTTGCACCTTCTCGGGCTCTTGACCCAGCTCGGCGGCGATGGCGGCCCCGCGGTCGGCGACCTGCGCGATCTTCTCCGTCTTCTCCTGCTCGAGCTCGGTTTCGAACGTCGTCACGATGCAGCCCATCTGGTCGAATCGGGGCACCTCGTCGTACCCCGATACACCGACCTTAACCCTCTACGACGTCCTGGCGGCGCTGCGCGTCGACGCAGTCGCGGCATGCCATGATGACCGCCATGGACATCTCTTCGCGTGCCGAATTCGCGGCGCCGGTCGAGGACGTTTACGCCATGATGACCGACCAGGCGTGGTTGGAGGAGGTCTGCAAAGCGAGCCGGTCGATCAACTACGAAGCGACCGTGTCGGGCACGACGACCCGGACGTCACGGCGGTTGGCCTCCCCCGAGGCGGCTGCGCGTTTCACCGGGCCCGAGCTCACCGTGGTCGAAGAGGTGGCCTGGGGTCCGGCGGCCGGCGACGGCTCCCGGACCGGGCAGCTGGAACTGACCATTCCCGGTCAGCCGGTGACCATGCGCGGGCAGGTCAGGCTCTACCCAGGCGGTCCGGGGACGATCAGCGACATCACCGGTGAGCTCAAGGTCGCCATTCCGCTGCTGGGCAAGAAACTGGAGCAGTCCTCGGCGCCGGCCGTGCTGGCCGGATTCCGCACCCAGCAACAGGTCGGCAACGACTGGCTGGCCAGGATCTAGCCGTGGTGGCGCTGGGGATCCTCGGGACGGGAGCCGTCGGTCAGGCCCTTGCCGGCCGTGCCGCCGAGGTGGGCTACGACGTCTTCGTCGGCGCCCGGTCCGCGGAGTCGGAGAGTCTGGCGACGTTTGCCGGTCGGGACGGCATCACCACTGGCTCGTTCGCCGACGCGGCTGCCAGCGCTCGCCTGGTCGTGAACGCCACCGACGGCAACGTGTCCTTGGCCGCTCTGGAGGCCGCCGGGGCGGAGAACCTGCGCGGAAAAGTGTTGCTCGACGTGGCCAACCAGCTCGAACGGCGGGGCGGGGGTTTCCCGGTGCCGGTCGCCTCGGCCGAGAACTCGCTGGCCCTGCACATTCAGCAGGCCTACCCGGAGACCAATGTGGTCAAGGCACTCAACACCATGAACAACCAGGTGATGGTGCACCCGGAGAGCATCCCCGGTGATCACGTGGTGTTCCTCTCCGGCGATTCCGACGGTGCCAAGGACCAGGTGCGGGAGCTCCTGCGCGCCTTCGGCTGGCGGGATGTGCAGATGTTCGACCTCGGCGGCATCGACACGGCCGCAGCGTCGGAGATGATGATGGCGATCTGGCTTCGTGTCGGCATGGCCCGCGGCTGGGCCGCCGCCCCGCCCTTCAACTGGGCGATCATGAGCGCCGAGCCGACCGACGAGTAGGTTGTCCCGATTCTAGTGTCGTGCTAGGCAGGTAGCGTGACGGAAGGCGTCGCCTGGGTGCGTGCATCGCCAGGCCGACGAGGGAGGGATACCGGGTTGTATCTCGACCGAGGAGAACGCCGCGAGGTGCGTGCCCAGGTGGCGAAAGACGTTGCGTTACCTGCCTAGCACGACACTAGATCCTCCCGCTCCGACTCGAGGAAATCCGGGAGAACCTACTCCTCGATGAGCGCGCCTCAGCCCATGTGGGGGTAGCCGTGGGTTCGGGGCGGCACCAAGGTTTCCTTGATCGAGCGGGGGCTGGTCCAGCGGATCAGATTCCACAGCGAGCCGGCCTTGTCGTTGGTGCCGGAGGCTCGGGAGCCGCCGAACGGCTGTTGACCGACCACGGCGCCGGTCGGTTTGTCGTTGAGGTAGAAGTTGCCGGCAGTGAAGCGGAGGACGTCCGCAGCGTGGGCGAGGGTGGCCCGGTCCTCGGCCAGGATGGCGCCGGTCAACCCGTACGGGGTGGCTTGGTCGACCTCGGTGAGCATGTCCTCGAAGCCCGCGTCGTCGTAGACGTGGACACCCAGGATCGGCCCGAAGTACTCGGTGGTGAGCACCTCGTTCCGCGGATTGTCGGAGGCGATGATCGTCGGGCGGACGTACCAGCCCTCGGCGTCGTCGGTGGACCCACCGGCGACGATCTCGGCTTCGCTGGACTGCCGGGCCCGCTCGATCGCGTCACGATGCTTGGTGAAGGCCCGCTGGTCGATCACCGCCGAGGTGAAGTTGCCGAAATCCCGTACGTCGCCAACAGCCAGCGCCTCGGTCTGCTCGATCAGATCAGCGCTGAGCCGGTCCCACAGGCTGCGTGGCAGGTAGGCGCGTGACGAGGCGGAGCACTTCTGCCCGGAGTACTCGAATGAGCCGCGGATCAGGGCGGTCCGGACCACCTCCGGGTCGGCGCTGGGATGCGCCACCACGAAGTCCTTCCCGCCGGTCTCGCCGACGAGCCGGGGATAGCTGTGATAGCTGGTCAAGATTGGCTCCGACCGCCTGCCACAGGTGCTGGAACGTGGCGGTGGAGCCGGTGAAGTGGATGCCGGCCAGATCCGGATGGGCCAGCACCACGTCGGAGACCGCAACTCCGTCACCCGGCAGCATGTTGATCACGCCGGGCGGCAGACCGGCCGCCACCAAGAGGTCGTAGGTGAAGTGGGCTGCGAACTGCTGCGTCGGACTCGGTTTCCAGATCACCGTGTTGCCCAGCAGTGCGGGGGCGGTCGGGAGATTGCCGGCGATGGCCGTGAAGTTGAACGGGGTGATCGCGTAAACGAAGCCGTCCAAGGGCCGGTAGTCGGTGCGGTTCCAGACCCCGGCGGACGACACCGGCTGGTTCTCCAACAGGTCCCGAGCGAACGCGACGTTGAAGCGCCAGAAGTCGATCAGCTCGCAAGCAGCATCGATCTCGGCCTGCTGTACGGTCTTGGCCTGGCCGAGCATCGTGGCGGCGTTGAGGGTGTCCCGCCACGGCCCGGCGAGCAGATCGGCTGCCCGCAGGAAGATCGCCGCCCGGTCGTCGAAGTCCATCGCCGCCCACGCGTGGCGCGCCTCCAGGGCCCCCGACACCGCCGCCTCCGCGTCGGCAGCAGTCGCACCCCCGGCCCGCCCCAGCACGTGCTGATGGTCCGACGGCATTGTCACGTCGAAGACCTCGCCGCCCCCCATCCGCCGTTCCCCGGCGATCCCCGCGGTCAGCTCCACCGGCTCCGCCGACGCCAGCTCCTTCAGCCTGGCCTCCAGACTGGCCCGCTCCCCACTGCCCGGTGCGTAGGTCAGGATCGGCTCGTTGACAGGAACAGGTACGGAGGTGATCGCGTCCACCCGCCCCATTCTGCCCGCCCTGCCTTTCCGGTCCATTTCCACCTATCGCTCGCCGACGAGCGAGCGCCATTGACCTTCGACAGGCTCATGGCACGAGCGCCATTGACCCTTCGACAGGCTGAGGGCACGAGCGCCGTTGGCCCAGCAACCAAGCTCAGGGCGGATGCACGGCAGGAGGCGCGGGTCGAGCCGGGTCGCTTCGAAGCGCTAAGAACGCTTGAAAAGGGACCGCGGATGGACTTGATCAAGGCCACAGTCTCGGCCACAAGGCGCTTCGAAGTGAGCCGGTCGACCCGCGCCGGACGTAAGCACGAAGAACCGTCAGACCGCCGCGGTTGCCTTCTCCGACTCCGCCCTGCGCTTCTTTGCCGCTTCGACCGAGGCACGCAGCGCGGCGACGAGGTCGACGACCTCGGCTTCCTTGGGTGCCTCAGGCTCCTCGGCGAGCGGGATCCCCTCCGCCTTGGAGGTGACCAGCGTCTCCAGCGCCTCGCGGTAGGAGTCGGTGAACTCCTCCGGATGGAAATCCCCCGACAAGGCCTCGATGAACGACTGCGCCATCGTCACTTCGGCGTCGGAGACCTTGATCTCCTCCGGCGGTGCGGCGAAGGAGCCGTCGCGCAACTCGTCCGGCCACAGCATGGTGTGCATGCGGAGCACGCCGTCCACCGGCCGGATAAGGGCTAAGGCCTCACGGGACCGTAGGGCCACCTTGACTACGGCCGACTGTCCGCTCTTGATCAACGCATCCCGGAGCAGCACGTACGGCTTCACACCCGGGCCGTCGGCCTGCAGGAAGTAGGTCTTGGCGAAGTACGTCGGGTCGACGTCGTCTTCGGCCACGAACTGCACAACCTCGACCGCCTTGGTAGTGGCGAGCGGCAGCTGTTCGAAGTCTTCCGCCTCCAAGATCACCATGCGGCCGTCCGGAAGCTCGTACCCCTTGGCGATCTCGGCGTACGGGATCTCGTTCCCGCACTTCTCGCACACCCGCTTGTACTTGATCCGGCCACCGTCTTCAGGGTGGACCTGCCGGAAACTGATGTCCTTCTCCTCCGTGGCGGAGAACAGCTTGACCGGGATGGTGACCAGGCCGAAGGAGATGGCGCCCTTCCAGATTGAGCGTGGCATGACACCTAGTCTGCCCGATAGCGCCGACGCCCGTGATGTTCACGGCAGGCGGCCGAGCTCGTCCGGGGCGTACCAGAGCAGATCATGGCCGTCGAGCAGCGCCACGATCTCCGACGCCATGAGCGCCTCCGACACCGTCCGACCGCGCACCGCTTCCCTCGCTGCGCGCACGAGTTCGGCCGCCTCAGGTTCATCGGAGTAGAGCGCGATCACCTGACTCCAGCTGAGCTTGCCGACGGTCACGGCGCCCGGCTCGGCCGAGTCCGGGTCGAAAAGATCGTCGTCGGGCACATCGGCGGCGAGGATCAGGCGCAACGGATCGGACGCACTCGGATCGACGAGCCTGCCGACACCGGCGTAGTTCAAGGCCGCGTACTCGAGCTCGTCGACGCTGGCCTCACCGAGTTGCGCCACCAGGCCCGGACTCGGCGTGTAGGCGAGCCACGGTCCGGCCGATCGTCCCTTGTGCAGGGCATCGGCCTGCTCACGCGTCGACGGGATGAAGACGAGCCGGCTCATCCCGCTTGATTGGTTCTCGCGCTCGGCGACTTCTTCGCCGTCGTCTTCTTCGCCGTCGTCTTCTTCGCCGTCGCCTTCTTCGCCGTCGTCTTCTTCGCCGCCGCCTTGTTCGCCGCCGTCTTGTTCGCCGCCGCCTTGTTCGCCGTCGCCTTGTTCGCCGTCGCCTTGTTCGCCGTCGCCTTCTTCACCGCCGTCTTCTTCACCGCCGTCTTGGCCGTAGCCGACTTCGTCGGAGCCTCCGTCGCGGAAGTCGCCGCTGGATCCGGTGCCTTCTTGGCCGGAGTCATCTGGGTCGCCTTCTGGGCGGCGTCACGCAGTTCGACGGCACGGTGAGCCAGGCTGCGGACCGCGGCGCGACGTTGCCCGGCTGCTTTGCGTACGGCCTCCTGCCGCGCCGCCGCCTTCTTGGCGGCCGCCCGCTTCGCCGAGGCGGAGGCCTTGCGCGTCGGTTGCCGAAAGCCTCCGGCCCGCACGGTCGTGTTGCGTAGCTCGTCGACGGCATCGGTCAGGCAGCCGCCCAGCACGTCGAGATCGCTGAGCGCATCCCGATCGCCGGTCAGGCCGATGAAGACCTCACCGTTGTACGAGGTGATCCCGACGGCCAGCAGATGTCCAGGCTCGAGCGGTAGGACCGGATAGCTCTCCACCAACCGCTCCCCCGCCGCGAACAACGGCACCTGTGGACCCGGCACGTTGGTGATCACGATGTCGTGCTGCTTGCGCATCACGTCGCTTGACACCCGGACTCCCAAGGCGTGCAGGGTGGTCGGAGCGAAGCCGGCGATGTCGGACAGGGAGCGCGCGCCGACCGATCGTCCGGTGTCCTTGTGGGCCTGCGTGCCGTACGCCACCTGATGCAGCCGCATCAAGGCGTTCGGTTCACCGATCGGAAGCGCTTGGAGGTGCGGGGCCACCTGACTGCCGAGCGATGTCGGCACCCCGTCGTCCTCGGTCACACTCATCGGAACGAGGGCGATCAAGCCACTCGCGGTAGTCACGGACTCGCCGCGCGTGAGCAGCCACGAACGCAATCCACCCGAGATCACCGCCAAGATCACATCGTTGATCGTGTGCCGGTGCTCGTCCCGGATGGCCCGCAGATGATCCAGCGGGATCGACAGCGTTGCCACGCGGCGCTGCTCGGACACCACGCCGCTGACCGGCGTCTTGGAGCGCGGTCTACCACCCCGGAGGGCGTCCCCGGCCAGCTCACCGAGGGCGCCACCGACCCCACCGACCACCTCGCCGACGGCCACCGCGACGCCGAGCGCACCGGTCACCAGGCCGGTGAAGTTCTGGACCGCCTGGGCCGGGTCCTGCGCACTTTCCCACAGGGCGCCCGCGATCAGCTCGACCGCCGTGGGTTCCGGTATGGGATTCCACGCCCCAACCGCCGCCCGGGTCTCGCCATCCTCGTGCGTCTCGGTGTCGAAGAGCACCTGCCCGAGGTCGACTGCGTCGATGCCGTCGATCAAGCTCAGATGGGACTTGGCGACCAGAGCGAAGCGGTTCTGCTCCAAGCCCTCGACCACATACATCTCCCACAGCGGTCGGGATCGGTCGAGTCGGCGGGCGAGGACCCGGCCGACGAAATCGCGAAGTTGATCCATCGTCCCGGGCCGCGGTAGCGCCGAACGTCGCACGTGATAGGTCAGATCGAAGTACTCGTCGTCCACCCACACCGGCCCGGCGAGCCGGGCGGGCACGCCACGCACCCGCTGGCGATAGCGCGGGACGTAGCTGATGCGCTCACGAATCAGGCCCAGCAGACGCTCGTAGTCCCAGCCGTCCGGCCCGGCGTCGAAAATGTCGACCGTTCCGATGTGCGCCGGGGTGTGGGCCGTGTCCCGCACCAGCAACGACACCTCCAGCGGGCTGAGGCGCTGTGGCATCGTGTCCTCCCGACTGCGGTGCGGCGGCCCGTCTACGGTACTACCGAGCAGGAATCCTCAGCGGTGAGCGAGCCCCACGCAAGGGAACGTCACGACAGGCTGGTTCGTGCCTGAGGTGGCGTACGGCGCGGACCGTACGCTCGAGGAGGAACCGAGAGGAAGGGAGTTCTGTGAGTTCGAGGTCACCTGCGTCGCCGACCTGGCGATGGCAGCCGGCGCGCGCGGCCGCGGCGCTGCTGCTCACCGGGCTTGCTGGGCGGCGTGGTGGCCGGCTGTTCGACCCCGACGGCGACGCCGGGTGCCGATCCGTCCGACCCCGGACCCAACCCCCAGCGCTAGTTCGAGCGCCCTCCCGACGACGCCCGCGCCCAGCAAGCCACCCGCGTCACCGAGCACGCAGGAGCCGACGACGAACCAGGTGGTGATCGACGTCAGCATTGCCGACGGCAAGGTCGATCCGAGTGGTCGCAAGGTGGAGGTACCCCTGGGCGCGACCGTGGTGCTCAACGTGACCAGCGACATCGACGACGAGATCCACGCGCACCTTGGCAGCGACGACTTCAGCCTGAACGTGCAGGCCGGGCGTCCGAAGACGGGACGGTTCCTGGCCGATGCGCCGCGGCAGCTTCGAGGTCGAGTCGCACGAGCTCGGAAAGATCATCGTGATCTTGAACGTTCGCTGAGCCGATCATGGATTCGGCGGTGCGTCTGCTGGTGCCGATGCACGGCATCGCCTCGCGCGGCGATCTGCCGCTGCCGTTCTCGTTCGTCGTGGTGGGCGCGAGCCTGGCGCTGCTGGTGTCCTTCGTGGTCTTGCTGTTCGCGTGGCGGAGGCCTCGTTTCACCCACGCGGGAGGCCGACCGGTACCCGGGCTGCAGGGCATCGTTGATCATCGCGGCGTGCGGCTGGTCGCGTCACTGGCGGTCCTGGCGCTGTTCGCCTGGATCGGGCTGGCCGTCGTGGCGGGTCCAGATCGGCTGACCAATCCGGCGTTCGGCTTCGTCTTCGTGTGGATCTGGGTTGGACTCGTGCCGCTGTCGTTGCTCTTCGGACACGTGTGGCGGGCGACGAACCCACTGCGCACTATCCATGCCGCGACTCACCGCGCTTGCCCGGGTCGACGCGGACGCAGGTCTGGCTGTCGTTGCCCTCCCGGTTCGGGGTCTGGCCGGCCACGGCCGCGTTGTTCGCCTTTGCGTGGCTGGAGTTGGTGCAACCCGATCGGACCACGTTGGCGGTACTGCGGTTCTGGGTGCTGGCCTGGTTGTTGATCTTGGTCATCGGAGCGGTGATCTTCGGTCGGAGCTGGTTCGCCGCGGCTGATCCGTTCGAGTCGTACGCCTCCACCGTGGCGCAGTTGTCACCGTGGCACCGGATCTCGGGCGAGCTGCGACTGGTGAACCCGCTTGCCGGGTTGAACGCCTGGTCGCCGCCGCCCGGCACCAACGCACTCGTCGCCGTACTTCTCGGCAGCACGGCCTTCGACAGCTTCGCCAATACGAGCTGGTGGATCTCCACCGTGCAGGACTCCGACCTGAGCCCCGTGATCTGGGAGACGGGCGGCCTGTGATCATGATCTGATCGTCTTCGGCACCTTCTGCGCGGCCGCGGCCTGGATGGGCAGGTACGTCTCGACCGGCGCAGTCTCGACGTCGGCGCTGCCGACGATAATGGCGGGATCACTGGTGCCGATCGTGGTCGGCTACGCGATGGCGCACTACTTCACGCTGCTGATCGTGGAGGGCCAGCGGACGGCGCTGGCCTTGTCCGATCCGCTAGGTCTGGGCTGGAACGTCTTCGGCACCGCCGAACTGGGCGTGGACGCGAGGATATTCGAGTCACCCGACCGCGGTCGCCGTGATTCAGTTGCTGGCGATCGTTGTCGGCCACATCCTCGGCATCGTTGCCGCGCACGAGAAGGCGGTGACGTTGCTGCCGCCGAATCGGGCCCTGGCCGGCCAGTGGCCGATGCTGATCGTGATGATGTTCTACACCTGCTCCGGCCTGGTGCTGCTCTTCTCGCCGTGATGCCAGGCTGCGAGTGTCGGGTGTCTCGAATGCGGCCCGCTTCTGCACGACGAGGAGTCGACGCCGACGTGGCAACCAACGCGACACGACCGCCGGGCGACGGCGTAGACGACGAGGAGGAAGAAGCGGGTCTCGAGCATTCGAGACGCACGAGCAGCCTTAAGGAAGGTTGGCGGGTCCTCCATGCGAAAGCCGACCTTGAGCCCGACCTGGAAGTGCCCGATGTTCCCTTCCTCGAGATGTCCGCGGATTTCGGTCACTTCGAACCAGTCCAGGTCGCGGACGGTGGCCGCCGCTCGCGCGATGCCGTTGTGTATCGCGGCCTCGAGACTTTCCGTCGACGTGCCGACGATCTCGGAGATCCCGTACACGTGGTTCATCGTTGTCCTCCCTGGTTGTGGTGTGTGTCGCTTACTCTAGGTCGTGATGCGCGCGGTTTTGTCCGCACAATAGGATGTATTGTCGCCTTACCATAGGACGTATAGCGTGACCGAGGCGGCCGCCGCGCGTGAGCTGGACATCACCCTGGAACGCAACTCGCCGGTGCCGCTGTACTACCAGCTGGCGCAATCGATCGAGAACGCCATCCAGGCCGGCGAACTGGCTCCCGGGGACCGGCTGGAGAACGAGCTCTCCTTGACGACCCGCTTGGGGCTCTCCCGTCCGACGGCCCGGCAGGCCATCCAGGAGCTGGTCAAGAAGGGACTCCTCGTGCGCAAACGCGGCGTCGGCACCCAGGTCGTCCGGTCGCAGTTCAGCCGGGACGAGCGCCTGACCAGCCTGAACGAGGACCTGGTCAAGGCCGGGCGCAGTCCGAGCACGCAGCTGCTCAGCTACAGCGTCGGTCCGCTCGACCCCGACGCCGCCGAGGCGCTCGACGCGGCCGACATCACCCGAGTCGGACTTCATCCGGGTCCGTCGGCTCCGGCTGGCCGACGACGTACCGCTGGCGATCTTGACCAACCACCTGCCCGTGCGCTTCGCGGTGTCGGAGTCCGATCTCCGGCACAAGAGCCTGTACGGCTGCCTGCAGGCGCAAGGCGTCAATCTCAAGATCGCCCACCAGCGGATCTCGGCCCGGCTGATGACCGATGAGGAGGCCGCGTCTGCTGGACGAGGAAACGCCCGCCGCCTGCCTGACCGTCGATCGCATCGCCTACGACGACACCGGCCAGTTCGTCGAGTTCGGACGCCACATCTACCGCGCCGCGCAGTACAGCATCCAGTCGAATCTTGATGGTCTGAGCTGTCGAAGGCCGGCAAGCGGTGCCCTCGACAAGCTCAGGTCCACAGCATCGCCTCGCTTATCCGCAGATTTGCGAACTTACGCCGGGAGCCGGTCCGGACCGCAGGGTGATCGGGTGATCCGCACCGTCATCGACAGCCGCCCGCCGGCGCTGAAGTTGGCTGTCAGCGCCGCGTCACCGGCTCGCTAGCCACGGACCTCTTGGCTCGGCAACCCAGCCTGCTCGACGACGAGCCGGATCCGGCGGCCACGACCGTCGCCCGGAGGGCATCCGGTACGTGCTCTGCGGCGGGCCCGGCTCGTTGGCGCCGGCGGCCGGCCTGCCCGACCCGGCCCAGTGGTCGGCGGTGCTCGCCCTGGCCATCGCCCAGACGCTGAGCGGCATCCGACCCGGCCGGTCAACTGGAGCGCTGGCTGACGACGCGGTGCTGGCCGACGTGCGGTGCATTGCGCTCCGGCAGCGGTCGCGGGCCCGAGCGGAGGATCGCGGATCGTGGCCCAAGGTACCGGCCATCAGCAGTTGCCTCGGTACGAGCCCAGTGCCCGACCCCGACCGCGGTCGAGACGGCCGCGCACCTCGCCTCGGGTCGCGCTCGCTCGCACTGGCCCTGCGCCTCGAAGCCTGCGGGGACGCTGGTTGGCGACCGCTCTGGAGCTGGGCCCCCTGCTCTGAGCGGACGAGGTCGTCGGAGGTCAGCGAGCCCCGCTCCGGCCGTGGCACATCTTGAACTTCTTGCCCGACCCACACGGACAGGGAGCGTTGCGACCGACTCCGGCGAACTCGTCCTCCTGCCGCGGCCTGGGTCGTGGTGGTGGCGGCACCGTCCTCGTCGGGCGCGGAGTAGGTCATCGCCCGCCGGGGGGCTGCGCTCAAACCCTTGGCCCGCACCTGCGGACGGTGGAAGGCCGTCTCGAGCTCTTCGGGCTCCGAGCTCCTCGGCTCGGCTTCTGCTCATGGGTCGACCCGCGGATCCTCGACGACGTGGGACTCCACGCCCGGTCCGTCGGGGTCAGGCCCGGACTCGATGAGTCGGGACGCCCGGCGACCGTCCCGCTTGCCATTGGTCTGGTCGGCTCTGACTGTCGGCTCGATCTGGTCGGCGCCGTCGCGGTCCTCGCCGTTGCTGCGGGCGCCGAGGGCGAGCGGCTGGCCGGCACCGTCGGTGACCACCCCGACCGCCGGGGCCTGCTCGACCTCCACGTCGAGGTGGAAGACGAAGCCGACAACCTCCTCCATGAAGGCCTCCATCATGGCGTTGAACATGTCGCCGCCCTCGCGCTGGTACTCCACCAGCGGATCGCGCTGCGCCATGGCCCGCAGGCCGATGCCCTCGCGGAGGTAGTCCATCTCGTACAGGTGCTCGCGCCACTTGCGGTCCAGCACGGTGAGCAGCACCCGCCGCTCCAGCTCGCGCATCACCTCGGCGCCGAGCTGCTCCTCGCGCCGGTCGTACGCCGCCTCGGCGTCGGCCAGGAACGCCTCGGTCAGCTCGCCGGCGGTCGAGATCCTCGCGCTCGTCGTAGTCGGCACGATCCAGGCCGACCGGGTAGAGGGTGTTCATGGTGGTCCAGAGCTGCTCGAGGTCCCAGTCCTCGGCGAAACCCTCCGTGGCGCCCGGCCACGTACTGGCGGACCACGGTGTCGACGGTCGTGCCGCAGCCGCTGCTCGACGTCGGCACCCTCGAGCACCTTGCGGCGGTCGCCGTAGATCGCGTGCCGCTGGCGGTTCATGACGTCGTCGTACTTGAGGATGTTCTTGCGGATCTCGAAGTTCTGCGCCTCGACCTGCGCCTGGGCGCTGGCGATCGAGGCCGAGACCCGCTTGTTCTCGATCGGCTGGTCGTCGGGCACCTTCAGCGCCTGCAGCACCCACTCGACGATGTCGGACTTGAACAGCCGCATCAGGTCGTCGCCGAGGGAGAGGTAGAACCGGCTCTCGCCCGGGTCGCCCTGGCGGCCCGACCGGCCGCGGAGCTGGTTGTCGATCCGCCGGGACTCGTGCCGCTCCGAGCCGACCACGTAGAGCCCGCCGAGCTCGACGACCTCGCTCGTGCTCGGCGGCGGTCTGCTCCTCGAACTCCTTCAAGAGCTCCGGGTAGCGGGCTTCGTACTCCTCGGAGCTGCTCGAGCGCGTCGATGCCCTGGTCGTGCAGCAGCTTGTCGGCCAGGAACTCCGGGTTGCCGCCCAGGATGATGTCGGTGCCGCGGCCGGCCATGTTGGTGGCCACCGTCACCGAGCCCTTGGCGCCGGCCATGGCGATGATGGCCGCCTCCCGCTCGTGCTGCTTGGCGTTCAGCACCTCGTGCTTGACGCCGGCCTGCTTGAGCATCTTGCGACAAGATCTCGCTCTTGGCCACCGACGCGGTGCCGATCAGCACCGGCTGACCCTTCTCGTAGCCGCTCGGCACACGTCCTCCACGATGGCGGCGAACTTGGCTTCCTCGGTGCGGTAGATCAGGTCGCGCTGGTCGGCCCGGATCATGTCCTTGTGGGTCGGGATCGGCACGACGCCCAGCCCGTAGATCTTCTGGAACTCGCTGGCCTCGGTCATCGCCGTGCCGGTCATCCCGGAGAGCTTCTCGTACATCGCGGAAGTAGTTCTGCAGGGTGATGGTGGCCAGGGTCTGGTACTCCTCGCGGATCTGCACCTTCTCCTTGGCCTCGATGGCCTGGTGCAGGCCCTCGTTGTAGCGGCGGCCGACCAGGGTGCGGCCGGTGTGCTCGTCGACGATGAGGATCTCGCCGTCGAGGTTCACGTAGTCCCGGTCGAGCTTGAACAGCTCCTTGGCCTTGATCGCGTTGTTGAGGTAGGAGATCAGCGGGGTGTTGGCCGACTCGTACAGGTTGTCGATGCCCAGCCGGTCCTCGACGACGTCGATGCCGTTCTCGAGGATGGCGACGGTCTTCTTCTTCTCGTCCACCTCGTAGTGCTCGTCCCGCCTGAGGCGGTCGACCAGCTTGGCGAAGGTCGGATACCACTGCGTGGGAGTCCTCCGCCGGGCCGGAGATGATCAGCGGGGTCCGGGCCTCGTCGACCAGGATCGAGTCGACCTCGTCCACGATCGCGAAGTGGTGCTCGCGCTGGACGCAGTCCTCGAGGCTCAGCGCCATGTTGTCGCGCAGGTAGTCGAAGCCGAACTCGTTGTTGGTGCCGTAGGTGATGTCGGCGTTGTAGGCCTTCCGCCGCTCGGCGGGATCCATCTGGGTCAAGATGGCGCCGACGTCGAGGCCGAGGAAGTGGTGCACCCGGCCCATCCACTCCGAGTCCCGCTTGGCCAGGTAGTCGTTGACCGTGACCACGTGCACGCCCCGGCCGGTGAGCGCGTTGAGGTAGCACGGCAGCAGGGCCACCTGGGTCTTGCCCTCGCCGGTCTTCATCTCGGCGATGTTGCCCAGGTGCAGCGCCGCGCCGCCCATGATCTGGACGTCGTAGTGCCGCTTGTCCAAGACCCGCCTGGTGGCCTCCCGTACGGTCGCGAACGCCTCCGGCAGCAGCGATTCGAGCGTCTCGCCCTTCTCGAATCGAGCCCGGAAGTCGCCGGTCTGCCCGCGGAGCTCCTCGTCGCTCATCGCGACGAAGTCCTCCTCGATGGAGTTGACCTGTCCGGCGATGCCCTTCAACTGCCTGAGGATCTTGCCTTCGCCGAAGCGCAGCAGTCTGTCCATCAAAGCCACGAGAACTGGCTCCCTTACCTAGTCGTCACCCCGCGCAGGGCGCTGTGCAGCGCGCCGCAGCCTGCGGCAACGCATCCTCCATCGTAGGCCAGGTCGATCAGGGGACCAGCCGGCGAGCACAACCGATCGCGTCGGCCATCAGCCCGACCTCCCCGAGCTCGCGGTACAGAGCCCCGTGCCGAGATCGCGTGCTCAGCCGGCCTCGCTGAGCAGCGCCGACGACAGCATCGGCGCGAGGTCGCCGCGCGGCAGGATCTCGACGCCGGACAGTCCGAGCCAGCCGGCCATCGTCGCCAGCTCGGCGCCCAGCTCCACGGCGACCTCGTACGCGTCCGCGCCCGGCCTCGAGCCAGGCCGAGTTGACCCGCAGCACGCCCCGACTGCGGTCGGCCTTGAGGTCGACCCGGGCGACGAATCGGTCGCCGAGCAGGAACGGGTAGACGTAGTAGCCGTGCACCCGCTTCGGCTCCGGCACGTAGATCTCGATCCGGTAGAAGAAGTCGAACAGCCTCTCGAGCCGGGCCCGCTCGAAGATCATGGAGTCGAACGGGCTCAGCAGCGCCCGGGCCTGCACCGTCCGGGGTGTCCGCGCCACGTGCCACAGGTAGGTGGGCTTGCTCTCCCAGCCCTCGACCGTGACGGGCAGCAGCTCGCCCGCCTCGACGAGCTCGTCGATGGCCGTCCGGGTCATCGCCGGCCGGGTCCGGAAGTAGTCCCGCAGGCAGAACTCGCTGGCCACGCCGAGCGCCGAAGCAGCTCGCCGCACGAGTTCACGAACCGAGTCCTCGGGCGTCGGCGTCGGCCGGTCGAGGATCGCCTGGGGGCAGCACCCGCTCGGGCAGGTCGTAGACCCGCTCGAACTGGGTGTTGCGGTACGCCGAAGTTACCTCGCCGCAGGTAGAACAGCCACTCCAGCACGGTCTTGACCGACGACCAGTTCCAGCCCCAGTTGCTCCGGTCCCGCACCTCCTCGATCTCGAGCTGGCGGGCACTGATCGGGCCGCGGGCCGCGACCTCCTCCCGCACGAACGCGACGAGGTCGGGGTTCTGCTGGGCCACCCGCTCCACGCCCGCCCAGACGTCCGCGGAACCCGTTCTGCATCCGGAACCGCAGCGCCGGCTGGAGGCTGACGTCGATCAGGCTGGCTGCGTGCCCCCAGTACTCGAAGAGCCGCCGCGGCGGGCGGTGGGCCGCCCTGGCGAGCAGGCCCGACTCGTACGGGCCGAGCCGGGAGAACAGCGGCATGAACTGAGCGCGGGTCACGACGTTGATCGAATCGATCTGGAACTGGCCCAGGCGGTTGATGACCGCCTGCACGTCCCGCATGGTCGGGTCCCGCTCCACCCGCTGGCCGCCGAAACCCTGGGCGGCGAGGGCAACGCGCCGAGCTTCGGCCCGGCTGATCCACTCCCGTCTCACGGTGTCACCGTAGCGACCGGCTCCGACAGTGTTTTCCTGCTCGCGCTCGCTACGCGCCTGATGACTCGGTCTTCCTCGTCGCCCGTCGAGGAAAAGCGTCTCGACAGCTCCTCGTCCAGACCGAGCCGGACAACACAGCTAACGTCAGCTGCATGGTGCAGCCGAACAGGGCGGCGGTTGAGGCGTACGCCGCTGGGTTCACCGACGCGACCAGGGTCAAGATCACGGGTGAGCCGTTCTGCTTCGGGGACTCCCCGGAGATGGCGGACCGGCTGGCCGCGCTCGTGCTCAGCGGTCCCAAGCGGGCGACGGCGGCAGCGGTGGCCGAATATGAGAGCGAGAGCGCCGCGCTTCCGGTGGTCGGGGAGCATGCGGTCGTCCACGACGGGTCGGGTCTACCGACGTGCGTGATTCGGACCGACCAAGTGACCGTCGGTCCGCTCGACGAGGTGATCGATCCGGCCTTCGCCTGGGACGAGGGCGAGGGTGACCGCACGTACGAGGATTGGCTGGCCGGGCACGAGGACTACTGGCGGCGGACGCTGCCGGGCGCCGGCCTCGCGTACCGTCCCGACCTTCCTTTGGTGCTCGAGCGCTTCTCGGTCGTCTGGCCGAAAGCTGACGAGACGGACGTGCTGGCGCGGCGGGATCGTGTGGTCGTCCGCGAGGTCGGCGTCGCGGACCGCGACTGGCTCGCCGAGACGATCCGGGATCGCTGGGGTGACATCGTCGTCTCCCGGGGCGAGGTCATGGAGCCGGGCCGGCTGCCGGGCCTGGTCGCCGTCGACGGCGAGGGGCGCCGGGTCGGTGCCCTAACGTTCCGGCCGCGGCAGAGCGCTGGCGGAGGACTGGACACCGAGGTGGTCACCGTCGACGCGATGGAGCCGAAGCGCGGCGTCGGATCGTTGCTGCTGGCGGCGATCGTCGGGCTGGCCCGCCTCGAGCGGTGGCGTCGACTCTGGCTGATCACGACCAACGACAACACGCCGGCGCTGAGGTTCTACCAGCGAGCGGGCTGGGAACTTGTCGCCCTGCACGCGAACGCGGTCACCGCCGCTCGGCAACTGAAGCCGGCGATCCCGGAGCGCGGCGTCGACGGCGTCCCCATCCGCCACGAGCTCGAGTTGGAGTATCCACTGAGCTGATCAGCCACCACTCAAGGTGCTACGTGGGCGGCCAGGCGGCCGCCGAGGTCCCGGTGGTGCTCGGTTCTGCCGCGGCCCGCGAGCTGCTGCCGGGACGTCGGCCAAGACCACCCCGGTGAGCTGGGCGGTCGCGAACCCGACTCGCTCGCGGTCAGGAGGCCAGCGCGGTGACGTTGGCCAGCCGGATAACCCCGTAGTCGTACGCCCTCCGACGGTAGACCACGCTGGGCGAATCGTGCTCGGCGTCGATGAAGAGGTAGAAGTCGTGGCCGACCAGTTCCATCTCGTGCAGCGCCTGATCCAGAGTCATTGGGGTGGCGGCATGGACCTTCTCCCGGACCACCAGTGGGCCGTCGCCGTCGACCTCGATGCCGGCGACCCGGTGCTTGTTCGCACCGTTGAGTTCCGGGGCCGGCTCGATCCGCGGGGGGAAGGTCGGCCGCAGCGGCCTGCAGGGACTTGGGCGTACGGCTGCCCCGGTGCACCCGCTTGCGATCGGCTGCCCGGCGCAGTTGAGCCATCAACTTGTCCAGCGCCATGTCGAACGCGGCGGGATTGTCCTCCGCCGCCGCCTCGGCACGGATCACCGGACCCTTGCTGCGGAGGGTGATTTCGACACGACAGGCTTGATCGTGTTGTCGCTTGTTGCGCTCCTTGGAAACCTCGACCTCGACGCGGATCGCCCGGTCATCGAGCTTCTCGAGGCGGGTGATCTTCTCGTCGACGTAGGAGCGGAACTGATCCGACACCGTGCAGTGCCGGGCCTTGACGACAACATCCATGTCTGCCTCCAGCGGGTAGGAAACGCAGAAGCGCCCTCACCCCGACTCAGCCTCAGACGAACGGGGCCAAGCATCGGGCGGGAGCGCCATACACAGACGCTAGTCCCCCGGGTCCCGGATTACTACGGCGCCCTTGGATCCTCACGCAGTTCTCAGTCGGCCATGTGCTCACACGTTGGTCAGCTCCAGCCTGTGCACTGGCCAGTGCCGAAGCCCGCCGGAATACTGGCGCAGGCACCCAAGAAGGCCGCTGCGGTCGAGAGCCGACCAAGCAGATTTCGCCCCAACTAGGAGACTTCCATGCTCCGTCCGTCGATGCTCGCCGCACTCGTCGTCGCCGTGGCCCTGCTCGTCGTTGCGGGGTGCACCAACCCTCCTTCGGCCCCTGCGCCGGAGGAGGAGAGCGAACTGCCGGCCTCGGTGGCGCGGATCGTGGAGAAGCCGCAGTACGCGCACGCAAGCTGGGGGCTGCTCGAGGTCGACCCCGAAACCCGCCGCACGAACCTGGCGCGACGCGCCGAGGAGATGTTCATCCCCGGGTCGACCGCGAAGCTGTTCAGCATCTCGGGCGCGTGGCGGACGCTGGGTCCCGACAGCCGCATCCGCACGCCGATCTTCCAACGCGGAAGCCGAACCGGAGATCGCCTCGACGGCGACCTCATCTTGGTCGGCGCCGGGGACGTCACGTTCGGTGGACGCACCCGAGCCGACGGCACCGTCGAATACACCAATATCGACCACGTCGACGCCAATACCATCCCCGGTGCGACCCTGACGCCCCAAGATCCGTTGGCCGGAATTCTTGCCCTGGCCGAGCAGGTCCGCGCCTCGGGCCTGCGCCGGGTGAGTGGTGACGTCGTCGTCGACGATCGGCTGTTCTCCTCCACTTGGGACCCGCAGCCTACGCCGATCATGATCAACGACAACGTGATCGACGTGCTCGTCCGGCCGGCGGCGGCCGGACAGGCCGCGTCGCTCTCTGTCCGTCCCGTGGCCGCCTCCTACACCGTGACCTCCACGGTCCGGACCGTTGCGGCCGGCCAACCCACGGAGATCACCGTGTCCGGGTCGGCACCTGGGCGGATCAGCGTCACCGGAACCATCGCGGCCGACGCCGAACCGTTCCTGCAGGTGGCACCCATCACCGACGTCTCCGCCTTCGCACGCACCACGCTGATCGAGGCGCTCGAGAGCGCCGGGGTGGCCGTCGATGCCTCGGCTACCGGCGCCAACCCGGTGAACCTGTTGCCGCGGAGTTCGCAGTATCCGAGCCGATCCCGGGTGGCGGAGTTCGTCTCCCCCGTCTACGCCGAGCAGGCCAAACTGATCTTGAAAGTAAGCCTCAATCTCGGTGCCAACCTGGCGATCTGCCAGTTGGCCGTGCGGGCCGGCAGCACCGACTGCGAGGACGGGTTCGCACCGCTCCGTACCTTTCTCGCGAGTGCCGGTGTCGATGTGGAGAGCATGGCGCTCTCCGACGGGCGAGGTGGCGACCCGGCCGACCGCGCGACACCACTGACCGTCACACAGATTCTGCGTTACTGGACGCGTCAGGCCGACTTCGATCGCTGGCGCACCTCGCTGCCGATCCTCGGTGAGGACGGCACGTTGGCCTCCAATGCGACCGAATCCCCGGCCCGGGGGAAGGTATTCGCCAAGACGGGGACGGCGGCCGCCGGCGACCCGCTCAACGGGAAGATCCAGGTGCAGGCCAAGGCCCTGGCCGGGTATCTCGAGGGTCCCGACGGGTCCTGGCTGGTCTTCGACGTGGTGGCCAACAACGCAGGGGCGAGCCCGGACCTCAGTGCCCTCGTCGCAGCTGGGGAGGACGTTGCCGAGGTCGCGGCCGCGCTGTGGGAAGAGGTTCAGAAGCGCTGAGTCCGAACGCCCGATCGACTCAGCGTTCGGCGTTGGGTGGCCGCCACCGTGCAGGCGCCGATCAGCGGCAGGCCGGCTTTCCGCAGGACGCGCGCGGATTCGGTGAGGCTGGCACCGGTGGTCACGACGTCGTCGATCAGGATCATCGGGTCGCGGGGTAGCCTTCGGCGGCGGAGCCGCACGCTCCCCTGCAGATTCGCCTGCCGCTCCGCCGCTCCCAACCCGGCTTGGTCCAAGGTTCCGCGCCGTTGGGTGAGGAGTTCGACCAGCCGCACGCGTACGTCGCTGCCTCGGAGGCTTCGAACGGCCCCTCGACCCAGCGCCGCGGTCGCGTCGAAGCCGCGCCGGCGCAACGCCGCCCTGGCGGAGGGCACCGCCACCAAGATCAACCGGTCCGTTGGGGTCAGTCCGGCAACGTCGGCGAGGTAGGAAATGCAGCCCGCCAGCAGCTGTCCGAGCAGCCGGGTCAGTTGGAGAGCCTGCTCCTCCTTGTGGGCGGTGATGAGGCCGCGCAACACGTCGTCGTACGGTCCTGCGGAGACGGTGGGTGGGAAGCCGGGCGGTGCCGGATCCGGGCGGGTCGGCCTGGGAGCTCGGATGCTCACCTGGCGCCGGCAGGCCGGGCAGGCACCCCACCACGGTTCGCCGCATCCCGCGCACCGGGCACCGAGCAAGAGGTCACCGGCTGCGGCGGCTGCGCGAGAGATCGTCGACGTAACTCGCGGAACCGATGCCACGGTCGACATTCTCGGCGGTGCGCACCGCGTCGCATAGCGCCGTTGACGAATCTGTGGATATCTACCCCGGAGTCTGCGCCATTGACCCAACGACCAAGCTCAGGGCACGAAGTCGACAGGCTCAGGGCACGATGTTCGCCGTGCCCGAACCATCTCAGCCCGGATACGCGATGGCCCGCACGTTGTCGAGGTAAGCGACCCACTGCGATCCGCCGTCACGCCAGGTCTTTCCGTCGCGGCCGATCACGATGGAGGCCCGCGTCTGCAGCGAAACGGTCAACCCGACGGCGTCCCAGTTGTTCGGTTCGCCCTCGGCGGTGACCGTGAAGGCGTCCTGGCTGACGCGGTACGGGGCGAGCGGCACATTGCCCGCGGCGCCCGCCAGCGCGATGAGATTCGTGGCGTCCGCCCACCCGACGTCGACAAGCCGGCTCAGATTCGGGGTGGTGCTGCGGTTGAGTTGCAGCGCTCGCCAGCCGTCGACACTGACCCGATCGGAACGCACGATCCGGAGCAGCCCGAGTTCATCGCGGCCGTTCACCGTCCGGATGAGGCCGATGCGGGATCCGTCCGGGCTGACCTTGAACGCCTTGACCCGCCCTTCGCGGAGCACAGCGGCGTCCACCTCGGCCGGTTTCCCACCGCTGATCACCCACAGGCGCTGCCGACCGGCCCGTTCGCCGATCGCCCAGATCTCGCCGAACCGGCTGAACTGCGGCCGGAGCATCTGCCGCACCGGCACCCGGGGCAGCACCGGAGCCACCTCTCCATCGGCTGTCCTCCCCTGGACGAGGGCGGTGCCGTTGTCGGTGACCGCGACGAGATCAGTGCCGCTCAGTGAGACGCCCATGCTCTGCACAGACAGCCTCCCCGTGCCGAAGGGCCCCGGCATCGGCTTCGCGTCGGGTATGTCCGAGCCTGCGTTGACCTGTTCGACGCGGCGGCCGCGCATCGCATACAGCTGGTCTCCGATGGCGTCGGGGACCGGATTCAGCTCGGCGAAGTTCGCCTCCCGCGACACTTCCAAGGTGTCGGGATTGCCGCCCGGGATCGGGAACGGTTGGGCATCCACGGTGAAGCGGACACTCCGGATTCCGATCTGCGGTTGGCCGAGCGTATAGCTCACCTGGGCCGCGAGCAGACTGCGTTGGGAGTCGTTCAACTGCGACACCGCATTGCTGAGCGGCACCGTGGCGATGCCGTCCGAGATGGTGACCGCATCGCCGCTGAGGGTGGTCTCGGTCGGGAACGCGGTGGTCACCGCCGGCTTCAGCCAGGCCGAGGGCCCACCGAGGAGGGCCCGCATCAACACCGACGCCAAGCCTGCCTGATTGCGCAGCGTCGGCAGATAGATCGGATCCGGCACCAGGCTCCGCCCGTTGCCGACGAAGTACAGGTTGAAAGGCTGGTAGAAGGAGGTGAAGGCGAACTCGGCCACCAGCAGTTCCTTGGGCGGCGTGCTGATCCGCCACTCCCCCCGCTCCTCCACCACGCCGAA
This sequence comes from uncultured Actinomycetota bacterium, assembly GCA_963791865.1. Taxonomy (GTDB): domain Bacteria; phylum Actinomycetota; class Actinomycetes; order Propionibacteriales; family Propionibacteriaceae; genus Microlunatus. Next base: position 481,182 of record CAWBUC010000004.1, read on the forward strand.
GTCGATCGCCAGCGCCCGGCTCTGGGGGGTGTAGGCCCGGTCCCGGCCGAGCGAGCCGACCAGCCGGCCGTTCAGTGTCACGCGACTGCCGCTGGCGCGAGTGCTGCCGGCGTAGATGAGCGCACCGTCCTCGGGGCTCCAGCGCTCGGCGGCGGCATCGGTGAGGAACTGCCGCGCCACCGAGTACGCCGGCTGAAAGTTGGAGGTGGCCCGCAGGTAGCCCTCGACGATCTTCTTGGGCTCGGCTCCGGGAGCGGGCGGAGCGACATCGACGTTGATGCAGTTTGTGCATTCCGGCTGTTGGCCCTCGATCTTCTCGACCGGCCCGGTCGTCGGCACTGCGACACAGGCCGAGAGCGTCACCACAAGGGTTAGCAGCACCGCCGGCAGCGCTCGGAGCGTTGGTCTGGCTCGGGGGGTCAGCGCCGTGATCATCGCCGTGGTCATCGTGCGGCTCCCGCGGTGTCGGAGCTACTCGGGGTCAGTGATCCAGTGGTCTCGACCGTCTCAGGAGGCAGCGGGGTCATGATCAGATCGCGGGGGACCATCGGCAGCGGCGAGGACTCCAGGATCTGACCCGAGCGGCGCGGGACGGTCAAGCGGAACTGGGCGCCCATGCCGGGGCGGCCCCACGCGGTCAGCCAGCCGTTGTGCAGGTTGGCGTCCTCCATGGAGATGGCCAGTCCGAGCCCGGTCCCGCCGATCGTACGGGCTCGCGCCGGATCGGCCCGCCAGAACCGGTGAAACACCTGCCTGGCTTGATTGGCCTCGAAGCCCACCCCGTGGTCGCGCACGGCGACGGCGACGGCCGTGTCGTTGCCCTCGAGGTAGATGTCCACCGGATGCCCCTCGCCGTGCTCGATGGCGTTGACGAGCAAGTTGCGCACGATCCGCTCGATGCGACGGGCGTCGACCTCGGCGTGGCAGGGCCCCGAGGCGTGGACGCGCACGAGAGTAGCGGTGGCCCGGGCGAACGGCGCGTGGGCCTCGACCACCCGGTGGACCACGTCGGTGAGGTCGACCTCGCTCAGGGACAACACCGCCGCACCGGCATCGAACCGGGAGATCTCCAGCAGGTCGGTGAGCAGGGCCTCGAACCGGTCCAATTCGTTCTGCAGCAGTTCCGCCGAACGGGCCGCGACCGGATCGAAGTCCTCCCGAGCCTCGTGCAGGACTTCCGCCGCCATCCGTACGGTGGTCAACGGGGTCCGCAACTCATGCGAGACGTCGGAGACGAAGCGCTGTTGGACCGCGGAGAGGTCCTCCAGCTGGTTGATCTGCTTCTGCAGTTCCGAAGCCATGTAGTTCATCGAGGCGGCCATCCGGGCGATGTCGTCCTGGCCGCGCACCTGCATGCGGTCGTCGAGGTTGCCCGACGCGAGACTTTCCGCCGCTTGGCGGGCCGCCCGGACCGGCGTCACCACCTGCCGGGCCACCATGGCGGCGATGAAGGTCAACAAGATCACCAGGATCGAGCCGGTGGTGATCACCGCCGTCCGCAGCACCGTCAGGGTCGCCACCTCCTGGGTCAGAGGGAAGACGAAGTAGATCTCGTAGCGACCGGCCCCCGGCAACGTCACGACCGAGCCTGCGGCCAGGCCGGCCACGGGCGGGCGGCCGTCCCGGTACACGACCTCGGTGGGTGTCATCAGCAGGTCGTTGACGGTCGACACCTGACTCTGCAGGAGGGTGGGGATGCTTCGGGGGTCGACTTCACCGGCGGTGATGGTCCCGCCCCCCGAGACGATGATCACGTCGAACTGATCACTGCCACCGGCCGCGTTGGCGAAGCGCAGGGCCAGCTCGGTGAGGGTCTTGTCGGGATTGGGGTCGCCGGTGAGATCGGCCGAGTCCAGTTGTTGTTGAGCGGTGTCCAACGCCTGTCGAGCCTCACTCCGGACGGAGGCCTCCTTACCGGCCATCACCCCGTTGGTCGCCTGCTGCATCAGCAAGAAGCCGCCCAGGACCAAGACCAAGACCGACGCGCCGAAGACCGAAGCGATCACCCGCAACGGCAGCGACCGCCACCACCAGTCGATGCCGAAGCGCCACCACGCCCGCTTGCTGGCCAAGCCATTCAACGAGGGAGTGGATCCCGACAGGGCCGACATTCAGACCTGCCTCACCCAGAACGTGCATCGATAAAAATCGAATCGAGGATCACGCCGATCATCGACGGTGTCATGGACTGATCTCGCCCGCCTTGTACCCGATGCCACGCACCGTCACCACGATCTCCGGACGTTCCGGATCACGTTCGATCTTGGACCGCAGTCGCTGTACGTGGACATTCACCAGTCGAGTGTCGGCGGCATGCCGGTAGCCCCACACCTCCTCCAGGAGCACCTCCCGGCTGAACACCTGCCACGGTCGCCGGGCCAGCGCGAGCAGCAGATCGAACTCCAGCGGCGTCAACTGGATCGGCACTCCATTCCGTTTCACCGAATGCCCGTCCACGCTGATCGTGAGATCGCCGATCCGGAGGGTCTCCAGATCGGTCTCCTCCGGTGAGCGGCGCAGCCGGGTCCGGATCCGCGCCACCAACTCCTTGGCCTTGAACGGCTTGGCCACGTAATCGTCGGCACCGGCCTCCAGTCCGGACACCACGTCGATGGTGTCGGATTTGGCGGTGAGCATCACGATCGGCACGACCGACTCGGAACGGATCTCTCGACACACCTCGACGCCGCTCTGCCCGGGCAGCATGACGTCGAGCAGGACCAGATCAGGGCGGGAGTCGCGGAACGCGCTGAGGGCCTTGTCCCCATGACCGCACCAGATCGCCTCGAAGCCCTCATTGCGGAGAACCAGCGACAACATCTCGGCCAGGGCGGCATCGTCGTCGACGACCAACACCTTGCCTCGCCCGGCCGGATTCCTGGAGGCCTCGGACACCCTCGATCCCTTCGCTCGGTCTCGCTCTGCAGACGCGCACCTTGCCCGTCATCCTATGCGGCCGGGCAATCTCTCCCCTTGTCATCGGGTTCGCAGCGCTCGGTGTCTTCGGCGTCCGCGTTCGCTGAGGCGTTCCGTGGCAGCGTACGGCTGCTTTTCGTGCCGCGAAGCAACCGCACGCTGCCACCGTCGATCGCGGTCCACGCTGCTCGAGTACCGAATATCCGTACACGGCATCCCGAACTCGGTAGCAAGTACCGATTCGGCACCCACCGGTCGGCGGTCATGGTGGTCGGCGTCACCAAACCGACATCACACCGAGGAGACCACCATGCCTATCCAATCCGACACCCGACGCCGCGTCGGCCGCGCCGCCGCCTTCTTGACCGCCGCCGCCGCGGCCGTCACCGGCACGTGGGGCCTGGCTTCCGCCGCGACCACCCCGCGAACCGACACGCTGATCGCATCCCCGCCGACTGGCAAAGCGGCGCGGCCGGACCCGACGGCCACGGCGGCGCGGCCCGAACCGACCGCGACGGCCGTCGCGCCCGAGCAGACGCAGGGCACCCGGTTCGCCCGCACCGAGCTGTACTTCGGCACCGACCGCTTGAACGACCCCGACGTCACCGAGGCTCAGTTCGACCAGTTCGTCGACCAGTTCGTCACGTTGCGGTTCCCCGACGGGCTAACCCAGTTCGAGGCCGACGGCCAGTTCAAGTCCTCTTCCGGCATCATCGAGGAGAAGTCGTACGTGATCGTCCTGCTGTACCCGCTGGACGACACCAGCGCGAACCGGGAGATCGAGGAGATCCGGACGATGTACAAGAAGGCGTTCGGCCAGGAGTCGGTGCTGCGCGCCGACAGCGTCGACCGGGTGTTCTTCTAGGAACAACGAATGCGTGTTCGGGCGTCAGTTGAGGTCGGGATCCTCCACCCAGGTGGAGAACCAGGCCAGGGCCGTCGACTGGCGGCGCAGGACCGTACGCCACAAGCCCGTCGGCCGGCGCCCGAACACGTCGTCGTAGTCGGCACGCACCACGTGCCACATCCCCTCGGCGAGCTCATCGGTCAGTTGGCCTGCCGCCCAGCCCGCGTACCCGGCGAAGATGCGCAGATCCCGGTACGCGCCCGACACGATCTCGATCGGGGTGTCGAGATGCAGCAGTCCCACCGTGTCGAACAGCGGTCGCCAACCCGGCGGCTCCTCACCCGACGTGGCCACACTGGCTAGACAGATCGCCCCGTTCGGGGACACGGGCCCCCCGTGGAAGAGCAGTCGCGGCTCGGAGACCGTCCCGACCCAGTCGGGCAGCACCGCGTCCAGCGGGGTCTGGGAGACCTCGTTCAAGATCACCCCAAGGGCGCCGTCCGCGTCGGCGTCCAGCACCAGGACGACGGTCTGATTGAAGACGCCGTCGGCCAGCAACACACTCGCCACCAGCAGATCGCCAGGGACCGGATCGCGATCGGTCCTCATCGGCGGGCAACTGCTCGCGCCGGCAGTGCGCCTCCGGTCCTCGCGGACCTGGCCAGGCCCGGTCCCAGCGCCACGAAGATCATCAAGCCCAGGGCGATCCCCAGCCCGTCGGCCAGCAGGTCCCACGGATCTCCGACGCGGCTGACGTAGAGCCGGTCCTGGATGACTTCGCTGAGGGCAGCGTGGCCGGCGAACGCGCCGACGACCACCGCGATCGCGCGGGGGGAGACCGTGGCGCTTCGGCGCGCTGCGTACCAGGTCAAGGTCAGCAGGATCAGGGCGACGGGCATAGCGAAGACGAGCAAGTGCCCGATCTTGTCGGCCTGCGGGAACCAGGTCGGCTCGAGCGGGCCGATCGGTCGGTAGAGCCCGTACAGCTGAACGGTCAGCGCCAAGCCACTGAGCACGATCAACGCAGGCCCCCGGCTCTTCGTCTGGCCCGTCCGGGGAGGCGGCGGCGAAACCGACATCGACCTAGGGCCCCGAGGCACTAAGCGAGGACTTCGGTGTCGGTCGGGAGCTCGGCAGGACCTCCGGCCGCGGTACGCACGGCAGCAGCGACCCGGTTGTGTACGTCGGCGTGGAACACGCTGGGCATGATGTAGGCCGCGTTGAGTTCGTCGTCGGAGACCACGCCGGCCAACGCCTTGGCCGCGGCCAGCAGCATCGCCGGGGTGATCTCGGCCGAGTGCGCATCGAGCAGGCCGCGGAACACTCCGGGGAAGGCCAGCACGTTGTTGATCTGGTTCGGGAAGTCCGAGCGGCCGGTCGCCACGACTGCGGCGTGCCGGATGGCATCCGCCGGGTCGATCTCGGGTTCGGGGTTGGCCAGGGCGAAGACGATAGCCCGGTCGGCCATCCCCGCCACGTCCTCGGCGGTCAACACTCCCGGCGCCGAAACGCCGACGAACACATCGGCACCGACCACGGCCTCCTTGAGCGTCCCGGTGATCCCGAGTGCGTTGGTGTGCTCGGCGAGCCACAGCAACTGACCCTCGATCCCCTCCCGACCCCGGTGGACGACCCCGGCGATGTCGGCGACTACTACATGTTTCGCGCCCGCCGCCAGCAGCAACTGGATGATCGCCGTGCCGGCCGCACCGGCCCCCGACATCACGATCTTGACCTCGGGCAGTGCCTTGTCGACCACCCGCAGGGCGTTGTACAACGCAGCGAGCACCACGATCGCCGTGCCGTGCTGATCATCGTGAAACACGGGGATGTCGAGCTGCTCCCGGAGCCGGGCCTCCACCTCGAAACAGCGGGGAGCGGAGATGTCCTCGAGGTTGATCCCGGCAAACCCGGGCGCCACCGCGCGAACCACCGCGATGATCTCGTCGACGTCCTGGGTATCCAGGCACAGCGGCCAGGCGTCGATCCCGGCGAACCGCTTGAACAACGCGGCCTTGCCCTCCATCACCGGCAGCGCCGCCTTCGGCCCGATGTTGCCGAGTCCCAACACCGCCGACCCGTCGGTGACCACCGCGATGCTGTTCCGCTTCACAGTCAGCCGGCGCGCGTCGTCCGGATTCTTCGCAATCGCCAGGCACACCCGCGCCACGCCCGGGGTGTAGATCATCGAGAGGTCGTCGCGGTTGCGGATCGGATGCTTGGTCTGCATTTCGATCTTGCCGCCCAGGTGCATCAGGAACGTGCGGTCGGAGACCTTGCCGATCATGACGCCCGGCACCGACCGCATCGCCTCGACCAGCTCGTCGGCGTGCTCGGTGTCGCGGGCCGCACAGGTTACGTCGATGCGCAACCGCTCGTGCCCTGAGGCGGTGACGTCAAGCGCGCTGACGGCGCCTCCAGCCTGCTCCACGGCGGTCGTCAGATGGCTCACCGCCGCCCCACCCGCCGGCACCTCCAGGCGGACAGTGATCGAATACGAAACCGAGGGCACCCCACTCACGGGTGTGATCCTCTCACGGCGCTCGTGTCGGCCGCCTCAGAACGTGAAGCGGGTCGCGTCCTTGGGGAATGAGAACCACGCCATCGCCCGCCGCGGGGTGATCACCCGCAGTCCGCCGCCGTCCTCACCCGCCCAGGCATCGGGGTCGGGTGAGTATCCGAGGTCGTGGTACTTGCCGAACGCCTCGCTGAGGCGACGTCCGAAATCGTCCGGCTCGGCCCGCGTCGCCGCACTCGTCCCCTCGACGATCACCGCCTCGACGCCGCTCTCCAGGGTCAGCGTCACCGCCGGATTGGTCCGCAGGTTCAGCGCGTGACGGGTGGTCGGAGCGCCGTCGTACCAGAAGCGGCCATCGAGCCAGGCGCCCCAGCGCGGCACGGAGTGGGGTGTCCCGTCGGGCCGCACGGTGCTCAGCCAGTAATGGCGTGAGGCCACCAGACGTTCCTCGACCGCAGTCCACTCGAGGAGACCGTCGGTGCTGGTGGGCAGGCCGTAGCCGTCGGGCATCGCGGGCCGGGTACGCGCTGGCTCGAATAGCACCAAGTGAGAGTCCGCCACGTCGGGAGTCGTCATGCCGCCCACGTTACAAATATTGGAGGCTCGACAGACGGCTAGGTCCCTGCCGCCTGGGCGGCCTGCCCGGCCGCCCACGCCGCCACGTCGCCCCGGCTCAACGCCACCGCGAGAAGCTCCGGGAACGCGTCCGGCGTGCAGGCGAAGGCCGGCACGCCGAGGCCGGCCAGGGCGGCGGCATGGTCGCGGTCGTACGCCGGGGCTCCGGTGTCGGCCAGGGCCAGGAGCACGATGACCGTCACGCCGCTGCGGACGAGCTCGGCCATCCGTGCGAGCAGGTCCTGCGCGATGCCGCCCTCGTACAGATCGGAGATCAGCACGAAGACGGTCTCGGCCGGCCGGGTGACCAGCCCGGCGCAGTACGCGACCGCCTGGTTGATGTCGGTCCCGCCGCCGAGTTGGCAGCCGAACAAGACGTCCACGGGATCGGCGAGCAGCTCCGACAGATCGACCACCGCGGTGTCGAAGGCCACGAGTGAGGTCCGAACCGAGTTGATGGAGGCCAGCACGGCGGCGAACACCGCCGCGTAGACCACGGACTCGGCCATTGATCCCGACTGGTCGATGGCCACGATGACGTCGGCGGCGAAGGCACGGGCGGTGCGGCTGTGGCCGACGAGGCGCTCCGGCACGACGGTCTTGTACTCGGGCAGGTAGTGATCGAGATTGCGGCCGATGGTCGCCGCCCAGTCGATGTCGCTGCGCCGCGGGCGACGGGTCTTTGCCGCCCGGTTGACGGCGCCGGTCACCGCCGATCGTGTCTGCTGGGCGACGCGGCGCTCGATCTCGCGCACGACCGCCTGGACGACGGCGCGAGCCGTGGCCCGAGTCGTCTCCGGCATGACGCGGTTGAGTCCGACCAGCGTGCTGACCAGATGGACGTCGGGCTGGATTGCGGTCAGCAACTCCGGTTCCAGGAGCATCGAGGTCAGCTGCAATCGCTCGATCGCATCCCGCTGCATGACCTGGACGACGCTGGTCGGGAAATAGGTACGGATGTCGCCGAGCCAGCGGGCGACCTGGGGGGCCGACGAACCGAGTCCGCCCATCCTGGGACCCGCCGGTGTCGATTCGCCCGGCCGTGCTTCGTACAGAGCGGCGAGGGTGTCGTCCATGGCGATGTCGGATGCCGCGAGCTCTGGTTCGAGGTCGGCTGCCGGCTCGCCGAGCACCAGTCGCCAGCGGCGCCGGCGATCGGCATGCGGCTCGCTCATCTCTGGTGACCCAAAATCGCCTCGACAGTCGCCAGCGCCGGCCCTGCCAACTCAAGATCGAAGACCTCGTGGTCGGTAGCGGCTTCCTTCGTTGCGCTGCGGTCCAGACGCTCGGCGATAAGTCGGCGCTCGGGAGGGCTGAAGGTGCCGAAGGTCCGCCTGATCAACGGCAAGACGTCGACGAAGTCGTCCTCGGACAGGTCCGACAACCAACCGTCGACCAGGCTGCGAAGTTCGGCGTCATGGATGATCAACAACGCACCGTCGGCGAAGAACCCGTCGATCCAGGCCGCCTTGGCGGCGGCGGGAGAACCGTAGGAGAGCGCCCGGTGCAGGCGCGTCGTGACGTCGCCGAGCCGCTCGGCGTCGAAGAGGATGCGCAGCACGCGGCCCGAGATCTCGGGATGGGTGCCCCCGGATTCCAGGACTTCGGTCAGCGTGTCCAGCCAGCGCTCCCGGGGATTCGGCAGCTCCGCGACAGCGTCGGACACCAGGCTGACCGCAGCGTGCACCCGATCGATCCGCTGCCGCATGGCGCGGGCGTTGTCGGCGTCCAGGCCGGTCAGTGCCGGTTTCAGGGCTGCGCAGATCCGGATGACCAGGGTCTCACTGACGCGCGCCAGGGCGGAGGTGTCGGTGTCCCGCACGTCTCCGTAACGCTGGGCTCGGACCAGCGGGGGCACCGCGTCCATGAGATGGACGACGTCGGCGTCCAGCGCAGCCCGACGGGACAACGCGGCCAGCAGTCGCTGCAGGGCGTCGGGCAGCTCAGCCAGCAGGCAGCGTTCCACCGCCTCGGTCTGCGCAACCAGGTCGGCGTTCTCGCCGGCGTCCAAGATCTTGGCGGTGGCGGCCCCTTCCACCGTCGTCCCCCATGTCGCGGCCTCCACGAGGGTCAGCGTGTACTCAGGTCGCCATTGAGACTGCCAGGTCTCTCGGAACGTCCCGCGACCCTGGATCTCGCTCTCGCTCGGTCGGATCCAGTCCAGACCGAGCATGCGCAGCCGGTGGAACAACACGGACCGGGCCCGGTCGGTCGGCTTGCGCAGATCCAGATCATGTAGCCGACGGTTGGTGTCACGCTTCACCCGCAGCGTCCGGCACCGGCGGATCAAATCCGCCTCCAGCGGTACGGTCGGCACCTCCGGGTCGACCGTACCGAGTTCTTGGCCCACGACGAGTTCGGCGGTGACGAAGCCCAGCATCAGCTCGCTGCCGTCGCACAGCACGGCCTGGGTCGCGTCCTGCACCTCACTCAGGCCGGCCAGCGGCCGGCCCCGCAGGCGGGCCAGCGTTTCGGCCAGCCTGACGGACTCGATCACGTGGGCGCTGGAGACGGCCAGGTCCTTGGTGCGCAGGGCGCCCGCGACCCTGGTCAGCCAGCGGGTGATCGGCTGGTCGGGTGCGCTCCACAGATGGCCGTACCAGCCGGGTGAGGCGATACCGGCCCCGTAACCACTGGCGTAGGCCAGCCGTGAGTGAGTCCACGGCACCCAGGTGGTCCGCACCTTGCGGCGGGGCAGGCCGCGCAGCAGGCGGGCGTCCGCGACGGCCGGCGGGAGTGGTGTGGTCAGTGCGGGCGCGTGCCAGGCCCCACAGATCACCGCCACTCGCTGCCGCCCAGTCTTGAGCGCGGCCCGGATGGTCTGCCGCATGAACGCCTCCCGGCGGGCCTCGCGACGCGCCTCCGCCGGATGGACCTCGGGCAGGTCCCGCCGCAGTTCGGCCATCGCGTCGCATATGCCGGGGAAGGGTGAAGCCCCGTCCCGACGGGATTCGACGACGTCGTCCCACCAACGCTCCGGGTCGTCGTAGCCGGCCGCGGCGGCCAGCCGCGCCAGCGGATCGGTTCGTACGGCGGCGCGGCGGCCCTTACTGGAAGACTCAGGCGCGTCCGGCTCGGGCTGGTCGGACTGGTCGGGGTCTTCCAGGAGCAGTGGGGGTTCGCGGGTCTCGCCACCGACCAGGCTGACCGAAGCGGGCAGGTCGCAGAAGGCTGCGGCGACGTCGTGCATCGCCGCCCACTGGAGGGCCTGCCACTCAGGTGAGAACACCGCGAACGGCCAGAACGCCGCCCGGCTGGACTGGTCGGCGACGTAGGCGAGCAACGCGACCGGTGGCACCGTCCGAATGGAGGCCGCCCAGGGAATGAGGGGGTCGGCATCGGCCGGTCCCTCGACGAGCACCATGTCCGGCGCAAAGGCGTCGAGAGCGGTGACCAGCGAGCGCGCCGAGCCAGGGCCGTGGTGTCGGATGCCGAAGACCTCCACTTGTGCCTCGGCGTCGGTCACGACAGGAGCCTCTCGGGACCGTCCCGGCAGGCCTCGTAGAAGGCACCCCAGCCCGGGCGGTCGCGGACCACGACCTCGAGGTATTCGCTCCACGCGATCCGGTCCGCCTGCGGGTCCTTGATCACGGCACCGATGATTCCCGCGGCGAGGTCCGCCGGACCGAGCGTGCCGTCGCCGAAGTGGGCCGAGAGGGCCAGCCCGCTGGTGATCACGGAGATCGCCTCGGCGGCCGAAAGCGTGCCCGACGGGCTCTTGACCGCGGTGCGCCCGTCGGCGGTCACCCCGGATCGCAGCTCACGGAACACGGTGACGACGCGCTGGATCTCCTCGACAGCGGCCGGGACCGGAGGCAATTCGAGGGCATCCGCCAGTTCGGCCACGCGGATGGAAACAATCCGAACCTCGTCCTCCGGATCGGCCGGGAGCGGCAGGACGACGGTGTTGAACCGGCGCCGGAGCGCCGAGGACAGCTCGTTCACCCCCTTGTCCCGATCGTTGGCCGTGGCGATGAGGTTGAAGCCCTTGGCGGCCTGCACTTCGTCGGCGAGCTCGGGAATGGGCAGGGTCTTCTCCGACAGGACGGTGATCAACGCGTCCTGTACGTCGGAGGGGATCCGGGTGAGTTCCTCGACCCGGACGATGCTGCCCTCGCGCATCGCCGTGAACACCGGGGACGGGACCAGGGCGTTCTCTGTCGGTCCTTCGGACAGCAGCCGGGCGTAGTTCCAGCCGTAGCGGATGGCCTCCTCGGGCGTGCCCGACGTGCCTTGGACCAGCAAGGTCGACCGGCCGGAGATCGCCGCGGCCAGGTGCTCCGACACCCAGGACTTCGCCGTTCCGGGCACGCCGAGGAGCAGCAGCGCCCGATCGGTGGCCAGGGTGGCCACGGCCACTTCCATCAGTCGCCGAGATCCGATGTACTTCGGACGGATGGCCGTCCCGTCCGGCAGGGCGCCGCCCATCAGGTAGGTGACGACCGCCCAGGGCGACAACCGCCAGCGCGGTGGCCGCGGCTTGTCGTCGATGCGTTGCAGCGCTTCGAGCTCGGCGGCGTCGGCGACCTCGGCTGGCGGCCGCAGCGGGTCGCCCTCGAGAGCGAGGACCGGCTCCGTGTTCTGCGGCTTGCTTGCTGCGCGGTTCAGACACCCGGGATCTCCACCCGCCGCAGCCGCCGCGAACTCCGCTCGGGGCTCCGGAACGCGTGCTCGATGCGCGACCCGGACGAAGGCCGACTCTCTCCAAGATCACGAAACTCTCCCGGATCGGCGACGGAGCACCGGCGACGCCTCGGGCGCCTGCAGGTAGTACTCCGCGGCCGCGCCCGGTTCCGCGTACAGCTCGACGGGCAGCCGGGCGCCGACGCCGGCGGCGTACTCGCGGGTGGTCCGTCCGAGCGATCCCGCTGGCCGAGCACGGCGTACGCAGCCGCGACGACGTCGGTGGGCCACGGATCGGGATGATCGAAGATCGACTTACGGCCGGGCTCGGACCGTCTCGGCAGTCGGGCAGGAGGGGGCCATCGACGCCTGTCGGGGTCCCCGGGGTCGAGGAGATCTCCGGCCGGTCGAAGGGCGGGTCCGCGTCGGCCGCGAGTCGACGCCAGTCGGGGTTCTGCCGCAGGAACCACCGTCCCCGCTCGCCGAGCACGCGGCCGAGCAGCGCTCGGTCGTAGGAAGTGGAGTGGGCGGCCAGCCGGGCGAGGCGGGTCCAATACGCGGCCGGAACACCGCAGCCCGCGGCGGCGGCGCACGGCAGCCAGAAGTTGATCAATGCCGGCGTCGGCCGGATGATCAACGAGGCGAGGACGCCCGCCGCCTCCTGGCGGAGGAGGGCGGCGATCGACCGGTGGAGCGGGCTCCGCAGCTGTGGCCCGCGGGGGTTCGCCCGGCGTCGAGCCACTCGGCTCACCGCGCGATGCCGAGCCGCCAGTTCGAGGACGCGCACCGCCGGATCGCGGTCGGGCCGGTCCGGCTTCGTCTGCTCTTCGGTGGCCCACGACACGGAGAGGGCGGTGGGCAGCGGCCGCCGACCGGTGCCCAGCAGAGCGGTCGTCACCAGCTCGGGCCAGCCACTCATCCGCAGATCTCCATGCTCAGAATCCGACCGCGATCATCGGGCAGCACGCTGAGGGGAAGCAGTTCGGACCCGTTCCACTCCCCGAAGACCGTCAGCGGCTCGGCGGCCGACTGGGCCAGCAACGGCCAGGGCTGGCCCGCCAGTCTCGAGCAGGCGGCAGCCGGTCCCGGTCGAGTCCACCAGCCACCAGCCGCCGTCGTCGTCGCGAACCGGCTGTCCGTAGACCGCGGCCGGCATCCGACTCGCCCAGGGATCGGCCGCTACGAGCAGGGCGAACTGGCGGCGCACCTCGGCCAGCTCGTCTCCCGTGACCGACAGTGGTTCGGCGGTGACCCATAGCGCACCTGTCCCGACCAGCGCCCGGTGCTGGCCTGCGCCGGGGTAGAAGTGCAACTCACGCGGGGAGGGCCTGTCCCGGAAGCACGGAGTCGTCGAGGGACTGGCCCGGCGGCGCGAACGCGAGCCACACGGCCCACCGCCGGCTCGCGGCACCCCGCAGCCAGACCCGGCGCCGCCGCAGATGCAGATCGACCACGTCGACAGCGCCCACGGCCCACCAGGAGTCGAAGAGTCCCGGATCGCGCCAGCACGTCGGCTTTGGCCACCGGGTAGCCGATCCGGCTGCGCACGGTGGCGGCGAGGTCGTCGGGAGCTCTCGATCGCCGCGTGAGCCCGACTCAGCAGATGCAGCCCGCCAGCCCGTGCAGCACCCGATCCGGCCAGTCCTCCTCGCCCAGTTCGGTCGGCAGGGCCCGCAGCAGACCCGCGAACACCGGGCGCCTGCGCGTCGACCATCCGAGCGGCGATGGCGTCGAAGTGGGCGTAGCCGAGCCGGGGCAACGGCGCCAGACCCGTGCGGATCTGGTCGGCGAGCCAGCGGTCTAGCTCCTGGTAGGCCCTCGCTCGACTCGCGCGCGCCGCTGCTCGGATCGAGACGGCGTTCCGGTGACGGCTACGTGCATGGCCGGTAGCGTAGTTCGGCCCTACGACGTCGGCGGGAGACGCTTGTCGGCCACCCTCGCGATTGGTTCGACGCGGGACTCAAGTTCTGTACGGTGCCGACCCGGAGTGGAACGCTATGGCTCGTGACCACTGCGCCGCCCTCGCCAGCGACTGCTCCGAGGCCCGCCCGGAGAGGACCTTCCTGGGCCAACCACGCCAACTGGCCACCATCTTCTCGGTGGAGATGTGGGAGCGGTTCTCCTTCTACGGCCTGCAGGGCATCCTGCTGCTCTATCTCTACTTCACCGTCGCCGAGGGCGGACTGGGTATCGACCAGGTGACCGCGACGAGCATCGTCGGGGCGTACGGCGGGTTCGTCTATCTCTCGACCATCATCTTCGCCTGGCTCGCCGACCGGGTGCTCGGGGCCGAGCGCACGCTGTTCATCTCGGCGATCTTGGTCATGTGCGGGCACATCGCCCTGTCGACGATCCCGGGCCTCCTCGGTGTTGGCGTCGGCCTGATCTTCATATCGCTGGGCAGCGGCGGGGTGAAGGCCAACGCGACGAGCATCGTCGGCACGCTGTACGCCCGTGATGATCCGCGCCGCGACGCCGGCTTCTCGATCTACTACCTGGGCATCAATCTGGGTGCCTTCCTCGGCCCGATCTTCACCGGGCTGCTGCAGCAGAACTACGGCTTCCACTGGGGCTTCGCGCTCGCCGCGGTGGGCATGGCGTTCGGTCTCGTGGTCTACACCCTCGGGCGGAAGAACCTGCCGGCCGAAGCCAACCACGTACCCAATCCGCTTCCTGCGGAGTTGCGGATGCGGATCATCCTGATCACCGCCGCGGTGCTGGCGCTGGTCGTGGTGCTGGCGCTGACCGGCGTCCTCAACGCCGACCGGTTGGCCACCAGCGTGGTCGCGATCTCCATCCTGGCCAGCGTCGCGTACTTCGTGGTGATCCTGGGCAGCAAGCGGATCACCAGCGATGAGCGCAGCAGGGTGATCGCGTTCATTCCGATGTTCATCACCAGTGCGGTGTTCTGGTCGCTGTACCAGCAACAGTTCACCGTGCTCACCGTGTACTCCGACGAGCAGCTGAACCGTAACCTGTTCGGCTGGGAGATGCCGGTGGCGTGGGTGAATTCGATCAACCCCGTGTTCATCATGATCTTGTCGCTGGTCTTCGCTGCGATCTGGACCAAACTGGGTGATCGGCAGCCGTTGACTCCGATCAAGTTCGCTCTGGGCGTCATCGTGATGGGTGTTGCGTTTCTGCTCTTCATCCCCATGGCCAGCACGGTGCCGAATTCGGCCCCGTTGCTCGGCGTCGTCGGCGTGATCTTCGTCTTCACCGTCGCCGAGCTGCTGATCTCCCCCGTCAGCTTGTCGCTGTCGACCAAGCTCGCCCCCGAGGCCTTCCAGACCCAGATGGTGGCGTTGCTCTTCTTGTCGATCGCCTGCGGCACGGCCATGGCCGGTGTGCTCGCCGAGTTCTACACGGTGCAGACCCAGGTTCCCTATTTCGGCATCCTCGGTGCCATCGCCATCGCCGTCGGCGTGGTGTTGATCCTGATCACCCCGATGGTCAAGAAGCTGATGCGCGGCGTGAGGTAGAGCGCGCGCCTATCGAAGGGCCCATGATGCGCGCGTCCGAGCCTGAGTCCTGAGCCTCGAAGGGCCCATGAAGTTCGCGCCCTGAGCCTGGTCGAAGGGCCCATGATGCTCGCGCTGAGCCTGTCGAAGGGTCGATACCAGCCTGTGCGTTATCCAACTCAGGCTGGATAACACGCCGAGCGGTCAGCGCTCCCCGGCGTGTCCTCCCGCTTGGGCTGCGAAACCACACGCTCGTCCGCAAGCGGGACGTCCTTCGACAAGCTCAGCTTTCGCCGCCCGCGGTGCCGGTGGTGCCGGCGCGGACGTCGAGCAGCTGGTACCTCTCGGCCGCCTGCTTTCCGAGCTCGGCGTCGACCTCGCCTTGGTCGGCGAGCAGTTGCAGGGCCCGTACGACCATCGAATGGGCGTCGATGTGGAAGTAGCGCCGCGCGGCCGCCCGGGTGTCGGAGAAGCCGTGGTCGTTGGCGCCCAGCGTCGCGAAGGGATTCGGCAGGAACTGCCGGATCTGATCGGGCACATCGGAGACGTAGTCGGTCGAGGCCACGATCGGCCCGGTGGCATCCGCCAGCTTGCTGCGTCACGTACGGGGTCCGCGTCTCCTCCTCGGGGTGCAGGAAGTTGTGCTCGAGCGCGGCCAGGCCGTCCCGGCGGAGCTCCGTCCACGAGGTGACCGACCAGACGTCGGCACTGACGCCCCACTCCGAGCCCAAGATCATCGCGGCTTCTTGGGCCCAGGGCACCGAGACCCCCGAGCCGAGCAACTGCACCTTTGGCCCGGAGTCGCCGCCGGTGCTGATCCGGTGCAGACCGCGGACGATGCCCTCGACATCGGTGCCGTCGGGTTCGGCCGGCTGCTGCATCGGCTCGTTGTAGACCGTGATGTAGTACATGACGTTCGGATTGCTGCTGTCCGGTGAGTACATCTGCTCGATGCCCGCGCGCACGATGTGGGCAATCTCGTAGCCGAACGCCGGGTCGTAGACCTTCATGGCCGGATTCATCGCGCCGAGGATCGGCGAGTGCCCGTCGGCGTGCTGGAGGCCCTCACCGGTCAGGGTCGTCCGGCCGGCGGTGGCGCCGATGATGAAGCCGCGGGCCATCTGGTCCATGGCGGCCCACATCGAGTCGCCGGTGCGCTGGAAGCCGAACATCGAGTAGAAGACGTAGACCGGGATCATCGGCTCGCCGTGGGTCGCATACGACGGTGCCGGCGGCCGTGAAGGCGGCCATCGAGCCGGCCTCGTTGATGCCGGCGTGCAGGATCTGGCCGTGCTCGGATTCCTTGTAGGCCAAGAAGAGCTCGCGGTCGACGGATGTGTAGCGCTGCCCCTTCGGGTTGTAGATCTTGGCGGTGGGGAAGAACGAGTCCATGCCGAAGGTGCGGGCCTCGTCGGGGATGATCGGCACGATCCGCTCCCCGATGCCCTTGTCCCGGATCAGGTCGCGGAGCAGCCGGACGAAGGCCATGGTGGTGGCCGCCATCTGCTTGCCCGAGCCCCGCTTGGCCCCGGAGTAGGTGGCATCGCCCGGCAGCTCCAACGCTTTGGGCGCGTTGCGCCGTTCCGGGGTGAAGCCGCCGAGCTTCCGGCGCCGCTCGAGGATGTACTGGATCTCCGCCGAGTCCGGGCCCGGGTGGTAGTAGGGCACGTTGTAGACGTCTGTCGATCGCGTCGTCGGTGACCGGGATGTCCAGGTGGTCGCGGAACTGCTTGAGGTCGTCCTCCGTCAGCTTCTTCATCTGGTGGGTGGCGTTGCGGGCCTCGAAGTTGGCACCCAACCCGTAGCCCTTGACCGTCTTGGCCAGCACCACCGTCGGCTGGCCGTCCCGGAGATTCGCCGCGTGGTAGGCGGCATAGACCTTGCGGTAGTCGTGTCCGCCGCGCTTCATGCTCCAGATCTGGTCATCGGTCATGTCCTTGACCAGGAGCTTGGTTGCGGCGGACTTGCCGAAGAAGTTGTCCCGGACGTAGCTGCCGGACTCGCCCTTGTAGGTCTGGAAATCGCCGTCCGGGGTCTCGTTCATGATCCGTACGAGTTCGCCGCTGTTGTCCCGGGCGAACAGCGGATCCCATTCCCGACCCCAGAGCACCTTGATCACGTTCCAGCCGGCCCCGCGGAAGAACGCCTCCAGTTCCTGAACGATCTTGCCGTTGCCGCGCACCGGTCCGTCGAGCCGCTGCAGGTTGCAGTTGATGACGAAGGTGAGGTTGTCGAGCCCCTCGTTGGCGGCCAGCTGCAGCAGCCCGCGGGACTCGGGCTCGTCCATCTCGCCATCGCCGAGGAAGGCCCAGACGTGCTGGTCGGTGGTGTCCTTGATGCCCCGACCACGCAGGTAGCGGTTGAACTGGGCCTGGTAGATGGCGTTCATCGGGCCGATGCCCATGGATACGGTCGGGAACTGCCAGAAGTCGGGCATCAGTCGGGGGTGCGGATAGGAGGACAGTCCGTGCGGGGCCTTGGACTTCTCCTGCCGGAAGCCGTTGAGGTCCTCCTCGCTCAGCCGGCCCTCGAGGTAGGCCCGCGCGTACATGCCGGGCGAGGCATGGCCCTGGTAGAAGATCTGATCGCCGCCGCCGGGGTGGTCAGGACCACGGAAGAAGTGGTTGAGGCCGACCTCGTACAGCGTGGCGGCGCCGGCGTACGTGGAGATGTGTCCGCCGACTCCGATGTCGGAGCGTTGCGCCCGGTGCACCAGCACGGCCGCGTTCCAGCGGACCAGCCGGCGGAATTTGCGTTCGATCTCCTCGTCGCCGGCGAAGTCGGGCTCTTCAGACGTCGGAATCGTGTTGACGTAGTCGGTGACCAACCTGGCTGGGGTGGCGACGCCGACCGCACCGGCCCGGGCCTGCAGGGCACGCAGGATGTCGGCCGCCCGGTCCCGGCCTCGACTCGCGACCAGCGAGTCGAAGGACTCGATCCAATCGCTCGTCTCCTCGGGATCGGGGCCGGAGTCGGTCGACCGATTGCTCAGGGTGTCGGTCATGCGGACACGCCTCCTTAGGTGTCTGGCTCGTCCAGCGGTCTCGGGGGTGACCGGGCCGCACTTGCGAGCCTAATGCCGTGCGCATCCGCCGGAACCATGCAGTCTCCACACAACTGCCGGGTTGGGGACATGCGACCGGCGCGAGCGTGTCCCGATCCAGCAGTTAGTGGCGTACGGATGGCCCTTCGACGGAGTCCCTCCTGAGCTGTCGAAGGGCTCAGGGAGCGAATGGGTTCAGCAGAACCCGGCGACCCCAACCCAGGCCGCGTCGGCGGTTGTGCTCCCCGTGCGCTGGATGGTCGCCTCGATCAGCCCGTACGGCCGGTCGGCGGCGTAGAAGACCTCGCCCGGGTTATCCAGGCCGAACGGCGAGAGGTCGTGGAGGAAGTGGTGCTTGTTCGGGCAAGAGAACTTGATCTCGTCGATGACGTCGTGCTCGGAGATGACGGCCTCGGCCATCTTGTAGAGATCCTGCTGGAGAGCCTTGGAGTAGCCATCCGAGAAGCTCGTGAGGATCGTCTGCTTCACGCTCTCGTACGTGGCGTTGTAGTCGAGGTCGCCCCGAAGAGCTTCAGCGTTGTAACGCCATTTGGTCGAGATGTCGGTGGCCAGGATCCGGTCGGTCGTCTCCTTGAGGGTCGTGTACCGATCCTTCGGGTAGCCGACAAAGCCGGACTGGGTCGTCTTCATCACCGTGAGCCCCTAGAAGCCCGAGAGCATCGTGTCGGTATCGCCGTCCCGTACGAGCACGGCGGTCCGGATCTCCGGCGAGCCGCGGTAGAAGGCGTGGTCGTGATCGTTGATCCGGGTCCACCCGAACTGATCGGCGGCCCAGCGGCCACCGCTCACCCAGTCGAAGCTGCCGGTGAAATGGTCGGCCAGCCGGAGCAGGAACTCCTCCGGTGAGGAGATCCCGTCTTTGGCGAAGGCAAAGATCGTGTTCTTTTGGGTGTCCGTGGCGACGACGTGGGAGTTGTCGCCGTCGGTATGCGCGGCCGCGAAATCACCGCGAAGCTGGCTGGTGACGTTGAGGTCGGCGACCTCGTGGCGGTCGGTGTCCCGCGTGACGCGCACGACGCGGTTCTCAGCCTTGCCGTACTGGTTGCTGGTCAAGGTGACCTCGGTCATGAGTGGTCCTTTCGGGTGGAGTCAGACTGCTTGCGGAAGCTGTGGTCGGTCTCGTCGCCGGTCAGTCGCTCTTCGTCCGCGTCGGTGATCGCGGCCGGCGGTGGCCCCTCCGAGAAGAGCGGCCCCTCGTCTTCGGCCGGGCGGCCGACGATGTTGAAGATGATGTTCAAGGTGACGGCCATCACCGCCGCCGAGGTGATGCCACTGTCGAAGATCACCTGGAACCACTCCGGGAAGTTGTCCCAGAAGGTCGGCACAGCGATCGGGATGACGCCCACCGCGATGGACAGCGCGACGATGACGAGGTTGGAGTTGCCGTCGAACTTGACCGACGACAGCGTCCGGATGCCGCTGGCGGCGACCGTGCCGAAGAGGGCCAGTCCAGCTCCACCCAGTACGGGGAAGGGAACGAGCGCGACCAGTGCGCCGAGGATCGGGAAGAGACCAAGGAAGACGAGGATGCCGCCTCCCACCGCGACCACGAAGCGGCTCTTGATGCCGGTGATGGCCACCAGGCCCACGTTCTGGGCAAAGGCACTGACCGTGAATCCGTTGAACACCGCCGACACCGACGAGGACAACATGTCGGCCCGCAGGCCGTTGGTCACCTGCTGGCGGGTGGCGGGCTGGTCGATGATCTTGCCGATGGCCAAGATGTCGGCTGTGGTCTCCACCATCGTCACCAACATCACCACAAACATCGACACGATGGCGCCGACCGCGAACGTCGGTAGGCCGAAGTGGAACGGCAGGGTGAGCTGGAAGATGCTCGCATCGCCGATCCGGCTGAAGTTGGTCATGCCGAACGGGATCGCGACCACGGTCCCGAGGACCAGACCAAGCAGGATGGCCACGCGTCCGAACCCCCCAGGGAGGAAGCGGTAGATCAAGACGATGATCGCCACGGTGGCAAAGGCCAGGGCGATGTTCTGCGGCGAGGCGAAGTTCTCCGCGGCCGGGTTGCCGCCGCCGGCCCAGCGCATGGCCACCGGCAACAGCGAGATGCCGATGATGGTGATCACCACGCCGGTCACGACCTCGGGGAAGAACCTCAGCAACATGGTGAAGAACGGAGCGATCAAGAAGGCGATGATGCCGGCCACGATGACGGCGCCGTATACCTCACGCAGTGCTTCGGGGCCGCCCCCCGAGGTCGCTCCGATGGCCAAGATGGTAGAGACCGCTGCGAACGAGGTGCCCTGGACGATCGGCTGGCGCGCCCCTAGTTTCCAGATCCCGACCGTCTGCAGGACGGTGGCGAGCCCCGACATGAGCAGTCCGGCGGAAATGAGGAAGGTGATGTCGGCCGGAGGCAATCCGAAGGCGCTGCCGACGATCAGGGGCACCGCCACCACGCCGGCGTACATGCTCATGACGTGTTGCAGACCGTAGACAAACATCTGCCCGAAGGGCAGAACCTCGTCAACCGGGTGTCCATCCGCCTTGCGGGCCGTCCCAGTCGTCTTCGCCATGCGTCAGACCTCCGTTGGTGAGTCATTCCGTGCGATGGAATGAAGTTTTCGTAGAGTGGAATCTATGCGAAAGCTGAGAGAACGTCAAACCCCCCGCCGAGTGGTCCGCGTCACATCTCCCTATAGCGTGCTGAGATTCGTCCACGTCGGCAATAAGGAGACCCCGAAATGAGCGCTCGGTGGTACCAGGAGGCCATCATCTATTGCGTCGAGGTGGCCTCCTACCAAGACTCCGACGGCGACGGGCGTGGTGATCTCCGCGGGCTGATCAGCCGGCTCGACTACCTGGCCCGCCTAGGCGTGAACTGCCTGTGGCTCAACCCGATCCATCCCAGTCCCCTGCGCGACAACGGCTACGACGTCGCGGACTTCTACGGCATCGACCCGCGGCTGGGCAGTCTCGGCGACTTCGCGGAGCTCTCCCGACGCGCGCATGAGCGGGGCATCAAGATCGTTCTCGACCTCGTCGTCAACCACACCTCCGACGAGCATCCGTGGTTCACCTCCGCGCGGAGCAGCCCCGACTCGCCGTACCGCGACTGGTACGTCTGGAGCGCCGACGAGCCGCCCAACAAGCACCAGGGCACGGTCTTCCCCGGCGAACAGACCGAGACATGGACCTTCGACGAACAGGCCAGCGCCTGGTACTTCCACCGTTTCTACGACTTCCAGCCCGACCTGAACTGGAGTAACCCCGACGTCCGCGCCGAGATCGCCAAGGTGATGGGGTTCTGGCTGCAACTCGGCGTCTCCGGTTTCCGGATCGACGCCGCGCCGTTCGTGATCGAGGACGTGTCACCCGGGGTCGATCCGGGCCCGAAGGACTTCTCGATCTTGGATTCCTGGCGGACCGAGACCCAATGGCAGGTCGGAGACTCCGTGTTGCTGTGCGAGGCGAATGTGCCGCCGAGCGACGTCGCCACCTTCACCGGCAGCCGCGCGGACGCGCCGAGCGATCGCGCACAGATGATGTTCGACTTCTTGTTGAACCCGCGGATGTGGCTGGCGTTGGCCAGGCAGAACGCTGAGCCGTTGGTCGAGGCTCTGACCACCGCCGTCAAGTTGCCGCCGGGCGCCCAGTGGGTCAGCTTCCTCCGCAACCACGACGAACTGGACCTCAGCCGGCTCACCGACGAGCAGCGGGGAGACGCATTCAAGGCCTTCGCGCCCAAGCCCGAGATGCGGTTGTACGGCCGCGGCATCCGCCGCCGGCTTGCCACCATGCTCAAGGGCGATCAACGTCGCATCGAGTTGGCGTATGCGCTGCAGTTCGCGATGCCCGGGACACCCGCGATCCGGTACGGCGAAGAGATCGGCATGGGGGAGAACCTTGGCCTGGACGGGCGCGAGTCGGTCCGCACCCCGATGCAGTGGGACGACGGACCCAACGGGGGCTTCTCCAATGCACCTCCCGAGAACCTCATACGGCCGGTGGCGATCCGCGGCCCGTACGGGGCGAAGAAGGTCAATGTTCGAGCCCAGCAGCGCGACCCCAGCTCCCTGCTGCGCTGGTTCGAGAATCTGACCCACACTCTGCGCAGCGCTCCCGAGATCGGCACCGGCGTCTGTTCGATCGTCGACGTGCCGCTCCCCCGCTCGGTGCTCGCCCATCGGTTCGACGCAGGCTCGGGGTCCATCCTGCTGCTGCACAACCTTGCCGATACCGAGCTCACCGTGGACATCGGCTCGCTTAAGGGCATGGAGGGCGAGCCGTACGACCTGCTGGTCGACGGCCCGTACGAGGTTCCCGGCCGCAAGCTGACCAAGCTGGGCCTGCACGGATACGGCTACCGCTGGATCCGGCTGTCGCGCAGCGACCAGACCTGAGGTTGCTGCCCCGAGACGTAGCAAACGCGCGGTTGGACCGAGGCTCAAGCGTCACGTCTGCTACTTCTCGTGGCGCCGAGCTAGACGAACTGGCGGCTCAGTTTGGCGTGCCGGTTGACGTCCTTGTAGAGCAGGTAGCGAAACCGGTCCGGGCCGCCGGCGTAGCAGGCCTGCGGACAGAAGGCGCGCAGCCACATGAAGTCGCCCTCCTGCACCTCGACCCAGTCCTGGTTCAGCCGATAGACCGCCTTGCCCTCGAGGACGTACAGCCCGTGCTCCATCACGTGCGTCTCGGCGAACGGGATCACCGCACCCGGCTCGAAGGTCACGATGTTGACGTGCATGTCGTGCCGGAGATCGGCCGAATCCACGAACCGGGTGGTCACCCAGCGGTCGTCGGTGCCAGGCATCGGGGTGGGGACGATGTCGTTTTCGTTGGCCACAAAGGGTTCCGGAACGTCGAGACCTTCGACCGCTTCATAGGCCTTGCGGATCCAGTGGAAGCGGGCCGGCAACGTTGCGTGATTGTGCAGCGTCCATCGGGTGCCCGGCGGCAGGAACGCGTAGCCTCCGGGCTCGAGCTTGTGCTCCTCCTCGTCGATCGTGATCCGCACATCGCCTTCGACCACGAAGATCACGCCCTCGGCACCTGCGTCGAGCTCGGGGCGATCACTGCCGCCGTCCGGCCCGACTTCCACGATGTATTGGGAGAAGGTCTCCGCGAAGCCGGACAGCGGTCGGGCGATCACCCACAGCCGGGTCTCGGTCCAGAACGGCAGCGAGCTGGTGACAATGTCCCGCATGGTTCCGCGGGGAATGACCGCGTACGCCTCGGTGAACATGGCGCGGTCGGTGAGCAGGTCGCTCTGCGGGGGTAACCCGCCGTGTGGTGCGTAGTAACTGGTGGTCACTGTTGTACTCCTTTGTCACTCCCTTTTCATTCGGTCGTGACGGTTTCGGTGAATAGAAGGGACGCTGCTCAGCTGGAAGGTCGAGCAGCCACGTTCTCGGTATCGGATCTGGGGCGGGCGAGAAGCTCGATCTGCGTCGCGTCGAGCCCGGTGGCGGCATTCAGCTCGGCGGAGTCCACGGCGCCGCAGACGTAGCCTCGGTACAGGTAGCGGGCCAGCGCCCGGGCCGTCGCGGGTTCGTCGAGGATGCCGGTGGCATCGCGATGCACGTACGCCGACAGCCGACTCGCCGCGCGGCCGAATCCCTCGCGATAGAAGGCGAAGTTGGCGATGAACCGCGTCGGCAGGTGGCCCGGGTGCATGTCCCAGCCCTGGTAGTAGGCCCGCTCCAGGCAGCGACGAACCAGGTCGTGGTGCAGCCGCCAGGCCGCCCGCACTTGCTCGGCCGAGCCGATCGGGAGGACGTTGGTCGATCCGTCTGCCAGGTGCACGCCGGTGCCGGCCACGGCAACCTGCATCACCTCCTTGGCGAAGTCGGCGGCGGGGTGGGCGAGCGACTGGTACTCCGCGGACACCCCGAGTGAGGCGCTGTAGTCGTAGGTGCCGTAGTGCAGAGCGGTGACCCGCCCCCCGCCGGCCGCGATCGCCGCGGCCACGGGCAGCCGTCCGTCGGAGCCGACGATGAGTTGCGGCGTTTCGACCTGGATCTCGAAGCGCAGCCGGCCCGGCGGCAACCCGGCGGTCGACTCGTAGGCCTCGCACACCGCCACCATGGCCTCGACCTGGCTGACCGTGCTCACCTTCGGGAACGTGATCACCAGGTTCTCGGGCAGGCCGCCGTGTTCGAGCAGGGTGGAAAGGAAGAGATCCAGCGTCCGGACGCCGCGGCGGCGCGTGGGTTCCTCGAAGCACTTGAACCGCAGGCCGACGAAGGCCGGGGCCCTGCCCTCGGCCACCGCTTCGGCCACCTCGCGGGCGGTCCGGACGGCCTCGGCGTCCTCGGCCTCGTCGCCGCGGTTGCCGTAGCCATCCTCGAAGTCGAGGCGCAGGTCCTCGATGGGCTCGGAGGAGAGCTTGGCCTCGACGCGTGGCGCGACCTGGGCGACCAGGTCGTCGCTCAACCCGAGCGTTGCGCAGAGACGGTCGGCGCCACCATGAGCGTTCACGAGGTCCGTGGCATCGCGACCCCAGCGCTGCGGAAGATCGGCGGTATAGGTGTCGGCCGGCACGTAGACGGTGTGCACGGGCTGGCGGCGGGCGTCTTCGCCGGGGTAGGTGGCGGCCAGGAACGCATCGGTATCGGCCAGCCGCTGATCGAGTTGCTCGAGGACGTCACCGGTCAGCCGGGCGCCGTGCGTGGTCTTGGTGATCATGTCGCGATCACCCGTTCGTACGCCGGCAGCGTGAGGAAATCGGTGAAGTCCTCACTCAGGCACAGGTCCGCGATGAGCTGCTTCGCCGGAACGTAGTACCGGTCGAACAGCTCCGGCTGAACCTCAGCACGGAGTCGCTCGGTCTCCTCGTCGAGCAGCCGGGACACCAGATCACGCGTGACGGTCTCGCCGGTGTCGGCCAAGATCACGTCGTTGTGGATCTCCTGCCAGACCTGGGATCGGGAGATCTCGGCGGTGGCGGCGTCCTCCATCAGGTTATGGATGCCGACCGCACCGTTGCCGGACAGCCACACGGCGGTGTAGGCGACCGCGACGTAGAGGTTGTTGCGGAGGCCCTCCTCGCTGTTGTCGCCCTGGGCGGACGAGACGTCCAGTAGTTCGGCGGAGGTGACCTCGACCTCGTCCCGGCGCCGGTCGAGCTGATTGGGCCGCTCGCCCAGCACCGCGTCGAACACCGCCCGGCAGACGGGCACCAGATCGGGGTGGGCCACCCAGGAGCCGTCGAAGCCGTCGCCGGCCTCGCGCGTCTTGTCCGACGTCACCTTGGCGAACGCGACCCGGTTGATCTCTTCGTCCTTGCGACTGGGGATGAACGCCGCCATCCCGCCCATCGCGAACGCGCCCCGCTTGTGGCAGGTCTTGACCAGCAGCTCGGTGTAGGCGCGCATGAACGGCGCGGTCATGGTGATGTCGGCCCGGTCGACCAGCACGAAGTCGGGCCCGGCGTCACGGAAGTACTTGATGATGCTGAACAGGTAGTCCCAGCGGCCCGCATTCAGCCCCGAGGCGTGATCACGCAGCTCGTAGAGGATTTCCTCCATCTCGAACGCCGCCGGAATGGTCTCGATCAACACCGTGGCCCGGATCGTGCCCGGGGCGATGCGCAGCCGCTCCTCGGCGTAGGTGAAGACGTCGTTCCACAACCGCGCCTCGAGATGGCTCTCCATCTTGGGCAGGTAGTAATACGGTCCGTGGCCGTTCTCGAGCAGCTGCTGCGCGAGATGGTAAAAGTGGAGGCCAAAATCGACCAGGCCGCCGACGGCGCGCTCGCCGTCGATCAGGACGTGGGCCTCGGAGAGGTGCCAGCCACGGGGTCGCATGACGACGACCGCGAGTGGTTGATCGGTGCGGAGCCGGTACTCCCGCCCGTCGTCCTGGGTGAACGACAGGGTCCCCCGGGCCGCGTCGCGCAGGTTGAGGAGCGCGTCGATCACGTTGGCCCAGGTCGGGCAACTGGCGTCCTCGAGGTCGGCCAGCCAGACCTTGGCGCCTGAGTTGAGCGCGTTGATCGCCATCTTCGCCGGCGTGGCCGGCCCGGTCATCTCCACGCGCCGGTCGGTCAGAGCGGGCGGGGCCGACGCGACGGTCCAGTCTCCGTCCCGTACGTCCTTGGTGTCAGCCAGGAAGTCGAGCGTCGCGGAGGCGGCAGCTCGCTCCCGGCGCTCCACTCGGGCGGCGAGCAGCTCGTCGCGGCGGGCGGCGAAGCGTACGTGCAACTCCTCGAGGAAGGCCAGCGCGTCGTCGGTGAGGATCTCCTCGGCCCGCGCGGTTGGTTCGCGATCGGTGATCTCGATGGTCATGCTGAGGCTTCCCGCTCTACGGCGGCAGCCACGGCGGGCGCGACGCGAGCATCGAAGACGCTCGGCACGATGTAGCTGGCGTTGAGCTCCTCAGCCGATACGCAGTTGGCGATCGCCTCCGCCGCCGCGACGAGCATCTCGTTGCTGATCTCTCGAGCCGCGGCGTCGAGCAGGCCGCGGAAGAGCCCCGGAAAGGCCAGGACGTTGTTGATTTGGTTGGGAAAGTCGCTGCGACCCGTGGCGACGACGGCCGCGTGCTTGGCCGCTTCGGCTGGGTGGATCTCGGGATCCGGATTGGCCAGGGCCAGGACGATCGCGTCGTCCGCCATCTTCGCGACGTCGTCGGCGGTGATCAGGTTCGGGGCAGAGACGCCGATAAAGACGTCGGCACCGACGAGGGCCTCGACCAGGCTGCCCGAGAAGCGCTCGGGATTCGTGTGCTGTGCGATCCACTCGCGGTGCTCGTCGGCGTAGGTCTCGCCGGCGTGGATTGCTCCGTTGCGCGAGCAGGCGACGATCTGGCCGGCACCCTGAGCCTGCAGCAGCTGGATGATCGCGTGACCGGCGGCACCAACGCCGGAGATGACGATACGGACGTCGCTGATCTTTTTGTCCACCACGCGGAGGGCGTTGATCAAGGCGGCCAGGACGACGATCGCGGTGCCGTGTTGATCATCGTGGAACACGGGGATGTCGAGTTCGTCGCGGAGCCGGCGTTCGATCTCGAAGCAGCGCGGAGCCGCGATGTCCTCGAGGTTCACACCGCCGTAAACGGGTGCCATCGCCTTGACGATCGCGATGATCTCCTCGGTGTCCTTGGTGTCGAGGCAGACCGGCCAGGCGTCGACACCGGCGAACTGCTTGAAGAGGGCGGCCTTGCCCTCCATCACCGGGAGCGCGGCAGCGGGGCCGATGTCGCCGAGGCCGAGCACGGCGGTGCCGTCGGTGACCACGGCGACGGTGTTGCGCTTGATGGTCAGCCGGCGGGCATCCTCGGGGTTGGCGGCGATCGCCAGGCAGACCCGGGCCACGCCGGGGGTGTAGGCGCGGGACAAGTCGTCGCGGTTGCGCAGCTGGACCTTGGGCTCGACGGAGAGCTTCCCACCGAGGTGCAGGAGGAAGGTCCGATCACTGACCTTCCGTACGGTGACGCCGTCACGCGCATTGAGGGCGTCGGCGATCTCCTTGGCGTGCTTCTCGCCGGTGGTGTTGCAGGTGACGTCGACGATGATGCTGTCG
Organism: uncultured Actinomycetota bacterium; assembly: GCA_963791865.1. Classification (GTDB taxonomy): domain Bacteria; phylum Actinomycetota; class Actinomycetes; order Propionibacteriales; family Propionibacteriaceae; genus Microlunatus. Next base: position 508,717 of record CAWBUC010000004.1, read on the forward strand.
TGCCGCGACTCCACGATGTCCAGAGCGGTGACCGCGGCACCGGTGTCGGCGACGGCCGAGGCCAGTTCGGTGGTGGCGCTGTAGCTGGAGCTGACCTCCACCCGTAGCGTGATCGAGTATCCCGGGCTGGGACTGGCCATCAGAGCTCCTTCACGTCGTCGTGATCCGAGCGTATCCATCCCTCCCGGGTTCCGTCAAGCGGATAGATTGTTTCGCAATGTGGAAGAGAGCCCTCATGCGGATCCTCATCGTCAACGTCAACACCACCGAGACCATGACCGCGTCGATCAGCGCCCAGGCCGCCCGAGCCGCCGGGCCGGAGACCGAGATCGTCGCCCTCACGCCGCGCTTCGGCGCCGAGTCCGTTGAAGGCAATTTCGAGAGCTACCTGGCCGCGGTCGGGGTGATGGACCGGGTGCTTGAGTACGAGGGGACCTGCGACGCCGTGATTCAGGCCGGCTATGGCGAACACGGTCGCGAGGGCCTCCAGGAGTTGCTCGACGTGCCGGTGGTGGACATCACCGAGGCCGCCGCCAGCACCGCGATGTACCTGGGCAGAAGCTACTCCGTCGTGACCACGCTCGATCGGGCCGTGCCGATGATCGAGGACCGACTGCTGCTCGCCGGTCTGGAGCGGCGATGCGCCTCCGTGCGTTCTAGTGGCATCGGGGTGCTCGAGTTGGAGGCCGATCCGGATCGCGCCGTCGACGCGATCGTCGAGCAGGCCGAGCTGGCGGTACGCGAGGACCGCGCCGAAGTGGTCTGCCTGGGGTGCGGAGGGATGGCTGAGCTGGAGGCTCGGGTCCGCGACCGGACGGGCGTGCCGGTGGTCGACGGGGTAGCCGCCGCCGTCACCGTCGCCGAGTCCCTGGTCCGCCTCGGCCTCACCACGTCGAAAGTGCGCACGTACGCGCCACCCCGCGCGAAGCGGATCAGCGGCTGGCCCCTGAACCCACAACCCGCACCCTGAGCTGTCGGAAGGAGCCGCGCCCTCGCGATCCCAAGGCCGCACCCTTACCTCTCAAGCCTCGCACCCGCTGCCGAGAGTGCAACCCGCGAGAAGGAGACGGCCGCCCAGCCGATCGTGTCGCGGTCTTCAGCGGGTCTACTCGTGCAAGGCGGCACCGATCGCGGCGGCCACACTCTGCAGTACGGGTACGGCTCGCTCGCCAAAGGCCTCGTCCACCCGGGACAGCGGACCTGAGACCGACAGGGCCATCGGCGAGGGGGCCTGCGGCACGGTGACGGCATAGCAGCGTACGCCCGGCTCCTGCTCCTCGTCGTCGATCGCGTATCCGCGCTTGCGGATCTGGGCCACATCCGCCAGCAAGGATTCGGGGGTGCCGTGGCTCTTCACGGTCGGGGTCGGCATCCCGACCCGGCCGACGATGCCGCGGATCTCGGCGTCGGACAGCGTGGCCAAGATCGCCTTGCCCACCCCGGTGTCGTGAAGGTTGGCGCGCCGGCCGACCTCGGTGAACATCCGCATGGCGTGCTCCGACGGCTGCTGGGCGACGTAGACCACCTGATCGCCCTCCAGCAGCGCCATGTTGGCGGTCTCGCCGAGTTGCCTGACGAGCAACTGCAACTGCGGCTGAGCCACGCGCCCCAGCTGTTGGCCGGCCAACTCACCGAGCGGGATCAGGCGGGCACCGAGGGCATACCGCCGCGAGGGCAGTTGTCGCGCGTACCCCAGCGTGACGCAGGTCCGGAGCAGTCGGTGGATGGTGGGCATCGGCAACTCGGACGCGTTGGCCAGATCGCTGAGCGAGATCTCACCGCCGGCGTCGGCAATCGCCTCCAGCAGCTCGAACACGCGCTCAATCGATTGGACGGTGCCCGAGCGGGCCTCGCTCGCTACCTGTGTCGTCATGGCGATCCCTCTTGTCGGCCAAGTGCCTTCCGAGAATAGGCGAAGTTCCACCATACAGAAGTGAAACTCCGCTGAGAGTAGCGAATCACGGGTCCGCTAGCTTGACCCCTAGACCTCGACTCGGTAAAGTTTCCACATCACAGCAATTGATTTCCACATTACGGAAGTGAGCGTCCGATTCATGCCCCGCTACACAGTGAACGCCTCCATCCTGCTCACTGATCTCTCCGTCCTCGAACGGCCGGCCGCTGCGAAGAAGGCAGGCTTCTCGGCGGTGGAGTTCTGGTGGCCGTTCCCGGAGGCGGTTCCCGCCGACCAGGATGTCGACGCCTTCGTCGCCGCTGTCCAAGACGCCGGCGTCCAACTCGACGGGTCTCAACTTTTTCGCGGGCGACATGGCCGGCGGCGATCGTGGCCTGGTGAGCTGGAAGAGCCGGACGAGTGAGTTCGTCGACAACCTCGACGTGGTCGCCGGCATCGGTGAGCGCCTCGGCTGTCGGGCCTTCAACGCGCTGTACGGACTGCGCAACTACGAATGCACCGCCGAGGAGGCCGACGCCCTGGGCGTGGAGAACCTCGTCCGCGCCGGCCAGGCCGTGCAGGCGATCGGCGGCACGGTATTGCTCGAGCCCGTCTCGGGTGCCGACGCCTACCCGCTGAAGACCGCGGCTGACGTGCTGTCGGTCATCGACAAAGTCAAGGCCGCGGGGACTGCCAACATCGCGCTACTGGCGGACTTTTACCACCTGTCGGTCAACGGCGACGACGTCGACGCCGTGATCCGCGACCACGCCCAGGAGTTCGGCCACGTGCAGATCGCCGACGCCCCGGGCCGCGGCCAACCCGGCAGCGGCGAACTGCCCATCCACCAGTGGATCCGCGACGCCGAAGCTGGTGGCTACACCGGGTGGGTGGGTCTGGAGTACAAGAGCGCTGATCCCGATCCGTTCGCCTGGCTTCCAGGCGACCAGCGCGCCACCCCCTGAATATCTGAGCACTGAACATTTCAAGCGGCGAACATCTGAGCGTACGCAGAGAAAGAGAGACCAAACCTCATGACCAACGAGAAGCCCACCGTCGCCGTGATCGGCCTCGGCATCATGGGCGGCCCCATGGCCGCGAACCTCGTCAAGGCCGGCTACGACGTCATCGGCTACAACCGCAGCAGCGCCAAGGTGGACGCCCTGGTCGAGGCCGGCGGACGAGGAGCGGCCTCGGTCGCCGAGGCCGTCAAGGACGCCGACGTGATCATCACCATGGTTCCGGACTCCCCCGACGTCGAAGAGGTCGCGCAGGGCGAGGACGGGATCTTCGCCAACGCCAAGCCCGGGTCGGTGTGGGTGGACTGCTCCACCATCCGGCCCGACGTCTCGGCTCGCCTGGCCGAGGCGGGGCGGGAGGCCGGCATCCGCGTGCTGGATGCTCCCGTCAGCGGCGGTGAGGCCGGGGCCAAGGAGGCCAAGCTGTCGATCATGGTCGGCGGCGAGGAGGTCGACTTCGAGGAGGTGCGCCCGATCCTGGAGGCCATCGGCTCGACGATCGTGCTCGTCGGTCCCGCCGGATCCGGCCAGACGGTCAAGGCGGCGAACCAGCTGATCGTGGCCGGCAACTACCAGCTGGTGGCCGAGGCGATCGTCTTCCTCCGCGCGTACGGCGTGGACACCGAGGCGGCGCTGAAGGTGCTGGCCGGTGGACTTGCGGGCAGCACCGTGCTGAACCGCAAGGGGGCCAGCATGCTGGCCGGTGATTTCGCTCCCGGTTTCCGGATCGATCTGCACCACAAGGACATGGGCATCATCCTCGAGGCGGCCCGCGCGAAGGGCGTGACGATCCCCCTTGGGGCCGTCTCGGCCCAGCTGATCGCGGCGCTGCGGGCCCAGGGAGACGGTGGACTGGACCACTCGGCGCTGCTGCGCGGGGTGGAGCGGCTTTCGGGCCAGAAAGTGAGCGGAGAATGAGCAAGATGCGTGCGGTCGATGCGGCCGTGAAGATCCTGGAGCTGGAGGGCGCCACCCAGACGTTCGGCCTGCCCGGTGCGGCGATCAACCCGTTCTACGACGCGATGCGCAAGCACGGCGGGATCTCCCACATCCTGGCCCGGCACGTCGAGGGTGCCTCCCACATGGCGGAGGGCTACACCCGCGCCAAGGTGGGCAACATCGGGATCTGCATCGGCACGTCCGGTCCGGCCGGCACCGACATGATCACCGGACTGTACTCCGCCGCGGCCGACTCCATCCCGATCCTGTGCATCACCGGCCAGGCGCCGGTGGCCAAGCTGCACAAGGAGGACTTCCAGGCCGTCGACATCGCCTCGATCGCCAAGCCGCTGACCAAGTGGGCCGGAACCGTCCTCGAGCCGGCCCAGGTGCCCGGGGTGTTCCAGCAGGCGTTCCACCTGATGCGGTCGGGGCGACCCGGCCCGGTGCTGATCGACCTGCCGTTCGACGTGCAGATGGCCGAGATCGACTTCGACCCCGACACCTACACTCCGCTGCCGGTCTACAAGCCGGCCGCCAGCCGGCCCCAGATCGACCGCGCGCTCGACATGCTGGTCACCGCCGAACGGCCGCTGATCGTGGCCGGCGGCGGGATCATCAACGCCGACGCCGCCGATCTGCTGGTCGAGCTGGCCGAGACGCTGCAGATTCCGGTCATCCCCACGCTGATGGGCTGGGGCGCCATCCCCGATGATCATCCGCTGATGGCCGGCATGGTGGGCCTGCAGACGTCCCACCGCTACGGCAACGCCACCATGCTCGAGTCCGACTTCGTGCTCGGCATCGGCAACCGGTGGGCCAACCGGCACACGGGCGGCCTGGACGTCTATCGGAGCGGGCGGCGTTTCGTCCACGTCGACGTGGAACCCACGCAGATCGGCCGGGTCTTCGCCCCGGACTACGGCATCGTCTCCGACGCCCGCGCGGCGCTGGAACTGTTCGTCGCCGCGGCGAAGGAGCGGGCCGACCACCACGACCTGCCCGACTACGGCGTGTGGGTCAAGGACTGCCAGCAGCGCAAGCAGACGATGCAGCGGCGCACCCACTTCGGTGACACCCCGATCAAACCGCAGCGGGTGTACGAGGAGATGAACCGCGCCTTCGGCCGGGACGTCCGCTACGTCTCCACCATCGGGCTCTCCCAGATCGCCGGCGGCCAGTTCCTGCACGTCTACAAGCCGCGGCACTGGATCAACGCCGGCCAGGCGGGGCCCCTGGGCTGGACGCTGCCGGCCGCCCTTGGGGTCGCCGTGGCCGACCCGGAGTCCGAGGTCGTCGCGCTGTCCGGCGACTACGACTTCCAGTTCATGATCGAGGAACTGGCCGTCGGCGCCCAGTTCCAGATCCCGTACGTGCACGTGCTGGTCAACAACGCCTACCTCGGGCTGATCCGCCAGTCCCAGCGCGGATTCGAGATGGACTACCACGTCCAGCTGTCCTTCGACAACATCAACGCCAGCGAGGATCTGGTCCAGGGCGCGAAGGGGTACGGAGTCGATCACGTGCAGGTGGCCGAAGGCCTGGGCTGCAAGGCGACTCCGGGTCTTCGATCCCGAGGAGCTGGGCAACGCGTTCGCCCAGGCCCGCAAGCTGGCCAGCGAGTACCGCGTGCCCGTGGTGGTCGAGGTGATCTTGGAGCGGGTGACCAACGTCTCGATGGGCACCGAGCTCGACAACGTCACCGAGTTCGAGGAACTGGCGCAGCGCGGCGCCGACGCCCCGACCGCGATCTCGATGCTGGACTGACGCAGAAATTCGTCGCGTGAAGATCATCGTTGCGCCGGACAAGTTCAAGGGGTCGCTCGAGGCCGCCGAGGTGGCCGCGGCGGTGGCGACCGGACTGCGCAGCCGTGCTGAGTGACGCCCAGATCGAGCAGATCCCGGTCGCCGACGGTGGCGAGGGGACCGTCGACGCGGCCCTGGGCAGCGGGTTCTCACCGCTCCGCGTCGATGTGTCCGGGCCCGTGGGCAACGAGGTCGCGGCCACGATCGCGATCCGTGATCGACTCGCCGTGATCGAGATGGCCGCCGCGTCCGGCCTGGGCGCGCTGCCCGGTCGGGCGGGACGGGGCTCCGCAGCTGAACCCCTGCGGGCCTCGAGTTTCGGCACCGGACAGATGATCATGGCCGCCCTCGACGCCGGCTGCACCGAGATCATCCTCGGGGTCGGCGGCAGCGCGAACACCGACGGCGGAGCCGGCCTCCTGCACGCCCTCGGCGCGCGGCTGCTCGATGGGCACGGCGAACCGGCGGGCCCCGGAGGCGGAGGTCTGCGTGACCTGGCCGACGGTCGACCTGACCGGTCTGGACCCGCGACTGGCCGCACACCCGGCTCGTCCTGGCGGCCGACGTCACCAATCCCCTGCTCGGTGCCGACGGTGCCGCCGCGGTCTTCGGCCCGCAGAAGGGCGCCGGCCCGGCCGAGGTGGAGATCCTCGAGCGACGCCCTCGGTCGGTATGCGGCTCTGATCGCCGCCGCGCTCGCCGCCGACGTCGACGAACTGGCCGACGCCGAGGGAGCCGGGGCCGCCGGCGGTGTCGGCTTCGCCGCCCTGGCGGTGCTCGGCGCCGAGCGTCGACCCGGCATCGACGTCGTCCTGGACTTCGTCCGTCTGGACGAGCGACTGAGCTCCACCGGCGTGGTGATCACCGGCGAGGGCAGTCTCGATGCGCAGAGCCTGGGCGGCAAGACGCCGATCGGTGTGGCCCGGCGCGCCCGGGCGCACGGCGTACCGGTCGTGATCGCCGTCTGCGGCCGGTCCTTGATCACGCTCGAGCAGGGTCGGTCGGCCGGCTTCGACGCCGTCTTCGCCCTGGCGGAACGCGAACCGGATCCGGCCGTCAGCATGCGCAACGCCGGCGCGCTGCTCGAGCAGGTCGGTGCGCGAGATCGGCGGCCGGCTGCTCGACCCTGCGCCGGGTGATCATCCGCGGCTCGCCAGACTGGTGCCATGAGCACGCGAGCCGGGAACGGTGCAGCTCGCGGAGGTCAACCAGCCGGAAGTGATCCGTCGGCAGATCGCGGAGCTGCGCGCTCGACAAGCGCCGGAGAAGTCTTCGGAGCCGGTCAACGAGACTCCGCCGGCGCTCGGTCGGCTTCGAACTCGTCATCCGGGGCGCCAAGATCATGACGACCGCCGGCCTGGCCGAGCGCGAGATCGGCGTCGCCGGCGGCAAGATCACCGGCATGGAACCCCTCGGCGCCGGCCTGGATGCTCCGAAGATCATCGAACTCACCGACGACGAGGTCTTGATTCCCGGTCTGGTCGATGCCCACGTCCACGTCAACGAGCCCGGCCGGACCGACTGGGAGGGCTTCGCTTCAGCCACCAAGGCGGCCGCCGCCGGTGGAGTGACCACGATCGTGGACATGCCGCTGAACTCGATCCCGTCGACGGTCAACGGACCGGCCCTGGAGCTGAAGCAGTTGGTCGCCGCGCCGCAGGCCTTCGTGGACATCGGTTTCTGGGGCGGCGCCGTTCCGGGCAACAAGGAGTACCTGCGCGAACTGCACGACGACGGGGTCTTCGGCTTCAAGTGCTTCCTCCTGCACTCCGGGGTCGACGAGTTCCCGCACCTCGACGGCGACCAGCTCGAGGAGTACCTCGAGGTGCTCCAGTCCTACGACGCCTTGATGATCGTGCACGCGGAGGACTCGCGCGCCATCGACCGCGCGCCCCGATCCGGAGGGCGACGTCTACGGGAGGTTCCTGTCCTCCCGGCCGCGCGGGGCCGAGAATCTCGCGATCGCCGAGGTGATCGAGCGCACCCGCTGGACCGGCGCCCGTACCCACATCCTGCACCTGTCGTCCTCGGACGCCCTGCCCATGCTGCGGACCGCCAAGGCCGACGGTCTGAATCTCACCGTGGAGACGTGCCCGCACTACCTGACTCTGGTCGCCGACTCCATCCCGAACGGCGCCACGGCGTACAAGTGCTGCCCGCCCATCCGGGAGATCGGCAACCGGGAGCAGCTCTGGGAGGGGCTGCTCGACGGAACCATCGACTACATCGCCTCCGACCACTCCCCCTGCACCCTCGACCTGAAGGATCTGGACAACGGCGACTTCAGCGTGGCCTGGGGCGGGATCGCCTCGGTGCAGTTGGGGCTGTCCCTGGTCTGGACGGAGGCGCGGCGGCGGGGACTGGAGCTTGCGCAGGTGATCGACTGGATGGCCGCTCGACCGGCCGACCGGCTCCGGCTGCGCTCGAAGGGCCGGATCGCCCTCGGCTACGACGCCGATCTGGCGATCTTCGCCCCCGATCAGGCCTACGTCGTCGACGCCGGACGGCTGCACCACAAGAACCCGATCACTCCGTACCAGGGCAAGGTGGTCTCCGGCGTCGTCCGGCGCACCTTCGTACGCGGCGTCGAGGTGGACTACGAAACCCCTCACGGCCGGCTGCTGCGCCGCGGCATCGACTAGCTGCTGGGGAATCCGGCCCAGTCCCGATGACGTTTGCCGCCAGGTGGCGGCTGGCGCAGCAGGAATCGCGCTGCGCCGCTGCGTGGTCCGCCATATGGCGGGAAACGACATCTGAGCTGGCCGTCGAACCCGGAGAACTACTTGTCGGAGACCGGCGCATCCGCGAATCGTCGGTACGCCGCCTGCAATCGGTCGGCGAGAGCCTGTCCACCCAGGGCGGCGTCGGGTATCGGTAGCTGCCGGATCATCACGTCGGGCTCGACGTCCAGCACGGCCGGCCGGGCCGGCAGCGGCGGCGGCGGCAGCCAGAAGTGCGCCGTACGGTCGCCGGGCTCGGTCAGGTCGGCCAGCGCGAGCGCCGCGCCGGCCGCCGACGCGGCCTCCCGCTCCGCCCTCGGTCGGCTCCCCCGCCGCGCAGCTGCCGCAGCCGGTCCAGCAGGGCCGCCCGCTCTCGTCCCCGCCACCGCAAGATCAGGAACGGGTCCTCGTCGAACGCCTCGGCCAGCAGGTAGAACGTCGCCGCCAGGTGCTTGCACGGCACCACGCCGTCCGGACAGCTGCAGCGCTGGTCGAGTTCACCGGCCGTACGCGGGAACAGCGGCGCGCCCGCGGCGGCGAAGATCTCCTCCAGCTCGGGCGGCACCTCGCCGGCGAGCAGCAAGGCGGCCGGCAGCGCCTGCTCCGACAGGGCGATCTCCGCCTTGTTCCACACGTCTTCAGCGAAAGCCGGCAGCCCGATCGAGACCCGGTACGGACGGGCCCGGGAACCCTGCACGGTCGCCTGCACCGCACCAGACACCACGTCGAGCGAGATGACCTGACCCCGCCGCGCGTAGTTCCGGCCGCGATCCAGCCGCCCGCCGATGGCGAGCGACTCGAGCACCTCGAGGAACCGCCGCGACCACCACGTCGAGCCGATCGCCCCGCGGGCCGTCCGCGCCTTCAGCCCGCCCTCGACCCGGCGCGGCGGCCGCCGACGGATACCACCCGCCGTCCCAACGGCTCATTCGACCCTCATTCCATCCTCATTCCACCCTCATTCCACAACCGCCCCCTGCTCGAGCCGGAACAGCTCGGCGAGCTGGCCGGTGGACAGCTCGGTCAGCCACTGCTCACCCGTGCCGACGATCTTGGCCGCCAGACTCCGCTTGTCGTTGATCATCGCGGCGACCTTCTCCTCGACCGTGCCGGCACAGACGAACTTGCGGACCTGCACGGCCCTGCGTTGGCCGATGCGGAAGGCGCGGTCGGTGGCCTGGTCCTCGACGGCCGGGTTCCACCAGCGATCCACGTGCACGACGTGGTTGGCGGCGGTCAACGTCAGGCCGGTGCCGCCGGCCTTGAGCGAGAGGACGAAGAGGGGCGGCGCGGCGGGATCGTCGGCCTGGAAGCGGGCGACCATCTCGTCCCGCGCGGACTTGCTCACGCCGCCGTGGAGGAACAGCACCTCGCGGCCGAAGCGCCCGGCGAGGTGACCGCGGAGCAGCGCGCCGAACTCGGCGTACTGGGTGAACAGCAACGCCTTCTCGTCGACGGCCAGCACCTCGGTGAGGATCTCGTCCAGCCGCATCAGCTTGCCCGAGCGCCCGTCCAGCCGGCTCCCGTCGCGCAGGAAGTGCGCCGGGTGGTTGCACACCTGCTTGAGCTTGGTCATCGTGGCGAGGACCAGACCGCGGCGCTCGATGCCTTCCGTCGTAGCGATCTTCTCCAGCATGTCGTCGACGACCGCCTGGTAGAGGGCGGCCTGCTCGGCGGTCAGATTGCACAGCAGATCCATCTCCAGCTTCTCGGGCAGGTCGTCGATGATCGAGGTGTCGGTCTTGACCCGGCGGAGGACGAACGGCCCGGTGAACCGGCGCAGTCGCGCGGCGGCCTCGTCGTCGCCGTGCCGCTCGATCGGCTCCGCGTACCGCTTCTTGAACGCGGCGGCGGTTCCGAGCAGGCCCGGATTGGCGAACTCCAGGATCGACCACAGGTCGGCCAGCCGATTCTCCACCGGGGTGCCGGTGACCGCGATCCGGGACTCGGCCGGGATCGAGCGGATCGCGGTGGCCTGCTTGGTGGCGGCGTTCTTGATCGCCTGCGCCTCGTCGACGACCACGCGTCCCCAGGTGATCTTGGCGAGATCGGTCGCGTCCCGAGCCGCGAGCGCGTACGTGGTGATCACGAGATCGCAGCCGTCGACCGCCGCACCGAACGCCTTGCCGCGGGCCCGCTCGGCCCCGTGGTGAACGTGCAGGCGGAGCTGCGGGGTGAAGCGCGCGGCCTCGCGCTGCCAGTTGCCCACCAAGGACATGGGGCAGATCAGCAGGGTCGGAGCGGTGCCGGGCTGGTCGGCCAACCAGGCGAGCAGCTGCACGGTCTTGCCCAGGCCCATGTCGTCGGCGAGCACGCCGCCGAGTCCGGCGCGGCCGAGGAAGTCCAGCCACGCCAGCCCGCGGGACTGGTAGGGACGGAGCTGACCGTCGAAGGAATCGGGTGTCGCCACCGGCGCGAGGCGGTGCTCCGTGCTGGAGGAGAGCAGATCCCCGAGCCAACCGTCGGCCGCGACGCCTTCCACCGGCGGTGCGTCCGGACCGATCAACTCCGCGAGGGAATCGACGCCGAGGCCGATCCGCAGCAAGCTCCCGGACACTGGCCTGGCCGGTGCGGCCGACGACCTTCAGGCCGGCGGCCAGCCGCCGCGCGTCCAACTCGATCCACTGGCCGCGCAGCCGGACCAGGGGCGCGTTCCGCTCGGCGAGGTCGGCGAGTTCCTCCTCGGTCAGCACCTCGCCACCGACGGCCAGGTCGTAGCGGAACTCCGCGATCGCCCCGGTCCCGACCGTCGTGGCACTGCCGGCGACCAGCCCCGGCTGGGGCGGCGTACTCGCGGACAACCGCACCCCCAGCCGGGCCGACCGCCTCGTCCACCACCCGGGCAGTTGGACGCCGAAGCCGGCCGTGGACAGCGTCGGCGCGGCCGTGCTCAGGAACCGGTGCGCTCCGTCGGTGTCGAGAGCCAGACCGAGCGGCCGGGCGGTGCGCAGGGCGCCGTCCAGCTCGGGGTACAAACGTCCGGCCTTCCCCAGCTCCGCGAGGAAGGTCTCCTGCGGGGCGTCGACGTGGCGGGCGAGCGCGGGCAGCTTGCCGCGGGACCGCCACACCGCGTCGGCGTCGACGACCAGGCTCGGCTCGTCGGCGGCCTGCAGGCCGAACCGGACGTGCCAGTCCTCCTCACCGTCGGCCGGCTCGACCAGCCGGAAGCAGGCCCGCACGGGTCCGGCCACGGCGTCGGCCTGCCACCGGGCGATCAGCTCGGCGAGCGTCGTCATCGCCGCCGGCGGAGGCCGCGAGGGTCCGGTCGGCGCCGGTCAGCGCGCGCAGCCAGGCTCGCGACGTCGGATCGCCGGCCCGGCCGATGTCCAGCCGGAACGACCCCAGCGCGGCCCGGGCCGCTGCATCGACCAGGGTGTCGAGGGCGTCGGCCCAGACGCGCTCAGGCGTGCTCCGAGCCGGCGGCCGCCACCGGTGCGGGCATCGACGACGCGAGAACCCGCGCCCAGGCCGCATCGGGCCCGGTGAGCACCGGACGCCAGAGGGCCCGCGGCGGATCGGTGAGCGCCACCGGAAGCACGCGTCCGCGCCCGACGAGGTCTGTCGCGAACGCCGCGACCTCGGCCAGGTGGACGACCGACGCGCCCCAGACGACCTCCGGGTCGAGCTCGCGCAGCAGGGCGAGCCCGAGGTCCGCATCGACCTCGAGGATCGGCACCCGCCAGGGCTCGAGCCGTACGTCGTCGGTGGCCGTCCTCGTCTCGTCGCGGATCAGCTCGGGCGAGGAAACCGGTCCGCCTCCGGCGGTCGGCAGTGTCAGTGTCGCGGTCTGGTGGCCCGCGTCCGCCGGAACCAGCGGGTAAGAGCGCGAGGAGGTCGGGCCAGACCGCCGCGTACGGGTGCGGCTGTATCCGCGGACGACGACCCGGGCGCCGGACCGGGGTCGTCGGCCGGTGGAGTCCTCGCCCCAGATGCCCAGCCGGGAACCGGCGGCATCCACCAGCCAGCAGGCGTGAACGACGAGCACTCAGATCCTCCGCCGGTGTGCGTTGTGATGGCGCATGGAAGCGGTCAGAGCCCAGCATGCCAGCCGCGTGCGACCGGGTCGGTCCAAGTCTTACCGGCCCAGACCTCCGAGACGCAGCTCCTCCTCGAGGCATCCTTGCGTCGGCAGATGCACCCTCATGTGAGGGTGATCTTTCGACGAAAGGGTGCGCCCAGGAGTACTGGCACCGCTATCTGGCGCTGCGTCAGCGGGCGACGTTGTGCCGCAGGTAAGCGGGGTCCCGCAGGCCCAGGACGTTCTCGATCATGGTGGCCGCCTGGACAGCTGCCGCGACGTCGTGCATCCGCAGGATCCGTGCACCTTGCAGGGCGCAGGCTGTCGCGGCGGCGATGGACGCGGCGCCCCGGTCCGCCTTGTCCAGGCCGGTGGCCTCCCCGACGAAATCCTTGTTCGAGACGGCCGCCAGCACGGGCAGCCCGAGGGAGGCGATCTCGTCCAGGCGGCGGGTGAGCTCGAGGGAGTGGCAGGGTGTTCTTGTTCAGGTCGTGACCGGGATCGATGACGATCCGCTCTTCGGGGACGCCGAGTGACATGGCCACCTCGACCAGAGCTCGCGAGACGCGCACGGACCTCGGCGACCACATCGCCGTACTGCGGCCGGGGCCAGTGCTCACCCGGGGCGGCAAGGCTGTGCGTGATCACCAAGGTGGACGCGGAGTCCGGCCACGACCTCGGCCAGAGCCGGATCCCGCAGGCCGCTGGTGTCGTTGATCATCGCGGCACCCGCGGCGAGGGCTGCCCGCGCGACCTCGGACCGGGTGGTGTCCACCGACACCACGACGTCGGACGCGGCCACCACCGCCTCGATCACCGGCACGACCCGGTCGATCTCCTCCGCGGCCGGAGACACAGCAGCGGCATCCGGTGAGAACGGCACCGCGCCGATGTCCACGAATCCGGCTCCCGCTTCGGCCGCCTCCAACGCCGCGGCGATGGCCTTCTCCAGCGCGAACGTGCGGCCCTGGTCGTAGAACGAGTCCGCCGTGCGGTTGACGATCCCCATCACCGCGATCTGGCGGGAGAAGTCGAAGGTGCGACGACCGATCCTCCGGACGGGATGCGAAGCGGGGGCAACTGCACCCGCCAGTCTGGCTGGCAGCGGAGGCTGCTGAGGTGTCAAGCGCTATCCGGTCAGCGAAGCCGTCTTGCTGAGCCGTCGACGTATCGTGGTCGCACCTCGTCGCTGCTTCAGCCGGTAGGCCGGAGGGCCTCGACCATCAGTTCGACGGTGCGCTCCCGGCCGGGCATCCGGTCGAGCGGCTCATGCTCGTACGCACCGGCGATCGGGTTGATCATCACCTCGTCCACGCCGAAGGTGGTGGCCAGTGCGCGGAGTTGGTCGGCGGCCTCCGCCGGGCGTGCCGATCACCCAGCGGTTGGTCATCTCCGTCGGCCAGCCCTTGGTGGGCGGCCGGCAGCTCGGTCCGCTCGGCCTGCTCGACCGTGGCGATCGGGCCGAACGTGCCGCGGGTACGCAAGGCCACCATGGCCAGCAGCTGGGGCCGCGCCAGGCGCTGCGGCCTCGGCCGGGTGTCGGCCACCGCCACGTTGACGGTCAAGAACGTCTTCGGCTCGGCCAGCTGCTCCGAGGGCCGGAACGTCGACCGGTACAGATCGAGGGCCTCGGCGGTGCCGCGACCGGAGAAGTGGTGCGCGAAGACGTACGGGAGTCCGCGCTCGGCGGCCAACCGGGCCGAGAAGTCCGAGGAGCCGAGGAGCCAGACGTCCGGGACGCCCACCGCCTGCGGGGTGGCCCGCAGCGGGTAGTCCTCGCCCTGCACGGACAGGGCGGCGCCGTCCGGGCTCGAGCATGGCGAGCAGATTCGCGACGTGCTCGTCGAAACGCTGGGCATCGGCGGTCTCGGGACCGCCGTGCCGCAGCGCCCAGTTGGTCACCGGGTCGCTGCCGGGAGCTCGACCGATGCCGAGGTCGATCCGGTCCGGATAGGCCGCCTCCAGCAGCGCAAACTGCTCGGCGACGACCAGCGGCGCGTGGTTGGGCAGCATGACGCCGCCCGAGCCGACCCTGATGCGCTGCGTGGCGCCGGCGATCATGGCGATCAGCACCGGCGGGTTGGTCGCCGCGACGGCCGGCATGTTGTGGTGTTCGGCGACCCAGTAACCGCTTGGCGCCGGCGCGCGTCCGCGGCCTGGGCGAGGGCGACGCTGGCGCGCAGGGCGTCTGCCGGTGGACTGCCCGGTCCGTACGGGGATCAGATCGAGGACCGAGAGCGTGCAGCGGGTCGTCGACCGCCGGCTCGGCGGTCGTGGGCAAGATCGGAGAGAGTCATCGTGCAGCTACAACCGGCCCAGGGACGCTGAACATTCCGGCGAATCGACCGAAGGAGCCACCCTCGGTCGGGTGGCTCCTCGTACAACGTACAACTGAACAGAGTGGAGGTGGCGGGAATCGAACCCGCGTCCTCGAGCGACGATCCAGGACTTCTCCGGGCGCAGCTGGCTAGGCGTTCTCTCGGCCCCTGCGCTCGCGCCAGCACGTCGCAGACAGGCCCAGTCTCAGTTCATGTTCCGATTAGGCCCTGAGACGTGTCCTAACCGGTGAGCCTCCTTGATGAGGCCAGGATCCGGGACGGAGGCACGCCCGGTCTGACCGTTCGATCACTGCTCAGGCAGCGAGAGCGAACTGAGTGCGCTTAGAATCGGCACTTGTTGGTTTCCAAGGGACATTAACGAGTTGACCTTGGCTTCTCGGCCCGCTTCTCCTGGGTCTACCGACCCGAGTCGAAACCGATCACCCCCTATGAAGTTGTGCAGCGTCCCAGTCTAGCGTTCCCGAACGCCCGCGTCGCCGGCGTTCTTATGGCGCGCGGTCTTGGGCGCGTCAGCGGCGCTCGCGCTCCGACAGGGCCTCGAGCTTGATCACGTGCTTGACGGGGTTCTTCCAGTCCTCGCCCTGCAGGGCCTTGGCCCCGCCGACGATGGTCAGGATGAACCAGCCGACGAACATCAGCGGAAGCATCCACTCGAAGACGGCCAGCTCGGTGATGGCGGCCACGATGATGGTGCCGATGAACGCGACCGCGGAGATCAGCTGGAAGTTGAAGGCCTTCGCGGCCTCGCGCCGGGGGTAGCTGCCCGGCTGAGTCAGGGCGAACACCAGGACCGGCCCGAGCAGCCACAAGCAAGAAGGGCGAGAAGTGCGCGACCGCCGCGACGCCGCGACCCGCCTGGAGCCGCGTCTCCGGGCGGACCAGCGGCTGGTAGGCGGGATGGACGCCGAGCGCCTGCGACGGGAGCGGTCACCTGGACCAGGCCGAAGAACGCCTCGTTCAGCTCGCGGCGGGTGCCTGCTGAGATCACCTGGCCGATCCGGCGGTCGAACTCGAACTCGCTGATCCGGCCGTCGGCGTACGCCTCCTGCAACCAGTTCTCGGCCCGATCGCGCTGCTCGGGGGTGACGGGAAGGCGAAGGCTGGGATGCTCATACGTGGCGGTCATGGGCCTAGCATCGGCGGTCGGGCGCCCGACCACCATCGGGCACTTCCCCGGCGTCACCCCGAGCCGACCTCTAGGCAGAGCTCCGGCTCGCGCACCTCTGCGCCGCTGGACAGACGAGTCGATCTGGTCGGCGTTGCCTTCTCACCAGCTACCGCCGCCGCCGCCACCGCCACCACCGCCGGAGAAGCCGCCGCCACCGCCGAACGAGCTGCCGCCGCCGAAGCCGGTTCCGCTGCTGCCGGCGGAGGGAGCCGGGGTGGCCGCGGTGGTGAGGCTGCTGGTGATGAACGAGGTGTTGAAGGCGGCCACGTTGTAGTTGCCGACGTACCAGTACGGCACCTCGTTCGGCAGCCGGCCCATCGCCACCAGGTCGCCGCAGATCTTGGCCCAGCGGTCGGCCAGCTCGAAGATGATCGCCCACGGCAGGTACTTGGAGAAGATGTCCTCGCCCTCCTCGAAGCGCAACTGATCGGCCTCGGCGGTCGCCAGGTAGATGCGGAAACCCTCGATCTGGTCGGTCACCGCCCGCCCGTCGGCCGTCCGCTGCCCGCGCCGGAGCTTGAAGCGGATCACCAGCAAGGTGATGATCACCGGCAGCAGCGGGAGCACGATCCACAGCACCCAGACGCCGACGCCGAAGATGCCCGAAGACGATGAGCGCGATCGCCCCGAAGCCGATGCCGCCGGTCGCGCGTGGCCGACGGCACCTTGCGGAACCAGCCGCGGCTCGCGACCTGGTTGCGGACCGACGTCTCGAGAGCCTTGTGGGCGGTGGTCAGGCTGCCCTGGGCCGACAGATCGGCGACGGCACCCGGCGGCTGGCCGGAGAACAGGGCGTTCAGCAGGACCATCTCGTGCGGGGCGGCGGCCCGGTTCGGGTCGACCAGGGTGACGCGGAAGTCGTCCTCACCGGTGCTCTGTACGGTCAAGGCCCCGCGCACGGCGAGATCGATGATGGTGGCCGCGGTCTCCCGGGTGTCGACCTGGCCGTCGACCAGCAGGCCGGCCTCCGCCACCGGGATGTGCGGCGGCGAGAAGGCCACCGGGATGACGATGTCCGGGATCGTTGGTCACCACGTGAGCGGGCTGTCCGGCCAGGGGTGTCGTGCCGGGGGCCAGGCCGGCGTAGCGCTGGTCGCGCCCGTTCTTGCGCCACCAGAGGAACCCGACGAGCGGTGAGCCGATGGTGAGCACCGCCGCACCGACGCCCAGCACGATCAGGCCGGTCCGCTCGGCCGCGGTGAGTTGCGAACCGTCCGGCTCGAGGATGGGTTGGTTGTTCGTCACGAGTCCGGAGGCGATCTTGACCCCGATGGTGACCCCCTCACCGGGCGGGACGTTGCTCGCACTGAACTGGGCGGTCTTGTCGGGCTTGATCCGGTTGGAGCAGGTCTGCTTGCTGCCGACCGCGCCGACGTAGCAGGTCAGCTCGCGGGCCCCGCCCGGCACCTGGGCGCTGATGTCGACCTGTTTGAGGGTGGCGTCCCACTCGAAGCCGGTGGCGTCCCAGTAGAACTCGTCGTAGCCGGGGAACGAGCGCATGGCGCCGCGCGACGTCGTAGCTGATCACGTAGGTGGCCGTGTCGGCGCGAGATGGTCTCGTCGGGGTCGCCGATCCGCAGCCGGAGCTGCTCCTCGCGGCCGCCCTTGGCCTCGTCGGTCCGTTGAGCTGAACTGGTTGGAGACGCCGTCGCGAGGTCTCGACGGTGATGTTGCTGATCTGGAAAACCTGGTCCTCGGTGTCGTTGTACGGCTCCCGGGTGATGAAGTAGCGCTCGATCCCGTGCCGGCCGGAGTCGTCGCCGAACCGGTAGACGATGGTCTCCTTGGCCCGCAGCACGCCTTCGGGCGTCATCACGTACTCGATGGTGAAGGAGTCGATCTCGTCACCGGCCGCCCACGCCTTGGTGGCTCCGGCCACCTGGATCCCGAGCAGCGACGGCCAGGGCCGAGGACAGGCCGGCGAGGGCCAGCCGTACGGGCACGTCGGTGCGGTGCACGGTCACGTCAGGCACCACGGTTCCGGGCGGCCAGGGCGCGCTCGGCCTCGCGCCGCGCCTCCCGCTGGGCGATGGACTGCCGCTTGTCGTACTCCCGCTTGCCGGTGGCGAGCGCCAGCTCGACCTTGGCGTACCCGTCGACGAAGTAGAGCGCGAGCGGCACCAGGGTGCTGCCCTTGGTGTCCAGCTCGCGGGCGATCTTGTCGATCTCTCGCCGGTGCAGGAGGAGTTTGCGGGTCCGGCGCGCCGTGTGGTTGGTCCAGGTGCCGTGGCTGTACTCCGGGATGTGGGCGGCGCGCAGCCACACCTCCCCGTCGTCGACGGTCGCGAACGCGTCGGCCAGGGTGGCCCGGCCCTCGCGCAGCGACTTGACCTCCGTCCCACTGAGCGCGATGCCCGCCTCGAACGTCTCGTGGATGTGATAGTCGTGCCGCGCCTTGCGGTTCTGCGCGACCATCTTGCGACTCTTCTCCTCACGCATGGACCAATCTTCCCCGACGGCTGGGTCGGGTCGTTCGGATTCCCACGTAAACATGGTAAACCGCTACTTCACATGGCATACACGCCACGTGAAGTAGAGGTTTCCCGCGTGAAGTGACTCGGCCGGCCGGCAGTCCGGTAGACGGACAGTCGGTCGAAGAGGTCGCGTTCGCCGAGAAGAAGCGCGAGGACGCCGTCCGCGGTCAGGTCCTCGGCATGTCGCGCTGGATCTGGCCGGAGTCGACCCGGCTGTGGATGGGTCGGGGCGTTGGTGTTGCGTGAGGTGGATAACCTGCGCGCTTGCTGACGCCCAGCTACCGAAGGCGCTACTTCACGCGGTGAACCGGTACTTCACGTGACGTGCACGCGGCGTGAAGTAGCGGAATACCAGGTTAACGTGGTGCTCCGGACCCCAACCCGGACCGTCAGAACCAGGACATGGGGTTGGTGCGCTTGCCGTCCAGCCAGACCATCAGGTGGAGGTGGCAGCCGGTGGAGTAGCCGGTGCTGCCGACGTAGCCGACGACCTCGCCCTTGCTGACGCGGTCACCGACCCCGACGGTGTAGCGGCTGGCGTGGTTCAGCCCGGTGGTGACGAAACGGCCGTCGACGGTGCCGTGGTCGATCATCAGCCGGTTGCCGTAGCCGGAGTTGAAGTATTTCTCGGCAACCTTGCCGGCGTACGGGGCCCGCAGCGGCTTGCCGCAGGAGGCGCCGAAGTCGGTTCCGTCGTGCAGCTTCCAGTACTTGAGGATCGGGTGGAACCGCATTCCGTACGGGGAGCTGACGTTCCCGCTCACCGGGTAGGAGAAGCCGTGGGAGGCGCTGCGGCCCGACGAGCCGCTGGAGCTGCTCCTCTTCTTGGCCTTCGCCTTCTGCTTGGCCTTGCTGCTGCCAGTCGACTTCCTGCACTCGACGTGCGCGAGTTGGAACTGCTGGAACTCCGGGAATTAGAGCTGTCCGACCGAGCCCGGTCGGCTCGGGCCTGCGCCCGCCTGGCCTTCGCCTCGGCCCGCCGGACCTCGGCCGCGGCCTGCGCCTCTTCTCGTTCTGCTCGCAATCGGGCCGCTGTGGCCTTGGCCTTCCGCGCCGCCGCCGCGCGGCCTTGGCCTTGGCGGCCGCTCGGGCTGCGGCCCGCTGCGCCGCGACTCGTTCTCGGATGGCGGCGGCGCGCTCGGCGGCGGCGCGACGCTCGGCGGCGGCTTTGGCAGCGGCGGCGCGACGCTCGGCAGCGGCTTTGGCGGCGGCGGCCCGTCGGGCGGCGGCAGCCTTCGCCGCCGCGATGCGCGCGGCGATCCGCTCCTCGACCGAGGTCCGCTCGGCCTCCAACTGGGCGTAGCGGCGCTTGTCGGTGGCCACGTCATCGGCCGCGGCGGCCCGATGGCGCGTTGCTGGCCCAGCAGCCGGTCGACGTTCGCGGTCTGCGTCGCGGCCCGCTGCTCGAGCACCTGGGTGGCGCGCAGGTTGGTGGCCGCCCTCTTGCGGTCGGCCGCCACCTGCCGTTCCAGGCTGGCCGATCGGGCCCGCGCGGCGTCCAGCTGGCGCTTGACCACCGCCAGCCGGTCGATCTCGTTGGCAGTGGTGTCGAACATCGTCGTCGACCACTGGAGCCGGGTGGACAGGTCGGCCGTCGACGCGCTCTCCACCAGCAGCGCGATCGGCAGGAGGTTGGTCTGTTGCTGGTACTGGAATTGCGCACCATCTCGCCGGCCAGCGCATCTTGAGCGTCGAGCTTCTGCTGACCGACGACCACGGCCGCCTTGGCCCGGGCCAGATCTGCCTGGGCCTTTGTGAGCTTGGCGGCCATCAGCTGATCACGCTGAGTGGCGACTGCCAGTTGACGCCGGGTCATGGCCAAGGCCGCCTCGGCGGCGACCAGCGCAGACTGTGTTCGGTCGACCGCCAGGGCGGCCCGGCGCAGCGACGCCGAGGACTCGTTCAGGCTGCTGCGCGTCTGGGTCAGCTGCGCCTTGAGCTCATCGCGGCGATCGGTGAGATCGTCGGCTGTGGCGAGCTGACCGCTCATCGACAGACTGACCGCGGTGCAGACCGCGATGGCGACCAGCGAGCGGACGACGCGGCTCGCCCCGCTCGTGACGGTCAGCCGACGGCAGAGGGCGCGCGCTTGTGCATCATCGGACGCCGACGGGGCTCGGAGTTCTTGACTCCGCCCGGCCGGTGCGAAGCGACCACGGCCAACAGGTCCTTCGCTGTCATCCGGAACGACCAAGCGGCCGTAGGGAAGATCCGGAACCACAGCTTTCCCCAATCCAATTGTGGCCTCAAACCCCAGGTCGCGGACTCAAGGTGTGATCGAGCTTCAGCTTCCGCGCATCACACCCTCAGGTACTTCCTGGTTGTTATCAGCGTCGGAATGATAGACAGAACAAGACCGACGATCGCAACCCCCAACATGGCCAGGAACGCCTGATCCCAGCCGATCCAGGGTAAAGACTGAATCGAGACTTCAGCCTTACGCATGATGACGAAGTAGACTCCTGCGGCCAATGTTGCGCATGCGAGAGCCGCTCCGATGAGCGCGGAGATCACCGCTTCGAAGAGGAACGGCAGCGTGATATAGAGGTTGCTCGCTCCGACCAGGCGCATGATGCCGATCTCTCGCCGCCGGGCGAAGGCGGCCAGCCGGATCGTGTTACCGATCTGCAGGGCCGCGGCGAACAGCAGCAGCGCGGAGGCGATGATGGTGCCCCACTGCAGCAGGTTGAGCCAGCTGAAGAACGGGTCGAGATACTTCCGGAGATCCTGGACGGTCTGCACCCCTTTGAGCCCGATCACCGAGCTGACGACACCCTCGTACTCCTCCGGGTTCTTGAGCTTGACGCGGAACGACTCCTGCATCTCGTCCACCGTCAGAGAATCCTGAATCGGGTTCCCCTCGTACGCCTTCTGGAACTCCTCGAAGGCCTCCTGCTTGTTCTCGAAGTAGACGCCGCCGGGGGCGACCTCGGGATTGGTCTCCAGCGTGGTCCGGATCGCGTCCTTCTGCGCCTGCGTCACCGCCTGACCGGGCTCGCACTGCTCTCCGCGGGTGACGGGCGTGCACAAGAAGATCGAGATCTCGATCCGGTCGTACCACCGGCCCTTCATCAGCCCCACCTGCTGATTGGCGAGCAGCCCGGCGCCGAACAGCGACAGCGACACCCACATGGTCATGACGACCGCCAGGGTCATGGTCAGGTTCTGGCGGAGCCCACCGAAGGTCTCGGAGAAGATGTGACGGAAGCGCATGTCAGATGTGCCTCACTGATACCCGTAGACGCCGCGGCTCTGGTCACGGACCACCTCGCCGTCGTCCAGTTCGATCACGCGCTTGCGCATCTGGTCGACGATCGTCGAGTCGTGGGTGGCCATCAGCACGGTCGTGTCGGCGCGGTTGATCCGATCGAGCAGTTTCATGATGCCGACGCTGGTGGCCGGGTCCAGGTTTCCGGTCGGTTCGTCGGCGATGAGGATCATGGGACGGTTCACGAACGCCCGGGCGATGGCCACCCGCTGCTGCTCCCCTCCGCTGAGCTCCTCCGGCAGCCGACCACCCTTGCCGTCCAGCCCGACCAGGTCCAAGACCTCGGGAACCACCCGCTTGATGGTGGCCGCCGGCTTCCCGATGACCTGCAGGGCGAACGCCACGTTCTCGGTCACCGTCTTGTTCGGCAGCAACCGGAAGTCCTGGAAGACGGTGCCGATCTGGCGTCGCATGCTCGGGATCTTCCAGCTGTGCAGCTTGTTCAGTTCGCGTCCGGCGACGAACACCTTGCCCTTCGTCGGCCGCTGCTCACGCAGGATGAGCCGGAGGAAGGTGGACTTGCCCGAACCCGATGCGCCGACCAGAAAGACGAACTCGCCCTTCTCGATCTCGACATCGACATCGGCCAGGGCGGCCCGGCGCTGTCCGTCGTAGACCTTGGACACATCTTCGAATCGAATCACTTCGCAAGCCTCGGCCGGGTAGACAGCAGGACGGGCCCACGAGGGGCACCAGGGCGGCCAGCACCGAGTGTAGGTGAGTCGGCTAGGAATGCCCGGGTCTCGGATTCCCGCGCGTGGCGGTATTGTCCGGCTGTCGCCTCGATCGCCCTCCGCCCAGCGCGCGGATTCCTCCACTCGCTCGAGAGGTCCGCTAGGCGACGACCTCGCTGGTCTTCCGCCACCGGATGCCGGACTCGATGAAGCCGTCCAGGTCACCGTCGAAAACCGCGTCTGGCGAGGACACCTCGTAGTCGGTCCGGAGGTCCTTGACCATCTGATACGGGTGCAGCACGTACGAGCGCATCTGGGATCCCCAGCTGTTGCCGCCGTCCCCCTTGAGGGCGCTCATCTCCGCCTCGCGGTCCTGGCGCGCCTTCTCCAGCAGCCGCGACTGCAGCACGCGCAGCGCGGCGGCCTTGTTCTGCAGCTGCGACTTCTCGTTCTGGCAGGAGACCACGATGCCCGTCGGCAGGTGGGTGATCCGGACCGCGGAGTCGGTGGTGTTGACACTCTGCCCGCCCGGCCCGGACGACCGGAACACGTCGATCCGCAGGTCGGACTCCGGGACGTCGATGTGGTCGGCCTCCTCCGTGACCGGCAGCACCTCCACCCCGGCGAACGAGGTCTGCCGGCGGCCCTGGTTGTCGAACGGCGATATCCGGACGAGCCGGTGGGTGCCCTTGCTCGACCGACAAGGTCCCGTACGCGAAGGGCGCCTTGACCTGGAACGTCGCGGACTTGATGCCCGCCTCCTCGGCGTAGGAGGTGTCGTAGACCTCCGTGGAGTAGCCGTGCCGTTCCGCCCAGCGCAGATACATCCGCAGCAGCATCGCGGCGAAGTCGGCGGCATCGACGCCGCCCGCCTCCGAGCGGATGGTGACGAGCGCCTCGCGGGCGTCGTACTCCCCCGACAGCAGGGTGCGCACCTCGAGGGCCTCGATGGCCTCCTGGAGCGCGGACAACTCGGTCTCGGCCTCGGCGATGCTGGCCGGATCCTGCTCCTCCTGGGCCAGTTCGACAGGATGCCGAGGTCGTCGAGCCGGGAGCGCAACCCCTCGACCCGATCGAGCTCGGACTGCAGCACCGACAGCCGCGAGGTGACCCGCTGCGCGTTGTCCGGGTCGTCCCAGAGGTTCGGAACCGCGACCCTGTCGTCCGACAATTCCGCGATCTCGGCTCGCGTGCGCTCCGGGTCGACGACCGCGGTGATCGAGCGTCAACGACTTGTCGAGGTCCGCCAGCGCAGCGGGAAAATCGGGACCAGCCACAAGAATCCACTCTACTGCGGCGCGTGCACCGTCAGGCGCTCAGACAAGGAGCCAAGCGGATAACGCGGCAAGCAAGCGTGGCCTGGACGGCGTGGTAGAGATCGGGCTTCCCGGGCCAGACCGAGGAGGCCGGCCGGTTCTCGGCGTCGAGCTGGTGGATCCACGAGCCGCGCTCGCGATCGATGTGATACTCCTCTGCGAAACCCCACCAGGTCCGCGCGCAGCTCGGCGAAGCGCGGCCTCGCCGGTGCGCCGGTGCAGCGCGCGCGGCGGCGGCGATGCCCTCGGCGGTGACCCAGTGCATCCGGTCGCGGACGACCGGCACGCCGTCCCAATCGGTCGTGTAGACGAAGCCGGGCCGGCCGTCGACGGACCATCCGTCCGCGGCGGCCCGCTCGAACAGGGCGATCGAGGCCGGGAGCAGCCAATCCGGGGCTCGTGGGCCCAGGGCCGCCTCCAGATGCAGGAGCAATCGCGACCATTCCAGGCCGTGCCCCACCGTCGCCCCGTACGGCTGGAAAGGATGGTCCGGCTGGTCGCGATGATGCTCCAGCATCGGCTGCCAGTCGGGTGTGAAGTGCTCCGGAATCCGCCACTGCTGCGGCTCGGCGAACTCAACGACGATGCGCCGGGCGATGCCCAGGGCCTGCTCGAGCAACACGGGTCGCCGTGCCGATCGCGGGCGTCGGCCGCGGCCAGAAGCGCCTCGACGGCGTGCATGTTGGCGTTGGCTCCGCGGTAGGGATCCAGCGTCGTGAACGACCGATCCCAGGAATCGACGAACAGCCCCGACGACGGCTCGAAGAATCGGTCCTGCCAGACCGCCAGACTGTCCTGCAGGAGTTGTGCGGCACCGGGACGCTGGGCCAAGGAGCCGGAGGCAGCCGCCAGCACGACGAAGGCGTGGGTGTAGCAGGCCTTGTCGTCGTCGATGCTGCCGTCGGGATCGATGGCCGCGAACCACCCGCCGTGCTGGTCGTCGTGCAACCGACCCGAGAGCCCGCGGAGCGCCTCGTCGGCCAGCCGCGGCGTCGGCGGGTCGCCCGAGTCCGCCGCCGAGGGCATACACGTGGGCCATGCGCGCGGTGATGTAGGTGAACACGGGCCGGTCGACGTCAGGCTGTCCGGTGCCGTCCAGCCAGTACGCGCCGCCGTCGGGGTGCGGAAAGCGCCGGCCGAAGTCCAGCAGCCGGTCGGTTTCAGCGGCGAGGACCGACAGGTCGAGTCCGCCCGCGAGGTCCCCTCGGTCATCGGCTGCACGCGCTCGAGAACACCGTCCAACCTAGACGGTATGAGCAGGCTGAGGCCGCACTCACCGTCTAGGGCACGTCCTTGGCGCTGCCGCCGATCACGTCGACGGTGGCACCAGCCGACCCGCGTGCAACCGCCAGCGCCGGTCGCGAGGTCGGCGACGTCACTGTCGTGATGACTGACCAGCACCGTGGCGGTGCGGGTCGCCGCGAGTGCCGTGCGCAGGTCAGTCCGGAGGCGCGCGCGGGCGGCCGGGTCGAGAGCGTAGAAGGGCTCGTCGAGCAACAGGAGATCGGGGCCGACCGACCAGCGCGCGAGCCAGGGCGACGCGCTGCCGTTCGCCGACCGACAACTCCGGCGGCCGGCGATCTGCCAGCGCCGTCGGCAGCCCGACCAGATCGAACATCTCGGCCACCCGGGCGGCGCCGCTGCGCTGGTTGCGCTCGCGACGGGGAAGCCCGAGCGCGATGTTCGTGCCGACCAAGCGGTCGTCGAGCCAGGCGGGCACCTTGCGGTACGGAGGCGACCGGCCGGCGGGAGGTTCCGAGATCGATGTCGTCGTCGGCCATCACGCGGCCGGCGACGGCGATGCTGCCGGCGTCGACAGCCTCCTCGCCGCTGATGAGCCGGAGCAGAGTGGTCTTACCCGATCCGGATAAACCGGTCACCGCAACGATCTCTCCCGGCGCGACGTCGAGATCGACCCCGCGCAGCACGGACACGCCCGAGAAGGACTTCCACAGACCGCGTACGGACAGGGCCGGCGCGGACGGGTCGGCCTCAGGCCGCCGTCTTGGGTTCCTCAGCCGTCAGCTCCTCGACCCGCACGTAGTGGTCCTCACTCTTGGGGCGCCGTGGCGGCCAGTCGTGGACCCAGATGATCACGAAGGCGGCCAACGAACAGGCCAACGCGAGGACGGGGCCGAAGGTGAAGAGCCAGACGCAGATAAGCCCGGCGGCGGACAGGCCGAGCACGCCCAGGGCCGCGGTGGGGCGCAGATTGCCGTGCCAGGCGCGCCAGCTGCAGTAGACGACCCAGGGCAGCATGGCCAGCAGCACGAAGACCCAGGCGAACGTCGACGCTGAGCCCGGCCCCGGCAATCAGCCGGATCATCGCGATCAGGCCGACGACTCCCGTGAGGGCTCCCAGAGCCAGCGTCACGGTCTTGTTCAGTTTCATGCCCCACTCCGCGTCTCAAGGCTGCGCCGACTTCCAACGTAGCTCAGATCGCTCGCCCAACCGGTGGCGCACCGCCCGGGTCGACTCGCTACGTCCGAAGTCCCGGCCGAGCAGTTGGAGACCCACGACGGAAGGCACTAACCTGATCGGCTGCGTGTCCGGCCCGGGAGCATAGCTCAGTTGGTTAGAGCACCTGCCTTACAAGCAGGTGGCCGGGGGTTCGAGTCCCTCTGCTCCCACCCAGCCTGTCTACCCGACGTTGTCCACGGCTCCGTGTCGTTTCCCGCCATGTTGCGGACGGCGCAGCGGCGAAGCACGATTCTCGCTGCGTCAATCGCCACAGATGGCGGATAACCGGACCTTGGCGGGCTTGAGAGCGGGCCTCGAGATCGCTGGGCTCGAGCGGTCAGACCGGCTGGACCGCGGCGAGGTGGGCGGCGATGTCGCGCGCGCTCGCCGATCCCGTGCAGGACGCTCCAGGCCACCCGGCCGTCGGGATCCAAGACGAACGAGCCGCGCAACGCACAACCGACCTCTTCGTCGAACACCCCGTAGGCACGGGCGATGTCGCCGTGCGGCCAGTGGTCGGTGAGCAGGTCGAAGGGCAGCTCTTCGGCGTCGGCAAAGGCCCGGAGGGTGAACATCGCGTCGCAGGAGATGGCGACGATCCGGGCACCGGCCGCTTCGAACTCACCGGCCGCCTCGCGGAGGCTGCTGAGTTCGCCGGTACAGATATCGCTGAACGCCCACGGATAGAACACCACGACAGCCGGACGTCCAGTCAGATCGCCGAGCCCGATCGACTGACCATGCTGATTCCTGCTCGAGAAAGCGGGAGCGAGCTCGCCCACCTGGGGCGTCACCGCCGCGAGCCCCGGGGCCGGACCAGCTTGTTGGCCGCCCAGTCGGCGGAGATGGCGGCCCCGTTGGTGAGCGAGAGACCGGCGGTGACGGCCGCCTCGGAGATGTCGGCGGCGTCGACGTAGCCGTCCCGTCCGATCTTCGGGGTCATCAGCCAGATCCGGCCGTTGGCGGTCAGGTCGGTCATGGCCTCGACGAGTCCGTCGACCAGATCGCCGTCCTCGTCTCGCCACCAGAGGACGACCATGTCGACGGCCTCCATCGCGTCCTCGACGAGTTCGGCGTCGATGGCGTCTTCGATGGCGATCCGCAGCTCATCGTCGACGTCGGTGTCCCAGCCCATCTCCTGCACGACCAACCCACGGCTCACACCGAGCTTGGTGCCCACCGAAGTCGACTGCTCCGGTGGCCCTGCCATCGCACTCACGCCTCGCCTCCCCTTGCTCTGGCCTTGCTCTGGCCACTTGTGGAAAGCCTGCCAGAGCCACATCCGTGGGGGAACCCCAGCACGACGACTCCGAGATCGATCGGCGACTCCGACATTGCCGTCATCGGCCGGGAACACTCCGGATGGCGGCGGCCGTCTCGGCAACGGCCCGCGCGTTACCGGCGATCTGCCAGTCATTGCCGTCGTGGCTGACGACCTCGACCACCCCACCCGCCCCGCGCACCAGCGCCGCTCCGGGATACCAGTCCCAGGGATGCAGGTTCGCCTGCAGGAAGACGCCGAGCCGGCCGCTGGCGACGCCGGCGAGGTCGATCGAGGCCGAGCCGAGCATCCGTACGGTGGCCGCCGCCGATACCGCTGCTCGCCAGGACGACGACCTGGTCGGCGTCGCGCAGGCGCCGCGGGTGGAAGTAGGTGGCGACCGACACCTCGGCGAGAGCGACGTCGGTGATGGTGGGTACGCGCTCGCCGTTCAAAGTGGTGGGCAGATCCCGCCCGCCGATCCACAACTGATCCTGCGCCGGGTAGAACACCGCGCCCAGCACCGGTCCGTCTGCGTCGACCAAGCCGACCGCCGAGCACCAGTACGGGATCCCCGACAAGAAGTTGTACGTGCCGTCGACCGGATCGATGAACCAGGTGCGCTCCCCCGGTCGCGCCGAACCCTCCTCGCCCACCAGTCCGTCCTCGGGGCGCTCCTCGTCGAGGCGCCGGACCACGAGTTCCTCGGCGGCATGATCAGCCGCCGAGACGACGTCGGATACCGAGGTCTTGTAGCGCGTCTCCAGTCCCTCGGCCAACATGGCTGCAGCCAGTTCACCGGCTTCCCGGACGAGGGTCGCCGCCAGGGTCTCGTCGTCCACACTCGACCCTAACCTGTCGCGAAACGGAACCAACAAGCTGCGAGTGTCGCGACGCACGAGTAGCTTCACGCCCACGCGCTTCTTCGCTCCGCTCGCGCCAACGAAAAGTCGTGATGTGCTCGCAGTCCGCTCCGAACCGGCGTGCTCCTGCCCGCCCTCGAACACAAGCGCCCGGGTCAAGCTGGACAGCCACTCAGCTCTTCTGGCACCACTCGAGCAGGCGGTCGACCGGCCAGGTGTTGATCACCCGGTCGGGCTCGAGACCGAGCGACTCGGCCCGCTCGCATCCGTAGATCTGGAACTCCAGCTGCCCGGGGGCATGCGCGTCGGTGTCGATCGAGAACAGGCAGCCCATGTCCATCGCGAGCTGGAGCAGCTTGGTCGGCGGGTCGCGGCGTTCGGGCCGCGAGTTGATCTCCACCGCGACGTCGAAGCTGCGACAGGCTTCGAACACGACTTCGGCGTCGAAGCTCGATTGGGGCCGCAGGCCACGTTCACCCTCGATCAACCGACCGGTGCAGTGGCCCAAGACGTTGGTGTGCGGGTTGGCGATCGCCGCCACCATGCGGTGGGTCATCGTCTCCGAATCGGAACGCAGCTTGGAATGCACGCTGGAGACGACGACATCCAGTGCGCGCAGCAGGTCGTCGTTCTTGATCAAGGGTGCCGTCCTCCAAGATGTCGACCTCGATGCCGCGCAGCACCCGGAACGGAGCGAGGGCGGTGTTCAGGTCGGTGATCACATCCTGTTGCTCGCGCAGCCGCTCGGCACTCAGACCTCGAGCAACCTTGAGCCGCGGCGAGTGATCGGTGATCGCGCAGTAGGAGTGCCCGAGCGCCTGGGCGGTGATCATCATCTCTTCCAGCGGACTGCCGCCGTCGGACCAACTGGAGTGGCAGTGGAGGTCGCCCTTGATGTGCCTGCGCATGGCCCAGACCGCCGTCGGTCAAGCGGCTCCTTCTCGTCCCGGAGCCTCTGCAGGTAGTCCGGCACCTCGCCCGCGAGAGCCTGGGTGATCACCAGCGCGGTCTTCGGACCGATCCCGGTCACCTTGCCCCAGGTGCGCTGCCGCTGGTGATCATCACGCTCCTCCACCGTCATGGCCGCCACCACATCGGCGGCGTTGCGATAGGCCTTGACGCGGTGCGTTTCGGACCGTACGCGTTCGAGCAGGAAACCGATCTCCCGCAGAGCCGATACCGGATTCACCCGATCCCTCACCCCACCCACGTCGGACGTCGCGCCGTCGCCGCCACCACTACGCTCACCCTATGGCGGCGACGGCGCGGGGGATCAACAGATCTCTGCTGCCGTCGGCCAAGACCCGTGCCGTCATCGCCAAGCGGCTGGGGTCGAAGACCAGTGCCATGACCACCGTCACCATCGCCGAGATGGAGGCGCGGCACCACTGGTTCCGGCGGCTGGACGCCGAGCACCGGTCGTGGATCAACCTCGTGGCCCGGGCGGGCATCGACGGCTTCGTGAACTGGTTCGCCGACCCCGACCCGGTCCCGCCGACGACCTCCGACGTTTTCGGCTCGGCCCCGCGGGAGCTGGCCCGCAAGATCTCCCTGCACCAAACCGTCGAGCTCGTCCGCACCACCATCGACGTGGTGGAGAGCCAGATCGACGAGGTCATGCCGCGGGCCGACCGGCCGATCCTGCACGCGGCGATCGTGCAGTACAGCCGGGAGGTGGCGTTCGGCGCGGCCGAGGTCTACGCTCGCGCGGCCGAGCTGCGGGGGTCGTGGGACGCCCGGCTGGAGGCCTTGGTGGTCGACGCTGTCCTGCGCGGCGAGACCGACGAAACCGTTTTGTCGCGGGCGTCGACGCTGGGTTGGACGTCGACGACCACCGTCGTGGTGGTGGTCGGCGGTGCGCCGCCGGAGAACCCGAACGCCGAGCTGGAGGCGATCCGGCACACCGCTGCGATCGCAGGCATCGACATGCTGGGCGCCGTCCAGGGCGACCGGATGATCGTCGTGCTCGGTGGGGCGGACTTGGAGTCGGCCACCTGGACCTCGGGCCTGGTCGGCCGCTTCGTCCGAGCGTTCGCGCCCGGCCCGGTGGTGATCGGACCGCCGGTCGAGCACCTGATGGAAGCCGCCG
Source organism: uncultured Actinomycetota bacterium (assembly GCA_963791865.1). GTDB lineage: Bacteria > Actinomycetota > Actinomycetes > Propionibacteriales > Propionibacteriaceae > Microlunatus. Next base: position 539,026 of record CAWBUC010000004.1, read on the forward strand.
CGAGCACCCGGGAGGCGTTGTCGGGATATCGGGCGGCCGAGGCCTGGCCGGAGGCGCCCCGGCCCGTCAGCTCACACGACCTGCTTCCCGAGCGGGCCTTGTCCGGTGACGGACACGCCCGGCGGGCCCTCGCGCGGGAGTTGTACGACCCGCTGCAGGCCGCCGGCGGTGGCCTCCTGGAGACGCTGGTCACCTTCCTCGATTCCGGCTCATCGGTGGAGGCCGCCGCACGGGCGCTCTTCGTGCACGCCAACACGGTGCGTTACCGGCTGCGTCGGATCCACGAGGTCAGCGGCTATAGCCCGACCGACCCGCGCGACGCGTACGCGCTCCGCCTGGCCCTCACCCTCGGCCGGCTGCTCAAACCCCGCACGAGCGACGACGGGACCGACGGGTCCGGCTGACCCTCCCGACGACCGAAGCCGGGCAACCAAGCCCCGACAGGCGCACCGACGAGCTTGCGTTTGCACCACGTGCACGTGGTGCAAACGCAAGACAGGGTGCGCCTGTACCGGTCCGGAGCGCCCGAGACGCACGAGCAGCTCCAAGGAGGCTTGTAGGGAAGTGACAAATAGGGCGTCCTAGTTTCGTCGTGTCGTGGCGCGACGTTCACCGGTAGGTCACGAAATAGTAAAGGCGTGCTCGCCATCGTCGCTCCTGGCCAAGGAGCGCAGACCCCCGGCTTTCTCAGTCCCTGGTTGACCGAGCAGACCTTCGCCGATCGGCTGACCTGGCTCTCCGCGGTTGCCGCCATGGATCTGCGCCACTACGGCACCGAGGCCGACGCCGAGACGATCCGCGACACCGCGATCGCCCAACCGCTGCTCGTCGCCTCCGGCCTGCTGGCCGCCCTCGAGCTGTTCCCGCATCCGGCCGACGCCTTCCCCTACATCGGAGTCGCCGCCGGCCACTCGGTCGGCGAGATCACCGCCGCCGCCGGGGTCGGCGTGCTGTCGGCGGAGCAGGCCATGGTCTTCGTACGCGAACGGGGTCGCGCCATGGCGGCGGCCAGTGCGGTCACGCCCACGTCGATGACGGCGGTGATCGGCGGCAACGCCGACGAGGTGCTCGCCGCCATCGAGGAGCAGGGCCTGACGGCGGCGAACAACAACGGCTCGGGCCAGATCGTCGCCGCTGGGACCAAGGAGCAGTTGGCCGCCTTCGCCGCCGCTCCGCCGGCCCGGGCGCGGCTGATCGAGCTCAGCGTCGCCGGTGCGTTCCACACCGTGCACATGGCACCCGGCCGTCGCCGAGCTGGCCGCGCTGGCCCGGTCGATCTCCACCCACGACCCGCGCACCCGGCTGCTGTCCAACGCCGACGGCCAGGTCGTCCACGACGGCCGGGACGTGCTACGCCGGCTGGTGGCCCAGGTGGCCTCGCCGGTGCGGTGGGACTTGTGCCTGACCGCGATGGCCGATCTCGGCGTCACGGGTCTGCTCGAGATGCCGCCGGCCGGCACGTTGACCGGGATCGCGAAGCGCAATCTCAAGGGCGTCGAGTTGTTCGCCCTGAACAACCCCGACCAGGTGCCGGAGGCGATGGACTTCGTCCGCAAGCACGGCGGCGCGGCGTCCTCGACGCCGATCGCGGGCAATCCGACCTGGCGACTCGTGGTGTCGCCGGGCAAGGGGCAGTTCCTCCGTACCGAGGACGTCGAGACGGACTCCGTCCTGCCCACCAACAGCACCGTCGGCGTAGTGAAGAACCTGCGCGACGAGATTCCCGTCGGGGCACCACACGGCGGGATCGTGGTGGAGTGGCTGGTCGAGAACGGCGATCCCGTTTCTCCCGGCCAGCCTCTCCTCCGCCTGCATCCCACTGTCGAGAGCGCGGAGGCCACCGAGGTGACCCGATGAGTCTGCAGACCGCCACGGGAGCGAAGTTCTCCACCATCCTCGGCATCGGTGGTTACCGCCCGCGCCGGGTCGTCGACAACGCCGAGATCTGCACCCTGATCGACTCCACCGACGAGTGGATCCAGACCCGTTCCGGTATCCGGGAGCGGCGCTGGGCGTCGGAGGACGAGACCATCGAGATGATGTCGCTGGCCGCCGCCCGCAAGGCGGTGCAGCGGGCCGGCATCAACGCCGGCCAGATCGACACGGTGATCGTCTCCACCGTCACCCACCTGTACCAGACCCCCTCCGCTGCCGCGACCATCGCCAGTGAGCTCGGCGCCAAGAGCGCGGCCGCCTTCGACATCTCCGCCGCCTGCGCCGGCTTCTGCTACGCCGCCGCGATGGCGGACTCCTTCATCCGTACGGGTGCGTCGACGTACGTGCTGATCATCGGTGTCGAGCGGCTCAGCGACCTCACCAACCGGAACGACCGCTCGACCGCCTTCCTCTTCGCCGACGGCGCCGGTGCCGCCGTGATCGGACCCAGCGACACCGCAGGCATCGGGCCGGTGGTCTGGGGTTCCGACGGCGACCAGGCGGGTCTGATCACCCAGACCGAGGCGTGGGACCGCGCCTGGGATCGCGCCGAGGCCCAGTCGTCGGACAAGGGGGGATCGACGCCGTGCAGTCCACCTTCCCGGTGCTGCGGATGGAGGGCAACCCGGTCTTCAAGTGGGCGAGCTACACCATGGCGAAGACCGCCGCCGAGGCCCTGGACCGGGCGGGCGTCCGGGCCGAGGACCTCGACGTCTTCGTGCCGCACCAGGCCAACATGCGCATCACCGACGCCATGTTCCGCGCCCTGAAGCTGCCGCCTCGGTGGTCGTGGCCCGCGACATCGCCACCCAGGGCAACACCTCCGCAGCCTCCATTCCCTTGGCCATCGAGGCGTTGCTGGAGTCCGGCGAGGCGGCCAGCGGTCAGACCTGTTTGATCATCGGCTTCGGAGCCGGGTTGGTGTACGCGGGGCAGGTGATCATCCTGCCCTGAGCCGAACACCGACTCCCGACCTTGATCACCCGACTGTCACTTCCAGGAGGAGGACCCCCGATGCCCACCACCGAAGAAGTCCGTTCCGACCTCGCCGAGATCGTCAACGAGGTCGCCGGCGTGCCCGCCGACGACGTCCAGCTCGACAAGTCCTTCACCGACGACCTGGACGTGGACTCGCTGTCCATGGTCGAGATCATCTACGCCGCCGAGGAGAAGTTCGGCGTCAGCATCCCCGACGAAGAGGCCAAGAACCTCAAGACCGTCGGCGACGCCGTGGCCTACATCGAGCGCGCCGCATCCTGACACCTCCGTCCCCTCGACACTAACTCCTGGAGAGGTCTGACCATGAGTAAGACCCCCATCGTCGTCACCGGCCTCGGAGCCACCACTCCGCTCGGCGGCGACGTCGCCAGCACCTGGGAGGGCCTGCTCGCCGGCCGCTCCGGTGTCAGCAAGATCGAGCAGGCCTGGGCCGACGATCTCGCGGTACGGATCGCCGCGAGCGCGGCCGTCGATCCCTCCGAGGTGCTGGAGCGGGTCGAGGCCCGCCGGCTCGACCGCTCGGCCCAGCTCGGCGTGATCGCCGCCATGGAGGCCTGGCGCGACGCCGGCTTCGGCCTCAAGGAGGACAATCCGGTCGATCGGGAACGGCTCGGCGTCGCCATCGCCACCGGCATCGGCGGTCTGCACACGCTGCTCGGCAACTGGGACGTCCAGAAGGAGAAGGGCGCCCGCCGCGTCAGTCCGTCTGGCCATCCCCATGCTGATGGCCAACGCCACCGCCGCCAACGTCAGCCTCCGGCTCGGGGCCCAGGCCGGCGTGCACACCCCGGTCTCGGCCTGCGCCTCCAGCAACGAGTCGATCGCCCTCGGCATCGACATGATCCGTCTCGGACGGGCCGACGTCGTCGTGGTGGGCGGCACGGAAGGCGTCATCCACCCCCTGCCGATCGCCTCCTTCGCCCAGATGCAGGCGATGAGCCGCCGCAACGACGAGCCCGAGCGCGCGTCGCGCCCCTGGGACGTCGACCGGGACGGCTTCGTCCTCGGTGAGGGTGCCGCGATGCTGGTGATCGAGACGCTCGAGCACGCCCAGGCTCGCGGCGCCCGGATCTACGGCGAGCTGGCCGGGGCCGGCATCACCGCCGACGCCCACGACATGGTCCAGCCGAACCCGACCGGCGAGACCCAGGCGCGAGCGATGACCCGGGCCTTGCGGGAGTCCGAGCTCGGCGCCCGGCGACATCAAGCACGTCAACGCCCACGCCACCTCGACCCCGCAGGGCGACCAGACCGAGGCCTCCTCGATCCGGATGGCGCTCGGCCAGGACACCGACGCCATCGTCACCGGCACCAAGTCCATGACCGGCCACCTGCTGGGCGGGGCCGGCGCGCTGGAGTCGCTGGCCACGTTGCTCGCGCTGGTCCACCGCAAGGTGCCGCCGACCATCAACCTCGACAACCCCGAGCCGGACCTCGACATCGACATCGCCACCACCGTGCGCGAGCTGCCCGCCGGCGACCTGGCCGGGATCAACAACTCGTTCGGGTTCGGCGGTCACAACGTGGCCGTCGCGTTCACCAACCAGTACGCGTCCGCCTAGGAAAGCAGGAGTCCGAGATGACCGCCACGATCCCGACGAACCAGCGCCCGGCGCCGGTTGCCACCCCCGCCGCCCCTGCGGCGAAGGAGAAGCTGCCCCGCGAGCTCGACCCACGCAACCCGAACTACCGGCTGCAGGCCCTGCTCGACGAGGGCTCGATGGAGCTGATCACCCCGGACGACGACTCGGGCATGCTGGCCGCGGTCGGCACCATCCAGGGCTGCCGGGTGGTCGCGTTCTGCTCCGACGCCACCGTCATGGGCGGAGCCATGGGCGTGCAGGGCTGCGACGTGGTCGTCCGCGCGTACGAGCGGGCGATGACCGACCGGGTGCCGATCCTCGGCATCTGGCACTCCGGTGGGGCCCGGCTCGCCGAGGGCGTGCTGTCGCTGCACGCGGTGGGCCGGATCTTCCACGCGATGACCCAGGCCTCGGGCAAGATCCCGCAGATCTCGATCGTGCTCGGTTTCGCCGCCGGCGGCGCGGCGTACGGTCCGGCGCTCACCGATCTGGTGATCTTGGCCCCCGAGGGCAGGATCTTCGTCACCGGGCCGGATGTGGTCCGTTCGGTCACCGGCGAGGACGTCGACATGCTCCGACTCGGCGGGCCGGACACCCACGGCCGGCGTTCGGGCGTCGTGCACATCGTGGCGGACGACGAGGCCGACGCCATCCGCCGCGGTCAGCGGCTCACGGCCTTGCTGGCCAGCCAGGGAGCCGTCGCCGACGAGGTCGACGATCTCGACCTGGCCTCGCTGCTGCCCGAATCACCCAAGCGGGCCTACGACGTGCACCCGTTGATCAACGGTCTGCTGGACGACGACTCGGTGGTCGAGCTGCACGCCCGGTGGGCGCCCAACGTCACCATCGCGCTCGGCCGGCTCGGCGGCCGGACCGTCGGGGTCATCGCCAACAACCCGCTCCGGCTGGGCGGCTGCCTCGACTCCCTCAGCGCGGAGAAGGCGGCCCGATTCGTCCGGATGTGCGACACCTTCGGGGTGCCGCTGGTGGTGCTGGTCGACGTGCCCGGCTACCTGCCCGGCGTCGGTCAGGAGTGGGACGGCGTGGTCCGGCGCGGCGCGAAGCTGCTGCACGCCTTCGGCGAGGCGGTCGTGCCGCGGGTCACGCTGGTCACCCGCAAGGCGTACGGCGGCGCCTACATCGCGATGAACGCGCGCTCCCTCGGCGCGACGAAGGTGTTCGCCTGGCCGGGGGCGGAGGTGGCCGTCATGGGCCCGGTCGCCGCCGTCCGCATCCTGCACCGGCGCAAGCTGGCCGGGGTGGCCGACGACGTACGTCCCCAGCTCGAGGCCGAACTGGCCGCCGAGCACGAGCGCATCGCCGGCGGCGTCGAGAAGGCCGTCGAGATCGGTGTGGTCGACGAGATCGTCACCCCGCAGGCAACCCGGTCCGCCCTGGCCCGCGCCATCGGCGATGCCGACCACGGCAACCGAGGCGCCCACACCAACATCCCGCTGTAACGGTTCTCGCTCGCGCTCGCTACGCGCCTGAAGATCCTGTCTTCCTCCCTCGCTCGCAAACGAAAAGCGTGTTTGCTCGCTCGGTCGTCCAGACAGGATCGGCGCTTCGCTACCCGACGCTCGCGAGGCAGCCGCGCTGCGGTGCGTTGCCGCTCACACCACTTTGTGGAGCCAGCGGACGGGGGCGCCGTCGCCGGCGTAGCGGAAGGGTTCGAGTTCGTCGTCCCAGGGCCGGCCGAGCAGGTCGTCGATCCCTTCGGCGAGATCGCGCACCCCGAGGGCGGCCGTGACCATGGCCTGCTTGAGCCGGTCCTCGCCGACGAGGATGTCGCCGTTCATGCCGGTCAGGGCGTGGAAGACCCCGAGCGTCGGGCGTGTAGGCGTACCGGTGCGACTCGGTCGTCGGCGTGGCCTCCTCGGTCACCTCGAAGCGCAGCTTCTGCCAGCCTCGGAGCGCGCTGGCCAGCTTGGCGGCCGTGCCGGTGGGACCGGTCCAGGTGTACTCGGTCCGATAGGCCGAGCGCTCCGCCGGTTGCGGGCTCCATTCCAGGCGTACGGGCGCGCCGAAGGCGCCGCCGACGGCCCACTCGACGTGTGGGCACAGCGCAGACGGCGCGGAGTGGACGTACAGGACGCCCCTCGTTGCGCGGGTCGTGCTCATCGATCCTCCTGGTGACCAGACAGCGAGAGGCGTGCCTTCCCCGACAGCCTCGACTCCGGTCCACAGGAGCGAACACCACCATTGTGCACCATCCGTCACAGCAGCACCATCGGATCGGGAGCTCGAACGCTCGGCTCGCCCGTTCTCTACGGTGTGAGGATGGACACGCTCCCGTACGGTTCCTGGCCCTCACCGGTGACGGTCGACATGTTGACGACGTCGGTGATCGGGTTGTCGGCGCCGACGTTCGACGGCGACCGGCTGTACTGGTTGGAAGCTCGCGCCGACCAGGGTGGCCGGGTCAGTCTGTGGCGCGAGGACGACGACGGCGAACCGGAGGAGGTGACGCCGTCCGCCGTGGAACGTCCGGAGCCGGGTCAACGAGTACGGCGGCGGCGAGTACGCCGTCGCGGACGGCGTGGTCGTCTTCTCGGAGGTCACCGACGGCCGGCTGTACGTGCTGCGCCGCGGCGAACGAGCCACGAGCCGATCACTCCGGGGCTGCCCCTCCGCTACGCCGATCTCCACCTGCACCCCGAGCGCAACCTGGTCCTCGCGGTGCGTGAGGACCATCGCGCCGACGGCGAACCGGTCACGACGCTGGTCGGCCTCGACCTGGACGGCGACAACCCCGACGGCGGGCGGGTGCTCTGCGAGGGCGCCGACTTCTACGCCGGGTCCGGAGCTCGCCGACGACGGCCGGCTGGCGTGGAGCGAATGGAACCACCCGCACATGCCGTGGGACGAATCGGTGCTCATGGTCGGAGATCTGGTCGGACAGCCGGAGGATCGCCGGGTCGAGGGAGTCGCGCGGGTCGCCGGCGGCCCGCGCGCCGCGGCGACCCGCCCCCGGTGGGCGCCCGACGGGCGGCTGTTCTTCCTCTCCGAGGAGACCGGATGGTGGAACCTGTACGCCTGGTCCGAGCGAAGGCATTCAGGCGCTCTGCCCCCAACCCGTCGACTTCAGCAACGCCCCGTGGCGGCTCCGGAACCGGCCGTACGAGCTGCTCGGCGACGACCGACTGGTCGCCAAGCGGATCGTCGACGGCGTCGAGACGGTCGTGGTGCTCGACCTCGCCAGCGGCGAGCTCGAGACGCTGACGGAGGATTCGCTCGCCCAGGAGTCGATCGCGGTGGCGGGTGAGCGGGTGGTGGCCGTGCTCGGCTCGCCGGACCGGCCGACCCGGCTCGCGAGCTGTTCGCTGTCGACGCGCAGCGTGGCGGACCGTACGAGCCTCGAGCGAGCTGCCGCTGGACGCCGAGTGGATCTCGATCGCCCAGGCGGTGACCTGGGAGCAGCGAGCTGGGGCCGGTCCACGGCTGGTACTACCCGCCGACCAACCCCGAGGCCACCGCTCCGGCCGGCGAACGGCCGCCGCTGATCGTGCTGTCGCACGGCGGACCGACCGGGATGGCCTCGAACAACCTGGCGCTGGACCGCCAGTTCTGGACCTCGCGCGGCTTAGCGATCCTGGACGTGAACTACGGCGGCAGCTCCGGCTACGGCCGGGCCTATCGCGAGCGCCTCCAGGGCCGCTGGGGCATCGTCGACGCGGCCGACTGCATCGGCGGGGCGCAGGCGATGGCCGAGCGCGGGCTCGCCGATCCGGACCGGCTGGTGATCAGCGGCGGCAGCGCCGGCGGCTTCACCACGCTGCGCGTGCTGACCACGAGCGACGTCTTCGCCGCGGGCGTGAGCTCGTACGGGATCGGTGACCTCGAGGCGCTGGCGCGGGACACCCACAAGTTCGAGTCGCGCTACCTCGACGGGCTCGTCGGACCGTGGCCGGAGGATCAGGAGACCTACCGCGAGCGGTCCCCCATCCAGCACGTCGATCAGCTGCGCGCGCCCCTGCTTCTCCTCCAGGGGGCCGACGACGCCGTGGTCCCGCTGTCGCAAGCGGAACTGATGGCCGACGCCGTGCGTCGGAAGGGCCTGCCGGTTGCCTTGATCGTCTTCGAGGGTGAGGGCCACGGGTTTCGGCGAGCCGAGAACATCCAGACCGCCGCCCGCGCCGAGCTGTACTTCCTCGGTCGCGTGCTCGGCTTCACCCCCGCCGACGAGCTCCCCGCGATCGCCATCGAGAACCTGGACGGACGTTGACCGGGTCAGGGCCCGCTGACACGCTGATCCCATGGCCGGCACCACACCGACGGAGCAGCAGGTGGAGGACTATCTCGCGACCGTCGAGAACGACCAGAGGCGGGCCGACGCCAGAACCCTCATCGAGATCATGAGCGACATCACCGGCGAACCGCCGGCGATGTGGGGGCCGAGCATGATCGGATTCGGCAGCTACCACTACCGCTACGCCAGCGGGCACGAGGGGGATTCGGCGCTGGCCGGTTTCGCGCCGCGGAAGCAACAGCTGGTGCTCTATCTCGTCGGCGGCTTCGAGGACCAGCACGCCGAGCAGATGGAGAAGCTCGGCCCGCACAAGACAGGCAAGGGTTGTCTCTACCTGAAACGGCTGTCCGATGTGGATCTCGACGTGCTGCGGACGCTGATCGAACGGTCGGTTCGGGTGCGGCGCGGCATGGACAAGGAGAGCGCCGCGCCGGAGCAGTGAGCTACTCCCCGGGCCAGTAGTCCTGAGGTTTGAGGCGAGCCCCGAAGATCGCCTCACCCACGCGGACGGTCGTCGCGCCGTAGGCGATGGCCAATTCGAAGTCGTTGGACATGCCCATCGACAGCTCGTCGTAGCTGCCGGGGGCCGCGTCGAGATTGCGCAACCGCTCCTGCAGTTCCTGCATCCGGACGAAGCACGCGCGGACCGCCTCGGTGTCGTCGGAGAAGATCGCCAGGGTCATCAGGCCCCGGACCTTGAGGCTGTGGTGGGCGCCCAGCTCCCGCACGAACGACTCGACCTCCTCGGGAGGAAGCCCGAACTTCGACTCCTCCCCCGACGAGTTGACCTGGACGAAGACGTCGAGGCTGCGCCCGGAGTCGTGCAGCCGCCGATCCAGGGCGTTCGCGATCTTCAGCGAATCGAGGGCGTGGAACTCGCTCGCGAAGCCCGCGACCACCTTCGCCTTGTTGCTCTGCAGATGGCCGATGACCGCCCACGCCAGATCCGGTACGTCGCTGAAGATCTCGGCCTTGCCCGCCGCCTCCTGCACCTTGTTCTCCCCGAACAGCCGGACCCCCGCGTCGTACGCCTCGCGGATCCGCTCCGGGCCGTGGGTCTTGCTCACCGGCATGAGCCGCACCTCAGCCGGATCGCGCCCGCTGTCCCGGCACGCCTTCTCGATCCGCCCCTGCACCGCCGCCAAGTTCTCCGCAACCCCCACGGCCTCACCCTAAGCCGCCCCTGGAAATCAACTCTCATCGGCTACGGGCCAGTCCGACGTGTCGCGGCTGAACCCGATCGAGGGGTGTCGCGGGGATCTCGGACGACTCGAGCAAGGGCGGTTTGTCGGTGGGGTGGGTCGGTGCTCACGCTCGAGAGGCTAGACGCTTGAAGAGTGTGGATCGGCGATCGAGCGAGCGCGGCAGAGTCACCACAAGGCCTCTCGAGCGGGACCACCGACCCCACCCCACCGACCAAACCGGGCCGCATGCACCCTACGGCCAGCGAGCGCCCAGCGAGATCATCCCGAGCGCGGCGAAGATGGCGAAGGCGAGCCCGAAGCCGGCGTAGCGCGAGGTCACCTCGCGGTCGACCTTCTCGGTGCCGACCGAGGTGCCGATGTCGCGGTAGACGTCCTTGAGCTCGCCGGCGGAGGTGGCGGTGTAGGCCTCGCCACCCGAGATCCTCGACACCCGTTGCAGCTCGGCGCGATCGACCGGCACCGGCTCGCGTCGGCCGTTGACCTCGATGTAGCCGTCGGCGGTGCCGTAGGCGATGGTGTAGATCGGGACCTTCTGATCGCGGGCGGCGCGGGCGGCCTGGTCGGAGGGCCGGCCGACCTGGGTCTTGCCGTCGCTCAGCAGCACGATGCGGGCGGGTACGACCGCCTTGGGGTCGTCCGGGTCCGGCGGCACCTGGGTCAGCGCCGCCAGCGAGGTGTAGATCCCCTCGCCGATGGCGGTCGAGGGTTGCGGCTGCAGAGCGGCGATGGCGGCGGTCACCGCACCCCGGTCGAGGCTGGGCGGCACCAGGGTCGTCGCCGTGCCGGCGAAGGTCACCAGCGCGACGTTGAACTTCGGCGGCAGCGAGTTGACGAACGCCGCCGCGGCGGTCTTGGCCGCCTCGAGCCGGTTGGGCTCGACGTCCTCGGCCTCCATGGAGAGCGAGACGTCGATGGTGACCACGACGGTGGCGCGCTCCCGCGGCACCGACGACCTGGTCCTTCGGCTTGGCGAACGCCAGGGTCAACGTGAGCAGGCTCAAGATCGACAAGCCGACCGCGAGGTGCCGGACCCAGGTGCGATCGCGCGGGATGACCAGGTCGAACATGGTCCGCCCGACCGACTTGCTCCGGTTGAGCCGCTTGCGGACCAGCAGGAGATAGCCGCCCACCAGCACCGGGATGAGCAGCAGCAGCCACAGCCGCTCCGGGGCGAGGAACTGCAGCATGGGGGTGAGGAGTGGTGTCATCGGGTTGGCCGTTCGACAGGCTCGGGGCGCGAACTGGTCGATCCTTCGACACCCTCAGGCCTTTCGACAAGCTCAGGGAACGAAGATTGTCACGGCCATTTCGCTCCCAGGGAGATCGCGCCGAGGGCGGCGAGGACGGCGAAGGCGAGGCCGTACCCGGCGAAGCGGGAGGTCACTTCGCGGTCGGCCTTCTCGTAGCCGACCTCGGAGCCGATGTTCTCGTACACGGTCTTCAGCTGTTCCGGCGTTGCCGCGGCGAAGTACTGGGCGTTGCTGATCCGCGCGATCTCCTTCATGGCCGCATGGTCGACCGGAACGGGTTCACGCTTGCCCTCGAGGTCCACGTATCCGTTCTCGGTCCCGTACGCGATCGTGTAGACGGGCACCTTGGCCTGGCGGGCCTCCGCGGCGCCTTGCTGCGGCGCCCGGCCGCTGGTGTTGGATCCGTCACTGAGCAGCACGATCGCGCCGGGAGCCACCGAGTCGGGATTGTTCGGGTCCTTCGGCGCCTGCGCCAGCGCTCGCAGGGCGGTGAAGATGCCCTCACCGATCGCGGTCGAGTCCTGCAGCTGGATGCCGTTGATGGCGTTCTCGACGGTGTTGTGGGCCAGCGTCGGCGGCACCAGGATCGAGGCGCTGCCCGCCATCGAGACGACCGAGACGTTGTACTTGTCCGGCAGCTCCTCGACGAACTCGATCGCCGCCTCCTTGGCCGCATCCAGCCGGGTCGGCTTGACGTCGGTCGCCTGCATGGACAGCGAGGCGTCGATGACGATCACCACGGTGGCCCGCTCCCGCGGCACGTCGACCTCGGTCTTGGGCCGCGCGAAGGCCGCGGTCAGGGTGACGAGGCTGAGCAGCGACAGCGCCACGGCCAGGTGCCGCCGCCACTGCGACTGCTTGGGCACGACCACGTCGAGCATCGAGGTGTTGGTGAACCGCATGCCGCGGCGGTTCTTCCGCCGCATGGCGAAGATGTACGCAGCGACGAGCAGCGGGATGACGAGCAGGATGAGGAGCCGCTCCGGCGAGAGGAAGGCCAGCGGCGGGATCACTTCGTCACTCCCTGAGGCGGTGCGTGCAACATGCTGGCCACCCGGCGGTACGCCAACACGAACCGGGCGATGTCGTGCACCCAGTCACGATCGGTACGCAGTTGGATGTGGCCTACACCAGCACGACGAAGCGAGATCCGGATTCGTTCCCGCTGCGCGGCGCTGGCGGCGTCCATCCGGGTCCGCGCCCCGGGATCGGCGGTGTTGACGTAGCGCTCGAAGTCGGTCTCGGGGTCGCGGATCAACATGTCGCCGACGTCGGGGAACTCGATCTCACGCCGGTCCACCACCTCGATGGCCAGCACCTGGTTGCGGACCGCCGAGCCGCCGCATCGACCGCTCCCATTCCGGCTCGACGTTGGGATCCAGCTCGTGATCACCGGGGGTGAGGAAGTCCGAGACCACCACCCGCAGGCCGCGCCGCCGCTGCGTACGCGACAGCTGCTCGACCGCGGCCGACAGGTCCATCGAGCCCGCGGCGTGATCGGGCACGAACGGCTCGGTGAGCATCTTGCGCAGCAGCCCGTAGAGGGCCGAGCGGCCCGACCGGGCCGGCAGCCGGCGCAGCGCGGAGGGCCGCAGGATGTACCCGCCGAACCGGTCCCCCATCTTCTGGCTGAGGAAGCCGATGGTGGCGATGGCGGCGATGCCGAGATCGCGCTTGGTCACCCCTTCGGTGCCCCAGTTCATCGACGGCGTCACGTCCAGCAGCGCCCACACCTCGAGCTCCCGGTCGGCCATCGTGTCGCGCACGTGCGGGACCACGGTTCGGGCGGTCACCGCCCAGTCGATCCGCCGGACGTCGTCCTCCCCGGGCACGTAGACCCGGGCCTCGTTCATCTCCGATCCCGGACCCGGCAGCAGGCCGAGATGATCACCGTGCAGGAAGCCTTCGAGGCGGCGCACGATGGTCAGTTCGAGCCGCCGCAGGGCGGCTTCGGGTGCCAGCTTGTTCAGCGGGATCGTGATCCGCGGCGCCTCGCCGACGACCGAGCCGGCCGCGCCCGGCGAGTGCGTGCAGGTGCCGCGGCGGGCGCGGCGAACTGCACCGGCGCCCCACTGGGCGGCGGGAAGCTCGCACCCGGCGCTGTCGGCGAGCCCGAGGACGACGGAGGCGGATAGGACACGCGATGCCTTAGGAGAAGTCGGGCTGCGCCGCCTGCCGCTGCGCGGGATGGTGATTTCCGCCGTGCTGCTGGGAGGGCTGCTGGGGGCTGTGGAGGGCGTTCCAGACGGGGGTGGGCGGCGGCACCATGGCCACGATGCGCTCGATCACCTGGGCGGGCGCGATGTTGTCGGCGATGGCGTCGAAGCCGAGCACCAGGCGGTGCGACATGACGTCGCGGGCGACGGCCTGGACGTCGGTCGGCAGCACGTAGTCGCGGCCGTGGATCAAAGCCAGAGCACGCGCCGCCGCGACGAGACCGAGCGTGGCCCGGGGGCTGCAGCCGATCTGGATCACCGACGTGAGGTCTCCGAGATTGAATTCCGCGGGGGTCCGGGTGGCCAGCACCAGCCGCACGATGTACTCCGCCGACGAGGTTGTGCACGAAGACATCGTCGGCCAGCCGCTGCAGCTGGAGGATCCGCTGCGGGATCGAGCACCGGCTGAGAGGACGGCGGATCCACGCTCATCCGGCGCAGGATCTCGAACTCCTCGTTGCCCCGCGGGTACGGGACGTCGACCTTCAGCAGGAATCGGTCGCGCTGCGCCTCGGGCAGCGGATAGACGCCCTCGGACTCGATCGGGTTCTGGGTGGCGATGACGATGAAGGGCTGCGGCATCGGATAGGTCCGGCCGCCGATGGACACCTGCTTCTCCGCCATCAGCTCGAGCATGGCCGCCTGCACCTTGGCCGGAGCGCGGTTGACTCTCGTCGGCGAGGATGAAGTTGACGAACACCGGGCCGAGCTCGACGTCGAAGCCCTCGGTGCTGGCCTTGTAGATCCGCGTACCGACGATGTCGGAGGGCACCAGGTCGGGAGTGAACTGGATCCGCGCGAAGTCGCCACCGACCACCGTCGCGAACGAGCGCACCGCCAGCGTCTTGGCGACGCCGGGCACGCCTTCGAGCAGGATGTGCCCCTTGGCCAGCAGGCCGACCATCAACTGCTCGACCATGTGCTCCTGGCCGACGATGACGCGCTGGACCTGAGAGATCGCGTCACCGAGCAGCCGGGCCGCCTGCTGGGTGGCGCTCGACGAACTCGCCGGCGGCTGGCCGGCGGTGGCCGTACCCGACTGGCCGTAGGTCGAATTGCTCACTCACTGCTCCTGTGCTGATTCTTGTGCTGATCGCGATCGGGTCGGAGTTCCCTGGCCACCTCCCGAAGGTACCCGGCCACGAGGGCAGCAACGAGCCCTCATTCTCGCAGACCGGCCAAAGCGCGCGGCTTTCGCGACGTTCACAGGTCAGCCACAGCCGGACGCCAGTCTGAGCACAGGAACGCTCCCGCGCCGCGAATACACTCACCGTTGATGTCCAGCCAGCCGCCCGAGCCGCCGGAGCAGCCGGAGTACGTCCCGGTGAGCCCGTTGCTCGACGACGATCCGCCCAAGGTCGGCGACTTCTGGCTCGACGCGCGGCTTGGGGCAACCTCGGCCGGGGTCGCCTTCACCGGACACGACGCGCAGGGTCGCAGCGCGATGGTGATCTTGCTGTCGGAGGGCGCGGCGGCCGACGCAGCGGCCCGGGACCGGCTGGCCGGCGTGGTCAACCGGCTGCACATCGACACCGTGCTCGAACGTGGCGGCCACGGCCAGGACTTCGGTCGGCTGGGTCGCAAGTTCCGTACGGAGGCATGACGATCCGGTCTCTCCCGACGACCGGATGCTGGCCCCGTGGGTGGCGTTGGCCTACGACGGATCGCCGGCGGCGGCGGCCGAGTCCAAGCGCATCCTGGATCAGGTCGAGCTCGCCACCTTCGAGCCGCAGGGCGCGCCGTCGGGGCCGGACTACCGGCACTACTGGATCGACAAGGTGCGGCCCGGGCTGGCTCGGCTCTGGCCGCTGCCGTGGCCGGGACGCTACGACCGGGCGGGCTGGCGGACGATCTTGGTGTCCTGGCTGCTCATGCTGCTGATCGCCGCGCTCGCGGTCCTGATCGCGATCTTGATCTTTCGCAATCAGCCGCCGCAGAGTCCGCCACCCCCGACCGGTGGATCCGGATCGCCGCCACCTTCGGCCTCGCTCGCCACAGTCGGGCTCGCCACAGTCCGGTTCGCCCCAGTCCGGCTCACCGCAGTCGGGCTCGCCGTCCGGCTCCCAGTCGGGATCTCCATCGGGGTCGCAGTCCGGCTCACAGTCGGGTTCGCCGTCGCCGTCGGGCTCCGCCCCGGGTTCGCCGTCGCCGAGCGGCAGCCAGTCCGGCGGTGGCCAGCCGACACCGTCAGCCACCGGCGACCCGGCGACAGCTCGCCGGGCTCGCGGCTGTGAGCCGCACCGACCACAAACCGAGGCTGGTGGCCACCGACCTGGACGGCACCTTCCTGTCTCCCGACGGCGGCGTCAGTGCGGAGAACCGCGCGGCGGTGCAGGCCGCGCAGGAGGCCGGAACCTACGTCGTGTTCGTCACCGGTCGACCCGTGCGCTGGCTCGACGTCATCCAGGATCTGCCGGGCGCGCACCCGACGGTCATCGCCAGCAACGGGGCCGTGCTCGTACGACCTCGGGGCCGGTCAGGTGCTCGATCGGATCTGCCTTCGCCCCTGAAGCGGCACTCGACGCCGTCGACCGGATCCGGGCCGTCGTCCCGGACGTGAGCTTCGCCTTCGAGTCCGGAACGCGGTTCGGCTACGAGCCGAGCTATACGACCTGGGCGCCCGACGACGGCACCGATCCCGCCATCTTCTCCGGCCCGGTCGAGGAGATCTCTCGTGGCGAGGACTTCGTCAAGTTGCTGGTGCAGAGCAAGACCGTGCACGCGGACGAGCTCTTGGAGCGCGTACGGACGACGCTGGCCGGCGACCTGACCGCCACGCACTCGGCGACGCGGGACTACGGGCTGGTCGAGGTGAGCGCCCGCGGGGTCAACAAGGGCGCCATGCTCGCCCGGGTGTGTGCCCGGCTCGGGATCGAGCCGTATGACGTTGCCGCCTTCGGCGACATGCCGAATGATGTCGACATGCTGACCTGGGCCGGCATGCCGCACATCGTGGCCAACGCTCACGTGTTCCTGCACGGCCTCGGCTTCCGCACGGTGCCGAGCAACGCCGAGTCCGGTGTCGGCCGCACGATCGCGGAATGGCTGTGAGGATGTGGTCCTTCGGCAGATCCTGACGGGCGCGGCCAGCTGCGTGCTGCCGCTCGTGGTCGGGCTCTACGTTGCGGCCACGACCTTCGCGGGTGGGACGCTGTTGCCCTGGCACCCGGTGATGGTCGATCTCGACGTCTACGTCGACGCCGGCCGGGTGCTGTTGGCGGGTGGCGACTTCTACCGGCTGGAAATGCCGCTGCAGTTCCTCTATCCCCCGTTCGCGGCGCTGCTGGCCGTCCCGTTGGCGCTCGTGCCCTTGGCGGCCGTCCAGATCGGCTGGACCGTGGCCGGGATCTTGATGATCGTCGCGATCATGCACCGGTTCGGGCTCTCCGGCTGGCAGCTGAGTCTGGCGTCAGCCGCCGCGGTGTACGTGGTCGAGCCGGTGAGCCAGACCCTCGCCTTCGGTCAGCTCGGCATCGTCCTCGTGGCTCTGGTGGTGTTGGATCTGACCCCGGGACCGCGGGCGCTGCCCGGGCGACGGTTGCTGCCCGAGGGGGTGCTGACCGCCGTCGCCGCCGCGATCAAGTTGACCCCCGCGATCTTCGTGGTCTACCTGTTCGTCGTCGGCAAGCGGCGGGCGGCGGTGGTGGCTATCGTCGTTGGGGCGGTGCTGACCCTGGCCAGCGCCCTCGTGCTCCCGCAGGCGTCGCTGGACTTCTGGACCCGACTGGCCGGGGGCGACACGGGCCTGGGCCGCACCCTGATCTACTACACGAACCAGTCGGTGTTCGCCGACGTCGTACGAGTCTTCCGTCTGGCCCCCTACGCCGCACCGATCGGACTGCTGCTCGCGGTGTTCGTGGCGGCGCTCGGTGTGTGGGCGGCGGCGCTGTGGCACCGGCTCGGTGAAGTCCGGCTGGCGGTGACCCTGTGTGGTGTAGCGGGTCTGCTTGCTTCACCCGTCTCCTGGCTGCACCATTTCGTCTGGGTCGTCCCGCTGGCGCTGTGCCTGGTTCAGCTGATGCGGAGCCGGCTGAGCGACACCCCGATCTGGTTCGTCGTGCTGGGCTGGGCCTTCGTGGGGTGGGTGGTCATCTCCCCGTATCAGGTTCTTCCGCACATGGCCGACCGAGAGCTGTTGTGGACGCCCGGCCAACACGTGCTGGGGTCTGCGACCGCACTGCTCGGCATCGCGCTGCTGGTCAGCAGCGTGCGTCCTCGCCCGTCGCGCGCTGAGCCGGTCGAACCGAGCCTTGAGCCCTTCGACAGGCTCCGGAGAGCCCTTGTCGACGGCTCAGCCGGGGTAGCGTGCTCCGCGGAAGTTCACCCGTAGCGCGTAGAGGGACGTGGTGGCGGTCAGGTACAGATGATTGCCCTGCGGTCCGCCGAAGGCGAGGTTCGCGGTGATCTCCGGGACCAGCAGCTTGCCGCTCAACGTGCCGTCGGTCTCATAGCAGTGCAGCCCGTCGCGGGCGGCCGCCCACAGTCGTCCCGAGGCGTCGAAGCGGATGCCGTCGTACCCCAGGTCGTCGGTCGGCGAAAAGCCGTCCGGCCGACAGCTCCTCACCGTCGACGTCATAGACCCAGATCTCATGCCGCTCACTATCGACGACGAACAGGTGCCGCTCGTCGGCCGTAAAGGCCAGACCGTTCGGTTGCGTGAGGTCCTCGATGACTGCGGTCAGCGTCCCCGTCGGGGTCGATCCGGTACACGTAACGGCCGCCGATCTCCTCGTCGGCCTCATGCCCCTCGTAGTCGCTGCGAATCCCGTAGCTCGGATCGGTGAACCAGACGGCGCCGTCGGCGGAGACGACCACGTCGTTGGGACTGTTGAGCCGCTTCCCGTGGTAGCGGTCGGCCAGGACGCGGACGGAGCCGTCGTGCTCGCGACGGGTGACCCGGCGGGCTCCGTGTTCGCAGCTCACGAAGCGGCCTTGCCGATCGACGGTCCGCCCGTTCGCGAAGTCGGCGGGATGGCCGAACACATCAGTCCGGCCGCTGATCTCGTCGTAGCGCAGTACCCGGTCGTTAGGGATATCGCTGAACACCAGGAACCGCCCGGCCGCGGAGTAGGCGGGACCCTCCAGCCACCGGCCGCCGGTGAAGACACGCTCCAGCCAGCGATCGCCGCCAGTGCCCGCGAATCGGTCGTCGAGCGCGACGAACTCGGCCGGAATGAACTCGCTCATCAGCCGGGCGTCTGCGGTGACTCGTCCCGGGTCTGCTCCGGTTGGTCCGTACGCCGATCGGAGTCGGCGAGGATCGCCTCTGCCTGCGCCTCCGGATCATCGCTCCCGGCTGCGAGCTCCTCGGGCAGCAGGTCGGCTCGATCGCCGATCCGTTCGGCGTCGGCTTCGCTCATGGCCTGGACCCTACGCCCGCCGGGCCGCAACCGGGCCGCCCGGCCGTGCAGGTAGCGCTGCTGCGGCAGGCTCATCGTGCGCTCGGCGGCCGTCAGATAGCTGCGCCGCGCCGCGTCGAAGATCGTCCGGCCATCTCCTCCAGGTGCCCGCGAACGGCGTACAGGCGGTGATCATCGGCGAGACGCTCGTCGGTAGAGACCCGGTCCAGCAGCGGAAGGCCGGCACTCGGGTCCGTGCACCATAGTCACGGCCACCGCGTGATTGAGGGCGACGACCGGGTTGTCGGAGATCTCCAGCAACCGCTCGTACAAGGCCATGATCTGTGGCCAGTCGGTCTCCGCGGCGGTGGGCGCTTCGTCGTGCAGGGCCGCGATGGCCGCCTGGAACTGGTACGGACCCGGAACTCCGCGCGGCAGGGCGGCCGTGATCAAGGCGATCCCCTCGGCGATGTCGTCGGCGCTCCACAGCCGGCGATCCTGCTCGGCCATCGGAACGAGGTCGCCCGCGGCAGTGGTGCGTGCCGGCCGTCGGGCGTCGGTCAGCAGCATCAACGCCAGCAAGCCGGCGACCTCGCCGTCGTCAGGTAGGAGTTGATGCAGCAGCCGGGTCAGGCGGATGGCCTCGCGCGACACGTCGGTGCGGGCCAACTGCGTCCCCGAGGTCGCGACGTATCCCTCGTTGAAGATCAGATAGAGCACATGCAGCACCGCACCGAGGCGTCGGCTGCGTTCTTCGTTCGGCGGCAGCCGGAACTGCAAACCGCTGTTCTTGATCGACTGTTTGGCCCGACTGATGCGACGGGTCATCGTGGCTTCGGGCACCAGAAAGGCGCGCGCGATCTCCGCGGTCTTGAGCCCGCCGACGGCCCGAAGGGTGAGCGCGATTTGCGAGGCCGGTGACAACGACGGATGGCAGCACAGGAACAGCAAGATCAACGAGTCGTCGTCGGGTTCCCGCGACCGGTCGGCACCCGGGACCAGCCAATCGTCCGGCAGCAAGCGGCGGCCCACCAGTTCTTCGCGCCGCTGACGAGCCTGTTCGGTGCGAAGCAGATCGGTCAACCGGCGACTGGCGACCGTGATCAACCAGTTCTTCGGCTGGTCGGGACGGCCGTCGGTCGGCCACTGGGTCGCCGCGGCGAGTAAGAGCCTCCTGCACCGCGTCCTCCGCCAGGTCGAAGTGACCGTAGCGCCGGACAATCGCACCGAGGGCCTGCGGCGCCAACTCGCGCAGCAGGTCCTCGGTGGTGGTCGCCGTCATCGTACGATCCTCACTCAGAGGCTGATCTCGTCCTGGGACTCCATGATCGGGCGAACGTCGGCCACGGCCGTGGCCGCCACGGCCTCCGGCGCCGGGCACTGGCCGAGCCGGACGGCGATCGCCGTGGCCCGATCGAAACTCTCACAGTCCACGATCCAGTAGCCCGCCAGCACCTCCTGGCTCTCCGCGTATGGGCCGTCGGTCACCACCGGCTGACCGTCGGGGCCGGCGGCGATCCGGCGCGTGTGCACGGGCGCGGTCAGCGCCCGGGTCTCGACCAGTTCGCCGGACTCGACCAGCTCCGAGTTGAAGGCTTCCATGAACGCGCCCATGGCCGCGAAGTCCTCCGGCGTCCAGACCGGCACCTCCGACGGCTTCCCCGCCATCTCGTCGTAGTCCCGTTGCGAGGCGTAGCTCAAGATCATGTACTTCACGGTGCTCTCCTTCTGGTCGGGACTCCCCTGCGGTGTCCTGTCGTTGGAACGTCGGAGCCGGCGCGCGCATCCGGACATCGCTTGGCGGGAACTCACGGTAGCTGGCTGCTCTGGCCGCACCGTCATCCAGCAGCGACCGTTTACAACTACAGCAGGATCGCGACCGTGATCGTCGCCGCCATCACCTCGAATACCACCGATCGGTCCAGCTGGCGCGAGGGCTGGAGCGAAGCCCGAAACGCAGCTCGGTCGACCGAGGTCCACGACCGCCAGCTCTACCGAACAAGCCGCGGTCTGTATCAAGCCCTCCGGCTCCGGCTCCTTTTGCTGGGTCTATTCCTGAGCTGGAGGAGCAGCCGACGATGTTTTGGATCTTCGTGGTGGCACTTGGCTCGCTTGCGATCGGTGAGCTTCTACGACGCCGAGGAGAGACCATCTTCGACAATCCAGGAGGATTCGTCGATCGTCGCCTCAGTCATCTCGCCCGTCGCCCAAGGCGTGATGGACCAGCCGGCGGCAGGAGTCAGCGTCCAGCTTCGCTTGCCGGCGAAGCTCCCCCGTGGCCAGCTGCAGGCCCCACAGCGACCGAACACGACGTTCGCGACCTGGCCGGCGGAAGCGATGTCGGCGGGGAGTGGAGTCTGTTGATCATTCCCACCTGCGTCTGTGCCGTGCTGCTTCTCGTGAGCGCAGTTGGCGGACTTCCGGGAAGCTGAGTCGGTGTCAGCCCACCAGCTGCTCCAGTGATCCAACGCAAAAGATCGACCGACCACGGGAACTTCAGGTCACCGACACCCAACAACGTTCCCGGTCGGAGATGATGGCCGCGTCGACCACCTGCTGGGCGCGCCAGCCGTCGAGAAAGGTGGGTTCTGGCCGGGAGTCGTCGAGCGCCGCATCCACGAAGAGGCGGTCGCCGACGGCCAGATTCGTGAACGGTGCAAGCAAGGGAAGATCAAGAATCGAGGGCTGAGCTCCCGCCGCAACGGATGGATCTGGCGGTAGTGGCAGCTCCTGCCACGACGTGTCGTGGCGACGTATCCCACGAAGCCGGGCGCTGACGAGGTCGAGGTCGGCCTCCAGGGACCCCTCATCGCCGTACAGCCTGACCCGGTGGTTCGGCAGCTCGCCGACCATCCGCACCGCGCTGACGTCGATGCTGCCCTGGGCGCCGTCGGCGAACTCGACCAACATGGAGGCTGAGTCGTTGAGCGAGGCCAGCGCCGTCCCATCCGCGCCGGGCCGCGCGACATGGGTGGTGAGCTGGGCGCTCACCTGGGCGATCTCGCCGACGTACCAGCGCGCCAGATCGATCATGTGAGATCCGAGATCACCGACGATCCCGCTGCCGAGTTCGGGATCGAACCTCCAGTTGTAGGTGGGCTCGTGGGCATAACTCGACTGCAAGACGAACCGCGCATCCCGGCAACGACCGAGGTAACCATCTGCGACCAGCTGGTGCAGGTGGGTGAAGATCCCGATCCAGCGCCACGTGAACATCACCATGTGCACCCGGCCCGCCGCCTCGGCCGCGTCGAGCATGTCGCGAGCTTCACGCGCCGTACGGGCCAGAGGTTTCTCGCTGAACACGTGGAGGCCCGACGCGAAGGCCCGCAACACCATGTCGTGATGGAGGTGGTCAGGAGTCGATATCACAACCGCATCGAGCAGACCGCTGGCGATCATCTCGTCATAATCGGTGAAGACGGTTGGCCCTCCGTGCCGGCCGGCGACCTGTTCGGCCCTGCTGCGATCCCGCCCGCAGATCGCGGTGATCTGTGCTCTCGGGTGGCTCTCGAGGCCGGCGAGATGGAAGGTCTCCGCCCACCAACTGGTTCCGACCAAGCCGACGCGAAGTTCTTCGGGCATCTGACTCCTCACCACCAGCGGCTTTCGTACCCTACTGAAACATCGTGGCGAGCGCCGGCGGGTGTCGATCGCCTCACCGTCGGCAATTGGTGGGGCGGGTGGGGCTCGAACCCACGACCCAGGGATTATGAGGAGCGATCTGGCGGTAAACAGCGGACAGTCAATGACAACCAACGGCAAGTCTTTTCCAACCTCACAAGGGTTTCCTCGTGCAAGGGACGTACGTCCCTTTCGAGTGGTTTTCGGAGCCTGGTGCGGACTCGTTGCGGACTCGTTGATCTTCCGGGGATCGGAATCGGCCATGGGGTGGCGGCCCGATGACCAGCCAGACTTTGCTCGGCGGCCTTCGGTGTCAGGGGTGGCCGTAGGTCATCGCGAAGCGACGCGTAGCGCCCTTGACTCCGGAGGTTGTCGAGCTGATCATCAAACGTCGGGCCGCCGCCGCCCCACTCTCAATCACCGTTGACGCTTGCCCGGCGTTCATAGTCGTCCATGATCATTCGTGGCCATCTGCGGTTGATCTTGAACGTCTGTTCATGCTTGGCGCCGCCCGGAGGCGGAGCGGCCCGCAGCGCAGCGAGGACACGCGAAGCCGTAGGGCGGCGAGCCGAGCGGAGCGAGGCTCCTTGAGCCAGTAAGGAAATTCATAACCAGCTCGAAGCACCCGCCTTTTGTGACGCCAGCTCAACTTCTAAGGAGCGGTCAAATTCTCATCCGGTGGCGGCCGCCACTCCGACATCATCCTTGTCCAGCTGCTGCTGAAAGGACTGCACCCGGTGGCCGACGACGGATGGGCAGCTCAGCCCGCCCGGACCGTGCCGGGGTGTTGGCGAGCTGGCGCGGGTGGCGCTGATTAGTCGGAAGCGGCGATGTCACGGGTTGCGGGGGGCGACCAGGCCGGATTCGTAGGCGAGGACCACGAGTTGGGCGCGGTCGCGGGCGTGGAGCTTGGTCATGGCCCGGTTGATGTGGGTCTTCGCGGTCAGCGGGCTGATCACCATGCGGTCGGCGATCTCGTCGTTGGACAGGCCCTGCGCGACCAGGGCGACGGCCTCGCGTTCGCGGTTGGTCAGCTCCGTCAGCCCCGTGTCGGCGCCGGTGCGTGAGCGGCTGGGTGACGTACCGGTTGATCAGCTTGCGGGTGATCGACGGTGCGAGCAGGGCGTCGCCGCGCGCGGCGACGCGGACGGCGTGCAGGAAGTCCTCCGGCTCGATGTCCTTGACGAGGAATCCGGCCGCGCCGGCGCGCAGCGCGTCGAAGACGTACTCGTCCAAGCCGTAGTTGGTCAGGATGACGACGTGCACGCCGGCCAGGGCCGGGTCCGCGGCGATGCGCCGGGTCGCCTCGATGCCGTCGATGACCGGCATCTGGATGTCGATGAGCGCGATGTCGGGCAGGTGTTGCCTGGCCAGCGCCAGGCCCTCGCTGGCCGTCGGCGGCCTCGGCCACCACCTCGATGTCGTCCTCGACGTCGAGCAGCGCGCGGAATCCGCTGCGGATGAGCGGCTGGTCGTCGACCAGCAGGACCCGGATCATGACGTTCGGTCCACGGGGAGTTCGGCCTGGACGGTGAAGCCGCCCTCGCTGCGCGGTTCCGCGCGCAGCCGACCGCCGAGGGCGGTGACCCGTTCGCGCATCCCGAGCAGCCCGACGCCGGGCACCGGCGCGGTGTCCGGCGTGGCCTTGCCGTCGTCGTCGACCCGGATGAGCGACGGCGTCGGGACGGTAGTCGATCCGGACCGACGCGGTGGCGGCGGCGGCGTGCCGGGCGATGTTGGTCAGCGACTCCTGAACGATCCGGTACGCGGTCCGGTCCACCGCGGCCGGCACGTCGTGTCGGTGTCCCTCGATCGTCAGCGTCGCGTCCAGGCCGGTCGGTCCGGGCCCGCTGCACCAGCTCCGGGACGTGGTCGAGCCCGTGCGGCGGGGTCTTGTCGTCGTCGCGCAGCGCCTCCAGGGTCGCGCGCAGCTCCCGGGCCGCCTCACGACCGGCCTCCCGGATCGCCAGCAGCGCCTCCGGCACCTGTTCGCCCCGCTTGCGGGCCAGGTGGACGGCGACCTCGGCCTGCACCTTGATGACCGAGATCTGGTGGGTGAGCGAATCGTGCAGCTCCCGCGCGATGTGCAGCCGCTCCTCGTCGGCGCGGCGCCGCGCGGTCTCCTCGCGGGTGCGCTCGGCCTCGTCCGCCCGCCGCTCGGCCTGCCGCAGCGCCTCACCCGCCGCGCCGGCGGCGATCAGCCAGGCCAGCTCGAGGGCGTCCCGGGCCTGCGCGAACGCCTCGCCCGCGTCGTGCCATGGCCGGAGGCCAGGAGCCGCGAGCGGGAGAGCGGCCAGCATGATCACGCACGCCGCCACCGTGACGATGCGGTGTCCCGCCCGCACCGCGGCGTACACCGCGAACAGGTACGCGACGGCGGGCACGTCGAAACCGACCGCCTGGTAGCCCACCGCGCACAACCCGGTGACGGCCAGGACGGCGACCGGAGCCCGGCGGCGCGCGGCCAGCGCCAGGCCGCCGGCGACCAGCAGCGCGTAGCCGAGCGGGTCGAGCCTCGTCGGCGGAGCTGCTGCGCGGACAGCCCGGTGACCAGCAGGGTCGCCGCCACGCCGACGGCGATCAGCCAGTCGATCGACACCGATCCGTCGCCTGGCCACACTTGCACCCTAGCCAGATGTCCTTGCGGGCACCTCCCGCGCCGAGAGGCTCTTACGCCTACCGCACACGCAGTACTTCCGCGGGGCCTGCTGCGGCGGCAGCAGCTGGCTACGACCGCTGCGGCAGCCCGAATTGCCTGCGTCCGTACGACGACCGGCGGCGGGTCCAGCGGACATGATTACGGCATCCAGCGATTGACGAAGGTTGGAGAAGAAGGGGAACCCTGATGTCTGTCCGTCACCTGCTCACCGCCTCCGGGGCCGGCCTCCTCGCGGTCGTTGGGTCGGCCACACCGGCCGCCGCGCAACTGCTCGGTTCCGCTGACCGGCCCGGGCGCCTACGCCTTGACCGCCGGCCGATTCTGGTCCCTGGTCGCCGCGCTGATCGGGTTGGCCGGCGTGGTCGTCGGCGGACTCGCTCTGGCCCGCCCAGCCAGTCGCATCGGCACCAGGCGACGAGGAGCCATCGCGGCCCTGGCCGCGGGACTGGCCGGTGTGATCATCGGCGGACTCGTCGTGGCCGGCGCCGACGGTGGACCCGGCAGCGGCTCCGGAATCGTCGGCGGCTTCCTGGCCGTGGTGATCGGACTGATCGGCACGGCCCTCGGGGGCACAGCGCTTGGCCGCTGCCGAACCGGCCAGCAGATCAAGGCCACACCTCGCCTCTGATCGACGCTCTTGATAGCCGCCCAGTGAGCGCCCGGCGATCGGCGCCCAATGATCGAGTGACGCCGGCAGTTCGACGCTAGCCCGGCGGTGTGAGATAGACCAGCCTTGCTTGATACATCGATCTTGTTTGATGTACTTTGCCAAAGTGGACTCTCCGGTTGCTGTGGACGGTCGTGGAGGACCGCCCGGGATTTTCCGCCTGACCGGCCACCCGGTGCGCTGGCGACTGCTGAGTGAGTTGGCGCGCAGTGACCGGCAGGTTCGGGAGCTGGCGGCACTGACCGGGCAGCGCCAAAGCCTGACGTCCTACCACCTCGGCCAGCTCCGGGTCGGCTCACTGGTCACTACCCGGCGCAGCTCGGCCGACGGCCGGGACACCTACTACAGCCTGGACCTCGCCGGCTGCCGGGAACTGCTCATCGCAGCCGGCGCTTCCCTCCACCCCGGTCTGCGGCTGGCACCGGCAGCACCAGCAGCACCGGCAGACCCCAACCCCTCAGCGCAGAATCCGGCAGACCGCCGTCGAACCGGCGGTCGACACGGTGCCCGACCCCTCCGACCGGTCCGGGTGTTGTTTGTGTGCACGGGGAACAGTGCCCGGTCCCAGATGGCGGAGGCGCTCTTGGCGCGGCTCGGCGGCGCCGAAGTGGAGGTCCGCAGTGCCGGGAGTCAGCCCCGGCCGCTACACCCCGACGCGGTGCGGGTGATGCGCGACCGCGGGGTCGACATCGAGGGCCGCCGCTCCAAACATCTGTCTGAGTTCGCCGGTGACGAGTTCGACTACGTCATCAGCCTGTGTGATCGACTGCGCGAGATCTGCCCCGACTTCGCAGGCGCACCCGTCGTGGCGCACTGGAGCATCCCGGACCCGGCCGCCGACGCTGAGGTGACCAGTGAGGTGCCCAGTGATGTGACCCGGGGCGAGGTATTCGCCCGCACCGCGGACGAGCTCACCACCCGCGTCCAGTTCCTGCTGGCCGCGATTCAAAACGCCCCTGGCGGGGGCGACGGAGGAGGTTGAGGAATGTCAGACAACGATGCTGACCTGGTCAGCGTCCGCTACATGGTCGACGATGTTGCTGCCGCTGTCGACTTCTACACCAGCCATCTCGGCTTCACACCGAGAATGAGCGCCGCCCCGGCCTTCGCTGATGTCGTCCGCGGCCGGCTGCGGCTGCTGCTCAGCGGGCCGACCAGCTCCGCCGGCCGGGCGATGCCCGACGGTGCCCAGCCCGCACCGGGCGGATGGAACCGCATCCACCTCATCGTCGACGACATCGCCGCCGAAGTCGCCCGGCTGCGGGCCGCCGGGGTCACCTTTCGCAACGACATCGTCACCGGCCCCGGCGGACAGCAGATCCTGCTCCAAGACCCGTCAGGCAACGTCGTGGAACTGTTTCAACCCGCGACCCGATGAGGGTGACTCCACACCCGCAGGAGGCGGCCTGCGGTTGGATCTGGGAGGCGCGGTGAGCTCCGACCGCGTCCATGCCCGCGCCCAACCGCGCCGACCGATCTGCTCGCACACTGAGACGCATTGGCGGCACCAACCCGGCCGGATAAGTATGTAACCGTGGTTACACATCGGGGCCTGCGGTGGGTGGTGTTGTCGTATCGGATCCCGAGGACTCCCTCGACCCCGCGCATTGCGATCTGGCGGAAGCTGCGCAGCCTGGGGGTGGCACAGGTCGGTGACGGACTCGTCGCGTTGCCAGAGGATGCCCGCACCCGCGAGCAGCTGGAATGGGTGGCCGACGATATCGAAGCTGTCCACGGCTCGGCCTTGTTGTGGCGGGCGGAGCTGTTGTCGGCCCTGGACGAGCAGCGGCTGGTCGCGCAGCTCGCCGCGGCCCGGGCCGAGGAATACCGCGACATCCTCCACCGGGCACGAGGCGGGCAGACCGACCCGACCGTAGCCGGGGTCACCGCCGTCACCGGCCGGTTGCTGGGCCGGCTGCGTCGTGAGCTGCGGCGGGTCCGGCGCCGCGACTACTTTCCGCCGCCCGAGGCCGAGCTGGCCCGCCGGGCCGTCGAGGAACTCGCCGAATCCCCACGGGTCCAGCTGGCCGCCGAGGTCAGCGGGTATGAGGTGGGTGACGCGGGCGGGGGTGCACATCGACCGGGCCGGCTCGGCCTGGTTGATCCGCCGCTTCATCGACCCCGACGCCACGTTCAGCTTCGTCACCGACCCGGCCGAGGTCCCGAACGGCGGGGTGCCGTTCGACATGCGCGGGGTGGAGTTCGGACATCACGGCGATGACTGCACCTTCGAAACCCTGCTCCGCCGGCACGATCTGCTCGACCCGGTGTTGTGGCGGATCGCGGCCATCGTGCACGAGGCCGACCTCGAGGACGACCGCTACGACGCCCCCGAAGCCGCCGGGCTCGATGTGATTCTGCGCGGTCTGTCGATGATCACCACCGACGACGAGGTGATCACCATCGGCGGCACCATCTTCGACGCCCTCTACGCCTACTTCCACCGCGCCCTGATCGTGGGAAGGGAACCCGCATGACCGAACCCCAACCCGACACCGACACCGTCCCCTACAGCGCTTCGCCTCGCCTCGAGCCGGGGACCGAGCCGAAGATCGCGCCGGGTGAGGTGATCCCGTTCCGGCAGGCGGTCAAGGCCTGGTTCTTGATCAGCCTGCAAACCTTCGGTGGCCCGGCCGGGCAGATCGCGGTCATGCAACGCACCCTGGTCGAGGAGAAACGCTGGATCGGGCAACGCCGGTTCCTGCACGCCCTCAACTACTGCATGCTGCTGCCCGGACCCGAAGCCCAACAGCTCGCCATCTACACCGGCTGGCTGCTCAACGGTCGCCGCGGCGGGCTGGCCGCCGGCACCTTGTTCGTGCTCCCCGGCATGCTCGCCCTGCTTGCGCTCTCTGCCCTCTACGTCGGCTTCGGCGACACCCCGCTGATCACCGGACTGTTCCTCGGCCTCGCGCCCGCGGTGATCGCCATCGTCATCCAAGCCCTGGTCCGGGTCAGCCGCCGCGCCCTCACCCACCCCAGCCTGATCGTTCTCGCCGTCGCCGCCTTCCTGGCCTTGACCCTGTTCGCGGTGCCGTTCCCCGCCGTGGTGCTCGCCTCCGGGCTGATCGGTTTGGCCCTGGGCCGGATCTGGCCGGCCATCACCGCCCACCCGCCAAAGAAGGCCGCCGACGACGGCCCCGACCCGCTGATCAGCGACGATCACCTGCACCACGACCAGCCCAGCCTCCGCCGCGCCGCCCTCATCCTGGCCGTCGGCCTGACCGCCTGGGCCCTGCCCATCGTCGCGGTCGGTGCCGCGTTCGGCTGGAGCAGCATCTTCGTCGACCAAGGCCTGTTCTTCTCCGGCGCCGCCGTGGTCACCTTCGGCGGCGCCTACGCCGTGTTGGCCTACGTCGCCCAACAGGCGGTCAACGTCTACGGCTGGCTGCTGCCCGGCGAAATGGCCCGCGGTCTCGCCCTGGCCGAAACCACCCCCGGGCCGCTGATCATGGTCGTCCAGTTCGTCGCCTTCGTCGGCGCCTACCGCGCCCCCGGCGACCTCGACCCCTGGGCGGCCGCCGTCCTCGCCGCCCTGCTCACCACCTGGGTCACCTTCGTGCCCTGCTTCTTGTTCGTGCTGCTCGGCGCCCCCTACGTCGAACGGCTCCGCAACAACAAGGCCCTCACCGCCGCCCTCACCGGCATCACCGCCGCCGTCGTCGGCGTGATCGCCAACCTCGCCGTCTACTTCGCCGCCCACACCCTGTTCACCCAAACCCGCGACTGGCAGTGGGGCATCGCCCACGCCGAGATTCCCGTGCTCACCAGCATTTCCCTCCCCGCCCTCGCCATCACCGCCATCGCCTGCCTGCTGATCTTCACCCTCAAATGGTCAGTCCTTCGGACCCTCGGTGTCTGCGCCGGCCTCGGCATCATGATTCAGCTGCTCCTCTCGCCCTGAACGCGGCGGTGACGCCGACACCCAATCACCCGAACCCGACCACGCCGACGGCCGTCCTTGCCGCCAGGATCATCGCCCCCGAGCCCGATGCGAAAGGCACCTAATCAGTGTGAAGCCGTCCGTGCTGTTCGTCTGCGTGCACAACGCCGGCCGATCTCAGATAGCCGCCGGCTACCTCAGCCACCTCGCCGGCGACCGGATCGAAGTCCGTTCCGCCGGCTCCGAACCGGCCCAGCAGATCAACCCCGTCGCCGTCCAAGCCATGGCGGAAGAGGGAATCGACATCACCGCCGAGAAACCCAAGATCCTCACCACGGACGCCGTCCGGGCATCCGACGTCGTGATCACTATGGGCTGCGGCGACACCTGCCCCTACTATCCCGGCAAACGCTACGAAGATTGGGTGCTGGAAGACCCGGCCGGGAAGAACCTCGACACCGTCCGCGAGGTCCGAGACCAGATACGTGACCGCGTCGAAAACCTGATCAATGAGCTGCTGAACTGACTCCGTGGACCGCCCAAACGGAGTCCACACGGTGAGCCCCATCCGCGGGGGTTAGGTCACGGTTTGAACGTCATTGGCCGTCGCTCAGGCTTCTGTACTAGTGGGCTGTCAGTCGGGTCTGCGATCCTGTTGGTGGCGGACAACACAACACACATCGGGTGAATCCCAGGGGGTCGGCTCCCCACCCAGGCCGAGGCCATTGACAACGACAGCCGCATACAACACTTTCTGGCCGCCCTATTTGATCTTCAATCCTTGCCTGTCTCGGCGCTGCTGGGCTCTGGTGCTGAGAGCCCGTCGAATTGATTCGGCGGAGCGAACCCCCTGGACTGGGCGGATCGCGCGGTGGAGCCCGCTGTTGTGGCCGCGCGATCCGCCCTCTTGGGTGGTGGGCCTGGTGGGCACCGGTCAAGACCGTAGCGCCGGCGCTAGGTGGTTCACCGGCTTCGCTGAGGGGGAGCCGCTGGACCTGCCGCCGTTGACGCCGCAGGTGCAGCTGCAGATGTGTGAGCTGTTGCTGTCCCGCCGCTTCCATGACTGGTCGGACGCGGTGATGCGGGTCGGCAACTGCGCCCATCCGGTGCAGCTGCGGGGGTCGTCGACGCGGATCGACAAGATCACCGGTGAGGTGCTGTCGTCGTATGACAGTGCATTGGAGCCGCTCGGTGTGACCTATGTCCGCTGCGGCAACCGGCGGGCTGGCGAGTGTATGTCCTGCTCCCGGCTCTACGCCGCGGACACCTTCCACCTGATTCGGGCCGGGGTCTGCGGCGGCAAGACCGTCCCCGAGTCGGTGGCGGAGAATCCGCTGGCTTTCGTCACCGTCACCGCACCCTCCTTCGGCCGGGTACATGGACAGGGCTGCGGTGCCCCGGTCGGGCCGACGTCGACCTGTCGTCACGGCCGCCGGGTTCGTTGCTCCGTGATCCACAACGATGAGGCCGACGATCTGGGGCAACCCTTGTGTGCGGATTGCTACGACTACGCCAGCCACGTGGTGTGGCAGTGGTGGGCACCCGAGCTGTGGCGCCGGCTGCGGACCGTCTTGCACCGGCTGCTCGCCAAGGCGCTCGGCATCGCCGAGAAGAGGCTGCCCGAGCTCGCCACCGTGCAGTACGCGAAGGTGGCCGAGTATCAGCGGCGCGGCGTGATCCACTTTCACGCCCTGATCCGGTTGGACGGTCCGCGCTCCCCGGAGGGCTTCGCCGCTGCGCCAGCCACGATCGATGCGCACCGGTTGGCGCGGCTAGTGCGGGAAGCAGTTGAGATCACCCAGCTGACCGTCCCCGGAGTGGACGCCGACGACCCCCGCACGGAGGATGGTGTTCGGTCGACAACTCGACGTGCGGGCGGTGCGCACCGGGCGCCGCACCGATGACCCCGCCGAGCCGCTGAGGCCGGACCAGGTCGCCGGCTATCTCGCCAAGTACGCCACCAAATCCGCCGACGACTCCGGCCCTGGCGACAGCCCTCATCGCCGTAGGATCCGCCGCACCGCGATGCATCTGGGTGCTCGAGGCAGAGTCGCCGACGTCCAGTCCGGCGGCGGCAGGTCTCCGTACGCGTTGCTCGGCAAGTGGGTGCACATGCTCGGGTTCCGTGGCCACTTCTCGTCCAAGTCGCGGCGATTCTCGATCACCCTCGGCGCGCTGCGACGAGCCCGACGCCGAGCCCAGACCTTGATCGCGGATGCACGGTCAAGTGGCCAGCCCCTCGACCTGGCCGCGCTCGAGGCGGACCTGCTGGCCGACGACGACAGGGAAACCACGCTCGTCATCGGACGCTGGCACTACGTCGGGTCCGGCTGGTCGAACGACGCCGAGCGAGCCCTCGCCGTCGCGGCTGCGGCCCGTGCCCGCGAATACGAGCAGCAGAGAGCCGAACAGCGGAGGTCTTCCGCTGTCGGGAACTGATCGGAACCCGCAAACCACAAGTGCGAAAGGAGATCGTCATGAGGGAACAGGTTCGGCGGCCGCAGATCGTCTTCTCGCTGCCGCCACGTCTTTGGAAGGTCCGCGAGACGGCGGACTTCCTCGGCGTGCCGGCGTCGACGTTGTACTACTGGAGCTATCTCGGTGAGGGCGGGCCGCCCATTCTGCGGATCGGTCGCGTACTCCGCTACGACCCGCGGTCGGTGATGGCCTGGGCCGCGTCGCGGAGCGCTTGAGATGGGCAGCGTCCAGAAACGACCGGGCGGTCAGTGGCGAGCCCGCTATCGCGATCCGGGCGGCCGCGAGCGTGCCCGACATTTTCGTCGCCGACTCGACGCCGAGCGCTGGCTGGCGTCGGTGGAGAGCGCAAAGCATCGGGGCGAGTGGATCGACCCGGCGCTGGCCAGGATCACGGTCGGTGAGTGGGCCGAGCGTTGGCTGAGGGCGCAGGTACAGCTGAAGCCGCAAACGTTGGAGCGGTACCGGCGCATCGTCCGGGTCCAGGTCTTGCCGCAATGGTGCCGGGTGCCACTGTCGGCGGTGACCCATGCGGACGTGGTGGCGTGGGTGGCGGGGATGCAGGCCGAGGGCTATGCCGGCGCGACGATCCGGCAAGTGCATCGGGTGTTCTCGTTGATGTTGACGTTGGCGGTCCGGGATCGGCGGCTCTCGTACAACCCTGCCGAGGGCGTGCGGTTGCCACGGGTCACGCGCGCGGAGCCGGTGTTCCTGTCCCACGCCCAGGTCGACCAGCTCGCGGCGGCTTGTCCGGGCTACGAGCTGTTCGTCCGGCTGCTCGCGTACACCGGTCTGCGTTGGGGTGAGGCGGCGGCGCTGCAGGTCGGCAGGGTCAACCTGATGCGCCGTCGACTGGACGTGGTGCGGAGTGCGGTCGATCTCGGTGGGGAAATCTCCTACGGCACACCCAAGACCCACCAGCGTCGCGAAGTGCCGGTCCCCCGTTCGCTGGTCGACGAGCTGGCCAGGTCGATGTTCGGCAAGGATCCAGACGAGCTGGTGTTCACCTCGCCGCACGGTACGCCGCTGCGGAACCACAACTTCCGGACGCGGGTGTTCGCCCCGGCCGCGCGGTCGATCGGGCTGGCCGGTCTGACACCGCACGACCTTCGGCACACGGCGGCGAGCTTGGCTGTCCAGGCGGGAGCCAACGTCAAGGCGGTGCAACGGATGCTCGGACACGCGTCGGCGGCGATGACGCTGGACGTCTACGCGGGACTGTTCGGCGACGACCTGGACGCCGTGGCGGAACGGTTGGACGAGGCTGCCGCTCGAGCTCGTGCGGACTCATTGCGGACTGCGCTGGCCCAGACGTCCGTTTCCGCATTGAGTGCGGTTGGTCAAAGTGGTCTCTGACCAGGTCTTTTGTCGTGTGGGGCGGGTGGGGCTCGAACCCACGACCCAGGGATTATGAGTCCCTTGCTCTGACCGGCTGAGCTACCGCCCCGGCGCGCTCGCATGACGTACGAATGGCGGGAGTATCGCATGCTCGGAGGTTCGGGGTCCCTCCCTCATGTCCCCACCGCGCAGCAGGCTCGCCCGAACTTTCGTGGCGCGGCCGAGCGGGGAGCCTACTTGTCGCGCTGCGTCATGGAGGATAGCGGTCATGGACGATAGCGGCAGGCTTCGTCGACCAGCCGATTCCGGCCGCCACAACCAGAGGAGATCCCATGTCTGACGCCGTAATCGTGACCGCGTACTTCCGACCCCGACCTGAGACCCGTGATCAGGTTCTGGCCGCCTTACGCCCGGCGATCGAGGCCGTCCATCAGGAGCAGGGCTGTCTGCTCTAC
Organism: uncultured Actinomycetota bacterium; assembly: GCA_963791865.1. GTDB lineage: Bacteria > Actinomycetota > Actinomycetes > Propionibacteriales > Propionibacteriaceae > Microlunatus. The sequence goes on from CAWBUC010000004.1 coordinate 572,903, forward strand.
GCCATCCACGACGCGCCCGACGGCAGCATCGTGATGATCGAGAAGTGGGCGTCGGTCGCTGAGTTGGACGAGCACGGGTCGGGGGAAGCGGTTCGCGCCCTCAGCGACGTCCTGCCCTCTCTCCTGGCCGAACCGGTCGAGGTCACCCGCCTGAAACCGCTTCCGGTCGGACGCATCGAGCAGGGTGCCCTGTGAGCGGCACGCTGACCTAGTGCCACGGACGCGCTGCCGGATATGGTCTCGACAACGGCGATCGTGCGCGCGATCGAGCCCTCGACGAAGAGGAGATGTCTGATGCCCCTGCCCACCGAATTGGTCGGTTCCCTGCCGCGCCCGATGAAGCTGCAAGAGGCGTACGAGGCCCACGATCAGGGCCAGATCAGCTGGGAAGACCTCCAGCGGGAGCAGGACGTGGCCGCTGAGGATTCGATCCGTCGGCTGGAGCAGACAGGCGAGACGTTGGTGACCGACGGCGAGCAGCGTGAGTCCAGCTTCGCCACCTACCCGATCACCGACACGCTGGCCGGCACCGGCCTGGCCGACAATCTGGCCGGTGACGGCCAGTTCTTCGCGATCTTCGACGACGGCCATCACCGGCAACTGCCGCGACTGACCGCCGGCCCGTTCCGGTACAAGACCTTCGCCTCGGAGTTCGTCGAGAAGAACACCAAGATCGCCACCAAGCCGGTCAAACAGGCGGTGATCTCGCCGTCCATGATGATGCTGCTCTATCCGCTGGAGGGTGAGATCGAGGGCTATTCCCGCGAGCAGTTCCTCGACGACGTTGTCGACCAGTGTGAGACCGACATCCGCCAGTGCTTTGCCGCAGGGGCGGTCCGGGTGTCGATCGACTTCACCGAAGGCCGGCTGGCCAACAAGAATGACTCACGCAACCCGTGGACCGGCAGGGACATGCTCGGCGAGTTCATCGCCGTCAACAACCGGGTGCTCGACCGGTTTTCCGCCGAGGAGCGGGTGAACATCGGCATCCACACCTGCCCCGGCGGCGACATGGATTCCGTTCACAGCCGCGAGGTCCCGTACGAGAAGCTGCTCGACCACATGTTCGAACTGAACGCCGGCTATTTCTTGATCCAGTGCGCCAGTGAGGACGACAAGGAGAAGGTCTACCGGCTCTGCGGGCAAAACAGCCGGGAGGACGCCAACGGTGTTTCGCAGGTGTGCTTCATCGGCGTCGTCAACCCCCTCAGCCCGGAGGTGGAGACCCCCGAGCAGATCCGCGACGCGCTGCTGGCCGCGGCCAAGCACATTCCGAAGGAGCGGCTCGGCGCCACCGACGACTGCGGGTTCTCACCGTTCAGCCGGGACGAGAAGCCCCAGCACGGCTCCCCCGACTTCGCCCGCGACGTGGCGATGCAGAAGATCGCGAACCGGGTGCGCGGCGCCGCGATGGCCAGCGAGGAACTCGGCATCTAGCACCTGATGCCCTCGCCTTCCCGCATGAGTCCCGTCCTCCCGCATGGCGCATATCCTCTGCAGGAGCACGGGAACCATGCGGGAAGCGATGTGGGGTGGAGGTCACCCACCAAGGTGTCGTGACAGCTCGGTGACGATGGGCCGGTCGGCGTCGAGCCAGTCAAGCTCGGCCAGGTCACCGGCTTTCCGCCAGGCCAGGCCGTCGTGGGAAGAGCTGAGCATCGCTTTGCCGGCGGTGATCACGGCGAACCAGACCCGCATCTCGAGGTCGGCCGAGATGGGCCAGCAGCTACCGGCGGGGTTGAGCAGCTCGGCACCGAGGGTCACCGAGATATGGAGTTCCTCGAGGAGTTCCCGGTGCAGGGCGTCAGTCGGACTCTCCTCCGGCTCGACCTTGCCGCCCGGGAGCTCCCACCGACCGGCAAGCGCGGCCGGGGTGCGTCGGCGAGCGGCCAGAATCCGCGTCGGCTTCTCCAGGTCGTCACACACGGCCGCCGCGACGACCACGATCATGGAGAGCGATGTTGCTCGAGGAAGTCGTCGACGGACGCCTGGGAGTTCCGCTTGATCCAGCGGTACTCCTCCTCGTCGTCGAAGGCCAGTTCGAGATCCGCGAGGCTCTCCTCGTAGTCGGTGTAGTGATGACGAATGTGGGCGCGCGCGGCCAGGGCCGCGCGCTCGTCGAGCGGGATGGTGCGCGTCCGGCCGACCCGTCCACTTCCGACAACGGCCGCCCGGGCCGCAGCCTCGCCGGCGATGATCTGCGCCAAGTCGGTGTGCTCAGCGGCGAAATCGAGGTAGTCGAGGATGGCCGCTTCCATCTCGTGCCGGTATTTCTCCTCGGCGCGCTCCCGAGATCGAGCCGAGGTCGTCCGAGCGATGGCCCGCTTGGCCTCGGTCTCGTCTGCCGCTCGCGTGGCCGCCGCGATCGTCTCGGCGGGCGCCCACAGACCCTCGAGCCGGCGATGAGGTCGGTTGCGGGACCGCGGACGCCACGCCAGCCAGTACTTCCCCGCCGCCTTGACCGTCCGCGTGACGAACGCATCACCCGTGGCCAGGAAGTCCCAGTCGGCGGGAATGTCTATGTCGCCGTGGTCGGGGTTCCAGGGACCGTCCCCCCGGTCGTACACGTCGAGGTGCTCCTCGGAGAGGTCGACGTCGTTCATCTCGAGACCCGGGGCACTAGGCGGAGCGCTCCTGCCCCAACCGCGAGAGGCTCTGGGCCAGCCGGGTCAACCACTCCGCCACACCAGGTGGGCCGTCCAAGATCAGGTCCGACATCTCGGTCAGCGCATCCTCCTCGTGCGAGGCCGAACAGACCAGGAGACCGGCGATCCCCTCGGCTCGCAACTCCTCGACAGCGCGGAACGCCGGCAGATCACCAAGATCATCACCGGCGAAGATCACCTGATGTGGTCCGAGCTCGGCCACGATCTGCCGCAGCGCGTCACCTTTGTCGATCCCGGGCGCGCGAATTTCCAGGACGTTCTTGCCGGGTTCGATCTGGAGATGGTGGCGCTCGGCGAGCTCGGTCAACGGCTGGATCAGCTGCTCGAACGCCTCCCCGGCACCGTTTAACTCCCGGGTGTGGACCCCGATCGCGCGGCCCTTGTGCTCGACCCGGGCGTCCGCGAGCCCGAGCGAAGACAACACCGCGGGCAACTCCTCCGCCACCCGGGTGATCTCCTCGGGATCGGGCGGGACGGTGAACTCACCCGTACGCGCGTCCCAGCGCTCGACGCCGTACTGGCCGAGCACCACCATCGACTCCAGACCCGGCATCCCGGCGAACCGCCCGAGTCGAACCGCGGTCTCCGCCGGCCGTCCCGTGATGACGACGATCGAGCCGACCATGGGACCAAGCTCGGCGAGCGCGTGCACCGCCGCGGTATCGGCGTAGGCGCTTGCGGGATCGTCGATGATCGGCGCCAACGTGCCGTCGAAATCCATCCCGATCATGGTCTGCGCCGGGCCGGGACATGATCGGCCTGCATGGCAGAGATGCCTGCGTCCGAGACCGGACCGGTATGGGCTCATAGGCCGAGCTTTGCAGATGGTGTCGGTCATGCGAAATCGGGTATCCCTGACGGCGGATGTGGCGGCGAGGACGCATCCGGCTAGGGTCGTCTACGTACGCCGTAGGGAGGCACGACGTCATGAGTCCGGACTCGCCGAAGAGGTCGAACCAGAAACCGCAGGCGAGCCTGGCCGAAAGCCTCGTTCGTGGTGGTCGCCAACCGGCTACCCGTGGACCGAGTCGAAAATCCCGACGGTTCGGTGGACTGGCGCACCTCCCCGGGCGGTCTGGTCACGGCCTTCGAACCGGTCATGCGCAAGAACCAGGGGGCCTGGGTAGGGTGGCACGGGGCCGCCGACGAGGGACTCGACCCCTTTATCCACAACGGTCTCGAGCTCGTGCCGGTCCCGGTTTCCGCGACCGAGATCGAGGAGTACTACGAGGGGTTCTCGAACGCGACGCTGTGGCCGCTCTACCACGACGTCATCGCCGCGCCCCGGTTACCACCGCGACTGGTGGGACACCTATGTCACCGGTCAACCAACGCTTCGCCGAGGCGGCGGCCACCGTGGCCGAGGACGGCGGTGTGGTCTGGGTCCAGGACTACCAACTCCAGTTGGTGCCGCAGATGCTGCGGAGCTTGCGGCCGGATCTGCGAATCGGCTTCTTCCTGCACATCCCCTTCCCCCCGACCGAGCTGTTTCAACAACTCCCGTGGCGGAACCAGATCCTCGAGGGTCTGCTCGGGGCCGACCTGGTCGGCTTCCAGCTGCCGGGTGGTGCGCAGAACTTCGTCCGCCTCGTACGGCAGCGCCTGAACTTCGAGACCCGGCGCGACCGGATCCGCACGCCCGACGGCCGCACTGTCCTCGCGCGGTCGTACCCGATCTCGATCGACGGTGCCGAGCTGCACGAGCTGGCGATGTCGGAGGAGACCAAAGCCCGGGCCAAGCAGATCCGGCATGATCTCGGTGACCCGAAGATCCTGCTGCTCGGGGTGGACCGGCTCGACTACACCAAGGGCATGCCCGAGCGGATACGCGCCTTCGGTGAGCTCGTGGCCGAGGGGACGATCGACCCCGAGGAGGCGGTCTTCGTCCAGGTGGCCACTCCGTCGCGGGAGCGCGTCGACCAGTACCGCAGACTGCGGGACGACCTCGATCGGCTGGTGGGCCGGATCAACGGCGACATCGGGCGGCTGGGCCGGCCACCGATCACCTATCTGCACACTTCCTACCCGAGGGAGGAGATGGCGGCGCTCTTCCGCGAGGCCGACGTCATGGTCGTCACCCCGCTCCGGGACGGGATGAACCTGGTGGCCAAGGAGTTCATCGCCTGCCGCGACGGCGACACCGGTGCGCTGGTGCTGAGCGAGTTCGCCGGTGCGGCCAAGGAGCTCCGGCAGGCCTACCTGGTGAACCCGCACGACATCAACGGCCTCAAGCAGGCTTTACTGCTCGCCATGAACGACTCCGATCGCAACAAGGCCCGCCGGATGCGCATCATGCGTCGCCACGTCTTCGAGCACGACATCGACCGCTGGGCAACAGACTTCCTCAGCGATCTGGGCGGCATCGGGGACGGGACCGACGGCTCGTGAGTTTGCGACTGGGCAGCGTGGTGATCAATTGCGCGAATCTGGAGCTGATGACGGCGTTCTGGTCGGCGGCCCTCGACTTCAGGGTCGGTCCGGTCTCCCCCGAGGGTGACTTCCGGACTCTCGCCGGGGACCTCCTGCAGCTGTCGCTGCAGGTGGCGCGGACTCCGGTTACCGCACGTGACCAGATGCACCTGGATCTCTATACCCGCGAGCAGTCCGAGGAGGTGTCCCGGCTGCTGGCTCTCGGCGCGACGTTCGTCCGGCACACGACGATCCCGACGACAACTACGTGGTGTTGACCGATCCGGAGGGCAACGAGTTCTGCGTCTGCGCCTTGCCGGCGGAGTGAGGGTCGATCGCCGCCCTCGTACGTTCCCAGCCCGGGATGGATAACACGCCGGAGAACGGCCGCAACTCGGCGTGTCATCCAGCTTGGGATGGACAACGTACGCGGCACATGCGGAGATACGAGAATGTCAGGGTGGCGCGGCGCTGGTGGAGCAAGACCCGGGGGCTGCCGGACGGGGAGTACGAATCGTGGCTGGCGTCGATGCGAGCAGCGCCCGAGCGACCAGCGCGGGTCCTTGCCTGGGCAGAGGCGGTCGACGGCTACGCGGTCGGCAGCGCGGCTGCCCTGTCGACGACCGAAGGAAGCACGGGACGATTGGCGGCACGTCGGCTGGCACGAGATCGAGCACGGCGGCTGGAACGCCGAGACCCGCAAGCTCAGCTGGGCGGAGTACGGGGGTCGCCGCGGATCGGTCGAGCTGACCGGCGCCGGGCGACTGCCCGAACTGTTCCGTGAGCGATCGCGGCCAGCATCGTGGTCGAGCGGTTCGTGCCGATCGCTGGTGATCGGGGCGTCGTGGTCAACGGTCGGCGCGATCTGGCCGCGACGGTTCCCGTCATCGCGTGGCACGCCACCCTCGGACGCGGGATGACGTGGCGCACGCCCGGACTGCGCGAGACCGTGGACGAGGCCATGGCCGAGCTCCGTGCGGAATACGACCCCGGACAGGTTCCTTGATAAAGTCTGCTAGCCCGCCACCTGCGGTCCCCTGTAGCTCAATTGGCAGAGCATTCGGCTGTTAACCGAAGGGTTGTTGGTTCGAGTCCAACCGGGGGAGCTGACGTCATCCTCCTGCCTTCACGCCGGCCAGGCCGCGTCGTAGGGACACACGTCACGTAACCGTTCGAGGGCCGCCTGCTCGATGCGTCGCGTCCGGCTCACACTGAGGTGGAGTCGCCGGCCCACCGCCGCGTAGCTCAGCGCCTCCCCGGTGATGAACCCCAACCGGAGCTCGACGACCTTGCGCTCGAGACTGCTCAGCTCCTCCAGCAGGCTGCTGATCTCCACCGCCGGCCGGTCGGTGACCTGGGTCGGCCCAGCGCTCAGGGTCCGGATCGACCACCGACAAGGACGTCGGCGCAACGTGTGCCAACAGAGCCGCAACCCACGCCTCCGAGCGCCCGACGGCCGAGGCCACGTCACGGGCGGTAGCCGCCCGCCCCAACGTCTGGGTGAGCGCCGCCTCTACGCCTCGTACGGATCGCAGTTGGGTGGCCCGACTGGTCGGCAGATTGAGGTCGCCGAGCATGCCCGCGGTAGCCGTACCCGCATAGGCCCGAATCCAGAACAAGGCGTACGTCGCGAAGCGGAAGCCGCGCCGGTGGTCGAATCTCGCAATGGCCACCATGAGACCGAGGCACGCCTCCTGGAAGACGTCGGACTCGTTGACTCCGCTGCGGCTGGCGAAATGCCGGGTGACCATGTGCACCAGGCCAAGGTTCGCCTCCGTGAACCGCACGCGAGCTGCCTCGCCCTCCAGTGCGAGCATCTCGAGTTCATCAGGGGTGGCGCCGGCCGGAACCGTCCCGCCGTGCAGCGCCGCCGAGGCCAGGACGCCGACCTCGATCTGGCGGGACAGCTCACACTCCTCCTCCGCGCTCAGCACTCCCGTTCGTGACTCGTCTGCTGCAGCCGTACGCATGGCCTCACCATGACGAGCAGACCTGCAGTTGCGGAACGGGTTGGAAAAGATCTGTGGATAACTCCGGAGAAGCGTCGGCAGATTGATCCAACGACCGCGCTCAGGGCGCGACCTGGATGGGCCCAACGACCGCGCTCAGGGCAGGAACTAATCTTCGGCACCGAGGAATCGCGTGTGCAACTGCCGAGCCCGAGCCTCCAGCACCACGAGCTCGGAGAACATCTGGTTGTACTTCGTCGGATGGTCGACCGGGTTGGTGCGCTGCAGTTTGGATTTCAGCTGACCCACCGCCCGCATCGCCGCGAGCAACTGCAGCTTCGCCGAGTTGGCCACGACATAGCGCGAGTCAGCGGAGCCCGTGAGGGCCAGGGGCTCCACCGCCAACGCCGCCACCAAGGAGCGGATCTGGTCGTTCTCGGCGGCTGCCGCGACTTGGTGCACCCAGTTGCCGGTCCCGGGCTCGGTCGCGGCTTTGTCGACACTGGTGAACACCGCAGCGTACGCGGGGTGGGTGAAGTCGCTTGGGCTGAGTCCTTCCCACGGCGGCTCGAACAGCCGCGGCACCTGGATCAGGAGTTTGCTGGTCTCCCGTTCCGTGGTGAGGTCATGCGGTTCTGGTAGCGCGGGCCGCTCCGCTTGTGGCTCTGCCTGCGGGTGCCGCCCGGTGCCGGCTACGAGAGGCGGCGCGCTGGACCTCCCGTCGTACCTCCTCGATGTCCATGCCCAGCATGCCCGCCAGCTCCCGCGCGTACCCGCCGACCAGAGAGGCATCGCGGATGCTGGCCACCAGGGGCGAGGCTTCGCGCAGCGCAGCCAGCCGCCCGTCGGCGCGGTCCAGATCGTGCCGCTCCAACACGTTGGCCATGACGAACCGATACAGCGGCACCCTCCGTGCCACCAGCTCGCGAACCGCCGCGTCGCCGTGCTGCAGTCGCAGGTCGCAGGGATCGAGCCCGGTGGGTTCGATCGCCACGTAGGTCTGGCCGATGAAGTTCTGGTCCCCGGCGAACACCTTGAGCGCGGCCGCCTGGCCGGCGGCGTCGCCGTCGAAGGTGAAGATCACTTCACCGCGAAAGGCGTCATGGTCGCCCATCAGCCGTCGGAGCAGTCGAGCATGATCGTCACCGAACGCCGTACCGCACGAGGCGACGGCCGTGTCGACTCCGGCCAGGTGCGCCGCCATGACGTCGGTGTAGCCCTCCACCACCACGGCCTGGGACTTTCGCCCGATCTGTTGACGTGCCAGATCGAGCCCGTAGAGCACGTGCGACTTCTTGTACAGCGTGGTTTCGGGGGTGTTGAGGTACTTGGCGGGCATCCGGTCGTCGTCGTGCAATCGGCGTGCCCCGAAACCGACGACCTGCCGGCCCGAGTCACGGATCGGCCATAGCAGACGGCCTTGGAAATAGTCCCAGCCCGATTCCCGCACCAGGCCAGCCCGCCACCAGCTCGGAGTCGGAGAAACCCCGCCCGTTGAGGTGCCGGCGCAGCGCCTTTCCGTCCTGGGGTGCGTAACCGACGTCGAACCGCTCGGCCGCGGCCCGGTCGAATCCGCGCTCGGAGAGGAACTGCCGTCCGGTGATCGCCTCCGGACCACCAAGTTGGCCGACGTAGAACTCGGTGGCCGCCTGATGGGCCTCCATCAGCCGAACCCGCTGCCCCGGCTCTGGGCGGGGTCCGCCGTCGTCGGTGTAGCGGAGTTGGACGCCGACCCGGTCGGCCAGGCGCTCGACCGCCTCCGCAAAGGACAGGTTGTCGATCTTCTGGAGGAAGGTGATGACGTCTCCACCCTCGCCGCAGCCGAAGCAGTAGAAGAAGCCCCGGGCGGGCGTCACCTGGAAGCTGGGCGTCTTTTCGTCGTGGAACGGGCACAGACCCTTCATCGAGCCGCCACCGGCGTTGCGCAACGTGACGTACGAGCCGACGACCTCGTCGATCCGGGCCCGCTCTCGGACCGTGGCAATGTCCTCGTCGTTGATCCGCCCCGCCACGAGGGCGAGTCTAGGGCGTTGGCGGTGACGTGGTAGAGGAGCGCGTGGTCCGGGTTGATGGGGGGTGGCATGAGCCCGACCTCGGTCAGGATCGAGCCGCGGACCTCTATACCCAACGAGTCAGGTTCGTAAGTGAATCGCGCGTGGTCTCTGGTGCCGAGGTCGGCGTACTCATCGGCCACGTGGCGAGAAACGTTCCACCACGAAGGAGGGCGCAAACCGCTGGGCGGGTACTCGACCATCATCGGCGTCACCCGGTACGAGCGGTCCGGGTCCAGCTGCGGCAGCCGCACGCGTCCGAAGAACACGGCCTCGGATCGAGCGACCGAGGCCAAGGAGTAGATGGCCTCACGTCGGTCGAGGGCGACAACGCCACCGCCCGTCAGGGTCTCGTCGGGGAAGTCCAAGCGCACCAGGTCGCCGCCGAGCAGCAGGTGCCGGTGCTCTTTGAACAGAGCGACCCAGGCACGGAGCTGTTCTCGATCTTCGTCCGTGATCGTGGTGAGATCCCATTCGATGCCCAGATGGCCGAAGATCGCCGTGGCCGCCCGAAAGTCCAAGTCGTGCACGCGGCCGGTGGTGTGCGATCGGCCCGACGCGATGTGGGAGCCCATCAGCTCCGGCGGGATCAACTGGGTGGTCCAGCGAGCTATCTCCTGACGCTCATGTGGATCGATGCAGTCCGAGACCCAGACGCGGTCGGTCCGGGACAGGACCCCAAGATCGACCCGGGCACCACCCGGAGGCACACGACTCGATCTCCAGCGCAGGGTGCGCCTGTCTGATCTCGTCCAGGAGGCGGTAGAAGGCCAGCGTCTGTTCGTGGACACCGGGACGTCCGGCTGGTTGGGTGCCGGCGTCGATCAGGTCCCGATTGTGGTCCCACTTGATGTAGCTGATCTCGTATTCATCCAGGATCGCGAGCATGGCGTCTCGGATGAAGGCGTAGCACTCGGGTATGCCGAGGTTGATCACCTGTTGGTAGCGGGAGAGCACGGGAGTCCGCTGACCGGTCGCCATCACCCACTCGGGATGAGCCCGGGCGGCGTCGCTGTCGAGATTGATCATCTCGGGCTCGAACCACAAACCGAACTGCATCCCCAGGCCCGTGACCTTGTCCACGAGCGGATGCAGCCCGTCCGGCCAGACGTCGGTGGATACCGTCCAGTCCCCCAGTCCGGCACGGTCGTGCCGGCGGGCCCCGAACCAGCCGTCGTCGAGGACATAACGCTCGACGCCGATCTCGGCGGCCACCTCGGCCAGCTCGACGAGCCGCGAGAGATCGTGGTCGAAGTAGACGGCTTCCCAGACGTTGAGCGTGACCGGCCGATCGCTCGACGGATGCTGCCTCCGGGATCGCAGGTAACGATGGAATCGTCGCGCGACCTCATCGAGTCCGGTGCCGTACGACCCGTACACCCACGGAGAGGCGTAGGACTCGCTCTGCGCCAGCACGACCTCGCCCGGAAGGAGGAGTTCGCCGCCACCGATCACTTGTTCGCCGGTGGACAGACGCTCCGCGTAGTGGGTGTGATTCCCGCTCCAGGCGACGTGTACGGCCCAGATCTCGCCGCTGCCGAACCCGAAACCCGGAGTCCCGACATGCAACAGACTGGCGGCATCGGGGCCCGTACGGCCCTTTCGATTCTCGCGCAGGTGGACGCCGGTGGTCAGCGGCCGGCGCTGGGGAACCCGCTCCTTGCCCCACCGGCCGGCGAAGTCCAGGATTTCCCGCCCGACGGACGGCACCGGAAACGCGAGCACCAGGTCATAGACCTCGTACGGCTCGCCCAGATTCGTCACGCGGGCGCGCGTTCGCACCAACCCGCCGATCAGCAGTTCAAGCTCAACCGTCAGGCTGAGCGCGGCAACGCGGTCGACAGCCTCCACCACCACCGACGTCGGACCGTCTGTCGTAATCAGCCGCTGCCCGTCGGCCAACTCGACCGGCGAGCCGTCGACGACGAGCTCGGTCGTGGTGAACTTCGGTGACCAGTCCCGACCGCCGCGAGATCCGCTGAGCCCGGGTCGGCCGACCCACCCGGTCCAGTGCTCCGGGATCAGCGTCGCGCGCACTGGCTCGTCAATGAGGTTGGCCGCCAGCGGGGGAACACCACTCTGAAGCAAACCGGCGGCGTCATCGTCGCTGACCGGGCCGAGATCGCGGCCCCAATGGGCCACGGAGGGCAGCCGTCCGCTGGTCAGATCGAGGACCAGAGACACGTCGCCCTCCCGGATCAGCACGCAAACGTCTAAGCCGTCGGTCACTCAGGTGCCTTTCGGTGATGGCGAGCAGCCGCAGGACTGCCGGATGACAAGATCCATCTCGAACACCTCGCACCCGACGCGTTCCAGCGGCGGAGACAGCACTTTCTGGACGGCACTGACCGCCATCTCGCGGATGGGTTGACGGGCGACCGTCATCGGCGGCCACGTGAACTCGGACTCCTTGGTGCCGTCGAAGGCGACCACGGCCACGTCCTCCGGGACGCTGAGGCCACGCTCACGGATGGCTCGAAGCGCGCCGACCGCCTGCAGGTCAGAACTTGCGAAGATTGCCGTGGGGGGATTTCGGGTGTCCAGCAGGCGATTCGCGGCTTCGTAACCGCCCTCACGGCTGAAGCTGGTCCGGGCCAGCGGGCCATCGGGCAGCCCGGCGGAGCGCGTGGCTGACTGCCAGCCCTGTTCGCGTTGATCGGCTCCTGGTACTCCCTCGCCGACGACAAGAGCGATCACGGAATGACTATGCACCTCGATGAGGTGCTCGACCACACGCTGCGAACCGGCCCTTGCGTTTGAGCCAATGCTCACGTAGCCAGGAACCGGCACGGGACAGTCGATCATTACGGCGGCGAGCCCGACCCGGCGCAGGTTGGCCAGGCGAGTGGAACGGACATCGACGCTGGCCAGGAGCAGGCCATCGATCTGGCGGCTGATGAGGTCGTCTATCACCTGGGTCTCAGTGTCCGGTTCGGCGTGGGAGTTGCCCATGAGCATCACGTAACCTCGGGTGCCCGCTTCCGCCTCGATCTGCACCGCGAACTCAGCGAAGAACGGATTGCTGATATCGGAGAGCACCAGACCCAGCATGCGTGTCGATCCACTCCGCAAGGCACGAGCGCTCAGGTTCGGTCGATAGCCGAGCAGGTCGATGGCCGCACGGACTCGAGCGGCCGTGGGCTCGGCCACCCCCTTCGGACCGTTGTTGACCACGTAGCTCACGACGGCCGAACTCACACCGGCATACCGCGCAACATCGGCTCGGGTTACGGGCCGCTGCGCAGCGGAAAACCGGTCCTCAGCCACCCGCCGCACCCGATCTGTCGATCCTCGCCGATGATCTGGCCGCAGGTGCACCGGCGTCGTTCCAGGACGGCGGCATGTCTTCCTCCCAACTCGACAGCCCTGGCGCTGAACCGGTCAACCCCCCAGAACCTGACGTCCCTGGTCTACTCGTGTAGCCGACCGCTGGCCAGGGTGGTGACTTGCTTACAGCATCGCCTGTGGCAACAATGTGTGAGCGCCTCGGCCGTGTATTTTCGAGGGATTCGCGAGCACATGGCCGACAGCCCGGATCCCGCCCGCCGCTCATCGGCACCTGACTTCGGACATCCACATGAGTCCATTCCCATGATCGAGATCTCGCAATCTACACGATCAACCCTATCGGCAACAGACATATAACCTTGTCACAAGAAGATCTCGGACCCTTGTCAGGCTGATTCCACTCGCGTAGAGTCACGCCAACGCCGAGCGTCCGTGCGTTCCGCCTCTGCGGCAACGACCCTCCGGGCGCGAGGAAGGGATCGACGATGACGGCATCGCGTCAGCCTGTGTGGTCGAAATTGGCCATCGCTCCGGTCTCTGTGTTTCCCGCCGACATTTCTGGCTATCGGGCTAGCGGCAAGCAGGCAATTCACTTCAAGGAGGAATGAATGGCAGACAACAACGAAGCCTTCGTTCGGGGGCTTTCACGACGAAAGTTCTTGACCAGTGCTGCTCTCGCTGGTGTGGGCGTCGCGGGCGGCGGATCCGTGCTCTCGGCCTGCGGCGGAGGAAGCAGCGGCGGTCCCGGTGGCGGTACTGGCGGAGGTGGCGGCGGCGGCGCCGTGACCTGGGCCTCGTGGGCCAACCCCGGCGAGGCGGTGCGCTTCAAGGAGTACTCCACCGACTACCAGAAGCGGACCGGCACCAAAACCACCTACCAGACGGTCGTCGGGGACTACACCGCCAAGCTCCTCACCCAGCTGCAAGGCGGTTCGGCGGCCGACGCCTTCTACGTCGGCGACACCGGAATGGCCAAGCTTCAGGAGTCCAACAACCTCGTCGACCTCACCGAGTTCCTCGGTACCCCGGACGGCAAGAAGGCCAGCGAGACGTTCCCCGGCCTCGTCGAATGGACGAAGAGCAAGGACGGCGGCATCTACGGCGTCTGTGTCGACTGCAACCCGATGGTCTTCTGGTTCAACAAGGGGCTCCTCGCCGAGGCCGGCGTCACAACCGACCCGGCGGCTGCCTTCGAGGCTGGCACCTGGACCCGGGACGCCCTGGACGACCTATTGACCAAGGTGAAGGCCACCGGCAAGCGCGGCTACGTCCACATGGCGTCCTACGGTGACCTGTTCGGCCTGGTCACCGCGCTCGGCGGCACCATGATCGAGGACAACAAGGCCGTCTTCGACACCGACCCCAAAGCCCAGGACATCATCGGCTGGCTGTTCGACAGCATCGCCAACGGCAACATCAGCTACGGCGGCAGCCTGCCGAAGGGCCAGAGCTCGGACGCGTTGTTCCTCGCGAGTCAACTGGCCACCACGCACCAGGGCCGCTGGATCCTGCCCAACCTCAAGAAGATCAAGAACATCGAGTACGACATCGCCCCCTACCCGTCGGAGGACGGCAAGACCATCGGCCCGATCGTCGTCTTCACTGCGGCCATGAGCGTGAACGCCAAGGCCAAGGACCCGGAGGTGGCGAAGAAGTTCCTGGCCGACTTCGTCAGCGTGGAGGGGCAGAAGTTCCGGCTCTCCGGCGGCGGCAACGCGGTGCCGTCGGTGGCCGGTCTCGACGAGGTCGTCACCGAGGGCAACCTGCCGGCGCACGGCAAGTGGTTCATCGACATCGCGAAGGCCGGTTACGCCATCCCGACGCTGCTCGCCCGCAACGCAACCCTCGCCGTCAACTGGGAGACCGACGCCGACAAGCTGATGAAGACTCCCGGTATGGATGCGAAGACGTTCAGCCAGACCATGGCCAAGAAGCTCAACGACGGGGCGGCCTGATTGTGGCCACCACCGTCAAGGAGAAAGTCTCCGGCGTTGAGGTGCCGGTCGAGCACAAGAAGGCGCTCAACAAGAGGCACCGGCAGGACGCGCTGTTCGGCTACGGGTTCCTGGCACCCCAGCTGCTCGGGTTGATCGTGTTCATGCTCGGCCCCCTCATCATGGCCGTGGTCTACGCGTTCGCGAACTACGACGGCTTCAGCGCGATGACCTTCGCGGGCCTGGACAACTTCGTGTGGGTCTTCACCGATCCGCAGATCCTCACCTCGATGGGCAACACCCTCTGGTTCACGGTGCTGCAGGTGCCGGGGCTGATGATCTCGGCCTTCCTGGCGGCGTACTTCCTGCAGAAGGCCGGGCGGATGAAGAGCGTCTATCGGGTGTTCTTCTTCGCCCCGGTGGTCACCTCCAGCGTCGCGGTGTCGGCCATCTGGCTGTTGCTGTTCAACCCGGAGCTGTCTCCGGTCAACAGCGCGCTCGCCTCCATCGGCATCACCGCGCCGGACTGGCTGCAGAATCCGGTCACCGTGATCCCGGCGATCGCGCTCGTGGCCATCTGGCAGGGTCTGGGCTACCAGATGGTGATGTTCATGGCCGGACTGGAGAACGTGCCGAAGTCGCTGATCGAGGCCGCCGACATCGACGGCGCCAACGAGTGGCAGAAGATGCGGAAGATCACCATCCCGCTGCTCTCGCCGACGATCCTGTTCCTGTCGATCACCGGCATCATCGGATCGTTCCAGGTCTTCGACTTCATCTACGTGTTCTTCGACACCACCGCTCCGTCGGCCGCGCGAACGATCGTCTACGAGATCGTCCAGATCGCGTTCCGTGAGTTCAACTTCGGTCGGGGCGCAGCCTTGGCGCTCGTCCTGTTCCTGATCCTCCTAGCGATCACTGCGCTGCAGCTGATGGCCCAGAAGAGATGGGTGCATTACACAGAATGACTCTTGCCAACGATCTCTCGGTCAAGGCGGTCGAAGCCACCGCCCATGAGAAAGACGCCCCGACCGAACGCAAGCCCTTCAAGTGGACGCTGATCCCTCTACACATCGTGCTGATCATCGGCGCGCTGCTGATGTTCATACCGTTCGTGTGGATGATCTCGTCCTCCTTCAAGCCGCTCGACGAGATCTTCGCGCAGCCGCCCACCCTCTTCCCGGTGGCGCCAACCCTCATCAACTACGAGACGGCGTTCGGGACCGGAACCTTCCCACAGGCGTTCTTCAACAGCTTCTACATCGCCACCGTCATCACGGTGGTCTCGCTGCTCACCTGCGCGATGGCGGCGTACGCGTTCGCACGCCTGCAGTTCCCGGGGAACAACCTTCTGTTCGGTCTGTTCCTGGCCACGATGATGGTGCCGATCCAGCTGACGATCATCCCGCTGTACTCGATCATGGGGTGGTTCAACCTGGTGGACACGCACGCGTCGATCATCCTGCCGGCAGCGTTGTTCAACGCGTTCGGCGTGTTCCTGCTCCGTCAGTACGTCCGGGGCATCCCGCTCGAGTTGGAGGAAGCGGCGGCCATCGACGGCGCCAGCCGGATCAAGATCTTCACCACGATGATCCTGCCCCTGCTCCGCACCCCGATGGTGGCCCTGGGGATCTTCGTGTTCCTGGGCCAGTGGAACAGCTTCTTCTACCCGTTGATCTTCCTCAACACCGACACGCTCTTCACGCTGCCGCTGTGGGTGAACCAGTTCAAGGGTCAGTACTCGGCTGACTGGGGTGGCCTCATGGCCGCCACCACGCTCGCCGCGGTGCCGTTCCTGATCATCTTCATCGTTGCTCAGCGGCAGATCGTGGAAGGCATCGCGCTCTCCGGCTCGAAGACCTAGGAGGACGGCTCGGGCTGGTACGACGGCCTGTGTACGGCGCCGGCGGCGGACTTCCCGCCCCGGCGTCGACACATGTTCAACACGGAGGAGACGCGATGGGCCCGAGCCCGCCGGAGATACCTCCAGAGCGGTTCCAGCTTCCGGTCCGGCAGCCCCTGCGCGAGCTCCTGATCGCTTCCCTCTGTGCCACGATCGGGTCGTTCGAAATCGTCGCCTGGTCAGTACTCGGAGTTGAAGCACTACTGATTGCGGGGATCGTCCTCATTGTGGTCGGGCTCGGCTATGCCCTGTGGTGCCTGGCCAGATTCTGGCGTACCCGCTGGGCCGTCCGCCTGACCTCCGACGAGCTCACCGTCACCAGCGGCTCTCGGCAGCGCCGGCTCCCATGGTCAGAACTGGGCGAGGTGAAGGTCGGAAAAAACCAGGTGGAAATCTTCGACCGCCACGGAAAGAAGCACTTCGCTCTTGGAGTCGACCGCACGCCGCGTGCGCACGCGAATCTGCAGAGCATGCTTGACGCCATCGAGGTTCGTCGGGCCGGTCGCTGACGCGGCCCTTCATTGCCGCAATCTCAGTGCAGAGTTTGCGTCGCCGCCCACAGGAGGCGGTAGTACCGAGTACGTTCCGGGTCCCGCTCGATCCGGTAGGCGCGCAGACCTTCACCAGCGGCGTGCACCGCGAGATCGGGTCCGGTCGGGCTTCAGCTAGGCAAGTTGCGGTATAGTCGGTAGGTGCTGATGAGGCTGGAGTAACGCACGAGACCGCACCGCACCTACTTTCAGCAGGAACGGGCGGGCGAAGACCCACATTGGCTAGTAGCCAGGAAGACCTATCCGGTGATCGAGGCGCGGGTTAGCCCAGACACAATGACGCATGGCCTACACCGTCCCAGCGGGAGCCGCCCTGGACCTGACCACGTCCGTCGGCGTCATTCGCGAGGTTCCGAGCGACGGTCCGTTGGACTGCCGCGAGGTCGAGATCGAGGCACCTGAGGGTGCAGCGGTCACGGTGTCCTGGCAGGTGCCGTTGGGTGGGGCCGTCGGGTACTGGACGAGCCGCCATCGCACGCCCAAGTCGCTCGGAGCCGACTGGGATCGCCCGGTCACCGCAAGTGTGGCGGCCGAGGCTCCGGCTGGCCTGCTCTTCGACGCTCAGAGCCGGTGCACCCACGCTCTGGCGGTCTCCGAAACCGTGACCGAGGTCGCGTTCAGTCTCGCCGTGAGCGAGGAGCTCAACCGGATCCACGCGCAGGTGACGTGCACCGCGGGAGCCGAACCGGCCCGGCTGCGGCTGTATCCGGCCGGCGCAGCCTACGAGGACGTACTCGCCGACATCTCCGCGTGGTGGTCCGCGCGTGACCCCTTGGGTGGTCCGGGTTCCCTGCCGCTCGAGCTGCCGCCCGCGGCTACCGAGCCGGTGTACTCGACCTGGTACAACATGCACCAGCAGCTGGAGCAGGACCGGCTGGACGCCGAGCTGGAACTGGCCGTCGGCCTCGGTATCCGCTCGGTGATCATCGACGACGGCTGGCAGACCGAGGACAACTTGCGTGGGTACGCGTTCACCGGTGACTGGCAGGTGACGCCGAGCCGATTCCCCGACCTGCGTGCCCACGTGGACCGTACGCACGGTCTTGGCATGGCCGAGCTGGTGTGGATCGCACTGCCGTTCGTCGGTCGCGAGTCGGCCGCGGCCCGTGACTTCGAGCACCTGCTGCTCCCCAATGAGGAGCGGCGCTCGGCCCGCTTGTGGGACGTCCGACTGCCCGCGGCGCGGGCGCACGTCGCCGGGATCTGTCGACGCCTCGTCGTCGATCACCAACTCGACGGGCTCAAGATCGACTTCATCGACGAGTGGAGCACCGCTCCGTTGACGCCTCCGCCGGCCGCCGCCGACACCGAGAGTTACGCCGTGGGCGTCGATCGGCTCCTCGCCGCGATCACCGACGAGCTGTGCGCCGTGGTTGATCATCCACTGATCGAGTTCCGGCAGCGGTACGTCGGTCCGCGTATTCAGCGGTACGGGAACCTCTTCCGCGTCGGAGACTGCCCCGCCGACGGATTCCAAAACCGGGTGTCATCGGTGGATCTGCGGCATCTGATCAAGTCGCGCGCGGTGCACTCGGACATGGTGATGTGGTCGGCGACCGATCCGGCAGAGGACGCCGCAACCCAGTTGCTCTGTACGGCCTTCTCTGTCCCACAGATCAGCATGATCCTGTCGCAACTTCCCGATGATCATCTAGCGATGCTCCGGCACTACGTGTCCTGGTGGCGGGCCAATAAGGACGTGCTCGTAGGGGGGCGGCTGGTGGCGCCGCGTCCTGATCTTGGTTATCCGGTGATCACGGCCCTGGCTGGACAGGATTCGGTAACGGTGGGATACGCGTCCGAGGTTGTCATCACGGTGCCGCCCGGCCGTGCGGTGATCGCCAATGCGACCGGAGACTCGAGCGTCGTGGTAGACCTCGCGTCGCCGAGCCGGATCGGGGCCGTCACTGACTGCTTCGGAGCCAGCAGCGGAGACGCAACCGTCTTGCCGGCCGGCCTGCAGCGTCTCGCCATCCCCCGCGGCGGCAACTGCGTGATCGAAGGACCCTGACACCGCTGCGGGTCGACCACCTCGATTCGGAACGGGCCGTGCTCGAGACTGCCACTGCGGGCTGAGTCAACTCCAGGCTTCGCGGGAGGTGACCACGGTGGTGTCGCGGTCGGCCGCCTCCTCGATGGCCAGCGCGATCTGCTGGTCCTGCGCGCCTTCGGACAGCGGGTAGGGCGGCGGTCCCTCACCTCGCACCCAGTCCGCGGTCCGTTCCAACAGCGTGGCCATGGCGATCTCCTCGTCCATCCAGCGGCGACCCACGTACGGGTTGCGGTACAACACGTCGGAGCCGAAGGTGATGTGCTCGGTGTCGTACCCGATCAAATCGAGGTCGTGGCCGGTTTGTCGGCGCACGAGGGGTGTCCGCACGAGTGTGCGCGGCCCGGTCATCCGTACCACCTGGTCGTCGTGCAGTTCACCCTTCGAGCCGCGAACCGTCAGCCGCCGCGACCGCAGCTGGTTGCGCGTCTGCCCCTCCGTGAAGTCGTACACGCCTGAGCGTGCGTCGCCGAAGTCGAGCGTCGCGATCGTGGTGGTGGTGGGATGCGGCTCGTCGTCGTCGGTCCAGCCGCTTCGGCTCAGCGGACTGACCAGGGGGGCGGTGCAGCGACTCGCCCGCACCGAAACCGGTCCGCGGCCGGCGCCGAGCAGACCGCGGATCAGCGAGACGGCGTGATACTGCTGGGTCGAGGAGACCTGCACCTGCGTCGGCGAGCCGATCGCTCCGGTAGACACCAGGGCGGCCCGAGCGGCGTGTGAGGGCATCATCAGGTACTGCTCGGCCACCTGCACCAGTTCCGTCGCGCCCACGCGCGACCACAGCGCCCGGAGCGCGTCGAGGTCCGGAGCCGGCGGCGTCTCGGCCAGCACCGGCACCCCCCGCTCGACGACGTCGACGATGACAGCGGGTGCCACAGACTCGCGGAGTGGCGACGAGAACGAAGTCTGGGCGTACCTCCCCCAGGCAGGCGTCGAGGGACCCAAAGGTCGGCACCTCGAGTGAGCGTGGAGTCCGCACCACCACCCCGCCACAGCGGATCGTGCCCAACTCGCGCGCAACCTTCCAGAACATCTGCGCCCGCCAGCCGCTCCCGATCGTGGCGAACGTCATCACGCCGGGACTCTATCGCCCCCGCGCGCCCTAGGGACGTGCCCGTACGGAGCGATTGGTCACGCTGGGAAGGGTTCACCCCGGCAGCTGACCGCTCTTGATCAGGCGTGCGCTGAGGTAGCGCCACTTTCCGCTCTCCAGCCG
The DNA here is from genome assembly GCA_963791865.1 of uncultured Actinomycetota bacterium. Classification (GTDB taxonomy): domain Bacteria; phylum Actinomycetota; class Actinomycetes; order Propionibacteriales; family Propionibacteriaceae; genus Microlunatus. Next base: position 592,920 of record CAWBUC010000004.1, read on the forward strand.
GGTGTAATTCATGGTTCCTTCGATCCCGGCGAACACGCGCATCGGCCGGCGAAAGACTCGAGGAATCAACTCCTCGATGAGTCCACGTTTCCGCGCATTGTCGAGCCGAAGGGCGGCGAGGACGTTGGGCGTGATGTCTGTCACCGTGTTGACTCTCAAGCCGCACGAGTCGAACTGGGAGCGGAGGGCGTCGGCGCCTTCCGCGCTGCGCAGGTCGGCGAAGAACAAGCGACCACCCGGTCGCAGCACCCGATTGACCTCGGAGAGGAACTGGCCCATGTCCTCATAGCAATGTGAGGACTCGATGTTCACCACGGCATCGAAGGACGCGTCCGGAAACGGCATCGACAAAGCGTCACCGCAGACAAACGCCAGCCCCGGGACGCGACGGTGCCGATTACACAGATCCACCGCTTTGCCGGAAAAGTCGAGCCCGGTCATCGACTGTGGCTGCAGTCGGCGGCTGATGTAGGACGCGCCACCACCTCGTCCGGAGCCCACCTCCAAGACATCTCTGCCGGTCAGATCGGTGCCGCCAATCGCGTGCAGATACAACTGGATGCACAGCCGGTCCCGTTCATCGGTGGGGGTCCACGGCGGCGCGTCGAGATCGCCGGCGGTGGGCACGTAGCCGTAGTTCATAAAGGCCCAGCCGGGCGTCGGCACCCGCTTCGCCAACAGCTCGTAGCAGGTTCGCCACACGATGCGCCGCACCGGCATGAAACACGCCTCCGATCTCCAGAGGACATCTTGCCCGGAGGCCAGTATCGCCACACCGGCGGAGCTGCCGATGACCACTCGATACCGCGGGCCTCGTTCGCCGACGGGGTGGCGGTAGATTCCAGGCCATGATGGCGGTCGTCCTGACCCGGACGGGCAGTCCAGACGTCTTGGAGGTTCAAGATCGGCCCGCGCCCCGAGCTGGTGCCGATGAGGTGCGAATCGCGGTGCGCGCCGCGGGCCTGAACTTCGCCGACATCATGGCGCGGGTGGGCCTGTACCTGGCGGCTCCGAAACCGCCGTGTGTCATGGGCTATGAGGTCGCCGGTGAGGTGGAAACGCTCGGTGAGGGTGTGACAGGGCTGACCGTCGGACAGCGGGTGATGGCTGGCGTCCAGTTCGGTGGGCAGGCTGAACTGGTTATCGCCAACACGCGCGACGTGATGCCACTCCCGAAGAGGCTCAGCTTCGAGCAAGGCGCGGCGTTCTGCGTGAGTTACGCGACAGCGTACGCAGCGCTGATCATCATGGGTGGTCTACGCGGGCAGGACCGGGTGCTGATCCATTCAGCGGCCGGCGGCGTCGGCCTGGCCGCCACGCAGGTTGCGCACAACGTCGGCGCGGAGATCTTCGGCACAGCCTCGGCGGCCAAGCACGAGGCCATCAAGGTCCAAGGTGTGCACCACCCGATCGACCACCGGACCCAGGACTTCAGCGCCGAAGTCCGGCGCCTGACCAACGGACAGGGAGTCGACGTCGTCATTGATGCCATCGGACCAACCTCGTACCGCCAGGACTACCGCATACTGCGGCCGGGCGGTCGGCTGATCATGTATGGACTTTCCGAAGCTGTCAACGAGAAGGGCAGAAGCCTCCGAGCGACAGCGAGGAGTCTGATCCGGTTGCCGACGTCCACCATGCCGTGGTGGAACGCGGCCCGGATGCTGAACCAGAATCGTGGAGTCTTCGGTCTCAACCTGCTCAGCTGGTGGCGACGTGAAGGCGGCATGGACCGGATTACCAGACCACTTCTCGCCGACCTCGAGGAAGGGCGGATCACGCCGGTCGTGGCGGAGTCGTTCCCGTTCACGCGTGCGGGCGACGCCCACCGGTATCTTGGCGAACGGCGCAACATCGGCAAGGTTGTCCTCACCCCGGACTGAGGAGTGTCGCAATCGCGCACTCAGCAGTCAAACACTGACCAGCAGATCTCGTTCCGCATCCGCTGGTCGTCAAGGACGAGCTCGCGAATCGCGTCCGGAAGCTGGTCACGCTGCCACCGGCACTCAACTCGCCCGGCCGCCTCGCTGTCAGCATCCGGGGCGGCAGCGCGTGCGGCCTTGATCGCGTAGGCGGCTGCGCCAAGCTCGTGCGCAGCGACGTGCGCGACGGCCCCGGCCTGGCCCGCAGCGTAGGCGGCATGCCGCGCTGCACCACGTCGGTCTCTGGCGGCAGCCATTGCGTGCCCGCCCGCCGCCCGGGCCTGCATCATCTTGACCTCCCCACGCACCCAGGCGCGGGCCTGCTCGATCGCCTCACGTGGTCGTGGGTCCTTCGGCTGAGCCGACTCGAAAAGATCAAGAACGTGCTCTGCGCACGATGCCGCCCAGAGAGCAAGGAGATGGTGATCGGAGTCGGTGAGGGTCCCACCCCTGCGGATCGTCACGAAGCGAGGGTCTCGGATCTCCGGGAGGATCATGATCGGAACTTCTCTCGTCAGTGGTCACGCCCGTTGGTTCGCGGCACGGCTCCGGTCGCTTGATCACGGAACCGCTTGCGGCAGGCGTGCCGGATCCCAGTGCAAGTCGCGCACGGCGGTGTCGAAGGCGTATCGGTCGGTCATGCCCGCGACGTAGGCGACAGCGGCCCGGACCGCCTCGTCGCTGCCCGCCGGCACGTCGGGCGCATCGGAGATCCGGCTCGGCTGCTGCGGCGAAGAACTCCACCAGGGCGCGCAGAACGTCGACGACGTCGCGCGACTGGGCCAGCGACGCCGGGCGGACGTAGATCCGCTCGTAGTTGAAGGTGCGGATGGCGGCCAGGGCGGCCGCCGGCTCTTCGGCCATCCCGACCTCGCCGTGGGTGGTGATCGTGGCCACGACGGCTCGGACGAACGTGCTCAGCTGCTCGCGCCGCGTCGCGCCGCAAATCTCCACCACCTCCGCCGGCACGTCGTCGGGCCGCACGATGCCGGCGTGGATCGCGTCCTCGAGATCGTGAGCGCAGTAGGCGATCCGGTCGGCCCAGCTCACGATCTCCCCCTCGACGGTGGCGGGCGCCGGCCGGGACCAGGAGTGGTTGCGGATGCCGTCCAGGGTTTCGGCGCACAGGTTCAGCGGAGTCAGCACGACGTCGGCGCCCCAGGGCCCGTGCTCGTAGCCCTCGGGCACGAAGGCGTCGAAGGCGTCCTCGCTGGCGTGCCCGCCCGGTCCGTGACCGCAGTCGTGGCCAAGGGCGATGGCGTCCGCGAGCGTGACGTTCACCCCCGCCCCGCGCGCGATGGACGTGGCCACCTGGGCGACCTCGAGGGCGTGGGTCAGCCGGGTGCGTTGATGATCACTGGGGTGCACCACCACCTGGGTCTTGCCGGCCAGCCGGCGGAAGGCGGTGGAGTGGACGATCCGGTCCCGGTCGCGCTCGAAGCAGGTGCGTTCGTCGTCGGGCTCCTCGGGGATCGCCCGTCGGCCCGCCCCGACGGCGAAGGTCGAGCCGGGACGCAGCCACTGCCCGCTCGTGCTCCTCGCGCCGTTCGCGGCCGATCACCGGTGCCGGTCCGACCGGTGATCGACGAGTCGGCGTGCGCCCGCACAAGGCCCTGGTGCGGATGTCCGGCCATCGTCTCCGCCCACTGCCGGGCTCGGGGAGAGGCCTGATCAACCACCGGAGACGCCCAGCTCCGCCGCCGCAAGATCAAGATCAACTCCGGAGGTGTCGGCGAGCCAGCCGTCCGGCAGGGCCACCCGGTCCCGCGGCGAACCCTGCCGGCCGCGCGGCACCCCGAGTTCGCTGCGTCGGATAGGCGACGCCAGGCGGCAGCTGGGCGAGGTGCGCATCGAGCTCGGCGAACGACGAAACCTGCGCCAGCGCCCGGCGCAGCTCTCCCCCGACCGGGAAGCCCTTGAAGTACCAGGCCATGTGCTTGCGCAGCTCGGTCAGGCCGCCGCGCTCGTCGCTGAGAGCCCGGCGAGTAGCTCGGCGTGCCGGCGGACCATCCGCGCCACCTCGCCGAGCGTGGGCAGCGCAACGGTGTGTTCCTTGAGCCCTTCGACGAGCTCAGGGCGCGAACGGGCAAGCTCTCGGAACGAGAAGGCGTCCGCCAGGTCCCGGAACAACCAGGGGCGGCCAAGGCAGCCCCGACCGACGACGACGCCGTCTGCCCCGGTCTCGTCCATCATGGCCAGCGCGTCGCCAGCCTCCCAGATGTCGCCATTGCCGAGCACCGGGATGCGAGACCGCGGCCTTGAGCCGGGCGATGGCCTGCCAGTCGGCGGCGCCGCCGTAGTACTGCCGGGCGGTCCGGCCGTGCAGCGCGATCGCGGCGCAGCCGGCCCGTTCGGCGATCCGGCCGGCGTCCAGGTAGGTCTGGTGATCATCGTCGATTCCGATCCGGGTCTTGATCGTCACCGGTACGCCGTAGGCGATCGGCGGCTCGCACCACCTGGACCAAGATCGACTCGAGCCGATCCCGCTTGTACGGAAGCGCCGCTCCCCCACCCTTCCGCGTTACCTTCGGCACCGGACAGCCGAAGTTGAGATCGACATGATCGACACCGTGCTCGGTGATCAAGATCTCCGTCGCCCGGGCCATGATCATCGGATCGACCCCGTACAGCTGCACCGACCGAACCCGCTCCTCCGGGTCGAACTGCAGCATCGACAACGTCTTGGGGTCTCCCTCCACGATCCCGCGGCTGGTGATCATCTCGCACACGAACAGCCCAGCCGGGCCACCTGTGGCCTTTCCCCCCGCGCTACCGCCGGCCTCGGCCTGCTCCCGGCACAACTGCCGGTACGCCGCGTTGGTGATCCCCGCCATCGGCGCCAGCACGACGGGTGGGTCGACCTTGATGGGGCCGATGCGCAGAGAGCCACGGGGCCCTTCGACAAGCTCAGGGCACGGTCGCAAGGCAGCGTGTGAGCGCGGGTTCCGGTTGCCCTCCGGTACCCGAGTCAGGGCGTGGTCGGGCGTTCCGAGCGGAGCGCTAGCGGAGCGAGGAGGGCAGGACTCGGGTACCGGATGGCCGAATGGGTTCCAGCGCGGAGATGAGTCACAAGCTCAGCAACCGATCAAGCGCATCGCCAGGTAGTCGCGGACCTTGTCGAGCGAGATGCGCTCCTGGCTCATCGTGTCGCGCTCCCGTACGGTGACGGCGCCGTCGTCGAGGGTGTCGAAGTCGACGGTGACGCAGAAGGGAGTGCCGATCTCGTCCTGCCGGCGGTAGCGCCTTCCTATCGCCTGGGCGTCGTCGAAGTCGACGTTCCAGTAGCGGCGCAGCTCGGCCGCGAGATCGCGCGCTTTGGGCGAAAGCGCCTCGTTGCGGGACAACGGCAGGACGGCGACCTTGACGGGTGCCAGCCGGGGGTCGAGCCGAAGGACCGTCCGCTTGTCCACACCGCCCTTGGTGTTCGGGCGCCTCGTCCTCGGCGTACGCCTCGACCAGGAACGTCATCAGCGAGCGGGTCAGGCCGGCCGCCGGCTCGATCACGTACGGGACGTACCGCTCGTTCCTGGTCTGGTCGAAGAAGGACAGGTCCGTGCCGGAGTGCTCACTGTGGGTGGACAGGTCGAAGTCGGTCCGGTTGGCGATGCCTTCGAGCTCGCCCCACTCGTTGCCGGCGAAGCCGAAGCGGTACTCGATGTCGACGGTGCGCTTCGAGTAGTGCGACAGCTTCTCCTTCGGGTGCTCGAAGTGCCGGAGATTCTCCGCCCGAGACGCCGAGGTCGACGTACCAGCGCGTCCGCTCGTCGATCCAGTACTGGTGCCACTCCTCGTCGGTTCCGGGCTCGACGAAGAACTCCATCTCCATCTGCTCGAACTCCCGGGTCCGGAAGATGAAGTTGCCCGGTGTGATCTCGTTGCGGAACGACTTGCCGACCTGGCCGATGCCGAACGGCGGCTTCTTCCGGGTCGTGTTCACCACGTTCGCGAAGTTGACGAAGATGCCCTGCGCGGTCTCCGGGCGCAGGTAGTGCAGACCGGACTCGTCCTCTACGGCACCGAGATAGGTCTTCAGCATCATGTTGAAGTCCCGCGGCTCGGTCCACTGGCCGCGGGTGCCGCAGTTGGGACAGGCGATCACGCTCAGCAGCACGCCGTCCGGATCGACGACGTCGTGCTTGGCGGCGTAGGCCTCCTGAAGGTGGTCGGCCCGGAAGCGCTGGTGACAGTTCCGGCACTCGGTCAACGGGTCGCTGAAGACCCCGACGTGCCCGGAGGCCACCCACACCTGTCGGGGCAGGATCACCGACGAGTCAAGCCCGACCACGTCGTCGCGGCCGGTGACCACGGCCTGCCACCACTGCCGCTTGATGTTCTCCTTCAGCTCGACACCGAAGGGCCCGTAGTCCCAGGCGGATCGGGTGCCCCCGTAGATCTCGCCGGACGGGAAGACGAACCCCCGCCGCTTGCAGAGACTGATGACGCTGTCGAGTCGGCTGGTGGGCGCCACGAAGAGATCTCCAAACCTGGTCACGCACGCCATCCCCGGCTGGGATGGGCGACGTACCAGCGTAGCGGGCATCCCTGTCCGTAATGCCCGCCCGACCGTCGCCAGTCCGAATGCCACCACCGCGAGACGACGACATGTTCTCGAGTGGGATCAGTCCGCGCGACTCATTGGCTTGGCGGTACCGCGTAAGCGCTCGGGTCAGCTCAACGCTGGAGCTCCGGCTCCTCGTACGCGGTCGGCTCGTCGATCGCCAGGGAGAGCAGCGGCACCACCGTCATCTTGGCCTCGAAGCCTTGGAGTGCCCGCCGGTACGAGCCGACGTTCTCCCACCGAGTGGTGAGGGTCCATAGCTCCGGCTCGTCGAGGTTGCGGCCGAGATCCGCGGAGAGGTAGCCGGGCTTGCACGACAGAACCTGAACCGTCGCCCGGGCCCGGGCGGTGAAGGACGCGGCATCCGCCTCGGGCACCCGGAACCGGCAGAGAACGATCATCGCTCAGGCCGGCGCTGCTCGTGCCGGTTCGGCCGCGGCCGCCTCCCGGCGCAGCCGCCGGCGCTCTCCGCGCCGAGAGTCAAGACGTACAGCGCGGGCACGAGGACCAGCGTCAGCATTGTCGAGGACACCAGTCCCCCGATCACCACGACCGCCAACGGCTGGGAGATGAACGCACCGCCGCCGGTCAGGGCGAGCCCGAGGGGTAGCAGGGCACAGATGGTCGCCGTCGCAGTCATGATGATCGGTCGCAGCCGCAACCGCGCCCCGTGCTTGACGGCCGACTCGAGTCCCTCGCCACGGGCCCGGATCTTGTTGATCAAGTCGATCAGCACGATCGCGTTGGTCACCACGATGCCGATCAGCAGCAACAACCCGACCATCGCCGGGACCCCGAGCGGAATGCCGGTGATCAACAGACCCGCCACGGCGCCGGTGGCCGCGAACGGGATCGAGGTCAGCAAGATCAGCGGCTGGACCAGGCTGCGGAACGTAGCCACCATGATCAAGAAGACGAACACGATCGCCACCAACATGGCCAGACCCAGCTGGCGGAAGGACTCCGCCTGGTCGTCGCTGGCCCCACCGATGTCGGCCGAGGTCCCCGGCGCCAGCACCAGAGCGCCCAACGACTGTTGGACGGCGGCGGTCAACGCCCCGAGATCGTCGGTGTCGGGCGTGGCGGTGACCGTCACCGCCCGGTCGCCGTCGATCTCGGTCACCGTGCTGGGAGCGAGCACGGAGCGGACGGTGGCCACGTTGCGGACCTGCACCGGGCCCGCTCGGAGGTCGGCGATGTCGGCCTGCTCGCTCGGCCAGGTCCTGCTGTGCCTCGCCCAGGTCGGCCTGATCGTCTTGCAGCTCCGCCTGCTCGTCGGCCAACTGGCTCTGGTCGTCGGAGATCTGGTCCTGCTCCTCGGTCAGCTCGTCGGACTCGGCCCGCCGCTCGGCGGAGGTGTCCTGCTGCTCCACCGCCCCCTCGATCTGTTCGTCGAGTTGCTCCAGAGCCTGTTCGGACTGTTCGACCGCGGCGGTCGCCTGGGCGAGCTGCTGCTGGTACTGCTGGTAGGCCAGCTGCCCCTGGGTGACGGGGGCTGAGCCCGGGTTAGGTGGCGCCGGATGGGTTCGGTGGGGCCGGGGGCGGGACCGGATTGTCCTGCAGCTGCTCGAGCCGCTCGCGCGCACTCGTCAAGCCCGTCGCTGGCCTCCGCGCGTGAGTCGCGCAACGCCGTCAGCTGCTCGGCCTGCGCCTCCTCGGCGTCGTCGGCCTGCTGCTCACCGGCGGCCTGCTGCCGTTCGCCGAGCGCCTCCTGCCGGTCACCGACAGCCTCCTGGCGATCACCCAGCGCCTCCTGGCGATCGGTGAGGTCGTCCTGCTTCGTGCCTGCAGGGCGTCCTGCTTCTTCTCCAGCTCGTCGGTGGCCTTGTCGACCACCTGCTGCTGCTGCAGCTGGCTGACCGGCAGCTCGAGGGCGGCGATCCGGGCCGGGCTGTCGTCCCCGGTGCTCTGCGGCCGGACGATGATCTCGCGGCTCTCCCCCGACAAGATGACGGTCCCGACCTCGGTGCCGCGGGAGGCGTCAGAGATCGCCTGGCCGACCTCGGAGGAGGTGAAGCCGAGCCGGGCCGCCTTCGTCCGGTCGACATCCACCCGGAGCACCGGCCGCTGATCGCTGAGGTCGTTCCGGACGTCGGTCAGCCCCGCGATGGACTCCAGTGCGGCCTGCACCTGGTCGGTGGCGCTGCGCAGCTCGGCGTCGGCGGGCGCGGTGACGGTGACGACGATGTCGTTGGTGGTGCCCGGCTGCCCGCCCGCCTGTCCGACGGTCACCTCGCCGAGCGTCGGATCCTCGTCGAAGGTGCTCTGGAGCTCCGCGACCAGGATGTCGTAGCGCTCCTCGTCGGCGACGGCGACGAAGATCGACGCCTGGTTCGAGCTGCCGCCGCCGATCGAGGTGATCCCGCCGCCGCCGACGGTGGCGAGGTAGCTGCTGATCTCGGGACGCTCGTTCAGCACCTTCTCGACCTTGGCGGTCGCCGCGCTGGTCGCCGAGAGCCTCGTGCCGACCGGGAGCTCGATGTCGACCTGCAGGCTGGTCTTGTCGGCGAACGAGCCGATGAAGTCGGTCTTGAGGAACGTCGCCGACGCCATGGTGCCGACGAAGAGCACGATGGCGCTCAGCACGATGATCAAGGGCCGGCGGATGGCGAACCCGAGCACGGGCAGGTAGGCCCGCTGCAGGCGGGTGACCTTGTCCTCCTCGTGGGCGTCGGGGTCGGTGGCGACCTTCGACCGCTTGGCCGAGCGCAGGAACCAGTACGCCAGCACCGGCACGATGGTCAGCGACACCAGCAACGACGCACCCAGCGCGATGCCCACGGTGATCGCGAACGGACGCAGCAGTTCGCCGCTGATCCCGCCGACCAGGGCCAGCGGGACGAACACCGCCACGGTGGTCAGCGTCGAGGCGGTCACGGCGCCGGCGACCTCGCGTACGGAGGCCACGATCGCGTCCGGCGTCAGCTCTGGCCCGGTGTCGCGGCGTTTGATGTTCTCGATGACCACGATCGAGTCGTCGACGACACGGCCGACCGCCACGGTCAGCGCGGCCAGCGTGAAGATGTTCAGCGAGAAGTCGCCGACCCACAGGCCGATCATCGCCACCAGCAGGGAGAGCGGGATGGAGATGGCGGTGATGATCGTGGACCGGAGCGAAAGCAGGAAGACCAGGATGATCAAGACGGCGAAGGTCAGTCCGAGCGCGCCCTCGGTCGCCAGGTCTCTGATCGACTCCTCGATCGACGGGGCCTGGGTGAACACCGTTTGGAACGAGGTGTTCTGGCCCGACGCTCTGCGCCAGGCCCGGCAGCAGGTCGTCGATGGCGTGGGAGATCGACACGGCGTCCGCGTCGGCGTCCTTGAGGATGCTGAGGCTGAGGGCCGGCCGGGCGTCGGACCGGGCGATGGAGGTGGCCTCGACCGAAGTGACCTTGACCTCGGCGAGTGTCCCGAGCTTGACCGGTCCGTCCGGAGCCGGGATCGGCCACTCGGCGACCTGCTTCGCGGCCGTCGGGGTGGTCCCCACCTCGATCGCCAGCTCGAGGTTCTTGTCGTAGCTCGTGCCGGCCGGCACGACGAGGGCCTGCGACCGGACCGCCTGGGTGACCGCCGCGGCGGTGATGTCGTACTTGCGCAGCTCGGCGGGCCGCAGCGTCACCGCCAGCTCGGTCACGTTCTGACCGGCCACCTGCACTTGGCGGACACCGTCGACCTCGGTCAGCGCCGGGATGGCGATCTCGTCGACGAGGCGGCCCAGTTCGGTGATCGGGGTGTCGGAGGCGACGGCCAGCACCTGGACCGGGATGTCGTCGGTGCTGATCGCCAGCACCTCGATCTCCACGTCCTCCGGCAGATCCGGTACCCCGTCGACGGCCGACCGGATCTGGGTGGTGACCTCGTCGGAATCCAGGCCGAAGTCCCACTCGACGACCAGACTGGCCACCCCGTTGTTGGAGGTGGCCCGGACCGTCGTCACTCCGTCGACCCCGCTGATCGCCTGCTCGAGGGGTCCCGCCACCTCGTCGGCGACGATCTCCGGCGACGCGCCCGGGTAGGTGGCGGTGACCGCCGCGGTCGGGACGTCGGTGGACGGCAGCAGCTCTTGGCGCAGCGAGAGGGTGGCGAAGACACCGAAGCCCACCACCGCGAGCGCGATCAAGCCCACGATGAGCCGATTGGCCAGGCTGAGTTGCGTCAGCCTCGTCATGTCCGCCTCGTCATTCCTCTGTCACCTTCTCCGCCGCAGGAGCAAACGCGCTCAACGGTAATGCCACTCATCAACAACTCACGTGCTGATCACAGCGTGCGCACAGGATCTCTGTACGGCTAGACGCGCTATTCGTCACCCGGGTGAAACCCGGGTGAAACCTGACCGTCCTAGTTTTCTGGCAGCAGCACCGTTGCCCGTCTCCCGGCGGAAGGCTGAGCATGATCGAGCATGTCGACCCCTTCATCGGGACAGGCGCGACGGACCTGCCCGCCCCCCACGGGCTGGCGGCCACCTGGTGGTGGCCCAAACCGCAGGTCGGCAACACCCATCCGGGCGCGACCTATCCGTTCGGCATGGCGTCGGTCTGCTCCTACTCGGGCGCCTACCCGACCGGCTACGGCCTCTACGAGCTGAACACCGAGGGCGTCCCGCCGCGGCTGCACGAGACGCAGCGGGCGTCGGGGTTCAGTCACTTCCAGCAGTCGGGCACGGGCGCGATCCGCAAGTACTACAACTACTTCCGGGTCAGCCCGATGCTCGACCCGCTGGACGCACTGGGCACCAGCTGGGATCTGCTCGAGGAGGAGGCCGAGCCCGGCTACTACGCCACCACCTTGTCCTCCGGGATCCGCTGCGAGGTGACCGTCGGGCCCAAGACCGCGGTCCACCGCTACACCTTCCCGGCTCACCGGGACGCACGGATCGTCATCGACCTCTCGCTCGGCGGACTCACGATCCCGCACGGGGCGACGGTGCCGCTGCGGGCCCATCTGCACAGCGCCGGCCCGGGCGTCGCGCAGGCCGAGGTCGTCGTCGAGGGCACGCCGCTGGCCTTCCACCTCGAGTGCGACGCCCCGGACTGGCGGCAACTGCTGTGGTACGACCGGCGGCTGATGCCGGGCGGCACCCGACTGGACTTCGACCGGATCCGGCCGACCACCCTGCGTCCCTTCGGGCTTGATGTGGCGCGGGCCGAGTGAGGCCGGCCAGGTGGTCGAACTCCGATTCGGCTTCTCGCTGCGCGGCGTCGAGCAGGCCCGGGAGAACCTGCGGATCGACTGCGGGGAGGGAGCGAGCCGGTTCGACGACCGGCGTTCGGCCACGGCGTCGGCCTGGCGTGAGCATCTCGGCAAGATCACCGTCGACACCTTGTCGAGCCGGCGGCGGACGGTGTTCTCGACCGCGCTCTACCACTCGATGATCAAACCGTGCTTCGCGCCGTCGGAGTCCCCGTTCTGGCCGATGAACGGGCCCTTCGTCTTCGACATCTGCACGATGTGGGACATCTACCGGACCCAGCTGCCGTTGATCACCGCGCTGTTCCCGCAGCGGGCGGTGGAGCTGGCCAACGCCCTGCTCTACATCTGCGAGGAGGAGGGCAACCTGCCGATCGGGTACCGGATGGCCAAGGGCGCGGACCGCTTCTCCCGCCAGGGCAGCGCGCTGGCCCAGACGTTCCTGGCCGACCTCTGCCAGCTCGGCCTGCCCGGCGTGGACTGGGACTGGGCGCTCTGCCACATGGACACCGACCTGCGCCGCACGTACGGGGAGGAGTTCCTGCTCCGCGGCATCACCCACCCGGTGACCCACACCCTGGACGTCGCCTTCGGCTACCAGTGCACCGCGCAGGTCGCCCGCTACCTCGGCGACACCCAGCTGGCCACACAGTTCGAGGGCCTGGCGACCCGGTGGGTCAACGCCTTCGACCCCGAGACCGGGCTGCTTGATCGACTCGACCTACTACGAGGGCGGGCGCTGGAACTACTCGTTCCGCATCCTGCACGACATGCGGGGGCGGATCGACCTCGCCGGCGGCGAGGAGCGGTTCCTGACCATGCTCGACGAGTTCTTCGGGTACGGCGCCGATCCGGTGAAGCAGGTCGGCGAGCGGCCCGAGTATCGAGGAGCTGGCGGCCGGCTACGCCCTGAACCGCTTCGAGGGCCTCAACAACGAGCCCGACATGGAGGTGCCGTGGGCCTACCACTACCTGGGGCGGCCGGATCGGACCGCGGAGGTCGTGCACGCCGCGATCAACAACCAGTTCGGCCTGGGTCGTGGCGGTCTGCCGGGCAACGACGACTCGGGCGGGCTCAGCGCCTGGTACGTCTGGGCGTCGCTCGGGGTCTTCCCGGTGGCCGGACAGAGCATCTATCTGATCAACGCGCCGTCGTTCGCCCACAGTCGGATCGACCTCGCCGGGACGGCAGCTGGAGATCGACACCGACGGGCTTCGTCGAGCCGGAGCCCGACGGTCCGGCCCAGTACGTCCAGTCGGTGACGTTCAACGGGATGCCGCTGGACGCGGTCGTGGTTGCGCGCCCGGGACCTGCACGCGGGCGGCCGCCTGCAGATCAGCGCTGGGACCGCAGCCCAGCGCGTGGGGATCGGCCGACCGACCTCCGTCGGTGTCCCGGCCGGGTGAGGGTCCGCCGCACGCGTCCAGTGCTCCGCTGCCGGCGGAGGTGACGGGATGATTGAACGGCTCGCGGCGCCGGCTGGTGATCGTCGCCCGCGCCGACCCGGTGATCTGCGGCCACTCCGGCGAGGCGCGCAACCTCGCCGAGGCCGCCCTGCTGCGCGGCTTCACCGAGGTGAAGATCATCACCTGGCCGATCTCGCGGCTGATCGAGACCGGTCTGCCCGCTGAAACCGCTGGACGGCGTCGCTGCCGTACAGCCCGGGCATCGAGGTCGAACGCCCGGAGCCGGTCGGGGACTACAAGGTGCCCGACGGTCGCTACCTGGCGGGGCTCACCGGCCGACTCGTGGAGCTGTTCACCGACGGGGTGCCGACGATCTGCATGTCGCTCTACCTCAGCCCGCACACGCTGGCCGTCGTCGACGCCGTACGGGCCGCCGAGGGCACCGGGCTGCCGGTGCAAGGTGCAGACCATCGCCGAGGCCGTGGGCTCCGACGTGACCAACGTCGTGCGCTCGTGCGTGGCCGAGAACCGATTCGGTGCGGCCGCCCAGGTCCTGTCGGCGTACCTCAGCAACGACTGCCCGGTGGCGGTCTCGGAGTACACCCGGCAGTTGATCATCAGTTCGGCGGAGGAGACCGACGCCCGGCACGGCACCCGGTACGCCGCCCAGTGCCGGGAGCGGGTTGCGATCTCCTACCCCGCCATCAACACGGCCGAGTTCCTCGATCCGGATCCGCGGACGAGTGGCGAGGTGCTGACCCGCCGCGGCCTGACCGAGGGCCGCTACGTCCTGTTCTTGTCCCGGCTGGCCCACGCCAAGGGCGTCGACGACCTCATCGAGGGCTTCGCGGCGTGCCCCGAGGCGTCGACCGAACGCTGGTCATCGCCGGCAACGGACCGCAGGCCGGATTTCCTGCACGGGGTCGCTGCCGGTCGACCGCGGCGGACCGGATCGTCTTCTTCGACGACGTCGACGACGACGAGCGGCAGGCGCTGATGGCCGGCAGCGCGGCGTTCGTGCTGCCGAGCAAGCCGCGACCGGAGTTCACCGAGACGTTCGGGATCGCCTTGGTCGAGAAGATGCTGTCCGGCGGTGGACCCGTCATCACGACCGAGACCGGCGGCATCGGCGAGGCGGTCGGGCGACACGGCGCTGATCGTCCCCACCGATGACCCGCCCGCCATCGCCGCGGCGCTGAGCCAGGCGCTGACCATGTCTCCGGCCGAGCAGGCCTCGCTGGCCGATCCGCGCCCGGACGTACGCGCTGCAGTTCGACCGGATGGCGGTGTTCGACCGGCTGATGGACAACCTGGCGACCGACCTGGCCGACGAGGCGAGCGCCCTCTAGCAGCGAGGCGACGGCGCTGCTGCGTTTCCCGACCACGGCCGGCTTTCGCCCCCGGGCAGACCACGTACAGCCCATCCACCCGCCCGCGGCCAGCACGCCTCGAGCCCAGCCAGCCGCTTGTCCTGGGCGACCGAGCGCGCAGTTCCGGCCCATGCACCTACGGGCTGACGGGCCGCAACTGCGCACTGGTGCGACCCGAGGCAAGCGTTTCGCCACCCGAACTGGGTGCGCGGCCTGCGCCGGCGTCAGAAGCGCGTTGCCGCCAGGACCACGATCAGGGCGAGCATCGCCAGCCGGGCCACCTTGCCGCCGGTGCTGACGACCGGCCAGGAGAGGTACGCGATCCACACCACGAAGGCGAAGACGACCACCAGGGCCGGCAGCGCGACAGGCAGCGGGGCCAGCAGGCCGACGACCACCAGCGCGAGCGTCCCGATCAGGATCGCGGGCCGAGGCAGCGCGCTGAGCCGGACCAGGAGCGGCCGGCTGAACCCCTCGACGCGGGTACGCAGGGTCGGGCTCGTCGGACGGCATCCGGCCATTCTGCCTTGACGAGCTGCCGTCGCTAAATGAAAATGGTTATCATGACGTATATGGGTCCGCCGGCTGAGCGGCCGCGCTGGTCAGCGTGCGCGTTGCTGCTCGCCGGCGCCTGTGCGAGTCCTGGACCCGGTTCCGCCGGATGGCGACGGGCGGCTGACCGTCGTGACCTCGGTGTATCCGTTCCAGTTCGTCGCCGAGCGGATCGGCGGTCCGTCGATCACGGTGACCAATCTGACCGAGCCCGGAGCCGAGCCGCACGATCTGGAGCTGTCGCCCAGGCAGGTCGGCTCGCTGGTCGCAGGCCGGACTGATCATCTACGAGAAGGGCTTCCAGCCCGCGGTCGACGAGGCCGTCGCCCAGAGCGAGAACCACCAGGCCTTCGACACCACGTCGGTCGTGCCGCTGGAACCGGTCACGGCGACGGGTCACGCCAGACGAGGAGCCGAGGAGGGCGGGCACGCGCACGAGCACGAGCGGTGACCACGCCGGTGAACTCGACCCGCACGTCTGGCTGGACCCGACCAAGCTCGAGCGACCATCGCCGACGGCCGTGGCGGACCGCCTCGCGGCCGTCGACCCGGGTCAGGCCGGTGAGTACCGGGCCAACGCCGAGCGGCTCCGCACCGAACTGACCGAACTCGACGACGACTTCCGCTCCGGGCTGACCGGTTGCCAGCGCACCGAGTTCGTCACCGCGCACACCGCGTTCGGCTACCTGGCCAAGCGGTACGGGCTGACCCAGATCGGCATCACCGGGCTGAGTCCCGACGCCGAGCCGTCGCCGGCCCGGATCGCCGCCATCCAACGCGAGGCCCGCGAGCACGAGGTGACGACGATCTTCACCGAGACCCTGGTGTCGCCGGCCGTCGCCCAGGCCATCGCGGGCGATCTCGGTCTGAAGACCGACGTTCTCGACCCGCTCGAGGGCATCACCGCCGAATCCAGGGGGGACGACTACGTTGCGATCATGCGCGCCAACCTGACGGCCCTGGAGAGCGCCAACGGATGTCCGCGCATCTGACCGCGCCCGAGCCGCCCACCGGTCGTGGCCGCCCGAGGACCTCACCGTCGAACTCGGCGGGTTGCCGGTGCTCCGCGGCGTGTCGGTGACCGTCCGGCCCGGCGAATCCGTGGCGCTGCTCGGCGGCAACGGTTCGGGGAAGTCCACGCTGGTCCGGGCTCTGCTCGGCCTGGTGCCGATCCAGCGCGGCGAGATCCGGCTCTTCGACCGACCCGCTGCGGTCGTTCCGCGAGTGGTCGCGGATCGGCTACGTGCCGCAGCGGACCACGGCCACGCAGACCGAGGCAACGGTCGAGGAGGTCGTCGCCACCGGTCGGCTGGCGCTGCGTCGGCCGTTCGTTCCGGCCGCGGCGCCGGACCGGCGAGGCGGTCACGCGAGGCCCTGCGACCTCGTCGGTTTGCTCGATCGCCGGCGCTCCGACGTCCGCCGACTCTCCGGGGGGCAGCAGCAACGCGTCCTGATCGCCCGGGCGCTGGCCGGCGCGCCCGAGTTGTTGGTGCTGGACGAGCCGACCGCCGGGGTCGATCTCGAGCATCAGCGGCTGCTCGCGGCCGTGATCGAGAAGCGGCTCGAACGCGGTCTGGCCGTCGTGGCGGTGCTGCACGAGGTCGGGGCACTCGGCGCGCTGATCGACCGCGCGGTCGTCCTGCGCGAGGGCCGGGTCGTCCACGATGGTGACCCGAGACGTGATCGGGCCGGTCCTCGCTGGCGGGAAGCACCATGATCATCATGGCGGACTGGGGCCGCGCCCGGCGCCGTGGTTCGGCGGCGCCGTCGAGGACGGGACCAGCCATGATCGAGGTGCTCAGCTTTCCCTTCATGCAGCGGGCTCTGCTGGCCGCGCTGCTGACCGGCCTGATGGCCCCGGCCATCGGCATCTACCTGGTGCAGCGCCGGCTCAGCCTGCTCGGCGACGGGCTGGGTCACGTGGCCATCGCCGGCGTGGGGCTGGCCCTCCTCACCGGCCAGGCTCCGATCCCCTGGGCCATCGCGGTCTGCGTCGCCGGCGCGGTCACGGTCGAGGTGCTCCGCCAGCGCGGCAAGGCCACCGGCGACGTGGGGCTGGCGATCTTGTTCTACGGCGGCCTGGCGGCCGGGGTGTTGATGTCCGGGATCGCCGGGGCCGGCGCCGGCGCGCTGTCGCAGTACCTCTTCGGGTCGTTGACGACGGTGACCACGACGGACGTCGTCGTGGTGGCGGTGCTGGCCGTCGTCGTGCTGGTCCCCACGCTGGGACTGGCGCCGCGACTCTTCGCGGTCTCCTCCGACGAGGAGCTGGCCAGGACGCAGGGACTGCCGACCCGGTTCTACAACATCCTGCTCGTCGTGCTGGCCGCGGTCACCGTCACCTTGGCCATGCGTACGGTCGGTCTCCTGCTGGTCAGTGCGTTGATGGTGGTTCCGGTCGCGGCCGCGCACAACCTCGTACGGGGGTTCTTCGCGGCCCTGGCGTGCGCCATGACCATCGGAGCCGTGGTGTCGATGGGTGGAGCGATCAGCGCGTACTACGCCGACACCGCACCCGGAGCCCTGATCGTCGTCCTGGCCATCGCCGTCTTCGCCCTGAGTTGGCCGATCGGAACTCTGGTGCTCTCGCGGCGACGTAGAGTGACGCCTGTGCTGCCCGAGCTGGACGTCGACGAGCTGGCGTCGACGCTTGACTGCGCCGCACGTGGTCGAAGCCGAGCACCCGCACGAGCACGGGGCGGACTGCGGTCACGAGGCGATCCGGCACGGGGACCACACCGACTACCTCCACGAGGGGCACCGGCACGCCGCCCACGCCGATCACTACGACGAGCACTGATCGGCCGGCAGATGCACGACCGACCGGCGCGCGCACACCGCAGCGCAGGACGCGGCAGCGCGCCGCCGTGGGTGACATCCTCAGCGAGGTCAGCGAGTTCAAGAGCGCCCAGGAGATCCACGACGACCTGCGCCACAAGGGCGATGCGATCGGCCTGACGACGGTCTACCGTACGTTGCAGTCGATGGTCGAGGCCGGCGAGGTCGACGCCATCCGGACGGCGGTCGGCGAGACCGCCTACCGGCGGTGCTCCAACGGCCATCACCACCACCTGGTCTGCCGCAGCTGCGGTCGTACGGTCGAGGTCTCCGGGCCGGCGGTGGAGAGATGGGCCTCCGTGGTGGCGGCGGAGAACGGCTTCCGCGACGTCAGCCACGACCTCGAGATCTTCGGCACCTGCGCGGACTGCTGAGCCGGGCGCGCGCGAGAAGATGCCACCGAGTGGTGCGATCTTGTCGCTTCACCTGCTCGGAAACAACGATTTCGCACCTCTCGGCGACGTCGCCGTTGCCTATGTCCACGGCGCGCCGGCTCCACCCGGCGAGAAGTGCTCGCGCCCGCATCGCCATCAGTCGGTCAGGGCACCGGCTGATTCGGGACAGCGCCACCGTAGCGACGATCCCGTTCGGCGTAGAGCTCGACCGCGCGCCACAGGTCCCGGCGGTCGAAGTCCGGCCACAAGCGGTCCATGAAGATCATCTCGGCGTACGCGGACTGCCAGAGCAGGAAGTTCGAGGTGCGCTGCTCCCCGGAGGAGCGGATGAACAGGTCCACGTCGGGAATGTCGGGCTCGTCGAGGAACTGCCGGAAGCGCTCTTCGGTCAACTTGGCCGGGTCGAGCCGACCGGCCGCGGCCAGCTCGGCGATCCTGCGCGTCGCGTCGACGATCTCGGCCCGCCCGCCGTAGTTGACACAGAACTGCAGGGTGATGACGTCGTTGTCGACCGTCATCGCCTCGGCCTCTTCAAGCTCCCGGATCACACTGCGCCACAGGCGCGGCCGTCGACCGGCCCAGCGGACGCGCACCCCCATCCGGGCGAACTGATCCCGGCGGCGGTGGATGACGTCCCGGTTGAAGCCCATCAGCCAGCGCACCTCTTCAGGTGAGCGGGTCCAGTTCTCGGTGGAGAACGCGTACGCCGACAGGTATCTGACGCCGATCTCGATCGCGCCCTCGATGGTGTCGAAGAGGGCAGCCTCGCCCGCGGCGTGGCCGTCGGTGCGTGGTCGGTTCCGGGCCTTGGCCCAGCGACCGTTGCCGTCCATCACGATCGCGACGTGGGTCGGGAGCTTGGTTTCGAGGAACGGCGGGGGGTCGCGCCCCGCTCGGGTGCCGGCCGGGCGGTGCGGCAAACGTGCGATCGAGCCGCGGTCCCGATGCGTCGTTCCGGCGCAGCCTTGGCACGTACGGGACAATAGCGGGGTGCCCACCTATCGCGACGTAGCCGTGGTGCTGCGTACGCACAAGCTGGGTGAGGCGGACCGCATCATCACCATGCTGAGCCGCGGGCGGGGCAAGATCCGGGCGGTGGCCAAGGGCGTCCGGCGGACCTCGTCGAAGTTCGGCGCCCGGCTGGAACCGTTCTCCCACATCGACCTGCAGTTCGCCGAGGGCCGCACCCTCGACGTGGTCATCCAGGTCGAGTCGATGGACGCCTTCGGTGACCGGCTCGGCCACGACTACCCCGCCTACACCGCCGGTCAGGCCATGCTCGGAGACCGCCGACCGGTTGGTCACCGAGGAGGGTGAGCCGGCGATCCAGCAGTACCAACTCCTGGTCGGCGCCCTACGCGTCCTCAACCAGGGCACCAGCGACGGTCCGCGACCCGCCTCGATGATCTTGGACTCCTACCTGCTCCGCGCCCTCGCCGTGGCCGGCTACGCCCCGTCCTTCACCGACTGCGCCCGCTGCGGCCTGGTCGGACCGCACGCCGGTTTCTCGGCGGCCACCGGTGGCGTGGTCTGTGACCGCTGCCGACCGGCGGGGTCGGCCCGACCGAGGCCGGAAACCCTGTCCCTGTTCGGGGCGCTGCTCGAAGGGCGCTGGGAGGCCACTCGCGAGTCGCACCGCCCGTGCTGCGTGAGGCCAGTGGGCTTGACCGCGGCCTACCTGACCTGGCACCTGGACCGCAATCTGCGATCGCTGGCCCATGTGGAGCGCTGATCCTCGGACGCGAGCCCGGGCTGGGCACCGCCGACGGAGCACCGCCCGCATCCCGTCAGCTACGTCCTGGCGGTGCTGCTGCCCCTGTTCCTCGTCGTCCTGCTGGCCCTGCCGGTCGGCGTCTGGATGCTCACCCGGTCGCGCGCGGCCACCGACTCCGGCAGCCCTCGCGCGCCGCTGCCGCCGGCGAGCACCTCCGCTAGCCCTCGCGCGCCGCTCCCCTCGGCGAGCACGGCCGGGCGGCCCCGGGGTGGGTGACCCGTACTTTCCGGACTACGGCAGCAGCGGGTACGACGCGGTGAGGTACCAGATCGCGGTGAACTGGGACCCGGGGTCGCAATTCGCTCACCGGAGCACGACCAGATCACCGCCCGCGCCACGTCAACCGCCTCGAGTCCTTCTACGTCGACCTGGCGCTGGAGGCCACGACGGCCCGGGTCAACGGCCGGCCGGCGACGCTGGCCAAGAGGATTTCCAGGACCTTCGCATCACCCCGGCGCGAGCCGATCGCGGCCGGCGCGGACTTCGAGGTGATCATCGACTACCGCGGCGAACCCGGCCGAGGTGCTGCGCGACGACGAAACGCCCTGGTGGACCACCAACGCCGAGTGGACCGCGGCCTGGGCCAGCCAGCAAGCTCGGCGTGGTGGTTCCCGGCCAACGACCACCCCTCCGATCCGGCCCTGATGGACGTCTCCGTACGGGTTCCGGCCGGCATGGAGGCGATCAGCGTCGGCCGACTGGAGTCGCGCGACACCGGCAACGAGGCCGACTTCGACACCTGGCACTGGGTGGCGCGGCAGCCGATGGCGACCTACCTGAACTTCGTCAGCATCGGGCAGTACCAGCTCGACGCAGGGCGTCGTCGACGGCCGGCCGTACGTGTACGCGGTCACCGAGCAGCTCGACGCGGCGACCCGGCAGTCGGTCGCTGACCACTGCTGCGCCAGTCCGGACGCGGTGGTGCGCCGGCTCGAGGGCCTGTTCGGGCCGTACCCCTTCACCGAGCTCGGCGGGGTCGTCGTCGCGCACGAGCTGGACTTCGCCGGTCTGGAGACCCAGACCCGCCCGGTGTACGACTCGCGAATCGATCCGCGAGCGCGACTTCGCCACCGACCTGATCGTGCACGAACTGGCGCACATGTGGTTCGGCGATCAGGTGACGGTGCGGCAGTGGAACGACATCTTCCTCAACGAGGGGTACGCGTCCTGGGCGCAGTGGGGGTACGCCGAGCGGGGAGGCGGGACGCCGGAACGGCAACCAGCGACTCAACGACGCCTACGAGCGGACACCGGGACAACCGCGAGTTCTGGCAGGTGACGATGATCGATCCCGGTCGGGAGCAGCTGTTCTCCACCGTCTACACCCGCGGACCGATGGCGCTGCAGGCCCTCCGCAACGTGATCGGAGACGCCGCCTTCCTGGCGCTGGCCCGGGAGTGGTCGGCCGACCCGGGGTCGCGCAGCGTCGAGGAGTGGATGATCAAGGCGCAGGCGAAGACGACGGTCGACCTCGTGCCGTTCTTCCAGGCCTGGATCTTCTCCCCCACCGCCCCGGCCCGGACGGCCGCGAACGGCTTCCGGTAGGCGGCCCGAGGGCGGCGTTATCCGACCACGGTCGAGTTCCGCTCGATATTCCTCTTCCTGCTGGCGGTCCTGGTCCCCACCATCGCCATCACGTTCCGCCGGTTGCACGACGCGGGGTACAGCGAGTGGTTCTACCTGCTCAACCTCATCCCGTACGTGGGCGGCCTCATCGTGCTGGTCCTCTGTGTCATGCGTACGTCGCCGCTCGCCGCGAAGTACGGCCCGCCGTACCCGACGACTCCGCCGTACCCGACCGCACCGCCCTATGCTGCACCAGCCGCTCCGCCGGACGGAGTCAGCGGGCCGCCCGGTTCACCGCACTGACCACGGCCTTGAGGGACGCGGTGACGATGTTGGGGTCCATGCCGACCCCCCACAGCACCTCGCTGTCCTCGCCCTCACCTACCTCGCACTCCACGTAGGCCGCGGCGAGCGCATCGCCACCCGCCGACAGGGCGTGCTCGGAGTAGTCGAGCACCCGGACCGGATGCTCCGATCGAGGAGATGCGCGTCGACGAACGCCGACACCGGGCCGTTGCCCTCCCCGGTGAGCGTGACCGGGCGGCCCTCGTTGATCACCGAGACGCGGTCACGCTGTCGGTCGGCCCGACCTCCGGAGATGCTGTTGACCTCGGACGAGCTCGAGCGGGCGTCGGCCTGGAGGTACTCCCTCTGGAAGATCTCCCACATCCGCGCCGGCGCTGACCTCGCCGCCGCCGATGTCGGTGTGCGCCTGCACGACCCGGGAGAACTCGATCTGCAGCCGGCGCGGCAGGTCCAGGTTGTGCTCGGCCTTCATGATGTAGGCCACGCCGCCCTTGCCGGACTGGGAATTCACCCGGATCACGGCCTCGTAGGTCCGGCCGACGTCATGCGGGTCGATCGGCAGGTACGGCGCCTGCCACGGCATCGCGGCGACCTCGTGCCCTGCTCGCGGGCCTGCGATGTCGAGGTCCTCCAGGCCCTTCTTGATCGCGTCCTGGTGGGAGCCGGAGAAGGCGGTGTAGACCAGATCGCCCGCGTACGGATGGCGCGGGTGGACCGGCAGGTTGGTGCAGTACTCCACCGTGCGACGGATCTCGTCGATGTCGGAGAAGTCGATCTTGGGGTCGACGCCCTGGGAGAACAGGTTCATCCCCAAGGTGACCAGGTCCACGTTGCCGGTGCGCTCCCCGTGGCCGAACAGGCAGCCCTCCACCCGGTCGGCGCCGGCCATCACGGCCAGTTCGGTGGCGCCGATCGCGGACCCGCGGTCGTTGTGCGGGTGCAGCGAGATGCAGGTGAACTCGCGGCGGCGTGAGCTGCCGGCTGAACCACTCGATCTGGTCGGCGTACACGTTCGGCGTCGCCATCTCCACCGTGGCCGGCAGGTTGAGGATGATCTCCCGGTCCGTCGGCGGGCTGCCACACGTCGGTGACGGCCTCGCAGACCTCGACCGAGAACGGCAGCTCGGTGCCGGTGAAGATCTCCGGGGAGTACTCGAAGCCGACACCGTCTTGTCGAGCCAGTGCTCCTCGGCGTACTTCATCACCAGCTCCGCACCGCGGGTGGCGATGGCCTTCACCTCGTCCTTGTCTGGCGTGGAAGACCACCCTCCGGAACAGCGGGGCGAGCGCGTTGTACAGGTGGATCGTCGGCCTTCGGCACCCCGACCAGGGACTGGACGGACCGTTCGATCAGGTCCTCCCGGGCCTGGGTGAGCACCGAGATCGGTCACGTCGTCGGGGACCAGGTCCCGCTCGATGAGCTGGCGGACGAAGTCGAAGTCGGTCTGGCTGGCGGACGGGAACCCGACCTCGATCTCCTTGTAGCCCATCCGCACCAGCAGCTCGAACATCTTGTGCTTGCGGGCCGGCGTCATCGGGTCGATCAGGGCCTGGTTGCCGTCCCGGAGGTCGGTGCTGAGCCACCGCGGCGCCTCGGTGATGGTGCTGGTCGGGCCAGGTGCGGTCGGGGAGATCGGATCGGGGGAAAGGCGCGGTACCGACGGAACGGCATCGGGCTGGGTTGCTGGATCGGTGCGGTCGGCGGGTCGAAGGTGCCGGGTGGTCGATGTCTGGTTTGACTGGTGGGAGTCCTCGCTGGCTGCTGGTTCGGGAATGGCCGGGAACACACGTTCGCCGCAGCGAGGATGCCGGCCCTTAGCGGGCCTCGCTGCGGCTACGAAGGAGGAGCAGCCGAAACCGGCGCTCTCCTCGGACCAGGGGGCGAGCCATGGCCTCACCCTAACGCAGGCCCGGTGGGCGGCCAAGCGTCGACTGTGCGCTCGCCACCTCCGGGCCATCCCGCTGCCCGAGGTCGTTTACCGCCACGTGACGGGAAACGCAGCGCCGGTCGGGCTCTGACGCTGCATCGTCCGTCACGTGGCGGCAAACGCATCCACCCGGTCGCGACCCGGAGGCCGGTCATCAGGATCGGCGTCGCAGCAGCACCACCGCGCAGCCCGCGAAACCGACCGCCTGCAGCACCGCGCCGATCACCTGCGGCACCTCGTTGCCGAAGAAGACCAGGCCGATCACGTGCAGCGGCGGCCAGGCCAGAATGCCCAGCGCCGCCCAGACCGGGACCCGCCGGCTGACCAGCAGTCCGACGGCCAGCAGCGCCGTGCCGATCAGGTTGCCGACGACGAACAGCAGGAAGATCACGGTCGCCCCACGGCTCGGCCTGGCTGGCGTCCAGCACCGCGGCGAAGCGGCGACCGGCTCGCCGTGTTCGGCCATGGCCAAGGTGGTGAGGCTGCTGTTCAGGACCGCGAAGTAGCCGACGTAGCCCGCGATCATCAACGAGCCACCGACCAGCACGAGCCGGCTCGCCGGAGCCAGCCGGAACACTCCCAGCACGGCGGGGACCAGCAACAGGCACCCGATCATTCCGGCCACCACCGCGATCCGTACGAGATCGGGATGGGCGGCGTAGAGCGCGAGGGCGTCGACGCTGGTCGCCTCGTTGCCGCCGTCGCGGATCGCCAGCGCGTACGCGGTGTTCGTCACCACGAAGCCCCACGGCGCGATGATCATGGCGAGCGCCAGCGCTACCCGACGGGCGCCGACTCGCCGGGCGTACGACCTCGGTGCCCCGGGTCGTCCTGCTGTGCCGTGACGCGTCATCGCGCACCGACCAGGGCGGGCCGCCGCATACCGGCGAAGACGAGCACGACCCCGATGAGCGTGACGGTGATCGCGATTCCGGCCAGCGTCATCGCCACCGCCGGCACTCCGGGCTCCAGGAAGGCCGGCACGGCGGTCAACGCCGACAGCAGCCGGACGACCACCAGGACGATCGCGGCCCAGCAGCCGGCCGCGCCACGCGAGGGCGACCATGATCAAACTGATCAGGCCGAGTGCCGACCCGATCAACGCGATGAACATGGGCGGGGTCTGGCCGTCGGTGTACAACGGCGCAGCAAGGTCGCCCAGGGAGATGAGCGCCAGGACGATCAGCCCGGCGCGGTAGACGAGATGACATGAGGGCCTCCAGATCATGAGGTGGCGACGACCGGCCGAGTCTGACCGGGCGTCCTCCAGGTTGCGGGTCGGGCGACCGGGATGGCATGGGTCACCGCTGACCCTCGGCCGGGAGACTGCCCGGCTGTCCCGGGAGCTTTTCCCGTGACGCCGGGAGTCGGCTCAGCGCAGACTGATCCCATGACGTCCAGCGCCGCGTGGGAGGCCGCCGCGGCACCGGCGACCCGCACGTCCGCAGTGGACGGCGAGCACTGGCCGTGACGTTCGGCGTGCTGATCGCGGCGCTGGTCATCGTCGCCGCGATCGCCTGCGTCCGCCTCGGCTGGTCGTGGGCCGACGCCCTCGACGCCTTCGTGCTGACCAATGCGGTGATGGGCCTGGCCTTCGGTGGCTGCGGTGCGCTGCTGGCGTGGCACCGACCCGGCAATCCCATCGGGTGGCTGTTCCTCGGCGGGGGCTTCCTCCAGGCGGTCGCCGCGGCCTGCTCGCCGTGGCAGGCGCTCGCGGTGCAGACGGGGGCGCCGCTGCCGGTCGTCCGACTGCTGTCGACGATCTTCGTCTACAGCTGGCCGTGGGCCATCGGTTTGTGCATTCCCGTGGCGCTGCTGCTGTTCCCCGACGGCCGGCCGGTCTCCCGCGCCTGGCGGCCGGTCGTGATCTTCCTCGTGGTCACGGCGCCCCTGTTCCCCCTGGAAATGGGTTCCGCGCCGGTGCCGGTCCAGGAGGGCGATCCGGTCGGCTACCTCACGCTGCCCTTCTACGACCAGCTCCGGCCCGCTGTGGTTGTTCACCGAGATCCGCACGAACGCGGCGCTACCTGCTGGCGCTGGTGGCCCTCGCGCGTCCGGTACCGGCGCGGCTCGGAGGC
The DNA here is from genome assembly GCA_963791865.1 of uncultured Actinomycetota bacterium. Classification (GTDB taxonomy): domain Bacteria; phylum Actinomycetota; class Actinomycetes; order Propionibacteriales; family Propionibacteriaceae; genus Microlunatus. The sequence continues at coordinate 618,801 of CAWBUC010000004.1, forward strand.
CGTCCGCCGCCAGCTGCTCTGGCTGCTGCTGGCCTTGATCGTGGTGATCATCGCGCTGCTGCCGTGGGGGCTGATCGCCGGCACGCCCGTCGCGGTGTTGTTCGCCGTTCCGCTGATCCCCGTGGCGGTGACGGTGGCGATCGTCCGCTATCAGCTGCTCGACATCAGACTCGTCGTCTCCCGGGCGGTGGCGTGGTTGGTGCTCTCCCTGGCGGTGATCGTCTCCTACGCCGGTCTGGTGGCCGTGCTCGACCGGGTGATCGCGGGCTCGCTGGGTCAGTCGGCGGTGGCCACCGTGATCTTGGTGCTGCTGGCGGCACCCGCGCTGCCGCGGCTGCAGCGGCTGGTCGACCGCGCCGTCTACGGTGATCGGGCCAACCCGGCCCGGGTCGTCTCCGAGCTCGGCCAGCAGCTCGCGACGACCGAGGCCGGGCTCGGCGGTGTCGCGGGCTCGATCCGGGAGGCCCTGCGACTTCCGTACGTGGAGCTGGAACGCGACGGCACCGTCCTCGCCGCCGACGGGCAGAAACCGGACGACGTGGCCACCCTGCCGCTCACGTACGGCGGGGAGGTCGTGGGTCGACTGACCGTCGGACTGCGCGCCGGCGAACGGCGCCTGAGTGAACCCGATCGGCGCGTGGTCGAGCTCGTCGCGGCGCCGTTGGCGGTCGCGGTCCACGCCACCGTCGTCTCCGAGGAGTTGCAGACCTCCCGCGAGCGGCTGGTCGGCGCCCAGGAGGAGGAACGCCGCCGGCTCCGGCGCGAGCTCCACGACGGGCTCGGTCCGACGCTGACCGGCATCGCCTTCACCGCCGATGCGGCGGCGAATCTGATCACCGACCCCGAGCGGGCCGGCGAACTGCTCGCCAGCTTGCGGCGGGACACCCGGGCCGCGCTGGCGGACGTCCGGCGCGTGGTGGACGATCTCCGCCCGCCGGCCCTCGACGAACTCGGGCTGGTCGGGGCCTTGCGGCAGCGAGCCGAGCAGCTTCGGTGGCGGGCGGACGGGAGTCCCGTCGCAGGTTCGGGTGGACGTGCCGGATGCGCTGCCCACCCTGCCCGCGGCGGTGGAGGTCGCCGCGTACCGGGTGGCGACCGAGGCGCTGACCAACGTCGCCCGCCACGCCGCGGCGGACCACGCCGTCGTGTCGCCTTCGCTACGGCGACCACCTGGAGGTGTCGGTCACCGACGACGGTCCGCGCTCGACCTCGTGGGCCCCGGGCGTCGGGCTCGAGGCCATGCGGGAGCGGACCGCCGAACTGGGTGGCGCCTTCTCCGCCGGTCCCTCGTCCCGCGGCGGGCTCGTACAGGCCTCGTTCCCGCTGGCCGTCTCGTGATACGCGTCGTGCTGGCCGACGACCATCCCGTCGTCCGCGCCGGGCTGGCCGCGCTGCTCGGCACGCTCGGCGATGTCGAGGTCGTCGGCGTGGCCGCCGACGGACGCAGCGCGGTCAAGGAGGTGGTCCTGCATCGGCCGGACGTGGCGATGCTGGACCTGCAGATGCCCGAGCTCGACGGGTTCGCCGCCACCCGGGAGATCGCCCGGGCCGCTCCCGACGTCGCCGTGCTCGGTGCTGACGATGTTCGACGACGAGGACTCCGTGTTCGCGGCCATGCGGGCGGGCGCCCGCGGGTACGTGGTCAAGGGCGCCGAGCAGGAGGAGATCGGCCGGGCCATCCGCGCCGTGGCCGCCGGCGAGGCGATCTTCTCTCCCGGCGTGGCCCAACGCGTGCTGCGCTACTTCGCCGCCCCGCCGCCGGCGGCCGATCCCTTTCCCGCAGCTGACGTCGCGGGAGCGTGAGGTCCTCGACCTCCTGGCGGCGGCCCTGCCCAACGCCACGATCGCGAGCCGACTCGAGCTGTCGCCGAAGACGGTGGCCAACCACCTGTCCTCGATCTTCACCAAGCTCCAGGTCGCCGACCGCGCCGCGGCCATCCTGCGGGCGCGCGAGGCCGGGACTCGGCGGTTGAGGCAGTCCGAACCGCTGCTAGCCGAGAAAATCGCTGGTGGGCCGACGGCCGACGTGCGGCACCCTGGTTCGATGCCCTTCGTACGCATCGAGGCGGACGACCGCGCGGCCGTCGCCGCCCTCACGGACTTCTACAACACCGCGCGGCCGATCGACGACCCCGATGCGCCGCCGGCCGTGGCCAGCATCGTGGCCGGCGATCTCGCGTACGGCTGGGATCTCGAGCCTGACGAGAGCTACTTCTACTACGCCGACAGCGAGGAGTCCCCGATCGGTGTCCTGTCGCTGCAGATGCCGCAGCGCGACAACCGACACCTGGTGTGGGCTGGGATCACCGTCCATCCCGAGCATCGCCGCCGAGGGCACGGCTCGGTGATCATGAAGGAGGTGCTCCGGCGGGCCACCGAGGCCGGCCGGTCGACCATCTGGGTCGGCGCTGGCCGCCGACGACCCGGGCGCGCAAGGCCTTCGTCGAGAGCTTCGGCTTCCGCTACGCCAACCACGACGCCCGTCGCCGCCAGGTGCTCGGCGAGGTCGACTCCCAGGCGGTGGACCGGCTGTTCGCGGCCGCGCTCGAGAAGTCCGGCGACTATCGACTCGAACGACTCAGCCCGCCGTACGCCGACGACCTGCTGAGCGATCTCGTCGACGTCACCGCGGCCATCAACGACGCCCCGATGGGCGACCTCACCTTCGAGGACGAGAAGTTCGACCTGGCCCGGCTGAAGGACATGGAGACGGCTCGGGTCGGCCGGGGCGACCGGGTGTACCGGATCGTCGCCCGGCACGTCGAGACGGGCGAGATCGGCGGCCACACGGTCCTGCTGGTCAATCCTGATCCGACCCGAGTTCGGCATGCAGGGTGACACCGCCGTCAGCCGCGCGCATCGCGGCCACCGGCTGGGACTGCTGCTCAAGATCGACATGCTGCACTGGCTGGCCGAGGCCGAGCCGCAGCTGAAGGTCATCGAGACCTGGAACCAGGCCGACAACGACTTCATGATCAGCGTGAACGAGGCGATCGGCTACCGGCTGAACCGGATCTTCGACACCTACGAGCTCACCCAGCCCTGATCTCGGCTCGCCATGGGGGCCGCTGTCGAGCGGTCGGCCTCGGGGCGTGCGCGGCCTGATCAACACCCAGCTCCTCGCTCCGGCACCCTTACGTCGCCAGTTGCACCCTCATGTGAGGGTGCAACTGGCGACGTAAGGGTGCCTCTTGAGGGTGAGCTGGGGCGAGAGGCGAGCCTGGCAAGTCACTAGAAGCCGAGGCGGTTGAGGTGCTTGGGATTGCGCTGCCACTCCTTGAGCACCTTGACCCGCAGGTCGAGATAGACCGGCGTGCCGAGCAGGTTCTCGATCTGCCGGCGGGCTGCCGCCCCCAGCTCTTTGAGCCGGGATCCGCGGTGACCGATGATGATGCCCTTCTGCGAGTCCCGTTCGACGATCAGGGACGCGTAGATGTCCAACAGGGGCTGGTCGGCCTGGCGGCCCTCACGAAGTCCCATCTCCTCCACGGTGACGGTGATCGAGTGCGGCAGTTCGTCCCGTACGCCCGCCAGGGCCACCTCGCGGATCAGTTCCGCGACCATCGTCTCCTCCGGCTCGTCGGTGATCTCGCCGTCGGGGTAGAGCGGTGGCCCTTCGGGCAGCAGACTCACCAAGGCGTCCGCCAGCACGTCGATCTGATCATCGGCCTTGGCCGACACCGGCACGATGTGGGCCCAGTCGACGCCGCAGGTGGGCTCCAGCGAAGCGATGCTCACCAGATGCTGCGCCATCCGGTCGGCGGAGACCAGGTCGGACTTGGTGGCGACGGCCACCAGGGCCGGCGGGCGGTCCAGCCTTGCCGATCTCGGTGACCAGGTAGGTGTCCCCCGGGCCGATGCGCTGATTCGCCGGCAGGCAGACGCCGATCACGTCGACCTCGGTCCAGGTGCCGCGCACCAGGTCGTTGAGCCGCTCGCCCAGCAGCGTACGAGGCCGGTGCAGACCCGGTGTGTCGATCAAGATCAACTGGGCGTCGTCGCGGTGGACGATGCCGCGGATCGCGTGCCGCGTGGTCTGCGGCTTGTCGGAGGCGATGGCGATCTTGGTCCCGACCAAGGCGTTGGTCAGCGTCGACTTCCCGGCGTTGGGCCGGCCGACGAAGCAGGCGAACCCGGATCGGAACCCCGGTGGACGCGGGGCGATCTCGCTCTCGATCATGCGTTCTCGATCACTTGCGCGGATCATGAGCGATCGAGCACCGTCAACGACACCACGCTGCCATGGCTGTCGACGTGCCACAGCTTGACCCGCTCGCCGGGAAGATCACCGATCAGCTCGCGATCGACACGTCCGGCGGCTGGTCGCTGCTGATCGCCACAGCCTCCAGTCCCTCCGCCCCGGACGAGACGGCCATGGCCAGAGCCGTCGCCACCGCCGACAACTGCAGGTGCGGCAGCGACACCGACGTCGCCGCGTAGGTCCGACCGTCCAGATCCCGTACGCAGGCGCCCTGCGACGGCCCCGGTACGTGCACGGGCGGCCCGGGCCAGCGTGATGATCTTGACGTCCTCGGGATCGGCGGGCGGGGTTGGCTCGGTCATGAGCGGCCCTTCGACAGGCTCAGGCGCGCATCGACAGCTCAGGGCCGGCTCATGCCAGCCGCCCGCTCGTCGGTGGACCGTCGGTGTCATCGGCGACGATGCGGGTCGCGGCCTCGACGCGTTGATCATCACGCGGCTGCGTCTCCTCGCTCTGGGCGTCGGCAGCCAGGGTGACGATCACCGTGCCGATCTTGTTGCGGCGTCCGGTCGCCCGTTCGGCCACCAGCTCGAGCCCTCGGTAGTTCACCACCGAGCCGGCGATGGGCACCTTGTTCAGCAGCTTGCCCATCAGCCCGCCGACGGTTTCGACGTCCTCGTCCTCCAGCTTCAGCCCGAAGAGCTCACCGAGATCATCCAAGGACAACCGGGACGACACCCGGTAGCGGCGATCACCGAGCCGGGTCACGTCGGTGTTCTCCTCGTCGTACTCGTCGGTGATCTCGCCGACGATCTCCTCGAGGATGTCCTCGATGCTGGCCATTCCCGCCGTGCCGCCGAACTCGTCGATCACGATCACGATATGAACCCGCTTGAGCTGCATCTCGCGCAGCAGCTCGTCGACCGGCTTGGAGTCGGGGCACCAGACCGGCTTGCGCATCATGGAGCCGACGCGCTCGCTGGTCTGGGCGTCCGGGGAGTCGTAGACCCGCTTGATCACGTCCTTGAGGTAGAGCACGCCGACCACGTCGTCGAGTCCGTCCTTGATCACCGGAATCCGGCTGAACCCCGACCGGAGAGCCAGCGACACCGCCTGCCGGAGCGTCTTGTACTCCTCGATGAAGACCATGTCGGTGCGGGGAACCATCACCTCGCGGACGATCGTGTCGCCCAGATCGAACACAGAATGGATCATCTGCCGCTCACCGGACTGGATGAGCTCGCTCTTCTCGGCCAGGTCGACGAGCTCGCGGAGCTCGGCCTCGGTGGCGAACGGACCCTCCTCGAAACCCTTGCCCGGCGTGAGGGCGTTGCCGACCAAGATCAGCAGTCGGGGGAAGGGGCCGAGCACGGTGGTCAGCAGGACCAGGGGTCCGGCCAGGGCGCAGGCAATCCGGTCGTGATGCTGCTGGCCGAGCGTCCGCGGCGCCACGCCCCAGAACACGTACGAGACGACGATCATGGAACCGGCCGTGATCAACACCCGCTGCCAGGTGGCGGCGAAGATCCCGAACACCACCAGGGCGACGAGCACGATCGCCGAGATCTCACAGACCGTCCGGACGAACAACGCCGTGTTGAGGTAGCGGGGCGGATCCTCGACGATGCGCTGCACCCGCGCCGCACCCGGTGCGCCGTGCCTCCACCAGCCGCTCGGCGCGGGCCCGGGAGAAGGAGGACAGCGCGGCCTCGCCCGCGGCCATCACGCCGGCCAGGACGACCAGGACGAGCGCGACAGCTGAGCTGGGCCCAGTCGGTGGCGTTCACCGCGACCGACCTCCGGCGGTCGGCGCGATCGGGCCGGGCGGTCGCCCAGCCGGCCAGGATCTTGTCCTTCAGACCGAACATCTCGGCGCGCTGCTCGGGCCCGTCGTGATCGAAGCCGAGTAGATGCAGGAGGCCGTGCACCAGGAGATACTCCGCCTCGGCCGCGGCCGTGCGTCCGTGGTCGGCGGCCTGCCGCGAGGTCACCGCCGGGCAGAGCACGACGTCACCGAGCAGGCCCTCCGGCGGCTCGTCGTTGTCGTCCGGCGGCCGCAACTCGTCCATGGGGAACGAGAGCACGTCGGTCGGGCCGGGCTCCCCCAGGTACCTCTCGTGGTAGGAGGTCATCGTGGCCTCGTCGACGAGCAGGATCGACAGCTCGGCCTGCGGGTGGATCCGGAGCTGCTCGAGCGCGTAGCCGGCCAGTCTGCGCCAGTCCCGCGGTGTCGGCGTCCTGCCCGGACTCGTTGGCGATGTCGACGGCCATCAGTGTCGCCCCATCAATGACCTCGGGGCGGAGTGTGCGGCGAGGGCTGCGTGGCCTCGTACCGGTCGTAGGCGGCGACGATGCGGCCCACCAGCTTGTGCCGGACGACGTCGTGGTTGGTCAGGTAGTTGAACGAGATGTCCTCGACGTCGTCCAGCACGCTCTGCACGAGACGGAGTCCGCTGCGGGTCCCGCCGGGCAGGTCCACCTGGGTGATGTCGCCGGTGACCACCACCTTGGAGCCGAACCCCAACCGGGTCAGGAACATCTTCATCTGTTCCATCGAGGTGTTCTGCGCCTCGTCGAGGATGATGAAGGCAGAGTTCAAGGTGTTGTGCGTGACCAAAAAGTCCTCGGTGACGTAGAGCGAGTCGGCGGCCGCCACGGCGATGCAAACGCACTCGGCCTCGCCAGCGGGCTCGATGCTATTCGATGAACCGCATCGGCCGGCCGCCGCCAGTCAGGTCGTACGCCTGCAACTTGCGAGACAGTCGGAACGGTGCGACGCCGTCCGGCAACCGGATGTCGCAGCGCGTGCCGCGAACCGGAGCCGCGGTCACGCAACGCCCGCCGAGCGACCGGACGAGGAAGATGACGTCGTCCCGAAGTTGCGTCCGAACTCGGTCGTCGCACTGGACTCGGCAGACGCGTCCCTGGCGACCCGACCGTGCCTGCAGTCGGAGTCGCAGCAAGCCTTGAAGGACCGCCGAGACGTACGTGCCGGAGCGTTGTACAGCGTAGCTCGGATGGCCGGACTGCGTCCCCGATCACCATGCTCGGCCACGGTCGACGCCTCCGCGGACAGCCTGTCACTGTCGGGGGCGACTTGCCGTAGAGAAGCTCGGCATGGTCGCGGTGGTCAGGCACCCGTCGCCCAGCAACAGTCCGAGCGCGTACGGATCCATCGGGACGTCGCGCTCCGGCATCTGCACCGGGCCGACCAGCGGCAACTCGAACCGGTGGTAATGGGCCCGGCCGGCAGGTCGCCCATCATCTCGGACGGTCTGCAGCACCCGCCGGGCTTACCGTGGCGACGGTCATCGCTGGTCGTCACGAACCACAGGTGCTCACCGGAGGCGAGGGTCGAGGCGCCATCCTGGGTGGTGACGCGGAAGACCGGCTTGCGACCCTGCGGATACACGCCGAGTACCGGAGTCGGCGCGCCGTCGGAGCCGACGACGAGATCACCGACGCGGAGATCACCGATGGGCCGGAAACCTTCAGGGGTCAGGACCGGGGTGCCTACCGGTTGCGCGCGACCACGCATGTACGCCAGGGGCGCGACCTCGATGGTCCCGGCGGTCAGCAGCCGCGGGATCGACTCCGGATCGACCATGTCGTGCAGGGCGTCGTAGAGCGGGCGCAGGTAGGGGTCGATCTTGTCGCTCAGGGTTCCGGGCAGGAAGCCAAGCCGCTCCCCCGCCTCCACGGCCGGGCGGGTCAGGATGATCCGGGTGACCTGCTTGTCCTGCAGCGCCTGGACCGCCTTGGCCACCGCGAGGTAGGTCTTGCCGGTGCCGGCGGGGCCGATCCCGAAGACCACGGTGTGCTTGTCGATGGCGTCGACGTAACGCTTCTGGTTCAGCGTCTTCGGCCGGATGGTGCGGCCGCGGCTGGACAAGATGTTCTGGGTCAGGACGTCGGCCGGGCGCGCTTCCTCCTGCGCGGTCAGCATGGAGACGATCCGCTCGACCGCGTCACCGCTGAGGCCCTGGCCGGTGCGCAGCACGGTGACCAGCTCGGTGATCACCTCGGCGGCCAGCGCCACCGCCGCCGCTGATCCGCGTCAGGGTGAACTCGTTGCCGCGGACGTGCAGATCCGCCTCGAGCTCGCGCTCGAGGATGCGGAGGAACTCGTCGCGGGGGCCGAGCACGTTCACCATGTCGATCGAGGCCGGCACGCTGATCCGTCGGCTCTGTTCCACCCCAGCTTGATCGGTCCTGCGCCGGCTCTGCGGCCGGCGCATCCCGCCTGCTCTGGCTGGCCCCTGGCAGGGGAATGGCCGATCTGTCTGATCTGGTCAGGTAATCCGCTCCTGAATCGACGACTTCTGAACTGCCATCTTATGCACCTGCGGGTGACAGTCCCAGCCCATAGATGTCAGGGTCAGCGATCGGCGAATCGATCCGTCGCGGCGACCAGTTCGGCGGTGATCCCGGGCTCGGAGTGGGCGTGGCCGGCGGTGGTGACCATCCGGAGGTCCGCCGTCGGCCAGGCGCGGTGGAGGTCCCAGGCCGTGACCGCCGGGGTGGCGACGTCGTAGCGGCCCTGGACGATGACCCCCGGGATGTCGGCGAGCCGGTCGGCGTTGGCGATCAGCTGCCCCTCGGCGAACCAGCCGCCGTGGGTGAAGTAGTGGTTCTCGATGCGCGCGAAGGCCAGGGCGTACGCCGGCTCCGCGAACCGGGCGATGAGCGCGGCGTCCGGCTCCAGCGTGATGGTCGCCGCCTCCCACGTCGACCAGGCGACGGCGGCGGGACCGTGGACCGCGGGATCGGGGTCGAACAACAGCTCGGCGTAGGCCGCGATGGTGTCGCCGGTGAAGGCGCGGCCGCCCAGCGGAGCCAGGTACTGCTCGTAGCGCTCCGGAAACAGCTCCCCGGCCGGGCCGTTGTAGTAGAAGTCCAGTTCGCTTCGGCGCAGGGTGAAGATGCCGCGCACGATCAGCTCGGTGACCCGCTCCGGGTGTTCCTCGGCGTACGCCAGGGCCAGCGCGCTCCCCCACGAACCGCCGAAGACCTGCCAAGCCTCGATGCCCCGGGCGATCCGCAGTCGCTCGAGGTCGGCGACCAGGTGCCAGGTCGTGTTGGTGGAGAGATCGGCCGTCTCGCTCGCGTGCGGGCGGCTCCGCCCGCACCCGCGTTGATCGGTGAGCACCACGCGGTAGCGGGCCGGATCGAAGAACCGCCGAACGCCGGGCCAGCAGCCGCCGCCGGGACCTCCGTGCAGGAACACCGCGGGCTTCCCGTCCGGGTTTCCGCACTCCTCCCAGTAGATCTGCTGGCCGTCACCGACGTCGAGCAGGCCGCTGGCGTACGGCTCGATGTCGGGATAGAGCGCTCATCGCGGTTGCGGACTGGTCAGTAGACCTCGCTGTCGGGGACGATGTGCACCGCCGCCTCCTCGGCGCTGGCCGCCGCTCCGTCGATGCCGACGTCCTCGCCGATCATGTCCTTCTCGGTGTCCTCGCCGATGCCCTCGTTCGGGTCGACGAGCCGGCCGGCGCGCCGGTCACCGACCTCGCCGTCGTTCACGATCTCGCTGGTGTCCGGCGCCTCCCACACCTCCGGCTCCTCCTGCCGCCAGCCGTTCGTCGAGGGTTTCCTCCACGTCGCCGTGCCGGGACAGATAGGACGGCTTCTCCGGCGGCGAGTAGCCCTCGTCGAGGAAGTCGTCGACGCCGCGGTTCACCAGATTCTCGTTGGGCTGCAGCATGGTCCTGGTCCATCTGGTCGAGCTGGTCCGGGACCTCTTCGTACATGTCGGTCATGGGCGGAGCCTCTCGGGAGTGAGGAGCGGTTCTGGGAGGGATACCCGGCAGCGTCGTTAGCGGAGCGACAGCTGAGTCTGGACGATCGAGGGAGCAGCGCGCCTTTCGTCTGCGATCGGGGAGGAAGCCGAGTCGCAAGGCGCGAACGACGCGAGATCGGTACGATAGCCCATGACCGCGGAGCGCGGAGCGCGACAGACAGGTGCGGTCATGAATCCAGCCTGCCATGTGACCCAGCCTTAGGATCAGCCGGTGAGCGAGACACACCACTCACGCACAGCGTCGATCCCGTGCCCGCTTCGCGGCCGGCCTGCAGGGCAACTACGACCTGGTGGTGGCCGCGTTCTGCGGCCTGCTGCTGATCTCCAACGTCGGCGCCACGAAGTTGATCAGCTTTCCGACCGGGCTGGACTGGCCGGCGCTGATCGTCACCGACGGCGGGGCCTTCCTGTTCCCGCTGACCTACATCCTCGGCGACGTGTTGGCCGAGGTGTACGGACTGCGCAAGGCGCGGCGGGCGATCATCGCCGGCTTCGTGCTGGCCGGGCTGGCCGCCCTCACCTTCTGGCTGGTCAGCGTGACCCCGCCGGCCCCGGACTGGCCGAACCAGGAGGCCTGGCTGGCGGTGCTGGGCTTCGTGCCGCGCATCGTGCTGGCCAGCCTGCTCGGCTTCCTGGCCGGCCAGTTCCTCAACGCCTACGTCCTGGTCAAGATCAAACAGATCACCCGGGAGAAATCCTTGTGGGCCAGGCTTCTCGGCTCCACGGTGGTGGGTGAACTCGCCGACACCGCCGTGTTCTGCGTCGTCGCCTTCGGCGGTCTGGTCTCCGGACCGGTCTTGATCAACTACATCATCACCGGCTACGTCTACAAGGTCCTGATCGAGGTCGTGCTGCTGCCGGTGACCTATCTCGTCATCCGGGCGGTCAAGAGGCGCGAGCCGACGTACGGGCTGGACGTCGCGGCCGCGGGGCCGTCCGCCAGCTACGGCTGGTGGTCTCGGCCGACGACTTCGACGAGTCGGTGGCCTTCTACCGGGACCGCCTTGGCCTCGTCGAGGAGGAGACCTACACCGAGGGGGCCGCCCGGGTGATGATCTTGGGCGCCGGACGCGCCACGCTGGAACTCTCCAACGCCGCCCAGCGCGACCTCATCGACACGGTGGAGGTCGGTCGTACCGGCGTCGCGCCGCCGATGCGGGTCTGCTTCGAGGTCGACGACTCGCGCGCGATGACCAGCCGGCTGGCCGACGCCGGCGCCACGGTCATCGCCCAGCCGACCGAGACTCCGTGGCGCTCCCTGAACAGCCCGGCTCGAGGCCCCGGCCGGCGTACAACTGACGCTCTTCCAGGAGCTGAGCCGACCCGCGACTGAGTGACCGGCGCAGGGCTCGTCGCGACGGTGGGCCGCGATCTACGGCTGCAGGCGTTTCCCGCCACGTGATGGCTGACGCAGCGGTCAACGCGGTCGGGCGCTGCGTTTCGCGCCATGTGTGGCGGATGGCGTCACGTACCGCATCCTCGAGTCGCAACTCGGCTCGCCATCGGAGCTAACCTGTTTACAACGTAAAGCCGTTGGTTTACACTGTAAACAGCTCAGCGAACGCCTGGCCGCACTCGGTGGCCGGCTTGTCTGGAGAGGTACGCGCATGGAGATCATCGGAGTACTGATCGCAGGGGTCGTCATCGGCCTGCTCGGCAAGTTCGTCGCTCCGGGCGACAAGGACAACATCCCGATCTGGCTCACCATCTTGTGTGGCATCGGTGGCGTGCTGATCGGGTGGTACATCTACACCGCGTTCGGTGGCGGGGAGACCGCAGGGATCGACTGGATCCGCTGGCTCGTCGCCATCGCCGTGGCGGCCGTGCTGGTGATCATCGCCTCCACGGTGACCGCCCGCAGCGGACGCCGTACGCGGGTCTGACCGGCAAGGTCTCCGTCCCTGATCCCGCCGGCTTCGCTGGGGGGCGTCCGGCGGGATCAGGGGCGGTCTCACGCGGCTGACCGCGCACCCGCGTAGTAGCGACCGAGGAAGTCCGCGCGCAGCAGTCGTCGAAGTGACCCCTGGTCGATGGCGAGCCGGATCGTCGTCGACCAGCCGCACGATGAAGCGCTCGTTGTGGATCGTGCACAGGGTCGCGGCCAGCATCTCCTTGGCCTTGAACAGATGGTGCAGATAGGCGCGCGTGTAGTGCGCGCAGGTGTAGCAGTCGCACTCGGCGTCGACGGGCACGAACGCTCGACGCGAGGCCGCGGTGTTGACGTTGAACCGTCCGTCGCGGGTGTAGACGGCGGCGTTGCGGGCCACCCGGGAGGGTGAGACGCAGTCGAAGGTGTCGGCCCCGTTCTCGATGCAGGTGAAGAGGTCGTCCGGCTCGGAGATCCCGAGCATGTGCCGCGGTCGGTCCTCGGGCAGTTCGGCGGCCACCCAGCCGGTGATCGCGCCCAGGTTCGCCTTCTCCAGCGCGCCGCCGATGCCGTACCCGTCGAAGCCGGGGCCGTCGGCATCGAGCGCGGCCAGATCGCGGCGGCGCCCGGCGGCGGAGGTCCTCGTAGTGCGCGCCCTGCACCACCCCGAACAACGCCTGGTACGGCCGGTCGGGCCGCGCGTCGGTGAGCCGTCGATGTTCGGCGAGGCAGCGGACGGCCCAGGCGTGGGTCCGAGCCACGGACTGCTCCTGGTAGGCCCGGGTGTTCATCAGGGTGGTCAGCTCGTCGAAGGCGAAGATGACGTCCGCTCCGAGCTGGTGCTGGATCCGCATCGAGACCTCGGGGGTGAACCGGTGCTTGCTGCCGTCGAGGTGGGAGGTGAAGGTCACCCCGTCGTCGTCGACGTGGGCCAACCGGTTCTTGCCGTCGGCGACGACGTCGTCGTCGGCCAGCCCGGCGACGTCCATGGCCAGCACCTTCTTGAAGCCGACGCCGAGACTCATCACCTGGAACCCGCCGCTGTCGGTGAAGGTCGGTCCCGGCCAGTTCATGAAGGCACCCAGACCGCCCGCCGCCTCGACGATGTCGGCCCCCGGCTGCAGGTAGAGGTGGTAAGCGTTGGCCAGGACCGCCTGAGCCCCGAGCTCGGCCATGCTCTCGGGCAGCACCGCCTTCACCGTCGCCTTGGTGCCCACGGCGACGAAGGCCGGCGTCGCGATGGTGCCGTGCGGTGTGCGGATGACTCCCGTACGGCCGAGGCGCCCGGGCAACTGGGTGCCTGGCTCGAAGCCGAACTCACCTGCGGCCGTCATCGCAGCATCAAGGCCGCCGCAGGCCACGACCCCGGCGGTCGAGGTGCGCAGCACACCGTCACTGATCACGACCTCGATCGCTCCGGCCGCGAGCAAGTCGCTGGCGTTCGTCGTCGGCGATGCCGCCCTCGGGGCCGACGACGACGACGACGGTCCCGGCCGATGGGCAGGGCGACGTCGCGCAGGGACCGCTCCGCGCCCTCGTGGAGCACCAGGGCCAGTTCGGCCGAGGCGACGCGGTTCGCCAGCTCCTCGATCCCGACGGGGTCGGCGACCGCCGGCACGCGGAGCCGACGGGACTGCTTGGCCGCCTCGCGGGCCGTCAGCTGCCACTTGTGCCGGCCCTTCGCCGCCCGCTCTCCCGTCCAGCGGACGATCGACCGCGACGCCTGCCAGGGCACGATCTCGGCCACCCCGATCTCGGTGAGCATCTCCACCGCCAGCTCGGACCGGTCGCCCTTGGCCAGGGCCTGGGCGACGACGAAGCGCACCGCCGGCTCGGCCGACTCGAGCTGCTCGACGACCTCGACGGTGACGGAGTCCTTGCCCAGGGCTGAGGCGGGCCGCGCACGCCGCGTCCGCGCCCGTCCGTGACGAACGAGGGTCTCGCCCACCCGAATCCTCCGGACGGTGGCGGCATGATGACCCTCCGGTCCGTCGAGCAGGACCATGCTGCCGACGCCGGGAGCGGATCGGACGAGCTCGGTCAGGAAGAAGGGCTCGCTGCTCACTGCCGCGCATGCCTGTCCTGGGCCTGTCACTGACCGGCGAAGGCGTCCCGCAACCGGCCGAACACGCCTCGACCGTGCTTCTGCACCGTGACCGCCGGCCTGGTCTCCTCCCGGAGCTCGGCCAGCTGACGGAGCAGGTCGGCCTGCTCGCCGTCGATGCGGGTGGGCGTCTGCACCAGCAGAGTGACCCCGAGCTGGCCGCGGCCGTTGGCCCGCAAGCGGGGCACACCCCGGCCCTCCAACGCCACCCGGGTGCCGGACTGGGTGCCGGCCGGCACCGACACGGCGACCGTCGTGCTCTCCGGATCGGCATCGGGCAGATCCGCCTCCAGGGTGGCCACGGTCACCTCGGTGCCGAGCGCGGCGGCGGTCATCGGGATCTTGACCACGACCTCGAGATCGTCACCGTCGCGCCGGAACACCTCGTGGTTGGCCACGTGCAGTTCGACGTACAGGTCACCGGCCGGCCCGCCGCCCGGCCCGACTTCGCCGTGGGCCGCCAGGTGGATGCGGTTGCCGGTGTTGACCCCCGCCGGGATCTTCACGTTGATGGTGCGGGCCGAGCGGACCCGGCCGTCGCCCGAGCACTCCACGCACGGGTTGGGGATGACCGTGCCGTAGCCGCGGCAGGTCGGGCACGGCTGGGTGGTCCGGATGTCGCCGATGAACGAGCGCTGCACGTGGGTGACCTCGCCCTGCCCGTGACAGGTGGAGCAGCGCACCGGCTGCGAGCCCTCCTGGGCCCCGGAGCCGTTGCACCGCGGACACAGCACGGCCGTGTCGACCCGGAGCGGCTTGGTGGTCCCGAAGGCGGCCTCGGCGAGCTCGAGATCGAGACGGACCAGGGCGTCCTGCCCACGCCGGACCCGAGAGCGCGGGCCCCGGGTGCCCTGCTGGCCGAACATCGCGTCGACCAGATTCGTGAAGTCGAAGCCCGCCGGCTCCGAAGCCGCCGTTGAAGCCACCCATGCCGCCGCCGAGCGGATCGCCGCCACGGTCGTAGATGTCGCGCTTCTTCGGGTCGGCCAGGACCTCGTACGCCTCGGCGACCTGCTTGAACCGCTCGGAGGCGCCGTCTTCTGTGGCGACGTCGGGGTGGAGCTTCATGGCCAGCCGGCGGTAGGCCTTCTTGATCTGTTCCGCCGAGGCGTCGCGCGGCACGCCGAGAATCTCGTAGTAGTCAGTCATGAATTCGCGTGCTCATATCTTCTGTCATCTGGGTTCATCTGTACATCTGGT
This sequence comes from uncultured Actinomycetota bacterium, assembly GCA_963791865.1. Taxonomy (GTDB): domain Bacteria; phylum Actinomycetota; class Actinomycetes; order Propionibacteriales; family Propionibacteriaceae; genus Microlunatus. The sequence continues at coordinate 633,976 of CAWBUC010000004.1, forward strand.
GGTCATCCTTCAGAGAGGAACCGGCCGACGTAGCGCGCGACGGCGCGGACCGAGGCCATGGTCGAGGGGTAGTCCATTCTGGTCGGGCCGACGACTCCCATCGTCGCCCACGTGTCAACCGGGGTGCCGTAGCCGCTGGCCACGACCGAGGTGGACTGCAACTCCTTGTACGGGTTCTCCTGCCCGATCCGCACCATGACCGGATCGCTCGTGGTGGCCTCGCCGAGCAGGGTGAGCAGCACGACCTGCTCCTCCAACGCCTCCAGTACGGGCCGGACGGTGCTCTCGAACTCGTCGCCGAACCGGGTCAGGTTCGGCATGCCACCGACGACCACGCGACTGGACGTCTCGCTGCTCAGCATCTCCAGCAGGGTGGCGATGGCCGCCCGGCCCACCTGGTCGAGGGCGGCGGGCAGTTCGCTGGCCAGGTGACTGAGCCGGATCGCGGCCTGCGAGGAGGGATGGCCGACCGTCGCGGCGTTCAGGTGCGCCCGCAGCTCGCCCAGGAGGCCCTCGTCGTGACCGGGCAACTCGAGGGCCCGTTGCTCGATGCGGCCGGTCGAGGTGATGAGGATCAGGAGCACGCGCGTCGTGGACAGGGCCACGATCTCGACGTGCCGCACGGTGGAATGGCTGATGGTCGGGTACTGCACGATCGCCACCTGCTGGGTGACCTGCGCCAGCAGCCGCACCGTCCGCAGGAGGACGTCGTCGAGGTCGAGCGCCCCGGACAGGAAGGTCTGGATGGCCCGCTGCTCCGCCGGGGAGAGGGGCTTGACCGAACCCAGCCGGTCGACGAAGAGCCGGTAGCCCTTGTCGGTGGGAATGCGACCGGCGCTGGTGTGCGGCTGGGTGATGTAGCCCTCTTCTTCGAGGGCGGCCATGTCGTTGCGGACGGTCGCCGGGGAGACGCCGAGGTCGTGGCGTTCGACGAGAGCCTTCGAGCCGACCGGCTCCTGGCTGGAGACGTAGTCGGTGACGATCGCCCGCAGCACCTGCAGCTTGCGGTCGTCCATGACGTCCCTCCTCGGGTCGGTCTCGTGGGTCTTCCGGCAACCTCGCACTCGGTCGGATGCTGGCGGCAACCAGGCTTCGCGGCGGCTTGGCACTCACGCGAATCGAGTGCCAGTCTAGCCGCATGGTGTTGCCGAACCCGCCGTCCGCGCCGGGTGCCCTATTTCCTGGAGCATGGACCCAGGTCGCCGACGGGGTGTGGGTGGCCGTGTCGTCGAGCCGGAGGCGGTGAACGTCGGACTGGTGGTCGGCCGCGACGGCTGCCTCCTCGTCGACTGCGGCTCCTCACCGGCGCAGGGCGCCCTGATCCGGCAGTCGATCGCCTCGGTGACGGCGCTCCCGCTGGTGGCGGTGGTGGTCACGCACTGGCACTACGATCACGCCTTCGGTTTGGCGGCGTTCGGCGACGTGGAGACGATCGGGCACGAGTCCGTGCCGGCGCGGCTGGCGAGCACCGAGGCGGCCTCGGCCGCGGACGATCTCGGGATCGATCCGCGCGTCGTTGGCCGCACCCCGGCGGCCGATCGCGGTCGCGGCTGCGGTGGACCTCGGTGGGCGCCGGGTCGAGATCGCTCACCTGGGCCGAGGCCACACCGACGGCGACCTGCTCGTCGTGGTCCCGGACGCGAACGTGGTTTTCGCCGGCGACCTGATCGAGTCGTCGGGCCCGCCGTCGTACGGCGACGACAGCCATCCGCAGGAGTGGGCCAGCACGCTGGACGGACTGGTCGGGCTGATGACGGCGGACACCGTTGCCGTCCCGGGGCACGGCGAGCCGGTGGATCGGGAGTTCGTCTTCGAGGCGCGCGGGCGGGCGGCCGAGAAGGCGGCCGAGAAGTCGTTCTCCCCTGCGGCAGCTACCGCTCGCGTAGACCCGGGACTACCGTCGACCCGTGGGCGTTGTGCGCGTCAACGGGGTATCCCTCTACGTCGAGGAGCACGGCACCGGGCAAGCGATTCTGGGGATTCACGGGACCGGCAGTTCGGCGTGGCTCTGGCAGGGTGCTGTGCCGGAATTGTCCGGGCGCGGTCGGTTGATCCTCTACGACCGACGCGGTTGCACCCGCAGCGAGCGGCCCGGGTCCTATGACCTCACTGGCGTAACCGAGCAGGCTGCGGACGCGTTGTCCCTGCTCGACGCTCTCGACGCGCGCCCGGCGGTGCTCATCGGGCGGAGTTACGGCGGCGAGGTGGCGGTGCAGGTCGCTCTGCAGGACCCGGACGTCGTGCGGGCGCTTGTGCTGCTCGAGCCGACGATGCCGCTGCTGACGCCGGAGAGCCGAGCGTGGCTGGAGATGTTGAGGAAGCAGATCGCCGCTGCCGGAACAGAGGCAGCCCCCGAGCTTCTGATCCGGGACGCCCTCGGAGACGAGACGTGGTCCGTCCTGCCGGTAGACGTACGCGACATCTTCGCTCGAGAACGGACCGGCGATCGTGGCGGAGGTCAACGGCCAGTGGACGGAGCCGGATCCCGAATCATTGGCCGCGCTGGCTCAGCCCATCATGCTGGTATCGGCGGAGGACTCCCCACCGGCGTTTCGTGCCGCGGACGACGCTCTGGCCCGGCTGCTGCCGCAGGCGCGCCGCGAGGTGATCGGGGGCGGCCACCTCATCGATGCCGCCCATCCGTTGGTCTTGAGCTTCCTGGACGAGGTGCTCGCCTGACACCCCCCACGCGCAGGACCCGGATGTCGTTTGCCGCCAGGTGGGGCTGTTGCAGCAACAATCGGGCCGGACTGCTGCGTTGTCCGCCGTGTGGCGGGAAAGACACCAGAAAGGGAGCCGAGGCCTCAGCCGTACGTCGGGTGCTGCGGCCAGCCCGCCGGCGAGTCCTCCCAGTCCTCCTGCCGGCCGTACGGCAGCAGGTCGCGAACTGTGTTGGTGAACACGAGCCGGTCGACACCGCGCGACGTCGTGCTGTACGTACGGAAGACCTCGTCGCCGCGGCGCAGGAAGACGTTGAACAGGAACCCTCCCCCGGCCCCGATGTCGGCGGAGAACGATGTCCCGTGCGACGAAGCGAAGGGCACCGTCCATCCCATCCGCTCCCAGTAGCCCTGCATCTGCCCGATCGGCATGTCGGACACCGTGGCCCAGCTGACGTCTGCCTCCGCCAAGCGGTCGAGCGCGTGCTGCGGGACGCCATGGGTGAACCAGGTGCAGCCGGGGCAGAAGTCGTCGGGCCCGTTGTCCATGAACTGGTAGAGCAACAACTGCGAGCGTCCCTCGAAGAGGTCGTGCAAGCTGACCGGGCCCGACGGTCCGGCGAACTCGTAGTCACCGCGGAAGCGCACCATCGGCAGTCGGCGCCGCCGTGCCGCGACCCGGTCCTCGGCGCGGGTCACCTCCTTCTCGGCCATCAGCAGCTCGGCGCGTGCTTGCTCCCAGTCCTCGGGCGCGACGACGGCGGGCGCAGCTGCATCCGCACCTTCTGTCCCCTCCTCGATCTTCTCCATGAGTGAAGATGATGCCGTCTCGCACCGACCCCAAGGCGATGGGGTCAGACCGAAAACCTGGCCGGCGTATTGAGGCGATTGTCGGTGACGACAAGATCGCGACCGGCACCGAGCCGGCACCGTCACCGCCTGCATCTGGCGCAGCGTCGTCGGCACCGACAAATCAGCGATCAGGAGCCAAGCGGGGTCTGCGCGGCATGGGCAGCCCTGGATCCTCCTGATCGTCGCCGGTGGGCCGGCCCACTCATCCGGAAGGGGAAGGCTGCGCGGCATCCGTACCTCACGCATGCAGGTCACCTGCCGGGCATCACCCACATCGGGTTGGTGTAGAACCACAGGTCCTCCCACGGGTCGGCGTTGCCCACCACGTCGATCGCCGGTCCGGCCGGATCTACGGCCGCACCGTTCGGATACGATCTGCCGAGCCCCTGGACCTACTCGTTTGCACCTCAGGGCCAGCCGGCTGCACGATGTCCGTCACAATCGGAAATATGGCCTCAGATGGCCCTGGCATCCGCGTAAGTCGGCCGTGGTCGGGAACGTCGCCTCACTCGCTCCGCACCCGCGTAAGTCGGCCGTGGTCGGGAAACGTCGCCTCACTCGCTCCCGGCACCCGCGTAAGTCGGCCGTGGTCGGGAAACGTCGCCTCACTCGCTCCCCGCACGCCGCGGAAGTCGGCCGTGGTCGGGAAACGTCGCCTCACTCGCTCCTGGCACGGCGCGGAAGTCGGCCGTGGTCGGAAACGTCGCCTCGCTCGCTCGTCAGGAGACCAGCCCAGACTGGTAGGCGATCACCACCAGCTGGGCTCGGTCCCGGGCACCCAGTTTGATCATGATGCGGCTGACGTGGGTCCGCGCGGTGGCCTTGCTGACGACCAGCCGGCCGGCGATCTCGTCGTTGTTGAGGCCCTCCCCGACCAGGCCCAACACCTCGCGCTCGCGGTCGGTGAGCTCGCCGAGTCGCGGATGTCCGGACCGGCCGGTCGGCGCGCGGGCGACGTAGGACTCGATGACCCGACGGGTGATCGACGGCGACAGCAGCGACTCACCGGCGGCCGCCAGCCGCACCGCCCGCAGCAGATCGGCCGGTTCGCTGTCCTTGATCAAGAACCCGGCCGCGCCGGCCCGCAGCGCGTCGTAGACGTACTCGTCGAGTTCGAAGGTCGTCAACATCACCACCCGCGTTCCGGCGACACTCCGGGTCGGCGCTGATCTGCCGCAACGCCGCGATCCCGTCGAGTCGCGGCATCCGGATGTCCATCAAGATCACGTCCGGACGAGTAGACCGCACGAGTTCCACCGCCGCCCGGCCGTCCTCGGCCTCGCCGGCCAACTCCAGATCGGGTTCGGACTCGATCAGAACCCGAAGTCCCATCCGGACCAGGGCCTGGTCGTCGGCGATCGCGACCCGAATGTCATGGCGACGCCCCCGCGCCCGTGATCGGCAGGTCGGCCCGTACGGTGACGCCGGCCGGGCCGCCGACGACCGACAGGGAGCCGCCCACCGCGCGGGCGCGCTCGCGCATGCCGACGATGCCGTTCCCCTCGACCAGCGGGTCGCGCAGCGCTCCGTCGTCGGTCACCATGATCGACAACCGTTCGTCCTCCGTGCGCAGAGCGATCCGAGCCGCCGCAGCGTCGGTGTGCCGCACGACGTTGGTCAGCGACTCCTGCACGATCCGGAACGCCGCCTGATCGACGGCCGCCGGCAGCGCCTGGGACCGTTGATCATCCACGGTCACGTCCCGGCCGGCGGCGCGCAGCGAGGCGACCAGGTCGTCGAGCCGGCTCAGCCCGGCGCTCGGAGCCAGGCGAAGATCAGGATCGCGGAACACCTCGAGCGTGCTGCGGAGCTCGTCGAGCGCCTCCTTGCTGGTCTTCTTGATCGCCGTCAACGCATCCTCCACCCGTTCGGGGCGGCGGCTCAGCACGTGCAGGGCCACGCCGGCCTGCAGGTTGATCACCGACAGGCTGTGCCCGACCACGTCGTGCACCTCGCGCGCCACCCGGAGCCGTTCCTCGTAGGCGTACCGCTGCAGCTCCTCGGCCCGGGCGAGCCGGTCGGCGTCGCGCCGGTTGCGGAGCAGCACGCCGATCATGGCGGGCAGCATGATCGCTCCCAGCCCGAGGAACAGCACCCCGTACGCGCGTGGATCGAGCAGACCGAGGTAGGGCTCGGACCAGAAGCCGGCGGTCACCATCGGGACCAACAAGATGCGTGAGTGGCGCCCACCGCTCGACCGGCAGTGCGGAGGCCAGCGAGAAGACCGCCAGGGCAGGTGCGAAGCAGGCAGGGCCCGTACGGGCCCCCGATGGCCAGGAAGCCGCCCACGCCGAGAACCACCAGCCCGAAGCCGATCCGGGGATACAGCCGGCGCAGCACCAGTCCGCCGACCATGATCAACACGAACGGCAGCGGGAGCCACCAGACGCCGGGGAACTCCTCGAAGCTCCGCGGCCAGGACGGCGGTCCGCCGCGCCACGGGCCACCCTCGTCGAATCCGCCCTCGAAGCCGCCGGCCGGGCGGGCGTCGAACCAGCGGGACGCCTGGGCGCTGAACCAGCTCGCCACCCCGATCACGAGAGCGACCGGGACGTCGAGCAGGAGCACCCTGGGCCCGGCCGCCGGCATTCGCTCTCCTCCGCGTGTGGTGCTCCGAGCGTAAACGCGCTCGCGCGCGCGACGGCGTCCGCCCGGTGCGCAGGTCGGCTACGTCCGCGGACGTAGCCAAGGTGTCGTCCGCAGGCCGATGTGTGACACCGGCAATCCGAGCAGGCTGACACCTGACATCGATCTCAGAACCGAGGAGGTTCCCATGCGCCCAGACCTGTGGGATGGCGGCCCGCCACCCTTTCTGCCCTTTCTGCCCTTTCTAGGAGGATTCATGTTCCTGCTGTTCTTGCTCCTGCTCGTCGGGCTCTTCCTGCTCGCCCGCCGCGGCACCTTCGGTCCGCCACCGTGGCTGGCCGGCTCCCGGGCACCCGAAGCCGAGGCGAAGAAGATCCTGGCCGACCGGTTCGCCAACGGCGACATCTCCGCCGACGAGTTCATGGAGCGCGCCAGCGTGCTCAACTGGACGCCCGGCAGCGAGCAGTGGCCGCAGCCGACGAAGAAGCGTCGCTAGCCGGCTGAGGTGCGGTAGGCTTAATCTGAATCGTTGCAGAAGGAGCCGAATGGCCCGCATCACCGTGAAGACGCTGGCCGACGCGGTCGGCGTCTCACCCTCGACGGTGTCGAACGCCTACAACCGGCCGGATCAGCTGTCCCCCGATCTCCGCTCCCGGATCCTGGCCACGGCCCAGGCCCTCGGCTACGCCGGTCCGGACGCGGTCGCCCGCTCCCTGCGCAGCGGCAAGGCCGGAGCCGTCGGCGTCTTGTTGACCGAACGCCTCTCGTACGCGTTCTCCGATCCGTACGCGATCGGCTTCCTCGCCGGCCTGAGTGAGGTGGTGGAGCGATCAGCGGGTCAGCGTGGTGTTGATGCCGCTGGCGCTCGACGAGGGCGAGCCCGACGTCACGGCGGTCCGGCAGGCGAACATCGACGCGATGACCCTGCTCTGCATCGACAACACCCACCCGGCGGCTCAGGTCGCCCGCAGCCGCGGCATCCGGCTCGTCGGGACCGACGCCAACCCCGACCCGGATTCGGTCTGGGTGGCCATCGACGACGTCGAGGCGGGCGCACTCGTCGGCCGACACCTGGCGGCGCTGGGCCACCGCCGGGTGACGGTGGTCGCCGACACCGCCGCCCCGGCCGGTACGGTCGCGACCGGGCTGCGGGCCGAGGAGATCACCTGCATCGACTGTGCCGCCCGGTTGCGCGGCCTGAGCGCGGTCTTCGGCGACGGCGTAAGTATCGCCTCGGGCGGACACAACGCCGTGGCGTCCGGCGTGGCGGCGACGGCCGCCCTGCTCGCGGAGCGGGAGCCCCCGACCGCGATCGTCGGACTCAGCGACGTGCTGGCCCTCGGCGTGCTCCAGACCCTGAGCGGCGCGGGGCTGTCGGCACCCGGTGACGTGTCGGTGGTCGGTTTCGACGACGTGGCCGCCGCCGCCGAGGTCGGCTTGACCACCGTGCGGCAACCGATCCTCCAGAAGGGTCGCCGGGTCGGGGAGTTGCTGCTCGACCCGGACCCGGTCGAGCGGCAGGTGCTGCTGCCGATCGAGCTGGTGGCGCGGCGGACCACCGGCCCCCCGCGCCGGCCCTGAGCGCTACTGGCCGGACTCGTTCGACGACCCATCAGTAGGCCAGGGCGCACGCAGCGTCATCGCCTCGTCGTCGACCAGGCGGATGACCGCAGCCAACAGATCGGCGATCGACGCGCGAGCGCAGCAGCTCGAGCTGGTCGAGCGGACCCAGCGGCGCGATCCCGGCCAGCTGCCAGGAGGCGCGCAACGGATCGTCGGACAGCTCGGTCTCGGCCGGCCACACGTTCTCCCGGAACTCGCTGGCCAGGGCCAGCGTGCGCCGTACGTGATCTCTCGGCCTCCGCCAGCAGGTCGGTGAGATCGGGATCCCAGCCGAGCGCGGGCAGCAACCGCACCTCGGCGCGCGGATGGGGCTCCTCCGGCAGCCACTGCTGGACCTCGAACCGTTCCCGCCCCTCGGCGACGAGCCCCAGGAAACCCTCCGAGGTGCCCATCGAGGTGATCTCGGCCACGGTGCCGTACGCGAACCGTTGCTCCCCGCCGCCCACTTCCTGACCACGTTCGATGAGCACCACCCCGAACTCGGCCACCCCGCCCTTCATCAGCTCGCTGAGCATGATCAGGTAGCGCTGCTCGAACACCCGGAGCCGCAGCGGCATGTACGGCAGCAGCACGGAGCCGAGCGGGAACATGGCCAGGGTGGGCACTCCTCCAGCCAATCACACGGTTTCGGACGCTCAGTCGAGCAGTTCGCGCACAACCGCGTCGGCCAGCAACCGTCCGTTGAGGGTCAGCTGGAGTCGCTCGGGACCGAACCGAGATCAGGTCCCGGCGGGCCAGGTCGGGGAGCCGGCCGCGTTCGGTCGCCGTGAGCGCGTCGAGGGCGAGGCCGTCGCTCAGCCGGATCTCGAGGAGCACCCGCTCGAGGTGTCGCTGGTCGGCGCTGAGGACCTCCCGCGCCTGGGCCGGGGACCGGTGGGCCGCCAGTCGATCCGCGTAGGCGGCCGGGTGCTTGACGTTCCACCAGCGAACCCCACCGACGTGGCTGTGGGCCCCCGGTCCGATCCCCCACCAGTCGTGGCCGTGCCAGTAGCCCGAGGTTGTGCCGGCAGCGGGCCTCGGGCGTGCGGGCCCAGTTGCTCACCTCGTACGCCTGGAAGTCCGGCGGCGGTCAGCATCTCCTCGGCCAGCAGGTACTTGTCGGCGAGGTCGTCCTCGTCGGTCGGCGGCAGCTTCGCCGCGCCGGACGCGGGCGGCCAGCCGGGTGCCGGGCTCGATCACCAGGGCGTACGCGCTGATGTGGTCGGGCTCGGCCGCCAGCGCGGTCTCCAGGCTGACGCGCCAGTCGTCCAGCGACTCCCCCGGCGTGCCGTAGATCAGGTCGAGACTCACGTGGGCGAAGCCGGCGGCCTTGGCCTCGGCGACCGCCCGGGCCGGCCGGCCGGGGGAATGCACCCGGTCCAGGGTGGCCAGGACATGCGGGACGGCCGACTGCATGCCGAAGGAGATGCGGGTGAACCAGAGCTCCACCAGTCGGTCCAGGCCGGCTCGGTCCACCGACTCGGGGTTGGCCTCGGTGGTGATCTCCGCGCCCTCGGCGAGCCAGAAGCGGTTCGTCACGTTGCCGACCAGGTAGCCGAGGTCGTCGGCGTGGAGCACCGTCGGCGTGCCACCGCCGACGAAGATGGTCGCCACCTCCGGGACGCGGCCGCTCAACACCCCTGCGGCGAGATCGAGCTCGGCGATGGCGGCGTCGACGTAGTCACTGCGGTCGGCACCGGGGGCGCCACGGAGCTCGGCGGCGGTGTAGGTGTTGAAGTCGCAGTATCCGCACCGGCTCGTACAGAACGGGACGTGCAGGTAGACCCCGAACGGTCGGGTGCCGACGCCGGCCAGGGCCTCGACCGGCAGCGAGCCGTCCTCGGGTGCCGGCTCGCCGTCGGGCAGCGCGGAAGGCATGGTCAGGGCAACTCGAACGGCAACGTCAGGCCGTCGAGAGACCGCCGGCAGGCGCAGTCCGGCCTCGTCATCGGGCTCGGCCCGAGGCAGCGCGGTGATCGCCTCCCGCAGCAAGTCCTTGAGCCTCACGAGATTGGCCTCGAAGATCTCGAGCACCTCTCGGTGGGTCACCGCCGAGCCACCCTCGATGCCGGCGTCGAGATCGGTGACCAGGGCGACGCAGGTGTAGCAGAGGGCGAGTTCCCGGGCCAACGACGCCTCCGGCTGACCGGTCATGCCGACCAGCGACCATCCCTGGGCGGCGTGCCACGCCGATTCGGCGCGGGTGGAGAAGCGGGGACCGTTGACCACCGCCAGGGTGCCGCCGTCGATCAGACCAGCTCCGGTGAGATTCGCACCGGAGCCCAGGACGGCCGCGCGGCCACGCGGACAGTACGGATCGGCGAACGAGACGTGCGCGACGCCGGCCACCTGGTCGAAGAAGGTGTGGGCACGTCCCCAGGTCCGGTCGAGGAGTTGGTCGGGTACGACGACCGTGCCCGCCGGCAGCTCGGGGCGCAGTGAGCCGACCGCGCAGGGCGCCAGCACCTGCCGGACGCCCAGCGACCGGAACGCCCACAGGTTCGCCCGGTAGTTCACCAGGTGCGGCGGATATTCGTGCTTGGCGCCGTGCCGGGCGACGAAGGCGACGCGCCGGCCGCCGACGGTGCCGATGGCGACGGGTGAGGTCGGCGGCCCGTACGGCGTGGAGACGAAGACCGGTTCGGCGTCTCGGCGAAAAAGGAGTAGAACCCCGAGCCACCGATGATGCCGATCTCGGCCTCGATCCACGCCACCCGCCGAGCTTAGGCGGCCACCCTGCCTCCCGGCCTCAGGGCAGGAGGACGAGCTTGCCGCGGACGTGGCCGCCCTGGCTGATGCGGTGTGCCTCGGCCACCCGGTCGAGGGGGAAGGTCTGGACCTTGATCACCAGCTTGCTCTGCTCCAGCAGGTGGGCACCTTCGTTGAGCGCCGCTTGCGGGTCGCCCTCGCCGCCGGTGGTGAGACGCGCCCCGCTGCTGCCGAGGTCGTAGTTGGCGATAGTGACGACTTGGGACGGCTCGGGAGCCAGCTCGACGAGTGCGGCCAGCGGCGTCTTCCCCGCCACGTCGAAGACGGCATCGATCTTGGCGTCGAGCTCTCGTACGCGGCCCGGCATGCCGTCTCCGTACAGCACCGGGGTGGCACCGATCTCGCGGAGGTAGCCCTGGTTGTCCTCGCTCGCGGTCGCGATGACCTTCGCTCCCCGGGCGATGGCGACCTGGGCGGCGGTCGCCCCCACCCCGCCGGCGCCGCCGTCGATCAAGATCGTCGACCCGGCGCCGATCCCGAGTAGTCCGAGCGCCCGGGCGGCGGTCTCGACGCGGTGCCGGCGGCACCGGCGACGGCCCAGTCGAGGGAAGCGGGCTTGCGGGCGAACGATCGCAACACGGCGTACTCGGCCTGGGTGTCGCGACCGAGCCCGAACACGTCATCGCCGACCGAGACCTCGCTGACACCGTCGCCGACCTCGTCGACAACGCCTGAGCCGTCGAGACCGAGCCGCTGCGGCTGCGCCAGCGGCTTGCCGCCGGACATGTAGCCGGCCCGCAGCTTCCAGTCGAAAGGATTGACGCTGGCCGCCGAGACCTTGATCCGGACCTCCCCCGGCCCCGCGTGCGGCTCGGGCACCTCGTCGATGCGCAGGACCTCCGGATCGCCGTACTCGTGAAACTGGACTGCTCTCACTCCGCTGACTCCTCGCGATCGCATGTGTCGCTCCTATTCCACACCCACGCCGATGGACCGGAAGAATGCCCCGCATGAGCACAACGCCGAGGGCGGCCGAGCGCCAGCGTTCCGGTCCGCGCCCGGTTCTGGCACGGCCGTGATCTGGCCATCGTCTACGCCGTCGTCGTGACCGTGGTCAGCGTCGCGGTGGCCCTTCAGCCGGCGGCGGTCGCGCGCTCCTGGATCGCCCAGAGCAGCACCAATCTCGACAACATGAGCAGCAACCCGCTGCTGGTGCTCGTTCTCAGCGCCTTCGTGGTGGCGCCGCTGTGGTACCTACTGCTCCTGATCCCGCTGGTGATCGCGTACGGAGAGGTGCAGCGCTGGCTGGGGCGGCTGGCGCTGGTGGTGACCGTCGTCTTCAGCCACGTCGGCGGCAGCCTGTTCGTGATGACGGCCGAGACCGTCGCGCTGACCCAGCGGGCGGTCTCCTCGAGCATCACCGGCCGAGCCGACGTCGGCGTCAGCTACGGTCTGGCCGGGGCACTGGGCCTGCTGCTCGTCCGCGTGCCCCTGCGCTTCCGAGGTTGGTACGGACTCGCCAGCGTTCTCGGCGTCGTGGCTCTCATCGTGTTCCGCTCCGCCTTCAGCGCCATCGGCCACGGCGGCGCCTGGCTGATCGGGATCGGTCTCGCCTGGCTGGTCTATGCCGCCGGCAGCCGCAACGACCGCGAGCTCAGCGCGTCGGCCAGCACCTCGGGCCGAGACAGGTAGATCTCGTGGTCGTCGGCACCCGCGACGGCCCACACCTCCGTCCCGTACGCCGCGGCGAGCGCCGAGGCGATCTGGGCCAGCAGCGGATCGGGCTGCGCGCCGGTGGCGATGATCACGTCGGCGACACCGGGCGACGGCCGCAGGGGGTGGGCGGTGATGAGCGGCCCGTCGTCGCGCAGCGCAGACTCGGCGTTGCGCCGCATCCGCTGGACGGCGGGCGCCTGCAGATCGGCGGCTCCGCCGGACATGATCGTGATCATGATGTCGAACGCGCCGCTCCAGTTCCCCGGATGAGCCCGCAGAAACTGATCGATCGGCTCCAGCATCTGCGCATGCATGGTGAGCCCGTCCGGCAGGATCGCCAGCGCCGGCGCCTCCCAGGCGATCACCCGGGACACCAGCTCGGGGTGGCACTCGACCAGCGCCAGGGCGAGCACACCGCCTGAGCTGAGACCGAGCACGGTAGCCGGTGCGCCGGCCACCTGGGTGATCAACTGAGCGGCGTCGGCGACGTGGGTGGCGACGCCGCCCTCCGGCCAGCCGCGCCGGCTGCTCGCTCCGGTGCCCCGGCGGTCGTAGGTGATGACCCGGTAACCGCGGGCCGCGAGGGCATCAGCCTGCGGCTGCAGCAGCTCGGCATCCTCGGCCGCCCCGTGCATGATCAGGACGGGTGGCCCTTCGCCCGTCGCGGAAAGTCGATGCTCCATCCGGACTGCCTTTCGCTTAACTTAAGCAATAATGAATATAGGTTAGAGTAAGCCAATGACGGTGCGAGAGCAAGGGCGTTCGTACGACTCGTCGAACCGGCGGGCCCAGGCGTTGCTGACCCGAGAGCGGATCCTGGCGCAGGCACGCCGGCTGTTCATCGAGCGAGGGTTCGCGGCGCACGTCCATCGCCGACGTGGCCCGGGCCGCGCAGGTGTCGGCGCCGACGGTGTTCGCGCATTCGGCTCCAAGGTCAACCTGCTCAAGGAGGCGGCCGAGACGACCATCGTCGGAGACGCCCGACCCGTGCCGATGGCCGAGCGCGAGGAGATGCGTCACGTCCACGCGGGCACCACCGCCGAGGAGGTGCTGGACCGCTTCGCCGCCCTGGTCGCGGCAAGGCCGGGGAGATCTACCCCATCTACGCGGTGATCTACGCCGGCCGCGACGGCAATCCCGAAATCGCGGCGATGGCCGACCTCCTCGACGAACAGCGGCTCGCCGGTGCGACCGCCTTGGCCCGGACGCTGATGGACCGGCTGGGGAGTAGCGACGCCGATCTGCTCGAGGAGGTGCGGGACGCCCTGTGGGTGCTCATGTCCCTCGAGTGGTACGAGGCGTTCGTGACCAAGCGCGGCTGGTCGATCGAGCGCTACTGCGACGTGGCTGCGCGCGGCGATGGCGATCCCGTTGCCGCCCAACGACCGTCTCAGGGAGCCGTGACGTGACTACTTCTTCTCGGACTTGACGGGCTCCGCGGTGGACAACGCGGCGACGAAGGCCTCCTGCGGCACCTCGACCCGGCCGACCATCTTCATCCGCTTCTTGCCCTCCTTCTGCTTCTCCAGGAGTTTGCGCTTGCGGGTGATGTCGCCGCCGTAGCACTTGGCGAGCACGTCCTTGCGCATGGCCCGGATGGTCTCCCGCGCAATGATCCGCGAGCCGATGGCCGCCTGGATGGGCACCTCGAACTGCTGCCGGGGGATCAGCTCCTTGAGCTTGTTGGCCATCAGGACCCCGTACGCGTACGCCTTGTCCTTGTGCACCACCGCGGAGAAGGCGTCCACGGGCTCGCCGTGCAGGAGGATGTCCACCTTCACCAGATCGCTCAGCTGTGTTCGCCGGATGGCTCGTAGTCGAGGCTGGCGTAGCCCTTGGTCCGCGACTTCAGCGCGTCGAAGAAGTCGAAGACGATCTCCGCCAGCGGCAAGGTGTAGCGGATCTCGACCCGATCGGCGGACAGATAGTCCATCCCCTCCTGGACCCCCCGCCGGGCCTGGCAGAGCTCCATGATCGTCCCGATGTAGTAGGCGGGACTGAGGATGGTCGCCTTGACCACCGGCTCGTACACCTCCGCGATCTTGGCGTCGGTCGGGTACTCCGACGGATTGGTCACGATCGATCTCGGCGCCGTTCTCCAGGCGCACCCGGTAGACAACGTTCGGCGCGGTGGAGATCAGGTCGAGATCGAACTCCCGCTCGAGCCGCTCGCGGACGATCTCCATGTGCAGCAGGCCGAGGAACCCGATTCGGAAGCCGAAGCCCAACGCCCCGAGGTTTCCGGCTCGTAGGTCAGGGCGGCATCGTTGAGTTGCAGCTTGTCCAGCGCCTCGCGCAACTCCGGGTAATCGGCGCCGTCGATCGGGAAGAGCCCGGCAAAGACCATCGGATTGGGATGCCGGTAGCCGCCCAGCGACTCGGTCGCCGGCCGAGCCGCCGAGGTGACCGTGTCGCCGACGCGGGACTGCCGCACCTCCTTGACTCCCGGTGATGAGGTAGCCGACCTCACCGACGCCGAGGGAGGCGGCCCTCATCGGCTCCGGCGAGATCACCCCGACCTCGAGCGTCTCGTGGGTGGCCTTCGTCGACATCATCAATACCCGCTCCCGATGCGACAGCTCCCCGTCGATCACCCGCACGTAGGTGATCACGCCACGGTAGGTGTCGTAGACGGAGTCGAAGATCAACGCCCGCGCCGGGGCGTCGGGACGGCCGACCGGCGGCTGGCACCTGCCGGACGATCTCGTCGAGCAGCTCGGGCACTCCCTCGCCGGTCTTGGCCGACACCCTCAGTACGTCGCCCGGGTCGCAGCCGATGATCGAGGCCAGCTCCGACGCGTACTTGTCGGGCTGCGCGCTCGGCAGATCGATCTTGTTCAGCACCGGGATGATGACCAGGTCGGCGTCCAGCGCCAGGTAGAGGTTGGCCAGCGTCTGGGCCTCGATGCCCTGCGCCGCGTCCACCAGCAGTACGGCGCCCTCGCAGGCGGCCAGCGAGCGGGACACCTCATAGGTGAAGTCGACGTGCCCCGGGGTGTCGATCATGTTGAGGACGTCACGCCGCCCCCGCTGGTCCACGGCATCCGGACCGCCTGCGACTTGATGGTGATCCCGCGTTCGCGCTCGATATCCATGCGATCCAGGTACTGGGCCCGCATCGATCGACGCGTCGACCACGCCGGTCAGCTGCAGCATCCGGTCCG
Source organism: uncultured Actinomycetota bacterium (assembly GCA_963791865.1). GTDB lineage: Bacteria > Actinomycetota > Actinomycetes > Propionibacteriales > Propionibacteriaceae > Microlunatus. The sequence goes on from CAWBUC010000004.1 coordinate 649,265, forward strand.
CCAGCGTCGACTTGCCGTGGTCGATGTGGGCGATGATGGAGAAGTTCCGGATGATGCCCGGATCGGTGCGGCCCGGCGCCGGCGAGCCGGTCAGCCTGGAGGCGGGCGAGGGCGCGGTCACAGCGGTCCGATCTGCAGGCAAATCGAGAGTCGTATCGAGTCGAACGACAATCATTCCACGGCTGGAGATGCGCCCAGGCTGCCGAAGGCCGTACAGGATCCCGCCCAGCCGCCGGGTACCGACTCCATTCGTTTCCCGCCACGTGGCGGACAACGCAGCGTCGGACCTCGATTCCTGCTGCGTCAGCCGCCACATGACGGACCCGACATGACGGACGATCCGCGCCGGGAAGCGTGCGCGAGCCGGACAGGTCGGCCGGACGCAACCCGAATTTGGGCGGAGCAGACCGGCCGCTGGTATCTTGGTCAGCTGTGCCCGATCCCGGGTGCACCCATCCGTACCGTCGAAGAAGAAGCAGGCCGAGGAAAGCTCCCCGTGGCGAATATCAAGTCCCAGCTGAAGCGCATCAAGACCAACGAGAAGTCCCGCCAGCGCAACAAGGCGACCAAGTCCGCGCTGAAGACCCACGTTCGCCGCTTCCGCGAGGCCGCCGGCGCCGGCGACGCCGGCAAGGCCACCGAGCTGGCCCAGGCTGCGACCCGTGCACTCGACAAGGCCGCCGCCAAGGGCGTCATCCACAAGAACCAGGCCGCCAACCGCAAGTCGGCCATCGCCGCTCAGGCCGCGCAGCTCGGCTGAGCTCTATCTTCTTGAGCTGCTCGTAGGTCTCAGGCGACACTCGCAGCTTGGACCGCTTTTCGCGAACGCCCGCGTCGGGCTCTCGACACCGATAACAGCGCCTGCTCCAGCGAGAACGCCGCATCGTCGGCGGCGCCTTTGACCTCTGCGTCGGCGAGCGCGATCGACTGCAGGGCGCTCGCCAGGCCTCGTTGATCCCAACCGCGGGCCTGGATCCGCATCGACTTCAGCTTCCAGGGTGGGACGCCCACCTCACGAGCCAGATCGGCATCCCGTAGCCCGCTGGGCGCGGTGATCAACCGGCCCAGTCCGCGCACGCCGGTCGCCAGCGCGCTGGTCACGAGTACCGGGGCGACGCCGGTGGACATCGCCCATCGAAGCTGCTCGAGCGCCACTCCGGTCCGCCCGGCGAGCACCGCGTCCGCGACCGCGAAGCTGGTCACCTCGGCGCGTCCGCCGAAGTAGCGGCGCACCTCGGCGACGGTCGACGATCTGCTGCTCGGCGTCGGCCAGCAACTGAGCCACGCCGGCCGCGAGAGCACGGAGATCATGCCCGACGGCCTCGACCAGGAGCCGAGCGGCGTCCTGCTCGATCTCACCACCGGCTCGCTTGGCCTCCGCCTGGACGAACTGCGGCAGCTCCCACGGCTTGAGCGACGGGACATTCGATGGTCTCCGCCGCAGCTTGCCCGGAGCCGGTCCAACAGCGACTTGCCACGGTTCCCGCCACGGTGGACCAGGACCAGGGCAAGATCATCGGCGGGCTCGGAAGCCAACGCAGCAACGGGCTCGTTGAGGTCGGCGGGCAACTCGGCCAGATCGGTGATCACTGCCGCCCGACGGGTCGAGAACAGCGACGCACCGGTGATCTCGGCGAAGGTGCCGAGGTCCAGCCGACCGGCTTCGACCGAGGAGACTTCGGTGAGCTGGTCCTCGGCTCGGAACCGCCGGATCGCCCCCTCGACGGCTCGCTCCGCCAGCAGGTTCTCCGGACCCACGACCAGCAGCGTTCGGCCGAAATCCCGACGAGGACCTGGCGCGTCGAACCGCTCTGCGCGTCTGACGCCACGAACCCAGCATGTCAGCCCGTGCCGACACCGAGTGTCGTGTTGCGCACGACACTGGAGTGTTCACCGCCGAGATCCGTCGTCTGGCCGACGCGGATTGATATACCTGAAGCTGATCCGCAGGGGACGTTCGACAGGAGTGGCGGTGACCAGCAAGACGTACACGCCCGGGCGTAGAGTCAGCGGGGCGAGACGCCGCCAGCATGCACGATTAGCGCCGGGCTCCGCCTTTCTGCGGGTCGAGCCGGCGTCTGATCAACCGTTCACCGGTGAGCTCCGTTCCCTGAACCGGATCGGCACGGTGCAACCCGACACGGTCGTGGCGCTGATGCCCCCGGGGAAATCGGTCGAGCTTCGCTACCCGGGCGACACGCTGATGCCCGGCTGGCGACCGTTCCGCCCTCCGGTACAGGTCCTGCCGGTGAGCACCGTCAGGATCCCGCTGCGGGCGGTGGTCAGCTCACTGACGACCTTCGACGAGCACGCGGTCGACGAGGTCACCCTGCGGGTCAGTGTGCAACTGGCCGAACACGACGGCTTCGCCGTCGTCCTGGACCTGATCGAGAAGCACGGTCCCCGCTTCGGCACTTACCTGATGGATGATCTGCAAGCCAAGATCGAGTCGGCCGTCCGTGGCGCGTTCCGGCTGAACACGTTGTCGGTCCTGCGGCGTGCCCTGGCCGGCATCCTGGAGGAGCGCTGGCTCCCGCCGACCTTCGCCGACGGTGCCCTCGTCCGCCGCAGCATGTCGGTCGCCGAGGTGCGTTGGCCTGCCTCCGGCCTTGGGGCCGTCGGCGATCCAGCCCATACCCACGGCGCCCGAGCCGACGATCAACCAGTTCGAACTCTCCATGGACGCTCGGCTGCGCCGCCTCTGGGTCGCCCACTGCCCCGTGCAGCTCGGCGGGCATCGCCGGGGCTCAGATCGACGGCGCCGCGACCGTGATCGCCGCCTGTGAACAAGAGCCCGGCGCTCCCGAGGTCGAGCGGCTCCGGGAGGCCTTCGCCGACCTGTACGCCGATCCGGACCTGGTGCTCGTCGTCACCGGTATCCGCGACTACGCCGACATCGTGCGCGGCTGGCTGGGACAGGTCGACGATCGCCACGTGCGGTTGCTCGGGGTCGACGTCGTCCGTCGCAGCGACACGCTGCGGATCCACCTCGGCTCCGCACTCGCGCGGCCGGGCGAAGCCGGACCGCGGTCGGCCGAGCACGTACCGGATCGGAGGCGGAGGCGCTGCGCCGGTTGCTGCCTCATCGTCGGATCGAGTTCGACGCGCTGGCGCAGCGATGACGGCGGTCGTCAGCTTCGACTCCGAAGAGATCAGTCCGGTCGACATCGGCTCGTCGGGACCGAGCCCAAAGTCGGAGCCAGGGCGCGAGTCGCATCACAGCCTCCGCTGGGCCTGGGTGCCGGCGATCATCTCCGTTGCCGTCAACGCGATCTTTCTGGTCGCCTGGTGGCTGCCGGAGTTCAGCAACTTCCCTGGCCACCAGGCGGCGCTGACCCAGCTGTGGCCACTGGCCACCAAGGAGCTGACGAGCGCCGGCCAGCCGCGTGGTGCAGGCGCAGGTCGGGCGTAGCGGGGTGCTCGCGGCCCTCATGCTCATCACCAGCCTCGCCCTCCCCTTCCTGGTCCGTAGTCCGAGCTGGGTCGTTCGCATCGTCGTGCCGATGGCCAGCGTCTACGTCGGAGTCGTGGCCTGGGTGGTCACCGTCTTGGGTCTGCTCGCCCGGGGAACGCTGTCCCAAGCGTGGGTCGGGATGATCTTGCTCACCGGCTGGGTCGTGGCCGCCGGGGTGACGGTCTGGCGGTCGCCTGTTCGCCAGCTCGACGAACTGCCGCCGCGCCCGACCCGCACTCTGTGGGTCGTGGGGTTGTTCGCCCTGCTCTATCCGGTTCCGCTGGCGGCCGGCCGCGCCCTGTTCGCCCCGGAGCTCACTCCCGCAGCCCGCGGGCTGCTGGACACCGATCCCACGCTACGGATCGCTGCGCTGAACGACGTCTCCACGCTCGCTGCTCTATCTCAGTGGTGTTTTCCTGGCGCTGACGGTGTGGGCCTTGTACATGCTGGTGCCGCCGCTGCAACCCGATCCGGCGTCCCGTGGGTGCGACGGCGAGCCCGCGCCGGCGACCCGCTGGTCGTCCGCGTGATCATCGCTGTGGTCTGCGTCCTCGGCCTGGCGATCAGCGGCATCCAGGCGTCCGAGACGGGGAGCGCGCGGGCCGAAGCAACTCGAGTCGGGCAGTCCGGCCCCCGATCTGTTGACCTGCTCGTCGTGGACCCTCTCGCAGCCGGGTCGACCCACCGACAGCCTCGTCGCCCGCGGCGATCACTGCCGTGAGCTCTCGGCGTACGTCGGCTACGACCAGTCCGCCAGCACGGAGCTGGCCACCTCTGTGACACCGATGCGGGCAAGCATGCCGGACGACCGTACGATCAGCAGCCGGGTGGTGTCCGCGCAGTACGGATCGCACGTGGTGCTCGCCACCTCGACCCGGCTGGACTCGCAGCCGGACGAGTTGGTGGCGGTGGAGTTCACCACCGCAGCGCAGCAGTGGAGCTTCCGCTGCGACGACGACGGGCCGATGAAGTCTGCGCTTCGCTCGGGCCGACGGCGGCGATGACGCCGCGGCCGGTCGCGTCACCGCGAAGGGCGACGACGACAAGGCCACGGTGGTGGTGAGCTGCACGAACCAGCAAGTGCGCCTCGACCCCGTACGGGCCTGGCCGTCGGCTGAGAAACGAGCCGTTCGCAGACGTGCGCGAGCCGGACGGGCTGGCTTTAGGTTTGTGCCATGCAGACGCGCACTGTCGGCACCACGATGCCGATCTTGGAGATCAGTCTCGGTGGCGGCGAGACGTTGATCGCGGAAGGCGACAACGTCTCCTGGTACACACCCGGGATGTCCCTGGAGACCTCGACCCGGTTCGGTTCCGGCGGCAAGGGCGGCTTCATGAGCGGCCTGAAGCGCGCCCTCGGCGGCGGCGCCCTTTTTCTCACCGAGTACACCGCGCCGGCCAACGGCGGCTTCGTCGCCTTCGCCACCCGGATGCCGGGTGTCATCAAGGAGTTGACCATCGACCCGAACGACCACTTCATGGTGCAGTCCGGCAGCTATCTGGTCAGCACCGGCGACGTCGAGGTCTCGGTGGGTCTGCAGCAGAAACTGGGAGCCGGCATCTTCGGTGGCGCCGGAGTGATCTTCCAGCGGCTTGCCGGCCACGGTACCGCCTGGGTGGAACTGAGCGGCGAGATCGTCGAGTACGAGCTGCAGCCCGGTCAGTCCATGATCGTCCACCCCGGGCACCTGGCCTTGTTCCGCGACGGCATGAACCTGCAGTTCACCACGGTGCGAGGGATCAAGAACAAGTTGTTCGGCGATTCGCTGTTCATGGCCCAGATCTCCGGGCCCGGACACATCTGGTTGCAGTCGATGACCGCCGCCAAGCTGGCCGCCGCGCTCGAGCCCTACCTGCCCGACAAGACCAACGACTCCTCGAGCTGAGGGCCGGCGAGCGTCGTGCGGACGGAGCGCCGGGCTCGGTCTGGACGACCGAGCGAGCAAGCAACGTTCTTACCGTTTCTTGCGAGCGAGGGAGGAAGACCGAGTCGATGAGGCGCGAAGCCGTGCGCGAGCCGGACGCTACAGCTTCACGAGCGGCTGGACGACGGCGGTCAGTTCGCCCGCGCGGTCGACGATCGCGACCGAGCCCTGGAGGTCGGTTCGCAGCACCGTCATGCCCAGTGACTCGCACGACCTGGAGTGTTCGCGGAGCCGGGTGCCCGTAGTCGTTGTCGACGCCCGCACTGGCCACCGCCACGGTCGCCCGGGTGGCCGCCAGGAAGGCTCGATCCTGCCTCGCCGAGCCGTGGTGCGGCAGCTTCAGCACGTCTGCACGCAGGTCGGCACCGCTGCGCAGGATCCGTGCCTGCGCGTCCGGCTCCGCGTCTCCGGTCAGGAGCAGCCGTACGCGTCCGACCTCGACCCGCAGCACCAGACTTGCGTCGTTCTCAACGGCGGACGGAGTTGTCCTGATCACCGACGACCGCTCCTCCAGAAGCCGCCGCCGGGCTGGACGTCGGAGTGGGCACCGGACCGAGGACCTCCCAGCGCAACGGCCCCACCGATCCTCGCTCACCCAGCGGTGGGCTGCGGACGGGCACGCCCAAGGAGCTCGGCGAGCGCTCGGACCGACGATGCCCCAGCCGCCGGCGAGGCCAGCGGACTGACCCAGATCTCGCCGACCGTCCGGCCGTCGACCGCACCGGGCAGCCCGTCCACGTGGTCGGCGTGGAAGTGCGTGAGAACCGCCACCGGCAACGTGGTGACCGCCGCCTGGTCCAGGCACTGGTCGATCGCGGCCGGATCGGGTCCGGCGTCGACGAGCATGGCCTCGCGCCGGAGCCGAGACGCACGAGGAGACCGTCGCCTTGCCCTACGTCGCAGGCCAGCAGCAGCCAGTCCCGTGGCGGCCATCCGGGCTGCGCCGGAGCGCTGAGCAGTCCGAGCACCATGACCGCCGTCACGGCAGTACGTCAGCCACCAACGGCTCAGCACCGCGGGGCAGCACCTGGGCGAACAGCACCACAGCGGCCAGCAGAACGAGCAAGGCCACCGGCGCGGCCGGCCAGCGCCACGAGGCGCCTGGAAAGGTTGCGCCGAACTGCGCCAGCCAGATGATGGCCTGGGCACACCACGCGGCACCGAAGCCGGCGACGGCGGCCAGCGGGTGCGCTGACCAGGGACAATCCGGCGGCCGCGAAGCCGAGCACGGTCGCCGGCCCGACGAAGGGCCCGGCCAAGGCGTTGGTGACCACGCCGGCGAGGCTGACTGCCCCGGACAGGGCGGCGACCGCCGGCAAGGTGGCCAGCTGCGCGGCCAACGGCACCCCCACCGCCTCGGCGAGCGGCCGGGGCAGCCACGTCATGACCGCGGCCCAGCGACCGGCCCACCAGATGATCCCGGCGCTGGCCAGCACCGACAGGCCGAATCCCCACGAACGGGCCAGGAAGGGGTCGATCAGCAACAGGCCGAGCATCGCCGCCGACAGCTGCCGGATCCCGCGCCGTCCACCGCCGGCGCCCAAGGCGGCCAGCGCCACCAGTCCCATGGCGGCGGCCCGCAGGACACTGGGTTCGGTACGACAGAGCGCGACGAAGATCGCGACGCCGAACAGCCCGAGACCCCGCAGCCACCAGCCCCTGACGCCCAGCCAGCGCGCCAGCCCGAGCAAAAAGGCCAACAGCAGGGTCAGGTTGGCCCCGGAGACGGCCGTCAGGTGGGTCAACCCGGTGGTGCGGAAGTCGGCGGTCAACTCCGGCGTCATGGCCGAGGTGTCGCCCAGGACCAGCGCCGGCACCAAGGCTCGCGGCTCGGGCGCCCGCGCGCTCACCGCGTCTCGCAGGCCCGAACGCACGCGCTCAACAGCGCGCAGCAGCGGGCCGGGTGGCGCGGTCACGGTCGCCGGGTCCCTGGCACTCGGACGATGGCCGCGATGTCCGAACCGGCCTCCGGGGGCGCCAGGCGGACGGTGGCCGCTGACCCGCTCGCCGACCGGATGCTGCTGCCAGGCCCGCATCGCCTCATCGCCGGTGACGACGACCAGCACCGGAGATCGGACTCGCCAGCCCTCGCCTCGCCCGACGAGGTTCAGCACTCGGCCCCGGACCGTGAGATAGGCGGACTGCGAGCCCGCGGCCCGGACCTGCGGATCCGCCGTGATCTCGAGCTCGACTTCTGCCACCGCCCGCTCGCCGGCGAGTCGAGCCACCGGTCCGGAGGCCAGCTGGTGGGAGCAGAGGCCGCCGACGCGCTGCAGCTGACGACGAGGGTCAGGACGGACAGCCGCCAGCCAGGGCGAGCGGCGCCATACGGTCACCGCCAGTCCCAGCGTGCTCAGCCCCAGGATCGTCAACCAACCGACCGGGGCAGCCGCTGGTGCCGAGCCACGCCCCGCTCCAGGCCGCCAGCGCGCTCGGTACGAGGCGTAGATCTGCGGCTCCGTGCGGTGTGCGGACTCGGTCCGGCGAGCTCACACCCGGCAGTGCGGGGCGAGTTCGGCGTACGTCTTCGGCCCGATCCCGGCGACCTCCTGAAGCTCGGCGACCCGGCTGAAGCGGCCGTGTTCTTCGCGCCAGGCGATGATCTTGGCGGCCGTCACCGGGACCGACTCCCGGCAGGGTCTCCAATTGGGTCGCCGTCGCGGTGTTGAGATCCACCTGGGCGGTCGTGCCGGGACCGATCCGTTCCGGTGGCGGACGGCGGCGGCCCGCCACCGCGCAGTTCGCTCCCGCGCTCGTTCTCACGCTCCTGTCCCGACTCAGACGTCTGGCCGATCATCACCTGCTGTCCGTCGGTGAGCACCTGGGCCAGGTTCAGGTCGCCGAGATCGGCTCCGGGACGTAAGCCACCTGCCCGTTCGATCGCATCCTGCACCCGCGCCGGTTCCGGCAGTTGCACGAGCCCCGGCCGCTTGACGGCGCCGAGCACGTGCACCACGAGCGTGCGGGGCTGGCCCGGGCGCTGGTCGAGGTCTCCGGCGTCGCTCGGCGCGGTCGTCGGCTCGGACGCGTCGATCGGGCTGCCGGGGTGTCGCGCGCGGAACGGAGACCGCGGCGGCCGGCAGCGGCACCGGCCGGGCGCGGAGCACGGCCCAGCCGGCGAGCAGAACGCCCAGCGTCGCGATCACTGCGACGATGGCCAGGTGCGCTCGCGTGAACGCGGGCCAGCCGGCGAGATGGGTCGGCTGCGTCCACCGCCGAATGCGCATCCGTGCCCGACTCCGAGCTCGGCACGTCGACCAGCTGCGTTCCGGCAACCCCGGGTCGATGTCGTCCGCGCTCCGGCGAGCCGCGTCCGGGCGTCCGCGTCGGCCGCCGACGCGGCGCCCGCTCGGCCAGCAGTCGCTCCAGCCGCTGCTCGACCAGCCGAGCGAGCTCCGGGTCGACCCGATCCCTTCTCCTCACGACCTCGACGTTAAGGAGGCCACGCCGAATGCGGCAGGCGCTCCGGCCAGCTGTGGATACCCTGGACGTCCCGCGACCGCGCCTGGGGACAACCACCCCGCTACGACAGGTCGACGACCGGGGAGACCACCACGCCCAGCGTGCCGGGACCGACGTGCACGCCGAGGACGGCACTGACCTCCGACACCACGATCTGCGGATCGACGCCGAGCTCGCGCAGGCGGATGGCCGAGGCGGTCGCTCCAGCTCGCGGCCTGCGTCGGCGTCGTCCAGATGGTGAACGGCCACGCGAACCGGACTGCCCGCCATCGAGCGCCGCGACGCACGCGGCTGACGGCCAGGTCCTCGAGCCGGCCGACGGCCTTGGCCCGGGTCCGCACCCGTTCGTACGGTCGTACGACGCCGTCGGCCACGGTCAGCAACGGCTTGACGGCGAGCGCCGAACCGATCAGCGCCTGGGCGGCGCCGATCCGCCCGCCCCGGCGCAGGTACTCCAGCGAATCGACGCAGAAGTAGGCGACCGAGGCCTCGGCCTGGCGGCGGATCACGTCGCCGACCTCGGCGACCGAGGCTCCGGCGGCCGCCGCCTCGGCCCCGCGCAGGACGGCGAATCCCAGGGCCATGGCCAGCGTCCGGCTGTCGACCACGGTGACCGGGATCGGGAGCCGTCGCGAGCGGCACGTACGGCGGCGTCGTAGGTCCCGGAGATGGCGCCGCTCAGATGCACCGAGACGGCAGCCCGGGCGCCTCGTTCGGCCACGTCGCGGTAGGCGTGTCGCGAACGCTTCGGGGTGCGGACGAGAGGTCGTCACCGTCTTGCCGGCGCCGGAGCGCCGCCGCCACGTCGGAGCCGGTGACGCCGGGTGCGACCCTCGGGCGAACTGACGCCGTCGAGCACCACCTGCAACGCGATGATCTCGATCGTGCGGTCTGGTCGGCCTGGCCGGGGGGCAGGGACGCCGTAGAGTCGGTGAGCACTGCGACGCCCGGCCCTGCAGATCGGACATGTGGGTCAGAGTAGGGCGTCGACCGATGATCCGGGACGCGGAGCAGCGGCTTCGGCGCGGGCTCGGAGAGCAACGCCGTTGGCGTCGGGGCGCAGACGGCGGCATCGCGAGGAGAAGTGATGGCCAAGTCCCCGCGCCGGGTCTGGCGGGCAGCACCCGCGACCCTGGCGGTGGTGGCCTTGTTCTGCCTGGCCGCCGGCATCTGCGTACCGGTCCTGGCCTACCTGGTCCTGCTGCGCGAGCAGAGCCCGGGCGTTCCCGGTCTTCTTGACGATCCTGGCCGTGGTCGGCGCTGATCTACGGGTGGCGCTTCGGCCTGCACCCGAGCCTGCGGGCCGAGCCCGGCCGGCGTCACGGTCCGCAACCCCGGTCGGCGCGTCCGGTTCGGCTGGTCGGAGATCACCGTGTTGGCTCCGGGGGAGAACGGTCTGGTGATCGGCTCCGAGCAGGATGCGGCCGAGGCGTGGTGCGTCCAGAAGTCCCGCTGGGCGACCCGCCGTGGACGACAGACCCGGGCCGATCGGATCGTCGAGCAGCTGTGCGACCTCCAGGACTCCTACGACCCTCCGCTGGAGGACGAGGAGACCGGCATCCGGATCCGCCGCGCGCGTTGGCACGAGCACGGACTGCTGACCCGCCTGGAGCGCTCGGCCAGCAGCGCGGCACTCGGCCACGTCTTCCCGGCCGACGACTATCCCTATCCCACGGCGGCCGTCCGGAGGCGTTGGCGTCGGCGCCTGCGGGATCGGATGGTGCACGTGCGGATCCTCGATCTGTTCGAGAATCCGATCGGCTTGGTGGCCTACGAGAGCGCCGGAACGCTCCGGCACCTCGCGATCGTGCCGCAGCAGGCTCGGCGCGGCTACGGTGCGTTGCTGCTGGAGTACGCGATCGAGGAGATCTTCGACAGCGGCGCGGAGTCCGCCCAGCTGTGGGTTCTGGTCGAGAACGAGGGCGCCCGCGCGTTCTACCGCAGCCAGGGCTTCCACACCACCGATGAGCGGCGCGACTCCGAATACCCGCCGTACCCGCGCGAGCTGAAGATGGTTCGGCCCAACCCGGCGGCGCCTCGGCGCAGCTCCTGATCAGCCGATCTCCCGGCGAGACCTTTTCTCATCCGGCACCCTTGATCCGTGACCACGACGGCGGACCGCTCGCGTAGCCTGGGACAGCGTCGCCCCGGTGCGCCGATTCCAACCGCTGCTCGTGACGCTCGGCCTGCTGGCCCTGCTGCCGGGGTTGGCGGCCACGGCCCTCCGGCTCTTTCCGCCCACCGAGGACGGACCTGCGCTGCTGGCGTCGTTCATCCCGTACGGTCTGTTCGGCTATCTGGTAGCCGCGCCCGTTCCTGCTCGTCGCGCTGCTCCGGCGCGCGCGGCGGCCGCCCGGCCCTGGTCGTGATCTCTCTGATCTGTGTCGCCGGTCTGGTCTACCAGCTCTCCAGCCTGGTGCCGAATGTTCGTTCCGGACCGGCGGCCGGCCACCACCGCCACCCTTCACCCTGATCAGCCTGAACATGCTGAACGGAACGCCGCCGACCCGGCCGGGACTGGCGCGGCAGGCGCAGCGGGCCGACATCGTGGTCGTCCTGGTCGAGGCCACCCCGGCGGGTGTGGCCCGGCTTGAGCGGTACGGGTGGAGCGAGCGTTTCCGCTACGCCGCCGGGGCGACCGAGGACGGCACCACGCGGCTCGGTCATCTACTCGCGATTCCCGCTGAGCGACTCCGCCGCTCTGCCGCGCTCCTCCTTCGTGCAGTGGGCGGCCACCGCGGAGGTGCCCGAGGTGGGCCCGGTCCGGATCCTGGCCGTTCATCCCTGCAATCCGTACTGCGGCGGACAACAGGTGGGCCAGCGAGCACGCCCAGCTCCGCGTCGGTGATCGCCGACGCAGCGACGCGGGCGTTCCGCTGATCGTCGCCGGTGACTTCAACGCCATCAACGACCACGGGCCGATGATGGCCCTGCGCGCCGACGGGCTGCGCAGCGCCACCGACGTGGCGGGCGCCGGCTGGCTGCCGACGTACCCGGCCAATCGGCGGATCCCGCCGCTGATCCCGATCGACCACGTCTATCATCAATCGCCTGACGGCGACGGCGGCCGGGACGTTCCGGGTCGGTGGGACCGACCACTTCGGCCTGCAGGTCAGCCTGGCCGGCACGAGCTGAGGGCCCTCTTCCGGCGTCGCCGAGCCGTCACTTCTGCGGCGACACGCCGTCGAAAGCGCCGAAGATGTGACGGGTGGGCGTCAGGGGGCGGGGACGACGCTGACCAGCTTGGGCGCCCGGACGATGACCTTGGCGACCGGCCGGCCGTTCAGGGCCCGTGCGACGTCCTCGTCGGCCAGCGCCAGGGATCGCAGTTCGTCCTCGCCGATGCCCGGCGGCACCTGCAGCCGGGCCCGCACCTTGCCCTGCACCTGTACGACGCAGGTGACCGCCTCGGCGACCAGCAGCGACTTCTCGACCTCCGGCCAGTCGGCATTGGCGACCGAGGGCGCGTGGCCCAGCTGCTCCCACATCTCCTCGGCGACGTACGGCGAGACCAGGCTCAGGCTGATCGCCACGACCTCGGCGGCCTCCCGGACCGCCGGATCGCCCGCACCGGCTCCGGAGTCGATGACCCGCCGGGCGGCGTTGACCAGCTCCATGATCCGGGCCACCGCCACGTTGAACCGCTCGGTGTCCAGGCAGTGCTCGATGTCGGCCAGCAGGCGGTGGGTGTCCCGCCGCAGGCCCCGGTCCCCGGTCGCTGGATCCGAGCCGACCGGGCGCCTCGACGTCGACCGCCAGCCGGTAGGCCCGCTGCAGGAACCGCAGCGACCCGGCCGGGGACAGGTCGGCCCAGTCGATGTCCTCCTCCGGCGGGCCGGCGAAGACCACGGTCAGCCGGATGGCGTCCACGCCGTAACCGGTCGATCTGGTAGCCCAGGTCCACCCCGTTGCCCAGCGACTTGCTCATCGCCTTGCCCTGGTTGATCACCTGGCCCTGGTTCAGCAGCCTCCGCATCGGCTCGACGAAGCTGATCAGGCCCATGTCGTACAGCACCTTGGTGAAGAATCGCATGTACAGCAGGTGCAGGATCGCGTGCTCGACGCCGCCGACGTACTGGTCGACCGGCATCCAGCGTTCGACGTCGACCGGGTTGAACGGGCCACCCAGGTAGCCGGGCGAGCAGTAGCGGAAGAAGTACCACGACGAGTCGACGAAGGTGTCCATGGTGTCGGTGTCACGCCGCGCCGGACCGGCGCACGTCGGGCACGACACGTTGGCCCAGTCCGTAGCCGCCGCCAGCGGCGAGATTCCCTTGGGGACGAGATCGGTGCCCGTCAGACGAGGCAGTTCCACGGGCAGCTGGTCATCGGGCACCGGCACCTCCCCACACCGCTCGCAGTGGATGATCGGGATCGGGGCGCCCCAGTAGCGTTGCCGGCTCAACAGCCAGTCCCGCAGCCGGAAGATCGTCGCTCCTTCGCCCGGTCCCCTCGGCCTCCAGCCGCGCCACGATCGCCGCGATGCCGGATGCCTTGTCCGGCAGCCCGTTCAGCTCGGCGGAGTTGACGTACGTGCCGTCACCGGGCGTCGCGATTCCGGTCTCGCCGGGCTCCGGCTCGCCGGTGTCCACCACCGTGACCACCGGCAGGTCGTAGGCGCGGGCGAAGTCCAGGTCGCGTTGATCATGGGCCGGCACGGCCATGATCGCGCCGGTGCCGTACTCGGCCAAGACGTAGTCCGCGGCGAAGACGGGGATCGGTTCGCCGTTGACCGGGTTGATCGCGTACACGCCCAGAAAGACGCCGGTCTTCTCGCGCTCCGCGGATTGCCGCTCGATCTCGGTGGCCTGCTTGGTCTTCTCCAGGTACGCCTCGAACTCGCCGCGTTGATCATCGGTGACGATCTCGGCGGCCAGCGGCGCCTCGGGCGCGATGACGAAGAAGGTGGCGCCGTACAGGGTGTCGGGGCGGGTCGTGAAGACCCGTACGACCCGGTCACTTGCGCCCTGAGCTTGTCGATTCGTGCCCTGAGCTTGTCGAAGGGTCGGAGACGGCTCGATCCGGAAGTCGACGTAGGCGCCGTCGGACCGGCCGATCCAGTTCCGCTGCATCGTCAGCACCCGCTCGGGCCAGCCACCGGACAGCTCGTCCATGTCGTCCAGCAGGCGCTGGGCATAGTCGGTGATCTTGAAGTACCACTGGGTCAGCTGGCGCTTGGTCACGACGGAGCCGCAGCGCTCGCACAGCCCGGCGACCACCTGCTCGTTCGCCAGCACGGTCTGGTCCTGCGGGCACCAGTTCACCCAGCCGTCCTTGCGGTACGCCAGGCCGCGCTCCCGGAAGCGCAGGAACAGCCACTGCGTCCACCGGTAGTACTCCGGGTCGGAGGTGTGCAGACGGCGCGTCCAGTCGAAGCTCAGGCCGTAGCGGCGGAACGACCGGGACTGGGTCTCGATGTTGGCGTAGGTCCAGTCGGCCGGATCGATGTTGCGTTGGATCGCCGCGTTCTCGGCGTTCAGCCCGAAGGAGTCCCAGCCGATCGGGTGCATCACGTCGTAGCCGCGCAGCCGCCAGTAACGGGCGACGACGTCAGCCATCACGAAAGCCTCGGCGTGACCCATGTGCAGATCGCCGGAGGGGTAGGGGAACATGTCGAGCACGTAGCGCCGCTCGCTGCGCCCGTCGTCGGCTGGGGCAAAGGTCTTGTCCTCCTCCCAGAACGCCTGCCAGCGCTCCTGGGCGGCGACGGCGTCGTAGGTCGCGGGATGGCGAACTGTCGGCCCGTCGGTCCTCATCGCGGCCCGTTCCGCTTGGTCAGTCATCTTCCTTCTCCCTCGGTGTCGCGCTCCCTGCTCACTCTCACGCAGCCCGCAGCGACGGGCATGAAAAAGCCCCTCGGGGTGCCGACACTCGGGCACGAGGGGCTGCCGCGCAGATGTTCTGCGCGGCTAGGGAAGGAGCACAACGCGATGCATGTCCCTCAGGGTACCGCAAGCGACTCTGTCCGGCAGCCGGATACTGACGCGGCAAGGCGCCCACGCGCAGGCGGCGGATCGGCTCACCCGGCGCCGCGCCGCCTGACCCGATCGACGGCGACGGACCGCTGGCCGCGCGCAAGTTCCGTGGCGAGGGCGTCCAGCGGCTGCTGGAACGGATCGGCGAACTGGTCGAACCAGCCGCCCGCGGTGGCGAGGGCCACCCGGTCGACGCGATAGAGCCGCTGCGTCCCGTGTGGCCGGACGAGCGCCAAACCGGACTCGCGGAGCACCTTGAGATGCTGGGAGACCGCCGGCTGCGAGATGCCGAACTCAGCGCCCACGAGGGCTCCGATCCCGCCGGCGCCGACCTCTCCAGGACCGAGGATCTCCAGGATCCGTCGGCGGACCGGGTCGGCCAGCACCTCGAACGGGTGCACTCCTCACCCGCCGGTGTAGAAGGCGGTCACCAGCTCCCGAGCCGCTCGGGCGTCCGCCGGCTCGGCACCGGCAGCGATGTTGGCCTCGGCCCACGCCGCACTGGCGACCTCGACGAACTGCCGACCCTCAGGGGAACCGATCAGCTCCATCTCGGTGCCCGGCGTGACGTCGGGACCTCCAGCCAGGTGATTGGCCAGCCCGAGGAAGGACAGGTCCCAGCCGACGCCGACCGCTCCCGGTCCGTACTCGAACCACTGGTCCACCAGGGGCGCGACGTGTTCGAGCTTCAGACGGGTCGATCCGCCGAGGTCGGTGAGCCGGAGTTCGAGCCAACTGACCCCGCCGCCGAACTCCCAGGTCAGCAGCGCTCGTTCCGGCTTGTCGCAGGCCAGGACTTCGCCGCCCGCGTTGCCCTCGAACTGGTAGCGCCCGCCGACGGTCAGATCGCCGGTCACGGGGAGGAACCAGCGCGGCAGCCGCTCGGGGTTGGTGATTGCGTCCCAGACGTCGTCGATGCCCGCGGGATACTCCTGACTGGCCACGACCACCCGCGTCGGCTCGCCGTCGCGCTCGTCGGCCCGCACCGAGCGCTCTACCAGACCCACCTGCGCCGATATATCCATGTCCTCTATCTTTCAATGGGCGCTTATATAAGTCAAGACTGATGTTTCTTCACCACACGGAACCCCTGTCCTGCGGGAACGAGCCGGCCGTAGAGTCGGGCGGGTGAGGTCAGCAAAAGATCCGAGATCGTGCGCGTGAGCTGGTTGGTGACCGGCGGAGCCGGATACATCGGATCGCACGTGGTCCGGGCCTTCGCGGCCGAGGACATCCCGCCCGTGGTGATCGACGACCTCTCCAGCGGCCACCGCGAGTTCGTCCGGCCGGACGTGCCGTTCTATCGCGGCAACGTCGGCAACGAAGATCTTCTGCGGCACATCTTCGCCAGCCACCAGATCCGCGGCGTCGTGCATCTGGCCGGGTTCAAGTACGCCGGCGTTTCGGTCCGCCGGCCGCTGCACACCTACACCGAGAACGTGACCGGCATGGTCGCACTGCTCAGCGCGATGGCCGGAGCCGAGGTGGACAAGATCGTGTTCTCCTCCAGTGCGGCCGTCTTCGGGACCCCCGACGTGGATCTCGTCACCGAACAGACGCCGACCCGACCAGAATCCCCGTACGGGGAGTCGAAGCTCATCGGTGAGTGGCTACTGGCCGACCAGGCCCGCGCCGTGCCGCTGGCCCACACCTCGCTGCGGTACTTCAACGTCGTCGGGTCGGGCTACCCGGACCTGCGCGACACCAGCCCGCACAATCTCTTTCCCATCGTCTTCGAGCAGCTCGTCGCCGGGGAGACCCCGTACATCAACGGCGACGACTACCCGACGCGCGACGGGACCTGCGTCCGCGACTACATCCACGTCTCCGATCTGGCGGCCTCCCACGTCACGGCGGCCAAGGCGCTCGCCGACGGACCGGGAACTGGAGCCGGTCTACAACCTGGGCAGCGGAAGTGGCCTGTCGGTGCGGGAGATCATGGAGGCCGTCGCCCGGGTCACCGAGATCGACTTCACCCCGAAGAGCCACCCGCGACGACCGGGCGATCCCGCCCAGATCGTGGCTACCGGTGAACTGGCCGAGCGCGACCTGGCGTGGAAGATGCGGCACACCATCGACCAGATGGTGGCCTCAGCCTGGGAGGCGCGCCAAGCCGCCGCATCGGCCTGACTCCTCTCCCTCCCCTGGCGCAGGCGCACTCTTTCGTCGCACTTGCACCCTCATGTGGGGGTGCAAGCTAGCGACGAAAGGGTGCACCTTGTGGTGGGGACGGGTTGGTAAGCCCAGGACGGCCCGGCCACCTCACAGCCGCCGGCACCCACCGAGGGCCGCTCCGCGAGGTGGAGAAACACGGCCGTCACAAATGCCCGTGCGGATTGTCATGTGCTCGTAACGGGCGGCGCATTTTGCGCAACACAAACCTTGCAGAGTTCTGCGTAACCCTGCGCGTCCACCGGATCCAGCCGCGGCGGGGGCCACTCACACCGTCCAGTCTCCTTCACCGAAAGAAGAAGCATGACACCACTCGAACTCAATTCAGGCGACACCGCCTGGATGTTGACCTCGGCGGCGCTGGTGTTGTTGATGACACCGGGCCTCGCACTGTTCTACGGCGGCATGGTGCGCGCCAAGAGCGTGCTGAACATGATGATGATGAGCTTCGGCGCGCTCGCGCTCATCTCCGTCCTCTGGGTGCTCTACGGGTACTCCTTCGCCTTCGGCAACGACATCGGCTACGGCCTGCTCGGCGACCCGGGCGAGTTCCTTGGGCTGGCCGGTCTGATGGCCGAAGACGCCGAAGCCACCTACCCGGCCATGGCCTTCGTGGCCTTCCAGGCCGATGTTCGCGATCATCACCGTCGCGCTGATCTCCGGCGCCATCGCGGACCGGGCGAAGTTCGCCACCTGGCTGATCTTCTCCGGCATCTGGGCGTCCATCGTCTACTTCCCGGTCGCGCACTGGGTCTTCGACTTCACCCTCACCGATGACAACGACGTGGTCACCCACGTCGGCGGCTGGATCGCCAATAACCTGGAGGCGATCGACTTCGCCGGTGGCACCGCGGTGCACATCAACGCCGGTGCCGCGGGTCTCGCCCTGGCCATCGTGCTGGGTCGCCGGATCGGCTGGAAGAGGGAGCCGATGCGGCCGCACAACCTGACCCTGGTGATGATCGGGGCCGGTCTGCTGTGGTTCGGCTGGTTCGGCTTCAACGCCGGTTCCGCCGTGTCTCGGCCGGCAACACCGCTCGGTGGCCTTCGTCAACACGATGGTCGCCACCGGGGCCGCCACCCTGGGCTGGCTGATCACGGAGCGCATTCCGGGACGGTCATCCCACCTCGCTCGGTGCCGCCTCCGGTGTGGTCGCGGGTCTGGTGGCCATCACCCCGGCCTGCTACGTCGGTCAGCCCGATCGGCGCGATCATCCTCGGCCTGATCGCCGGTGTGCTCTGCGCCTTGGCCGTCGGTCTGAAGTACAAGCTGCAACTACGACGACTCGCTCGACGTCGTCGGCGTGCACCTGGTCGGTGGCCTCTGGGGCACCCTGGCCATCGGCTTCCTGGCCACCGAGGCGGCCCCGGCGGGCGTCAACGGCCTGTTCTACGGCGGTGGTGTCGACCAGCTCTGGCGGCAGGCCGTGGGTGCCTTCGCGGTGTTGATCTTCAGCTTCGTCCTCACCCTGGGCATCGGCTTCCTCCTGCGAGAAGACCATCGGCTTCCGGCTCAGCGAGGACGACGAGATGCGCGGCATCGACGAGGCGGAGCACGCCGAGACCGGTTACGATCTCGCCCCCCTCGGCGCCATCGGGCGCGCAGTCTGCCTACGGCGGCGCGGCCAAGTCCGACAGCAATGCGGACGACAATCATGATCAGGAGGTGAAGGCATGAAGCTCGTGACCGCGATCATCAAGCCCCACATGTTGGACGAAGTGAAAACGGCGCTGGAGTCGTTCGGCGTCGAAGGAATGACCGTCAGCGAAGCCCAGGGCTTCGGTCGCCAGCGAGGCCACACCGAGGTCTACCGGGGCGCGGAGTACACCGTCGACCTGGTTCCGAAGGTGAGACTTGAGGTGCTCGTGGACGACGAGGATGTCAAGGACATCATCGACGTCCTGGTCAAGAGCGCCCGGACCGGCCGAATCGGTGACGGCAAGGTCTGGTCCGTTCCCGTGGACGACATCGTTCGCGTGCGAACGGGTGAGCGCGGGCTGGACGCGCTCTGAAGCGTGACCTAACCAGCGAGCGCCTCAACGTCGCGATCCGGTCCTCGTGGGAAACCACGTACGGGCCGGATCGTCGGCGTTGTATGACCGAATGCGTCGAAACGGCGTTGCGGGAGCTGTACGCCAGCTCCGGTGGTCCGGGAAGTCGGGGTCGCCCTGGCCTGCGTCGGCAGCCTGGCGCGCGGGTGAGCTCGGGCCCGCGGTCCGACATCGATCTGGTGTTGCTGCACGACGGCAGGAACCGTCCCCGCATCAACGCACTTGGCCGAGCAGTTGTGGTACCCGCTGTGGGACGCGCGGATCCGGATGGATCATGCGGTGCGGACGCCGCCGAGTGCGCCGAGGTCGCCGGGCGGGAGCTGAGTGCCGGCGTCGGGTTGTTGGATCTCCGGTTGATCAGCGGCGACCGCGATCTGGTGGCGGCGGCCCGCAGCGCCCTGTTCGGCGCCTGGCGGAACAACGCCCGTAAGCGGTTCCCCGAACTGCTCAAGGCCCTCGAGGATCGGCACGCGACGGCCGGCGACGCCGCCTATCTCCTGGAGCCGGACCTCAAGGAGGCACGTGGCGGGCATGCGGGACATGAACATGCTCCGTGCGCTCGCGGCGACCTGGCTGACCGACCGACCTCATATCGGCGTCAACGACCCGTACGAGCGAATGCTGGACGTCCGCGACGCACTGCACGTCACCTCAGGCCGCACCCTGGATCGCCTGCTCGTCGCCGAGGTCGACGACGTCGCTCAGCTCCTGGGGTTCACCGAAACCGACAACCTGCGGCGGGAGATCAGCCTCGCGGCGCGTCGCATCGGTCATGCGGTCGACATCACCTCCCGCGCGGCTCGACAGGCGATCGTCCCCGAGCGACGCGTCCTGTCCTTCGTCCGGCGGGAACGCAGGCCGGTCTACGAACAGGCGCCGCATGGCCTGATCATCCACCAGGGGGAGGTGGGTCTTGGCCGGCTGGCCCGGCCCGCCGAGCCGTTGCTGGGCCTGCGCGCCGGAGCTCTCGCCGCCCAGCGCGGCCTCGTGCTCTCCCCCGTCACCGCCGACAACCTCGGCGCCCACGCACCGCCCATTCCGACGCCGTGGCCGGAGGAAGCGCGCGAGGCGCTTCTACGGCCTGTTGTCGACCGGACCGGCCCTCCTGCCGGTGTGGGAGTCACTCGACCTCGCCGGCTGCATCGTGCGGTGGATCCCGGACTGGGGCCGGATCAGCGCCCAGCCGCAGCACAATCCGATCCACCGGCACACGGTCGACCGGCATTCGGTGCAGTGCGCCGCCGAGGTGGGAAAGGACCTGACCCAGGTCGAGCGACCCGACCTCTTGTTGCTGGCCTGCCTGCTGCACGACATCGGCAAGGTGCCCGGCGCCGGCGTGAACCACGCCGAGGTCGGCGCCCCCATCGCCCGACGGGTGGCGGAGACGATGGGCCTGGACGAGCCTGACGTCGCTCTGATCGAGCGGCTGGTCCGCCATCATCTGACCCTGGCCGAGTTGGCGACCCGTCGAGACCACGCCGATCCGGCCACGCTGGCTGCCTTGGTCGACGCGGTCGACGGCCGGCTGGAAACCCTCAACCTGCTGCGCCGACCTGACCGAAGCCGACTCCCGCGCGGCCGGTCCCGCCGCCTGGTCGCCCTGGCGCGCACAGCTGATCAACGCGCTGGCCGACCGGGCCGAGAGCCAGCTGATCGGCGAGGACCGCGAGGCGATCGCGACCGAACTGGTCGACCTGGGCCTGGCCCGGTCCGTCCGGCTGGACGGCAAGCCGCGGGTGCGGTACGAATCCAAGGCCGGCGGCATGCAGCTGGTCATCGCCGCCCGCGACCGCCTCGGGCTGTTCAGTGAGACGGCGGGGCTCCTGTCGGCGCACGCCATCTCGGTCCGCTCGGCCGTGGTGCACACGGTCGAGGGGGTGGCCGTGAACACATGGCGGGTGGACAAGCAGCGTGGCCGCCGACCTGCCCGACGCGGCGTTCCTCGTGCAGCAGATGGAACGGCTCGAGGCGGGCGACCTGTCGGTCCTGCAGGCGGTGCGGCGGCGGGAGGCGCGTGCCGAGGCCGGCCGACCCGCGCAGCCGTTCGTGGAGGAGATCCGTGACGCCAGCGAGACGGCGGCGGTGATCGAATTGCGGGCCGGCGACCGGAGCGGCCTCCTCTACGCTCTCGGGCGGTCACTGGCGGAAGTGCAGCTCTCGGTGCGCTCGGCCCACATCTCCACCCTCGCCGGGCAGGCCATCGACACCTTCTACCTGACCGAGATCGACGGCACGTCAACTCACCGATCAGCCGTGCCGACCAGGCCATCGGGCGCTCGCGGCGGCCGCCGGCCCCGCCGACTGAGATCGGCCCCGAGACCAGACCCAGCTCAGGATCGGGTGGCGACCAGCTCATCCACCTCGGCGGCGGTCGGGCGGTTGGGCACCCCGCCGCGAGCACACGATCGACGCTGCCGCGACCCCGCGGGTCAGCGCCGCCTCCACCTCCGCCTGCTGGCCGACGTAGGCGTCGAGGAAACCCGCCATGAACGTGTCGCCGGCGCCGACGGTGTCGACCACCGTCGTCGGGAAGCTCTTCACCATCGTCCGCGTGCCGTCGGGCTCAACCGTGGCCGCCCCCTCCGCACCGAGCGTGACGACTCCCACCGCGTAGCCGTACTGCTCGACCCAGGTGCCCATCGCCTCGACGGGATCGGCGGACACACCGGCGGTCTCGGCGAGGAAGCGAACGTCAACGTCACTCGCCTTGAGGATGCCCCGGTTGCTGGCCACGGCTCGGAGCCACGGCCGCACCTTCTCCCAGTAGACCTCCGGGTCGGAGATCACCGACGGGCGGACGTTGATGTCGTACGAGATGCCGACAGGGAAGCTCGTTGACCCAGTCCAGCAGGACGTCCCCGCCGGGGCTGACGACGCAGGCCAGCGAGGCGATGTGGAGCCAGTCGTCGGCGCGACAGATCGGGCAGGTCCTCGAACTGCCAGCCGAAGTTCGCGGTGTCGGCGAAGTGGAACGTGTAGCTAGCCCCGCCCTCCGCGTCCAGACTCACCACCGCGATGGAGGTGGCCTGGGACGACTCCGTCGCCAGGTCCAAGGACACGCCCGCATCCTCGATGTGGCCCCGCAGCTGCATGGCCGAACGCGTCGGTCGACAGTCGCCCCAGGAAGTGGGTGTCGTTGCCGAGCTCGGCCCAGCGCCACCGCGCTGTTCATCGGCCCACCGGCCGATAACGCCTGCCAGGTCGAGCGGAATGTGTCGCCGCCTCGTCGGTCCGCACCAGGTCGATCAACGTCTCGCCGCACACCACGAAGCGCTTCCGCCCTTGATCCATAGCGAACAACCTAATGCCGGGGGTGGGCGGGCCGGCCCATCACCCGACCAGGAGCTCCGGATCCGTACGCATCTCCGCCGACATGGCGTCCCAGAGCGACGGGTGGACGGCTCGCCAGCTGATGTCCCGGCAGATGTCGAGCAGACCGTAGTCCGGGTCGAGCTCCTCCAGTCGGGCGATGCAGCAGTTGAGCAGTGCGCCGTTACCCGAGATCCAGGCCGCCATGGCCACCAGACCAAGCGGTGCCGAGGCGAGGTCGTCGACGGTGCGCGAGAGGACCCGGTGCCACAGGCTCAGGTGCGTCGGCGGCGTCGTCGCGACTCATCAGCGCCCAGGCCACGTCGCGGACGCCGAGGTCCAGGCACAAGGCCGCGAGCTCGGCGCAGTCCGCGTCGGAGAGTGCGGCCGGGTCGGTCAACGATCCGGTCACCAGGGTCTGCATCCGCCGCTTGCGCGACACCCGGTCCACGCCGACCAGTCCGAGAACGGCCTCGGCCGCCAGCTCGTCGAGCTCGGCCACGTCCGCCGGCCCGGGACCGGCCACCATGGCCTCGACGAGGTTGCGGTCGGCCACGGCGTTGAGGCCGGCGAGCACCGCCTCGGCGCAGAGCGGGTGGCCGGAGAGGTCGTACGGCGTGCCGTCCGCCGGGCAGCACCACGGATACCCGCGCAGATCAGCCGACCACCAGCGTTCGGGGGTGACCAACAGGGCCTCCAGCGGCTCGAGGCCGCTCTCCACCACCAAGCGCTCCAAGACGGCGCGGCTTTCGACGCGGCTGCTGTAGACGAGCAGGACCACCGACGCGGCGCGCGCCTGCCGGCCGAGCGAGGCGATCTGTTCGACCAGGTCGCCCACCGCCGGCGGGCTCGGGAAGGTCGACCCGGGCCGTGAGCCGGACCCGACCACGATCGAAGAAGAGCCCGACGACCGACTCGGTCGGGTGGAATCCCAGCAGGTAGGGCACGATCGCGATGAAGTCCTCGGGTCGGGTGATCCGCAACCGGGGCAGGTCGACAGACCGAGCTCCGCCGGGATTTTCGTTGTCTCTTCAGTCTGTTCCGCGTCATGTCCGGATTCTGTGGAGAAACGGCCGAATTCGTTCGCTCACGGCGCTGGGTTGTGGACGAGCGGACGTGTTCGGGCCGCCCTGTGGATCAGCCGCTACCCCGCGTGCAGCCCTTCGGCTCCGGGGCCCCCGAGCGGGTCTCCGGGGAGTACCGTGACCAGATGGACGAGCGAGCGGGGATGGGCTCGGAGCCCCACGGTCCCTCGTTCACGCCTCCTCACTCGCTCCCCACACGTTCGGCGCACCACTCGCCGGCACGGCGCAACCGTTCGGCAAAGGACGAACGCACCGAGGCGAACACGCGTTCCACTCGGGTCGAGCGAAGCGGTCCCCGCGCCGAGCCTTCCGCCGCCGACCAGCCACGGACGACGACCGACGCGACGAACCGCTGGTCGGCGATCCTGACCGCGGCCGCCGTGCTGCTGGTCGGACTGGTGGTGACCATCGCCAGCGTGATCACGGCGCGCGAGGACAGCCGCCCGGTGGCGAGCCGGGTGCCCGCCAGCCCGGTGTCCGCGACCCGAACCGAGCGGACCGGATGGAGTTCGTCGACGGCGGATGCCGACGGCGTCCTCATCGTGACCAGTCGGATCTGGTCAGCGAGCGGCGTGCGACGTCCGGCGTTCGGGACCTATCTGCACGTCGAGGTGGAACTCGTCTGCCGCAACGGCACCTTCGCCTACGGACCGGAGAACTTCTCGGCTTTCGACGCGACCGGCGAACTGTTCGAGGTGAGCAGCGGCGGACGCTGGGGCACTCCGCTGGGCTACGGCATCTTGCTGGCCGGCGACACGGTGCGCGGCACGATCGCGTTCGATCTGCCGCGCGGTGACGTCACCTTGCTGATGAGCGACGACTCCTCCTCCTCTGTCACCGCGGTCAAGATCCCGGACTGAGCCGCCTGCCCGATCGCCTGCGTGATCACCGTAGGCTTGCCGAACGTGGCGGACGTGGAGCGGCTGCAGGTGGCCGACCGGGAGATCGTCCGCCTCACGTCCGATCAGCTGCGCCTCGACCTCGTGCCCGGGCTGGGCGGCACCGCGATCTCCTTGGTCAGGCTCGAGGACCAGGCTGAGGTGCTCTGGCGATCGCCGTGGGGGCTCCGTCCGGCCGCAGCCCGGCCGTTGGCCGGTGACGCCGAGAGCCTGATGCTCGACAGCCTGCCGGGCGGATGGCAGACCATCTTCCCCAACGGCGGCGACTCCGCGGTCGTGAACGGCGCCGAGTGGGGTTTCGACGGTGAGGCGCGAGTCGCCTGGTTCGACTGGGAGCAGGCCGGCTCGTCGGTGATCCTGAAGACCAGGCTGCTCCGCTCCCCGTTCGCGGTGACCAAGATCATTTCGTTGAACGCCGACGAGGTCACCATCGGTGAGACCGTGAAGAATGTCGGCCAGGAGCACGTCGACGTGATGTGGGGCTCGCAACTGATCCTCGGACCCGCGGTCCTGGGCCCGGAGACGAGCATCGACACCGCAGCGACGCTGGTCCGGCCCGACCCGCAGTCACGCAGCCGATGCGACCTACGACGACATCCTGCCGTGGCCACGGTCGTACGGGCCGGACGGGATGGTCAACCTGCGTTCGCTGCCCTCGGCCGAGAGTCGGCTGACCCGGTCGGCCTACCTCTCGGACTTCCGATCGACTCCGGCGACCCGCTGCGCCGCTGGCCACCGTGACCAACGTCCGGCGTCGGCTGCAGGTCGAGCTGGAGCTGGGACCTCGACGTCTGGCCGCACCTCTGGTATCGGCTCGAGGCCGGAGGCCGCGCGGGTTACCCCTGGTACCGCGCCGGGCACTTCCTCTCGCTCACGCCCAGCACCAGTTGGCCGGCCCGCGGCATCCATGAGGCGCGTCGCGTGTCGGCGTCGAGCCTGCGGATACTACCCGGAGCGTGGCGCGCACGTCGCACCTGAGCGTCCGGGTGCCGCCGATCGGCTGACCACGACGCCTCAGGCGGCCCAGCCCAGCTGACCCGGACCGGCCGGCGTAAGGTCCTCGCCCGATCCAGCCAGCGTAGCGACCTCGTCCGCGACGTCCGCCGAAGTCGGCGGATCATCTCGGCGGTGGCGATCCGCCACGCGACCTCCACCGCCCGTAAGGCGCGGAGCTGGGGATCGACACGGCCCGGACCACCGCCGCGACGGTAGCCGCGGAGGAAGTAGTCACTCAGCGCCCGCTCGGACACCCGCCAGATCGAGGCCTGCCGGGCGAGGCTCTCCATCGCGCTCGCCACGTCCCAGCCCGGATCGCCGGCGCCGGCGGTGCTCACGTCCGCGAACCGGACGCGGACGTGCTGCGCCGTCGGCCACGATCACGTGACCCGCAGCCAGGTCGCCGTGGATCCAGCACGCCTCGCCCCACCGATCGTCGGCCTGCTGCGCGGCACGGCGCAGCGACGAGTCGCTCGCCAGCAGCCGCAAGACCGCCGCCGTCGTCGGCGGAGCCGGCACCAGGTCCGGCGGATGGACGGCGTCCCCGCGCGCAGCACCCACGGCCGCGGGGCCGGCGTCCGAGGTCGGCCGGCGCGCTCGGTGTGCAGCCGGGCCAGCGCCAGACCCCAGGCTTGGGCGAGGTCGGCGAGGCACGGCATCGTTCCGGCCTGCTGATCCAGTCTCGATCCCGGCAGCGCCGACATCCACAGCGTCGTGAGTCTGGCGTTGCACCGATGGCGCGGAGGGATCTCGGCGGGGAACCAGATCCAGCGAACCCAGCTGCGCCATCGTCGGCTCGCTCCTGGGCGAGCCGGCGTGGAGCGCGGTCGGGCCAGGGGCCGGGCGCTTGGCGTAGCCGACCTCGTGGCCGCGGACGATGACCGCAGACACGGTGCCCCGCCGGGAGGCGGGCCGGATCCGTACCTGTCCCTCGCGGACCTCGCGGTCACTGACCAGTCCGAGCGCGTTGGCCTCGGCGATCAAGACGGCGTCGTCGGCCGGTCGCCTGCTCGGGTGCACCCGCCTCGCCAACTCCCTCGTTCCCACGTCCGTACCTTCCGTCGTGGCGCCGCCTCTCGGCTGCCTCGCCATCGGTCATCGGGTATTCGGAGCAGCCCGGCCGCCCGGAGATACACGCGGCGGGATCGCAGATCCCTCGTGCTTGACCTCGATCGGGCACGCTGGAGGTGTGTCGTACCAGATGAGCACCGAGGTGAGCACGTCGACGCCGCAGCCCGAGCCTCGGCGCGGCCGCGCTGATCATGCTGCTGCTGCTGGCTGGGTCTGTGGGTGCTGGAGTTCTTCGACCAGCTGAGCGGCAACTCAGCTCGACTCGTACGGGATCGAGACCCGCGACATCGACGGCCTGCCGCAGATCTTCACGGCACCGTTCCTCCACGGCGGCTGGGAGCACCTGCATCAGCAACTCGCTGCCCTTCGCCGTGCTCGGCTTCCTCGTCCTGCTCGGCGGCATGGCGCGCTGGTTGCTGTCGTCGCTGATCAGCATCGTCGCTTCGGGTCTCACCGCCTGGTTCCTGACTCCGGTCAACAGCATCGTCCTCGGCGCGAGCGGCCTGATCTTCGGCTGGCTGACCTACCTGATCGCCCGTGGCATCTGGTCCCGCCAGACCTCGCAGGTGGTGATCGGCGTGTTGGTGTTGCTCGTCTACGGCGGGTTGATCTGGGGTGTGCTGCCGACTTCGGCCGGCGTGTCCTGGCAGGCCCACCTCGGCGGAGCCGTCGGCGGGGTCCTGGCGGCCTGGCTGTTGCACCGCCGCACGAGCCGCAGCCGACCCGACAACCGACCCGCTCGCCGGGCGACCTGCTCCGATCGTGAGCATTGGTCGCGCCCGCTCAGTCGAGGTCGGGCGGTTCGTCCAGGCTGCGCTGCAGCTCGTCGAGCTGATGGCGGGCGTGCGCCGAGCTCCTGGGGTCGCGTGCCGCGGCTGACGGAGAAGAAGCGCTCGAACCAGCTGGCCAGGCGGGACGCCGGCACCTGGCCGAACGTCCCGGCCGACCCGGCGAGTTGATGGGCCGAGCGAACCGCCGCGTCGCGCTGCGGTTCCGGTCAGTGTGTCGGCTTCCAGGCTGCTCCAAGGCGTCGGCCAGCTGCGCGGCGCGGGCGAGATTCGCCCTCCGGGCGTGCGCCCCGATGGAGGTCAAGGCGGCCCGGACGCGGCCGTCACCGTCCATCTCGGCTCTGCTTCGCTTCGTCAATCACGCCATCCCAGGAGTGTCGGAGATTTCCTCGGCCAGGGTCATCGGGTCGAACGGTTTGGCGATGACGCCGGCCAAGTTGGGCTCTGAACCGCTCATGTTATCCGGATCGGCAAGCTTGGCGGTAAGAAAGATCACCGGAATGTCCCGGCGTGAGCGGATCGTCGTGCAGAGCTGCGGCGGTGCGCGGACCGTCCATGCCGGGCATCATCACGTCGAGGAGGACGACGTCGGGGCGCTCCGTGCGCGGCCAGCTGTTGGCATCCGGGCCGTTCACGGCGGTCGTCACCTGCCACCCGCCGACCACCTCGAGAGCGACCTTGGCGACCTCTCGGATCACGTCGTCGTCATCGACGACGAGGACCTTGCGAGCACGCACCGCAACCACCTCACGTCGACGCCAGCACCCGAGTCCCCGAGCCCGGATCCCCCTCGAGTCGTGCAGCCGTATCGTAGCGGCTCGCGATGGTAGCGTCGCTCCATGCAGGGACACGCCGGTCCCCAGGCCGACTCCCCCAGCCCGGCGCACCGGCACTCCTGGATCCCCTCGGTGGTGGCCGCGGTCGGCCTGCTCGTGCTCGGTCTGATCCTCGCCAGCGACCTGCCCATGGTGTTTCGCCAGGTCGCAAGCGGGCTGGCTCTGGTTGCCGCCGTGCTGGCCCTGGCGGCAAGTTGCCGTCGGCGGTACCGGACGAGCACAGGCCGCCGCCGACGTGCGTGGCTGCTCTTTTCAGCCTGGCCGCCCTGTCCGGCGCGCTGGCCAACCTCTGGGTCGCCGCCGCCGGCCTGTTCGGCGCAGCCACGGCGCCGCCGGTCGGCGACGTCTTCTTGATCGTTGCCCTGCTGCTGGTCGCCGCCGGGCTGGTGACCTATCCGGCGACCCCGAGGCGGGGTACGGACCTGACCCGCATGGTGCTCGACGGCGTGGTGCTCGGCGGATCGGTGCTGCTCATCGCCAGCGACACGTTGTTCCCGCAGATCCTGAACCAGTCCGGCCCGACGATCGCCGATCGGGTCGCCCCCCTGGTGATCCCGGTGATCGACTTGATTCTCGGCCACGGTCGGCTGGCTGCTCTTCATCCGCGGCAATCGCTCGGACCGTCCGACTCTGGCGATGGCCGCCACGGCCTTCGCGTTGTTCGCAGTGTCCGACGGGATCGCCGCCGTCGCAGCGAGCGCACGGCCCGTTCTCCTTCGGAACCTGGTGGATCTCGGTTGGATCGCCGGCTACGCCCTGCTCGCGGTGGGGGTCTCGTGGTCGGTCAAGCCGCTGCCGGAGGGAGCAGAACCCTCCCACGAGCAGTCCGCTCTCGCCGGCACCATGGTGATGTTCGGGATGCTGGTCGTGGCCGCTTTCCTGCACTTGTCCGCGGCGGGCGCCGGCAACACCACGCCGACGTCGGACGCTCTGCTGATCTTGGTGTTGGTGGCGGTCTCGGCCCGCCAGACCTCTGCTGACCCTCGACAACGAGGTTCTCCGGCGTGGTCTGGAGCAGCGAGTCATCGAACGCAGCACCGAGTTGCGCGAAGTGACCCAACAGACCGACCTGCTGGTCGACTCGGTGGCCGACGGCGTGTACGGGGTCGACGGCCAGGGTCTCGTCACCTTCGTCAATCCTGCTGCCGTCACGGCGCTGGGCTTTGGGCGAGGAGACGTCCTCGGTCATCAAGCTCACGCCCTCTTCCACGACCATGACTCCCGAAGGCACCACTGAACCTGGTCGTGGGGCTGATTTCGTGCTACCTGACGGCGGTGATCTCCGAGGGTGTGGCCATCAGCGGCGTCGAGGACGTGTACCGCGATGCCGAGGGGCGGCCGATACCGGTGGAGGTCACCGCCAGTCCGCTGGCCGCCGACGGACGTATCCGCGGGGCCGTCGTGGTGTTCCGGGACGTCACCCAACGGCGCGAGGTCGATCGGCTGAAGAACGAGTTCGTGTCGATGGTGAGCCACGAACTGCGGACCCCGTTGACGGCCATTCGTGGGTCGCTGGGGCTGCTGGCCGGTGGGGCTCTCGGCGAGCTGGCGCCACCGGCCACCCGGATGGTCGAGATCGCGATGGACAGCAGCCGGCGGTTGACCCGGCTTATCGACCAGATCCTCGATCTGGAGCGAATCGAGTCGGGCACCTTGCCGTTGGAGATCGGCAACTACCCGGCGTCGGAGCTGATCGAGGCAGCCATCGATCAGATCCGGATCATCGCCGAAGCGGCCCACGTCACGATTCGAAAGACCGCGGCGGAGGGCGTGGTGATCACCGACGCCGACCGGGTGGTGCAGACCCTGCTGAATCTACTCGGCAACGCCGTCAAGTTCTCTCCCCCCGGGGCGGAGGTGACGGTGTGCGCCCTGGTCCACGCCGACACCGTCGAGTTCCGTATCGATGACCAGGGCCGAGGAATCCCCGAGGACATGCTCGAGTCGATCTTCACCCGCTTCGAGCAGGTGGACTCCTCCGATGCCCGTGAGAAGGGAGGCACCGGTCTTGGCCTTGCCATCAGCCGCAGTCTGGTCGAGCGGCTCGGCGGACGGATCTGGGCCGAGAATCACCCGCAGCGCGGAGCACGGTTCAGCTTCCTGCTCCCGCGGGCGACTTCTCAGCCGGACGGTAGCTCGACGCCGAGCCGATCCTCGAGCCGAGACGTACGGATCGCCTGTTGGAACGGATCGGGCGAGCCACGCGGCGGTCGAAGCTCGGCAGGCCAGGTAACGTAGGCGCTTCTCGGTCGGAGTCAATCCGGCCATCAACAGTGGGTAGCGTCGGGGGCCGCGCCCGCACTGGAGGACACCAGGAAGAATGATCATCGGGTCTGTCGTGGCCGCGGCCGAATCTCCTCTGGGCCGGCCGGTCGGGCGCCGTGACGTCCTTCAGCGAGCCACGCGCCGACACTGAGATCTCGGCAGATGGACGGCGATACGCCCGTGCGCATCACGATCGAGACGGCGATCGACGACGAGCACGCGGAAACCTTCTACCAGCTCTATCTGGCGGCCTTCGGTCCGCTACGTACCCGGGCCGCCGCTCGGCAGGTGCTACACAAGAACGAGTTCTTCGCCGAGATGACCGACGCCCGGGTCTGGAAGTACGTCGCCTGGGCCGACGAGGACACCCCGATCGCCATGACCACGATCACCAAGTCCCTCGACACGGTGCCCTGGATCAGTCCCGGAGTACTTCCAGAGCCCGCTTCCCCGAGTACGCAAAGAGGAACGCGATCTACTATCTCGGTTTCAGCCTGGTCCACCCCGAGAACCGCTACCCACGGGTGCTCGAACAGACCTTCCGACTGGCTATGAAACGGCTCGTCGCGGATCGGGGGATCTGCGCCTACGACCTGTGCGCCTTCAACGCCGATCTCGGCTTCGCCGACCGCGTCCAGCGACTGCTCCATCGGTTGGGCGAACTCGATGTAGTGCCGATCGACAGCCAGACCTACTACTACGTGCGGTTCGACCAACAGAGCGCGCCAGCGGCCACGATTTCTGCGCCACGAGCTGACCTGAACCGAGCCGACCTGAACCGAGTCGAGGGATAGGTACGGTAGAGCATATGCCGAGCGGTCAGGAGCGAATCGCCGTCATCATCGAGGATGACGCGGATATCCGGCACCTGCTGGAAGCGATCCTGGATCAGGCCGGTTTTCATTGCTTCGCCGCAGAGACCGGCGCTCACGGCATCCAGGCCATTCGCGACCACGCTCCGATCCTGACGACGCTGGACGTCTCGTTGCCGGGCATCGATGGATTCGAGGTGGCTCGCCGGATCCGGAGCTTTAGTGACACCTACATCATCATGTTGTCGGCCCGCAACGAGGAGATCGACACCTTGATGGGCCTGGATGCCGGGGCGGACGACTACCTGACGAAGCCCTTTCGGCCCCGTGAGCTGCGGGCACGGATCGAAGCGATGTTGCGGCGCTATCGCCGACAGGCTCCTACCGCGTCGGCCGAAACGCCGACCGCCGGCGCTCCTGAACCGCCTCCGGAGCCACCGGCAGCTGAGCCGACGGCTGATGACGAGGCCGGTTGGCTGACCCACAACGGTTTGCGGATCAACGCCGACATGTGGTTGTGCGATATCGACGGCGCCCCCGTGGAGCTCACCCGCAGTGAGTTCGACCTCTTGCTGGCGCTGATGGAAGGTGCTCGTCGGGTGATCACCAAGGACGCGCTCGCGCTGGAGCTACGTGGCGAGCACTCCTCCAGCGGATACGTCGGCGACTCCGACCGCCGCGCCGTCGAGGTGCACATGGCCAATTTGCGCCGAAAGCTCAACGATCCCGTCAGTTCGCCGCGTTACATCGAGACCGTACGTGGGGTCGGATACCGCCTCGCCGAGTCCCAGAACTAGATGGCTCGGTCCGGCGGAGCCGGAATTTGCGTCAAGTTCTTCAGGCGGCGAGTCCGTTCAGATGCCGGCGGGCCCAGCCGCTCCCAGAAGGTGAACGATGTGACCCCATAGTCCGGGTGTTGAGTCCCCATAGTCCCGGGTCGGATCGTTCACGCTGTTCGGGTTGGGCGGAAATCGCATGGAGCGGCTCAGAGCACCGACTCACTCGGATCGGAATACTCGCCTGATTCGAGGCGCGCGCGGACTCGAGCCGCCTCGGACTCGATGTCGGACAGCAGGGCGAGTCGCTGTGGGGCCGAACAGACGTCGACGACGCCCCGCAGCTCGCGTAGCCGCTCGACCAGGCTGGTGGCGCCGAGCATGCCGCTGGTCGCCTCGAGGCTCAGCATCGCAATGCGCGCCTCTTCGTAGTGCTTGGTGGCGATGTGTTCTCGGATGGCCGCGAGGCGGCCGCCGAGCAGATCCAGGTAGTCGACCAGAAACCGATCGCGCATGAGGGTCTCAGGAGCCTGCAAGGAGGTCCCGGTGCCGGCTAATCCCGGAGGGGCACCGACCGGGAGGCTGATCGGTCCCGGAGTTCCTGACGGAATCGGGACCGATCCTCCCTCTGACCCGCTCCCCATAGCGGGTTGATCCTGGTGCGCCGCCCCGTCGACGCCCGAGCCGTCGGGCTCGTTCAATCGGCGTCCGGGATCATCCGCCTGACCGGTGCCGGTCCGTGCCTCGCTCGTTCGGGTCAGGCCGGGCTCCCCCCAGAGCCCGACCTGCCCGACGATCGAGTGCGCCACACCCACCGGGTGATCCCCGGTGGGTGTTGGCACTTCATGACCCCCAGTGTCGGCTCCGGGCAGGCGAACCAGCGGTTCGCGTTCGATGCCTGGCACTGATGGTCTTCCCCCTTGGTGTTAACCGGGCGTCCCCCAAACTCCCGGGCCTTTGCACTCCCACAACTGCTCCAGCGAAACGAATCCTGTCGTATCGAACTCAAGGGACCCTGCGAGGTCAGCTAAGTGGCGCTCAAGATTGCCTCAGGATTGCCTTGCGCGTCCGAAATGCTCAGGTTGAGGATCAGTGCGCCGACGGATCTCGCCGTGTGACCCGGCCACAGCGACGGATTCAGCGGCGAGGTCGTCCGTTTGAGCCTTCGGCGAGGCCCGCAACAGCACGATCTCCGGCAGCGTCCCTTGCCACCGCGGCGTGAGCGAACGCATCGGCGCCCGCCGACGATCGTCGTCTCCACCCGCAGCCCGTGTTGAAACCGACGGGGCACGTCAGCGCAGCTCGCTCGCCCGTAGGGTCGCGCGATCAAGGTAGGAGCTCTGCGCACCGAACCGGGTCGCCGCAAGAGCGGCGTAGCGGACGGCCAGACGTGTGGCGGAAGCGAGATCGGCGCCGCCGGCGAGCTCCGCGGCAACGGCCCCGGCGAAGGCGTCTCCACACCCCGTGGTGTCGACGACATTGATCACCGGTGCGCTGATCGTCGCCCACTCGCCTTCCGGCGACAGCCGAACCCGCGCTCCCGCCCCGCCCATCGTGACGACCATCGCCAGGTCGTGATCATCGAGATGATCACCGAGCCGCTCAGCCTCGCCCTCGTTCATGATCAACACGTCGACCACGGGCAGAAGGGATGCCACCTGATCGGAGAAGGGGGACGGGTTGAGGATCGTGGTCGCACCGCGTTGTCGCGCGGACCGCAGCGCCGCACCGGCCGTGTCGGCCGGGATCTCCAGCGAAACCATGATCACGTCGGTCGGTCCGACATCGGCGACGCCGGCCCGCGCCGCGCCGCCGGTCAACTCGGCGTTGGCGCCCGGAGCGACCACGATCACGTTCTCGCCAGCACGGTCCACCGTGATGAGAGCGAGCCCGGTGAGCGAGCCCGGCATCTCGTGAAGGTGATCGACGGCCACGCCGGCCGCCTGCGCCGCCTCGCGGACCGCGGAGCTGCCATCGTCGTTCCCGACGGCTGCTACCAGCCGAACGCGGGCGCCCAATCGACCGGCAGCGGCCGCCTGATTCGCGCCCTTCCCGCCGCAGCCGCGGGCCAGACCATCCGCCAGGACGGTCTCCCCGGCTCGCGGCAGCGCGGCGACCGATGCAGTGAGATCCACGTTGGCCGATCCCACCACTACGACGGTGCCCGGTTGCCGCTCACTGTCGGTCATGGGGCCAATCAAAGCGCAGCTCAGGCGCCGAGGCACACGGGCCGGCCCCCTCGCCCCCGAACCCGGTCGAAGAGCCACCCACCTCGCGCCTCGGCCCGTCGATGAGCGACGCAGCTCGGCAGCGTTCAGAACGGTCGTTCCTGAAGCTGACGGTCAGCGGATTCATCACTGGGAACCACGGAGGGCCGGTCAGCGACGGCCTGGGAACGACTTGATCACCACGTGAGTGAGAGGTAGTCCTCCTGCCGCTCCCGTACGAGCGACAACGTGACGCCGTCCTCCTGGCCGTCTTTGCGGAGAGCGAGTTCCCAGCGGGCGTTGAAGGCGAGAATCCAGGCCGCCGCTCCGGCCGCCGCGCGTTGTTCCTGGCCGGTCAGCGGCGCGCCACGTACGACGTCGTAGTCCTTGAGGAACGCTGCCACCTCGTCCGGGCTCGAGAGTCCACCCCCGCTGGTCGAGCTCGCGGCGTAGCACGCTGCGGTGAAACCGGCGATGACGGCCTCGGCATCAGCGACAAGTTCCCAATCGAACGTCGCGACCAGCAGACCCCCGGCCACCGCGGCATTACCGGCGTACCAGTCGGCATGGCCCACAACCACTTCTCCCGCGGCGCGGTAGGCGAGGATCTGATCCGCGGCCCGCCTCGCATGTGCATCGAGCCATCCGTACCCGTTCGGAGTGGACCCGAAATCCACGATCGGATCGTGAGGCACGGGCCAGGGACCTGTACGGTAGTGACACCAGGACGGCCCCGAACCGACCCGCTCGAGCAAATCGGACCGACCGCGCAGCACATCGATGTGCCAAGCAAGACCCGCAGCGAGTAGCCGGCGATTGTCCGGATCGCGCCCATCGGGAGTCTCACCGTCACTCAGCAGTGTCTCCAGACTGAGGACGCGGCCATCGACCTCGTCGGGACCCGACAGAGGTTCTGGGCAAGGAAAGTGGGCCGCTCTCAGTAGCCGCTTCACATCTCTGGCGGCGGCGAGGGCTTCGAGGTTCACCGGTAGTCGGTGGCTCTTGATCACCACCTCGCGCCCGTCGTCGAGCCCGACTCCCCAAACGGCATCGATGCGACCAGTGCGGAAACGGACCTTCGCTATTGGGTTACCGAGTCGGTCTCGGGCGTACGCGCCGAAGAGAGACAGCACCTCAGCTACCGACTCCGTCCCGAGAACTGCGCGTTCGGTGTCGGTGATCTCTCCGTTCGCGTCGGTCTGAACAGGAGCGGACCCGCTAGTGGGTGACCCCATGATCGAATCATCCCACTGCTGGGCTCCCGCCAGATCGATGTCACGCCTGTCTCGCCAACGTTCGCAGCCGATATGGAGCGCTTCTTCGGCGGTTACGGGAGTGGCATCTGGTGCGCCAGCCCATGGTTTCGCAGACTCTCCCTCCAGGCAGATGGTGTCGACCGGGTTCAGGCGTGACCGCTGGGCGCCGCCCGGCTCTGGAGGGAGATTCTGCGAAAACGGCGCTGCATCGCAGCCGCGGACCCGACGAACCAACATGCGCAACCACTAGCACTCGCGATATGAGACCTGTACGGCGAGGCACTCGTCGGGCGAATCCGTAGGCTGTGCCCATGCTCCTGCTGCCCTTCGACGGCATAGAACCCTTGGTGGCCGATGATGCCTGGATCGCCCCCACCGCAACGATCATCGGTCGGGCGACCATCGGGCGCGAGGCCAGCGTCTTCTATGGCGCCGTCGTGCGTGCCGACATGGATTCGGTGTTCCTCGGGTCGGGCAGCAACCTGCAGGACAACGTCGTCGTCCACACCGACTACGGCTTCCCGACCGTGATCGGCTCCGGAGTCAGCGTGGGGCACGGAGCGGTCGTACATGGCTGCACGGTGGAGGATGACTGCCTGATCGGTATGCATGCCACCGTGCTCAACGGGGCCCGGATCGGCACCGGCTCACTCATCGCTGCCGGCACCGTCATCCTTGAGGGCACCGACGTCCCGCCCCGGTCCCTCGTCGCGGGAGTTCCGGGTCGAGTACGCCGTGAGCTAAGCGACGCCGAGTACGAGCGGGTGGTGACCAACGCCCAGATCTACCGGCAGCTGGCCACAGCCCACCGGGGGTTGGGCCACTCCCCCGGGTGAAGATGGCAAGGTGAGCTCATGCAGTTCACACATCTCGGCCGAAGCGGCCTAATGGTTTCCCGCCTGTGCCTCGGGACGATGAACTTCGGTCCCCAGACCAACGAGTCCGACGCGCACTCAATCATGGATTCGGCTCTTGAACGTGGAATCAACTTCTTCGACACCGCCAATGCGTACGGCGGCGCCGAGCATCGCGGTCACACCGAAGAGATCATCGGACGCTGGTTCGCCAGCGGCGGCGGGCGCCGTGACCAGACGGTCCTGGCCACCAAGGTCTACGGGGACATGGACGGCTGGCCGAACAGTGGCAAGCTGTCAGCGCTCAACATCCGGCGCGCTCTGGACGCGAGCCTGCGCAGGCTGCAGACCGACTACGTCGACCTTTACCAGTTCCACCACGTCGACCGGGCGACCCCGTGGGACGAGATCTGGCAGGCCATCGAGGTCGCCGTTCAGCAGGGCAAGATCGTTTACGCCGGCAGCAGCAACTTCGCCGGTTGGCATATCGCCCAGGCTCAGGCTGCCGCCGCCGAACGCAATTTGCTCGGCCTGGTCAGCGAACAGTCGCTGTACAACCTGATAGTCCGAGACATCGAGCTCGAGGTGATCCCGGCCGCCGAACACTACGGCGTGGGCATCATCCCGTGGTCACCCTTGCAGGGCGGCCTCCTGGGCGGCGTGATCAAGAAGGAAAACGCGGGCGTCCGCCGGCAGGAGGGTCGGGCCGCGCAGTCGCTTGCCGACCACCGGGACCAGATCGAGGCTTACGAGAAGCTGGCGGCCGACGTCGGTGTGGAGCCGGGCGACCTCGCGTTGGCCTGGCTGCTTCAACAACCAGCCGTCACCGCACCCATCATCGGTCCGAGAATCTCGAGCCAGTTGGACGACGCCGCCCGGGCCGTCGACGTGACCCTCGACGAACCAACGCTGCAACGACTCGACGAGATCTTCCCCGGCCACAAGACCGCACCGGAGGACTACGCCTGGTAGGTCGATTCGCACGCGACGTGCAGCCCGAGAACAATACCGCGCCAGTGATGGTGAGGAGCTGTGAGCAATCCTCACGACCACTGGCGCGGTATCCCCGAGGCCGCAATCGTGTTCTCTCCCCCTACAAAGAACCCGACACTGGCAGGCGAGCGACCTTTTCGTGCCCCGAGCCTCCACCTGCCTGCGGCGCCGGTATGGGCAGAAATAAACCATCGCTTCGGTGCACTGTCGAGAAGATCTGCAGCATTGTCAGCTATTGGCCATGTCATAAACAGGACAGTGTCTGATTGTTCGCTCCGCTCACGCTCGGGCCCGCTCCCTGTCTGATGGCTCGCTCCGCTCGCGCTCAGGCGTGCTCCACCCCACCGTCTCTTCGGCACCTTCGGACCAACGAAAAGCGTGTTGTTCCGAAGCCGCCTCCAGAGCCGGCGGGTCGCACGCCCTCGGGAAAGGACGATTGTCAGCCAGTCGAGAGTGGCTCGACCCGGTGCTTGTGTCCGAGGGCGTGCGACCGCCGTTTCTGGAGGAGGCTTCGCGGCAACACGCTTTTCGTTGCCGCGAAGGGTCCGAAGAATCGGTGGGCAGGGCACGCCCGAGCGCGAGCGGAGCGAACATAAATTCCGACATCCTTGGAGAAACCCGTCGCCACCCAACTTGATCCCGGTGCTTGTGTCCGAGGGCGTGCGACCGCCGTTTCTGGAGGAGGCTTCGCGGCAACACGCTTTTCGTTGCCGCGAAGGGTCCGAAGAATCGGTGGGCAGGAGCACGCCCGAGCGCGAGCGGAGCGAACAATTAAATTCCGACATCCTTGGAGAAACCCGTCGCCACCCAACTTGATCCCGGTGCTTGTGTCCGAGGGCGTGCGACCGCCGTTTCTGGAGGAGGCTTCGCGGCAACACGCTTTTCGTTGCCGCGAAGCCTCCGAAGAATCGGTGGGCAGGAGCACGCCCGAGCGCGAGCGGAGCGAACCATCGAACACTGCGAACCATTCAAGAGAGCAGTTCGCGGATGTCGTCGGCGGCGAGATCGCTGCCGCCGAGGGCGTCGTCGCTCAACACGGCTTGGACCAGCCGCTGCTTGCGAGCTTTGAGGTGCATCACCTTCTCTTCGATGGTGTCCTGGGCGACGAGGCGGTAGACCATGACGGGCCGCTGCTGGCCGATACGGTGGGCGCGGTCGACGGCTTGTGCCTCGGCAGCGGGATTCCACCAGGGATCGAGGACGAAGCAGTAGTCCGCCTCGGTGAGGTTGAGTCCGAAGCCGCCCGCCTTCAAACTGATCAAGAAAACCCGTGCTTCGCCGCTGCGGAAGCGATCGATGACCTGCCCGCGGTTTCGGGTCCGACCGTCCAACCGGACATGCGAGACATGTTCTGCGCTCAGCCGGGCCGCAACCCGGTCCAAGAACCCGGTGAACTGGCTGAAGACCAACGCCTGATGACCCTCGATCACCAGTTCGTCAAGCATCGCGAGCAGGACTTCGATCTTGCTGGCCGGCACACCGGCATGCCCTTCCTCGACCAGCACCGGGTCGAGACTCAGCTGCCGCAGCAGCGTCAACGAACGCAAGATCGTGAACCGGTTCCCGTCGAGGTCCTCGATCAAACCGAGCACCTTCTGCCGTTCCCGCTGCAGATGCGTCTGGTAGATCCGCTGGTGCCGGGGTTGCAGCACAACCTCGATGATCTGCTCCTGCTTGGGCGGGAGCTCAGCCTCCACCGCCTCCTTGGTGCGGCGCAGCAGGAACGGCGCGATTCGCCGCCGCAGCTGAGCCAGCCGGTCTTGATCACTATCGCGTTCGATCGGCCGACGGTAGTACTCGGCGAACCGATCCGGATGGGGGAACAGTCCCGGTGCAGTGAGCGAGAACAGAGCCCACAGGTCCATGAGGTTGTTCTCCACCGGAGTTCCGGTGATCGCGAGCTTGAAACCCGTGGGGATCCGCCGCGCCGCGGCATAGGTCCGACCCCGATGGTTCTTGACGAACTGCGCCTCGTCCAAGATCATTCCGGCCCACGGGTGGTCGACGTAGGAGTCAGACGTCCAGCCGCAGCAGCGCGTACGAGGTCACCACCACGTCCACTCCCGCTGGTCAGCTCCGACAGTGGTCGGCGCCGGCGCGCTCGGGTTCCCTCGACGCTGACGACGGAGAGAGTGGGAGCGAAGCGCGCGATTTCCGCCGCCCAGTTCGACACCACGCTGGTCGGTGCGACCACCAGGAACGGTGGATCGTCGGGCCGATCCTCACGAGCGCGGCAGATCAGCGCCAGCGTCTGCAGCGTCTTGCCGAGACCCATGTCGTCGGCCAGCACAGCCACCAAGATCATGCGCCCACAGCCGGCTCAGCCACCGGAAACCCGTGCTCCTGATACGGCCGGAGCTGAACCTCGAGGCTGTCGGGAACGGCGACGCCGGGCAACCGTTCGTGTGCGAGCAGGCTGCGAACCGACTTCAGCCAGCGATCCGACTGCCCCATGACCACGCCGAGCTGGATCAACTCGTCCCACAGACCCAGCTGGACGCGATTGATCCGCAGACCCGGCGTCTCGTGATCATGCAGCAGCTGCGCCTCCTCGATCAGCGCCCGCAGCCGCCCGAACTCCGGCCGGTCGAGTGGCAGATAGACGCCGGTCTCGGTGATCAAGAAGTCGCCCTGCTGGCTCAGGGCCACGAAGAGCTCCTCGAACGGAACGACCTCATCGTCGAGCCGCACCCTGATCTGCAGATCGAACCAGTCAGCCTGGCCCGTCTCGGCCGTCGACACTTCGACCACCGGCTCGGCGCTCTGCTCGCCGGTAGGCCACCGGCTCGCCGTGCGTGATGATCACCACGCCGGCCGACTCGAGCTCGGGCACGACCTGATCGACGAAGATCGCCGCGTCCCCACTGGCCAGCAACGCGTGCGCCGCCGGGCCCAGCCGTTCGGAGTCGCGCAGCACCGGGAACCGCTCGTACGGCAACTGAAGATCACGAACCAGATCACGCTCGGCCGCCGGGTCGCGCAGCGGCGGAGCTGCCGCGGCGGATCCTCGAGTGGCGAAGGTGTGCTCGGCCCCGCCCGCCTCGTAGCGGACGGACCAATCGAGCCGGACGCGGTGTTCGGGCCGGAAGGTCACGCCGAGGCACAGCTGCGGCGTCAGCGGGATCGGGCAGCTCGACGGAGCCGTCCGTGCTGACGACGCCCGCTCGGCGCCGCACCGCGGGCAGGAAATCGGTCAGAAAGCGCTCTTCGTCGGCGGCCGGAATCACGATCGGGGCGGCGTCTGAGAGGAGGCGCCGTTGCTCCCGGGTGAGCGGCTCGGCCAACCGGGCCAGCGTCAACTCGGCTCCGGGCGGCCCGTTGGACCACGCCCGTGAGGTAGATCCCGTGAACCGGATCACCGAGCAAGCCGTAGCGACCGGCCGGCAGCGGGTGGCCGTCGACGAGGATCGTCGGCTCCAAGGCAAGATCGGCGTCGCGGCGCCGGGCGTCGAGCACCATGGTCGCCGGCAATTGGGTGATCACCGGCGGATGCGCCAGCACCCTCGATGAGCAGCGGAAGGCCGATGCGCTCCGCGTCGGCGAGCAGCGACCAGAAACCGGCCGCCACCTCGGCGAGCGAGAGCCACGGGCTGCGCGGCAGGCTGAACCGGGCGGCCGCGCCCGCCGCGGTCCGAATCTGCAGCAGCAGATCGCGTTGCTCGGCCGGGTGACTTCGCGACGGGTAGTCCAGCTCCTCCCAGGAGATGCCGCTGCGGACCCAGGACCCGCGGTGTCCCCGGCGCACCGGACGCATGCGCAGGGTGATCTTGCCC
The DNA here is from genome assembly GCA_963791865.1 of uncultured Actinomycetota bacterium. Lineage (GTDB taxonomy): Bacteria > Actinomycetota > Actinomycetes > Propionibacteriales > Propionibacteriaceae > Microlunatus. The sequence goes on from CAWBUC010000004.1 coordinate 690,225, forward strand.
AGGTGGCCTCGGTACGCGGGCATCCGCTCGACCGAGAACTCCAGGCCCAGCTGCACCGCGTCGGGCTCCGCGGCGGGCGCCGGTGCGTGCACGAGTCGTTCCAGGGCGACCTCCCACGCGGGCCGCTGCTGCACCCGCCACATCCTTGAACGCGGCTGCGCGCCACGATCAGCAGCGCCGCCGTGTGCTTGCAGTCCTGGGCCACGGGACAGCTGCATCGTCCCGCGATGCCCCGTCCAGCCCTGCTTCGGTACCGACCAGCTGCACCGAGCTGTCGTAGCCGTCGCGGTAACCGCCCTGCACGCGGCCGCTGATCAGCTGGGTCGCCGGATCGATCTGGACCTCGCTGACCGAGCCGTTCCGCGCGTACACCATGCCGCGGGCGAAGGCCTCATGGCCGACCATCGCGATGATGGCCTCGTTGCTGAGCAGGGTGCTCCACATGATGGAGCGATCGTATGCGGCCGGACCGACGCTCCCCTCGGCTCAGATCAACGGCCACTAGATCGGCCAGCGTGCGCGCGGCTCCCCGCTGCTGCAGCGAATCCAGGGTGCTGCGGTAGCTGTCCACGAAGCGAGCGTCGTCGACCAGGTCGCCGAACAGTTCGCGGTTGCGGATGAACGCCAGCGGGTCGCGCTGCTGCTCGCGGGCCGTCGCCGTCAGGGACTCGGCCAGACGATCCACGACGACGATCGGCTCGCCGGCCTCGTCGACCCCCTCGGCGTACCGGGCCCAGCTGGCCACGATGGCCGCCGACAGCCGTACCGGCCGAGCGGCCGCGAGGTTCTCCTTGATCACCGGGACCAGCCAGGTCGGGATCCGGTCCGAGGACTCGGCGGCCAGCCGCGCGATCGTGTCCTTGACCTGGGAATTGCGGAATCGCTTGATCAACGTCTCGGTGTACTCGCCCAGATCGATGCCCGGCACGGGCAGCAGCGTAGGGATCGCCTCGGTTCTCATGTACGCGAGCAAGAAACTGGCCATCGTCTCGTCGTCGACCGCGTCGTGGACGTAGCGATAGCCCATCAGATGCCCGAAGTACGCAATGCCTTGATGGCTGGCGTTCAGCAGCCGGAGCTTCATCAACTCATACGGTTTCACGTCCTCGACGAGCTGCACGCCGCCGGCGTCCCAGGGAGGTCGGCCGTCGCTGAAGGAATCCTCCAGCGCCCACTGAAAGAAGGGCTCCGCCACGACCGGCCATGCGTCGGTGATCCCGAACTGATCCGCGATCTCGGCGCGGTCGGCGTCGGTGGTGACCGGCGTGATTCGGTCCACCATGGAGTTCGGGAACGCGACCTCTGCTCGCATCCACTCCCCGAGGCCGGGGTCCTTGGCGTCGGCGAACGCGCAGAAGGCCTGCCGGGCAACCGATCCGTTGCCCAAGATGTTGTCGCACGACATCACCGTGAACGGCGCGATCGCCGCGCTCCCGGCGGCGGCTTGAGCGCCTCGGCGACCAGGCCGAACGTCGTGCCGGGCACCGCACCGGGTTGGAGGTCGGCCGCAACGGCCGGCGCGGTCAGCTCGAACTCGCCGGTCACCGGTGAGATCTGATAGCCACCCTCGGTGACGGTGAGCGAGACGATCCGGGTGCGCTGGATCGGCCAGCCTCTCGACCACGGCTTCGGGATCGTCCGGCGCGAAGCGGTACTCCACGATCGCGCCGATCACCCGGGCGGTGCGGCTGCCGTCGGCATCCTTCTCCACCAGGGTGTACAGGCAGTCCTGCTGCCTCCAGCGCGCGCTGCATGGCCCGGTCACCGGGCAACACCCCCACGCCGCAGATGCCCCACTCCGCGCCCAATCCCTGTTCGAGCAATCGGTCGACGACAAGCGCCTGGTGCGCGCGGTGGAACCCGCCCACCCCGAAGTGGACGATCCCCACGGTGATCATCGAGCGGTCGTACGCCGGCAGCTGGACATCGGTCGTGGCGCCGCGAAGAAACTCCTGGCCCATGATCGAAACGGTATCGCCACCACTCACCCCACCCAGGTCGGGTCGGCGGCGTGGGCCGTGACACAGTGGGTATCGGGTACTACGACGGAACGAATTCGCGGGCCCTCAGCGGCTCACCCAACAATCCAAAGGAGGATCGATGAGCGAATCGACACAGGGCCCCAGCGAAGGTGTGAACGACCTCGAAGGCCCGGCGGACGGCGGAGCCAGCGGCGTGCCCGGAATCCAAGATGGTGGCGCTGACGGCGGCGCCGAGGGCCCGGCCGATGGTGGTGCAACTGGCGTCTCGGGCGTCCAGGACGGCGGCGCAGATGGTGGTGCCGATGGCGGCGCAGAAGGCCCGGCCGACGGTGGCGCAGCTGGCGTACCCGGGGTCGAGGACGGCGGCGCGGATGGCGGTGCGGACGGAGGCGCCGACAGCGGAGCTCACGGGCCGGCCGACGGTGGCGCCGGCGGAGTGCCCGGCGTCGCTGACGGCGGCGCAGACGGTGGCGCCGACGGCGGCGCCGACTCCGGAGCCTGAGTCTTTCCGGCGTTGATTGCGCTGGACAACTTCGAGAGCGGAGGGCTCGGCCCAGCGGCCGGGCCCTCTGCTCTGTGCCGGCTGATCTCGGTCGGGTCCGCCGACTTCGCCGAGAACTACTGGGCGCGAGCAGGCCCTTCTCTCGACCGCCGACGAGCTGCCGCTGGACTTCACCGACCTGCTCGACGAGGCTGCCGTCGACGAACTCGTGGCGCGCCGGGGCCTGCGTACTCCCTTCCTGCGGGTGGCGAAGAACGGCTCGACCCTGAGCAACCGCGCCTTCACCGCTCCCGGCGGGGTCGGAGCGACGATCGATGATCAGGTCAGCGACGACAAGCTGGTGCGGCTCTTCGCCGACGGTTCGACGATGGTGCTGCAGGCCCTGCATCGGGTCTGGCCGCCCATCATCGACTACTGCGGAGATCTGGCGGCCGAACTGGGCCACCCGGTTCAGGCCAACGCTTACATCACGCCGCCGCAGAATCAGGGCTTCAGCAATCACTACGACGTCCACGACGTCTTCGTCCTGCAGATCGCGGGCGAGAAGGAGTGGACCATCCACGCCCCGGTGCACCCGGCGCCGCTGCGCGATCAACCGTGGACGGATCGACGCGCGGCCGTGGAGCAGCGCGCCGGCGAAGCCCCGCTGATCCAGACCGTGCTGAGTCCGGGCGACTGCCTCTACCTGCCGCGCGGCTTCCTGCACGCTGCGCGAGCCTGCGGCGGCGTCAGCAGCCACCTCACGCTCGGCGTCCACACCTGGACGCGCTATACGCTGGCCGAAAGCCTGCTCGCAGCAGGCACTGCGCGAGGCGGCCAACGATCCTTCTGCGCGCGCATCGCTGCCCATGGGTCTGCAGTTCGAGCAGGCGGGCGACTGGTCGGGCGATCTGGAGCTCGTCCGTCGGAGCCTGGTGAAGGCCCTCGAGCACGTCGACGCCCAGACGCTGCTGCCCGATCTGCTCGTCCGCGGCACGCGCGGGACAACGCGCGGCGCCCGTCGGCCCGCTCGAGCAGCTACGCGCAGCCACCAATCTCGACGCTGACAGCTCGCTCCGGCTCCGTGATCATCTGCTGCCCTCCCTCGACGCGTAACGGCGACCGCCGCCATGGTGCTGCGCAGCCGCGCCGGCGACTTCGCGGTCGGCGCCGAGCGAGGTGGCCGCCGTCGAAGATCTTCTCGAACATGGCCGGGCCGACGCGGCGGCGCTCGGCCTCGACCTGGCCCGCCGGATGATCATGGCGGGCCTGGCCGTCGTCGAGTGAGCTCGGCCGCGGAGACGCCCGCCGACAGTCCGATGCCGCGATACCCCGATGCCCACCCCGATGCCGAACGCTCACGCGCTGCGCCGACACGGCTCGGGATCGCCAGGACTCGCCGATCGGCACCGCACCCCCCACTCGCCGCTGGCTGCTGATCGAGCACCCGGGCCCGTGGCGGATCGACGCGGTCCTGGGCGCAGGTTTCCCGCCGGGCGTGCGCGACGAGTTGGCCACCGCGGCCAACGCCGCCCAGGCCCGCATCCTGCTCATCCGTCGGCCGGGGCGCCCGGGCTGGATCGGCGCGCACCGTCAGCAGAGCCGCGCCTGGGCCGTCAGCGTCGGGTGGGCCGGAACCTCCTGGGGCCGTTGGCGCGCGCCGGAGGATCTCCGTGCCGCCGCCGACGCGCTGGCTCGACCCGCTGCCGACCTCGGCGGGAGCGCCGACCCCGTGCTGCTGATCTGCACCCACGGCATCCACGACACCTGCTGCGCCGTCCGCGGCCGACCCGTCGCTGCCGCCCTGGCCCGACGATGGGCCGAGGTCGACCTGGGAGTGCAGTCACGTCGGTGGTGATCGGTTCGCCGCCAACGTCATCGTGCTGCCGGACGGCGTCTACTACGGGAATCTGAACGCCGCCGACTGCGGTGCAAACCGTCGAGGATCACCTGGCCGGCCGCGTGACGGCCGCCTTCCTCCGCGGCATGGCGAACCTTCCGCCCGTCGCCCAGGCGGCGGTCGGCGACGCGCACCGACGCTACGGGCCGCTCGGCGTGAAGGACGTGCTGGTTCACCGGATCGAGCAGCATCGGCGCCGATCGCTGGTTGATCGATCTGGTCATCGCCGACGGGCCTGCCACACGGCTGAGACTCCAGTCCACGGTCCAGACGTCGGCTCGACCCCCGGCCCGGCTGACCTGCCGGGCCCCGCTCGCGACCTCGGCGGTGGCCTACGACGTGATCGACGTACGAGAACTCGGCGACCTCACGTGATCGGCGCTCGGGCGATCAGCCTCATGTGATCAAGGCGTGACGGCTGCCGGTCGCGGCCTGGAGCCCAGCAGGATCGCCGTCATCGGCAACAGCAGGACGGTGATCGCCCCACCGGCCACCAGCAGCGAGGCGGACTGATCCGTCATCTGGCCGTTGCGCACGGCCACCGACGTGACGGCCACGATGACCGGGAGCCCGGTGGCGCCGAACAGCCCGATCCGTACGCTGTCCCTCGTGCTGAAGGTCGGACTGGTCGGTGCCGGGATCACGCGTCATCCGGCTGGCGACGTAGACCGGGACACCGCGCAGGAGCAGCATCAAGATCACGAAGGTCACCAGGGTCAGCGGCGCACTGGCCACGGAGCGGGGATCGATCGCCATCCCCGAGGTGACGAAGAACACCGGGATCAAGAACCCGAACGCCAGGCCGTCCAGCTTGTGTTCGAGGTGCTCATCGCGGTCGGGCAGTGCCTGCCGCAGCACGAAACCGGCGGCGAACGCCCCGAGGACGAGATCGAGATCGAAGACCAGAGCCAGCACCCCGAGGGAGATCAGCAACAAGAAGACCAGCCGGACCGTGGTCTGCGCCGTGGTCTCGGAGCCGGCCCGGATGATGTGCATCAGCCGGGAGGACCCGTTGCGGAGGCGGGAGGCCGGCAGGGTGAAGAGGGCAGCCACCGCCACGAAGACGACGAGCAGCGAAGATCGATCCGGCGGCGCCGCGGGTACTCAGCAGGACCGCCATCGCGACGACCGGCCCGACCTCCCCGTAGGCACCGTGGTTGAGCACCGAGGCCCCGACCGGGGTGTTGATCAGCCCGTTGTCCCGCAGGATCGGCAGGAGCGTCCCGAGGGCGGTCGAGGTCACCGCGATCGCGACAGCGATCTCGGCCCGGATCGGTGTCAGCAGCCCGATCAGTCCAGACGGCGAGCAACGCCAGGCCGAAGCAGATGAGCCAGGTGATCCCGGCCCGGCGGCCACCCCGCCCGGTGACCTCCTTGATCTCGATCTCGTAGCCGGCCAGCAGGAACAGCATGCCGAGTCCCAGTTCCCGAAGCAGCTCGATGGCCTCGCCCTGTGCGGCCCACCCCAGGACGTTCGGGCCGATGATCACGCCGAGCACCAGCAGGAACACGACCTCGGGCACGAGCCGGCGGGGAATCAGACCGGCCAGCAGTGGGGCGACGACGGCGCAGAGCGCGATGAAGAAACAGCGACAGTGCCCCGTCGTACGGCATGGTTCCACCTTCCACCGGGTACCTTCCGGTGATGCCATTGCCCCAGGTGGTGCATAGGCATCCGCGCCGCGTTCCCAACAGGAAGGATGGACGACGACCGGACCGAAGGCAGGATGAAGATCGATGAGCGACGATCAGCAGGAGACCTGGGACGACTTCAAGAAGGCGGTCAACATGACCGCGTCCGAGCTGAAGAAGTGGCTGGAGACCGATGAGGCCAAGGAGGTGGGTCAGAAGAAGGGCGGCGGCGAGTCGACGGGTCACGAGAGCGGGCGGCGAATCGTCGCCATCCTGGAGAAGAAGAAGTCCGACCTCACCGACGACGACTACGCCCACATGCGAAAAGTGGTGGGCTACGTCAAACGCCACAGCGCCCAGCGGCCCAGCGGAGACGTCACCGACACGAAGTGGCGCTACTCGCTGATGAACTGGGGCAACGACCCGAAGAAGTGACTAGTAGCCGGTCGCCCCTTCTCTTGAGTTTCGCGACGCCCAGGCACGCACCTCGCGGCGAACTCCAGAGGTCGTGTTACGACCCGGTAGCCCTTCCTCGTCGGCCTTGCGATGCACGCACCTGGACGCCGCCAAACCTCAAGGAATAGGGGCGAAGGGTACTAGGAGGCGAGCGGCGTGGCGTCGAGCGATCCGATGAGCGAGCGGAGTCGTCGCAAAGTGCGGGCGAGCAGGCGGGATACCTGCATCTGCGAGGTGCCGATCTCGTTCGCGATCTCCGATTGCGACCTCTCGTCGTAGAACCGCATCCGCAGGAGGCGCTGTTCGTCGCGGGTGAGCTGCCGCCAGGCCCGCATCAGCAGCAGCCGGGCCTCACACCGGTCGAGCTCGATCGCACCGGTGGTGCAGGCCACGGGCAAGCCGGCGGCCTCGGCGGCGTCCAGGGAGCTCGAGCCGTACCACTGTCCTGCCCGGTGCGCCTCCTGCACCGCGGACAGAGATTCGGCCGAGACGAGCGGCCAGATCGGCCTCCGAGGGCTCCGTCTTCATCTGCTGCACCAGATCTGGCCACTCGGTCCGGATCCGCGCGGCCAGCTCCTGGGTTCGACGCGGCGGGCGCACGAACCACCCGTGATCCCGGAAGTGCCGCTTGACGACCCCGGTGATGGTCGGGGACCGCGAACGCGAGGAAGGGGCCTTGATCCGGTTCGAAGCGGCGAACGGCCTCGACCAGACCTGACCGAGCCACCTGCATCAGGTCGTCAGGTTCTTGCCCCCGGCCGTGGAAGCGGCGAGCGATCGAGTCGGCCAGCCACAGGTGATCGGTGATCACCGGTTCCAACGCGGCCAACCGCTCCGGCTCGTCCAGAGCCGCAGCCGCCGCGAAGGCTGCGGCGGTGCGCTCGGGCAGACCGATACGCGTGAGCGCCAGATCGTCTTTGGCGTCCTCGTCAACGGCGGCGATCTCGCGCCGTCGAAGGATCGTAGCAGGCGATGGCTGGAGCATGAGCAGCACACCTTCCTCAAGGTTGAGGGTGTGGCTCGCTGCTCGACCACGGATACAACGTAAACACGCCCAGCGCGGTTCGGCAAGACCCCTGCCGACGGAATCTTGCCCCGACTGTTTACTTTGTAAGTCCCGGCGGCGGGTCGGGGGCCGGTGGCCCGCCAGCCGCCTCCCCTGCTACGGGTCCGCGGAGCAGGTCGAGCTTGGCTTCCAGTCGGTCGATCCGCGCCATCAGGCGAGCCGTCTCCGACTCCTCTGCGGCGGATACGTGTTCGACCAGCCAGGAGGCCAGAGTCGCCGTGACGGTTCCGAGGAGGGCGATCCCGCACACCATCAACCCACAGCGATGATTCGTCCGACTGCCGTGACCGGATACTTGTCGCCGTAGCCGACGGTCGTCATCGTCTCGGCGGCCCACCAGATGGCGTCACCGAAGTTCTCGATGTTGGACACGCCGGCTGTCCGCGTTCGACGCTGAGCACCGACAGGGCGGCGACGAAGCCGACCAACGACGATCCGACCGCGACGTAGACGGCGACCTGGCCGCGCAGAAGGGAGGAGGCCCGCCGGTTCAGCACGCTGATGAGCGGCAGCAGCCGTAACAGCCGCAGCGGCCGGAGGAGCGGAAGAGCCACGATGAGCAGGTCGATCCAGTGGCGGACGAGGTAGCGCCGCCGGTTCTCGGCCAGGAAGAGGCGGGCCAGGTAGTCGAAGACGAAGAGGAGCCAGGTCAGCCACCCCAGCCAGTAGCAGGCGATAGCCCACCGACGGCGGAATGCTCGGGATCGATGATCGGGATCGCGTAGACGGCGAGGAAGACGAGCGCCGCGACCACCAACGGCCACTCGGTGACTCGCTCCCAGCGCTCGGCAAGCCCGGCCCGGTCCCCTTTGGCTCATGGCTCATTGTTCCAAGGAACGGGCGTCGTTCGGCGGAGGTTGGCACGCGTCGCCCGATGAGGTCTGCGTAGCGCGGCACCTACATCGCTGTCTCGCCACCACGGTCGAGGTATCTTCCGACCGAGGAACACGTCCTTACTGGCGGGATATCCATCGAGCACTAGGCGGCCGGCATGAGCCTCGACCGATTCAGCGTCGCGACGTTCAACCTCTACAACCTCCAGCTGCCCGGATGGTCGATGAACCCCGGGCAGAAGCCCTGGACGCGGGAGGAGTTCGACCGCAAGGTCTCCTGGACCGCGCGACAACTCATCGACCTGGACGCCGACGTCGTCGGACTGCAGGAGCTGTGGCACGCCGACGCCATCGCCGAGGTGCTGACTCGACGGGGCCTCGCCGACACCTACGATCTGCTCGCCGAGCCCGCGACCGGCAAGCGGATCATCTGCGGGGCGCTGGTGCGCAAGGGGCTCCTGCGCGGCGAACCCAACTGGATCGACCGCTTTCCCGACGCCGTCCGGCTGGAGTCCAGCGATCCGGCCGATCCGCAGGCGCCGGCCATCATGGTGGCCATCCCGGGCTTCTCCCGGCCCGTCCTGAGGTTCTCGGTGGCGCTCCGCGACGAGCCGCCGCAGACGGAGGTGTTCGTCACGCACCTGAAGTCGAAGCTGCCGACCAGGATCGATCAAGAGGACTGGTACGAACAGGACCCCGAGACCTACAAGCCGCACGCGACCGCACTCGGCGCCGCCATCTCGACGATCCGCCGCACCGCCGAGGCGACGGCCCTCCGGGTGCTGCTGACCGAGGCCATGAAGGGCACCGACGACCCCGGTGATCGTCCTGGGTGACGTCAACGACGGCCAGCACAGCAACACCGTCAACATCTTGACCGAGCAGCCGCGGTACCTGGTCGGCGACTCCGTCGGGGGGGCCGACATCGGGCTCTACACGGCCCAGACCCTGCAGGAATACCGCGACACGCGCGACGTCTACTACACCCACGTCCACGAAGATCTCCGCGAGTCGCTCGACCACGTCTTGGTCAGCGAGCAGCTGTACGACAACAGCCGCAAGCGCCTCTGGCTGTTCGACGGCTCTGGTGATCAACAACGACCACCTGAACGAAGAGGATCATCGCCGCACGGGCTCGGGCGATCACGGAGTGGTGAAGGTCAGCTTCAGATGGCGGCCGGTGCCGCGCCGCTGAGCCCGTCCAGCGCTCAGTTCGCGCTTGTTCCCGCAGCCCTTGTTCTCACGACGCTTGTTGCTGGAGTCGAGAAAGGCGTTCGCCCAGGCGGCCCGAGGATCCGCGTCGACGAAGACGGCCTTCACGAGCAGGGTCAGCGGCAGCCCGAGCACCGAACCCAGCGGGCCCAGGGCCCACGACCAGAAGACCACGGCCAGCAGGGTGACGGGCACCGACAGGCCGACGGCGTCGCCGACGAAGTACGGCGGGACGAGGGAGGGGAACAGCGAGTTCACGACCACGTAGACGATGATCACGACGACCATCAGCTGCCAGTCGCCGCCCAGGAGCGCCAGCAGCGCAGGCGGAATCAGGGCGATGGCGAAGCCGACGTACGGGATGTAGGTGCAGACGACCGCCAGCAGCCCCCAGAGGGCGGCGAACTGGATGCCCAGCCCCATCAGCACCAGCGCGTCGACGAGTCCGATGACCAGCGCGAAGAGGGTGGTGACGCCGAGGAAGCGCCGCGTCTGTGAGGCGAAGTTCCGCAGCGCGCGTCGCCGTGGATCGGTCGGGTGGCCATCAGAGCGTTCATCCGGGCGCCGCCCCGGTCGAGTCGATGCCCAAGAAGAGCAGCAAGGTCAGCAAGAAGATGACGTTGGCCCCGAAGTTGATCACGGAGTTCGAGAGCGCGGTCAGCCAGCCGGCCACGCGCTCGATGTCCACGTTGCTCAAGAAGCCCTGGATCTGCTCCGGAGTTGATGCCGAACCCCTGGAGCCACGCCCCGATGGCGGCCACCAGACCGGTGGCGCTGCTCGCGTACTCGGGCAGCACGCCGGCCAACCGCACCACCGCGAAGGCGATGATGGCCGCCATCGAGAGCACGACGCCGTAGATCGCGATCAGCAGGCCGAGCAGCGCCAGGAAGGCCGGCACTCCGCGACGGCGCATCCAGTCGTGAAGCGGGTGGACGAGCAGAACGATCACCAGGGCCAGGAACACGGGCCCGACCAGCCACCCGAGCTCCTTGCAGACCGAACGCGATGACGACCAGCGCGGCGCCGCCCAGCAACAGATTCAGCGCCCTCGGCAGCGGGGCGCGGGGCTGGCGCAGCCTCGGTCACCGTCGGTTTCCCCTCCACATCTCATCCACACGTCTTCGACGCCTCCCATCGAAGACTCGTCAATCTAGCCCGAAACCGCGGGTCGCTGTCACACTGGCAACACGATGATCGAGCTCGACTGGCTTGGCCTGATCCTGCTGGCCGCGCATTTCCTCGTCATCATCGCTGCGGCCAGCTTCCTGTCGGCCAATCGGGCACCGTCGTCGGCGATCGCCTGGATCATGGCGGTGATCTTCATCCCCGTGCTGGGCATCCTGTTCTTCCTGCTGGTCGGGGCGGGCCGGCTGCCCAAACACCGTCGCGACAAGCAGCGATTCGTGACCGAAACGATCATGCAGCGGCACCGAGGGCGGGCTGGTGCAGCCCAGCAGCGAGGAGGAGTGGCCGGACTGGCTGCCCTCGATCACCGTGCTCAACCGCAACCTGGGCGCGTTGCCGATGATCGGCGGCAACACCGCCGAGTTGCGAGGGAACTACGTCGAGCTCCATCGACGCCATGATCGCCGACATCGACCAGGCCGAGACGTTACGTGCACGTCGAGTTCTTCATCCTCGTGCTACGACGACACGACCGCGCCCGTTCTTCGACTCCCTGGCCCGGGCGCTGCCAGCGTGGAGTGACCGTCCGGGTGCTGTCCGACCACGTCGCCCAGTACTCCTATCCCAACCGCAAGAAGACCCTGCGGTTGCTGAAGGAGATGGGGGCGGAGTACCGGCCGATGCTGCCGCTGCAGCCGTTCAAGGGTCACTGGCGACGGCCCGATCTCCGCAACCACCGCAAGATCGTGGTCGTCGACGGCCTCGTCGCGCCACGCCGGGTCACAGAACATGATCGTCGACCATTACCACAAGAAGGCCAACATCGAGCGTGGCCTGCACTGGCACGAACTGATGGCGCGCTTCCGCGGCCCGGTCGTCCGCGAACTGGACGCCGTCTTCTTCACCGACTGGTACTGCGAGACCGAGGACCTGCTGGCGCTGAACAACAGCCCCGTCGTGCTGCCCGAGGAGCCGGGCGATCTCGACGCCCAGGTCGTGCCGAGCGGACCGAGCTTCGACAACGACAACAACCTGAAGCTGTTTGCCGCCGTCATTCAGAACGCGCGCCGGCGGGTGAGCGTGACCAGCCCGTACTTCGTGCCGGACGAGACCATCCAGATGGCGATGGTGACCGCGGGATCGCGCGGCCTCGACGTCGAGCTGTTCGTCTCCGAGATCAGCGACCAGTTCATGGTCTTCCACGCGCAGCGCTCCTACTACGAGCAGCTCCTCCGGGCCGGCGTGAAGATCTATCTGTACCAAGCCCCGACCGTGCTGCACGCCAAGCACCTGAGCATCGACGACGACGTCGCCATCATCGGCTCGAGCAACATGGACATCCGCTCGCTCAGCCTGCACATGGAGCTGATGGTGTTGGTGCAGGCACCGAATTCGTCGACGCCCTCCGCGAGGTGGAGGACGACTACCGGTCGCAGAGCCGGCAGCTGAACCTGGAGAGTGGCTCCAACGACCGCGGCGGGATCGGCTGTTCGACAACCTGATGCGGCTGACGTCCTCGCTGATGTAGAGAGTCTTGGTGCCGATGTAGAGGCCGTGATAGAGGCGTCGAATCAGCCGCCGAGGAGCAACGCCTTCTTGGCGGCGAACTCATCGTCGGTGAAAATGCCGGGGATTCGTCCGCCGCCCACCAGCTCACCGCCGGCGGATCGCACCGCGCGGCCGAGGTCTGCCGCCCAGCGGTCCTCCCAGAGGATGAACAGCGCCGATGAGTCGGGCGCGAGCCCCGCCGCGAGTGCCTGGATGTCCGTCTCGTTCAGCATCCCGTCGGCTTCGCCCTCGATCGCGGCGAAGTCGGCGCCGACGTCGATCTCGTCGTACTCGAACGACGTGATCCCCCCGTCGGCGTCCTTGAGGACGAAGACGAGGTCCAGGATGGGACCAGGTCGCGCTGCACCAGGTCGGCGATCGCGGGAGCAATGTTGCCGTCGAACCGGTTGCCGGGAAAGTTGATCATCATGTACTCGACCGGACCGAGCTGAGACGCCATGGGCCCAGCATGGCACTAGTGGACCCGAGACGGTTGTCGCTACTGTCGGCAGATGCGGACTCGTCACGTTCAACATCTTGAACGGACGGTCGCCGGCGGACGGGCAGGTCGATCTCGATCGATTGGGGCGGCGATCCGCACTCTCGACCCCGACATCCTCGCCCTGCAGGAGGTCGATCACAATCAGCCGCGTTCCCATCGCGCCGACCTCACCGCTGTCGCGGCGGAGGCCATGGGCGCCGGTGATCATCGGTTCGTCGCAGCCCTCGACGGGACTCCCGGTGCCCGCTGGGTGGCGGTGACCGACGAGGGCGCACCCGACCATGCCTTGTACGGGATCGCCCTGCTGTCGCGCTACCCGGTGCGGCGCTGGGAGGTCATCCGGCTGCCGAGCATCGGTCCGCACTTCCCGTTGCCGCTGCCTCGGTCGCCCCGCCGACCATCCGGTGGGCGTGCTGGTCGGCGAAGAGCCGCGGTCGGCCGTCGTTGCCCACGTCTCCTCCCCCGCCGGTCCGCTGACCGTCGCCAACACCCATCTGTCGTTCCTGCCGGGGTGGAACGTCGCCCAGCTGCGTCGCATCGCGCGCCGGCTGCGGCGCAGTCCTGGTGCCGCGGTGATCATGGGCGATCTGAACCTGCCCGGGGGCGGTGCCGGCCCGGGTCACCGGCTTCCGTTCGCTGGCGTCAGCGAAGACGTTCCCCGCGGCTCGGCCGGTGCTCCAGCTGGACCACATCTTGCTGCACGGCCGACCTCGGCGAGGTCGCGAAGCGGCGAGGCCGTCCAGCTGCCCCTCTCCGACCATCGCGCCTTGCTGGTCGAGCTGGTCGTGGCGTAGCGGGTGATCGCTAGAATCCGCGCGTGAGCGCCCAGAAGGCGACCAGCGCCTCGAGCCGCGACCAGCGGCTGATCCTGCTGTCGATCTGGGCGTCCGCCGGCTTCGCGGTGCTCTCGTCGGTCTGGGGCATCGTCATCGGCTCGAGCATGATCGTCTTCGACGGGCTGTACTCCTTCGTCAGCATCGGGCTCTCCGTCCTCGCCGTCCTCGCCTTGCGCTTCGTCGGCCGCGGCGCCGACGAAAAGCTTCCCGTGGGGCCGGGAGGTGGCCGAGCCGTTGGTCGTGGTGATCAAGGCCGCGACCCTCGGCGCGCTCTGCATCTACGCCGCGATCGGCGGGGTGATCGACATCGTCCACGGCGGGCGTGAGATCTCCGCGCTGTCGGCGGTGATCTACGCGGTCGTCGCCACCGCCGGCGGCCTCGCCGTCGGCCTGGTCCTGCGTCGGGCCGCCCGCGCCGACCGAGCCGAGGGACAGGTCTCCGATCTCGTGCACGCCGAGGCCGCCGAGTGGCTGGGTGACACGCTGCTGTCGGCCGGTGTGCTCGTGGGCTTCCTCGTGGCGCTGGGCCTGGTGGCCGCCGGGCGGGACGATCTGGCCGCGTACGTCGATCCCGGGCATGGTGGTGTTGGTCTCGATCCTCTTCCTGCGGGTGCCGGCGAAGCTGATCATGGCCGGCCTGCGGGAGATCTTCTCCATGTCGCCGCCGCGCGACGTCCTCGAGCAACTGCAAGCCTGCGTCACCGACGTCGAGAACCACTACGCCTTCTCGGAGTCCTTCCTGCGGGCGTCGAAGGTGGGTGGCCGGATGGACATCGAAGTCGATTTCGTCCTCGGGGAGGACACCCGGGTGCAGACCGTCGCCGAATGCGATCAGGTCCGCCAGGAGCTCCACGACGCCGTGGCCGAGCTCGGGCTACGAGCGATCCATGGTCGTCTCCTTCACCACCGATCGGCGGTGGGCGGTGTGAGCGCCGCGGACGAGGACGTCGTCGTCCACCTGGGCCGTCCGGAGGAGCTGCTCAGCGTCGACCCGGCCGCGCTTCTGCACGGTGAGGCCCGCAGTGTTCCCGGGGTCGTGGAACTCGTCGACGACCTGCTCGGGCGATCCCGGGTCGGTCGGCGGGCCAAGATCGTGCTCACGCTGCCGGCCGACCAGATCGCGGCCGGAACGGCCGGTCAACTCCAGGCCGCCATCGAGCGATACTGCCGGGGCCGGATCGCCACCGCCGAACGCGAGTCCCAGGTGCTGTGGCGGCAGGGGCTCCGCTCGCTGCGGAGCGGATCGATCCTCTTCATCGTCGGGCTGCTGCTCTCCGCCGGCTTTCTCGAGCCCGACGTGGACAGCTTCTGGCAGAACCTGCTCGGCAACGGGGTGTTCCTGGTGATCGCCTGGGTGGGCCTCTGGTATCCCCTCGACCTGTTGTTCTTCGCTCGCCAGCCGGTGCGCCGCGAGATCCAGATCCTGAGGGTCCTGCGCGAGTCGCCGGTCGAGGTGCGCGCCAGCTCGACTTGACGAGTTCCGGCCGCGCGTCATCGGGCGCGGTGTCGTGCGCCAGGCCACGTTCGATGATCCGCAGCGGGTGGTCGAGACCACGAGGTCGGAGTCTGATCGAGAGCTGACCGAACCCCTCGTTCAGCAGCGCCTCGACTCGATCGGGGTCGACGATCGAGTACGCCATCACGGGCAGGTTCCCCTCGGGGTCGACGAGGTCCTCCACCCGTGCCCCGGCGGGTCCACGCGCGGCCGCGTAGACCACCACCTCCGGGACCGCGGCCGTGACCAGCACGTCGAAGCCGACGACGATCCAGTGATCACGATCGAGCCCGCTCAGCTCGTACAGACTGCGGCCGCCGACGAAGGCCGCCGGGTCATCGGCCGCCACCGTGCCGACGTAGTCGTTCCATCGCGTCGAGGCAGGCTCCGCCGAGCCCAGAATCGTCACGGGGCTCATCGTGACACAACCGGTTGCCTCTGCGGGAGTCTCAGTTTTCCTCTTCGCTCCGTCGCCGCGTTTGTGACTCAGCTCGCCGTTCACCTCGCGCCAGAGCTCCTCGAACGCGATCGCGGCCGGACTGCGCGGCGCGAACGCCATCAACGGAGCCCGGCGGACCGCCATCTGCTCGACGGCGCTGGCCGAGGGAATCGCGACGGTGCTCATGTCCGACCGTTCGGTCGGGAGGGTGCGTGAGAATCTCGCGATGCAGCGTGCGCCGGCGATCGAGCATCGAGAAGAAGCCCCGCAACACCGGCTTGGTCCCCTTCAGGTCGTTGACGAAGCCGGCGAGCTGATCGAACGTGCGCACCGACAAGACGGTCGGGATGAGCGGCACGAGGACGAGGTCGGAGGCGCGGATCACGTTCTCCGACACCAGCGACAGGCTGGGTGGCGTGTCGAGGAAGACGTAGTCGTACTCGTGCCGCAGCGGACTGAGGAGCCGGCGCAGGGTGCGCTGCGGCTTGGGGCGCCCGTTCAGGTCGATGTCCATGTGCCGGTAGGTGAAGTCGGCCGGCAGCAGGTCGAGATTCGCGAAGTCGGTCGCCTTGACCGCGTCGAGCATCGGCCGGGAACCGCGCACCAGCTTCGGGCTGCCGCCCTTGACGCGGGGTCGGACGCGGAACAGGTACGTCGCGGCGCCCTGCGGGTCGAGGTCCCAGATCAGGGTGCGATGACCCTGCGCCGCCGAGAGATACGCCAGGTTGACGGCCGCCGTCGTCTTCCCGACCCCGCCCTTGAGGTTGTAGCTGGCGATGACTCTCATCTGCCGTCCTCATGTGCCCACTCTCATACGCTGCTCCCTGTCTTCGGTCGGCGGGGATCAGTCGGTCGACGTGGGCGGCCACGCGCTTGCCCAGATACTCGTCGTGATGGGCCGTGAGGGTGTCGCGCGCCGCTCGCTGCCGAGACTCGAATTGACCGGACAGCTCACCCATGGCCAAGATCGCGTTGGCCGGCGGAAACCGCCCGGTGATCATCTCGTGGGCGAAGCGGTGCAGCGCCTCGGCCTGGACCTCTCCGTCCTGGAACTCACCCAGGATGTCCTGGAGCTGCTTGAAGTCCGAGACGACCAGCCGGTACGCCTTCGGGTCGCAGAGCGGCCGGAACACGTCGAGGAGATAACGCATCTCCTTGCACGCCTTGCGAAGAGCGTGGATCTCCTCCGACGGCGACTCGGCGTGGATTCTTCGGGCGCGCTTGGTCACCTTGCGGAACGTCCGGTGCAGGCGTTCGTCGGCCAGCCCTGCGGCGGTCTGGCTCGAATGCGTCGCGGTGCGGCGATGGTCGCCGCGAGTTCGGCGCGCCAGGTTCGACACAGGTTCAGGAATCGGGCCGACCGCAGGGCTCGGGCCAGGGCCCGTTGTGCCGCCGCGCGCCGCCGACGGAGGTGATCGGCGAACGGTTGCAGGTCGTCGCGGCCGGCTGACGGACGCGGCGAGCTCGTCGAAGCCGAGCAGATAGACGTCGAGGTCCCGCGTCGGCGTGGTGGCGTCTCCGAGCCAGCGGAACTCGACCGCCATCCGTCGCGGCCGTCCCGTCGGGGAGCACGTCGCCGAGCAGCTTCAGCACCGAGCGGGTACGTCGGACCGCCACCCGGAAGTCGTGCAGGAACTCGGTGTCGAGGTCGGCAGTGATGCCGTCGACCGTGGCCTCCATGATGCTCAGGTGACCCAGCAGGGCGTCGGCGACGGCCAGGTCGGCGGCCTGGTCGGCGTGCATGCCGAACCGTTGGGTCTCGGTCGGGCCGATGCCCGGCACAGCGCGGAACGCGTCGAGCCAGGTCCCGGCGGCGCGCGACAGGGTCGAGCCCGCGGTCAGCAGGCGTTCGATCTCGCCGGCCTCGTCCTCGTAGCCGCGGAAGTCGTTCCACCTCGACCCGAGCCGGCAGCCGGCGCTCGACCGGTGACTCCACCCGGACGTCCCACCAGCGCGCCCGGGCGACGGTCTTGTCGTCGGAGTTCAGAACGGCGTAGCCCGGTACTGCGTCGCTCGGCTGCTCGCGAAGGGCAGCAGGGCGCGGATCGATACCGGGCGGGCCACGCAGGTCGCGTACTGCTCCGTCCGGGATCTTGTCGATGAGCGCCGGCCAGCGCGCGGCCCGCAGCGGCTGGACGACGGAGCAGCGTCGGGCCGTGCACGCGATCAGCTCGCGGGTCCCCGGCACCCAGATCAGATCGATCCCGGCGCCGCGGAGCCGCCAGTCGGCCGTGTCGAGGTGGGTGAGCGTTTCGGAGGTTTCCGGAGTCTCGGTGACGGTATAGCTCCCGGTCAGCAGGGTTGCGAGCCGACGTGTCGGATCGTCGTCGGGGAAGGGCGAGGAGCCGTTCGAGGGTCGACGGAGGAGACGACGAGATCAGCGGAGAAGGGCAGATGGCGTTCGGCATGGCGGATGGAAGCTACCAGCCGTACATGAACAGTTAACCTCTCGTCTGCCTGTGTCGGCTGTCAACCCGGAAGTGGTCGATTTACGATGTAAACTGTTGCCGCACAGACGCTCGAGAATGCCGCTCTGCACGGTGCTGCGGGTCGGAACGGAGGTGTAGTGAGCGCACCCCAGGACCTCATCGCCGGGCGCTATCGCCTGGTCAAGCAGGTCGGTGTCGGCGGGATGGGCTACGTCTGGGAGGCGTGGGACGAGCGCCTGCAGCGGCGGGTGGCAGCGAAGCAGCTGCGGCTGCCGCCCGGCCTCAGCGAGGTCGACGCCGAGCTCGCCCGACAGCGGGCCATGCGCGAGGCGCGAATCACCGCCCGGCTGCACCACCGGCACGCGGTTTCCGTGTTCGACATCGTGGACGACGACGGGCAGCCCTGCTTGATCATGCAGTTCGTGTCGTCGATCACTCTCGCGGCGGTGCTGCTGGAGGGTGGGCCGCTGCAACCGCACGAGGCGGCTCGAGTCGGGGCCGAAGTGGCGTCGGCCCTGTCCGCGGCACATGGGCTCGGCATCGTGCACCGCGACGTCAAGCCGGGCAACATTCTCATCGCCGACGACGCCAGCGCCCTGATCAGCGACTTCGGCATCTCCCACGCGCTCGGCGACACCACCCTCACGGCGACGGGCCTGGTGCACGGAACACCCGCCTACCTGTCCCCGGAGGCTGTCCGCGGCGAGGAAGCAACCTTTGCCTCGGACGTCTTCTCCCTCGGTGCGACGCTGTACGCCGCGTTGGAGGGCGCTCCACCGTTCGGGAGTGACCAGAACTCCCTGGAGCTGCTCCACCGAATCACGGCCGGAACGTTCGAGCCGCCCCGGCAGAGCGGCGAGCTCACACCGGTGCTGCTGGACATGCTGTCCTCTGAGCCAACGGCACGCCCGTCGATGACGGCGGTGGCGAACGCCTTGGCTGGGCTGATTGCGCCCGGGACGGCTGCATGGGTGCCCGGGGCCGCTGCACCAACGTCGCCGCCAACTTCGCCGCCAACTTCGCCGCCAACGCCCCCGCCACTACCGGTCGTCACACCTGGGCCCGCCAGCCGATCGCCGAACGGGGAAGGTGCCGCACAGCCGCGCGACCGGCGCCGACGGGCCATCATCGGGGCAGTGCTCGTCGCCGCGCTGCTCGCAGTGGCGACCCCGATCGCTCTACTGTGGCCGCGATCGAGCGGACAAGGTGCCGGGGCCGTCGCCCAGCCACCACGCACCTCGATGACGCCAGCACGATCGACCCCGTCCGTCGGCCGCCCGCCGACCTCCTCGGCCAGCTCCGCCGCTCCCGTTCCAGCGCCTTCCCGTCCGTCCTCCGCCGTTCCCTCGCCCACGCCGGCCCGTTCGGTGTCGAAGAGTCCCCGGCCGCCACCGTCGACGGCTGCTCCGACACGGACGAGGTCTCCCGTCGACGATTCCCCGACGGCGGAGCAGCTGACGGAGGCGATCTCCACCTACTACGCGCTCATGCCCGAGAACACCGATGCGGGTTGGCCGCTGATGACTGACTCCTACCAGACCAATACCGCCAGAGGTCGGCGATCGTACGAGCGATTCTGGGGTGGGTTCCAGCGGGTCACGGCGCGTGTGGTGTCCGCGACCCCGCCCAGTCGGGTTCGGGCCACGCTCACGTACTACCTGAACGATGGCCGCGTGATGACCGAAGCGACCGTGTTCGAGCTGGTCGAAGAAGAGGGTGCGCTCAAGATCGACGATTCGACGGTCCTCAGCAGCTCCACCCGGTAGGTCACTGATCGAGGCCGCCAACTTGCTCGCCGACCAGACCTGCTCGCTGCTGATCCCGGGCTCCGGAAGGCAGTTCACTCGGCCGATGTGATTGTCCTCGCTCTGGGCGGCGGTGACGTGGGATCGGTGCCCTCATCGCCCTTCTGCCGCTTCGCGGGCCGCACGCTGTGCCCGGAGGACACCGCGCTACAACTCCGGGAGCAGCTGCCACCTGGGTGGCCGAGGCGAACCACATTCGGCGGCAACGACCAGTCCTGCTGCGTGTGATCACGCCCCCGTCCGCCACCGACTCGCCCCGGGAGCGGGATGTGGCCCGGGCTGCCTGTTTGGTCGCTGCGCGTCACTCCGGCGCGTGCGTGAATCTGGTGCGGCTGGCTCGGGAACCCCGACGACTGCCACAGGGGTCGCCGCGCGCTGGCCATCTCCGGTTGAGCCAGTCCGGACACGACCTGATCGCCGACCAGCTGATCGACCTCGGGCTGAGTCAATTCGAGACATCAGGTTCGTCCGCACGGCTCGGTGGTTAGAGACGGGACTCCAGGTCGTGGTGGGGGGTGAGGCTGCTGTGGAGCACGACCGAGGCGGCCCCGAGGGCCGCCACCTCCGGTCCCGCCCTGCCCAGCTCGACGGTCACGGGGTGGACACCGCGAGCCAACGACGCTTCGTTCAGTACGGCGGCGATCGCCGATCGATACAGCTCCCCGGCAGCGGCGAAGCCGGGACCGGTAAGTTGGATCCAATCGAGGTCGAGCGTGTTGGTCAAACTCAGGAGGGCGAGAGCCACCAGACGAGCCGAGTCCTCGATGAGCTCCACCGCCTCGGGCTGACCGCGGGCGAAACCCTCCACCACCTGCCCGTAGACGAACGCGACGTCGCGGTCGGAACCCACGTCGAATGCGATGGATAGCGCGGGATCCGCCAGCACTCTCCGCGCGATACCACGTGGCGGAGCGACAGTCTCCAGGCAGCCGCGGGATCCACACCAGCACAGCGCTCCGCCGGGTGCGACGACCACGTGTCCGATCTCTCCGGCGTTCCCCGAGGCGCCTCGATAGAGCGCTCCGGCAATGACGAAGCCGGCCCCGATGCCCTCTGACATGTAGATCGTCACGAAGGTGCGCGGCGCGTTCTGGCCGCCCGACCAGAATGCACCAAGCGCAGCGCAGTTGGCGTCGTTCTCCACCACCACCGGAATATCGAGGTGCTCCTGCATGGCTTTGCCGGCGTCGAACCGCTCCCAGATATCGGCGACGGCAGCATCCTCGTCAAGTCCGAAAGGACCCAGCCGGCGGCCCCCCGAGGCGAGCCCGACACCCACGATCGCCTGGCGCGGAATACTTCGGGACTCGAGCAGCTCGAGGATGGCCTCGGCGGTGCGCGCGATCACGTCCGGCGGGGGCTCCAAACCGGCACCCCGCACACTGCGCTGGTCGACCGCGACACCGTTCAGCGCACACAGCACGATCACGATTTCGGACAAGTCGCGCGTCACACCGAGCGCGTACAGCGCGCCGGAGTTCAGCGCGAGCAAAGTCGGCCGCTTCCCGCCCGTCGAGTCGGCCATCCCCGCCTTCATGACGACGCCGTCGGACAGCAGGTCCTTGACGATCTTCGAGATCGTTGCCTCGGTCAGTCCCGAGCGCCGGGCGAGGTCAACCCGGGAAATGCTCTTGCTGGACCGGATGAGATCGAGCACCGCGCTGCGTGTCTCGGCATACGACCGTCCCTTGAGCCGACGAGGCGCCAGTTGCACCATGACCCTCTCCGTTCCGTACTGAGCGAGCAGGCTGCAATCTACCTATTCAGAGCCCGCACTGACAAACTTTCGTAACTATCTATTGCTAAGTGCCGCGAAAGGCTCTACTGTCTACGGAATCCGGGGGCCGCACGGCTCGCGCCCGAGCCCATCTGAGCGCACCGCACACTTTCACTACCCGAAGGCCGAATCGTGGATGTGACGTACCGAACGCTGGACGTTGGACAGCATGCAGAGATCTGGATCGGCGGGCCCGGTCTGGACCAGCCCGAACTCTTGTTCGAGACCGACGAGATCCTCATCGAGGCGCCGAACTGGTCCCTCGACGGAGCCTCCCTGCTAGTCAACGGGAACGGCCAGCTCTGGAGACTTGATCTTGCCTCACCGGAGACGGGTCTCGTGCGCGTCGATCTCGGCACGCTGCCCGACCTGAACAACGATCACGTCCTCGATCGCGACGGTGAGCACATCTACGTCTCCGCCAACGACGGCCACATCTACCGTGGTCCGATCGCCGGCGGCGTTCCCGAGCGGGTGACACCGGACGACGGCGTGTGGCACTTCCTCCACGGGGTCTCCCCCGACGGAAAGCGGCTGGCCTACGTCGAGATCCGCGACTTCGCCGTCCCGGGCAAGCTGGTGGTGCTGGAAATCGGCGGGTACTCGGTCGTCGTGGACACCGGAAACGGGCACCTCGACGGACCCGAATGGTCCCCAGACGGGAAGTGGATTTACTTCAACACCGAGCGGTTCACAATGGAGCCGGGTCACGCGCAGCTGGCGCGGATCCCCGACACCGGCGGTTCGGTGGAGCGCCTGTTGCGCAGCGAGACCGTCGACTGGTTCCCGCACCTGTCACCGGACGGCCGGCAGGCGTCCTACATCGCCTTCCCGACCGGAACCCTGGGGCATCCTGCGAACCTCGACGTCGAGGTGCGGCTGGTGGCAACGTCGGACTGGTCGACACCGCTACTGCGCTACCCGCTCTTCGGCGGCCAGGGAACGATCAACGTGAACAGCTGGTCACCCGACAGCACCCGGTTCGCGTTCGTCGCGTACCCGATCTCATAGATCGTGGACGGCGTCGACAGCCCGGAGTGGCTCCGCCCGATCGAGACCTGCACGATCCCCCGTGTCGCAAAAGGACCGCGTACGGTCGGGAATGCGCTTACTGAATCGTTGTAACCACCGTGCGCGGTGCTTTTGCGACAACCCCGGCTGGTCGGGAGTACGGTGCACCCGGAGCTACCGGATCGTGAAGCCACCGTCAACCAGGATGTCGGCGCCATTGATCATGCGCGCCGAGTTCGAAGCCAGGAACGCGACGGCGGCCGCCACCTCGTACGGTTCGGCGAAGCGTCCAGTCGGGATCTGGCGTTTCAGGGCATCCCCATTCGGACCATCCCAGGCCGCGCGACCGAGGGCAGTGAGTACGACGGTGGGGCTCACGCAGTTGACGGTGATCCCTCGGCCACCCCACTCCGCGGCCAGGACTTTGGTCAGCCCGACGAGGCCGGCCTTGGACGCGCAGTAGGCGGCGTGGCCGTCGAGGGCCACTGTGGCCGCTTGGGAGGCGATGTTGACGATGGTGCCCTGCCCTTGCGCGAGCATCACCCGTCCGACCGCCTGACACGTGTGGAAGCAACCCGTCAGGTTGATCATCAGAGTCCGATTCCAGTCCCGCAGCTCCAGCTCCTCAGCCGGAGCGAGACGGGCCACGCCGGCGCTGTTCACCAGAATGTCGATCCGCTTGTAGCGCTCCGTGATCACCTCGGTCGCGCCGCGCACCTGGTCAGGATCGGTGATGTCGCACGGAAACAGCTCGATGTCACCGTCGAGCCCGTCAGGCGGTAGGTCGAGGACGACGACGCGGGCCCCTTGATCACGCAGGGCACGCACGACCGCCTCACCGATGCCGCCGGCACCGCCGACGACGACCGCCACCGAGCCGTCAAGACGAAAGTCGATCTCCGGATGCGGCCCCTCGGTCATGAATCCTCGATTTCGGGTGCGACGAGTCGTCGGGCAACCACATCATGGCATCGCCTACGGTCTGGACTGGAGTTTCGTGCCGCCAATCTTGAGAGAGGCCGTCACCATGACCACACCGAATTTCCGACTGGACGAACGCACCGCACTCGTCACCGGGGCGGCTAGTGGGATTGGTCGCGCGATCGCGGTGGGTCTCGCCGCCTCGGGTGCGCGAGTCGCCTGCTTCGATCGGCCAGGCCCCGGACTGCACGAGGTGTGCGCCGAGATCCAGTCAGCCGGCCAGAAGTCCCTGCCCGTCCCCGGGGACGTAACGGATCCGGAGGCTCTCCGGGATGCCGTTCGACAGACCCAGAACACCCTTGGGGCGCTCACGCTCGCCGTCAACAGCGCCGGCATCGCCAACGCCGCACCCGCCGAGGACATGCCTGCCGATCAATGGCAGCGGGTCGTCGACGTCGACCTCACCGGAGTCTTCTTGTCCTGCCAGGCGGAGGGTCAGGCCATGCTGGAGCACCGCCGAGGCGCGATCGTCAACATCGCCTCCATGTCGGGCACGATCGTCAACCGCGGGCTACTGCAGGCCCACTACAACGCCGCCAAGGCCGCCGTCATCCACCTCAGCAGGAGTCTGGCGATGGAGTGGTGCACCCGTGGCGTGCGGGTCAATGCGATCAGCCCCGGCTACACGGCAACTCCGATGAACCTCAGGCCGGAGGTCGCCGATCAGGTCCGGCAGTTCGAGTCGGATACGCCCATGGGCCGGATGGCGTCGGTCGAAGAGCTCGTGGGTCCGGCCATCTTCCTGCTCAGCGACGCCGCCAGCTTCTGCACCGGAGTCGACCTCCTCGTCGACGGCGGCTTCACCTGCTGGTGAGCTTTTCTCACGTGTTGTCGAGCGCAACGAAGTCGAGCTCCTGGAAGTCGCTGACCTCGGTGTCCCACCGGTCGCGGACGAACGCCACGTGGACCGGGTGCTCGTTGTATCCCCGATAGGCGTCGGCGTGGGCGAAACGCATCGAGAAGAAGAAGGTGAAATCACTCTTGGGGCTCACTTGCCGAAGCTGTTGGAACTCCTCAACGCCCGGGATGGTGGTCAACGCACGGGCGGCCTCGAGGAACGCGGCCTCGTCCGGGGACCCGGCGGGGTGCCGGAGGCGGAACGCGACCGTGTGCTGGATCGGCGTGCTCGGCGGCGTCGGACCGGATGTGGCCATCGCAATTGCCTCTCTTGTCGATGTGGCCTTCGGGAGCAAGTGTGACCTAGGCGACGCCCGAACCGGTCGGTGCCGACCGACGAGTAACTGTGGGCCTGGGGCATCTGTGAATCGATTCAGTGATGGCCTATCCCAACAGTTGCTTCAGCCCGCCCGCAGCTGGCGTCTGGGTTTGCTGGTTACGCCTTGCGAGTGAAACCCAGCGCACGATAGCCGGGCATTCGGCGGCGCAATGAGCTCGCGAGCAGTGGCACGGCCGGATCGTGGTAGTCATGCACCTCGGCCATGTCCTTGCCGGGCGCCGCGCGCAACACCCGCCCCGCACACTGCACCAACAGTCCGTCGAAGGCGATCGGTGCCGCCAGGAACAGAGTGTCCAAAGCGGGAGCGTCGAATCCTTCGCCTATGAATGGCGTGGTTCCGATCACCAGCACCCCGTCACCCGCGTGGGCGTCGGCGATGCGATCGACCGCGGCCCGTCGCGCCGCCGTAGACATCCCGCCCTGCAGCACCAGGACTTCGTGCCCGAGCGCGGCCAGGCGGTCGGTCAGGATCTCCAGGTGGGCCACTCTCCGCGTCAGCACCAGGCAGTTGCGTCGGCGGGAGATGGCGTGGTCCACGTCATCGACGATCTGGGCGTTTCGATCCTCGTCAATCACCAATGCTCGATGGGCAGCGGCGATTGCCCCCACCCCCGAAGGATCGACGTCGTCGAGTACGAGCGCGGTCTCGTGGACGTATAGCTGGCGATTCGGCGCGGACGGCGCGTCGGCGACATCGATGAGGGTGGATTCGTCCGACGGATCCATCGTGTGACGAACCGGACCCAGCTGCCAGACCACCAGATCACTCAGACCGTCACGCCGGGACGGCGTCGCGGTGAGGCCCAGCCAGAACTGGGCTCCGATCTTGGTGACAGAGTGCTCATAGGCCGCAGCCGCCACGTGGTGACACTCGTCGACAACGATTTGTCCGTAGCCCTGGCTGAGCTCCGCAACATCATCACGACGAGCGAGCGACGGCAGCATCGCGATGTCGACCATGCCGGTGAGCCTCTTGCGACCGCCGCCGTGTTGGCCGGCGCGAACACCGAGGAACTCCTCGAGCCTGGTGCGCCACTGCTCGGCCAGCGCTTTGCGGTCCACGAGAATCAGGGTCGAGGTCGCACGCTCCGCGATCACGGCGCAGGCCATGACCGTCTTGCCAGCACCCGGTGGCGCAACCAGGACGCCGTCATCGTGCGCGAGCATCGTGCTGACCGCAGATGCCTGGCTCGGGTTCAGTTCGCCGGTGAACGTCACGTCAATCTCTCGACCCGGGTTGCGAACATCGCTCATGATCAGCTGTGAGCCCGACCGCTCGATGAGCTCGCTGATGCGGTGTCGTAGTCCACGAGGCAGCACCAGCCGATCGTCGATGGTGATGTCGTAGCCGCGGACGAACCGTGGCGTGTCCCAGGTGGACTTGCGGAGGCGCTGGAGCTCGTAGAACTTCGGGTTGGACATCGAGGCTGCGTGTTTGAACGTCGTCAGCGCGGCCGGCGTGAGCTGGGCCGTCTCGATGATCAGACCTGCGCCGAGCTCGGCGCGGAGCTGTGCCGGAAGACGCGGCTGCACACGCGTCGCCGCCGACCTGCTCACAATGCTGACGTCAGGTCCTACGACAGCCCTCTTGGCGGTGCGGGCGATCCGCGCCGCATCGGTGGGGCTCAGACGATCCAACGTCGACAGGAAATCCCACTGATCTTCGTACGGCTCGAGCGTGGCCAGGTCGAGAAACACCGTCAGGCCGTCGTCACGACGCTTGCGCTGCAACGGAGCGGCGATGAGATTTCCGAAGCCACCGTCGGGCAAGGCGTCCTGATTGGGGAACAGCCGGTCGTACGAGCGCAGATCCATCGAACCCCTCAGCACCATCGCGTCGTGCAGCAATGCGGTCCCGAGAAGACGAGCCGTTACGGCAGCGATCGCCGCGGCGAAGAAGATCCAGACGTGGGCGCCGCGACCGGACTTCGACAGCTCGACGGCCGCCGGCACCCCCTCTGCACGAGCGGCCTTGGCGTACGCGAGAGCGTCGAGCAGCGCTGCCGTGCCGTCGAAGTCAGCAACGACGAAGCGACACGAGTTGTCCTGCAGCAGGGGGTAGAGGCCGATGAACACGTCACCAGCCAGATGCGCCGCCATGACCTCGCGCGTGAGCGGGAGATAGCGCGCCGAGCGACGGTCCATTCCCTTGCGCCATCGGCCGGCGACGGCAGGCATCCATCCGCTCGTCCCTCTGCGGGAGCTCTCCCAGTAAAGCGCATAGACATCCGATCGGGCGCGGAAGAGATCGGCGTACAGCATGAGCTTGTCCTCCGCCGACGACCGCATCGTCACAGCACCCGGATGCCTCGGCACGGCCAGCTGCTCTGACGCCGGCGTCGTGTCCTGACCTCGCAGGTCGAGCAGCCGCGACAGCCTGGCGTTCTCGGCGCGCAGATGGTCCAGCTCGCGACGCACCTGCGCAGATTCGAGGTCTGGCGCACCGCTCACCGGCGCATCGTCGCACGCCACGCTGACTGAGTGTGCGTACGTTTCCCAGCCTGAGCTGAGAGACACGCCCGGGATAACGGCGGCCGCCGGCGTGTCTTCCCGCCCGGGCCGGGAAACGTACGAGTGACTGCCGGCAAATCGTCGCACGCCACGCGATTGACCCTGCTCGAAGGCGCAGCGCCCGCATGGCCGGCGCTGGCATGATCATCGGTGATGTCCTCGATATCACCGACGCAGCCCGACCCCAACAACACGGACTGGATCGTCGGCACCCTGCTCGCCGCCGGCGCCGGCCGCCGGGCGGGCGGCCCGAAGGCTGACTAGCATCCACAGCGGTCGTCCAGAACATGTCGGTGCGTTGATTGGCAGTGTGCGGTCGTGATTCGTGACTCGGGACAGCCGTACGCTGCCAACCAGCGGACGAATGCGACTCTGTTGGCTCGAACGGTCGCGGGCGGCTCGAGCCAGATCAGACGTGCCCGGCGAGGTAGCCGTGGAGGTGCTCGACGACCTCCCGCGCGTCGTCCTCGATGCCACATATGAACGTGGACCTGCGCCGCCGCAGGACGGGCAGCCCCAGGGCGTACATCCCGGGGCTGTCGACCGCGCCGCCGTCGTGGCGGAGGCGTCCCTTCGGGTCGACCACGGGCACGTCGAGCCAGCCGTAGTCGGGCCGGGAGCCAGTGGCCCACACGATCGTCCTGATCTCGCCGCTGCGCAGGTCGAGCCGCCACCGGCCGGCGGCGGGAACCCGGGTGGGCGCGCTGCGCTCGGGTTCCTCGAGGACGGCTGCCGAGCCGTTGCCCCGAGCCCAGTCGTCGAAGGAATCCAGCAGGCGTTCGAGTTTGAGGTCGGCGAGGGAGAACACGTTCCGCAGGCCACCCGAGAACAGCGCCTCGCCGTCCCGCACCGCCGCCCACCGCCCGACCAGCTCGACGCCCAGGTCGGCGAGCGCGTTCAGATCGAGTGTCGAGCGCTCGGGGCTGCCGACCAGCTGCGGTGACGGCAGACGTCGAGCACGCGTCAGGTCGTCGACCTCGTCGTACCGCTCGTCCCACACCCCGGTCCGGTCCATCCACCACAACACGTCGCGTCCACGATAGGTGCGCGGCAGCCGGACGTGTTCGCCGACCGCAAGGGTCACCGGCCGGCCCGATCGCGCCAGCTCGGCGGCCAGCTGCACACCCGTCGCGGAGGCTCCGACCACGAGGACCCCGCCGGCAGGAAGCTGGGCCGGGTTGCGGTAGTCGAAGGGTGTCACCTGCACGATCGACGGCGGCACCGCCGCGCTGAACGGCGGCACTGCCGGCCGGTTGAATGCGCCACTCGCCACCACGACGGTGCGGCAACCGAGCGGGCCTTCGCTGGTCGTCAGCAGGTACCCCTCAGCAGCGCTGCGTACGGACGCCACCTCGGTGTGCGTGCGGACCGGAGCCCCCGAGTTCCTGGCGAAGTTCTCGATGAACTCGACGACGTCGCCCGAAGACATGTAGCCGTCGGGGTCCGCGCCGTCGTAGCGATGACCGCCGGGCAGGCGAGCAAGCCAGTTCGGCGTCAATAGCCGCAGGGAGTCCCATCGTTCCCAGCGCCAAGAGTTCGCGATCTCGCCGCGTTCGAGCACCACGTGGTCGATCGAGCGCGCACTGAGGTGGTAGCTGGCCGCGAGCCCCGCGTGTCCCGCGCCGACGACAACGGTGGTGACGCGCTCGATTGGCTCGACCTTAGGAGTTGACCTCGACCGTGACGTTCGTGGGGTTCGTCAGCGCGTCGAACACGGCCGAACGCTTCTGCGACTGGGCCACGAGCGCTTCGATCTCCTGCTGCGAGGCGTCGGCGTCAATGTTGAAGGTCACCTTGACGTCGTTGAACCCGTTGCGGACATCGGGGTCGGCGCCGAGGATCCCACGGATGTCGTGATCGCCCTCGACGGTGGCCTCGACCGAGCGCAGCTGGATACCGCGGTTCTGCGCAACCGACGCCACGCCCGCGGTCAGGCAGCCCGCCAGGCCCACGAGCAGGTACTCGATCGGGGTGATCGCGGTGTCCTCGGCGGCGAACACCTCGGGGTGGTCGGCATCAAACACCGATTCGGTCTTGTGCTGCTGTTCCTGGCCCAACCCGAAAAAGTTCTGGATCGTCGTCGTGCTGGCCACGCCGCGCTTCCAGGTCGAGGAGGCTCGCCAGGTGAACTGCGCGGCCTCGGGCGCTCCCTTCAGCACCTCGCGTGCGTCGAGCAGAGCCTGTACGTTGACGCCATTCTCAGCCGTCTTGTCGCCGTCGACAACCGTCATGTCCGCTGACCCCCCGTTTTGTCTCGTTCTCGATTGGATTTCCAGAGATTACACCTGACAAGCGTGGGCTACGCTCCCATTTCATGGCACGGTCCAGCGTCTCCGCGACGTCGGTCGGAACGGTCGAAACGCAGTACCTCGACCTGCCGGAACCGATGTCGCTGGACAGCGGACGCGCGTTGCACCCCGTCCGAGTGGCCTACGAGACCTACGGCGTCCTGGCCGCGACGCGCGACAACGTCATCCTCGTCTGTCATGCGCTCAGCGGAGATGCCCACGCGGCCGGCGTCTCCCCCAGGCCGCCCGCCGAGGGCACCCGGGACGGCTTCGGTGCCGAGGCCCGGGACGGCACGCAGCGCCGGGGGCTCGGCTGGTGGGACGGCATGATCGGTCCGGGGAAGGCCTTCGACACGGACCGCTTCTTCGTCGTCTCCACCAATCTGCTCGGTGGCTGTCGCGGCACGACCGGGCCGTCGTCGATCGACCCAGCGAGCGGGCGCCCGTACGGATCGGACTTCCCCGTGATCACCGTCGCGGACATGGTCCGCACCCAGCGCGCCTTCCTGGACGTCCTCGGCATCGAACGCCTCGCCGCCGTGGCCGGGGGCTCTCTCGGGGGCATGCAGGCCCTGGAGTGGGCGGTCCTGTTTCCCGACAGGGTCGACGCCATCGTCCCGATCGCCAGCACCCACGCACTGGCGACCCAGGGAATGGCCTGGAACGCGATCGCCCGGGAGTCGATCATGCGCGACCCCGGCTGGCAACGGGGCCACTACTACGGCACGGGGCGTACGTCCGACGGCGGCATGGGCGTGGCGCGGATGGTCGGCCACGTCACCTACCTCTCCGCCCCGGCCCTCGCCGACAAGTTCGGTCGGCGACTCCAGGCGAGCGACGACGTCCGGTTCACGATCAGCGAACCGGAGTTCGAGGTCGAAAGCTATCTGCGGCACCAGGCCGACTCGTTCGTCAAGCGGTTCGACGCCAACACCTACCTGTACACCTCGCGCGCGTTGACCTACTTCGACCTCGGCCGGCAGTACGGCGGGGGCTCGCTCGCACGCGCGCTGGAACCGGTTACCGCGCGTACGCTGCTTATCGCGTTCAGCTCCGACTGGCTCTACCCACCGTCGGCGTCGCAGGAGATCCATGACGCCCTGTTCGCTCTCGGCAAGGAGGTCGAGTTCCACGTGATCGAGGCGCCGTACGGCCACGACTGCTTCTTGCTCGAGGAGGCGCGGCAGACGCCCATCATCCGTCGCTTCCTGGCCGACGGCGAGAGGCTTCGCTCATGATCACCGGGCCCCACCGGATCGAGGAGGCGCACGAGTTCGGCTTCGAAACCCGACAGCTCCACGCCGGGCAACGGCCGGATCCGAACACCGGCGCCCGCGCCGTCCCCATCTTCCAGACAACCAGCTACGTCTTCGAGGATCCGGAGTCGGCGGCGGCGTACTTCAACCTGCAGGAGTACGGCAACACCTACTCGCGGATCATGAACCCGACCGTCGCGGTGTTCGAGGAGCGCGTAGCCAACCTCGAGGGTGGCAGCGGCGCGGTGGCGTTCGCCAGCGGGATCGCGGCCCAGGCCGCCGCGCTCTTCACACTGCTGCAGCCGGGCGACCACATCGTCTCGTCCTCGGCGCTGTACGGCGGATCCGTCAACCAGTTCAAGCACCTCCTGCGCAAAATGAGCGTCGAGCTGACCTGGGTGGATCCCGACGACCTGGATGCGTGGCGGCGCGCAGTCCGGCCCGAGACGAAGGCGTTCTTCGGCGAGACCATCGGCAATCCCGGCGGCAACGTGCTCGACATCGAGACCGTGGCGTCGATCGCACACGAGCACGACCTGCCCCTGATTGTCGACAGCACCTTCGCGACCCCGTACCTGTGCCGGCCGATCGAATGGGGAGCCGACATCGTGATCCATTCGGCGACCAAGTTCCTCGGCGGTCACGGCACGAGCATCGGCGGTGTCGTCGTCGAGGCCGGCACGTTCAACTGGTCCAACGGGCGGTTCCCCGTCGTCGCCGATCCGTCACCGGCCTACCACGGACTGCAGTTCCACGAGACCTTCGGGACGTACGGCTACCTGATGAAGCTCCGGGCCGAGACGCTGCGCGACCTCGGCGCGGCCCTGTCGCCGTTCAACGCGTTCCTGTTCCTGCAAGGGCTGGAGACCCTGTCGCTGCGGATGGAACGCCACGTGGGTAACGCGCGGCTGGTCGCGGAATTCCTCGACTCGCACGAGCTGGCCACGAACGTGACCTATCCCGGATTGTCGACCAGCAGATATCGGCCTCTGGTCGAGAAGTACCTCCCCAGCGGCGCCGGAGCTGTCTTCTCCTTCGACTGTGCCGGCGGGCGACAGGGCGGCCAGGACCTCATCCGTGCCGTTTCGCTGTGGTCCCATCTCGCCAACGTCGGGGACGCCAAGAGCCTCATCATCCACCCGGCGAGCACCACCCACCGCCAGCTCGGCGACAACGAGCTGCGGGCCGCGGGCGTGGGACCCGGGACGGTGCGACTGTCCGTCGGTCTCGAGTCCGCGGAAGATCTGCTCTGGGATCTGTCGCAGGCCTTCACATCGGTCGGCCGGGCCCACGATAAGGAGCTAACGACCCGATGATCGATCTCGCGCGCTATCAGGACCCGTCGACGATCCAGCGGGTGCTGTACGGGGCCCGCACCATCGCCATCGTCGGTCTGTCGAGAAATGAGCTGCGCGCCAGCTACTTCGTCGGCTACTACCTCCGCCGACACGGCTACCGCGTGATCCCGGTGAATCCGCGCGAGTCGGAGATCCTCGGCCAGACGAGCTATCCCAGCCTCACCGACGTCGGTGAGCCGGTGGACATCGTGAACGTCTTCCGTGCGCCGGACGCCCTCCCGGGGATCGCGCGGGAGGCGGTCGCGATCGGTGCCTCCACCCTCTGGTGTCAGTTCGGCGTGATCAACACCGACGGCGCGGGGATCGCGACCGACGGTGGCGTCACGGTGATCATGGATCGTTGCCTCAAGGTCGAGCACGCCCGCTACGTCGGCCGCATGCACTGGCTCGGTTTCAACACTCAGCGCATCACCGCCGTGCGCGGCGGCATCCAGTAGCGAGCCGGCTGCCTGATCGGGAACAACATGCTGCCTTGGCTGCGGCCGATGAGACGTGCCGGGCCAGTACCTCGACGTCGGCGGCCGCCGCGAGGACCGCCCGCATTCCTTCGCGGACCAGCACGCTGTCCTCAGCAAGGAGGACCGAAATCACCACAAGATCACCACAGCCCCGATCGGAGTAGGGGTGGACCGAAAGGGTGGAGCTAAGGGGATTCGAACCCCTGACCTCTTCCATGCCATAGACGGCCGACGGGCGGAGTCGGTCCGATTTGAGCCTGCCGAGGATCCACCGACATACACCCAGTGGCATGCGGTTGCGAGGTGGTTGGTAAGCAGAGCGGTAAGCAGCGATCTGACACTTCAAAACAGGGAGCACACGGCGGCCCCGGTCTTGACCTATGTCTTATCAGGTCGAGACGGGCTGCCGCCGGCTGCAGCTACGGAGGTCGCCGGACAGGACGGGCCGGCCACGGTGGCGTCCATCCCCGGGGCGATCTCTGGTTGACTTCGAGCGTGGAGGGAGGTTTTGGTGACAATGCTGCGTCTCGCATCGCCTGCCGTTGTCGCGCAGTATTTTGATGCGAGCTGCACCCCGGGTGCACCCTGGGGAGGCGGAGTCACGTCCGTGGAGTGGTGTTTTGAGGTCTCCGCGTGATCTTGGTCTGGACTCTTCCCTTCGTCCAAGCTCCACGTGGAGGTGTCGGGCCGGAGGTCTGGCGGTCGGGGTGTCTGTTCATGACTGGTCTGAGACTGGGGTGGTGCGCGCGGTCGTGGGACTCGTTGGGGCAATTTCGGGGGCAGATCTCACCCAGGCGCAGCGGCTGCCCATGTGGTGGCTATGTCAGCGCCGCCCTCTTGAGACAACCGTTCGCCGAACCGTACGTACGTTGGGTGCGGGACGAACTTGCCGGCGACAAGACTCTCGCCCTGCTGGAACGTAGTGGCTCGCTGGATCAGCCCGGCGGGGACGAATGAGAACGTGTCGCGGAGGTGGGCGAGGTCGGCTTCGGAGTTCATCCGCATCAGCAGCAGGTTGTCGCACTGGGAGAGCACCTCATCGTGAACCTTCTGTGGGCGTTGCGTTGAGGTGAGCAAGTACAGGCCGAACTTGCGGCCCTCGGCGGCGATCAGTGTCGCGTAGTTGGTGGCCAGAGCGGTCAAGGCGTCGGGGGGCTGGCCGGGGCAGACGTTGTGCGCCTCGTCGATGACAATGAGGCAGGGTTGGCGGCGCGCGCGGTTCCGCCACAGCTCCGACAGCACGGTCTGCGCGATCAGCCGCTGCTCGGTATGGCTGCCGAGCGAGCCCAGGTCGACAACCAGGCAACGGGCGGTGGGATGTTGCAGTTCTTCCACGAGGGATGCGCCTTCACCTCGGCTCCACACCGACCACTGAAGCACGCCGAGGTTGGCGACTCGCAAGCCGAGCCGGCGCGTGTCGGGGTTGTCGGAGGAGAGGAGCGCGTCGAGGCCGCTGATCAGGGCTCGGCCCTTCTCACTGACGGCCAGGATGCCGGAGAGTGCGGCGTACTCCTCTCGATCGCGGATCGGATCTAAGCCGAGGACTGCCGCCTGCGCGGCGGTATCCAGGTCAATGAGTTGGAGGCGCAGCGGGTGAGATGCCTCCGCGGCGTTCTGCCACACCGCAACCGAACGTGTAGCGCTGGTATACGACTCCGCCGTTGCGTCGTCGACGGTCTCACGAGTCTCGGCGAGGCGTACGTAGTCGGAATTGGGATCGAGAATGATTAGGCGCAGGCTGGTCTCGAGCAATAGTCGCTCGAGCACCAGCCCGAGAGAATAGGTCTTGCCCGACCCGGACTGGCCGCACATAAAGGTGTGGCGGTTGAATCCTCCGGCGTCGAGAGTCGCCGGCACACCCGGGGCGAGGAGCAGGTCTCCGATGGCCAGCGTGGACCGGCTCGGGGGTACCTGGTTCAGCCAGGCGGCGACCTCGTCGGATGTCGCGGCTCGGGCGTTGTGGTCGTGAAACGGCCGCAGCTCTCCGCCTAAGATCACCCCCTCGCCACGGGCGAGTCGGATCCGGGCTGTCGAGATGGGGGCGGCCAGATCCAGGTCCGCAGCCGATGCCGTCTCGGCCCGCAGAGTCAGGACCTGGCCGATCCGCCGGTTACCGTCGCGTTCCAAGACGACGTAGCCGCCGGTCTGCAGGCTCAAGTCGTGCAGGGAGGCTTGGAACGCGAACTGGCGGCCGTCTACCGAGCTCGCCAGTGGCAGGATGGCACGCTCCAAGTCCTCGCGGCGCCGGCGGGATTGATCCACGCCCTCCGTCGACGGCTCTTTCACCGACATTGCCGTTTCCGCATGCATCGTTGGGTCAGTCATGGCCCTGACGCCCTCCTAGCCATCGCCGCTGACTGGAGGCCTGGAACGGCCACGGCCAGCGAGGGATTCCTGTGGCCGATCTTGCCCGTTCTCCGTGGCCAGGTCCACTGTCTGCGTTCGACGATGTCCGCAGCAAGGCACCGAGTGTGCCGGCTGTCGGCGTCAGCGGACCAGAATCGTCCGCCGGCGGGCGGCGGCGTCGGCCCGGGATGCGGGGTCTGGCTCCCGGAGACTCCAGCTGACTGTCTTATGCCAAGGCCTGGAGCTATTGTCCGCCGCTGTTCGGCGCGCGGATCGAGTGCATGGCGTAGGGCCTGCGATCTCAAGAGTCACTGACCGACGACGGCTGGATCGACGCGGGATACGCAGGGGGTCGCGTAGTGACTCCCGTGTCAGGGCAGGCCAAGCCACGGAGTGGCGCAGCTGCCGATCCACATGTTCTGGTGCGGTGCAGACCGCTTTGGCTCGAGGCGCGCCGAAGCCGCGCAAAGTCGCGCTCGCCATCTCCGAACGGGCATGCCAGTCTGAAAGCGACAGCAACTGAGGAGCTCGATCATGAAAAGGAAGTCTCCGAACGCTGAGCCAACCGGGATCGCTGGCAGCTTGCTGGAGGACTCGCGCCCGGAGCGTGGGTACGGAGCTTCGACTCTGAGTGACGGTGTCGCACGCAAAGTCGCGCACGTGAATCCGCGAGAGCGTGTCGCTCGGGGGAAGGCAGCGCGTAACGAGGTTCCCCGGTCCAGTCATGGCCGTTGGGAGCCGGCCGTCAACCGACCCGACCCTGTTGGTTTGCTTGAGGAGCAGGCGGTAAGCCGGGTCCCCGAACTGGTTCCCATTCGCTACGGCCGGATGCTGGTGTCGCCGTTCACGTTCTATCGGGGAGCCGCACTAATCATGGCCGCTGACCTGGCCGCCACTCCAAACTCCGGCCTGCGCGTTCAGGTCTGCGGTGACGCCCACTTGTCGAACTTCGGGGTATTCGCCTCCCCCGAGCGGCGAGCGATGTTCGACATCAACGACTTCGACGAGACCCTGACTGGACCGTGGGAATGGGACGTGAAGCGGCTCGCTGCCAGCTTCGAGATCGCTGGGCGCGACCGCGGGTTCAGCTCGGCGACTCGGCGCGAGGTCGTCCTGGCCACGGCGGCGGAGTACCGGGCGCGCTTGAAGCAGACTGCCGCGATGGGCAACCTGGATGTCTGGTACTCCCATATCGAGTTCGGCGAGCTGCTCAACCAGCTCCAGGCCCTCAACCGCAAGAAGGCGGCCAAGGCACGAGCGAACCTTGCAAAGGCGCGAACACGCGACAGTATGCAGGCTTACGCCAAACTCACGGAGGTAGTCGATGGCGAACGCAGAATCATCGCCGATCCCCCACTGGTAGTCCCGATCGAGGACCTACTACGGGCGGGTGGAGAACGCGACGAGATTGAGGGGGAGATCCGCGACATCATCAGGGCCTACAGGAACACGCTCCAGGCTGACAGGCGGCATCTGCTGGAGAGCTTCAACTACGTCCACCTCGCTCGGAAGCTGGTCGGCGTCGGGAGTGTCGGTACACGCGCCTGGATTCTGCTGATGCTTGGGCGGGACGACCAGGACCCGTTGTTCCTGCAGGCGAAGGAAGCGCAGGAATCGGTGCTGGAACGATTTGTCGGCAAGAGTCGCTACGTCAACCATGGCGAACGCGTAGTCGCCGGGCAGCGTCTGATGCAGGCCGCTAGCGACATCTTCCTCGGCTGGACGCGGGTGACGGGCGTCGAGGGGCAAGCCCGCGACTACTACCTGCGGCAGTTGCGCGACTGGAAGGGCTCCGCGGACATTGACACCATGAGCGGCTCGATCATGACGATCTACGCGCGCATCTGCGCCGCGACCCTCGCCCGCGCCCACGCCCGATCTGGCGACCGGATTGCTATCGCGTCCTACCTGGGCAACGCCGATGTCTTCGACCGGGCGATCGCCGACTTCTCTAGTGCCTACGCCGACCAGAACGAGCGTGACTACCACGCACTGGCCGAGGCCGTGGCCTCAGGCAGGGTCGTTGCACAAACCGGCCTGTAATGACGGTGTGATAACTACCGCCGCAGGAGGTGGCCGGCAACGACCGCGGCGGAGGCCTCCTGGCCGAAAGCCTGCAGTGCCAAGAGTGACTGCCTTCAGTAGACCTGCCCTAGGCGAGGGCCTTTGCTTTCAGCTGGTCGAACTCGACCTGGGTGATGGTCCCGGAGTCCAGAAGTGCCTTGGCAGAGGAAATCTGGTCTGCCGGGGCACTGCGACTGGCCACTGTTTGGATGTACTCGTCGGTGGACTGACGCGCGCTGCGCATAGCGGCCGCCTGCCGCTCCGCCATTCCCTTCCCTCGGGCGATCAGATAAATCAAGATCATCAGCCAGGGCAGCACAATGAGTCCGATCGCCCATGCTGCCTTCGCCCATCCGCTCAGGTCGGGGTCCCGGAACAGGTCGCCGAAGATGTGGAACAGCATCATCAGGAAGCAGACGAAGAAGAAGCTCCAGATCAGCAGCCACAGAAAGTCTCCAAAACCCATCATCGTCCTCTTCCAGTTCAGGGTCCACGATGCGACTCAGAATGTAGCCGTGCCCGGGCCTGCGACGCCGGAGGCGACAGCCGTCCTGCGTGTCGACGCTCTGACATCGGTGAGCGTGCGTCAGCCGACACCACACGCGAAGACCGGTGCTTGTGTCCGGGGCGGAAGGAACCACTGACCCATCGCCCTGGCATCCGGGCACATCTGACCCCTCCGCGCCCTCCTCCGCGGATGCATGAAGGTGCAAGCAGCTGGGTGGCCGGCGACGGCAAGGACCAGACGGGCCGGTCCGTCGACGACCCGCCGTGGCAGGAGTCGTCGTCGCCAGCCTGGTCGTGTCACGATCGACCGAAGGAAGGGACGATCTCATGTTGGCTGTAGATACCCGCGACTGGTCGTGCCGATGATGGCCGAGCTGCTGGTCGCACTGGCCATCTTCTTGATCAATCTCATTGCTCTAGGCCTGGTGCCGGAACGGCGTCGTCCTTCGTCAGCTATGGCCTGGCTGCTGCTGATCTTGTTCCTGCCGGTGTTCGGGATTTTGTTGTTCTTGTTGATCGGAAGTCCGTTCGTGCCGCGGAAGCGTCGCGAGGAACAGCAGGTGGCCGGTGCCGTGATCCGATCTGGCCTGGCCGCGATACCCGCCCTGCCGCCCGCACCGGATCGGCCGGGCTGGCTGGACTCGGTCATGGTCTTGAACCGGCACCTGGCGTGGCTCCCGGCCAGCCAGAACAACACGGCCGAGCTGTTCCCCAACTATGAGGAGTCGATCCAGGCGAAGGCGGACCTGGTCCGCACCGCCGAACGCTACGTGCACGTCGAGTACTTCATGATGTGCCGGGACAGCACGACGGAGGCCTTCTTCCAGGCGCTATTGGACGTCGCGGCGCGCGGGGTGAAGGTGCGGGTCCTTTACGACCATGTCTCCACCGTCGGCCTTCCCGGCTACAAGGAGATGCTGGCCACCTTCGACCAGGCGGGCATCGAGTGGCACCCGATGCTGCCGATCCGGCCGCTGAAGGGGGAGTTTCGTCGGCCGGATCTGCGGAACCACCGCAAGATCGTCGTGGTCGACGGCCGGGTGGGCTTCGTCGGGTCGCAGAACATGATCGACTCCAGCTACCACAACAAGAAGCACGAAGCCGCGGGCCGCAAGTGGCGCGAGCTCACCACCAAGGTCGAGGGACCCGTCGTGCAGTCCATGAGCCTCGTGTTCGCCTCCGACTGGTTCATTGAAACCAAGGAACGACTGACGGACTATGTTCAGGCTGAGGAGTTTCCCGACGGTTTCGGTGACCTCACCTGCCAGATCGTGCCGAGCGGTCCCGGCTTCCCGGACGAGAACAATCTCCGCCTGTTCAACACGTTGATCTACGGGGCGCAGGAGCGGTTGTCGATCACCAGCCCCTACTTCGTCCCGGACGACTCGCTGCTCTACGCCATCACCACCGCTGCCCAACGCGGGGTGGCCGTCGAGCTGTTCGTCAGCGCACAAGGGGAGCAGTTCATGGTGAGCCACGCCCAGAACTCCTACTACCGGTTCCTGCTCGAGGCCGGCGTCCGAATCTTCATGTACCCGTACCCGTACGTCCTGCACGCCAAGCACTTCTCCATCGACGACCACACCGCCGTGATCGGCTCCAGCAACATGGACATCAGATCGTTCAACCTCGACTTCGAGGTGGTGATGATGTCCACCGGTCCCTCGTTCGTGGCGAAGATGCGCGAAGTCGAAGACATGTACCGCTCACTGTGCCGCGAGATGACGCTCGAGGAGTGGAAGAAGCGCCCCCTGACCAAACGGTGGGTCGACAACGTGATGCGGTTGACCTCCGCCGTCCAATGAAGCGCGACGTGGCCCAATCCTTCCTTCATTGACATCGTCGTGCCGGACCTGAACAGTGTCTGGCCCCGAGCGAGTCTGGCCGAGGGCACATGAGGAATTGAGCCTCAGCATCGAGGACCCACGATCCGGAGCGGCCGGACGCACTTGTGGCTGCGCGCAAGCAGGTTGCGTTCTGTGCGTGGACACGCTGCTGGCGGATTAGGGATCGTCGGGGATATGGATGGGATGATTCTGGCGTGCTGGGCTTGTGTCGTGGAGAGGGGCCGCCGGTGGGGCACCGTTGCCGGTGCGGGTCGGGAGCGCCGAATGGCGTCCGGGTCGTGGCAGCGCGATGAGCGGCGACTCACCGACCGATACGGCACCGACGGCAAATCGGCGCTTGATGGTTTTGCTGGCCATGGCGATGTTCGTTCTCGTGGTGGACACGTCGCTGATGAATGTGTCGATCTCGGCCGTGATCAACGATTTGGATACGACCGCGAGCGGGGTTCAATCCGCGATCGCCTTGGAGGCGCTGGTTTCGGCCGCCTTCATTCTCATCAACAGCAAGGTCGGTGACCTGATCGGCCGAAAGCGCGCCT
Organism: uncultured Actinomycetota bacterium; assembly: GCA_963791865.1. GTDB lineage: Bacteria > Actinomycetota > Actinomycetes > Propionibacteriales > Propionibacteriaceae > Microlunatus. The sequence goes on from CAWBUC010000004.1 coordinate 730,147, forward strand.
ATGTCATGGGACTGGTGGCCTACGCTGTCGGAGCTCTAGCGATGACTTTGGCGCAGGGCTTGGTCGCCATCGTGATCTTCTGGGCGATCATCGGTGGGCTCGGCGCCTCCCTGTTGCTGCCGGCGATGCAGTCACTGATCCACGGCAACTTTGCGGGAGCGGCCCAGAAGCAGGCGTACGCGCTGGTTGGTGCGGCTGCAGCGATTGCCGCGGCGGTCGGACCGCTGCTCGGTGGGTTTGTCACCACCTACCTGTCTTGGCGGGTCGGCTTTGGGCTGGAGGTTCTGATCATCGTGGTTGTGCTGGCCCAAGTCCGGCTGATCCGAGATGTGCCTTACACCGGCTCGCGGAAGATTGACGTCATCGGCGCGATCTTGTCCATCCTGGGTATGGGTGGCGTGGTGCTGGGAATCCTTGTCTGGCAGGAGGGCGGTGAGTATGTCGTCCTGCTCCTGGTGGTGGGCGCAGTCGCGCTGGGGGCGCTGGCCGCCTGGCTGATCAGACGCAAGCGGTCGCAGCAGGTGACGCTGCTGGACCCAGGGCTGTTCGGGCAGCCGAACTTCACTGCTGGCATCTCGGGCCAGATGCTCCAACAGATCACCCTTGGTGGCGCCATGATCGCCCTGCCGTTGTTCCTCCAGATGACCTTGGAGTACAACGCCATGCAGGCTGGTCTGTCGCTCGCCCCTTTGTCGCTAACCATGTTCGCTGCCGCGATGGTTGCCGGCCGGAAAGCCGGCAACCGTCGCCCCGCCGCGGTGATCCGCGTCGGCTTCCTTCTGGCCAGTCTCGGGATCGCGGGAATCATCCCGCTTGTCCCGCGGGTGGCCAGCGGCTGGTGGCTGGTGATCCCGCTCGTCATCACTGGGGGCGGGCTCGGCCTGCTCGTATCTCAGCTCAACAATTACACGCTTGCTCCGGTGGCCGACGAGCGGATTAGCGAGGCGGCGGGTGTGAACTCTGCGGCCGGGTCCTTCGGGCTGTCGTTCGGTCTCGCCATGGCCGGAGGCATCATGCTTGCAGCGCTTTCGTTCAGCTTCATCCACCTGACCGAGGACAGCACCGTCATCCCGCAGGACCAAAAGCAGCAGATCGCGGCCGCCCTCGAGGAGGATGCCGAGGTGATGAGCAACAGCAACCTCGCCGCGCAAATCACAGGTCAGCCTCCGGAAGTGGAGGCAGAAGTCCTCGCCATCAACGCCCAGGCCAGAAGTCGTTCGCTGCAGTTCGCCCTCCTAGTTCCTCTCATCGCCGGCGGCCTAGGGCTAGCGAACTCATTCCGCATGATGCGTCTGCCCGATATCAAACCGTCTGCGTCGACCGAGCAGGGCGGACTTGGCTGAACCCCAGACGCGCTCCGTTCGGCTCCGCGACGTGCGGCCAGATAGGCGGCTCGCCGAATTGCTCCGCAGTCAGACAACAAGCCAGCGCATGGTCAGGAGAATTGCGGACCGTAACGAGGTTCCGCGGTCGAGTGAGCCCATGCAACCCTGTGGTGCGTAGGGCCGGGCGAGGCCCGCAGCGCAGCGAGGACACGCAGCCCGGCCCTGAGCACCACACGCGACCGCCAGGTCGTGCTTGATCAAATTAGAGGCAAATTCGGCAGAGAACCGGGCAACCCGGCCGGATCGTTCGCGTCGATCGCGGTACTGTCCGCATCAGGTCGAGACGCTGGTCGAACCTGCACCAGCATTGGTGGTCGGGATAGTCCTCGCTGTGGTGCTTCACAGCGTGAGTTGTCGTCTGTGGTGCTCGAAGTGCTGGGTGCCGTAGTGGTAGACGTCCAGAACGCTCATCGTCGGTTTGAAGTAGGGGTCCCAGTCGGCGGGGAAGTGCATGGTGAGGGCCAGGCTTTGGTTGGTTTCGCTGTCGAGTTTTCGGTGCAGGGCACCGACGGTGCGGTCCATCAGGGTTGCGGTGGCGGTGGGTGGCAGGAGTTGGCCGCCTCCGCAGGAGCCGAGGTAGTTGATCAGGTGAAACGGTCGTCGGGCGGCGTTCAAGGCGGCGGCGAAGCGTCGGCTCCAGCCGAGTCGGCCGAGGGTGTGAACGAGGGGCATCAGGGTTGCAACGATGAGGTAGCCGAACACCATGTGATAGAGCAGCTGCCGATTGGTCCAGCGGGTGCCATTTGACTCACGGCGCAGGTTTGCGGACGTGGCATTGTTCATGAGCTGGCGGAACGTGTGGCGGGTCTCCTCCATTTCGTCATGGATATCGCGCACGTTCATGTCAGTCGCTGCTGTTGGGCTTCAGGGCCTGTCGTACCGCGGTCAGGGTTTCCTTCACGACCTGGTAATAGGCCCATTTGCCGCGCTGTTCCCTGGTGACGAGGCCGGCGTCGACGAGCAGTTTCATGTGGTGGGAGACGGTGGGTTGCGATAGTCCGACGGGTTCGATGAGGTCGCAGACGCATGCTTCGCCACTGGGGCCGCTGGCGATGAGGGAGAGCAGCCGCACTCGATTCGGGTCTCCGAGGGCCTTGAACACGCGGGCGAGGGACTCCGCGGCCACGTTGTCGAGGGCCGTGCCGCCGGTGAAAGGCGCGCAGCACGACAACGCGACCGGTAGCGGTGTGCGGCTGGCGGGCGTGTCGACAACGGTGCTCATGGGAACAAGTATGCGTCTCGTATTGACATTTGTCGATGTGAGAGGCACAGTGATGCATCGAGACCTTTCGATGTGACCGAGGAGTGAGTATGCCTGAGCAGTTCCATTCGTCGCTACCCGTGGTGGTGATCGGTGCGGGCCCGCAGGGGCTGGCCGCGGCGGCGCACCTGCGGGAGCGGGGTGAGGTTCCGTTGGTGCTGGAGAGTGGTCCAGAGGCTGCGGCGGCAGTGCGTGAGTGGGGGCATGTGCGTCTGTTTTCGGCCTGGTCGGAGCTGGTCGATCCGGCGGCGGCCCGACTGCTCGCGGGCTCGGGGTGGTCGGCCCCGACTTCGGGCTATCCGACCGGCAAGGAATGGATCGAGGAATATCTCACACCGCTAGCGGCCGCCTTGGGCGATCGGGTCCGCTACGGCACGACGGTGGTCGGCGTGTCCCGGCGCGGCAAGGACCGGCTGGTCAGCGCCGGCCGCGGTGAGCAGCCGTTCACCGTTCATGTCGTCTCCGAGGGCGCGGAGTCGAGGATCGACGCTCGGGCGGTGATCGACGCCTCCGGTACCTGGCGGCGGCCGAACCCTGCGGGGGCTGACGGCTATCCGGCCTCGGGTGAGCAGGCGGCCGCCGGGAGTGGGCTGGTGGGCTATCTGCCGCCGACGCCGGCGCAGGCCGACGATGCAGCGGGGAGTCATGTCGTGGTGGTCGGAAGTGGGCATTCGGCGATGACGGCGGTGATCGAGTTGGCCCGGGTGGCCCGGCGTCGATCAGACACCGCGGTGACCTGGGTGCTGCGCCGAGGTGCGGTCGGTGACACGTTCGGTGGCGGAGCGGCCGACGAGCTGCCCCGGCGCGGCGCGCTCGGCCAGGAGGCCAAGCGAGCGGTGGAGGAAGAAGTCGTCACGCTCGTCACGGGATTCCGGGTCCAGCAGATCGACCAGGTGGGCGGACGGGCGGTGCTGGTTGCCGAGGACGGACGGCGGGTGGCGCCGGCCGATCGGGTGGTTGTGCTGACCGGTTTTCGGCCGGATCTGTCGTTCCTGTCGGAGTTGCGGTTGGAGCTGGATCCGATCCTGCAGGCGCCGGTCCGGCTGGCGCCCGAGATCGACCCAAATGTCCATTCCTGCGGCAGCGTCCGGCCGCACGGCGCAGCCGAGCTGGCCCATCCCGAACCTGGACTGTATTTGGTCGGGATGAAGTCCTACGGCCGGGCGCCGACATTCCTGGCCCTCACCGGGTACGAGCAGGTTCGCAGCGTGGTCGCCGAACTCACCGGTGATCATGAGGCCGCGGCTCGCGTCGAGCTCAGCCTGCCGGACACCGGAGTGTGCGGCGGCGCCGGGCTGATCGATCAGACCCCCGATCAGGCCTCCGGTCAGACCCCTGAGGCCGCGGTCGGCGGGTGCTGCGGTCCGTCGGACGACAGCTGCGCGCGAGTTCCGCGCCGCGGTTCGTTGAGGTGACTGGCCTGCTGCCGAGCCGGTGAGCCCTGCGCGACCGGCCGCGGCCGACACGTGTCGGCCGGGCCGGCCCCAGTCGTCGCAGGACGTGGATGGCCCCGGACTGCGCCGGGTGCTGGTCGCGCTGTGCGTGACGCAGGTGACGAGCTGGGGCGTCTTGTACTACGGGTTCCCGGTGCTGTCGGGCCGGATCAGCGCCGACACCGGGTGGCCCGTGGTGTCGTTGACGGCCGCGTTCTCGGCGGGACTGGTCGTGTCGGCGCTGCTGGGCGTCGTGGTGGGCCGGTGGCTGGACCGGCGTGGTCCGCGGTGGTTGATGACCACCGGCTCGGTTGTCGCCGCCGCAGCGGTGGCGGTCATCGGATGGGCGCCGACGTTGGGGTGGTTCGTGATCGGCTGGCTGCTGGCCGGGGTCGGGATGAGCGCGGTGCTGTATCCGCCGGCGTTCGCGGCCCTGACCCGCTGGTACGGGCCGCGGCGCATCGGGGCGCTGACGGTCCTCACCCTCGCCGGCGGCTTGGCCAGCCCGATCTTCGCCCCCGGCATCGCCCTGCTGGCCGGTCAGCTGGGCTGGCGAGGCGCCTTCCTGGTTCTGGCAGGCCTGTTGGTTGTCGTCACCGTGCCGAGCCATGTCGTCGGCTTGAACCTGCCGTGGCCCGCACCGCCTGCGGTGCAGCAGGCCGCGCATCGGCCGGATCGAGTCGTTCGCAGCCGGGCCTTCTGGGCGTTGCTGCCCGCGCTGGCGTTGGCCGCCTGCGCGTCGTACGCGGTCGTGGTGAACCTGGTGCCGCTGCTGACCGCACGCGGCCTCACCGTCGAGGTGGCCGCCGTCGCGCTGGGCGCGGGCGGGGTTGGACAAGTCATCGGCCGGCTCGGTTATCGCTGGCTGTCGCGGCGATTCGATGTCCGGTTCCGGACGGCCATTCCCTTGGCTGGTGTCGCCGTCACCACCGCACTCCTCGCCCAGGTCACCGGGGTGACGGCGTTGATCGTCGCGGCGGGGTTCGCCGGCATGGTCCGCGGAATCCTCACTCTGGTGCACGCCAACGCGGTGACGGATCGGTGGGGAGCCGCCCACTACGGCCAGCTCAGCGGCCTGCTGTCGCTGCCGGTCACCTTGACCGCCGCCCTGGCGCCGTGGATCGGCGCGGCATTGGCCGGCGCCCTCGGCGGCTACCCGGTCATGTTCTTGATCATGGCCGGTCTGGCCGCAGTCGCGACCGGTCTCAGCCTCGGGTCCGTCCCCGGTAATCGCTATCGCAAGGCGGCTGTCGGCAGCTTCAACTCGGCCAACAGCAGACGGACCCGACCTTCGATGTCGTCGCGGACCGGTCGGACCGCGGCCACGTCCAGCCCGGCGGGATCGGTGAGGTCGTCCCAGGATTCGTAGCGTTTGCCGGGGAAGATGGGGCAGGCGTCACCGCAGCCCATGGTGATCACTACGTCGGCGGCCCTGACGGTTTCGTCGGTCCAGGGTTTGGGGAACTCGTCGGAGATGTCGATGCCGACCTCGGCCATCGCCGCGATCGCGGACGGGTTGATCTCCCGGCCCGGCTCGGAACCTCCGGACCAGGCGACGGCGTGCTCGCCGGCGAGGGCGGTGAAGAAACCGAGGGCCATCTGGGACCGGCCCGCGTTGTGGGTGCACAGGAACAGCACGGTCGGCTTGCCGTCGTCGTGCAAGCCCTCAATCTTGGCCAGGGCACGCAGCCGCTGCCGGCCGAACCGTTCCGCGATCAGCGGCACGAATTTGGTCACGGTCGCCTGCGGGGCGAGCTGGTCGTAGGAGGAGTGCAGGAAACGCTCGATGGTCTCCCGGCCGAACGTGCCGTCGAACTCAGCAGCCAGCCGGGCGGCGGCGGTGCGCAGCGCCAGCTGGGTGTCGATTCGCAGGGTGTCCCAGGTGGGGATTGTCATGATGCCTTCCGATCAGAGGTCGGGGGATGAGGAGTTCCGGGAAGGGTGGTGAGGTGGTGGACGCGACGGTCGAGGTCGGCGTAGGCGGCCTCGAAGGCCTCGTCGGTGTTGGCCCGGGCTGGGTCCGGTACCGACCAGTGCAGCCGGGGCAGGGTCGGATCGAGTTCCTCGTGGGCGTTGTCACAGACCGCGACGATCAGGTCGGTGTCGGCGAGCCCAGAGTTCAGACCTGTCGGGACGGCCTCGGCGAGGTCCAGTCCATGCCGTCGTCCGATCCGGACCGCGCGCGGATGCACGGCCTTCGCCGGGTGGGTGCCGGCGGAGGTCGCTGGAACGTCGCTGAGGGTGTTCCAGGTCGCGGCGGCGAGTTGGGAGCGGGCCGAGTTCGCGGTGCAGACAAAGACCACTCGCTGCAGGTCGCGGTGGGCGAGCAGGTCGGACATGGCACTCGGGAGGACGGCGGACCGGACGGTCGGGTTGTCGAGACGTAGCTGGATGTAGCTTCGCCGCCCGTCCCCCTCGGAACGCACCCGACGCACCACGCCCGCGTCCTCAAGAACCCGGACGTGGTGGGCCATCAGGTTGCTCCCCAGCCCCAGCTCCGCGGCCAGCGCGGTCGGTGAGGCGTCGCCCGCGACCAGGCGATCGACGAGCGCCAGCCGTACCGGCTCCCCGAGCGCGGAGAACACCGCGGCCCGGTCGAATCCATCACCCGCCACCCTATTACCTCCATAAGCGTTGACTCAAGTATGGTTGAGGCATGTCGGATGTCAAGCCCGAAGTGGCGCCGCTGCCTCGACGGTTGACCGCCGAGGCGGTGGGGACGGCGCTGCTGGTGACGGTGGTCGTGGGGTCCGGGATCGCGGCTCAACAGCTCTCCCCCAGCGACATCGGTCTGCAGCTGCTGGAGAACAGCACCGCTACCGTGTTCGGTCTGGCGGTGTTGATCTTGATCTTCGGACCGGTATCGGGTGCACACTTCAACCCAGCCGTTTCCGCGGCGGATTGGCTGCTCGGCCGACGGGCCGGCACCGGGCTGACCGGTCGCGAAGCTGCGGCCTACATCGCAGCCCAAGTCGTCGGCGGCGTCGCCGGAGCCGCGCTGGCCAACGCCATGTTCGACCTGCCCGTCGGTCAGATCTCCACCAAGGACCGGCTGACCCCCGGCCACGGCCTCGGCGAGATCGTGGCTACCGCCGGCCTCATCTTGTTGATCTTCGCGTTGGCCCGGACCGGGCGGGCCGCGCTCTCCGCGGCCGCGGTCGGCGCCTACATCGGCGCGGCCTACTGGTTCACCAGCTCCACCTCGTTCGCGAATCCCGCGGTCACCGTTGGCCGGATGTTCACCGACACGTTCGCCGGCATCGCACCATCCTCCGTACCGTGGTTCATTGCCGCGCAACTGATCGGTGCCGCGGTCGGTCTGGCCGCGGTGAGGCTGTTCTTCCCCGACGCTGCGGCCGCCGCCGGCGATGCCGTGATCCTCCACGACACCGCTGTCAAGGACGCTGACCGATCCCGGCCGAATTCCCGCGCATCCAGTTCCCGTACGTCCAGAAAGAAGAGGTAGCTCATGACCAAGCCCAGTGTCTTGTTCGTTTGCGTCCACAACGCCGGCCGGTCGCAGATGGCCGCCGCCTTCCTCAGCCACCTCTCCCGGGGAGACGTCGAGGTCCGCTCGGCCGGATCCGCACCCGCCGATCAGGTCAACCCGGCCGCCGTGGCCGCGATGGCCGAGGTCGGCATCGACATCGCCGCCGAAACTCCGAAGATCCTCACCGATCAGGCTGTCCGGGAGTCCGATGTGGTGATCACGATGGGCTGCGGCGACACCTGCCCCTTCTACCCCGGCAAACGTTACGAGGACTGGGTGCTCGACGACCCCGCCGGACAAGGCCTAGAAGCTGTCCGGCCCATCCGCGACGAGATCCGCCGCCGCGTCGAGAGCCTGATCGGCGACCTCGTCCCCGCCTGACCGGACCCCGGTCGACCACAAGCCCAGGAGCGCGTCTACCGTGCCCTCCCCGACTGCGTCTCTCGCTAGTCTCCTCAAGGGTTGGACTCTGCACACGGGACTGTCCGGCGAACGGTGTAAGTGGCGGTTTCCATGATCATCGTTCTCCGGCGGCCGGCATCCGGTCGGCGAAGGTGACGGCGAAGGCGTTGAGAGCTGGTTTCCTCGGGGTCGACCTGGACGGCCACAAAGACATTCTCGGCATGCGGGCCGTGCCCTTCGGGTCCAGGGACCGGGTGACCAGAGATGACCAGGGCAATCCTTCGGTGGAGCTAAGGGGATTCGAACCCCTGACCTCTTCCATGCCATGGAAGCGCGCTACCAACTGCGCCATAGCCCCGCACGCTTCGAACCGACCGGCCCGAACGCCGCAGGAGATACTACCGTCTCGCGGAAGGACCGCAGAAATCCTCAGGCTGACCGCGGCTCGTTGATTGGCAGCGTGCGGTTGTCAAAATGGCCGCGGGACAGCTGTACGCTGCCACGCAACGAGGATGGCCCCGACTTGCGCGAGTCGAAGGCGAGGCGGCCTCACTCACGACGCGTCGCGCGACACCGGGGCGGGTTCGCGCGGCGCCGTCACGTTGTAGTCGGCGATCCGCCAGTAGTCTCCGAATCGGTGCCGCTCGACCGTGATCCAGCCGCAGTTGTGGAGTCCGCCGAGGTGTCGCCAGGTCTCCTGCGGCAGGCCCACGAAGCGGCAGACGCCGACACGGGCGGCCAGGCCGTGCATGACGACCACCACACTGGAACCGTCGGGGGCCAGGCTGGCGATCTCCGCCAAGGTCAGCGCCACCCTCTCGGCCACCTCGCCGATCTTCTCCCCCGTCGCGGACCGACGGACGTCCTCACCGGCCAGGTAGCGCGCAGCGAGCTCCGGGTCGACCTCCAGGATGCGCTCGATCGTCAGTCCCTCCCAGGAACCGACGTGGATCTCGCGCAGCCGGGCGTCAACGGCAACGCTCAGCCCGGTCAGCTCGCTCAGGGCTGCGGCCGTCTGCGTCGCCCGCCGCAGATCGCTGGAGACGATCGCACCCGGGGCCAGCTCCGCGAGCACGCCCGCCGCCTGCTGGGCCTGGGCGAGCCCACGCTCGTCCAGCGGGATGTCGGCCTGACCCTGGAACCGCCCGGTGGCGTTCCACTCCGTACGACCGTGCCGGAGCACGATCAACTGGCCGGCGGTCATCGGCGCTCGTCGACGCCCAAATCGATTCGAGGGCAGTCGTGCCACAGCCGCTCGAGAGCGTAGAACTGACGCTCGTCGGTGTGTTGCACGTGCACGACGAGATCCAGGTAGTCCAGCAGCACCCAGCGCCGTTCGCGGTCGCCCTCGCGTCGCACCGGCTTGGCGTCGTGGACCCGGAGCGCCTCCTCTATCCCGTCGACGACAGCGCCGACCTGGCGTTCGTTGGCCGCTGTGATGACGAGGAAGACGTCGGTGATGGCCAGCTGGTCGGAGACGTCGTACGCCACCAGATCGGTGCCGAGTTTGTCGGCGGCCGCGTCGGCGGCCACCCGGGTCAGGTCGAGCGCGTGGTCGGTGGCGGTCAAGCGATCCTTCCGTCGGTGGCCCTTCGACAGGCTCAGGGCACGATTCTGTCAGCGGGCATAGAGCCCACGTTTCGCGATGTACTGCACTATCCCGTCCGGGACCAAATACCAGATCGGGTGGGTGGCCATCACCCGCTCGCGGCAATCGGTGGAGGAGATGGCCAGCGCCGGGACCTCCATCAGCGTGATCCGCTCTGCCGGCAATGAGGCGATGGCCGGTGAATCCAGTTCGACTCCGGGCCTCGTACAACCGACGAAGTGAGCAAGTTCGAAGAGCTCCGGCACGTCGCGCCAACTGAGGATCTGAGCCAACGCGTCGGCGCCGGTGATGAAGAAGAGATCGACGTCGTCGCCTCGAGCGGCGCGAAGATCCCGGAGCGTGTCCACCGTGTACGTCAGACCGGGCCGGTCGAGATCGACCCGACTGACGGTGAAACGCGGGTTGGACGCAGTGGCGATCACCGTCATCAGGTACCGATCCTCGGCCGCCGACACCTCTCGATAGGTCTTCTGCCAGGGTTGACCGGTCGGTACGAAAACGACTTCGTCCAGGCCGAACCGGCTTGCCACTTCGCTGGCCGCGACCAGGTGCCCGTGGTGGATGGGATCGAACGTGCCGCCCATGACGCCGAGCCGATAGCGGGTGCCGGGCGGGGCGTCCGGACGACGCGCCAGCCCGAAGGCGGGTGTACGCAGCGTCTGATCGGCCACCTAGCTGTGTGGGCGGCCCTTGCCGATCGACAAGGTGATCATCAACATGGTCAGGAGAATCACAAAGGCGATGACCCCGAACGCCCACGACGGAATGGGAAGTTCGTTCAACGCCTCTGCTTCCGCCTCCAGCAGTGTCAGTCCGAGTGGCATAGCGGCAGCCTAGCGGGTCAGATTGTTACCGGGTCTGTCCGGCACCGGTCAGCACGTACTTGGTCGAGGTCATCTCCGGCAGGCCCATCGGCCCGCGCGCGTGCAGTTTCTGTGTGGAGATGCCGATCTCGGCACCGAAGCCGAACTCGCCGCCGTCCACGAAGCGGCTGGACGCGTTGACCAGGACGGCGGCTGCGTCGACCTCGGCCACGAATCGCGCAGCGGCCCGCTGCGAGTCGGTGATGATCGTTTCGCTGTGCCCGGTCGAGTACCGGCGGATGTGGGCCAAGGCCTCGTCCAGGCTGTCCACTACTGCGGCCGCCAGATCCAACGACAGGTACTCCTGCGCATAGTCGGACTCCTCGGCAGGCTTCACTGCGCCGTACGTGGCGACGCGAGCATCCCCGTGTACGGTCACGCCGGCGTCGGTCAATGCCTGCAGGGCGCGCGGAACGAACTCCTGCGGCGACGTCGGCGTGCACCAGCAGGGTTTCCACGGCGTTGCAGACCGACGGTCGGTGGGTTTTGGCGTTGATCAAGATGTCGAGGGCCATGTCCTGATCGGCCTTCGCGTCGACGTAGAGGTGGCAGTTGCCCACGCCGGTCTCGATCACCGGCACCTGGCTGTTCGCTACGACGAAGTCGATCAAGCCCGCGCCGCCCCGCGGGATGAGCACGTCGACGAGACCGCGGGCCTGCATGAGCTCCGCCGTCACCTCACGGGGTCCCGGGACGAGTTGGACGGCGTCGGCCGGGAGGCCTGCGTTTTCCAGTCCGATCCGCAGGGCTTCGACGATCGCCGCGTTGGAGTCGGCGGCCGACGACGACCCGCGCAGCAGGGCGGCGTTCCCGGACTTCAGGCAGATGCCGCCCGCATCGGCGGTCACGTTGGGGCGCGCCTCGTAGATGATGCCGACCACGCCGAACGGCACCCGCACCTGCCGGACCTGGACCCCGTTGGCGTTGGTCCAACCGCGGACGACGTCTCCGACGGGGTCCGGGAGTTTGGCCAGATCGCGCAACCCGTCGACCATCCCGGCGACCCGGTCCGCGTTGAGGCGCAGCCGGTCGACGAGCGCCGCACTGGTGCCGTTCGCCTCGGCCCGCTGGATGTCACGCTCGTTGGCGTCGAGCACGGCGGGTTCGGCCTTGGCGAGCGCATCAGCTATCGCCTCCAACGCCGCGTCCTTGTCTCCCCGGCTGGCCTGCGCCAGCACGACGGACGCGACGCGGGCCCGTTCGCACAGTTCCCTAACGTCCACGGAAACAGGGTAGTGCGGCGGCTGTGAGGCCTTCCGACAAGCTCAGGGCGCGCTGGTCGGTCAGGCTGAGAGGAGCGCCAGACGGGCACGGACGCGACCGGTGCGGCGAAGGTAGGCCCACAACACGTTGAGAGCCATCAGCGAGCCCAGCGTGCTGGCGACGAGCGTGATCGACTGCTCGCCCACCAGCAGCGACCAGCTGAACCAGAGCATCTGGTTGCCGGCGTTGAGGACCAGGAACGGGACCGAGACGCCGGTGATCTTGGCGGCGATCAACAACTCGTGCAGTTGCATCAACTGGGACGTGACCGACGGCAGGCCGGCAGCGATGGCAAAGGCGATCGGACCAAGCGAGACGTCCAGGCCGAACGTGATCATGGCCAGCAGCACGCTCGGGGCGAACAACAACGCCCAGTTCAGGCCGCGATCCCGACCCAGCTGGATCAAGATCAACACTGAGCAGGACATGAAGATCAGGTTCGGCAGCCAGACGTTGGGATGTCCGGTCCAGACACCGTGCAACGTCCATGAGAGGTTGGCCGCGAGGACCAGGCGCCAAGCGGTGACGGAGACGCCGGCCGTGGTCCCCGTCCGGAACAGCCGGACAACTTGCGGAACAGCGACGATCGAGGCGAGCAGGGCAGCGGCCCAGCCCAGGACGTGGACGAACACGGATAGGTCTTTCTGAGGTCGCCGGGTGTGCTGATGAGACGTGGCGACGGTGCCCCCGAGCCGTTCCTCGGAAAGAGGCGGCTACCCACTGATTCTAGAGACTTCTCGATGTCAAGACAAATCGAATGCAGCCGCCGTTGACCCTTCGACAAGCTCAGGGCACGAACAAATCAGCGCGGGCTGAGCCTGTCGAAGCCCCAAATTTGGGTGCCCCGTTGGCCCTTCGACACGCTCAGGCTGCGAAGTCTCAGAGGCCGTGCTGCTCCATCACCGAGAACACGTCGTCGAGAATGGCTTCCTGATCCTTGCCCGCGGCCTGGCCGCGGTCGTAGATCCGGCCGACCTGGTCCTCGATCGTGCTGTAGCGGCGGGAGTAGGCCTCCTGGTTCGGTCGCCAGTAACCGACGATGTCGTAACGGGCCGAACGCCACTTGAGCTCATGGCGGAAGTAACGACGGATGTCGCGCGCACACGCCGCCTCGCCGGCCATCCAGACGAACCCCTTGCCGGCCGGGAGCTCGACACTGCGGGCCACGGCGCTCAGCGGGCTGGCGATCACGTCCGGACTCGGGTTGTAAACCCAGCAGAGCCGCAAAGCGGCGGACGTGTCGAGCGTAAAGGTGGCCGCCTCGTTCGGGGCCTCGAACACGGCGTGAACGGGTTGCTCCGCAGGCAACTCCTCGATGATCCGGCTCGCCGCGGGGATGCCGGTCTGATCGGCGATGATCACCATCCAGTCGGCGGTGATGTCGGCGAACCGGCCGTGCGGCTGGGAGATGAGCACCTGGTCACCGGGCTCCACCTGCTCCGCCCAGCGCGTGGCTAGTCCTCGGGCGTGGATCACCACGTCGATCCACAGCTCGCGGCATTCGGCGTGCCAGCGGCGAACGGTGTACCAGCGCGGGGTCGGCTGCGGGTTGGCGAACCGCCAGCCCGACCCGGTGCGTTCCGGAAGGGACATCTGACGCTCCCCCTCGGGCGGCACGAACATCCGGAGCCACTCATCAGACGCACCGCACGAGACGAAATCGGCCAGCTCCTCTCCGCCCAGGACCAGTCGCTTCATGACCGATGTGAGCTGCTCGGTCCGGATCACCGTGGCGCGGTAGTACGCCTCGGGCAGGGTCATCGGTGCCTTTCCGTAGGTTCGTCGCACGCGGTCGCAGGTAAGGCAACCCTAACCCCGGACACGCCGGGTCCCGAGATCAACCACCATACGGCTTCGGGTCCTATACGAGGGCGGGCGGCAGTGCGCCCTCGTTCTCGAGCAACCACCGCTTGGTCTCCAGCGCCTTTCCGGGCTCGCCGCCGGAGTAGCCGCCGAGACCGTCGCTGGCGACCACCCGATGACACGGGATCACGATGGGGAGCGGGTTCGCCGCCATCACGGAGCCGATCGCTCGCGCGGGCAGTCCTGTCCCGCTCATCTGGGCCAGCTGCCCATAGGTGACCGTCTGCCCGTACGGCACCCGGCGCAGGGCCGTCAGAACAGCGAGGGTGGCCGGCTCCAGGTCGGGAAGATCCAGGATCAGGTCGAACTCCTGGCGTTGACCGGCAAAGTACTCCCGCAGTTGGCCGATCGCCTGCTGGACCGTCTCGTCCGGCTCGTTCGAGGCCCCCTGCGTGTCGAGGCGCCACCCGGTGGCCCGGACGCCACCCGGCCCGGCCAGCACTCCGACCACGCCGACCTGGGTGTCGTACTGATCGAAGTACAGTTCGCCGCTCATGGCCTTCAGGCTAGCTTTGCGGGCTGACAGCGGGCTCGACGTTCTCGGGGAAGTGGCAGGCGACCCGATGGGCGGGCGCCAGCTCGACGAGGGGCGGCTCCTGCGTCTTGCAAATGTCCTGCGCCTTCCAACACCGGGTGTGGAAGCGGCACGCGGGCGGCGGGTTGATGGGACTGGGTACGTCGCCGGACAATCGGATCCGCTCCCGGCCGCGCTGCCGGGTGCTGGGCACCGGCACCGCGGACATCAGGGCCACGGTGTAGGGATGCATCGGGACCGTGTAGAGCGCCTCCCGATCCGCGAGCTCGACGATCTTGCCGAGGTACATCACCGCCACCCGGTCGGAGACGTAGCGAACGACGGACAGATCGTGGGCGATGATCACGTACGTCAGCTCGAACTCCTGCTGGAGGTCCTCGAGGAGGTTGATGATCTGGGCCTGGATGGAGACGTCGAGGGCTGACACGGGCTCGTCGGCCACGATCAGCCGCGGACGCAGGGCCAAGGTCCGGGCGATCCCGATCCGCTGCCGCTGCCCGCCGGAGAACTCGTGTGGGTAGCGATTGTAGTGCTCCGGGTTGAGGCCGACCGCTTCCAGGAGTTCCTGAGTGGTCTTCTTGATCCCACCGGGCGGCTTGACCTTCTGAAGCCGGTACGGCGCGCTCACGATCGTGCCAACGGTGTGCCGCGGGTTGAGCGAGGAGTACGGATCCTGGAAGATCATCTGGATGTCCCGGCGCATGGGCCGCATGGCTCCGTCGGAGAGGTGCGTGATGTCACGACCCTCGAGAACGATCTTGCCGCCGGTCGGCTCCAGCAGCCGGGTGAGCAGCCGACCGGTCGTGCTCTTACCACAGCCCGACTCCCCGACGATCGAGAAGGTCTCCTGGCGCCGGATGGCGAAGTTCAGCCCGTCGACGGCCTGGACGGCCCCGACCTGGCGCTGGAGCAGGCCTTTCCGGATCGGGAAGTGCTTGACGAGGTCCTCGACCTCGAGCAGGGTTTCGTCGCGATCGGTTGGCCTCACAGTATCCGTCACAGTCGCGGCCTGATCTCTTCGGTCCAGATCTGCTCCCGCTCGCTGCGGGACAGGTGACAGGCGACGAGATGGCCTGGCTCGGCGCCGGTGAGCTCGGGCCGGTCGGTCTCACTGCGGCCCTCGTTCCGTCCCGCGTAATCGCACCGCGGGTGGAAGGCGCAGCCGCTCGGCACGTTGATCAGACTCGGTGGTGAGCCCTTGATCGACAGCAGCCGTTCCTTGATCGTTTCGTCGAAGCGGGGCACCGAACCGAGCAGACCCCAGGTGTACGGGTGCAGGGGTCGGTTGAAGAGGGCGTCGGCACTGCTGTACTCGACGGCGCGGCCGGCGTACATGACCAAGATGTTGTCGGCCAGCTCGGCGACCACCCCGAGGTCGTGCGTGATCAAGATGACGGCGGAGTTGAACTCGCCTTGCAGATCGCGGATCAGGTCGAGGATCTGGGCCTGGACGGTGACGTCGAGTGCGGTGGTCGGCTCGTCGGCGATCAGCAGGTCCGGATCACACGACAGCGCCATCGCGATCATGGCCCGCTGTCGCATCCCACCGGAGAACTGGTGGGGATACGCGTCGACCCGGCGGCTCGGCTCGGGAATACCGACCCGTCCCAGCATGTCGACGGCGTGCCGCTTCGCCACCTCGCGGCTTACGCGGTTATGGATTCGGTAGGCCTCGATGATCTGATCACCGACGGTGTAGAAGGGGTGCATGGCCGACAGCGGATCCTGGAAGATCATGGCCATCCGCTTGCCCCGGAGCGAACGCACGTATTCGGCGTCCTTTCCGACGAGGTCGACACCGTCGAGGTAGATCTCGCCGGTGATGGTGCTGCGGGCCTGACCCTTGTCCCTGCGCCGAGGCTTCGTCTGGACCGACTGCTTGTGCAGGCCCATCACGGCCAGGCTCGTGACACTCTTGCCCGACCCCGACTCCCCCACGATCCCGAGCGTCTGGCCCCGATCCACACCGAAGCTGAGTCCGTCCACCGACTTCACCAATCCGTCGTCGGTGGCGAACTGCACGCGGAGGTCCCGGACGTCCAGGAACGGCTGATCGTCGCCCCGTTCCACCGGCCCGTCGCGCAGCAGCGTCTCGGTCATCCCAGCCTCACTCGGGGGTCGACGATGGCGTACATCAGGTCGACGATGAGATTGGCGAGGATCACAAAGAACCCGGCCAGCAGGGTGAAACCCAGCATCTTGGGCAGATCCCCGGTCACGATCGCGTCGTAGCCGTACTTGCCCAGACCGTTGAGGGAGAAGACCTTCTCGGTGAGGATCGCCCCGCCCAGCAGCAGACCCAGATCGAGGCCGAAGATCGTCAGGACCGGTGTGAGAGCCGAACGCAGCCCGTGCTTGACCACGACGGTCTGCTCGGGCAGCCCCTTGGCCCGGGCGGTCCGGATGAAGTCCTCGTTCATCGCGTCGAGCATCCCGGCCCGGGTCAGCCGGGCGTACTGGGCGGAGAATAAGAAGGAGAGTGTGATCCAGGGCAGCAACAACGCGTACGCCCAGCCGATCGGGTTCTCCGTTATGGGCACGTAGCTACCGCCGGGCGCGGTCCAGCGCAGCTGGTAACTGAAGAACGCCAACGACACCAGACCAGTGAAGAAGATCGGCAGCGACACGCCGGCCAGCGCCACCGTCATGGCGGCCCGGTCGAACGCCGTGCCCCGCCGCAGCGCGGAGATCACGCCCGCCGTGACCCCGAAGACGAGCCAGAGGATCGACGCGCCGATGGCCAGCGAGACCGTCACGGGTATTCGGTCAAGCATCTCGGGCCAGACCGCCTGCTTGGTGAGGAAGGAGTAACCGAGGCACGGGGCCGGACACGTCTCGACTCCCGCGCCATAGTCGTACTCGGCTCCGACGAAGATCCCCTTGAGCCAGTTCCAGTACTGCACGGGCAGCGGATCGTAGAAGCCGAGCTTCTCCGCCGTCAAGGTTACGGTCTCCTCGGTGGCCGCCCGGCCGACGTAGCGGGTGGCCAGAGTCTCCGGTGTGGCACCGGCCACTCGCGGAACGAGATAGAAGATCGAAAAGGTGATCAGACTAAGAAGGAACAGCAGCCCGACAGCCCCGAGCAGGCGCCGCACGATGTAGGCGAACACGTCCCTCCTCTCCTCGTCCCTGATCGCGACCCGAGCCTGTCGAAGGACTGCCCTTCGCCAGGCTCAGGGCCGAGACCTACTTCTGCGCTCCCATGGCGACGTAGTCGTACATGCTGAAGGCGTCCGGTACGAACACGTTGGTGGCGTTCTTGGGCCGGATCAACAGACTCTTCGCGTAGACGCCCGGATAGATGACCGCTTCCTCCATCACCCGCTTGTCGATTGCGCCCCACATCTGGTTGCGCTTGTCCTCGTCGAGCTCCTGGAGCGCGCTGTCCAGCATCTTGTCCACCTCGGGGATGCGGACGCTGGTGTTGGACGAACCGCCGGTCTCTCGGATGACTCGCGAGTCGGTGATCTGGGACAGGAAGCCGAAGCCGTCGTTCCAGTCGGCACCCCAGCCGTTGACGACCAATCCCAGGCTGTTCTTCACCACGAACGGCGGGTTGCCCGCGTACTGGGAGAAGTAGTCGCCCTGGGGGAAAGGCCTGAGGGTCAGCTTGATCCCAACCCGGGACAGGGCCTGCTGGAAGGCCTCGGCGGTCGCCTTCTCCTTCGGTCGCTCGGCCCGGTAGGAGATGTTGGTGGCGAAACCGTCCGGCTGACCGCACTTGGTCAACGCGGCCTTGGCCGCCTCGACGTCACCCTTGTTGTCCTCACCGTTGGGGTAGAGGTCGAAGGCCTGGTAGCCGGGGATCATCGGCGGCATGATCGTTGTTGCGAGGTCACCACCGGCGAACTGGCCACCGTAGGCCGTCTGATAGCTGGTCTGGTCCATCCCGAACAGGACGGCCTTGCGGCACTCGATGTTGTCGAACGGCTTCACCGTCGGATTGATCGAGGTGTACCAGAGCCGGGACAGAGTGGGATTGTCCGCGTTGGCCTTGAGGGCCGGGTCCTGCAGGATGCGGGGCAGCGAGGCCGGCTGGGCCCCAGTTCCGGCCACGTCGACATCCAGGTCGCCGCTGATCAACCGGTTGTCGATGTCGTCGGCGTTGACGTTCAGGCTGACCTCGTACTTGTCCGGCAGTGCCTTCCGGTTCTCGTCGGTTGCGGCATCCCACTGGTCATTGCGCACCAGGTTGAAGGTCTTGCCCGGTTGCAGACTGTCGAACTTGTACGGACCGGTGGACACGATCGTGTTCCGATACTTGGTTCCGGTGTCCTTGGCCTTGGGCACCGGCATGGTCTGGGTCAGCTGAGCAAGGTAGTCGAAGCTGGCGAAGGGGGCCTTGGTCTTGAACACGATCGTGTACTTGTCGGGCGTCTGGATCGCCGAGTCGGTGTTGACGTTCGGCGACTTGTACGGTCCCTTGTAGCCCTCCGGGAGGTTTAGGATTCCCTCGAAGTAAGCCGGTCCGTTCGGGAAGGTCGCCTTGTCGGTCGAGCGGAGCACGGCGTACTTGATGTCGGCCGAGGTGACCTCGGTGCCGTCCTCGAACTTGATTCCCTGTTTGATCTTGTACGTCCAGGTCTTGCCGTCTGGGCTGGCCTCGCCGAGGCCCTCCGCGAGATCGGGCACCAGCTCGTTGCTTTCCTTGCCGGGGGCCACCTTGAACATCAACAGCGAGCGGCCGTAGAGCCGGGAGAAGTTCCAGGAATAGCCGTAGTAGGTCTCCCCCGGATCAAGGGAGTCCCAGTCGCCGGAGTTGGCGACCCTGAGCGTGCCGCCCTTCGTCTCCGACGGGTTGACCGGGGCGGTCAGGCCCGCGTTGAACTCGGCCGCCGCCGAGCTTGGGCCGGTCCCCTGGCCGCTGGTGCTGCCGCCGCCACAGGCGGTCACGAGGAGCGCACCGGCCGTGACGAGAGCCGCAGCGCTCGTCATCCGTCGCAGTTGGATTCGTTTCATGTGCTCACCTTCTCTTGTGGTTCCTAGCGTGGTTTCTCATCGATTGGCGCGGGGATCGAGTGCGTCACGCAGGCCGTCCCCGAACAGGTTGAAGGCCAAGACAGTGACAAAGATCGCCAATCCCGGCCAGAGCATGAAGTGCGGTTGGGTGTAGAAGGCGACCGCCTCGGAGAGCATCCCGCCCCACGAGGGGGTCGGTGGGCGGATGCCGACGCCGAGGAACGACAGGGCCGCCTCGAACAAGATGTTGGTGGGGATGAGCAGCGTCGAGTACACCAGGATCGGTGCGATCAGGTTGGGCAGGATCTCCCGCGCCAGGATGTAGGGCCGGCGGGCGCCCAGACTGCGAGCCGCCTCGACGTACTCCCGCTCACGCAGCGACAGCGTCTGCCCTCGGATGATCCGGCCGATGTAGGGCCAGTTGAAGAAGCCGATGATGAAGATCAGCAGGGCGACGCGAAGCTGGTTGCCCTGCAGACTGAAGGCCTGGTCGGGGACCACGCCGGCCAGCGCGATCGCGAAAACCAGCAGCGGGAACGCCAAGAAGATGTCCATCAGTCGGCTGATGAAGGCGTCGACCCGCCCACCGAAGAAGCCGGCGATGATGCCAAGCGTCGCCCCGATCACGACCGAGACCAAGGTCGCCAGGATCGCGATCAGGAGTGAGATTCGGCTGCCGTAGACGACGCGACTGAAGATGTCCCGGCCGTTCACTGGCTCGATGCCCATCAGGTGGTCCCGGCTGATGCCACCGAACGGCCCGATCGGGGTCAGCGTGCCGCCGGCCGTGTCGATCAGGTCTTGATGGAACGCGTTCGGGTCATCGCCTAGGACCTGCACGATGAGCGGAGCGAAGATGGCGACCAACGTGAGAAACACGAGCACCGCGAGCCCGGCCAGCGCCACCTTGTCCCGCCGGAGTCGCATCCAGGCGATCTGCCCGAGGGAGCGGCCCTCGACCTTCCCCATACCCGAGAGGACAGCCTCGGGGGCGGCGGTGGTCGCCTCCGATCCGGCCTCCAAGGGCACACTCACCCGATTGACTCCCCTGTCGTCAGCACTTGGCGTTGCAGGTACGCTCGGCGCCCGATTTCGTGGCCTGACCCCGTGCGGGCGGGAACGATTGGTCCGCGGCTGGACCTCCTGACCGGCCGACCATATCCCAGAGCGGCCCGGAGCGCAGTCGTGGCGCGAGGTTTGTGACGAGAGTGAAACCTCGCTGAGTAGGCTGCGGGCGCGCGGCTCAGAGTCACGGCCGCGTTGCCAACCCGAATCGGATCTCCGGGAACCCATGCAGACCTTCACGCCCTACAGCGACTTCAGCGCCTCGCTTGCTGTCCTGGACCAGAAGCGTCTCGGCAAGCAGCGGGTCGAGGTCATCCAGATCATCCGGGCCTTGACCGTTCCCGGTTACGCCTGGAGCTCCCACCCGGCCGTGTTGATGTGGAAGGGGTTCGAGGAGGCACTCGGCCGTTATGGCCTGACCGCCTGCGAGGTCTGGCTGGAACGCGGCTTCGGTGACTCGTGCGCGGCGACCATCACCGCGGACCTGCTCGCCTACGGCATCAGCCCGATCCGGAGTTACACCCAGCTGGCCGCCGCCGACGCGCTGCCGAGCTGGTTGTTCGACGAGGAGGTGCAGCGCAGCCACCGGTCAGCTCTCGTACGGAAGGATCCCGAGCAGTACCGGCCCGCCTTCGGCGATGTCCCCGACGACGTGCCCTACGTCTGGCCGGTGCGCTCCCCAGCGGTGATCGATCGCGAACTACGCAAAGAGGAGAACATCCGACGCCGCCAGCAACGTGCGGCCGAGAAGCTGGTGGCCGAACGGGCGAGGGCCAAGAAGCGGCGGAGTCAAGCCGCCAAGCGTGGGTGGCAGACCCGCGTCGCCAACCGCCGAGCGGAACACACGCGGAGCGGGCGCCATGATGAGGGTATCGACTAGCGCACCCGCTACCCAGGGGCAGCGTTGATCAACACCAGGGCGTCGCGGTGCACCACCGTACGGTCGAAGCCGCTCCCCAACTCTTCAGCGATCTGGCCGGTGGTCTTGCCCAGCAGGGCGGGCAGTTCGTCGGCGTCGAAGTTCACGAGCCCACGTGCGACCACCGTGCCGTCAGGGTCCACCAGGTTGACGGCCTCCCCGGCGCTGAAGTGGCCGTGCACCGCCGTGACCCCGGCCGGAAGCAACGAGGCGTTGCGATTCACGACCGCGCGGACGGCGCCGGCGTCCAGCACCAACTCACCGCGGGCGTCGCTGGCGTGACGCAGCCACAACTGACGAGTGGGACGCCGCCGACCGGTGGGATGGAACAGCGTGCCGACCGGATCGCCCGCCAGGGCCGCCAGCGCTTCTTCCGCCGCGGCCAGCACCGTCGGAATCCCTGCGGAGGTAGCGATCCGGGCCGCATCGACCTTCGTGATCATGCCTCCGGTGCCGACCGCGGTGCCACGCGCCGAGACGTCGACGGACACAAGATCGTCCTCCCCGTGGACGTCGGTGAGGCGGCGAGCGTCGGGACGTCGAGGATGGGTCGAGTAGAGCGCGTCGGTGTCGCTGAGCAAGATCAACGCGTCGGCGTGGACGAGGTGCGCGACGAGGGCCGCCAAGCGGTCGTTGTCGCCGAAGCGGATCTCGTGGGTGGCCACCGTGTCGTTCTCGTTGACGATCGGCACGATGCCGAGGTCGAGCAACCGGCCGAAGGTGCGGTAGGCGTTGCGGTAGTGGCCGCGCCGCGTCACGTCGTCCACGGTGAGCAACACCTGGCCCACCGCCAGGCCGCGTTCTCCGAAGAGCGTGGCGTAGCGGCCGATCAGGAGTCCCTGCCCCACCGATGCTGCGGCCTGCTGGGTGGCCAGGTCCCGTGGTCGCGTGCGCAACGCCAGCGGAGTCAGTCCGGCCGCGATGGCCCCTGAGGAAACCAGGACGATCTCCCGCCCGTCGAGCCGCGCCGTGGCCAGCGTGTCGACCAGGGCCCGAATCCGCAGCGGGTCGATGCCGCCCTCCGCGGTCGTCAGCGACGACGAGCCGACCTTGACCACGACGCGGTGAGCTGTGGATATGCCGGGACGGAGAGTGTCACCCATCGTCGTCGGCCGCGTGGTACGTGCGGTCCTTCTCCCGACGGCGCACCATCGCGGGTCGCTCCTCGCTGAGCCGGGAGTCCTCTCCGCGGCGGCTCAGGATCTCGGCTCCGATGTCGACCTGCGGCGCGAAGTCGAAAACGACCGCATCGGCGCCGCCGATCGCCACTCCGTCACCCGCGCGCGCGCCCAGCTCGAGGAGCCGGTCCTCGATACCGATCCGATTGAGCCGGTCGGCCAGATAGCCCACCGCCTCCGGATTGCCGAAGTCGGTCTGACGAACCCAACGTTCTGGTTTGGTGCCTCGCACCCGCCAGTACTCGCCCTCGCGGGCTATCGTGAACTCCGCGCCCGTGACGGGAGTCGGCCGGATGACGATCCGTTCCGGTGGAGGTGGCGGCTCCGCGGCTCGACGCGCGGCCACCAGCTCCGCCATCGCGAACGTAAGCGCTTGCAACCCGTCGCCGCTCTTGGTGGAGATCAAATAGGTGGGCAGGCCCCGTGCCTGCAGATCCGCGAGCACGAGCTCCGCCAGCTCGCGGGCGTCCGGGATGTCGATCTTGTTCAGCGCCACCAGCCGCGGCCGGTCCGCGAGGCCGCCGTGGGCGTCGAGCTCGCCTTCGATCACGTCCAGGTCGGTCAGCGGGTCACGACCCGGTTCGAAGGTGGCGCAGTCGATCACGTGCACCAAGGCCGCACACCGTTCGACGTGGCGCAAGAACTCGTGGCCCAGACCGCGCCCAACGCTGGCACCCTCGATCAAGCCGGGCACGTCGGCCACCGTGTAGGTGACATCCCCCGCGACGACCACGCCGAGATTGGGCACCAGCGTGGTGAAGGGGTAGTCCGCGATCTTGGGCCGTGCCCGGGACAACGCGGCGACGAGCGACGACTTGCCGGCGCTGGGGAAGCCGACCAACCCGACGTCGGCGACGACCTTGAGCTCCAAGATCACCGTACGGGTCTCGCCCTCCTCCCCGAGCAGAGCGAAACCGGGAGCTTTCCTGGCCGACGACGCGAGGGCAGCGTTGCCCAGACCGCCACGCCCGCCCTGGGCGACAACGATCTCGGCACCGGCCGCGGTCAGATCGGCGAGCTGCACGCCGGTGTCGGCGTCGGTGACCACCGTGCCGTCGGGTACGGCGAGGACGACATCGTCACCGGTTGCGCCGTTGGCGTGGTCGCCGCGCCCCGGGGCGCCGTTGGCGGCGCGGCGGTGAGACTGCCGGTGGTAGTCGACCAGGGTGGTCAGATTGGGGTCCACCCGGAGGATGACCGAGCCGCCGTTGCCGCCGTTGCCGCCGTCGGGTCCGCCGAGCGGCTTGAACTTCTCGCGGTGCACGGAGGCGCACCCGTTGCCGCCGTGACCGGCCGAGATGAACAACTTCACCTGGTCGACGAAGCTCGGGATGGCCATGCGATCACCTCCAGTCCGGGCCGGAACGTGTACGAGGGTGACTCAGCATCTGCTGAGCCACCCTCGAGAGTCGCTGTGGTGGGCTCGGCGAGCTCAGGCCCCAACGACCGCGCTCAGGGAGCGGTCGTGACCTCGGCCGGCAGCACGTGCACGACCCGGCGGCCGCGCCGGGTGCCGAAGGTGACCTGCCCCTCGACGAGTGCGAACAGCGTGTCGTCGCCGCCACGGCCGACGCCGTCGCCGGGATGGAAGTGGGTGCCGCGCTGCCGCACGATGATCTCGCCGGCGTTGACCAACTGGCCGCCGAACCGCTTCACGCCGAGCCGCTGCGCGTTGGAGTCCCGCCCGTTGCGCGTCGAGGACGCGCCCTTCTTGTGTGCCATGTCTGGTTCCTTACCGACTAGCTCTCGATATCAGCTTTGGATCTCGGTGACCTTGATCCGGGTGTACTTCTGCCGGTGGCCCTGCCGCCTTCGGTAACCGGTCTTGTTCTTGAACTTGAGGATCCGGATCTTCGGACCCTTGGTCGCTTCCAGCACCTCGGCGGTGACCGTGACGGAGCCGAGCGCCGCGGCGTCGGACGTCACCGTCTCGCCGTCGACGAGCAGCAGCGGCTGCAGGCTCACCCTCGCCCCGATCTCGTCGGCGGTGCGGTCGATCTCGATGACGTCGCCGACGGCGACCCTGTGCTGGCGGCCGCCACTACGCACGATCGCGTACACGCCTGACCTACTCTCGATGTCGGAGGTTCCGAGCGTGCGACCCTTGGGCCCACCGGACCGGTTCGCACCTCTCGGTTCGCAAACGGCGCGCACGTACGCACACCGAGGATCTAGGCTACTCGGCGCCGCCAACGAGGGTCAAACTACCCTGATCCCCGTGCTGGCATCGATCACCGCCACGGCGTACCTCACGCCACTGCGCGAGGGCGGGTCGCTGCCTGGTCTTGTCGAGGCCGATGACTCCGGCACGTACGTCGTCAAGTTCACCGGGGCCGGCCAAGGCACGAAGGCTTTGGTGGCCGAGATCGTGGTTGGCGAGCTGGCTCGGCGGCTCGGCATCGCCGTCCCCGACCTGGCTCTGATCGAGATGGACGCCGAGATCGGTCGGCGCGAACCGGACCACGAGGTCCAGGAACTGGTGGCTGCGAGTGCTGGGCTGAATCTCGCGGTGGACTTCCTGCCGGGATCGGTCGGGTACGACCGGAGCGTCGCTGTCGAGCGCGAGGTCGCGTCTCGCATCGTCTGGCTGGATGCCTTCGTGGCGAACGTCGACCGGAGTGCCCGCAACACCAATCTGCTCATCTGGCACAAGGCCTTGTGGGCCATCGACCATGGGGCCTGCCTGCGTTTCCACCACGCCTGGGGACGCCCGGACGCCTTCGCCAAATCCGCGTACGACTACGGCGATCACGTGCTCGGCGGACGAGGGCGTCCGGCTACGGTGCACGAGGAGATGGCGGCAGCAGTTACCCCGGAGGTCCTCTCGGAGATCCTTGCCGACGTGCCCGACGGGTGGCTCGAGCCCGACCCGAAACGTCCCGACCCGGCCGCCCCAGCCGATGCGGCGGCGGCGCGGAGCGCGTACGCCGAGTATCTGTCCGCCCGGCTCGCGGCGGCGGAGAGCTGGCTGCCGTGAAAAGACGGTTTGCCTTCACCTACGCCGTGCTGCGGGCCGTCCCGCGGGTGGACCGCGGCGAGTTCATCAACGTGGGCGTGATCATGTACTGCCAGGAGCTGGACTTCCTGCACGCCGCGGTGGCGGTGGACGACGTACGGCTGCGAGCCCTGGCCCACGACATCGACCTGGAGGCCGTCCGGGGCGCCGCCGAGGCGATCGTCGAGGCCTGCCGACATCCGGTCGGAACCGCCCGCGAGAACGACGGTCTGGCCACTCGCTTCGGCATGCTCACCGCCCCCCGCAGCACCGTCCTTCAGCCCTCGCCCGTCCACGCCGGCGTTACCGACAATCCAGAGCGCACCCTCGCCGGTCTGATGAGCCGGCTGGTCGGACCTGCCACCTGACCGGACGCTATCCATCAGATGGCGAACGGTGGCGCGCCAGACGGCTATCGGGGCAACCCCATCCATCAGATGACGAACGGCGACGCACGCCACGCCCATGGGGAGCGCCGGAATTACGCTCAGCGACCAGGAAAGTAGCGCTGCCACTCCGGACGGTACCGGCGTGGCAGGTCGGTGGCGCCACGCTCGACCAGCGCACGGCGGACGCGCTCCAGCGTACGTAGAGGTTCGTCGTAGACGCCCTCCGAGGTGACGATGATCAGGCGGTCACCGCGTTGATCCAGTTCCTCGCGCCGACCGATATCGCTGAGCCACTGTTCCACGTCCTCCGAGTGCTGACGACCGTCGAACTCGACCAAGAGCCGCTGCCTCTTGTAGTACATGTCGAACCGGCGGAGCCAATTTCCTTCGGCATCCCGCAGGATCAGATTGACCATCGGCTCGGGAAGGCCTGCGAGCACGAGCAACATCCGCAGTCGCGACTCCATGGCCGAATCGACGCCGGCGCGGACGAGTCCGGCGGCCCGACGCGCAGTCCGACTGCCGCGGCCACGCCACCGTGCTGCCGCCGAGACGAGCGCTTCCGGAGTGGTCCGCTTCCGCTTGACGAGGCTGTCCCCGGCGACGACCAGATCGACGAGGTCCACCCCGGCGGCCGCAAGATCCAAGAACGCTTGCTCCGGCGTCGATATGCGTAGTCCTCGAAACGTCGTGACCTGGGAACCTGCTGCGGCGACGTGTGAGCGTATCCCCCTTCGCACGCTGCGGCCGCGGTCGCTCGGGAGGCTCACATGCGTGTGACAGGTCGCCGGGACAACAGCACCCCAGAGGTCGGCCGCGGTGTGGTGGCTGATGTGCGAGCCAGCCGTCGAGATGTTGAGCGCGGCTTGCGCTTTGATCGCCGAGGTGATCGGCACCGAAGCGGCGACGTATTGGTCATGCCCGATCTTGTGGAACTCGCGAGTCAGCAGTCGGGCCATTTGTAAACCAGCGGCCCGGGCCTGGGCCCGGCTGAAGGGCTTTCGCACATCGAAAGTCGGGGAGACGGAGATGGTCATGCGCCATGGTTGACTGCCGTCACCGCCGGAGGGCACCCTCCGCAGGAGATCTGTGGATATCTTCCGGCTGACCGCAATTCGTCACCTGACGGATGGCGACGCGTTTCCGCGCCGTTGGCGTAACATCAGCCGCCATCTGATGAATGGCGCAGCCCACGGGACGTGCAGCGTCGGGCCCGAGCGAAGAAGAATCAGTTTCCGTACAGCTGCGCCAGTTCCGTGCGGGATCCGATCCCGAGCTTGCGGTACGCGGACGCCAGGTGGCTTTGGACCGTGCGGATGGAGAGCACTAGCTCGTCAGCAATCTCGCGATCGCTCAGGCCCCGGCTGGCCAGCCGCGCCACCTCGGTCTCCCGTGACGTCAGCGGACCGGCGATGAGCGCGGACGCCGACGACGCGTACTCCCCCAGCCGTTCCCTGGCCTGCCGCAGCAAGCCAGCAGCCCGCCGAGAATGCGCTCCACTCCGATCGACGTTTTGCGCCAATTCCGCGAGTTCCACACAGTGCCGGAGGAAGCCGGCCGCAAGTTGCACCTCGGCCGCAGCCAGCAACTTCTCCGGCGAGGACGACGCCCGGGCCCCCAGGTCAGCGGCGCGGGTGCGCTGGAGATCGCTGTCCAGCGGTACGCCCAGCTCCGGGAGAACCTGGGCAGCGCGCCGCGGGTGACCGTATCGGCCGGCGTCGACCAGGAAATTCATCGCCATCCCAGCCGCGCCGCCTGCCGCGGCGGCTCGGGCGGATTCGATGGCCAACTCGCTCGCCCGGCCCTGGTGACCGCCCGCCGCCGCCACCGCCGCCTCCGACCACAGCCGCAGGCCCGGAATGATGGCGACCTCGTCGGGCGGATGGTCGCGCAGGACAGTCGATGCCTCCTCGAGCTCCCCGAGCTCGCACAGGGCGAAGATCAGTTCGGCGGTCGTCTCGGAGCGGAACCGCCCTTCGCCCGATTGCTGCTGGACGAACGCTTCACGCAGCGGCGCAACCGCTCCGGCCATGTCGCCGCGCAAGTGCCGGCGGACACCGACCAGCAGGGGCCAGCCCAGATCGGCCGCCTCGTCACGCCCGCTGGTCTCCACCTGGACGCCGGGCTGGTCGCCCAGGCGTTCGGGCATCCCAGGCCAGCGACCGAGCGGGCCGACCGATCGGGGCAGGTGATACTCGGCTCCGTAGAACAGGCCCGTGACCGCGATCAGCGCGTAGGCCAGGCCGGCCTGGGTGGCCGACACCCGCGTCGCCGTCAAGGCGTCGAGCAACTGCTGACCCGCCCGGATCGCCTCCGGCCCACGGTCAGCGAAGGCGAGCGCGCCGGTCAACGCGGTCAGGGCCCGGATTCGCGCCTGAGTCGACGGATCGCCGTCGAGCACCCGCGACGCAAGCGGAACGACATCCCGGCAGCGGCCGGAGAACAAGACGATCAAGGCCTCAGCGGCCAGCAGTTCATCGGCGTAGGAGTCGGGCAGCCGGCTCCGCATCCGCTCGAGCACCGCACGCGCCGCCGCCGGAGAGCGCTCACCCCAGAGGGCAAGACTCAGATCTTCGTACGAGTAGGCGAGGACTTCCTCATCGGTCCTGGGCATCGCCGCCGCGGCCTTCAACGTCGCTCGGGCCAGGTCATGATGTCCCTGCTCGGACTGGGCGGCGGCCAGCATCGTCACGGCGGACACCCCGCCGCCGGCCTGCACGGCCCGGGTCGCGAGCCGCACCGCGGCGGCGGCGTCGTTGAGCAGGACGGCGTCGGCCGCGGACAGCAGCAGGTCGATGTTCGGCTCGCTGCCGGAAGCGTCCTCCCACGTCGCCCGGCGTACTACGTCCACATGATCCGCGGGCGCTGCGCGCAGTCGCCCCGCCAGGTTCCGGCGCCTGGCGGCGCTCAACTGCCCTTCGGCCACGGCGTGCAACAACGGGTGGGCGAAGCGCAGCACCAGGATGCCGTCGCGCTCGTCACTCGTGACGATCTGACTCTGGTCCAGTTCGAGGATGGCGTCCTCGCTCACCACCGCGCTGAGCGTCTCGTACGGCAGCGGCTCGCCCAGCGCCAAGAACTCGATGGCCTCCCGGCCGGCGGGCGACACCGCACCGATCCGCCGCTGCAACAGCTCGCCGAGCCGAGGCGGCATCTCGGTGCCGCCGAGCCACCACCAGACCCCGGACTCGGTCTCGAGCTGTCCGTTCGCCGCCCCGAACCGGGCCAGCTCGGTCAGGTAGAACGGATTTCCCCGACTGCTGGACCAGAGCATCTCCACGGTTCCCGAGGCGACGGGGCCGCCCAGCAGGTTCTCCAGGAGCGCACGGGTCGCCTGGATGATCGAACGGCGACAGGTCGAGTCGCTCGATCAACTGTTCCTTCCACAGCGCCGTGACCGCATCCGAGGGCGCGCTGCCGCTCCGCATCGTGATCAGCAGGCGCAGCGACTTCGCCGCGACCAGCGACAGCAGGACCGCGGCGGATTGCGCGTCCAGCAGCTGTGCGTCGTCCAGGACCAAAACGGGGGCGGCAGAGGTGCGATGGTCGGCGCGACTCAGCTCCCGCAGCCGGGTGTCGACGTGCTGGGCGATGAGGGCCGGATGGATGGTGGCCAGATCGGCCGGCAGCAGGTTGGACAGCGCACCCAGCGGGATGGTCCGGCTGGCCGCGGTAGCCACCACCCAGCCGACCGGCGGTGTGCTGAGCCGTTCGGCGACGGCCGCGGCCAGCGCCGTCTTGCCGACCCCGGCCTGGCCGGTGATGACGACGCCGCCGCTGAACCGCAGGCTGTGGAGGGCGCGCTCCAACTCCTCCTCGCGCGCCACCAGATCCTTTCGTTGGTGGCAGCCTTCATGACAATCCCATTCGGTGCGCCCTCCGGCTACAGACGGCTGACGTTGCCCACACGGCTCGTCTGCACTAAGTGATCAGGCTAACGCCGAGCCTCGGGGTGCTGTCGAGAGGGGGGAATTCGGGCTCATTCGGACGCTGTCATTCGGTCAGTCGGGGTTGCTCGGCAGCCGCGAGCAGCTCGCTGCGATGAGCCAGGGTCGTACGCTGCCGTCCGTGCCGATGGCCGAGTTCGATCTCGGCGGCGTCGATGCGGTGCCAATGCGGCATCTCCAGCGGCGTGACTCCCCGCTCCGCCAGCAGCAGCTCGAGCTCGGCCAGCGAATGCTGGGGACTGATCGCGCCGTCAGCGATATCGGTGAGCAGCGAGTGCACGGTCTCGACGGCATCGGACTTGTTCGTTCCGATCACCCCGGTCGGACCGCGCTTGATCCAGCCCGTGGCGTACTCGTCGTTGGAGAACTGCCCATCGCGGATGACCCGGCCCTCCGCGTGGGGCACCCGTCCGGTGGAGTCGTCGAAGGGCACGCCCTCCAGCCGCACCCCCCGATAGCCCACGGACCGGATGATCAACTGCGCCGCGTAGGTCTTGCGCAGTCCGTTTCCTTCGACGAAACCCTCCGCGTTCAGGGCCGTGCCTTCGACCTCGACCGCCTCGACTCGCTCGGTGCCGTGAATGCGGATGGGTCGGGTCCAGAAGTGCAGGAAGATTCGCCGATCGGTGCCGGACCTCTCCCGTCCGGCGAAGTCCTGGAGCACCTTGAGGTTGCGGGCGGCCACCTTGTCCCGGCCGACCACCGCCTCGCTGGACACATCCAGCGCGAGGTCGGCCCCCTCGACGATGACATCGACGCCGGGAATCTCGCCGAGCTCGCGCAGCTCCTTGGTGGAGAAGGCGGTGTAAGCGGGGCCCCGCCGGCCCAGGACGTGTACGTCGGTGACCTGCTTCGCGGTCAGCGCCTCCAGCACCTCGTCGGCCATGTCGGTGTCGGTGAGTTGGTCGACGTTCTTGATCAAGATCCGGCTGACGTCGAGCGCCACGTTGCCGACCCCGACCACCACGGCGGAGGTGGCCCGGGCGACGAGGTCGGCGAACTGCCGATGCTGGTCACGATCATCGGCTCGGTCGGTGTCGGGATGGACGTCGGGGTGCCCGCAGTACCAGGCCACGAAGTCCGGGGCGGCGATGCTCCCCGGCAGGTCTTCGCCGAGGATCCCCAGCCGCTTGTCGGTACCGGCGCCGAACGCGTAGATCACCGCGTCGACGCGGTCCCTCAGCTCCTCGACGCTGAGCTCGGTACCGATCGTCACGTTGCCGAAGAAGCGGACCCCGGACTTCTCGAGGGTCCGCTCCAAGGTGTTGCGGATCGAGCGGATCGAGGCGTGATCGGGGGCGACCCCGTAGCGCACCAAGCCGAACGGGACCGGCAGCCGATCGAGCACGACGACCTGAACGTCGACCTCGCTCTGGTGGGTCAGTGCCTCGGCGGCATAGATGCCGGACGGACCGGCTCCGACGATCGCCACCAGGTACGGGCGGGCAGCGTCGGGCACCCAGCTATCCTGCCCTAGCCGGCGGCGCCGGCCATGGCGACTTCCGCCTGCGGCTCGGCCGACTCCTTCTTCTGGTTGCCCCGCTCCCGCTTGCTGCCGCCACCGCTACCACGCCGCCCTCACGCGAGCGATCGCGATTGCGTGACTCCCGAATGCCCCCGTCGGGCTGCTTCTGGGTCTCGACCGGCATGTCGTGGATCTCGTAGCCGCGTCCACCGCAGTGCGGGCACTCGGTGCTGAAGGCCTCCAACAGTCCGGTGCCGATCTTCTTCCTCGTCATCTGGACCAGACCCAGGCTCGTGACCTCGGCGACCTGATGGCGGGTGCGATCGCGGCCGAGGCATTCCACGAGCCGCCGCAGCAGCAGCTCCCGATTGCTGGGCAGCACCATGTCGATGAAGTCGATCACGATGATGCCGCCGATGTCGCGCAACCGCAGCTGCCGGACAACCTCCTCCGCCGCCTCCAGGTTGTTGCTGGTGACGGTGGCCTCCAGGTTGCCGCCGGAGCCGGTGAACTTTCCGGTGTTCACGTCGATCACGGTCATGGCCTCGGTGCGGTCGATGACCAGCGATCCGCCCGAGGGCAGGAACACCTTGCGTTCCAAGCCCTTGGCGATCTGCTCGTCCAGCCGGAACGCCCCGAACAGATCACCTTCGGCTTCGGCTATCCCAGTGCCGGAGTCGATCGTGCAGGTGGGGCGCCACGTGGTCGACGTAGGCCTCGACGGCGTCGTACGCGTCATTCGTCGAGCCGCTGCCCTGAATGATCAACTCGGTGAAGTCCTCGGTGAACAGGTCACGCACGATCCGCAGGGTGAGATCCGGTTCGCCGTAGAGCAGTTGCGGCGCGCTACCGGCCTTGACCTTGCGCTCGATGTCCTCCCACTGGGCCTTGAGCCGGTTGACGTCCCGGACGAGTTCGTCCTCGCTGGCGCCCTCGGCCGCAGTGCGGACGATGACACTGGCCGATTCCGGTACGAGGTCGGACAAGATGTCCTTGAGCCGCCGGCGTTCCACGTCGGGAAGTTTGCGAGAGATGCCGGAGAGGTGTCCGCCAGGGGCGTAGACGATGTAGCGACCCGGAATTGAGACGTGGTTGGTGAGCCGAGCCCCTTGGCCCCGAACGGATCCTTGGTGACCTGGACCAAGACGGTGCTGCCCGACTTGAGCACCGACTCGATCTTGCGGTTCTGGCCCTCCGCTCCGAACGAGGTCCAGTCGACCTCACCGGCGTAGAGCACGGCATTGCGGCCGCGGCCGATGTCGATGAAGGCGGCCTCCATCGAAGGCAGCACGTTCTGCACCCGACCGAGGTAGACGTTCCCGATCAGCGACGCGGCGGAGTCCCGGTCGACGTAGTGTTCGACCAGGATGTCGTCCTCGATCACCGCGATCTGACTGAGGTCCTCGCGCTGGCGGATGATCATCTTCCGGGCCACCGACTCGCGCCGGGTCAGGAACTCGGCCTCGCTGAGGATGGGCGCACGCCGACGCCCAGCCTCGCGGCCCTCCCGGCGACGCTGACGCTTGGCCTCCATGCGGGTCGAACCGTCGATCCCCGAGACCTCCTCGGAGCGCCGGGACCGGCGGGGTTCGCGGACGCGGACCACCACCTCGGTCGGGTCGTCGGGCAGGGTGCCGGTGTCTTCGCCGCGGCGCCGGCGACGACGTCGGCGACGACGGCCGCCCTCGCCCTCCCCCGCCTCGGACGTACCCGGTGCTGCGTCGTCGTCCGCCGAGGACTCGCTCTCGGTGTCGGACTCATCGTCGGCTTCGGTCTCGCCGCTGCCGTCTTGGTTCGTCTGGTCGCTGCCACGGCGACGGCGACGTCCGCCGCGGCGACGCCGACGGCGACGGTTTCCGCTGTCGTCGTCGTCCTCGCTGTCGGCGGTCTCCGGCTCGGTCGTCTCGGCCTCCGGCTCGGTCGTCTCGGCCTCCGGCTCGGTCGTCTCGGCCTCCGGCTCGGTCTCGTCCGTCTCGCTTTCGACTTCGGTCTTGGCGACCTCGAGCTGTGCCGGCTCCGTTTCGGCCGGTTCGAGAGGCGTCTCCACTGCCAGCCCTTCGGCCGCCAGCTCCTCCGTCGCCGCCTCCGCGGGTCCGCCGACCACGGGTTCGGTCGCGTCCGGTTCCATGACCTCCGCCTCGGGCTGAACAGACTCCGGTTCCGCAGCCTCGGCCTGAACAGGGTCCGGCTCGGCGGCCTTTCGCCGGCGGCGGGCGGGCGGTTTGTCCTCGCCGTCGGCGACGACGGCCTTCTTCGAGGTTCGCCTGGTCCGTTTCGGCGCTGGGGCCGGCTCCTCGGCCGACACCGGCTCGCTCGTGGGCGGCTCGGCGCCCGCGGGCTCGGCGAGCTTCTCGACAGGCGCCGGCGGGCCGGCCGGCCGGGTCGCGGCTCGCCGCCGGCGCGGAGCGGGGGCGGCCTGGGTGGTGGGTTCTGCTGTGTTCTCGGGCTCGTTGTCGAGCATCCGTACTCCTCTTGGCTGCCGGATCGGCACCCATCTCGTACGCAGGACCAGCACGGCCGGTCCTGCCAAAGCCTCTGTGGTTGACGGCTAAGACCGCAGCTCCCGCGGTCAAGCGGACCCTTGCTGTGCTCAGGTCCTGCTCGTCGCGGTGGAGGCTGATCTTCCGTGATCGCCAGCTGTCACCTGGCCATCGGGATCCGTCAACGAGAGCGCGGCGCGCTCTTCGCCATCGATTATCTCACAAGTTGGCCCTGACCCACGAGTTCGCCCAACGACAGCCCTCGAAGGCACGCGCGCCCTTAAGCCCTCGACAAGCTCAGGGCACAAGCGCCATGCACAGCGAGTCCCGGGTTCTCGCTGCGGCACCCTCACGTCGACAGGCGCACCCTCATGTGAGGGTGCACCTGTCGACAAGGGGGTGCCGCCGAGAGTGGGGGGGAGCAGGAGGCGAGCCCAAGCTAGAGCGGCTCGACGATCTCCGGTGCTTCGTCGAGCCCCGCAATCAACAGCGAGCCCTGCTCCAGCCGAGTGAGTCGCGGCGGCTGGCTCGGCCGCCACTCCGGGTCCGATCGGGACAGGGCCGCCAGCACATCGTCTGGACGTACGAGCGGCACGGTGTGGGCCAACACCAGAGCCAACGCCCCCGGTTCCCCAGCCAACGACACCACCGCAGCACGGGCGTCGAAGGTGCGTAGCCCGGCCTTCGTCATCCGCTCGACCGGCGCGGTCGTCTGCGCCAGAAAGCTGTCTACGGCCTGGTCCCGTACGTCGTCGGAGACCCCCTCCACGTCGATCCGCCACCGTGAGCCGGTCAGGAGATCGGCCAACGCACCGGCCGGGGCGACGACTACCGCGACGATGTCGAGCCCGTCAGGCAGGGCCGCGTCCAGCCCGGCCCGAACCCGCTCCGGATCGGCCGTCTCGGCGAGACCGATCTCGAGGTACTCCGCCTCGCTGGCCGCACCGGTCGGGGCAGCGTTCGCGTAGGAGATCCGTGGATGGGGCGAGAAGCCCGAGGTGTACGCCATGGGCACGGAGGCGCGGCGCAGCGCCCGCTCGAAGGCGCGCGCGAAGTCGCGGTGGCTGGCGAACCGGGCCCGCCCCCGTTTTGCGTACTTGACCCGCAGCCGCTGCACCGGCGGCGCATGCTGCTCCGGCTGGGGACGGCTCGCCACCGGCGGCTAGGCCACCGTGATCGGGATGAGGTTGCGACCCGTGGGTCCGACCTGGATGTCGGTGCCGAGATCGGGACAGACGCCGCAGTCGAAGCACGGCGTCCAGCGGCAGTCGTCGACCTCCACCTCCTCGAGAGCGTCCTCCCAGTCCTGCCAGAGCCAGTCCTTGTCCAGGCCGGCGTCGAGATGGTCCCACGGCAGCACCTCGTCGAAGCCCCGCTCCCGGGTGGTGTACCAGTCGAGGTCGACGCCGGTGCCGGCCAGCGCCTGTTCGGTCGCGGCCATCCACCGCTCGTACGAGAAGTGCTCACTCCAGCCGTCGAAGCGGCCACCGTCGGTCCACACCGCCTCGATGATCTTGCCGACTCGGCGATCACCGCGGCTCAGCAGTCCTTCGATGATGCCGGGCTTGCCGTCGTGGTAGCGGATCCCGATGGCCTTGGCGTAGCGGCGGTCACCCCTGATTGCCTCGCGCAGCTTGCCGAGCCGGAGGTCGACGGTCTCCGCGTCGCACTGGCCTGCCCACTGGAACGGGGTGTGGGGCTTGGGCACGAAGCCGCCGATGCTCACGGTGCAGCGGATGTCGCGGCGGCCGCTGACCCTGCGGCCAGTCTCGATCACCTTCTGCGCCAGGTCGGCGATGGCCAAGACGTCGTCGTCGGTCTCGGTGGGGAGACCGCACATGAAGTAGAGCTTCACCTGCCGCCAGCCGTGCGAATAGGCGGCGGCGACCGTGTTGATCAGGTCGTCCTCGCTGACCATCTTGTTGATCACCCGACGGAGTCGCTCCGACCCGCCCTCCGGGGCGAACGTGAGGCCGGAGCGACGACCGTTGCGGGAGAGCTCGTTGGCCAGATCGATGTTGAAGGCGTCCACCCGGGTGCTGGGCAGCGACAGCGAGACGTTCGTGCCCTCGTAACGGTCGGCGAGCTGCTTGGTGACCGGCCCGATCTCGGAGTGATCGGCGCTGGACAGGCTCAGCAGCCCGACCTCCTCCAGGCCGGTCGCCTCGATCCCGGCCTGCACCATGGCGCCGATCACCTCGATGCTGCGTTCGCGTACCGGCCGGGTGATCATGCCCGCCTGGCAGAACCGGCACCCGCGGGTGCAGCCGCGGAAGATCTCCACCGAGTACCGCTCGTGCACCGTCTCCGCCATCGGCACCAGCGGCTGCTTCGGGTAGGGCCACGCGTCCAGGTTCATCAGGGTGTGCTTGCGGACGCGCTCCGGAACTCCCGGGCGGTTCGGGACGACCGCGCTGATCGCGCCGTCTGCTCCGTAGGTGACGTCGTACAACCGCGGCACATAGACCGAGCCGGTGTCGGCCAGCCGCATCAGCAAACCGTCCCGGCCGCCGGGCCGGCCGGCCACCTTCCAGTCCTTGATCAACTCCGAGATCGCGAGGGCCGCCTCTTCGCCGTCGCCCAGCACCGCGGCGTCCAGGAAGTCGGCGATCGGCTCGGGGTTGAACGCGGCGTGCCCGCCGGCCAGGACGATCGGGGCGTCCTCGTCGCGATCGACCGCGCGCAGCGGGATCCCGGCCAGGTCCAAGGCGTTCAGGAAGTTGGTGTAGCCGAGTTCGGTGGCGAAGCTGACGCCCAGCACGTCGAAGGCCGCCACCGGCCGGTGCGCGTCGAGAGTGAATTGTGGCACCTGGGCGGCGCGCATCCTCGCCTCGAGGTCGGGCCAGACAGCGTACGTCCGCTCGGCCAGGATCCAGTCCCGCTCGTTCAAGATCTCGTACAGGATGGCGATGCCCTGGTTGGGCAGCCCGACCTCGTAGGCGTCCGGGTACATCAGGGCCCAGCGGACGGGAGTGGCCTCCCAGTCCTTGACGACCGAGTTGAGTTCGCCCCCGACGTACTGGATCGGCTTCGCCACCGACGCCAGCAGCGGCTCCAGCCGGGGGAAGAGGGACGCGGGCGCACTCATTCGATCAGGGTAGTGCGAAACCCCAGTTGGTGCCCTCGACCCTGACGCCCTCGGCGGAGGCCACCCCGGGCAGCCCGTCGATGCTCTCGGCGTTGCGGTTGCGCCAGTACAGGTCGTAGTAGTCCTGGTTGTGCCGCTCCTGGTGGCGGTCGAGCACATCGCGATCGGAACGGAAATCCATCAGCGGGACCGCGTAGCCGCAGGAGTCCGACACCCGCTCCAGATCGACGACGACGATGGACCGCTGGCCCGTAGTCCGGTCCTTGGCGAACGCCGTACGCAGCTCGTCGAACTCGGGCTCGTCTGCGAACACCGCACGGCCGCGTCCATGCAGCCGGACGATCTTGGGCTTGCCCTCGAACGCGCAGAACATCACCACGATGCGACCGTTCTCCCGCAGGTGCGCCACGGTTTCGGTGCCGGAGCCCGTGTAGTCGAGGTAGGCCACGCGGTGCTCACCCAGCACGGCGAACGTGCCCGTCATGCCCTTGGGCGAGACGTTGACGTGACCGTCGGCTGCCAGCGGCGCGGTGCCCACGAAGAAGATGGGTTGCCGGCACAGCCAGGTGGCCAGCTTGGCGTCGATGCCGTCGAGGATGCTGCTCACCGATCCAGTGTGGCGCCAGGCCGGCTTGCCTGTCGAACGCCCGGCGCGGCAGGCTGACCCTCATGTCCTCCGACCAAGTCCGCGCCGCCGTTGCCGCCCGTTTTCCTTCCGGTGACGGCCCCGATCCCTCCGGGAACGAGTTCGTCGTCTTCAGCAAGCCGGAGCTGGGCCTGCTGGGCGAGAGACGACCTGGCCGCCGTGTGGGACCTGCTGGCCGGCGCGTTGCGCGACTACGACGTGACGGTGCACCAGAGTCGAATCCAGACCGGCCCGGAGCTAGAGGGGAGCGGTGCCATGGCGGAGCACTACGGGGTTATCAACGAGATCTCGCGGCTCGGCCGCCCCGCCCTAACCGATCCCGCGGAGCAGGCGTTACGCGAGCACTTCGGCGACACGCTAAATGACGCCGAGGTATTGGGCGGGCACCAGTTCCTGGCGGCGCACCCGGAGTTCAGTGCGTACGCCCTCGGGGTGCTGTTCGCCAACGCCGAGGTGACCCGGCTCGGTCCGGGAACCTACGCGGCCCCCGTCAAGCTGGACGGCGACCCGGTGATCATCCTGAACGGCTTCCATCCTCGCCAGCTGGGCTTCTTCACGGCCGAGGACACGGTTTGCGCCTTTTTGCACTGCAGCAGCCGGACCGACTGGTCCCGACTGCGCGCAGACCTGATCGGCGCGACCGATCCGGCCACGGGCCGAGGCGGCGTCGATCCGCGGTCGCCTCTTCGCCGATCCGGCCGCCTTCGGTCTGGCGACGGTCAGCTACAACTTCAACGGCGTGCACATGTCGGCCGGCCCGCTGGAGGGTCTGGGCGAGCTCCAGCGCTTCTTCGGGACGGATCGCCGGCTGACCGACTGGACGTTCGGGCAGAACCTGGTGGCGGCCGGCCTCTCCGCCGAGGATGTGCGAGGTCTGACCGAGAATCCGGTGCTGCAGGCCGGCGACGAGCGCGGCACCGCCTTCGACCTGACCGAGGGGCTGGACGCCGATCCGGCGGCGAAGCTGCTGGCCGCAGCGACACCGATCCGCTGAGCCAATTCGCTGAACCGGTCGGCTGAGTCAGCTCGGTCGCTCTTGCGCCTCCAGGCGCTTTCCGAGCACGAAGGTCAACAACCACAGGCTCGCGAACATGATGCCGACCACGACCATCCCGTACGTCAGGAAGCCGAGCGCGATGCCGACCACCTGGGTCACCCAGCCGACGTAGTAGCCGGTCTGCCGGCGCAGCAGCCCGGCTGAGATCAGGGCCAGCGGGCCGCCCCGCCGCCGGCGATCGCCGCCAGCTCCCCGGCCACGCTGGAGACGAAAATCATCACCGGGATGGAGAGTCCGAAGACGACCACCTCGAAGATCAAGACCGCCAGCAGAACGTTCCGCATCGGATTGCCGGGGCGCAAAGTCAACATGGCGTCAACACAGCCTCATCACCGGCCGTTGCCGCCGAACTCCCCCGGATCGTCGACGTCGTCATCGTCGTCATTGTCGGCGTAATCGTCATTGTCGGCGTAGTCGGCGTCCCAGTCGCCGTCGGGATCGTTGTCGACGGGGCTGACCACCTGCTCGTGGGTGACCAGCAGAGTCCGCGCCTCGCCGACCAGCACCACCGACCCGGTCACCAGCACGCCCGGGGCGCCGACGCCGTCGGTTTCGGCCAGGTTGACGGCCCGCTCGAGGGCGTCGTCCAGCCGAGGGGCGACGTGCACCCGATCCGCGCCGAAGATCGATGCGGCCAACTCCCCCAGCTGCTCGGCCGGCATCCCGCGGGAAGTCGAGGCCACCTGCGTGATCACCACCGTGTGCATGATCTCCTCGAAGACCCGCAGCAGGCCCTCGGCGTCTTTGTCCGCCATGACCGCGACCACCCCGACCAGCGGCGTGAATCCGAACGCCTCCGCAACGGCCTCCGCCGCGGCCCGCGCCCCGTGCGGGTTGTGCGCCGCGTCCAGTACCACTGCCGGCGAGCGCCGGACGAGTTCGAGCCGGCCCGGAAACTGCACCTGCGCCAGCCCTTCGCGGACCACGTCCGGATTCAGGGCCTTCATGCCGAGGAAGGCCTCGACCGCGGCCACCGCCTGCGCCGCGTTGGCGGCCTGATGGGCGCCGTGCAACGGGAAGAAAGACCCCGTCGATCGGACCTTCCGCGCCGTTCAGCCGTAGCAGTTGGCCGCCGACCGCCACCTGCCGGTCGAGCACCCCGAACTCGATGCCCTCGCGGTGCACCAGGGCGCCGACGTCGGAGCAGCGCTGCAGCAGGACCTGCGCCGCCTCGACCGGCTGCCCGGCCAAAATCGCCTGAGCGCCCGGCTTGATGATGCCGGCCTTTTCGCCGGCGATCTCGGCCACCGTGTCGCCCAGCAGATGGGTGTGGTCGACGTCGATGGGGGTTACCACCGCCACGTCGGCGTCGGCGACGTTGGTGGCGTCCCACGTGCCGCCGAGGCCCACCTCGACGACGGCCACGTCCACCGGGGCGTCGGCGAACGCCGCGTACGCCATGGCGGTGATGATCTCGAAGAAGGTCATGGCGACGCCGTCGATGAGTTGCTCGTCGACCATCGCCACGTACGGGGCCAGCTCGCGCCAGGTCTCGTCGAACCGCTCGTCGGAGATCGGCTGACCGTCGATGGTGATGCGCTCGTTGACGTTCATCACGTGCGGGCTGGTGAAGCGGCCCGTACGCAACCCGTCCGCGCGGAGCAGCGATTCGATCATTGCTGCCGTGCTGCCCTTGCCGTTGGTTCCGGTGAGGTGGATGACGGGATAGGACCGCTGCGGGTCCCCGAGCAGCCCTGTCAGCGCGGCGATCCGGCCGAGGCTGGGCGCGATGCGATGCTCCGGCCAGCGACGACTCAGCGCCGCAGCGATCTCGGCGTGGGTTTGTTGGGGCATGACCCGTGCAGTCTAGGGGGCGGTTATGTACCCACCCGGAGCATCGTTCGCTATCCACAGATTCACTCCGCGACCGGCTGCGGATGTTCTACATGCTGGAGGCGGGGCTCCCTCGGCCGCTGGTAAATCGTCCCGTCTTCGATCCAGCGGGGCGCTTCCTCGGAACCCCCGACCTCCTCGATCCGGATCCCGGATTGGTCACGGAGTTCGACGGCCAGGACCACCGGCAGCGCCACCAACACCGGGAGGACAATCTCCGCGAGGAGCGGCTCGAGGAGGCCAACCTCACGGTGTGCCGGGTCGACAGCCTCGACCTTCGTCGCCGACTGGCCCTGGTCGACCGACTGCGCTCGCGACACACCCAAGGTCTCGCTCGCGACCGACGGCTCGACAACTGGACATGGGAGCAGCCGGAATGGTGGCGGCGCCGCCGGCCGTCTTGAGTCATGCTGGCAGCTTGCGGCTGCTCCGCCGGTCGTTTCAGCAGCCGCTAGCTGCCACCGTCCTCGGCGGGTCCCGGAACTGATGTGCGCCTATCGATTGCGCTGCCTAGGATTTGGAGAATGACCAGCACAGCGACCGACCTCCGACCCGCCGCCTCTCCTGGCGCCCGGGTCGTACCGGAGCGTCCGGCGCTGGAGGGGCTCGAGGACAAGTGGCGTGAGCGCTGGCAGGCGGACGGCACCTACGCGTTCGTGCGACCCGAAGCCCGCGGGCAGGTGTTCAGCATCGACACTCCCCCACCCACGGTTTCCGGGTCGCTCCATGTTGGGCACGTGTTCTCCTACACCCACACCGACCTGATCGCCCGCTACCAGCGGATGCGGGGGAAGCACGTGTTCTACCCCATCGGCTGGGACGACAACGGGCTGCCGACCGAACGCCGTGTGCAGAACTTCTACGGGGTGCGGTGCGATCCCTCGCTCCCGTACGAGGAGAACTTCGCCCCGCCGGCCAACCCCGACGCCAAGCGTCAGATGCCCGATCAGCCGGCGCAACTTCGTGGAGCTGTGCCACGAACTGACCCACATCGACGAGCAGGCCTTCGAGGATCTGTGGCGACGGGTCGGGCTGAGCGTGAACTGGGACGACCTCTACACCACGATCAGCGACGATTCGGTGAAGGTCGCTCAGCTGGGCTTCCTTCGGAACCTCCGGCGGGGCGAGGCGTACCTGTCGGAGGCCCCGACCATGTGGGACGTGACGTTCCAGACCGCGGTGGCCCAGGCGGAGCTCGAGGCCCGGGACTACCCGGGCCACTTCCACCGGGTGGCGTTCCACGCATCCGACGGGCCCGTCCACATCGAAACCACCCGCCCGGAACTCATCGCCGCCTGCGTGGCCCTGATCGCCCACCCCGACGACGAGCGTTATGCGTCTCTGGTGGGCCAGACGGTGAACAGTCCCGTGTTCGGGGTCGAACTGCCGGTCGTCACGCATGAGCTGGTCGAGCGCGAACTGGGTTCCGGCCTGGTCATGTGCTGCACCTTCGGCGACCTGACCGACGTCACCTGGTGGCGGGAGCTGCAGTTGCCGACCCGCGTGATCATCGGGCGCGACGGCCGGATCATGTCGGAGCCTCCGGACTGGATCCCCACCCCAGACACGTGGATCGAGATCGCCGGCAAAACGACCTTCAGCGCCCGCGAGGCCATGGTGACGCTCTTGCGCGCCTCCGGTGACCTCGACGGCGAGCCGGCGCCGACTTCTCGCAAGGCCAACTTCTACGAGAAGGGCGACAAGCCGCTGGAGATCGTCTCGACCCGACAGTGGTACATCCGCAACGGCGGCCGCGATCCCGAGTTGAAGCAGACGTTCTTGGCCCGCGGTGCGGAGCTGGCCTGGACGCCACCGAACATGAGACACCGGTACGACAACTGGGTCGGCGGCCTCAACGGAGACTGGCTAATCTCCCGGCAGCGCTTCTTCGGCGTCCCGTTCCCGGTCTGGTACCCCCTCGACGGCGACGGCGAGCCGCGCTACGACCGGCCCATCCTGCCGGCCGAAGATCAACTGCCCACCGACCCCAGTGCCGAGCCGGCGCCGGGCTTCGACGCAACTCAGCGGGGCGTGCCCGGGGGATTCGTGGCCGATCCCGACATCATGGACACCTGGGCCACCTCCTCGCTCAGCCCGCACATCGTGTGCGGCTGGGAGCGGGATTCGGAGCTGTTCGCCCTGACGTTCCCGATGGACCTCAACACCCAGTCGCACGAGATCATCCGGACCTGGCTGTTCTCCCGGATCGTGCGCGCGCACTACGAGAACGATTCGCTGCCCTGGGCGCGTTCCATGATCAGCGGCTGGGTCATGGACCCCAACCGAAAGAAGATGAGCAAGTCCCGCGGCAACGTGGTCGTGCCGACGGACGTGCTCGAGCGGTACGGCTCGGACGCGGTGCGCTGGCGGGCGGCCAAGGCGCGACCGGGCCTGGACTCCCCCTTCGACGAGCGCGAGATGAAAGTCGGCCGCCGACTCGCCCTCAAGGTCCTGAACGCAAGCAAGTTCGTGCTCGGGTTGGGGGCCAGCGGTGACCTGGGCGCCGTCACCGAACCGGCGGACCGTGCCCTGCTCGTGGCCCTGCGCGCGGTGATCACCGAGGCCACCGCGGCCTTCGACGCCTACGACTACACCGGCGCCCTGGACGTCACCGAGCGGTTCTTCTGGCAGTTCTGCGACGACTACCTCGAGTTGGTCAAGGAACGGGCGTACGGCGCCCGGGGTGACGACGGCGCCGAGTCGGCCCGGGCCACGCTTGGCCTGGCACTGGATGTGCAGCTGCGCCTGCTGGCGCCGATCATGCCCTTCGTGACCGAGGAGGTGTGGTCGTGGTGGCGCGACGGGTCGATCCATAGGGCGACCTGGCCGGTGGTCGCGGAGCTGGCGATTCCCGGCGACCCGGCGCTGCTCGATGACGTGGCCACGGCCCTGATCGCCATCCGCGGCGCTAAGTCGCACGCGAAGGTGTCGATGAAGACCGAGGTCAGCGCAGCGACGTTCGCCGGACCGGCCGGCTCGATCGAGCGCCTACGCGGCATCGAGGCCGACCTGCGGGCCGTCGGTCGGCTGGTCGGGGACGTCACGTGGACCCCCACCGACTCTCCGCTGACGGTCGACGTGACCCTGATCGCGCCGTAAGAGGACCCGGGAGCACCTCGCGGCTGTATCGCCCCGCCCACTGATCAGATCGCCGGCAGCTTGAGCCAGGTGGCGATCGCGCTGAGGATCAGGTTGACCGAGAGGGCGGCCAGGATCAGCCCCATGACGCGCTGTACCACGTTGACACCGCCCCTGCCCAGAAAACGAAAGATGACGTCGCCCAGCAGGAACGCCGTCATCAAGATCGCGAGCACGGTGATCAAGGCCGCGATGGTGACGAGGTGGTCCTCGAAGGAGAAGCGGTTGTTGTCCATCAGCACCATCATGGTCAAGATCGACCCCGGACCGGCGATGATGGGCACGGCGAGTGGGTAGACCGCAACCGAAAGGCTGCTGCTGCTGTCGGAGATGCTCGATTGCGCTGCCTCGGTTGGGGCC
This sequence comes from uncultured Actinomycetota bacterium, assembly GCA_963791865.1. Classification (GTDB taxonomy): domain Bacteria; phylum Actinomycetota; class Actinomycetes; order Propionibacteriales; family Propionibacteriaceae; genus Microlunatus. Next base: position 773,770 of record CAWBUC010000004.1, read on the forward strand.
TCGCCGAGCACCATGGTCAGCGCAAAGACGAAGATGATGATGCCACCCGAGATCTGGAACGCCAGCAGGGAGACCCCCATCGCGTGCAGGACGAACTGGCCTCCGTACGCGAAGGCGAGCAAGATCGGGAACGAGATCAGAATGCTCAGTTGCGCGGCTCGGCGGCGTCCCGGGCGAGACAGATCGGCGGTGGCGGACAGGAACAGGGGCGGGTGACTTAAAGGATCGAGCACGGCAGCCAGCGTGATCAGTTGGGTGATGTACAGCGCCTGATCTTCCAGCATCGTCGGCTCCCGGTTCGTTCCAGCACCTTGACCGCACCGTAACGGTCCAGCACTCGGCTCCGCGATACATTCAACCCGGGCTGATCGCCGAGGCGACCGCAGCACGGACCGCCTCCCGCTGCCGCTTGCGCACCGCGGCCGGTTGGGCGGCCACGTCGAGTCCGGGCGCTGAGTACGCCCCCACCAGCGACAGCGAGATGATCACCGAGAGGAGTTCGGCGCCGCCGATGTCGGTCCGTACGGTGCCGGCGGCCTGAGCGTGCTTGATGGCGGCAATCTTCGCGGCGTTCGATTTGCGCAAGGCCTCCGGCTCCGGCGTGCCGGCTGCGGCCTCGAGGCGGAACCACATCGACAGCCGCAGCACCTCCGGTCGGCGCAGATAGCTGTCGTACAACGCCACCGCATATCCGGGCAGGTCGTCCGGGGTGATCGGTGCCTCGCTGACGGTGTCCAACAACAGCGCAGTCGTGACCGCCTCGAACAGCTTCTCCTTGCTGCCGAAGTAGGAGTAGATCAGCGACTTGTTGGCACCGGCGCCGGCCGCGATCCGATCCACCCGGGCACCGGCGATCCCGTACGCGCTGAACTCGGCGATCGCCGCCTCCAGCAGTCGCTGCTTCGTCTGCTCCGCGTCACGGACCATAATGTCATCTTCCCAACTAACGAGTTGGTTGACAACCGGCCACGCCGGTGGTTCGATGGCCCTAGAGTAACTATCCAGTTAGTTGGGAGCGAATGTGGAGCAATCCGTTGCGATCGTCACCGGAGCTTCCTCCGGCATCGGCGAGGCCACGGCGGAGCGGCTGCGCGAGGCGGGCTTCGTCGTCTATGCCGGTGCACGTCGGGTGGACCGGATGGGTGGCCTGGCCGCCCGGGATGTCCACGTGGTCGCCCTCGACGTGACCGACGACGAGTCGATGCGCTCCTTGGTCGAGAAGGTCGTGGCCGAGCAGGGCCGGGTCGATGTGCTGGTCAACAACGCCGGCTACGGCTCGTACGGCGCCGTCGAGGACGTCCCCATGAGCGAGGGCCGACGTCAACTCGAGACCAATCTCCTTGGGCTGGCCCGGATGACCCAGCTCGTGCTGCCCACGATGCGGCAGGCACGCCGCGGGCGGATCATCAACGTATCCTCCATCGGCGGTCGGATGGGCGAGCCGCTCGGTGCCTGGTACCACGCCAGCAAGTTCGCGGTCGAGGGCTTCTCGGACTCGCTGCGGCTGGAGCTGCACGACTTCGGCATCCAGGTCGTCGTCGTCGAGCCGGGCGCCATTCGGACCGAGTGGGGCGACGGCGCCCTGGAAGGTGCCCGGAAGTACTCAGCCGACTCCGCCTACGCCGCGCACGTGGCGGCCATGGGCACGATGTACGCGCGCGCCTTCGACATCGGCGTCGCTCCGTCGGTGATTGCCGACGTCATCCACCAAGCCGCGACCGCCCACCGGCCCAAGATCAGGTATGCGTCGCCGACCTCGGCGAAGGTGCTGATGGCGCTGGTGCGCCTCGTTCCGGACCGGCTCAAGGACGCCGCCGCCCGCCGGATGATGATGGGCGGCCCCGTCGACGTGGACTCCGTACCGCAGTCGGTGTCCTGAGCCCGTCGACGACCCTCACCACCGGACGTAGGTCTACCAGGGCCCGCTCAGCTGTCGATAGCTCCCAGCCACCCGATCACGGCAGCCTGGCTGAGGAGGCCCCGGTCACCCAACGAGGCTAGTGTCGTGCTAGGTAGGTAGCGTGACGGAAGGCGTCGCCTGGGTGCGTGCATCGCCAGGCCGACGAGGGAGGGATACCGGGTCGTATCTCGACCTCTGGAGTTCGCCGCGAGGTGCGTGCCCAGGTGGCGAAAGACGTTGCGTTACCGCCTAGCACGACACTAGCTGCCGGAGCGGGTCAGCTCGGCCCGCCGGCGTTCGCGGCGCTGTGCGCCGACGACAAAGGCCAGCACCAGCAGACCGAGGGCGAGAAGAGCATTCCGGTCACGCCCAGCGCCGCTACCGCCGTTGCGAGCCGGCCCTGCAGAAACGCCGCGGCGCCGATGACGCCGTCTTGCGGCGCGCCGCCGGCGAAGACCCGCAACTCCCACCAGCCGTAGTACGCGACGTAGGCGCCGACGAGCACCAGGAGCAGTCCCGCTAGCCGGGCGGCGACGCCGCCGAACCGCCGCAGCCGGGTGATCAGCGACTCTTGGGCGAGGGCGACGGCGAGCGACGCCGCGCCGACGAGCAGGCCCATGCCGACGCCGTAGGCAACGAACAACCCCGCTCCCGACAACACCGAACCAGAGCGGAAGCTGGTCACGACGACCGCCAGGAACGGGGCGATCGTGCAGGTTAAGGACGCGATGGCGTAGGTAGCCCCGAAGGCGACCATGGAGCCGAAGCGGCGGTTGACCCCGGGCCCTCTTCGGGCTCCAGCCCAGGACGGGAAGCGACCGACCCGCCAGCAGCCAGCCACCGGCCACGATCAGCAGCAGGCCGAGGACCAGCGTGACCCACGGTAGGTAGCGCTGCACACCGGACGCGACCGGTGAGATCACGAGGCCGAAGATCCCGAAGACGGCGACGAAACCGAGGGTGAGGCAGCCGGTGCTGACCAAAGCTCTGCGGATCGCGGCCGCCCGCCCCGGCTGGTCCCCGCCCAGCACCAGGATCGAGAGATAGGCGGGCAGTAACGCGAATCCGCACGGATTGACGGCAGCCAGCAGGCCGGCGGTCAGCGCCAGGAGCAGATCGGCTGACATGTCAATGGGCCATGTCAGCCGGCGACATCGGCGACGCGGGCTGGCAGTTCGTCACTGCCGCCGTAGCCGGTCGAGAACACCTTCTTGCCCGTCGCGTCCAGCAGCACGAAGGAGCTCTGCTCGGCCACCGCGAAGTGCTTCCAGACTGCGTTCTTCTCGTCGGTCAGGTGGGTGAGGCCGGATGCCGCCTCGGCGAAGCCCCGGATGGCCGACGCCCCGTCCAGCGAACCCACCCCGATGACCTGCACCTGGTCGACGTAGGTCTCGGCAATCTCCTGCACCTGCGGAATCTGGCCCCGACACGTCGGACACCAGGGCGCCCAGAACCAGAACAGCGTGGGTTGGCCGGCGAGGCTAGCGCCATCGAAGGGCTCGCCGTCCACCGTGGTCGAGGTGAAGCGCAGCGTTTCCGGCACCTCGGCCGGCCGGCTCGAGGTTGCGGCTCGCTGTGGGCTTGGGCTTCGAGGCACTCGCCTTGGCACTTGGCCGTGCGGCCGACGCCGTCGGGCTTGCCGAGGCCGGCGAGGAGGACGTGGCGGACACCGGGGCCGACGGCTCCGCCGCCGGGGCGCCGGTGGCCGAGCTACCGCACCCCGCGGTGACGAGCAGCGCGAAGACGGCCGCGATCACGATCGGGCGACTCACCCGGCCATTCTCGCCCACGTTGCGACCGACGCGGCACGGAGCGCCGGTTACCTCTGCCTAACACCGGTCAGCCCTTCAGACCGGCGGTGGCGACGCCTTCGATGAAGTAGCGCTGGGCGAACACGAAGATGATCATCATCGGCAGGGTGACCAACAGCGAGGCCACCATGACGTACTGGTAGTCACCCTGTCCACCGGCCGTTGGGCTGAACTGGGTCATCGCCTGGGCGATCCCGAGCGGAACGGTGTACTGGGTCGGCTCGCCGAAGTTCAGGTAGATGAGCGGCGCCTGGAAATTCTGCCAGGAGGCCTGGAACTCGAAGATGAAGACGATGATCGCCGAGGGCAGGGCGAGCGGGAAGGCGATCCGGCGCCACAAGCCGAAGTAGGAGCAGCCGTCCACCCGGGCCGCCTCGAACAGGTCCCGAGGCAGCGACAGATAGAACTGCCGCATCAAGAAGATGTAGAAGCCGGAGCCGAACAACGCGGCACCCCACAGCGGCACGTTCGTGCCGAGCCAGCCGAGCCAGTCCCAGATCAGATAGTTCGGGACCAGGGTGACGGCGCCGGGCAGCATCATCGAGGCCAGCACGAGGCCGAAAAGCAGCCGCTTAAGCGGGAACCGGAAATAGGCGAACCCGAACGCGACCAGCGAGCTCGATAACGTCATGAAGGCCGCCGACAAGATCGCGATCAGAAGCGAGTTGCCAACCCAGGCCAGCAGCGGGAGCTTGTCCCACACCTCGACGTAGTTCTGCGGCGTGAAGGTCTCCGGGATCAACCGATTGTCGAACACCTCGCCCCGAGGCTTCAGACTGGCGGCCAGCAACCACGCGAAGGGATACAGGAACGCGAGCGAGACGGCGATCAACAAGAGCCAGCGGACGACCTGACCGACCCGATACCGGACCAGGCTGCCGCGGGATCCGACCATGTGGGTCGCGGTTGCCACCTCTCCGGTCGGCCGGGTGGCCTCCGAGGGTGCCGCCGCAAGAGTCATCGCTCGCCCCCTTCGTAGTGCACCAGTCGGTTGCCGACCCGGAGCTGGATCGCGGTGATGCCCAGGATGATCACGAACAACAACCACGCCATCGCCGCGGCCAGGCCGAAGTTGAACTGCCGGAAGGCCTGCTGGAACAGATAAACGCCGTAGAAGAGGGCTGCGTCCGGAGCGCTGCTGGTCCCATCCCGGTAGAAGAGCAGGTACGCCTGGTCGAACACCTGCAGCGCCGCGATCGTGTTGACGATGGTGAGAAAGAACAGGGTCGGGGAGATCAGCGGCACGGTGACGGAGAAGAACTGGCGAACCCGGCTGGCGCCGTCCACGGACGCCGCCTCGTACAACTCGCGGGGAACGTTCTGCAGTGCGGCCATCAAGATCAACATCGAACCGGCTATGGTCCACAGGCTCATGATCACGATGGCCGGCTTGACCCACGCCGGATCGGTCAGCCACTGCGGCCCCGGAATGCCGAACAGCCCCAGGAACTGGTTGATCGCGCCGCTGTTGCCGTTCAGCAGCAGGAGGAACACCGACGCCGTGGCCACGACCGGGGTCAGCTTGGGCAGGTAGAAGATCGTCCGGAAGGCGCCCGACCCACGCCCTACGGAGTTGAGCAGCGAGGCCAGCGCCAACGCCAGGATCATCTCCGCCGGCACGGCCAGCAGCGCGTAGAAGAACGTGTTGCCGAGCGCGGTCAGCACCTTCGGATCTTCGACCAGCAGCCGGTAGTTTTCGAATCCGACCGGCGCACCGGTGTTGGTCGCGAGGTCGTAGCTGGAGAAGGATAGGTTCAGACTCCAGGCCATCGAGATGACCGTGAAGATCGAAAAACCGATGATCCAGGGCGAGATGAACAAGAGGCCCGCGATGGTCTCACCGCGGCTGTACTTCTGCCGCACCCGTTTTCGGCCGCCGTTGTCCTTCGTATCTCGCCCAGTGCCCTGAGTCTGTCGAAGGGCCGCGGGCTGCTCTACCCGCGCCACTTAGCGCTTACCGGCCTTGGACTGATCCCAGGCCCGCAGCGAGGATGCCTGCGCGTCGGCCAGCGCCTGCTGCGGGGGCTTCTCTCCCGCCAGCGCCACGGAGACCGCGTTGGCGATGTCCTGGTCGATCTGTTGTCCCACGGCGGAGGAGCCGCGCGTCACGTTGCCGGGCAGGATCTCGTAGTAGGTCTTGATTATCTGGTCGAAATCGGCGTTGCCGCTCGGCTTCACGAACTGCGCACGGACGGCCTCATCGGCGACCGGGGATCCGGTGAACAGACCGGTGTTGATGCCCTTCTCGTCCTGGACGGTCTTGGCGCGCGCCTCCCCGGCGGCCATCCAGGCGGCCTCGGAGGTGACGTTGATCATCCAGGCACAGGCGGCGGAGCGGTTCTTGCCGGCGGCGGGAATGACGAACGCGGTGCCGGACGCCATGGCCAAGGACTTGCCCTCCAGCGTCTTGATCGGGACGGCGGCCACGGAGATGTCGTTCTGGGTGCCGGCCAGCACGTTGACGTACCACTGGGCCCAGGTCTGCACGCCCACCTGGTTCTGCACGTACTGGTTCTTGTCGCCGAAGGTATCCATTGAGTCCTTGAAGCTCTTGATCGGCGCATAGCCGCCCTGCGCGTCCATCAGTTGCTTGAGCCACGTGAGCGCCTCGACGTTCTTCGGATCGTCGAGGGCGGGCTTGCCGGTCTCGTCGTTGGTCCGTCCACCGAAGGCGGTGAACCAGATGAACGCCGACCCGGGCAGGTCGGGATCGAAGCCGACCACCGAAGGCTTGCCACCCTTCTCGGCGTACATCTTCTTGGCCAGGGCCACGATCTGGTCCGGCTTGGAGGTGTCCAACTGCTCCGGGGTCACCCCGGCCGAGTCCAGCACCCGCTTGTTCGCGATGAGCGCCGAGGGCTGAAAGAACTGGGGCACGGCGAAGACCTTGCCGTCGTACGTGACGTCGGCGATGGTCGAGGGGTAGTACTGCTGGTCCGGCGTCACCCCGTACAGGCGGTAGCACTCGTCGATCGGGATGATCAGATCCTTGTCGGCCAGGGTCGAGACGATGCTGCGATCGACCTGCTGCAGGTCGGGCACCCGCCCGGCGGCGGCCTGGGCGGCGAACTTCTGCGCGTCGAAGCCCGTGGTGTCCTGCTGGATCGTGACACCCTTCAGCTGCTGCGCGGCGTAATCGGACCGGGACTTGCCGACCTCGTCGTCTGGATTGAAACCGCTTGTCTTGAGGGTCCCGCTGAGCTCCTTGGTGAAACCCACGCCCTCACTGGCGCCCTGACTGGCGCCCGGCTGGGGCCCGCGTTGAGCGGCCGGATTGCAGGCGGACAGAACCAACGAAAGGGCCAGGGCCGCTCCAACCGCGGCCGCAGACTTCAGCTGCTTCACTCCCACGATGCCTCCTTCGTCAGCCGGGCATGCGGCTCGGAAGAGCAGCACCGTTGCGGCAGTTCTTTACATCGTAAATCACTTCTTCGCGGATTCGCCGTGCCGTGACGGAGGTGTTGTACGCGACGGCGATACTGAGGCCCGTGGGTGCCTCCGAAATTGTGGTCGTCGGGCAGATCGCGCGCGACCTGGTGCTCGTGGTCGACGAGGTCCCGGAGGCGGGCGGAACCGTCGACGTGCGCCACCGACGCGAGCTGCTCGGTGGCAAGGGCGCGAACATCGCCGTCGGGCTCGCCCAACTGGGAGCGCCCGTGGCGGTGGTCGGCGTGGTCGGCGACGACCAGGTGGGTGCGGAGCTTCTCGACCAGGCGGTACGAGACGGACTCGACACGTCGGCTGTCCAGCGCAGAGCCGGCTGCAAGTCCGCGCTGATGGTCGACATCGTGACTCCCAACGGGCAGTGGCGCTACCTGGAATCGGTGCCCGACGGCGTCCTGCTCACCGCGGAGGATGTCGAACATGCCGCGGATCTGTTGCAGACCGCCCGCACCGTGATCCTGCAGTTGCAGCAGCCGGCCGACGCGATGATCGCCGCCTTGCGCCGGATCGGCCCGGACTGTCGGGTGATCATGGACGGGGTGCCGGAGGAGGCCGCGAGTCGGGACGCGATCCTGTCCGCCGCCTCGGTGTTACGCCTGGACGCCCGGGAGGCCGAGCTCTTGGCTGGGCGGCCCATCCCAGACGAGGCTGCGGCCAGCACCCTGGCCGCCGAACTGCTCCAGCGCGGCCCGCAATTGGTGGCAATGGCGGTCGGCAACATCGGCAATCTGCTCTGCACACCAGACGACGCCGTGCTACTGCCGCTGGTCGACGACATCCCGGTGGTCGACACGACCGGCAGCGGCGACGCCTTTGTCGCGACGCTGACCTGGGCGCTGGCCCGCGGTGAGACTCCCGTAGGCGCCGGGAAACTCGCCACGGCGGCCGCCGGGCTGACCGTACGCCACCCGGGTGGTCGCCCGGCCCTCGATAAAGGCCGCGTCAAACAGGAGGCCGACCGGATCTCGGCCCCGAGCAGGCGAGTAGTGGGCCGATGAGTACCGAGCCGAATCACCCGGTGGAGCCCTGGCGGTTACGCGAGGTGGGCCTCGACCTCGACCAGCTCGAGCGCACCGAGTCCCTGTTCGCCCTGTCCAACGGCTACCTCGGGGTCCGGGGCACCCTCGAGGAGGGCGAACCGGTGGGTTCGCCCGGCACCTACCTCAACGGTTTCTTCGAGTCGTCTCCGTTGAGCTATCCCGAGAAGGGTTACGCCTTTCCGGATGTGGGTCAGCGGGTCGTCAACGTGACCGACGGGAAGCTCCTCCGCCTGTTCGTCGACGACGAACCGTTCGACGTGCGCGACGGGCAGCTGCTGCACCACGAGCGCGCGCTCGACTGCCGGGCCGGGACGCTGACGCGATCCGTCGAGTGGGTCTCTCCGGCGGGTCGCCGGGTGCGGATCCGGACCACCCGCCTGGTCTCCTTCGCCCAGCGCGCCGTGCTGGCCATCCGGTACGAGGTGGAGCCGGTCGAGGCGTCGGCGCGGATCGTCTTGCAATCGGAACTGCTCGCTTCCGAGCCTCTCGAGCCGGAGCCGCTCGATCCCGAGCCGTTGATGTCCAGCCGGCTGGAATCCGAGAGTGCGACGTCGAACCATCGCCGGGCGTGTCTTATCCACCGGACGAAGGAGAGCGAGCTGCGCCTGGCGGCGGCCTTCGACCACCAGGTCGCGGCCTCTTCGGATGCTCGCACCGACCTGGAAACCAGCGCGCACCGCGCCCGACTCACCGTTCGCGCGGAACTCGGGGCCGGTCAGCGGCTGCACGCTGACCAAGTTCGTGGCTTACGAGTGGTCGGCCGACCGCTCGGCGTCAGGTCTGCGGGATCGGGTCGAGGGCGCCCTCGGCACCGCCCTCGACACCGGCTGGGACGGGCTCGTGACGGCGCAGCGAACCTATCTCGACGAGTTCTGGTCGCGCGCCGATGTCGAGGTGCACGGCGATGCGGACGTCCAGCAGGCCGTTCGCTTCGGCTTGTTCCACCTGCTGCAGGCCAGCGCGCGCGCCGAGGGCCGAGCCATCCCGGCCAAGGGCCTGACCGGCACCGGATACGCGGGACACGCGTTCTGGGAGACGGAGATGTTCGTGCTTCCGGTGCTGACGGCAACGGTGCCGGGGACGGCGGCCGACGCGCTGCGGTGGCGGGCCGCGACCCTGCCGGTCGCGAGAGACTGGGCGCGCACGCTGGGCCTGGACGGCGCCGCCTACGCGTGGCGCACGATCCGCGGCGAGGAGTGCGGACCCTATTGGCCGGCGGGAACGGCAGCCTTCCACGTGAACGCCGACATCGCTGCCGCCGCGGTCCGGCAGGTCTGCTGGACCGACGACGCCGACTTCGATCGAGACTGCGCCCTTCCGATCCTGGTGGAAACGGCGCGCCTGTGGCACCGGCTCGGCTACCTCGGCGCCGACGGCCGCTTCCATATCGACGGGGTGACCGGTCCGGACGAGTACAGCGCCCTGGCCGACGACAACACCTACACCAATCTGATGGCCGCGGCGAACCTCGTCGAGGCCGCCGCGGCGGCCGGCCGTTGGCCGGCCGAGGCCTCGGACCTCGGAGTCGACGGTACCGAGATCGCCGACTGGCGGCGAGCCGCGGAGGCGATGGCGGTCCCCCACGACGACGAGACCGGCGTGCCGGAGCAGGACCGCGGGTCGACCCGGCGGCAACGGTGGGACTTCGCGGCCTCGGATCAAGCAGGCAGCTATCCCCTGCACGAGCACGTGCCGTACTTCGACCTTTACCGCAAGCAGGTGGCCAAGCAGGCCGATCTCGTGCTGGCCCTGCACTGGTGCGGCGACCGGTTCTCCGCCGCGGAGAAGGCGGCGGCGTTCTCCTACGCCGAGGGGCTCACCGTCCGCGACTCTTCCCTGTCGGCGAGCACGCAGGCCGTGGTCGCCGCCGAGGTCGGACAGCTGGAATTGGCGCACGCCTACCTGCGGGAGGCGGCGCTGGTGGACCTGCAGGACCGCAAGGGCAACACCGAGGACGGCCTGCACATGGCCTCCCTGGCCGGCGCGTGGCTCGGTCTGGTCTGCGGCTTCGGTGGGCTGCGAGATCACGGGCGCCGGCTGCAGTTCGCCCCGCGTCTGCCCAGCGGCATCGACCGGCTGGCGTTCGCGGTGTCCTGGCGGGGAGACTCCGTACGGGTCGACGTCACGAGCGATCGTGTGCGCTACCACGCCGACGTCGGAGTGGGCGAGGAGGTGGAGATCGTCCACCACGGTCAGCCCGTGAGCGTAGGACCCGAGCCCCAAGTCTGGCCGATTCCCGAGTTGGCACCCGCGCACCGAGCCGCCGAGCCAGCCGGTCGGCCGCGAACCGGAGTCCGTGACCACCGAGCGCTGACGCTCGGCCGGGAGCCTGCGTTCCGGACGCCCCTGTGTGTGCACGCCGGTTCCGCCGCGTCCTGCCACTGCGGGATGGTGGTGCCAGCATCCATCGCACCCGCGCTGGATCAGCGAGAGGAATGGACATGAGCCAACCCGAGCCAGACCCCACGGTCGACGTGGACATGCTCATTCGCAGGCCGGCGGTCACCGTCTACGAAGCGTTCGCCGATCCGCAGCAGATCACCAGATTCTGGCTGGCGGAATCCACCGGGAGGCTGGAGCGCGGAGCGCACGTGGCCTGGGCCTTCAAGGTGGCCGGTGCCCGCACCGAGGTCGACGTTCTCGACGCCATTCCCGGCGAGTTGCTCGATCTGGCGTGGGACGAGGGTCAGCCGTTGCGCATCTCGTTCGAGGATCGCGGTGACTCGACGATCGTCAGCATCCTGGTCACCGACTTCCCGGGTGACACTCCTGCCGCTGACGCGATCGAGTCGATGTCCGGGTTCACGCTGGTGCTCGCCTCGCTCAAGCTGTGGCTCGAGCACGGTGTCGAGGGGGACCTGATGTACGACAAGTTCCCCGACGCGGACTACACCGATCGGTGAGCTGAGTGCGACTGGTCAGGCCGACTTCTCGCGGCGCTCCCGTTTCGCGAGCTTCTCCCGCGGTACCAGCGTGGGGAGGACCGAGTCCTTGACAACTTCGGCGCTGATGATCACCTGGGCGACGTCGTCGCGACTCGGTACGTCGTACATGACGTTGAGCAGGACCTCCTCGAGGATGGCGCGGAGCCCGCGCGCACCGGTCCCGCGCAGCAGGGCCAGGTCGGCGATGGCCTCGATGGCGTCGTCGGTGAACTCGAGCTCAACCCCGTCGAGGTCGAAGAGCTTCTTGAACTGCTTGACCAGCGCGTTCCGCGGCTCGATCAGGATCCGGATCAGGGCATCGCGGTCCAACTGGCTCACCGAGGAGATCATCGGCAGCCGACCGATGAACTCCGGGATCAGCCCGAACTTGACCAGATCCTCGGGCCGGACGTCGGCGAACGGGTCGTCGGTGGCCTCCCGCCGGGACTCGAGATTGTTGTTGAAGCCGAGCGGCCGCTTGCCGACGCGGGAGGCGATGATGTGGTCCAGACCGGCAAACGCACCGCCCACGATGAACAAGACGTTGGTCGTGTCGATCTGGATGAAGTCCTGGTGCGGATGCTTGCGACCACCCTGCGGCGGCACGGAGGCCGAGGTCCCCTCCAAGATCTTGAGCAGCGCCTGCTGCACGCCCTCGCCGGAGACGTCCCGGGTGATCGACGGGTTCTCGCTCTTCCGGGCGATCTTGTCGACCTCGTCGATGTAGATGATGCCGGTCTCGGCCTTCTTGACGTCGAAGTCCGCTGCCTGGATCAGCTTGAGCAGGATGTTCTCGACGTCCTCACCGACGTAGCCCGCCTCGGTCAACGCGGTGGCGTCGGCGATCGCGAACGGGACGTTCAACATCTTGGCCAGCGTCTGGGCCAGATAGGTCTTGCCGCAGCCCGTCGGTCCGATCAGCAAGATGTTGGACTTGCCGAGCTCGACTCCGTCGTCCTCGGCCCGGCGGGGCGGATTGGCGGCCTGGGCCTGCACGCGCTTGTAGTGGTTGTACACCGCGACGGCCAGGGCCTTCTTGGCTCCGGTCTGCCCGATGACGTAGCCGTCGAGGAACTCGCGGATCTGCTGCGGCTTGGGGAGCTCCTCGAGCAGGCCTACTTCATGGCCGTCGGAGAACTCTTCCTCGATGATCTCGTTGCAGAGGTCGATGCACTCGTCGCAGATGTAGACGCCCGGACCAGCGATGAGCTTCTTGACCTGCTTCTGGCTCTTTCCGCAGAACGAGCACTTGAGCAGATCACCGCTCTCCCCGATTCGTGCCACGCCGCCTCCTCCAAGCCTCTAGGCTGTCCGACCACCCTAACGCGGGCTACCGACGATGTGGAGAACCATTTCCCGGCGGGCCGCAGGTCGAAACAATCAGACGGTCAGCACCTTCAACGGCGAGAGGACCTCGTCGATGATGCCGTACTCGAGGGCCTGCTCGGCGGTCAGGTACTTGTCCCGCTCGATGTCCTTACTGACCTCCTCGACCGTCCGACCGGTGTCGGTGGCGAGCATCTCCTCCATCAGCGTCCGGATCCGCAAGATCTCACGCGCCTGGATCTCGATGTCAGAAGATTGTCCGTAGCCGCCCTCGGTCGCCGGCTGGTGGATGAGGATCCGGCTGTTCGGGAGGGCCAGCCGCTTGCCCTTGGTGCCGGCCGCCAGGATCACCGCCGCGGCGGAGGCCGCCTGACCCAGGCAGACGGTGCTGACGTCGGGCTTGATGTAGCGCATCGTGTCGTAGATGGCGGTGAGCGCGGTGAAGGATCCGCCGGGTGAGTTGATGTAGATGTCGATCTGCCGCTCAGCGTCCATCTGCTGCAGGCACAGCAACTGGGCCATCACCGCGTTCGCGATCTCGTCGCTGATCGGCGTGCCCAAGAAGATGATGCGGTCCTCGAAGAGCTTGGTGTACGGGTCGATCCGGCGCATGCCGTACGACGTCCGCTCCTCCCACTGCGGGATGTAGTAGTCCATCGTCGGAGCGAATTGTTGGGACTTCAGCATGGGATGGAACGGGAGCTGTGCGGACAGGTCATGGGTGCTCATCGGGTGTGCTCCCTCACTGATTCGGGGCTTCGGAGGACGGGATCTGCGCGGCGGCGGTGTAGACGTGATCGATGAAGCCGTACGTCTGAGCCTGCTCGGCGGTGAACCACCGGTCCCGGTCGGAGTCGGCCTCGATCTGCTCCAGGGTCTGGCCGGTGTGCTCGGCGATCAGCCGTTGCATGGTGGATTTGATGTGCAGCGACTGCTCCGCCTGGATGCGGATGTCGCTGGCCGTACCGCCGAGGCCGCCGGACGGCTGGTGCATCATGATCCGGCTGTGCGGGAGCGCATAGCGCTTGCCATGGGTGCCGGCGCACAACAGGAACTGGCCCATCGAGGCCGCCAGCCCCATGGCCACCGTGGCCACGTCGTTGGAGATCCACTTCATGGTGTCGTAGATCGCCATCCCGGAGTCGACCGACCCCCCGGGTGAATTGATGTAGAGGTAGATGTCGCGGTGCGGATCCTCGGCGTTCAGCAGCAGCATCTGCGCGCAGATGGCGTTGGCGTTCTCGTCCTTGACCTCAGAGCCCAGGAAGATGATCCGGTTCTGCAGCAGAGCCTGGTAGACGTTGTCGTCCAACCCGATGTTGTTGCCGCCCCGGCCTGCCATTCGATCTGACATCTGTGGCCGGCTGGTCGACCATGCCGGTCCCGACGCCGGCCCGAAGATTGCGTTCACGGGGACGAAGTTACTCCCGGACCGCCGCCCAACAGAGCACTCGCCGCCGGTGTTCGCTATCGGCGCACACGGTAGGAGTGCTCGGGGCGCGGCGGCCCAGCGTCGGCGGACGGCATCCGTCGTACGACGAGAAACGCGGCGCCACCGGGCCGATTCGGTCTCGCCGGCCGTCGTACGACGACCCCAGAAACGCAAGATGGTCAGGGCTGGAACGGTGATCTCCAGTCCTGACCATCATGCAGGTGGCCCTATTCCCCGAGTTGACGTTCCCCCGAACTGCGTTCCCGAAGAGCCCACCACGTGGAGCTTGCGATGGCCTCCCCCTGATCTGGCCCTCGCGTCTCGCGCTCCGTGCGATTACCCAGATCTTGAAGCATCAACCTTTTCGGGCCCTCCGGGTTTCCTCCAGATCAACTCAAGATCTCTTGAGACTTTCCGGGTCGCCTTCAGAATCTGGCCTGAGAGGCGCTCGACCGACAAATCTTCGTCGGAATCAATCACTTCGCCGGAAGTGTTCTCGTCCTCGACCGGTTCGTCCGTGGCCAACGAGCCATCCGGACGCAGCTTGGAGAGGTCGACCGGATCGCCCGCCGAGTCGGTGATCGAGGCGGCCTCGACCAGTACGCCTAGGGCTTTGCCGCGGCGGATCTCGGTCATGTACTCGTCGATGTGGTGCGGATGCTCCTGCAGATGCTCCGCGATCTGCTGCGGAGCGGTGTTCTCCTGCTGCGCCCGGCGGATGATGTGCTGGGTCAGATCGTTCTGATCGACGGTGATCTCCCGCTCCTCGGCGAGCTTGTCGAGGACGAGCTGGGCCCGCAGCGCCGAGGCGGTCCGCTGCCGGAGTTCCTCCCAGAACTCTTCCGGGTCCTGATCGCCGTCAGCGAGATAATCATCGAGGGTCAGATGTGCGTTCTGCAGAGACGATTCGAGGTCACGTTTGCGGTTCTCGAAGTCCGCCTCGACCAGGTTCTCGGGTACGTCGATCTCGACCTGCGACAACAGGTTCTCGAGCACCGCGTCGCGAGCCGCTGCCGCCTGCTCCAGACTCGCCAGGTTCGTCAGGCGGGCGCCCAAGTCGGACCGCAACTCCTCGAGGCTGTCGAACTCCGACGCCAGTTGGGCGAACTCGTCGTCCAGCTCGGGCAGTTCTTGCTGCGCAACCTTGGTGACCCGAACCTCGACGTCGGCCACCTCGCCCTTGAGCGGGCCACCGACCAAGGTCGAGCGGAAGGTCGCCGACTCGCCCGCGGACAGTCCGGTGACCGCGTCGTCCAGGCCGTCGAGCATCGAGCCGGAGCCCACCTCGTAGTCCAGACCTTCCGCGGTCGCGTCATCGAGCGACTCACCGTCCTTGCTCGCGACGAGATCCACCGTCACCCAGTCGCCGGACTGGGCCGGTCGCTCCACGGTTTCCCGCGAGCCGAAACGGGTGCGCAGCGCGTCGAGCTCGTCGCTGGTCCGATCCTCGGACACGTCGATGGCGTCCACGCGCGCCTCGCAGCGACTCCAGCGGAGGCAGATCGAAGTCAGGCCGTACGTCCACCTCGGCGACAAACTCCAACAGGTCGCCGTCCTCGAGTTTGGTCACCTCCACCTCGGGCTGGGCCAACGGGTTGAGATTGTTCTCCGCGACAGCGGCGCCGTAGAGCCGTGGCAGCGCCTCGTTGATAGCTTCCTGCAGGATGACCCCGCGGCCGAACCGCTGGTCGATCACCAGTGGCGGCACCTTGCCCTTGCGGAAGCCCGGAATGTTCACCGACTTCGCGATCTCGCGGTAGGCCTTGTCCACGCTGGGCTTCAGCTCCGCGAACGGAACCTCGACGGTGATCTTGACCCGGGTGGGGGTCAACTGCTCGACTGTGCTGGGCACGCTGGGGACTCCTGAGACAGAAAATGGGCCGTCGGCCATCGTAGGCTCGGCGGCAAAAGGCGGCCAAATCTGCGACCTCCGGCGCGAGTGGCCTACACTCTTCGGCGGTACAGGGTACGGGGCGTAGCGCAGTGGCTAGCGCGCTTGCTTTGGGAGCAAGAGACCGCAGGTTCGAGTCCTGTCGCCCCGACGAAGTCCCGCGGGTGTAGCTCAATGGCAGAGCTCCAGCCTTCCAAGCTGGTCATGCGAGTTCGATTCTCGTCACCCGCTCCACTCGTTCCCAGGCCCGTCGCGGTCAGCCAACGGCAGATCCTGAAACCGCAGCCCGACTCCTCGCGCGCGAAACCGGCATCCGCGCGCGAAAGATTGCGAGCGGATGCCGGTTTCGCGCGCGGGAAGCTGTTTGGTCGGCACCATCACCACCGACAGCCGAAGGGCTTGAAGCCCTTCACGACCAGGTAGATGCCCAGCGAGAACTCCCAGACCGCGATCGGGAGTGCGCCGGTCGCCGTCACCACGGACACCTGCGGCCAGAAGCCGAACAGCACCCCGACATCGGAGATCAGCAGGAGGGGCGCTCCGATGAGTCCGACGAGCGGAATGATCCGAGGCACAAGTCGAGACCGGTACAGCAGGGAGCCAAGCAGCAGGGCGTTCACCACCGGGAGGAAGCTTTGTCCGAGCAGGAACGTCCAGTTGTTGAAGGCGACCAGCGCCTGGCCGGCGACCAAGGCATCGGCTCCGGCTCCGGACTGCCGCAAGGTCACGACCGTCAGCAGGCTCACGACACCGGCGAAGATGGTGGCGGCCTCCAGGACCCGTGCGCCGACGAAGCCCAGCGCGACCCCTTCGTGCTGCCGCTTGACCACGGGGTACAGCACAACGGCGGTGCCGATGCAGGCCAAGGCCACGATCACCTCGAGCACGGCGCCGATGAGGATGGCGGTGTCGGGGCCCGGCCCGAGGATGTAGTTCGGATCGTTGCGCACCGGACCGTAGAGACTCAGGGTCGGGATCGAGATAAAGGTGATCAGATAAATCACGCCTGCTACGAGCGCAGTCTTCCTCAGTGGTTTCATCGGGACTCGATCGGGGGCCGCAGTCTTCGCTGCGGCGGTTCGCGCGCTGGTGGTCATGTCGTCCTCCGGGTGCAGGCTGGAAAGTGATGGTGGTGCTGTGCTGGCTCGGCTTGGGGCGCGCCCGTCAACGCCACGCGTCGCCGGGCGTCCTGACGAAGCGCCTCCAGGCGTATCCCCATGGGATGACGGCGATGATGACGACGACGAAGGAACAGCTGAACAGCACCTCCCGAGTTGTCGCGCTCATGTCGCCGGCGACCAACTGGGGTACGGCAATCACACCGATCCACATCACCTTCCAGGTCACCTCGAACAGCAGGATCGGCAGCATCCGAGCGGGATATCTCAGGCCGAGCAGCGCCAGGAGTGACATCGCAGTCAGCAGGCAGGTGACGACCCCTTCCATCACGGGAAGGGATGGAGCGTCCTGGAGGAGACGGGGCCACCTGACGATGGCCAGTCCCACCACCATGAACGCGTATCCGAACCGCATGACGTTCAGCCGGCGCGTGGACAGCTCCTCGTCGACGGCTGTCCTCGTGGCCGCCGTCGGGGCGCCGGTGGGTGTGATGGTCATGTCGCTCCCTGTCGGGTTTGGTCCGTGGCGGGCGCCGCGGGATGCCTGCAACCTAGGAAGCGACAGGGTGGCCTCACATCACCACATGATGTGATTGACGATGTGACCCGAGGTCGGCGAACCTCGACGGGGAGCCGGGCACTCGACCGAGCTCCGTGATCACCAAGATCAATTGCGTTCGCCCCGGTCCGTCCCGAGCTGGGCGTTGGACGTGCCGTCTGCCCTGACAAGCGCTCCCCACATTCGGTCGCGTCGTGTCTAGTAGCCTGTCGCCCCTATTCCTTGAGGTTTGGCGGCGTCCAGGTGCGTGCATCGCAAGGCCGACGAGGGAGGGATACCGGGTCGTATCTAGACCGAGGAGAACGCAGCGAGGTGCGTGCCTGGGCGTCGCGAAACTCAAGAGATAGGGGCGACAGGCTACTAGGCTGGCGCTGTATCCCTGCCAAGATCCGGAGCACCGATGAGCGTCCTGACCGAGAGCTACACCCTCAGCAACGGAAACCAGATTCCGAAGATCGGGTTCGGCACGTGGCTGCTCGAGGAGGGGGACGAGTGCTACAACGCCGTCGCCGACGCCCTGCGGCTTGGTTACCGCCACATCGACACAGCCCGGGCCTACGACAACGAGGCGTCGGTCGGCCGGGCGGTGCGTGACTCGGGCTTTTCGCGCGAAGAGATTTACGTCACGTCGAAGCTGCCGGCCGAGGCGAAGGCGTACGACAGGGCGCTAGCGGAGTTCGAGACCACGATGAGTGAGATCGGACTGGACTACCTCGACCTCTACCTGATCCACGCGCCGTGGCCGTGGAACGAGGCCGGCAAGGACTGCCGGGAGGAGAACCGGCAAATCTGGAAGGCCATGGAGGAGTTTCTGGCCAGGGGTCGGGTCAAGGCCATCGGCGTGTCGAACTTCGACTCCGCCGATCTGGACAGCCTCCTCCCGGCGTGCGAGACGAAGCCCATGGTCAACCAGATCCGCTGGTTCATCGGACTCGACCCGTCCGACACCGTGGCGAAGTGTGCCGAACACGGCATCGTCGTCGAGGCCTACTCTCCGTTCGCGCACGGCCTCATCGTCAACCATCCCGAGATCGGCGACATCGCCGCACGGTACGGCGTCAGCGCACCACAGCTCTGCATCCGCTACCTGCTGCAGCATGGTGCCGTCGTGTTGCCCAAGGCGACCAAAACGCCACACATCGAGCAGAACGCCGAACTCGACTTCGAGATCTCCGCCGCCGACATGGGCACCCTCGACGCCATGCGCAACACCGACAAGCACGAGGACGCCATGGAGTTTCGCTGGTCGTGATCAGGTGCCGACGTACGCCGCCAGATGCTCGCCGGTGAGGGTGGAGCGGGCGGCGATCAGGTCGGCCGGCGTGCCCTCGAAGACGATGCGGCCGCCGTCGTGGCCGGCACCGGGGCCGAGGTCGATGATCCAGTCGGCGTGCGCCATCACCGCTTGGTGGTGCTCGATGACGATCACCGACTTGCGGGAGTCGACGAGCCGGTCGAGCAGGCCGAGCAGCTGCTCCACATCGGCGAGGTGGAGGCCGGTGGTCGGCTCGTCGAGCACGTAGACGTCGCCTTTCTCGCCCATTTGAGAAGCCAGCTTGATCCGCTGCCGCTCGCCGCCGGACAGGGTGGTGAGCGGTTGGCCGAGGGTGAGGTAGCCGAGCCCGACGTCCGCGAGCCGGTCGAGGATCTTGTGCGCCGCCGGGGTGGCTGCCTCGCCGTCGCCGAAGAACTCCGCGGCCTCGGCCACCGGCATCGCGAGTACTTCGGCGATGTTGCGCCCGCCCAGCGTGTACTCCAGCACCGCGGCCTGGAACCGCTTTCCCTCGCAGTCCTCGCAGACGGACTCGACGGTGGCCATGACGCCCAGTTCGGTATAGATGACGCCCACGCCGTTGCAGGTGGGGCAGGCGCCCTCGGAGTTGGCGCTGAACAGGGCCGGCTTCACGCCGTTGGCCTTGGCAAAGGCCTTGCGGATCGGCTCGAGCAGGCCGGTGTACGTCGCCGGGTTGCTCCGCCGGGAGCCGCGGATAGCGCCCTGGTCGATGATCACCACCCCGTCCCGGCCGGCGACCGAGCCCTGGATCAGTGAGCTCTTGCCCGAGCCCGCGACGCCGGTGAGCACGCAGAGCACGCCGAGCGGGATGTCGACGTCGACCTTTTGCAGGTTGTGCGTCGAGGCACCGCGGACCTCCAGTGCGCCGGAGGACGAGCGGAACGAGTCCTTGATCCTCGCCCGGTCGTCGAGGTGGCGGCCGGTAATGGTGTCGCTGGCCCGCAGGCCCTCGACGGTGCCCTCGAAGCAAACGGTGCCGCCCTCCGTGCCGGCGCCCGGACCGAGGTCGACGACATGGTCGGCGATCGCGATCGTCTCCGGCTTGTGCTCCACGACGAGCACCGTGTTGCTCTTGTCTCGCAGCTGAAGCAGCAGACCGTTCATGCGCTCGATGTCGTGGGGGTGCAGACCGATCGTCGGTTCGTCGAAGACGTAGGTGACGTCGGTGAGCGAGGATCCCAGGTGCCGGATCATTTTCGTGCGCTGGGCCTCTCCTCCCGACAGCGTGCCCGCCGGCCGGTCGAGCGCAAGGTAGCCCAACCCGATCTCGGCGAACGAGTCGAAGAGGTGCTGCAGTCCGGCGAGCAGCGGGCCTACCGACGGCTCGTCGAGGTCCCGGATCCACTCCGCCAGGTCGCTGATCTGCATGGAGCTCAGGTCGGCGATGTTCTTCCCCTTGATCTTCGACGACCGGGCCTCCTTCGTGAGCCGGGTGCCCTCGCACTCCGGACACGTCGTGAACGTGATGGCCCGCTCCACGAACGCGCGGATGTGCGGCTGCATCGCGTCGACATCCTTGGACAGCATCGACTTCTGGATCTTGGGGATCAGACCCTCGTAGGTCAGGTTGATGCCCTCCACCTTGATCTTGGTCGGCTCCGCGTAGAGCAGCTTGTCGAGTTCCTTCTTGGTGAACTGCGCGATCGGCTTGTCCATGTCGAAGCCGGCGCCGGCGAAGATGCGTCCGTACCAGCCGTCCATGCTGTAGCCCGGAACCTTGAGCGCGCCCGCACCGAGCGGCAAGCTGTCGTCGTACAGCGCGGACAGATCGAAGTCGCTGACCGAGCCCATGCCCTCGCAGCGTGGGCACATGCCGCCCATGTAGACCACGTTGCGTACGACGTTCTTCTCGACCCTGCCGCCGCTCTTCTCGGTGCTCATCACCCCGCTCGCCGTCCGCGTCGGAACGTTGAACGAGAAGGCCGTTGGCGGGCCGATGTACGGCTTCCCGAGCCGGCTGAAGAGGATGCGCAGCATCGCGCTGGCGTCGGTGGCGGTGCCGACGGTGGAGCGCGGGTTGGAACCCATCCGCTCCTGGTCCACGATGATCGCCGTGGTCAGGCCGTGGAGAGCGTCCACCTCGGGCCGCGTCAGCGTCGGCATGAAGCCCTGCACAAAGGCGCTGTAGGTCTCGTTGATCAGCCGCTGCGACTCCGCGGCGATCGTGTCGAACACCAGCGAGCTCTTGCCCGAGCCGGAGACGCCCGTGAACACCGTCAGCTGGCGTTTCGGGATCTCGACCGCCACGTCCTTGAGGTTGTTCACGCGTGCGCCGTACACGCGGATCAGATCGTGACCGCTGGCACCGGCCCGCTCAGCCTCCGTGGTGCTCGTCATGGTGGCCTTGCTCATTGCGTCTCCCCCCGGGTTATTCGCGCGGGCCGTAAGCCGTGAGGTCGTGGTGGTGTCCATGCCCGTCACGCTAGTTCGGCCCGGTGACGGGCGCTTCTCGATTCCTGATCGGTCCGGGTCACCTCTACGGCAGGAGGATGGGGCTCCGGAACGCGAACCACACAAGGGCCATGCGCAGCGCCTGCCCGGCCGAGAACCGGTCCAGGCACGGATCGTCCCCGTAGCTCATGAAGTTGTGCACGGGATCCCGACCGGGCTGAGGGCAGGTGTTGAGCGACTCGTCGCACTCGAAGATGTTGTCGCCGTCGTCCTGGTACGGAGTATCGGGCACCAAGTCGCCTGGATACTGCAGCCGTTCTCGAACGTGTGGAAGAGCCCGAGCCAGTGACCGACCTCGTGCGTGGCCGTGTCGCCGAGGTTGTACGGCGCGGCGGTCCCGCCGGGGAGGCTCTCGTTCAGGAGCACGACACCGTCGCGGCGAAGGGTGGTGTCGAACGGGAACGTGGCGTAGCCCAGGAGATTGTCTTGCAGTCCCGCGATATAGATGTTCAGGTCGTCGAAACCGCCGCGGTGCAACGCCCGCTTCGCTTCGATCTCGTCGTCGTCGTTGACATCAGGGTCCGACCAGTCGTACCAGTCGGAGTTCCGGGTGCGGTCGATGGACTTGAGCGCGAAGCGGAAGATCGTCGGCGCGCTGGCACCGGCCCTGCGGCCGGCGAACGCGCGATTCAGGACATCGATCTGCTCATCGATCTGGGCCCTGGTGACCCCGCCTGTGCCGTTGTTCCTCTCATGACGTGGACGCGGACGTCAACGGTCACCCTCGGCAGAATCGACAGCGAGCGCGACAGAGCCGCTTGGTCGCCAGCTTGCCCGCTACGACCCGCCTCGGCTGCGGCGCTTTGTGCTGGGGTCACGTCATTCGGGTCGGACCCGTCCGTCCCGCCGCGCACACGCGCGTTGTCCGGCACGCATTCGGCGCTCGCCGCAGGCGCAGTCGACGCCGCCGTCGGTGTGCCGCCGAGCAGGCCGACCGCGGTCAGAGCCAGGATCGTGGATCCAACGAGAAGTCCGCGTCGCGCCGAGCGCAACAACGGGATCGATCGATGGGTCATGCGGGCCTCCCTGGTCGACATCGGCTTGGGAGGACCATACCGAGGTCGCCGAGCCCGCGCGTACGGGCCATCGAGCCGAGCCGGCACGGCCTAGCGGGACGAGGGCCGCCGCTGCTTCAATGTGGTGGACGCGACACTGAGCCCAATTCGTACGGAGGAGGATCTTTTGGCTTCACGTCTCAACCCCTACGTCAGCTTCCGCGACAACGCGCGGGAGGCGATGGAGTTCTACGCCGACGTGTTCGGTGGCACCTTGGCCATGGACACGTTCGGCGAGTACGGCACCGAAGGTCCCGAGGCCGACAAGATCATGCACGCGCAGCTGGAGACCGATGCCGGCTACACCCTGATGGGAGCCGACGTTCCGGAGGGCATGCCCTACAACCCGGGCGACAACATGACGATCAGCCTCAGCGGAGACGACGCCGAGCAGCTGCGCGGCTACTTCCGGAGACTGTCCGAGGGCGGCACGGTGACCATGCCGCTGGAGGTGCAGATGTGGGGCGACGAGTTCGGCATGTGCACCGATCGGTACGGCGTCGGCTGGCTGGTCAACATCGGCAAGCCCGACGCCTGACGGCGGGACATGACGGGGCATCAGTCTGCGGCTGATTCAATGTTGCCGCCCGACAACGTCGACCCCAGGAGCAACCGATGCCGCCAGTGATCGCCAGTGCGCTGGAGATCTTCATGATCCTGCTGGGCGGGTTTCTGGCGCGGTTGATCATCGTCACGATCGTCAAACGGATCGTCCGGGACGCGCGCAAACCGCCCAGCGAGCGCAGCCGCTTCCGTCGTAGCCGCGGGAACCTCGCCACCGCCTGGGCCGGGGAACGGGAGGCGCAACGCTCGGCGGCCCTGGGGTCGCTGGTCATCAGCATCACCTCGGTGGTCGTCGGCTTGCTGTGCGTCTTGGGCATCCTGAGCGTGCTGGGCATCGACCTCACGCCGGTCCTGGCCAGTGCAGGCGTGCTCGGCGTGATCATCGGTTTCGGCGCCCAGAACCTGGTCAAGGATCTGATCTCCGGAGTCGGGATGCTGCTCGAGGACCAGTTCGGGGTCGGTGACGTGATCGACATGGACAAGGCGAGCGGCACCGTGGAGGCCGTCGGTCTGCGCGTCACGCGGCTGCGCGATCCGGCCGGAGTCATCTGGTACGTCCGCAACGGCGAGGTGCTGCGGGTCGGCAACAAGAGCAAGGGCTTCGCCGAGATCCTGATCGACCTCCAGGTCGACGCCGAGGCCGACCTCGCCGAGGCTCAGGATCTGGTTTCGCAGGTCGTTCACAGCGTCGCCCACGATCCCTCCTTCGCCGACGGACTTCCTGCAGCCCCCGAGACTGGTCGGCGTCGAGGAGGTGACCGGAAGCGGGGTGACCCTGCGGATCCACGGCACGACGAGACCGGACGGGGACGTCGCCGTGGAGCGGGAACTTCGTTACCGCCTCAAGGTGGCCTTCGACGCCGCCGGCATCCGCTTGGCGCCCGCCGCTCCCGCGTGAGGGTGCCCAGCGCACGGGCACCATTGGTCCTTCGACCGGCTCAGGGCACCAGCACCACCGTCGCAGGCTCAGTTCGCCGCGGCAGTGGTGGCGTCTCGGGCCTCAGCCCACAGATCGACACCGGAATCGACCGCGAACTCCTCGATGGCGGCCAGCTCGTCGTCGGAGATGTCGAGCTTCTCGGTGGCGGCCACGTTGTCCTCGAGCTGGCGCACCGAGCTGGCCCCGATCAGGGTCGAGGTGACCCGGGCGTCACGCAGCACCCAGGCCAGCGCCAGTTGGGCGAGCGTCTGGCCCCGCTGCTCGGCGATCTCGTTCAGCCCACGTACGCGCTCGAGGTTGTCCTTGCTGATCATGTCCTCCGACAGCGACTTGCCCTGCGCCGCCCGGGAGTCGTCCGGGACACCGTGCAGGTAGCGATCGGTCAGGAGTCCCTGCGCCAAGGCGGTGAAGGCGATGCAGCCGACGCCCTCGGTCTCGAGCACGTCCAGCAGCCGCTCCTCGATCCAGCGGTTGAACATCGAGTACGACGGCTGGTGGATCAGCAGCGGTGTCCCCAGCTCGCGTAAGCAGCGCCGCCGCCCTGGCCGTGTGCTCGGGTGAGTAGGAGGAGACGCCGACGTAGAGCGCCTTGCCGGCGCGGACCGCCGCGTCGAGCGCCGACATGGTCTCCTCGAGGGGCGTCTCGGGGTCCGGCCGGTGGTGGTAGAAGATGTCGACGTAGTCCAGCCCCAGCCTCGCCAGGGACTGGTCGAGACTCGCGGTGAGGTACTTCCGTGAGCCGTGGTCGCCGTACGGACCCGGCCACATGTCCCAGCCGGCCTTGGTGGAGATGACCAGTTCGTCGCGGTACGGTCCGAAGTCCTCGGCCAGGATCCGACCGGCGTTGATCTCCGCCGATCCGTACGGCGGTCCGTAGTTGTTGGCCAGGTCGAAGTGCGTGACCCCGAGGTCGAAGGCCCGCCGCATCACCGCCCGCTGGGTCTCCAGCGGCTTGTCGTCGCCGAAGTTGTGCCAGAAGCCGAGCGAGACGGCGGGCAGGTCGCAGGCCGCTGCGGCCGCATCGGCGGTAGGGCTGAACGTCGTAGCGGGATTCGTCAGCGGAGTAGGGCACGAGAGCATAGTGCCCTATCTGGCCGACAGCGTGACCTGGCCTGAGTCACTTCGCCGAGGACTTGCGCGCCATGGTCGGCGTCGCCCGCTGGGCCCGCACGTGCGAGGCCTCCCGCTCGTCGGAGGGAACGACCGTGGTGGAGAGCACCATCAGCGACCGGCCGTCGACCGCGTGCCGGGACCGAGCCCGCCAGCGCTTGGCGTTCGGCGGGTCGACCGCGCCGGTCGTGGTGTCCATCCGGATCTGCCAGTTGCTGCCGAAGGCCCTGGGCGGCAGGGTGAAGTTGATCGGCTCCCAGTAGGCGTTGAACAGCAGCAGGAAGTGATCGTCGTAGATCGGCCGGCCCATGTGGTCGAGCTCGGGGATCGCGTCGCCGTTGAGGAACACCATCAGGCTGCGGGCGAAGCCGGAGTTCCAGTCGCCCTCGTCCATCGGGGTGCCGTTGGGCTTGAACCACTCGATGTCCCCGAGCTCGCTGCGGCCGCCGTGGGCCGGCGTCGCCGGCGAAGAAGCGCCGGCGCCGGAACACCGGGTGCTCGCTTGCGCAGGTCGATCAAGCGCCGAGGTGAACTCCAGCAGGCCCTTCTGGTCGGGGTCGAGATCCCAGTCCACCCAGGAGATCTCGTTGTCCTGGGCGTAGACGTTGTTGTTGCCGCGCTGGGTCCGGCCCAGTTCGTCGCCGTGGGCCAGCATCGGCACACCCTGGCTGAGCATCAGCGTGCTGAGGAAGTTGCGCTGCTGCCGCAGCCGGAGCCGGTTGATCTCCTCGTCGTCGGTCGGCCCCTCGACCCCGCAGTTCCAGGAGCGGTTGTGGCTCTCGCCGTCCCGGCCGCCCTCGCCGTTCGCCTCGTTGTGCTTCTCGTTGTAGGACACGAGATCGCGCAGGGTGAAGCCGTCGTGGGCGATCACGAAGTTGATCGACGCGGTGGGGCGGCGGTCGGAGTGGTTGTAGAGGTCGCTGGAGCCGGTCAGCCGGCGAGGCGAACTCGCCCAGCGCTCGCCGGCTCGCCCCGCCAGTAGTCGCGCACGGTGTCGCGGTACTTGCCGTTCCACTCCGTCCACAGCGGCGGGAAGTTGCCCACCTGGTAGCCGCCGTCGCCGAGGTCCCACGGCTCGGCGATCAACTTCACCTGGGAGATCACCGGATCCTGCTGGATGATGTCGAAGAAGGCCGACAGCTTGTCGACCTCGTGGAACTGCCGGGCCAACGTCGGACGCCAGGTCGAAGCGGAAGCCGTCGACGTGCATCTCGATGCACCCAGTAGCGCAGCGAGTCCATGATCAGCTGCAGCACGTGCGGACTGCGCATCAGCAGGCTGTTGCCGGTGCCGGTGGTGTCGTAGTAGTGCGACTTGTCGTTGTCGACCAGCCGGTAGTACGAGGCGTTGTCGATGCCCCGGAAGGCGATGGTCGGACCCCGCTGGTTGCCCTCGGCCGTGTGGTTGTAGACCACGTCCAAGATCACTTCGATGTTCGCCTCGTGCAGCGCCCGGACCATGCCCTTGAACTCGGTCGCCTGCTGCCCGCGCGTGCCGGTGCTGGAGTAGGCGTTGTGCGGGGCGAGGAAGCCGATCGTGTTGTAGCCCCAGTAGTTCGACAAGCCCTTGCTCGACCAGGTGGGAGTCGTTGACGAACTGGTGCACGGGCAGCAGCTCGACGGCGGTCACCCCGAGGCCCTTGAGGTGATCGATGATCGCCGGATGCCCGATGGCGGCGTAGGAGCCGCGGATGTCCGGCGGGATCGCCGGATGGGTCATGGTCAGACCCTTGACGTGCATCTCGTAGATGATCGAATTGTGGTACTCGTGCTGCGGCGGGCGGTCGTGGCCCCAGTCGAAGAACGGGTTCACCACCACCGAGTACATCGTGTGGCGCGAGGAGTCGTCGTCGTTGAACGCGTTCGGGTCGGAGAAGCGGTAGGAGTACAGCGACTCGTCGCCGTCGATCATGCCGTCGATGGCCTTGGCGTACGGGTCCAGCAGCAGCTTCGGCGGGATTGCAGCGCTGGCCCCGGCTCGGGTCGTACGGCCCGTGGATCCGGTAGCCGTAGCGCTGTCCCGGCTGCAGTGTCGGCAGGTAGGCGTGCCAGACCGAGCCGTCGACCTCGGTGAGCTCGATCCGGGTCTCGTGGAGGTCGTCGTCGATCAGGCAGAGCTCGACCTTCGTTGGCCGCCTCGGAGAAGATCGCGAAGTTCACCCCGCTGCCGTCGAAGGTGGCGCCGAGCGGGTACGGCTTCCCGGGCCAGACGTCCATCCTTCTGCCATCGATCACGGGTGACACAACCGACATTCTTACCCGGTGACGCGTCTTGATCGACGCATCGGCTCGTGTGGAGCACCAGCTCGTCGCACGACGTCAATCGCACGTCGGGCTGGGCGGTCCTGGGAGAATGAGCCGGTGCGTTCGGAGCCGTCGGTCCTGCATCTGGACCTGGACGCCTTCTTCGCCGCGGTCGAGCAGCGCGACAAGCCGTCGCTGCGCGGCAAGCCGGTGGTGGTCGGCGGCGTGGGCCAGCGCGGGGTCGTGGCCACCGCCTCGTACGAGGCCAGGGTGTTCGGGGTGCGCTCGGCCATGCCGACCCACGAGGCCCGCCGCCGCTGCCCGCACGCCGCCTTCCTGGCCGGCCGGTTCGGCGCCTACCGGGCGGCCAGCGAGCAGGTCATGGGCATCCTGCGAGACCTGTCGCCGCTGGTGGAGCCGCTCTCGCTCGACGAGGCGTTCGTCGACCTGGCGGCGGCGCACCCGGCCGGTCGACCTGAGTCCCGAGCGGCCTCGAGGAGCTGGTGGCCAGACTCAAGACCGAGGTCGGTGACGCGACCGGCGGGCTCCGCGCCTCCGTCGGCGTGGGCAGCTCCAAGTTCATCGCCAAGGTCGCCACCGAGCTGGCGAAGCCGGACGGCCTGTACGTCGTCGAACCCGGGCTGGAGGTGGACCTGCTCCGCCCGATGCCGATCAGCACCATTCCCGGCGTCGGCCCCGTGACCACCGAGAAGCTGCACCGGATCGGCCTGCACATCGTCGCCGACCTGCACCGCATCGAGCGTCAGGAACTGGCCCAGACCCTCGGCCGGGCCCACGCCGACGCCCTGCTCGACCTGGCGTACGCGCGGGACGACCGGCCCGTGGAGCCCGAGCGGGAGGCCAAGTCGATCTCGGTCGAGGACACCTTCGAGGTCGACCTGGTCGACCAGGCGGCGCTGCTGAAGATCATCGATCGGGACGCCCGGCAGGTCAGCGCTCGGCTGAGTGCGGCCCAGCTGTTCGCCCGGACCATCACCCTCAAGATCAAGCTGCACGACTTCACCACCCACACCCGCTCCCGGACCGTCTCCGCCCCGACCGACCGTCCCGAGGTGATCACCGATGTCGCCCGCTCGCTGCTGGGCACCGTCGACACCACCGGCGGCGTACGGCTGCTCGGCGTCGGTGTGGCGGGACTGACCGACGTGCTCCAGGATGGGCTCTTCGACGACGATCCGGGCCCTTCGACAGGCTCAGGGGGCGAGGTGGATGGCCCTTCGACAGGCTCAGGGCACGAGGTGGACTGGCCCTTCGACAGGCTCAGGGCGCGAGGTGGATGGCCCTTCGACAGCTCAGGCACGAGCCGCTGCCGGGTCGAGCCTTCCTCCGCTGGCTCCCCGGGGCGGACGTGGTCCACGAGACCTACGGGCCGGGATGGGTGTGGGGCTCGGGGCGCGGACGGGTCACCGTACGGTTCGAGACCCGAAACACCCCGCCCGGGCCGGTCCGCACGTTCGCCGAGGACGATCCCGCCCTAGCCACGCTCGCGAATTGAGGCAGCGGCTCGGACGAGCCCGCGGAACAGGCCGTGGTCGTCGCCGTACTCGGGATGCCACTGCACGGCCAGCCAGAAGGTGCGTTCGGGGTCCTCGATCGCCTCGATCGGTCCCGTCGGCCGCGCGAGCGGTCACCTCGAACCCCGGATGGGTGGCGACCGCCTGGTGGTGATGACAGTTGACCTGCAGCCGGTCACCCACCAGCTGCCGCACCAGCGAATCTGGCTGGGTGGTGATCGAGACCCAACCGAAGGCGTCGGGGGCCGGCGAGTGCTCGTCGTGACCGACGACATCGGGGACGTGTTGCTCCAGGGCGCCGCCGGCGCGAACGGCCATCAGCTGCATGCCGCGGCAGATCCCCATCGTCGGGAGGCCGGCGCGCCTCGGCCGCGTCGAGCAGCGCGAGTCTCCCAGGCGTCTCGTTCGGGCCGCCAGCTGAGGGTGCGCGAGTGCGGCTCGGCGCCGTACCGCCCGGGCTCGACGTCCGGCCCGCCCGAGATGATCAAGCCGTCCAGTCTGCGCATCACCGACTCGGCCCCCTGGACCTGCGGCGGCAGCAGCACGGCGACGGCTCCAGCGGCCTCGACGGAGCGCGCGTACGTGGTGGGCAGCAGGTCGGCGGGGGCCTCCCACGCACCCCACCTCGCTTCCTCGCGATAGGTGGAGAGGCCGATCAGGGGTCGGTCAGGCATGATCACATTCTGCCGGTACTCGACAGCGGAGCGGCATCACAACGGTGTCACGTAGGCCGCCGAGATGCCGCCGTCGACCAGGAACGTGCTCGCGTTGACGTAACTCGACTCGTCTGAGGCCAGGAACAGCACGGCGTTGGCCACCTCCTCCGGCTCGGCGAACCGGCCCATGGGCACGTGCACGAGGCGCCGGGCAGCCTGCTCCGGATCGGCGGCGAACAGGTCCCGCAGCATCGGGGTGTTGACCGGACCGGGACACAGCGCGTTGACCCGTACGCCCGAGCGGGCGAACTGCACGCCCAGCTCCCGGCTCATGGACAGCACACCACCCTTCGACGCCGAGTAGGAGATCTGCGACGTCGCCGCCCCCAACACAGCCACGAACGAGGCGGTGTTGATGATCGACCCGCGCTGCTGCTGCAACATGTAGGGCAGCGCCGTTCGGCAGCAGAGATACACGCTGGTCAGGTTGACGTCCTGAACCCGCCGCCAGGCGTCCAGATCGGTGTCGAGGATCGAGTCATCCTCGGGAGGCGAGATGCCGGCGTTGTTGAAGGCGATGTCCACCGCACCGAAACGCTCGGCGGCGAGGCCGAACAACGCCTTCACCTGCTCGGCGTCGGTGACGTCGGTGCGCAAGAAGGCGCCGCCGAGCTCGTCGGCCAGTTCGGGACCGCGGGCGTCGTCGAGGTCACCGATGACCACGGTGGCGCCCTCGGACGCGAGCCGGCGGGCGCTGGCCAACCCGATGCCTGAACAACCACCGGTGATCACCGCGACCCGGCCGGCGACCCGTCCACTCATCTACCCTGCCCTCCTCTTCGCTTCAGTTCGCGGCGAAGAAGACGTTCTTCTCCTCGGTGAAGGCCTGCGGCGCATCGGGACCCAGCTCGCGCCCGAGACCGGACTGCTTGTAGCCCCCGAAGGGTGTCCAGTAGCGCACCGACGAGTGCGAGTTGACGCTCAGGTTCCCCGACTCGATGGCCCGCGACACCCGCAGGGCCCGACCAAGATCACGAGTGAAGATCGAACCCGACAGGCCGTACTCGGTGTCGTTGGCCATGGCGACGGCCTCGGCCTCGTCGCGGAACGGCAGCACGGCAACCACCGGACCGAAGACCTCCTCGCGCCAGACCCGATCATCGGTCGAGCGCGGCAACACCACCGACGGCGGCATCCAGAACCCCGGTCCCTCCGGTGCGCGGCCGGAGAACGCGACGTCGACGCCGTCGAGGTGGTCCCGGACGCCGGCACGGTGCTCGGCGGAGATCAGGGGTCCCATCTCGGCGTCCTCCCGTCGCGGGTCGACCACGCGAAGGCCCCGTACGGCCGGCTCGAGCAGAGTCAGAAATCGCTCGTAGACCGACGACTCGCACCAGGATCCGCGAGCGCGCGCAGCAGTCCTGTCCCGCGTTGTCGAACACGGCGTACGGGGCGCTGGCGGCGGCGGCGTCCAGATCGGCATCGGCGAAGATCACGTTGGCGCTCTTGCCGCCCAGCTCCAGGGTGCAGCGCTTCAGCTGCGCGGCGCAGCCCGCCATGATCGCCTTGCCGACCTCGGTCGAGCCGGTGAAACAGATCTTGCGCACGAGGGGATGTTCGACGAACCGTTGCCCGACGACGGAGCCCCGTCCCGGAATGACGGTGAACACGCCCTCGGGCAGCCCGGCCTCGAGTGCCAGCTGGCCGAGTCGGACGGCGGTCAGCGGGGTCAGCTCCGCGGGCTTCAGCACGACCGTGTTCCCGGCGGCGAGGGCCGGGGCGAAACCCCAGCCGGCGATGGGCATCGGGAAGTTCCAGGGCACGATCACCCCGACCACGCCGAGCGGCTCGTGGAAGGTGATGTCCACCCCGCCCGCAACCGGGATCTGCCGCCCGAACAGGCGTTCCGGCGTGGCGGAGTAGTAGTTCAAGACGTCGCGGACGTTGTCGGCCTCCCACCGGCCACTGTTGATCGTATGCCCGGAGTTGTCCACTTCGAGGGCCGCGAGTTCTTCGCGATGCTGCTCCACGACGTGCGCGAACCGGCGGAGAAGGCGCGCTCGCTCCCCCGGCTCGACCCCCCGCCACGAGCCGAACGCCTGGTGGGCCCGTTCGATCAGTTCGTCGCAGCGCCTGCGGTCGGTCTGTGCGATCTCGGCGATCGGCTCGGCTGTCGCCGGGTTGAGCACCGTCGTGACGGTGGGGTGTGTGGTCATCACATGCGCTCGAAGCCGCGCCGACGTTCCCAGTCGGTCACGGTGGCGGAGTAGGCCCGCAGCTCCACGTCGGCCATGTTGGTGTAGTGGTCGACGACCTCGTCGCCCAGCGCCGCCCGGGCCACGGCCGAGACAGTGAACGCGTCTCGCGCCTGCTGCAGGGATCCGGGAATCGTGGGCCGGCCGGAGGCGTAGGCGTTTCCCGTCACCGGCGGGGGCAGTTCCAGCCCCTGCTCGATCCCGTGGCGACCGCCGGCGATCATGGCGGCCAGGGCCAGGTAGGGATTCACATCCCCGCCAGGGACCCGGTTCTCCAGGCGCGCGCTAGGTCCGCGCCCGACGAGGCGGACGGCACACGTGCGGTTGTCCTCACCCCAGCCGATCGTGGTGGGCGCGAATGAGGCCGCGGCGAAACGCTTGTAGGAGTTGATGTTGGGCGCGTACAGCAGCGTGAAGTCGGCCATCGTCGCCAGCAGCCCAGCCAGAAACTGGTCGTACAAAGCCGAGCGCCCTGAGCGTGTCGAAGGGTCGGAGCCTGAATGCTCGTGCCCTGAGCCTGTCGAAGGGT
This sequence comes from uncultured Actinomycetota bacterium, assembly GCA_963791865.1. GTDB lineage: Bacteria > Actinomycetota > Actinomycetes > Propionibacteriales > Propionibacteriaceae > Microlunatus. Next base: position 805,847 of record CAWBUC010000004.1, read on the forward strand.
CCCAGAAGACAGTCGACCCATCAGTCCCGCGGAGTGAGAGGTGGATGTGGCAGGAGTTTCCTTCGCGCTCGTCGTACTTGGCCATGAACGTGATCGACTGGCCGCGGGCCGCCGCCACCTCCTTGGCCACGGTCTTGTAGACGGCGTGGTTGTCGGCGGTGATCAGCGCATCCGCGTAGAGGAAGCCGATCTCGTGTTGTCCGAGGTTGCATTCCCCTTTGGCTGACTCGACGTCCAGACCCGCCGCGTACAAGGTGTTGCGCAACTCCCGCAGCAACGGCTCGACCCGGCTCGTTCCGAGGACCGAATAGTCGATGTTGTACTGATTCGCCGGCGTCAGCCTCCGGTAGTCGGCGTTCCAGGCCGTCCTCGTAGCTATCGGAGAAGATCAGGAACTCCAGCTCAGTGCCGGCCAGGGCGACGTAGGAGTCCTCGGCCAGCGCCGCCAGCTGCCGCTTCAGGATCGTCCGCGGTGACGGCTCGACGGGACCGTGGTCCAGTCGCACCAGGTCACACTGGATCAGCGCGGTGCCCTCCAGATGCGGGAGTAGCCGGATCGTGTCGAGGTCGAGGGCGAACTCGAGATCGCCGTAACCCTGCTCCCACGACGTGAGGGCGTAGCCGTCCACGGTGTTCATGTCGATGTCGACGGCCAACAGGTAGTTACACCCCTCGGTGCCGTGCTCGAGGACGTGATCGACGAAGTAGGCGGCGTGCAGCCGCTTGCCCTGGAGCCGGCCCTGCATGTCGGTGAAGGCGACTACCACGGTGTCGATGCTGCTTTCGCTGATCCGGCGTTTCAGGTCGTGCACACTGAGGTAGCGGTCATTGCGCAACGTGGTCATTTCGTCGGTTCCTCCCACCCGCTTCAGCTTCCTGGTTCACCGCATCAGTCCGCGCAGTAGCGCCGCGGTGTCGTCGCAATGATCTTCCATCACCCGGCGCGCCCTGTGCTCCTCGCCGGCCAGGATGGCGTCCAGGATCGCCGCGTGCTGGGCGTTGGAGTGTTCGATGTTGATCGGCAGCACCGGAATGGCCAGCAGCATGTCGTGCAGGTCCGCCTGGACAGTGGTGACGGCGTCAATCAGCCGCGGCGACCCGGTCACCGAAGCGATAGCCAGGTGGAAACGGGAGTCTGCTTGCCGGTGCTCGGCGGTCCCGGCCGCGGCGGTCACCGCCTCGACCGCGCTGGACGAGTTGGGAGCGCTCCGCCGGAGTCAGGTCCATCCCCGCCGCCAGTTGGCTTGCCCCGGGCTCCACGACCCGGCGGAACCGCAGTGAATCCATGAGTTCGTCCCACCGCCCGGTCAGCGACCCCACCCCCGGCGTCCCCGGTTCGACCGGCTCGAAGTCGACCACGGTGCCGCCGCCGCGACCTCGGGTGGTGATCACCATCCCGGCGCTGCGGAGGGCGGCGATCGCCTCCCGCAGTGTGGCCCGCGAGACCCCCATCGTGGCGGCCAGGTCGCGTTCAGGGGGCAACACCTGGCCAGGCGGATAGATCCCCAGTCGGATGGCGGTGGCCAGCCGTTCCACGCAGTTCTCGAACGCGTGCCGGCTCCGGCCCGCGCCGAGGACCGCCTCGCCGAGGTCGGGCTGACTCATCGCGACCGGTCAATCGTTCAGCACGTTGCCGAGGGACTTCGTGGTGTGCTCGACGTCCTTGCCCTCCATGAAGGTGCGCTTGCCGCCGATCTGCCAGAACACGGTGGCGATGATCAACACCACGGCCACCGCGACCGGCGCGTAGTTGAACGTGCTCACCGTGATCGGGTACGCGGGCGGCAGCACGAACAGGATGCAGATGAAGATCACCCAGCCGACGGCGATCCAGCCGATCACCGGACTCCACCGGCCCAGATTCCACGGCCCGGGCGCGAAGTCCGGGGTCAGCCGGCGCAGGAACACCGGCACCACGTACGCGATGTAGAGCCCGATGACGGCGATCGACGTGACGGCGAGGTACGCCGTCGCGCTGAACAGGGACGGCACCGCCAAGATGATCGAGAGCGTGACGCAGAACCAGATCGAATTGGTCGGGGTGCCGGTACGGGGGTTCACTTTGGACCAGATCCGCGAGCCCGGGAGCGCGTGGTCGCGGGAGAAGGCGAACGACATCCGTGAGTTCGCGGTAACCGAGGCCATGCCGCAGAAGTACTGGGCGACACAGACGATGAACAACAAGAACTTGGCCACGTCGGGGTTCCCCAACGAGTCCAGGAAGATCTGGGCCGGTGGCAGCCCGGTCTCGCTGGCCGCCAGGGCGGTCAGACCTTCTTCGGAGTTGTCTTGGATGGACGCGGTGATCGAGAAGAGCAGGATGAACCCGGCGATCACGGAGACCAGCACGCTGAGCACGATGCCCTTGGGGGCCGCGACGGACGCGTTCTTCGTCTCCTCCGCCACGTGGGCGGAGGCGTCGTAGCCGGTGTAGGTGTACTGGGCCATCAGCAGGCCCATCAAGAACACGTACGGCAGGAAGCTCCAGCCGGTCTCGTTGTGGAACCCGGTCAGCGTCCAGGACACGCTCTGGTGCTTGGTCGGCAGGATCCATAGCGCACCGACGATGATCAGCACGCCGCCCACGTGCCACCAGGCCGAGATGGAGGAGAGCAGGCTGACGAGGTTGACGCCGAACGTGTTCAGCGCGGCGTGACTGACGATGATCACGACGAAGACTCTGAAGACGCGGGCCGGCGTGACCTCCACGCCCCAGACCAGATTGGCAAACGCCATCCAGGTGGTCGCGCAGCCGAAGTCGATGGCCGCGGTCACCGCGATCTCGCCGAGGAAGTTGAACCAGCCGACGTACCAGGCCCATTGCCGCTTGTTCTTCTTGGCCAACCGGCCGGCCCAGAAGTACAGGCCACCGGCCGTCGGGTAGCGGGAGCAGACCTCCGCCATGGACAGCGCCACGGTCAGCACCATGATGCCGACGATCAGCCAGCCGAGCACCAAAGTCGACGGCCCGCCGGAGACCAGCGCAATCTTGTAGCTGGTGATGCAGCCGGCCAGGATCGAGATGATCGAGAACGACACGGCGAAGTTCGAGAAGCCGGACATGCCGCGATGAAGCTCTTGCTTGTAGCCCATCTCCGCCAGCGCCTGGGCGTCGGCATCGAGATGTTGGTCCGCAGTCATCTGTTTCCCCCGGATGTGGCTGGATCTTCAGAGTCTGCAGATGCTTCACGTTCGTTGTCAATGGTCTGGCCTCATACCTTTCCTCGAACGGAGTGATCGAGTGGCCACCCAACGTCGGTTCCCACCATGTGGCGGCTGAAGCAGCCGAAATCGGGCTTCACCGCTGCGTCGTCCGCCATACATGGCGGGAACTGGAGCAGCGTCGGGATGGCCTTACGGAACGCGTTACTTCCCGCAGGCTTTAGGGTGAACCGGTGGTGATGTGGGTCGGGGCGCTCGAGTTCGATCTGGTCCTGGGTGATGTGCATTCCCTCAAGGAGAAGCGCTCCGTCGTGCGGCCGATCATCGCCGATCTCGTCAAGCGGTACGCAGTCAGTGTCGCGGAGGTCGGCCATCAAGATCTGCACCGTCGCGCTCAGGTCGGGGTGGCGGTTGCGGGAGGCGATCGGGCGCACGTCGTCGACGTTCTGGACGACGTCGAGCGTCGCGTGGCCGGCCGGCCGGAGGTCGAGTTGTCTTCCACCCACCGCGTGCTGCGGACGACCGACGACTGAACCGGTCGCCGATCGAGCGCCGTGTCGGATTTCCAGTTTGCCGGGCGGTTTTGAGTACGATGTGGCCAAGCGGCCCGGATCGCCCGGACGCCCAGCACCTCGAGACCACTGAGAAGGCTCCCAACAGAACGGCCCCCCAAAGAAACAGCTATGAAGCTCTCTCTTTGCACGACCTGTATGGGCAGGGCGCACCATCTCCAACAGACCCTGCCGCGAAATCTCGCGGACAGCGTGGACTGGGCTCGCCCCGATGCGGTCGAGTTCGTGGTGCTGGACTACAGCAGCCCCGACGACCTGGCCGAGTGGATCACGACCGACCCTCGACTGAAACCGTACCTCGACGCCGGAATTCTCAAGTTCGCCCGGAGCGAGGGTCAGACCCATTTCCGGCATTCCCACGCCAAGAACATGGCGCACGCGCTGGCGACCGGCGACTACGTCTGCAACGTCGATGCGGACAACTTTGTCGGGTTCGGGTTCACCGAGTACTTGCGCGCCATCTTCACCCGCCGCCCCAACGCCATCGTCACCTCCAACCGGGTCGACCGTCGCCTGAACGTCGGCATCTACAAGGGCTGCATGGGCCGGGTCGCGCTCGCCAAGGACAAGTTCGAGATGCTGGGCGGCTACGACGAGAGCGACCGGTTCAAGGGCTGGTCCGGTGAGGATTCCGACCTGGTCATTCGGGCCGTACGGAAGTTCATGCGACCGGTGATCCTGCGCGACCGCCGCTTTCTCCGCGTCGTCACCCACAGCGACATCGAACGCATCCGGCTGACCGACTTCGCGGACGCGAAGGCCGAACTGGCCAAGGTGCACTCGCTGGACGGGTCGAGCATGCGGCCGCTCATTCGGTACGTCTTCAACCGCGCCGTCGCCCCCCGCGTCGCCAATCGCGGTATTCCCATCGGCGCCGGCGACATCACCTGGCACGAACTCCCGGAGGAACGGCTCTCCGCCTGAGTCTTGAGGCCGGTGGTTACGCTAGCGGACCGCTTGGAGCGGTCGCGCACGAGTCGGGCGGGGTGAGGCGGCGATGGCGATGGGTTGGGCGGCGCACCAGATGGCGGTGGCCCATTCGGTGTCGCCGAGCACAAGGGTGCCTTGGTTGGTGGTGATGGCGATCCAGCCTTCGGGGGTTCGCCACAGGTAGGTGCCGGGGTCGGGTTGTCGCACCGACCAGTCGCCGACGGTTCTGGTGCGGTGTTCGCTGCGGGCCAGCGGACCGAGGTTGTGACGTCCGGTTTGGCCCGGTGGCCCACCAGACTGGTAGCGGAGGGTGTGGTCGAGGTCGGTGCGGCCGGTACCGCCGGACAACGCCGGGGAGTAGGGGAAGATGCTGCCGGGATGGCGGATGGTGAGGGCGCGGCGTAGGGCGAGCGGGATCTCGTAGCTGTCGACGGCGGCCACCGAGGCGGGGTCGAGACCGGTTGCACCGTGATGGTGCCGCCGGTATCGCCGAGGAACCGGCGAAGCTCATCGACGGTGATCGGGCCGTGGTCGGTGCGGACCACGCCCCGGCCGGTGGCGACCGCCTCGTCGGTCAGGTGCAGCTGAATCACCACCTGCGGCTGCGCCTTCGCCAGCAACCTGGCCAGCGTCGCCGGATCCAGTTTCGCGAAGGCGGCCAGGGCGGCGGGCAGGTTGATGCCCGCCACTGTTCGCCCACCGCCGACCCGGACTCTCCAGCTGCCCTTCGACCGGCTCGGGCGCGCGTAGGCTCTGGCGCCCTTCGACCAGCTCAGGGCACGCTTCGGCATCGTCGGAGTCGTTCAGTTGCCGGTCGAGCCAGTCCCGGTCCGCCTCATCGACTGGATCCTCGAGATCCTCGCCGGGTTGGTCGAACGCCTCACCGTCACGGGCCCGGCTTCCGGAGTCGTCGTCGGCGGCAGCGTGGGGGCTGGGTCGGTGGGGGCTGGGTTGGTGGGGGCTGGGTTGGTGGTAGTGGCCGTGCTGCTCGGTTCCCCAGCCGGCCGGGGCGGGTTCGGGCGCCCACGGGTCGCCCGGGTCGCCGGGTCGACGGATCGGTCGGATCGGTGGGATCGGTCGGGGCCTCGTCCGCGGCGGGTTGGCGGTCTTCTGGGTGTTGGTGGGTGTCGGGGTCTTCGCAGTGGCGGAGCAGCAGATCCAAAGCCCGGTCGGGGTAGCCGGCGATGCCGATCGCCTTGGCCCGGCGGGCGCCGACCGGATCGTCGTCGCCGTCGTCGGCCAACGCCTCCGCGATCCGGTTGACCAGGGCGTAGAACACGGTGATGTCGCCGGAGTCGGCGCGGGCGATCAGTATCCGGTGCTCCGTCGCTGGACTGGCTGGCCCACACGTCGCGGTGGGTGGCGGCCTGCCGGGCCCGGGCCTGATAGCTGGCCTCGTCGACGTGCAGCACGGTGGCGTCCAGCATCTTCTCGAACCGCCGCCAGGCGACCAGCTCGAGGTGGCCGACCAGCAGCCGGTCGACCTCCCCGGCGTGCACCGGGTTCAGATGGGCGGTGGCGTGGGCGAGCTGCCGGGCCTTCCAGGCGTGCACCTGCCCGGCGGTGACCCGGGCCCAGGTCCGCGGTAGCCGGTGTCGCAGGTTGAGCGCGTCCCCGATCAGCCGTTGCACGCCGCCGATCGAGGTTTGGAACACCACCGCCAAGCCGGCGGGTGAGGTTTCGGCGACCGGTGGGCAGCCGACCGGCCCCATCGCCACCAACCGCTCGGACCGCATCGAGTCGCCACCGAGCACTGTCACTCTCCTCCACGGCGGAGTGGGCGTCGGCCCAGGCGGCGGCGACCAGCAGCTTCCGGCAGCCGGCCTTCTTCTGGTCCTGGTGGGTGTCGGCGGCCAGCCGGACGAGGTGGGCGGGCGACCCGATCGCCGCCTCCAGCCGATCCTCGAACATGTATTCGATTCTAGTCGATCTAGGTCGCTCCGGGTCGAGGTTCGCTACGCTGTTTTTCGTTGTGTGCTTGGGAAATCGCGATGTCGGGCAACACTGATAGTCCCGCGTGCCTGTGGGACCGACTCCCTCATCGCGCTGTTGAGCCTTGCTGAGGTACGCCCCGATCAGACACCGCCTTGATCGGCGGCGAGACCACCATTTCCGGCTCGTCGAGCATGATCATGTGCCGGGCGTCGTCCAGCACGACGTGTTCGGCTCCAAGCTGCTCGGCCAGACCGCGCTGAACCTCGACCCAGCGCGCTCCCCCGGCACCGGCCGCAGTCAACACGATCGTCGGGAGCGGCGGCCACGGGTGCGACCCACGGATCTGTTCCAGGTCCCACAGCTGCTGCCGGTACGCGGCCTGCTCGGCGACCACGCTGGCCATGGCGTCGCGGTTGCGGTAGACGGCCTTGGCCATGTGGGTGCGCCGGTTCGCGGATGCGGCGTCGGCTCTGACCGGCCACGATAACCCGATCGGCGAGCGATCCCAGCAGGCGCAGGGGCGGAACGAGCCCGGCCAGCGTGCACCGCCCGGGAGAGGACCAGCCAGGCCGCCTGCGAACGCTGGGGCCGCGGTGCGGGATCAACGCTGCCGTCCACCAGGACGAGTCCGGCGAGCCGCTCCGGGTTCAACCGAGCGAACGCCTCGAGGTGCGGGCCGGCCATCGAGTGGGCCACGGCGACGACCGGTCCCTCGAGCGTGTGCAGCGAGGTCGTCCAGGGTGGCCACCTCGGCGGCCAGGGTCGGCAGCACGTCCGGGCCAGGGCGTGTCGGTCAGTCCCGGCCGGTCGAGCCGGACGACGGCCTGCCCGTCCAGCCGAGCGACGACCGCGTCCCACTGGTAGTACGGCACCCCGCAGCCGCCCACCAGCAGCACCGTCGGTGGCCGCCCCGGGGACTCCACCAGGTGCACGAAGCGGTCACCCAGATCGACGCTGCGACCCGGGGATTCACTCGCGGAGCATCAACCGCGGTCCCGGGGCCGGACCAGCGGAAAGGCGATCGTCTCGCGGATGGTCGTGTTGGTGAGCATCATGATCAACCGGTCGACGCCCATGCCCAGGCCACCGGACGGCGGCATCGCGTACTCCAAGGCGGTCAGGAAGTCCTCGTCCAGCTCCATCGCCTCGGGGTCGCCGCCGGCCGCCTGCAGCGACTGCGCGGTCAGCCGGGCCCGCTGCACCACCGGGTCGACCAGCTCGGAGTAGGCGGTGCCGATCTCGGCGCCGAAACAGACCAGGTCCCAGCGCTCGGCAAGTCGCGGGTCGACGCGATGCTGGCGGGTCAGCGGCGAGACCTCGGCCGGGAAAGTCGCAGTAGAAGGTCGGAGCTACGGTGGGGTGCTCGCAGAGGTGCTCGTACAGTTCGAGCAGGATGTTGCCGCGGGTCCAGTTGTCGTCGATGTTGATCTTGAGCGAATCAGCCAGCCGGATCAGTTCCGGCTTCTCGGTGTCGGCGGTGACCTCGACGCCGGCCGCCGCGGAGATGGCCTCGTTCACCGTCGTCACCCGGAACGGCTCGTTCAGGTCCAGCTCGTGCACCGCCCCGTGCGCGTCGGTCCCCCGCACCACCGTCGTACCGTTCGCGGCCAGCGCGGCGTTGCGGATGATGTTCTGCACCACCAGCCGCATGGTGGTGTAGTCGCCGTACGCCTCGTAGGCCTCCAGCATCGTGAACTCGGGGTTGTGGGTGGCGTCGGCCCCCTCGTTGCGGAAGTTCCGGCCGATCTCGAAGATCTTGTCGACGCCGCCGACCATGAGGCGCTTGAGGTAGAGCTCGGGCGCGATCCGGAGATAGAGCTCCAGGTCGTAGGCGTTGATGTGCGTACGGAACGGCCGCGCGTTCGCCCCGCCGTGGATGGTCTGCAGGATCGGCGTCTCGACCTCGAGGAATCCGTGTCCCTGCAGGGTTTCGCGGACGGCCCGGATGCCGGCCGAACGGGCCGCGAGCTGTCGTCGCGCGCCCGGCGTTCATGGTCAGGTCGAGGTAGCGCTGCCGGACCCGGGCCTCGGGATCGGCGAGCCCGTGATGCTTGTCGGGCAGGGGCCGCAGAGCCTTGGCGGTGAGCGTCCAGTACGGGCCTCCAGGGACAACATCCCGCTCCGGGACAGCACCATGGTGCCGTCGGCGCCCACATGATCACCGATGTTGATCACTCGGCGGAACTCCTCCATCGCCGCCGCACCGGTCACCTCGGCGGTGAGCATGAGCTGGGTCCGCCCGGACCAGTCCTGGAGCGGGTGCGAAGATCACGCCGCCGAGGTCACGGACCGCCATCACCCGGCCGGCGGCCCGGACCTGCTGGCCAAGCTCGAGCTCACCGCACGGCTTGGTGGGCCGGAAGGTGGTCGGATAGGCCTCCCCGCCGCCCGCCAGGATCTGCTCGCGGACCACCATCCGCAGGCGCATCTGCTCGGGCAGCCGTGGGCCGGGGTCCGGTGACGGTACGGGGCGGCGATCTCCGCCGGCGCCACCGATCTCGGCAGCAGTGGTGGCGGGGTCTGGTGCTGCCGCAGGAAACCCGGCAGGTCGATGAACCCCTCGGCCACACCCGAGGCCAGACCCACCATGGCGATGTCCCGCGCCTCGAGGAAGCAGAGAAAGCGCGGTTTCCACTGCGGGTGGTACTTCACGTTGGACCGGAACAGCGACTCGATCTGCCACCAGCGGGAGGCGACGAGGAGCAGTCGGCGGAAGAGCCGGACGAAGGGCCCGGCGCCGATGCGGGCGCCCTTCCTCGAACGCCGAACGGAAGACGGCGAAGTTCAGCGAGACCCGCCGGATGCCCTGGTCTCGTCCGGCGGCCATGATCGCGGTGACCATCAGCTCGGTGACGCCGTTGTCGGCCTGCGGGCTGCGCCGCATGACGTCCAGCGAGAACCCGTCGGATCCCCACGGAACAAAGGACAAGATGCCGGCCACATTGCCGGCCGGACCCTCCTCGGCCTGGTCTCGGCGGGAAGATCGCCTCCACCATCAGGCAGTCGCCGTCGGCCGGGTCACCGAGGCGCCCCAGGGCCATCGAGAAGCCGCGTTCGGTCTCGGTGTCCCGCCAAGCGTCGGTCTTGCCGATCAGGAGCGCCAACTCTTCGGCTGGGATGTCGCGGTGCCGGCGTACCCGCGTGTGGTAGCCCAGCTTCTCCAGCCGGGTGACCGCTTGGCGCACCGGGCGCAGGTCGTGGCTGTCGAGGTGGAAGTCCCGGGTCGTCAATACCGCCTCGTCGCCGAGCCGGATGACGCGCAGCCCGGCCTTGGCGTAGGCGGTCGCGCCCGCCTCGCTGGCGCCGATCACCGCTGGCGTCCAGCCGTACGTGTCGATCTGGCTGAACCAGGCCTCGATGGCTCCCGGCCAGTTGTCCGGCGGCCCGACCGGATCGCTGCTGGCCAGACAGACGCCGAGATCGACCCGATAGCTGACCGCGGCGCGGCCGGTCTCGGAGAAGACGATCGACTTGTCCCGGCGGGTGTTGAAGTACGCGAGCGAATCCTCGGTCGACTGCGCGACCAGAGCGCGCACCCGAGGTTCGTCGGCGGGATTCATCCAGGCCGCCCGCCGCTGGGAACGGAGCAGGACGAGCAGCGCCACGATCAGCGTGGCCGCGATCAGGAGCCCGACGACGGTGTTGATCCAGCCCGGCGGGCCGGGCGCGCTCGCGTCGGCGGCGGACGTGTCGCCGAGCAGCGCATCGAGGATGCGGCTCGGCGATCCACCCGAACCGGCCCCGCGGACCCGCCAGATCATTCGGGAAGAGGGTGGTCAGCAGGAACCCCACCCCGAAGGTGACGGCCAACCCGATCACCAGGGTCAACAGCGCCTTCGCGACGTTGCCCGGCGTGCGCCGCGCCGAGAACTCGGCCCGGTAGACGATCATGAACGCGAGCAGCGAGCCCATCGCGGCCAGGTTGAAGGCCGCCCGCGCCAGGATGGCCAGATCGACGAACTGCACCGTCTCGATCAGCGACGTGGCGACGATGAGGATGATCGTCAGCGAGATCACCGAGCAGCACCAGACTGCCGACCACGATGGAGATCGTCCAGCCGATGTGCTTGCGCCGCGACAACGCGCCCCCGACGATGAGCAGCGCCACGACCAGACCGAGCGAGCCACCGTCGATGGGAATGAAGATCGTCGAGTAGAGATCGACCAGCACCGACAACCAGAACACGCCGGGGAAGATCACGTGCAGGAGCAGGAGGAAGGCCGCGACGAAACACAGCCGCGCCACGAAGCGCGGAAGCTTGGGCAGCCGACGCGCGGCCTTCTGTTTGCGGGCCAGCCCTGACGCCGCTGTCACCGAGGCGTCCACCTGGACCCCGGTCGTCGTGGTCGCCATGGGCCCAACAATGTCAGATCGCTGTGTTGTCCGGCTCGCGCACGCTCCGCGCCACAGGACACTCAGGACGTGACGGCCAGCCAGGCGTGTGCCATCGAGACCGGCCTGCCTTCCAGTCGGTCGACGAGTTCGAGGGCCAGGGCGTCCACCAGTTCGGGAACGGGGCCGACGAACCACGACGTCCACGACGGATACAGGCTGTCCGGCACGAGGTGCAGCACCGCGAGGCAGTGGCCCAGATCGTCGACGGGAAGCTGGGAGGAGCCGCGGCCCGGGAGTCCGGCACCCAACTCGACTCCCAGGCGGTGCAGCAGATTCTTGATCCGACGGTCGTTGAGCAGCCGCGGCGGCGACGCGACGGCCAGCTGGAGTTCGAGTGCCGCGGCGGCGTCGGAGAACGACGGGTAATCCTCCGGTGGTCGGGCGCACCGCCGGCAGCGTCGGACGACGTCCGGTGGCCACGGCGGCGAGACCGGCCCGGACGATGGCCGAGCCCAGACCCGGCGTGACGGCCCTCGCCGCCGCGAGCCGCCCGACCGCCTCGCGCGAGCTGATCGGGGTCGCCCGTCCGGTCGTACTCGCCGCTGAGGAAGATCACCGGCAGGGCCGGGTCGTCCGTGGTCGTCGACCATGCGAGCGGTGAACAGATCCAAGGCGTCGGCGGCCTCGGCCGCCGCCTGGAGGCCCGGGCCACGGACCGCCCGCTGCACCACCAGCGCGGTCAGCGAGATCCGGGAGCCGCACCACCCCGTTCGGACCGGCCGGCTCGGCGAGCACCCGCTCCGCCGTCGCGGCGAGGAAGTCCGACGGGGAAGGGACCCAACTGAGGTCGAGGACCGACGAGCCTCGTGCCGACCGCACCTCGACGCGGCGACGGCCGGGCTCGGCCGCCGACAGGGCCCGATGGTCCTGATCATCGACGGTGTCGACGTCGGGCGGCGCCACCACGGCGGTGTCCGGGTCGGCGCGCAGCCAGATCTCGTCACCCACCTCGACCGTAAGCCGACGCGGCACGTCGGCGGGGAGCCGGTCGGCCAGCCCGCCCGGGTGTGGGGTGCTCCACCAGTCCCAGGCCGCGACGAACCGATCACCGGGGGCCACCACGATCGGGCCGAGCTGCAGGCCGCCGGCCCAGACGGCGTCGATCGGTGTGTGAACACTGCGGGCGGCCAGGATCGGCAGCTCGGCCGACCACGGCAGGACCGCGTACGTGCTCTCCCCGGCGAGTCGACATCCCCCAGCTTCGAAACCCCTCGCCTGGCTCCAGCACAAGTCCGAGTCTCCCCGTCCATGACGTCGCGGCCAGATTGGTCACCGCGAACCGGGTGCGCCAGCCGGCCGTAAAGCTGTGCCGCAGCTCGACTCTGGCGACGCCGTCGGCGGTCCAGGTCCGCTCCACCTCGTCGGCGTCGATCACCGTGCGGTCATCGGTCCAGGTCACGGGCTGGTCATCACAGATCAGCTGGTCGAGCGCCAGGCGGCGGAGGTACGGCTGCGCTGGTTCGTTCCGGTGCCAGACGCCGACGAACTCGCCCGTCGTCGTCGAAGTCGATCCGAAACGCTCGGAGGGCGAAGGATTTCAACTCGGTCTCGATTGTCTGGAGGCACGAGGGCCCGGACATAGGCTGACCACTATGACATCCGGCGGGGCGGTTGGGGGTCACCATCACGACCCCAGAGAAATGTGGCCGCGCGACTTCGGTCGGGATGGGGTCTCCGGGCTGGTGACGCCGGATCGCGCCCTGCGGGCCCGGGACGTGTCGCAGCCCGACACCGAGGACGAAGAGTTCGCCGCCCTGCGTGCTGGCGGATCTGTTGGCCCGGGTGGATGGTCGACGGTCGTCGTGAGGATCGCCGTCGGCGACAGGCTGATCAGGTGCGTCGCAGATCAGCCACGCTGGGCCTCGTAGTCCGCAAGTTGGGCGATGCGTCGGGCGTGCCGCGCCTCACCGCTGAACGGGGTCGTCAAGAAGAGCTTCACGAGGCTGAGCGCCTCCTCCTCGGTGTGCATCCGGCCCCCGAGCGAGATCACGTTCGCGTCGTTGTGCTCCCGGGCCAGCCGGGCGGTGTCGACGTCGTAGGCCAGTGCGGCCCGGGTGCCCGTGACCTTGTTGGCCGCGATCTGCTCGCCGTTGCCCGATCCGCCGATGACGACGGCCAGCGAGCCAGGATCTGCCATCATCGCCTCGCCGGCCGCGATGCAGAACGCCGGATAATCGTCCTCGGCGTCGTAGGCCTGCGGACCATGATCGATGACCTCGTAGCCCTCCTTGGTCAGTTCCGCGACCAGGAAGTTCTTGAGCTCGAACCCGGCGTGATCGGTGCCGATGTGTACGCGCATGGCTGAACTATGGCAGGTGCAAATCGGTGAGTGCACTACCCCCGGCCGCATAGCCTGGCGGGCGTGCCGGACGCATCTGCGGACAGGCCGGTGCTCAGCCGCCGCCACCTCATCGGCCTCGCCGGAGGGGTCGGCGCCACCGCTCTGCTGGGCGGTTGCAGCGGCGGGTTCCCGGGTCACGGATCGGCAGCCGGCGACGTGCGTGGCGCGCGGGCAGCTCGACGCGCCGCACCAGCCTGGCCGGCCTGCCGTTGGTCTACGAGGTCAGCCGCCGCCGCAATGCCTTCTGGTTCGACGCCGGCTTCGCCCGGACAGCTGGACGTCCTGGGTCGATGATCTTGGGGGTCTGGGACTCCGGGCGACCGAGCTGTGGACGTACGGAGCCTGGACCGACGGCGGAGCACGAGTGCCGGTCCTGGCACAACTCGGGGCGCGCCTTCGATCTGGCCCGGATCAGGGTGCGCGACGGCTTCGTCTCTTGCCGGTACGACGAGTGGCGGACGGCGCACCGGCCCGACCCTGCGCCGGCCCTGGGCGAGTACTGGGCCCTGGCCGCAAGCCTGCATCGCCACTTCGCGTACGTCGTGACGTACCTGTACGACACCGACCACCACAACCACATCCACGTGGACAACGGCCGGTCCGGCGGTCGAGCGCTCGGTCTTCGATCCGGGCTCGATCACCCAGGTCCAGGCGGTGCAGGCCATCGCCACGCACGTGTGGGACCGACCGGTCGAGATCACGGGACGCTTCGATGCGCGCGACCCGCGCAGGCCACGCAGGCGGTGCTCGGCTGAACTCGGTCAGGACGTCGGCGCTCACCGAAGCCGGCGGCTGGGACCGATTCCTGTCCGCCTCGGCGGCCACCACTCGTGCGGGCTAGTCATCCGGCCACGACGGGCGAGCCGACTCGGGTCGGGCGGCTTCGTACCACCGGGCGATGCGGAGCAGGTCGACGTCGCCGAAGCGCCGACCGGCCAGCTGTACGCCGACCGGCCGGCCGTCGGGGGTGAAGCCGGCGTTCACCGTTGCCGCGGGCTGCTCGGAGAAGTTGTACGGGACGGTGATAGGCGATGTGCGCCATGGCGGTGTCGGGATCGTTCGTCGGTCCGTGCCACTCCGCGGGGAAGGCGGCCACCGGCGCCACCGGGGAAACAAGCACGTCGAAGCCGTGCGTCGCCGCAGGGTCACCCGCCGGATGTCCTGCACGGCATGGTGGGCCTCGATCACGGCCGATCCGGAGAGGGCGGCGGCCGCGGACGCCCACCGATAGATGTAGGGCAGGTCCTGATCCCGGGCCGGCGCGGCCAGCTGCTGCAGGGCGCTCCAGAACCGGGCCCGCCAGAACAGGTCGAGCTGCTCCAGCATCTCCGGGGCCAGGAACGGTTCGACCGGCTCGACGTCGGCGCCGGCCCGGGCGAAAGTGTTCGCGACCTCGTCGATGATCTCGCGACCTCGGGGTCGGTCGGCATCCCGCTCGCCCGCGTCGGTCTGCCGGCCGACGCGCAGGCCGCGCACGCTCCGTCGTCCGTCAGCGGTTCCTGCCACACCGACGCCCAACGCCGATCCGGGGAGCTGCAGGTACGTGTAGTCACGTTGTGCGGGATCCTCCCGGGCGAGGACCTGCATGAGGAGGGCCACGTCGTCGACCGTGCGGGCGAGCGGCCCGATCACCCGTCCCTGGTACGGCGGATCCACCGGCACCAGACCGAAACTCGGCTTCAGCGAGGCCAGACCTGTCCATCCGGCCGGCAGCCGAACCGAGCCGCCGATGTCACTTCCGACGTGCAGCGGACCGAGGCGAGCAGCCCCGGCCGCCGCCGCGCCGGCGCTCGACCCGCCCGGTGTCCACGCGGGGTTCCACGGGTTACGCGTCACGCCGTGCAGACTGGAGACGCCGCTGGAGAGCATGCCCAGATCGGGCATCACCGTCTTTCCCAGCCGCACTCCCCCCTCGGCGGTCGTCGAGGAGGCCGCGGGCCCGTCGTCGTCGGCGGGAGGGGCCTCGCGCGTAGGCGGCGCTGCCCGCCGGGCATGGCGTACCCCTGCGTGGCGATGTTCTCCTTGAGGGTCAGGGGGACTCCGTCGATCAACCCGCGGGCGCTCCGTCTGCGCCAGCGTCCCGTACTGGCGGTCGCCTGGGCCTGCGCAGCTCCGACTCCCGTACGTAGAAGGCGTTCAGGGTCGGTTCCTGCTCGTCGATGCGCTGCTGCACCGCGGCCAAGACCTCGAGCGGCGTGAACTCCATGGGCCGGCGGCGTATCCCCGTTCTCAGGGAGCAGCCGGGTGGGCGGCCGGACACTCCGCGAGACCTCGCGATCGGTGCGAAGTCACTTTCGTAGCAGGGCGGCCGCCGCTTCGTCGTCCAGGCCACGACGCCGATGCCGATCAGCGCGACCAGGGTGAGCGCGGCGCAGGCGGCGAAGGTGCCGCCGTAACCGAGGGCGCTCATCGAGCCGAAGGCGATGATCGGGCCCGGAGACGATGGCTCCGATCCGGCGGGTGTTCACGAACAGGCCGGAGGCGAGCGCCGGGCCGCGGGATGACCTGCTTGGAACAGCGTGAGCCCGACACCGGCGACCACCGCGAAGAACCAGGCGTCCAGGATCTGAAGGGCGATGAGCATGACGGGTCCGGACGACGAAGACCAGGGCGGTGTAGTACGCGACGCCGACCAGGCACCCCGAGGCGATCAGGGTGAAATTGGAGAACCGGTGACCGAACCGGGCGATCAACAACAAGGCCGGGATCTCCAGCCCCGCGGCGACGCCCAGCGCGATTCCGCCCCAGATCACGTTGAGACCCAGCGTCTCGGTGACGAACAGGGTCATGATCGACACCGCAGCGCTGTTCGCCGCCTGCAGGGCGATGAAGACGCCGACGATGATGGTGACACCGGTCCGCGAAACCGACTGGGTCTCGCCCGCCGCCGGGCGCGGGCCAGGGTGATCACCGCTGGCCGCCTTCCGTGCCGCCAGCATGGCGGCCGTGGTCACGACGTTGAGCACAGCGACGGCGGCAATCGCGACCAAGATTGCCCGGTCGCCCAACGTACCGATGATCAAGGTGGCCAACGGCGGGCCGGCCACCCAGGCGAAGGAGACGATCGCTCGGGTGTTCACGACGTCGGCCGGGCTGGCGCCGGAGAAACGGAGGTGGGCGTAGAGCAGCGAACTCCCCACACCCGCCGGACCACCCAGCACGACGAGGCCGACCACGGCCATCGGTAGAGAGGTCGCCGCGGTCAACAGGGCGGCCAACGCCACGGTGAGCACCGCGCACGCCAGCATCGGGCGCAGGTAGTCCCCTTTCCGGTCGGCGTAGGCCGGCAAGAGGAGGGAGGCCACGAATCCGCTGGCGTTGTAGACCGCGAGGACCCAGCCGACCTCGGTGGCCGTCGCCCCGAAGAGCGTCACGAGCAGCAGAGCCAGGGCCGGGTTGAGGAAGGCGAACTGAAGACCCCAGAGCATTGCCGCCGACGGAACGAGGAGGCGTTTCACGTGATTTGGCCGGATGGGTTCACATTCTCAACCTGCCACGAGTCACGGCGTTGAGTCAGCGACTCCTCGGTGAGTCGTAGCGCCGCTGGAGAAGATCGCCTACGCCCAGATCGGACAGCGCCAGCGCGAAGCGCGGGAACACGATGTCCCAGAACCCGCCCTGCGCGGTCGCCAGTCCGGGATGGAGGCCGACCGCGGTGGCCAGCCGGCAGGCGGGCAACAGCAGCGCCGTCCGGTAGTCGTCCCAGCAATCCTCGAAGGCGTAGCCAGCGACACCCCGCGCGCGGAGCGCGGCGTGGTAGGTCTCGAGCAGGCGATGCTCGTTGGTGCGCCGCTCCGCGGTTCCGAGATGGCCGCCGATGAGATCAGCCACATCGATCACCGCCCGGGCGCCCGTGGTCAGCTGCCAGTCGATGAAGACCGGCGGCCTGGCTCGGTCGGCCGCTACCAAGAGGTTGTCTCCCTGGACGTCATGGTGGATGAGCGTGCGCGGGGGCTCGCAGTACATCGCGACAAAGGTTGGCTGCAGAAAGCGGGTCCCAAGCTCACCCGCCGCCAGTATCTCGGCGGTGATCGGCACGCTGAGCTTGCGCAGGAAGGACGGCCAGGCCTGCGTGAACGTGGGCGGGGCTTCCTCGGGCGACATCATGCCGCGCATCGGCAGCCAAGGTGTCTCCTCGAGCCGTGCATCTTGCCACCAGGCGGCGTGCAGCTTCGCGAGCTCAGCGAGCACGGCCTTGACGTCCTCGACCGAGCCGTCGATGGCGTCGGGGTGGTCCATTGACGTCAGGTCTTCGATCAGGAGCAACGAGGCGCCCGATTCTGCGTCGACGTCGCCGAAATAGCAGGTCGGGGTGGGCACCGGGACAGCGGCAGCGAAGTGGCGATAGAAGCCGACCTCGCGTTCGTAGAAACCCATCGAATGCGTGATGGCGCGTGCTTCGCCGCCGGCCGAGAATTTCGCCACGAGGCGGTCCGGAGCTCCGGACGGATTCTCGTCGTAGGTGATCCGGAGTTGTCGGATCTGGCCGGCCATACTTACTTGGCCGACGGCTCGGTGCTCGATTGCCACGACAGAAGCGCGATCAATCACTCCGGCGGTACGCAAGGCATCGGTCAGCCACAGCGGCGTGATTTCGTCGGCGTCCGCCGGAATGCCCATGACTCCCCTTCCAGTACCGACGCCGGCGAGACTATCGCTGACCGCTGCGTCGGCGCGCCGCATTTTCCTTGCGGCCAGGTCCGCGTCGACCTCGGCCCACCACGATGGCCCGCAGGCTCACGTGCATCACCACTTACGCTCGGCAAGCGAAGCTCCCGGGGATCCACCCGTGGCAGGATCGGGGACCATGTATCCCGACAATCTCACCCGGGCCGAGACCCGGGCGCGCGCCGAGCTGATCGACACGTCGGCCTATCGGATCGACATCGACCTGACCGGGACAGGGCGTCGAGGATGCCGAGACTCGTTTCCGGTCGGTATCGACCGTCACCTTCACCGCCCGCCGGTCGGGGGAGCTGCACATCGACCTGATCGCCGAGGGGGTCGTGAGCGCGCAGCTGGACGGCGTCGATCTCGATCCGGCGGCGTTCGCCTCTGCACGCCTTGGTTTCGCGGTCGACGAGGGAGATCACGAGCTGACGGTGGACGCCGTCTGCCGCTACAGCCGAACCGGTGAGGGCCTGCACCGCTTCGTGGATCCGGCGGACGGCCGGATCTACACCTACACCCAGTTCGAGGCCGCCGACGCCCGACGGATGTTCGCCTGCTTCGAGCAGCCCGACCTCAAGGCGACCTTCACCATGACGGTGCACGCCCCGGAGACCTGGACCGTCGTCTCCAACGGCCTGGAACTCGCTCGGAGTCCCCGTGGCGTTGGCCAGTCCACGTGGAAGTTCGGGGAGACGGCGCGGATCTCCACCTACCTCACCGCCCTCATCGCGGGCGACTACCACCGCGTGGAGCAGAGCTACCGCGCCGCCGCGGGCGAGTTGCCGATGGCGATCCTGTGTCGCCAGTCGCTCGCCGAGCACCTCGAGGCGGATCGCATCTTCCGCATCACCCAGGACGGGTTCGGAGTCTTCGAGTCACACTTCGCCTTTCCCTACCCCTTCGGGAAGTACGACCAGGTCTTCGTCCCGGAGTACAACGGGGGCGCCATGGAGAACGTCGGCTGCGTGACCGTACGGGACGAGTACGTCTTCCGCAGTCGGGCGACCCAGGCGGCCTACGTGGCGCGAGACGACACGTTGCTGCACGAGCTCTCCCACATGTGGTTCGGCGACCTGGTCACCATGCGGTGGTGGGATGACCTGTGGTTGAAGGAATCGTTCGCGACCTGGGCGTCCAACTTCGCCTCCAGCGAGCTGGCCGACGATCCGGCGACCGCCTGGGCCGCGTTCACCAACGGCTTCAAGAGCTGGGCCTACCGGCAAGATCAACTGCCCTCCACCCACCCGATCGCCGCCGACATGGTCGACCTCGAGGCGGTGGAACAAAACTTCGACGGCATCACCTACTCCAAGGGCGCTTCGGTGCTGGTCCAGCTCGTCGCCTTCGTCGGCCGCGACGCGTTCCTGGAGGGCTTGCGGCGTTATTTCGACGAGCACGCGTACGGCAACACCGAGCTCGGCGACCTCCTGCGCGCCCTGGAGAGCGCATCGGACCGCGACCTGTCGACCTGGTCGGCGCAGTGGCTGGAGACCACCGGTGTGAACACCCTGCGGGCCGACTTCACCCTCGCCGCCGACGGGACGTTCGAGCGCTTCGCCGTGGACCAGTCGGCCACTCCCGAGCACCCAACCCTGCGCGACCACCGGATCGCCATCGGCCTGTACGCCGGGCTCGATCAACCCGGCGGCCCGGCCCTACGCCGCATCGGCCGGGTCGAGACCGACATCAGCGGAGCCAGCACGGACATCGCCGAACTCGTCGGACTGCGACAGCCAGATCTCGTGCTCCTCAACGACGACGACCTGAGTTACGCCAAGGTCCGCCTCGACTCGCGCTCACTCACGACCGTGATCGGCGGGCTATCACGGCTCGATTCTCCACTGGCTCGTGCCGTGTGCTGGGCCTCGACCTGGGACATGTGCCGGGATGCTGAGCTGCCGGCCACGGCCTACGTCGACCTGGCGCTGCGGGGAGTGGCGACCGAATCCGACCACACGGCCGTGCAGTCGGTGCTCGGGCAGGCGGCCAGCGCGATTCGCCACTATAGTCCGCCCGCTTCCCGCCCGGCGTTGCTCCTGCGCTGGCAGCAGGGACTGACCGATCTCCTGGCCGCCGCGGACCCCGGCTCTGATCATCAGCTCGCCCTGGCCAAGGCCTATCCGGCGGCGGCGCAGGACGAGGCGGCCGCAGCCCGGCTGGAGGGCTGGTTGGCCGGCGTCGACGTGCCCAACGGACTGGGCATCGACCCGGAGCTGCGCTGGAGCATCGTGCGGCATCTCGCCCGGCTGGGTCGCATGACAGACGCCGACATCGACACCGAACGGGACTCCGATCGCACCATCACCGGTGCGGAACAGGCCGCGGCGGCCAAGGCCGCGCAACCGACCCCGGAGGCCAAGAGAGCGGCCTGGCGCCTGGCGGCCGAGTCGGACTCGGTGCCGAACGGAACGCAGCGGGCCGTCTGTCTCGCGTTCTGGCAGCCGGACCAAGATCACGTGCTGGATCTCTACGTGCAGCGCTACCTCGACGTGGCCGAGGCGATCTCGGCCAACCGCGACGGGTGGGCCAGCCGCGGGATCTCCCTGCGGACCAACGTGCTCCGGTTCCTCTTCCCGGTCCCCCGCGACGTGGCGCCGTTCCTCGAGCAGCTGGACGCCTGGCGTGCGCAGACCGAACTGGCCGAATCGGTCCGCCGGCCGATCGAGGAGGGCCGGGACAACGCGCTCCGCGCCCTCCGCTGCCAGACCAACGACTCGGGGGGGTGGTATTCCGGTGGAGCGCCCGCTGCGCGTAGGTGACGTCGCCGACATCCTCGATGCGCTGTACCCGCCGGCACTGGCGGAGAGTTGGGATGTGGTCGGTCTCGCGGTGGGATCACGAACCCAGCCGGTCGCGCGGATGCACTACGCCGTCGACTGCACCGCGGCGGTGATCGCCGAGGCCCGGGCGGCGCATGCCGATCTGTTGATCACCCACCACCCACCCTTCCTCCGGGGGATGACCTCGGTCGACCTGGAGTCGCCCAAAGGCAAGATCGTCGCCAACGCGCTGTCGGCCGGGCTCAGCGTCCTCACCGCCCACACCAACGCCGACGTGCCACGGGCAGGCGTCGTCGATGCCCTGGCCGACGTGGTCGGTTTGCAACAGCGGCAGCCGCTGCGACCGCGTCCGGGGCCCGCAGTGGACAAGATCATCACCTTCGTGCCGGATGATCATGTCGAGGCGGTCGTCGACGCGCTCGCGGCGGCCGGGGCGGGCCGGATCGGCAACTACGAGCGGTGCGCGTTCACCAGCGCGGGGCAGGGAACGTTCCGCCCGGCGGAGGGAGCGGAGCCCTTTCTCGGCCGAATCGGCGAGAGCGAACACGTCATCGAGACCCGGGTCGAGATGGTGCTCGATCGGTCTCGCCGTCGGGAAGTGCGCGACGCCTTGCTCGCCGCGCACCCGTACGACGAGCCCGCCTACGATCTTCTCGAACTCGCCGCCCTGTCCAGCGCCGAGGTCGGGCTGGGACGCGTGGGCGGACTGGACCGGCCCACCACTCTGGGTGATCTGGCCGATCGACTCGCCTCCGCGTTGCCGCGCACCCCTCGCGGCCTGAACGTCGCCGGAGACCTCGAGCGGATGGTCGCTCGGGTGGCAGTCCAGGCCGGCGCCGGCGACGACCTGCTGGAGGAGGCGCGGTTTGCCGGAGCCGACGTCTACATCACCTCGGATCTGCGGCACCACCCGGCCAGCGAGGCGCTGGCCTGGCCCGATGCCCTGGCTCTCATCGACGTCTCCCACTGGGCGGCCGAGTGGACCTGGCTGCCCGTCGTTCAGCATCAGGTGGACGACGCTCTCGAAGAGCGCCGAGTGCCCTCAGCGGTGTCGCGGCTGTGCACCGACCCCTGGACAGCGCACCGATAGAGCCGCCAGCCACTCCTGGTTCGCGCGCGGGAAACCGGCGTCCGCGCGGGACTATTCGCGCGCGAACGCCGGAATCGCGCGCGGGAGACAGCATCCCTCCACCATTTTGTGAATCTGCTTCACTATGAATTAACATCATTAGATGTCCACGGCCATCGACGTCTTCGACCGGTTGTTGCAGGTCGCGCTGCTCATCCAGGACGACATGGCGCGATCGTTCGCCGGCAGCTCCCTCACTCCCGCTCGCACCCACCTGCTGTGGGTGCTGCAGCACCTCGGCCCCTCGACGCAGCAAGCCCTGGCGACTGAACTCAAGGTCAGCCCGCGCAACGTCACCGGCCTGGTCGACGCCCTCGAGGGTGGAGGATTCGTCTCCCGTCTGCCGCACCCGACCGACCGCCGCGCGATTCTCGTG
Organism: uncultured Actinomycetota bacterium; assembly: GCA_963791865.1. GTDB lineage: Bacteria > Actinomycetota > Actinomycetes > Propionibacteriales > Propionibacteriaceae > Microlunatus. The sequence continues at coordinate 828,139 of CAWBUC010000004.1, forward strand.
ACCCTCACCGATCAGGGCAGCCAGACGATGACGCGGATGCAGCAAGAGCGCGCTCAGCTGGCTGCCGAGCTCGTCGCCGACCTGACGACCGTGCAGCTGGAACAGCTTCGTACGGGCCTCGACAGCGTCGTCCGCCGACTCGAGGGTCTCGTCGGGTCGGCGGACCATCCGGAGCGGACGTCATGACGACCACCACCGCCGCCGGGAAGCGAACCTGGTGGCAGTTCGCCGGTTACCTCGCTCAGCGCGCAACCCTGATGGAGCTGCGCGGGTATCAGAGCATCTACCGGTTCGTGTTCCGCCGACCGAGGGTCCCGGGCGGAGCCACGGCCTTCACGTACCACCAGCCCATCCTGGCCATCTTGATCGTGATCGTCGTGGTGTCGGCTGTCGAGATGGTGGTCGTCGACGTCATCGTGCAACGTTGGGCCTACGTCCGGATCCCGCTGCTCATCCTCAGCGCGTGGGGACTCGTGTACATGCTCGGCCTACTGTTCGGAATGCTGGTGCGACCGCACGCTGTCGGACCCGAGGGGATCAACGTCCGCAGCGGCAGCGAGATCGACATTCCGCTCCCGTGGTGCCGAATTGACTCGGTGACGCGGCGGAAGCTCGTCAACCAGGACAAGCAACCGAAGGTGACCGTCAGCGCCGATGGCCGGGCGACCCTGCAGCTGCGCATCCAGAACGAGACCAACATCGAGATCGCACTCGAACGGCCGACAACGGTGAAGCTGCCGCAGGGCACCGAAGTGGTCGATGCGGTAGCGCTCTACGCCGACGATCCGAAAGCGTTCATGGACGCTGTCCGGACCTACCTCTGAGCCGCGCGAGCCGACACAATCAATCAGTGGCCGTGCAGGGTCAGCGGCTGCATGGCGGCCTCACCGAGTTGCTGGACGCCGTAGGTCAGTCCGCCGACGATGTCTCCGCCGAGGAACGAGCTCTTCATCGAGGCGATGGCCAGTCCGCAGGCCACGTCGTCGAGCTGCCGCCGCGCCCGCTCGCCGGTGACCACCTGGAGCGCCCGGAACGTGGGGTCGCACATGACCAGGACCGAACGTGCGGGATCGGGCAGTGCGGCGTGCAGCCGCTCGGCGTAGGCACGTGAGTCCTCTTCGGCGACCCCCAGGTACACCGAGAAGATCAAACCGGAGATCCGTTCGGCGTTACGTACGGCGCGGTCCAGCCGAGCACGGTCGCTCGGCGTCAGACTTTCACCATCGGGCACTGGCGCCACCGGTGGGCTCGGGCGGACCGTCGGCGTGGCTGGTGTCCATGGCCGTGGGCGGCACACCGGCGGTCTCGACGGCCTCCGGTCGGGCGCCGGCCCACGCCGACTCGTTGGCCTCGCTGCCGTATTGATTGGTGAGCGTGGCCCGGATCTGCACGAGCGCGATGATCACCGCCGCCGCCAGCGCAGGGGCTCCGACCAGCACGGCCAGCGACTGCAACGGCGATGGGGTCGGCCGCCACTGGCCAGCCCTGCAGCGTCTCGAGGGGCACTATGCTCAGCAGTCGGTTCACGTGCCTAACGGTAGCCGAGTAGCGCGCGACTAGCAACGCCCGAGGAGGTGCCGATGTCCGACCTCGGTTCCGGTGATCCTCGGGTGGTGCTCGACGCCGACCAGATCTCGCGGGCTTGCGCCCGGATGGCGCACCAGATCCTGGAGGCCAACCAGGGGGCCGCCGGACTCGTCCTGCTCGGCATTCCCACCCGCGGCGTGACCTTGGCGACGCCGGCTGGCCGATGCCATGGCGGCGGTGGAGGGCGTGCGGATTCCCACCGGATCCCTCGACGTGACGATGTATCGCGACGATCTGCGCCGCCAGCCGACCCGGGCGGTCGGACACACGCAGGTGCCGATTCCGGTCGACGACGCCGTCGTGGTGCTGGTCGACGACGTGCTTGTTCTCCGGCCGGACCGTACGGGCGGCGCTCGACGCCCTGGGTGATCTCGGTCGCCCGCGGGCGGTCCGCCTCGCCGTCCTCGTCGACCGGGGGCACCGGCAGTTGCCGATCCGCGCCGATCACGTCGGGAAGAACCTGCCGACCGCGGCCGGTGAACGGGTCCGCGTCCGGCTGGCCGAGGTGGACGGCGTGAACGAGGTGACGATCTCCCCGGCAGGATCCGAGTGCTGACGACCTGGGCGGAGCCGCCTGATGCGGCACCTGCTGTCGGCGGCGGACCTGAGCGCCGCCGAGGTGTCGCGGATCCTTGGACCTGGCCGAGGAGATGGCCAAGGTGCAGGATCGTCCGGTCAAGAAGCTGCCCGCCCTGCGCGGCCGCACCGTGGTGAACCTGTTCTTCGAGGACTCCACGCGGACGCGGTCCTCCTTCGAGATCGCCGGCAAGTGGCTGTCGGCGGATGTGATCAACATCAGCGCGAAGGGTTCGTCGGTGTCCAAGGGGGAGTCACTGCGCGACACCGTCTTGACCGTGGCCGCCATGGGCGTCGACGCCCTGGTCATCCGGCACCACGCCTCGGGCGCCCCGTGGCAGGCCGCCGCCTGGGTGGACGCCCACATCCTCAACGCCGGCGACGGCACCCACGAGCACCCGACCCAAGCTCTCCTGGACGCCTTCACCATGCGCCGGCACTTCCGGGTCACCGAGCCCGAGCGCACCGACTTCGCAGGGTAAGACCATCGCGCATCGTGGGCGACATCACCCACTCGCGGGTGGCCCGGAGCAACGTCCTGCTGCTGCGCACCCTGGGCGCGCAGGTGATCTTGGTCGCGCCGCCGACCCTGCTGCCCGCCGGCGTGGACAGCTGGCCGGTGACGGTGAGCAGCGATCTCGACGACGTGCTGCCGACCGCCGACGCGGTGATGATGCTGCGCGTGCAGCGCGAACGGATGTCCGGCGGCTACTTCCCCACTCCCCGGGAGTACACGGTGGGCTACGGCCTGACCCGCTCCCGGCTCTGTGCCCTGAAGCCGCACACCGCGATCTGCCACCCCGGACCGATGAACCGCGGTCTCGAGATCTCCGCCGACGCGGCCGACGCGGTCAACTCGTTGATCTTGGAGCAGGTGGCGGCCGGCGTCGCGGTGCGGATGAGCGTGCTGTACGAGCTGCTCGGCGGGCGCCGACGAGCTGCCGCTGCCGGTCCGGGAGGACGTGTGACGGGGCGCGGAGGTGTTGATCACCGGCGCCGCGCTGCTGGGCGGTGGACCGGGCCGACCTGTTTCTCCGGGACGGCCGCTTCGCCGACCCGTCCGAGGCGGGCTCGGCGGCGACGAGGCTCGACGCGGACGGGCTGATCGCGCTGCCCGGGCTGGTCGATCTGCACACCCACCTCCGGGAGCCGGGCCGGGAGGACGCCGAGACGGTCGCCAGCGGCACCGCGGCCGCGGCGCGCGGCGGTTTCACGGCGGTGCTGGCCATGGCGAACACGGACCCGGTCACCGACACCGGCGAGGCGGCGACCCATCTCGCCGAGCTCGGTCGCCGGGACGGCCACGCCGAGGTCGTGCCGGTCGGCGCCGTGAGCAAGGGGCTGGCCGGCGAGGAGCTGGCCGAGCTGGGGCTGATGGCCCGCTCCCCGGCCCGGGTGCGGGTGTTCTCCGACGACGGCCACTGCGTCGCCGACGCACGTCTGATGCGCCGCGCGCTGGAGTACGTACGCGCCCTCGACGGCGTCATCGCCCAGCACGCCCAAGATCCCCGGTTGGCGGGGCGCGACGCGTGCTGCCACGAGGGCGACATCTCGGGCCGCCTCGGGCTGCCCGGCTGGCCGGCGGCGGCGGAGTCGACTATCGTGGCCCGCGACGTCCAGCTGGCCGAGCTGACCCGGTCCCGACTGCACGTCTGCCACGTCTCGACCGCCGAGAGCTGTCGAGATCATCCGCTGGGCCAAGGCTCGCGGGGTGAACTGTGACCGCCGAGGTGGCTCCGCACCACCTCCTGCTGACGACCGACGAGGTGCAGGGCTACGACCCGACGTACAAGGTCAATCCGCCGCTCCGCCCGAGCGAGCACGTCGAGGCCCTCCGCGCCGGTCTCGCCGACGGCACGCTGGACGCGGTCGCCACCGACCACGCTCCGCACGCCCGGCACGACAAGGAGCACGCCTTCGCGGAGGCGGCGTTCGGCATGCTCGGCCTGGAGACGGCCCTGGGCGTCGTGCTGGAGACGCATGCTGCTGCCGGGACGGATCGGCTGGGCCGACGTGGCCCGGATCATGTCGACCACGCCGGCCCGGATCGCGCGGCTGCCGGAGCAGGGCCGGCCGCTGACCGTCGGCGAGCCGGCCAACCTGACGCTGGTCGACCCGACCGCCCGTGCGGTGGTCGACGGCCAGTCGTCGGCGTCGCTGTCCCGGAACAACCCGTGGCACGGCCGGGACCTGCCCGATCCGGTGGTGGCCACCTTCTGGCGCGGGCGACCGACCTACCGGCGTTGACGTCGCGCCTGAGTGTTCGCGCACTGAGCCTGTCGAAGTCTGCTGCGACACGCCGCTTCGACAAGGCTGAAGACACGCGGGTCGGCATTACTCGACCAGGGTGGCGTCCAGGGTGATGGTCGTCCCGGTCGAGGGCCTGGGACACCGGGCAGTTGGCCTTGGCGTCCTGAGCGGCCTTGTCGAAGTCCTCCGCGCTGATGCCGGGTACGACGGCCTTGACCGTCAGCTTGCTGCCGGTGATGCCCTCACCGGGCTGGAACGTGACGTCGGCGGTGGTGTCGAGCGAGGTGGGGGGCGTGCCGGCCTTGTCGAGACCGAGCGAGAGCGCCATCGAGAAACAGGTGGAGTGCGCGGCGGCGATCAGTTCCTCGGGGCTGGTCTTGCCGTTCGCCTGCTCGGCGCGCGCGGGCCAACTGGTCTCGAAGGTGCCGAGCCCGGACGAGGCGAGCTCGACGGTGCCGGCTCCCTTGAACAGGGACCCTTCCCAGTGCGCGTTGGCGGTGCGGACGGTGGCCATGCGTAATCTCCTCTGGCTTGGGGGTTCGGACCATCCTGCCAGGAATGGGTTCGATGACCAGCCCTGCTCCCCCACCCACCTTCTACGACGCCGTCGGCGGTCGGGCCTTCTTCGTCGCCCTGGTGAAGCGCTTCTACGAGGGCGTGTCGGCCGATCCCGAACTCCGCGCGCTGTATCCCGAGGAGGATCTCGGGCCGGCGGAGGAGCGGCTGCGGATGTTCCTCGAGCAGTACTGGGGCGGGCCCACCACCTACAGCGAGCAGCGCGGCCACCCGCGGCTGCGGATGCGGCACGCGCCGTTCGAGGTCACGCCGGCGCAGCGTGACCGCTGGCTCACCCACATGCGCGCCGCGGTGGAGTCCCTGGATCTCAGTCCGGAGTACAGCCACGAACTGTGGACCTACCTGGAACGGGCCGCGTACTCGATGGTCAACACCTTCGACGACGACCATCCGCATCCCGGGCTGGCCGTCCTGCGGCCCCCGGGTCAGCGGCCCGGGTAGACCATCGGCTTCAGCGTCGCCGGATCCCGCTTGGCCGCCTGCAGGGCGTCGGCGACCTCGGCCAGCCCGAAGCGCGCCGGTGACGAGCCCGTCGAGATCCACCGCACCCGAGGCGGCCAGGGCGATGGCCGCCGGATAGCAGTTGGCGTACCGGAAGGTGCCGGTGACCTGCAGCTCCTTGATCTGGATGGTGGCCACGGGCAGCTCCATGGTGGGGGCGCCCATGCCGACCAGCACGATCCGCGCGGCGGGCGCGGCCACGGTGAAGGCGTCCAGCACCGCCGGCGCGGCGCCGCTGCACTCGATGATCACGTCGACCGGCTCGATCTGCTCGGCCAGGGGTCCGGTCGTCACGTCGACGACGGCACCCGCCCCGCGCTTCGTCGCCACCGCCAGCCGGTTCGGGTTGGTGTCGCTGACGCGACACGTAGGCCCCGCGGGCGCGGGCGACGTCGGCGCAGAGCAAGCCCACGGGACCGGCTCCGGTGACCAGCACGCGGTCCCCGGGCTCGATGGCGGCCTTGCGGGCGGCCCAGACGGCCACCGACAGCGGTTCGATCAGCGCGGCGGCCTCGTCGGAGACGTTGTCCGGCACCGGATGGGCCCGATGGGCCGACAGGACGACGTACTGCGCGAAGGCGCCGTGGATCGGCGGGGTGGCGAAGAACTCGACGTACGGGCACAGGTTGTAGCGCCCGGCCAGGCACTCGCGGCAGCGTCCGCAGGTCTCCTGCGGCTCCAGCGCCACCCGCTGACCGACCCGGTCCTCGGGGACCCCGGGACCGACCGCGCGGATCGTGCCGGAGGCCTCGTGCCCGAGCACCAGGGGCTCGGTGACGACGAAGTCGGCGATCCGGCCGTGCTCGAAGTAGTGCACGTCCGAGCCGCAGATGCCGACGGCGGCGACCTCTATCAGCACCTGGCTCGGGCCCGGCTCGGGGACGACGGCTTCTTCGATGTCGATCTGGTGCGGCTCGACGAGCCGTGACCGCTGCTGGGTAGCTCACGGCGGCAGATTAGTCTTGCTCGCGCTCGCTCCGCGTTGGTCGGCTCAGTCTTTCCTCCTCGGCCGTCGCGAAGGGCGCGAGGGCGGCGCGCTGGGCGTCGGTGAACACCGTGGCGCTGACCATCACCGAGCGGGCGACGGCGAAGACCGTGCCGTCCGCTCGGGTCCAGGATCTCGGCGCCGAAGGTGACGGAGCGGTTTCCGACCGCACTGATCGCCGTCCGCACCTCGTACGGGCTCGGCCTGAAGTCCAGCGGGCGGCGGTAGTCGAGATCCTGGCGGACCAGAACCCAGATCTCGCTGCCGGCCGCCCCGGTCCAGCCGCAGCGCATGGGTGAAGAGCTGGATCCGCGCCTCCTGCAGGTAGTCGAAGTACTTGACGTTGTTGACGTGGCCGTAGGAGTCGAGGTCGGACCAGCGCACCGGCAGCGGGCTGCGGAAGCCGGCGCGGCTCGGTCGGGACGGCGCGGCAGGGTCGGGCAACGGCTCGGTCGGCTGCATCGCGCCGGTCGAGCACCGACGCGTTCCTCGGCGCCAGGAGCCGGCGGAGCGCGTTGCGCGCCAGGTCGAACGGGCACGGCGCTGGTCCGGGCCCGGGCGACCAGCCGGTCCCCGTCGCGGACGTCGTAGCGCGAGTCCGAACCGACTGGCGCCGACGGAGGTGACCCACAGCTCGATGTCCGAGCCCACGATCGCTGTAGACCACGGGCTCGAGGTATTCGATCTGGTGCTGGACCACGAGCACGCCGGTGTCGAGCAGCTGGCCCATCACCGGCGGCCCGGTGAGCAGGAAGTGGACCCGGGCCTCCTGGAGATAGTCCAGGAACGCCGCGTTGTTGAGGTGGGCCTGGGCATCCATATCACCCCACCGCACGGGGCAGGTGTAGGTGTGGCTCACGGCGACCGATTGTGCCAGGACGCTTATGTACCTAGACAGGTACGTAACTGATTGGGTACATTAAGCGCCGTGGACGCCGTCCTGCAGGCCCTGTCCGACGAGAGTCGGCGCACCGTGCTGGAGGCACTGCGCGGCGGTCCCGCCACCGTCGGCGAGTTGGCGGCGCTGCTGCCGATCGCCCGACCCGGGGTGTCCCGGCACCTCCGGGTGCTGCGCGAGGCCGGACTCGTCGAGGTCAGGCAGGAGGCGCAGTGGCGGTACTACAGCCTCAATCCGGAGCCGCTCGCCGAGGTCGACGACTGGCTCGGCCACTACCGGGCGCTGTGGCGGCAGCGCCTGGACGCCCTGCACACCGAGGTCGCTCGCGGGACGACGCATGAGGAGGAAGAAGCCATGAGCAACGACAGCCACCGGCTGGCACCGAGGATTCTCGGCAGCCTGCGCGCCGACGGCGAGACCGGCGCCGTCCGGGTGGAGGATCGGTACGCCACCGACATCACGACCTCTGGTCGGCCCTCGACCGAGCCCGAGCGGATGGCGCGCTGGGTCGCCGACGTCGAGGGCGAGCTGCGCCTCGGCGGCCGGTTCCGGGTCCGTTTCACCAGCGGCTGGGCGGGCGACGGACGAGTCGAGGAGTGCCGAGCCGCCGCGGCGGCTGCTGGTGACGCTGTGCGCCCGGCGACCGCGGACGAGACGGTGATCGAGGCCGCGCTGACCGCGGTACGGGGAGCGAGACGCGGCTGGTCGTCGAGGAGCGCGGCCTGCCGCTCGGCGAGCTCGCCGCCCACGGGGCCGGGTGGCAGGCCCACGTCGAGGACCTCGCAGCGCACCTCGCCGGACGCGAGCCGGACGACTGGCGCGGCTCGGTGGACCGAGCTGACCCCGATGTACCGCGACCTGGCCTGAAGGAGTGCCGCCCGATCCCCTAGGGTCAGGACCATGAGCCCATCGACGAGCTCGGCGGCCCGGTCGCGGCCGCGGGTAGCCGTGGTCACCGGGGCGGCTCGCGGCATCGGTGCGGCGATCGCCCGGCGGCTGGCCGCCGACGGCATGGCGGTGGCCGCGGTCGACCTCGACGAGAGCGGCACGGCCCGTACGGCCAACGCCATCCGGGAGGCCGGCGGGCGCGCCATCGCCCTGGCGGCCGACGTCACCGACGAGACCGCGGCGAGCGGCGCCGTCGACCGCGCCTGCACCGAGCTCGGTCCGGTCACCGTCTTGATCAACAACGCCGGCATCATCCGGGACAACCTGTCTTCAAGATGAGCGCCGACGACTGGGACGCCGTGCTCGGCGTCCATCTCCGCGGCGCCTTCCTGATGACCCGGGCGGCCCAGGCCACCATGACCCAGGCCAAGTGGGGCCGGATCGTCAACCTCTCCTCGACGTCGGCGCTGGGCAACCGCGGCCAGGTGAACTACGCCGCCGCCAAGGCCGGTCTGCAGGGCTTCACCAAGACGCTGGCCCTCGAGCTGGGCAAGTTCGGGATCACCGCCAACGCCATCGCCCCCGGCTTCATCGACACCGAGATGACCCAGGCCACCGCCGCGACGGCTCGGCGTCGACTTCGAGGACTGGAAGGCCGCCGCCAGCCGCGAGATCCCGGTCGGCCGCATCGGTCAGCCCGAAGACGTCGCCGCCGTGGCCAGTTTCCTGTGTCGCGAGGAAGCCGGCTACGTCTCCGGCCAGGTCATCTACGTCGCCGGCGGCCCCAAGGCCTGAGGGAACTCCGCACTCCGCACCTCTCTCGACAGATGCACCCCCATGTGAGGGTGCATCTGCTCGAAAGGGTGCACCTTGAGCAGCGGGCGAGGCCGGGCGAGCGAACTGAACCTTCAGTCGGAGTCGTACAAGCTGTTCAGGACGTCTTCGTACTTCTTCTCGACGGCCTTGCGGCGGATCTTGAGGCTGGGGGTGACCTCGCCCTCCTCGACGGTGAGCTCGCGGGTCAGGACCTCGAAACGCTTGATCGTCTCCCAGCGCTCGAGCTGCGCGTTGGCCTGAGCGACGTAGCCCTCGAGCAGCTCGTGCACCGCCGGCGAGCGGACCAGCGCGTCGTAGTCGTCGGCGTCGTGGCCGTTGTCCTTGGCCCAGCCGGTGATGGCCTCGGGGTCGAGGGTGAGCAGCGCACTGACGAACTTGCGGCCCTCGCCGTGGACGACAACCTGACTGACGTACGGGCAGGCGGTCTTGAGCGCAGCCTCGACCTTCTGCGGCGCGACGTACTTGCCGCCGGAGGTCTTGATCAGGTCCTTCTTGCGGTCGGTGATCCGCAGATAGCCGCCGTCGAGCTCGCCGATGTCCCCGGTGGCGAACCAGCCGTCGATGAGCGATTCGGCGCTCGCCTCGATCGAGATTGTGGTAGCCGCGCATCACGGCGGGACCCTTGATCAGGACCTCGCCGTCGGCGGCGATCTTGATCTCGGTGCCCGGCACCGGGGGTCCGACGGTTCCGAACCGGGTGGCCCGCGGATCGTTGACGCAGGTGCGGCACGCCGGTCTCGGTCAGCCCGTAGCCTTCCAAGATCGAGCAGACCTGCGGCGTAGAACCACTCCTGGACCTCCCGGCTGAGCGCCGCCGAGCCGGAGACGAAGAAGCGGATCTTGCCGCCCATCCGGGCCTTGATCTTGCTGAACACCAGCCGATCGGCCAGCGCGTACTGCACCCCGAGCAGCCCCTGCGGCTGCCGCCCGGCCAGCCGCATCGGCACCGTCTTGTGGCCGACGTCGAACGCCCAGTTGAAGATCTTGCCCTTCACGCCGTGCGAAGCGCCCATGATCACCCGGGCCCGGACCTTCTCGAAGATCCGCGGTGCCCCGGCCATGAAGGTGGGCTGCACATCCCGAGGTTCTCGACGATCTTGTCGATGCGGCCGTCGATGGCGGTCGCGAACCCGATCTGCAGCTGGATGGTGATCAGCGCCTTGCCGAACACATGGCTCAGGGGCAGCCACAGGTAGTGCAGGTCGTCCGGGGTAGATGATGTCGAAGACCTCGACCGCCTTGCCCTAGATAGGTCCAGCTGTCGTGCATCAGCCGCACCCCCTTCGGGCGGCCGGTGGTGCCCGAGGTGTAGATCAAGGTGGCCAGGTTGTCCGGGCCGGTGCCGGCGATCGCCTCGTCGACGCAGTCCTGGTTGGCCGCCAGGTGCTCCCGGCCCAGGGTTCCGAAGTCGTCCCAGCCGATGACCAGGCCGTGGTCGACGGCGCCGCTGATCTGGATGATCTTGACCAGCGCGGGCAGCTCGTGCAGGTGGTCCAGCACCTTGGCGACCTGCAGTTCGTCCTCGGCGAAGACGATCTTGGAGCCGGAGTCGGCCAGGATGAAGCTGACGTCCTCGTGCTGGGTAGTGGGATAGACGGTGGTGGTGGCGCCACCGGCGCACATGATGGCCAGGTCGGCGAGCACCCATTCGATCCGAGTGCCGGAGGCGATGGCGACGCGGTCCTCGGTCTGCGACGCCGAGCGAGAGCAGTCCGGCGGCCAGCTCGAACGTGGTCTGCTGGAGGTCGTCCCAGGTCAGCGAGATCCAGCGCTCGCCGTCCAGGTAGCGAAAGGCCTCCTGGTTCCCCGAGGCCTTCACCTGCTCCACAAGCATCGCGCCCACGCTCGGGGGCCGCTCCGCTAGACGTGCCTGTTCTGAATCCCGCACCGTCTGGGTCATGTGCCCGAGACTAACCAAACCTGTTGCCCTTCTGGTCTGGTCGGGACGGGAATTTCTCCAAATCTCAGTCCGACCTCACGCCAGCCGCTGCAGAATCACCGCCATGCCCTGGCCGCCGCCGACGCACATGGTCTCCAGGCCGAACTCAGCGTCGCGAAGCTCCATCGCGTTCAGCAGCGTCGTCATGATCCGGGCTCCGGTCATGCCGAACGGATGCCCGAGCGCGATGGCTCCGCCGTGCACGTTGAGCCGCTCGGGATCGATCCCCAGCTGGCGCGCCGACTCGACCACCTGGACCGCGAAGGCCTCGTTGATCTCGACCAGATCCATGTCGGAGATGCTCATTCCTGCCCGCTGCAGCGCCCGGCGCGAGGCCTCCACCGGGCCGAGACCCATGATCTCCGGGCTCAGCGCGCTGACCCCGGTGGCCACGATCCGCGCGAGCGGATCGCAGGCCCAGCTCCGCCGCCCGCTCGTCGCTCATGATCACTACCGCGGCGGCCCCGTCGTTCAGCGGGCAGCAGTTGCCGGCCGTGACCGTACCGTCGGGGCGGAACACCGGCTTGAGCGCCGACACCGCCTCCAGCGTGACACCCGGCCGCGGCCCGTCGTCGGTGCTCACCACCCGCCCGTCGGGCAGGGTGACCGGCACGATCTCCCGCTCGAACACCCCGTTGGCGATGGCCTTCTCGGCCCGGTTCTGGGAACGCACGCCGAACTCGTCCTGCTCGGCCCGGCTGACCCCGTACGCGGTCGCGACGTTCTCCGCGGTCTGCCCCATGGCGATGTAGATGTCGGGCAGCTGCGCCGACGGCCCGCGGGTCGTGCCAGACCTCGTTGCTCTGGATCATCCGCTCGGTTCGCGCACGGGCCTCGGCGAACAGCGGATTATGGGTCTCGGTCTGGTCCACCCCGGCCGACCGGAACCCGGTGTAGCGGGACACGCACTCCACACCCGCCGAGACGAAGGCGTGGCCCTCCCCGGCCCTGATGGCGTGGAAGGCCATCCGCGCGGTCTGGACGCTCGAGGCGCAGAAGCGATTCACCGTGGCGGCGGGGATGTCGTCGAGACCGAGCTGGACGGCGATCCGACGCGCCATGTTGCCGCCGTGCTCGTCGCGGGGCTCCGCACAGCCGACGTAGATGTCGTCCAGGGTGTGCGGATCGAAGCCGTCGAGCCGGTCCAGAACGGCCCCGATCACCCCGGCCGCCAGGTCGTCGGGCCGCACGTGGTCAGCGAGCCCTTCATGGCGCGGCCGATCGGCGTCCGCGCCGCGGCGACGATCACGGCCTACCGCATCTAGGGGCTCCCGCTGCCATCGACGGAGGCTCCAGCCCGAGATCGCGCCCGATCAGTTCCTTCATGATCTCGTTGGTTCCCGCCCAGATCCGGGTCACGCGAGCGTCGGCCCAGGCCCGGGCGACCCGGTACTCGTTCATGTAGCCGTAGCCGCCCCAGAGCTGGACGCAAGCGTCCAGCACGTCGTTCTGCACCTCGGCGGTCCACCACTTGGCCTTGGCGGCGTCGGCCGGGCTGAGGGCCTTTCTCGGCCTGCTGCACGATGCAGGCGTCGACGAAGGCCTGGGTCACCTCGCACCGGGTGACCAACTCGGCCAGCAGGTGCTTGTTGGCCTGGAAGGAGCCGATCGGCTGGCCGAAGGCGGTCCGCTCCTTCACGTACGCGAGCGTCTCGTCGAGGATCTGCCGGGTGTGGGCGATGTTGCTGACGGCTGCCCCGATCCGCTCCGCCACCAGTCGCTGCATCATGTAGCCGAAACCGGCGTCGACCGCGCCCAGGACGTTGTCGTCCGGAACGAACACGTCGGCGAAGAACAGCTCCGCGGTGTCGGACTCGGGCTGGCCGACCTTGTCCAGCTTGCGGCCGCGCTCGAAGCCCGGCATGCCCGCCTCGAGGACGAAGAGGGAGATCCCCCGGGCCCCCTTCTCGGGTGTGGTGCGGGCGGCCACGACGACCAGATCGGCGGAGTAGCCGTTGGTGATGAAGGTCTTGGAGCCGTTCAGCCGCCAGCCACCGTCCTCACGGACCGCCGTCGTCTTGAGGGACGCGAGGTCCGACCCGCCGGAGGGTTCGGTCATGGCGAGGGCGGTGATCAACTCGCCGCGGCAGAACCCGGGCAGCCAGCGCCGCTTCTGTTCCTCCGTCGCCCAGGTCCACCAGGTAGGCGGCGACGCAGTCGGAGTGGATGCCGACGCACGAGGAGTACGCCACCGCCAGCTTGGAGAGCTCCTCGGCCAGCACCGCCGATGTAGCGCGCGTCGTTGACCTCGGTGCCGCCGTAGGCCTCGGGCACGTTCAGTCCGAGGAGGTGCTGCTTGCCCAGCTCCAGCCACGTCTCGCGACCGAACTCGTGGTTGGCGATGTGCTTCTCCTGGTGCGGGCGAAGCTGCCGGTCCACGAAGGTCCGGCAGGTGTCCCGGAAGGCCTCGTGATCGGCCTCGAAGATGGTCCGCTCCATGGCGCTCGCCCCTCTGACGACGGCTACGTCGGCTGGTTGTTACTCGCGAGTAGGTTCACGCACCAGCACTACGCCGTCAGAGCGGGCGAGCCCGCTGAGAAATCGACGACAGAGAATTCAGGACTTGATGGCCTCAACAGCGAGGGTGATGTCGATCCGGTCGCCGATGAGCAGCCTGCCGCCGTCGAGCGGGATGTTGAAGGTGACGTTGAAGTCGCGCCGGTCGATCGAGGTGCTCGCCTCGGCACCGAGCCGAACCTGTCCGTACGCGTCGGTGTCCACACCCAGGAAGTCGGCGGCCAGGTCGACCGAGCGGGTGATGCCGTTGATGGTGAGGTCGCCAGAAATCACGTAGCTGTCGCCGAGCGTCCGGATGCCGGTGCTGACGAAGCGCAATTCGCCGCCCTTCGCCGGATCGAAGAAGTCCGCCGAGCGCAGGTGGGCATCGCGCTGCTCGTTGTGCGTGGTGATCGACGCGCTCTCGATGATGATCTCCACGGAGCCGTGGACGGGCTCGCCGTCGGTCCTGATCGCGCCGGAGAACTGGGTGAACTGGCCGCGCACCTTGCTCATCAGGTGGCGGACGGTGAAGCCCACCTCGGAGTGGGCCGGGTCGATGGTCCAGGTGCCGACGCCGAGGTCGGTGGAGGGGGCGGTGATGGTCACGGGGGAACTCCTAGGATTTAGTTGAAATATAAATTACTTCCATAGTACGGCATAGTATTTAGATGTCAACCTGCGGTAGGCTCCAGAGGTGGTCACGCTGACGGTTGCGCCGCAGTGGCTTACCGCTGCTCAGCAGCGGGTGTGGCGGACCTACCTCCTGGGCAGCGCGCGGCTGCTCGAGCGGCTGGACGCCGATCTGCGGAAGTCCGGGCTCGACCTGCCGGAGTACGAGATCCTGGTCTCGCTGGAAGAGGCCCCGGACCGGCGGCTGCGGATGTCGGAGTTGGCTACGGCCGTCCATCAGTCCCGTTCCCGCCTGACCCACACCGTCGCTCGGATGGAAGGCCCAGGCCTGGTCGCCCGCACGACTTGCCCGACCGATCGTCGGGGGGTCTGGGCCGAACTGACACCGGCCGGCATGACGACCCTCGAGCAGGCCGCCCCCAGTCACGTCGCCGCCGTCCGCCGCCACTTCGTCGAGGCGATGCAGGCCGGACGACTACGACGCCATCGGTCGTGCCTTCACCGCCGTGCTGGCGGTCGAGGAGGAGTAGGCGCACCACGCAGTCGTTGCGGATCTGACGTCTAGTGTCGTGCTAGGCAGGTAGCGTGACGGAAGGCGTCGCCTGGGTGCGTGCATCGCCAGGCCGACGAGGGAGGGATACCGGGTTGTATCTCGACCTCTGGAGTTCGCCGCGAGGTGCGTGCCCAGGTGGCGAAAGACGTCGCGTTACCTGCCTAGCACGACACTAGGATCGGCTGATCATGCTGACCGCCGTCGAGCTCGCCTCCCCCGTCGCCGAACTGAGGAATCAGCTGCGCCGCCGCGGGGTGCGAGCAGACCCTCGACGCCAGCTAGTTGACCCGTGCGCTGTACTCCTCCGACGCCTCCCTGTACCGGGTCGTGCCCCAGGCGGTCGCTCGTCCCCGTACGCCAGGAAGAGGCCGTGGCGGTGCTGGCGGCCGCGCGCGCCGCCGGGATGCCGGTGACCACCCGGGGCGCAGGTACCTCGTGCGCGGGCAACGCGGTCGGCCCAGGGCTGGTGCTGGACACCTCCCGCTACTTGACCAAGATCATTTCAGTGGAGCCCGAGGAGCGCACCGCGGTCGTGGAACCGGGTGTCGTCCAGGCCTCGCTGCAGCAGGCGGCCGCGCCGTACGGGCTCCGTTTCGGCCCCGACCCGTCGACCCACACGCGCTGCACGATCGGCGGGATGATCGGCAACAACGCCTGCGGTCCGCGCGCGCTCGGCTACGGAACCACCGCGAGCAACGTGCTGGCGCTGGACGTGATCACGGGATCCGGCGAGCATCTGCGGCTGGACGGAAGCGACCTGACCAACACCTCGGCCGGGGTGCACGCGCTGCAGAAGATCGTGAACGAGAACCTGGGCACCATCCGCACCGAGTTCGGCGGCTTCGGCCGGCAGATCTCGGGCTACAGCTTGGAGCATCTCCTGCCGGAACGACGATTCGACCTGGCGCGGTTCCTGGCCGGCACCGAGGGCACCCTGGCCGTGATCGTGAACGCCACCGTCCGGCTGGTGGCGGACGCACCGCACAAGATCATGGTCGCGTTGGGCTACCCCTCGATGGCCGACGCGGCCGACGCCACTCCGACCCTGCTGGATTACCGGCCGACCGCGGTCGAAGGGCTCGGCCGGCCGCTGGTCGAGATCGTCCGGCGGCAACGCGGCGACGCCGCGGTGCCGCCGCTGCCCCGCGGTGACGGCTGGGTGTTCGTCGAACTGGTCGGCGACGAGCCGGGCGAGGTCGCCTCGCGGGCCGCGGCGATGCTGGCCGCCTCGGCTGTCTGGACGGTTTCGTCGTCGACCGGCCGGCTCAGGCCCTGGCGCTGTGGAAGATCCGGGAAGACGGAGCGGGCCTCGGCGCGGTCAGCCTGTCGCGACCGGCCTATTCAGGGTGGGAGGACGCCGCCGTTCCTCCGCAGCATCTCGGGAGCTATCTGCGGGACTTCGACCGGCTGCTCGCCGACTTCGGCCTGCAGGGCCTGCCGTACGGGCACTTCGGGGACGGCTGCGTTCACGTGCGCATCGACTTCCCACTGACGTCGGCGGGTGGTGACCAGGTCTACCGGGAGTTTGTGGAGCAAGCTGCGTTGCTCGTGGCCGGGTACGGCGGCTCGATGTCGGGCGAACACGGTGACGGCCGGGCCCGGTCGGCCCTGCTGCCCGGCGATGTACTCACCGTCCGCGCTCGAGCTCTTCGCCCAAGTGAAAGCGGCCCTCGACCCCGACGATCTGCTGAATCCCGGCGTGCTCGTCGACCCGCGGCCGGTGGAGGCGGACCTCCGCGCGTCCGCGTTGATCAACCGGGAAACGCGGTTCGCGACCGAGGTCCATCGCTGCACCGGCGTCGGCAAGTGTCTGGCCAACAACACCGGCAGTCTCGGCGTGATGTGTCCGTCCTACCTGGCCACCCGCGAGGAGAAGGACTCAACGCGAGGCCGAGCCCGGGTGCTGCAGGAGATGGTCAACGGCGAGCTCGTCCAGCTGGGCTGGAAGTCGCCCGCCGTCCACCAGGCGCTGGATCTCTGCCTGTCCTGCAAGGGCTGCGCGCGGGACTGCCCCACGGGCGTGGACATGGCTGCGTACAAGTCGGAGGTCCTCGATCACACCTACCGCGGGAGGCTGCGGCCGCGCAGTCATTACGCCCTCGGCTGGCTGCCGCGGTGGGGCCGGTTGATCACTCGACTCGCGCCGCTGGCCCGGCTGGTCAATCTGATCACCGCCACCCCGGGCCTGAGGCGGGTCGTGCGCTGGAGCGCCGGCGTCGACCAGCGCCGGCAGCTGCCACGCTTCGCCACCCAGCGGGCGCGGAGTCGGGTGCCGACCGCGACCCAGAGCGGGAAGCCGGTCGTCGTCTGGGTGGACTCCTTCTCCGACTGCTTCACCGGCGGGGGGTGGAGGCGATGGTCGCGGTGCTGGAGGCCGCCGGCTACGCACCTCGGCTGCTCGAGCAGGACGCCTGCTGCGGATTGACCTGGATCAGCACCGGGCAACGAGCCGGAGCCCGGCGGCAGTTGGAAGCCAGCATCGAGGTCGCTGCACCCGATCGTGGCCGCGGGCACCCCGATCGTCGGCCTGGAGCCGTCCTGTGTCGCCGTCTGGCGCAGTGACGCCGCCGAACTCGTCACCGATCCGCGCCTGCCCGAGGTGGCGGCCGGGATCTTCACCCTTGCCGAGCTGCTCCAGCCGGGACCCGGACTGGCAGCCGCCCGATCTCTCCGGGGTCGAGATCGTGGCGCAGCCGCACTGCCACCACGCTTCGGTGCTCGGCTGGCAGACCGACGCGGCGCTGCTGAACGCGACCGGCGCCTCGGTGACGACGGTCGGCGGCTGCTGCGGACTGGCCGGCAACTTCGGAGTCGAGAAGGGCCACTACGAGGTGTCGGTCCGGATCGCCGAGCACGACCTGCTGCCCGCGGCGCGGGCCCATCCCGACGCGATCGTCTTGGCCGACGGGTTCTCCTGCCGGACGCAGCTCGCCGAGCTTGGAGGGCCGGCCAGGCGTCACGCTGGCGGAGTTGCTGGCGGGTCGCTGAGCTGCCGCGTCTTGGGCCGGCGACGCATCTTCCAGGCGCCGGCCAGGCGCCAGATCAGCAGCACGCAGGCGACGAACACCAGGCCCGTCACGAGCCCGTAGTTCCACCACGGGAGGTTCGGCAGCGAGAACTCATAGACCGGTCCGTCGCCACCGATATCGATGTCGATGAAGATCGGCAGGCTGAACGCAAGGGCGGCGGTGATCAGGATCAGCAGCAGCTCCACGAAGACCAGGCAGACGAGCAGCGCGGTCTGGAAGCCGAGATCCCAGCGGCCCTCGAGCGGCTGCTTGGCGCCGACGTGGTCGAACACCTTGGCCTCCAGGGCGTAGATCCCCTCGACGCGGTACCCGTGACTTCGGGCCGCGGTCTGGTCGAAGTCCTCGTCGGTCCACGGGTAGAGGTTGAGCAGGGCCCGCTTGAGCCCGAACGGCGAGGTCAACAGACCGGCGACGACGATCAGTCCGATCAGCAGCACCAGCAGAGATCGGACGGTGGGGACGAGCTCCTTGCTGGCGAAGGCCCGGCCGAGGTAGCTGACGTCGACGCGCAGGACGGCTCCGACGAGATCGAGGACGTAGAACACGTTGCCGATCGCCTGCAGCGGAAGCGCGATCACCAGCGCCGCGGCGATTACCGCGAAGATCAGGTTCCGGTACGGCGGAGACGGCAGCGACTGCTGATAGAGCTTGATCATCTCGCGGCTGGACCGGTTGGCGTCCGAGTCCGTCGGCCAGGGCGGCGTTGGAGTGCAGTCGGCGGCCCAGGGCGTTCAGGTTCCGGTTCACGTGATGGGCGACGAAGAAGCGCAGGAACCAGCGCAGGTACGGGATCTTCATGTACTTCCCCGGCCCGGTGCGCGCCCACGAGATCCACACCAGCGCCGGCATATCGTCCACCTTCTCCAGCGTCCGCTGATAGGCGACGATGAGTGCCTTCACGTCGCGCTCCGACGCCGCTGCCGCCTCCTGCTCGGGCGTCAGGACCGGCTCGTCGGCGGGCTCGGCTACCGGGTCGTCTGTACGGGTCGGATGCCGGGACGGGTGCAGCCTCGGGTGCTGCGGGCGGCGGCTCACTCGGAGGCGGTCGGACGGCGTTGTCGGTGGCGGCACCGGCACCGACCCGCAGGTCTCTGACTCCCCTGCATTGGCGTGTCCTTCCGCGCCGGGCGCCGAGCTGGCCCGAGGGTGGCCAGCCGGCGCTGCGCGGTCTCAGCTTACGCAGGCACCTCGGTTGCCGTCATTGTGCTCAGCCGGCGCAGCTTCGTGCCCCGGCCGGCCCGCCGTCCGCTCCTGCTGCTTGAGCCGGGCCTCGTACAGGTGCCGACGACCGTCGGCGAGCTGGTCGCGGGCGGACTTCTCCAAGGTCGCGGAACAGCGACCAGTAGTTGTCGTCGTAGTCCTCGATGACCTGGAACGTCCAGCGGCCGTTCAGCACGTTGCGGCCCAGCAGATCGTGCTCGAGCCGCTCGGCGATATCGGTGTGCCCGGCCTCACGCAGCGCGTCGATGGCCTCGCCGAGACCGATGTCGGCCGATCCCGTCAACTGATGGAACTCGTATAGGTGTCCGCGAGCCCGCTCGCAGGTCTCCAGCGCCTCCGACAGCTTGCCGAGCGCCGCGACCGTCGCGTCACTGACGCCGGCCGGAGTCCGATGATCGGGGTCGGGCAGGTCGTCGTGCGGCTCATCGTCCGGCATGCTCAGGACCGCGTCAGCCGGCGGTGGGTCGCGCGATGCGGACGGGCCGCCTCGGCGCCGAGCCGGCTGATCTTGTTGACCTCGTAGTCGGCGAAGTTGCCCTCGAACCAGAACCAGCTCGACTGTGTCTCGTTGTCGCCCTCCCACGCCAGAATGTGGGTCGCGATCCGGTCCAGGAACCACCGGTCGTGGGAGATCACCACGGCGCAGCCGGGGAACTCGAGCAGCGCGTCCTCCAGCGACTGGAGGGTCTCCACGTCGAGGTCGTTGGTCGGCTCGTCGAGCAGCAGCAGGTTGCCGCCCATCTTCAGCGTGAGGGCCAGGTTCAACCGGTTCCGCTCGCCGCCGGAGAGCACCCCGGCCGGCTTCTGCTGGTCCGGGCCCTTGAACCCGAAGGAGGCCACGTACGCCCGCGACGGCATCTCGAAACTGGCCACCTTGATGTGATCCAGCCCGTCGGACACCAGCTCCCACACGTTCTTGTTCGGATCCAGACCGGAGCGGCCCTGGTCGACGTAGGAGATCTTGACCGTCTCGCCCAGCTTGAGCGACCCCGAGTCAGGGGTCTCCTCGCCGACGATCATCCGGAACAGGGTCGACTTGCCGACGCCGTTCGGACCGACGACACCGATGATCCCGGCCCGAGGCAGGGTGAAGCTCGAGCCCGTCGAAGAGCAGCCGGTCACCGAAGCCCTTGACCAGATCGCGCGCCTCCAGCACGGTGCTCCCCAGCCGCGGGCCAGGCGGCACGTTGATCTCCTCGAAGTCGAGCTTGCGGTTGCGCTCCGCCTCGGTGGCGAGCTCCTCGTAGCGGGCCAGGCGGGCCTGGTTCTTGGCCTGCCGCGCCTTCGGGTTGGAGCGGACCCATTCCAGCTCGCGCTCCAAGATCTTGGCCCGTTTGGCGTCCTTGCGGCCCTCGACCTGGAGCCGGGCCTTCTTCGTGTCCAGGTAGGTCGAGTAGTTCCCCTCGTACGGGTGGGTGCGGCCGCGGTCGAGCTCGAGGATCCACTCCGCGACATTGTCGAGGAAGTATCGGTCGTGCGTCACGGCCAGCACCGCCCCGGGGTAGGCCTTGAGGTGGCCCTCCAGCCAGTGCACGGACTCGGCGTCCAGGTGGTTGGTCGGCTCGTCCAGCAGGAGCAGGTCGGGTTGGGCGAGCAGCAGCTTGCAGAGCGCGACGCGGCGGCGCTCGCCACCCGAGAGGATATCGACTGGCGCGTCCGGGGGCGGGCAGCGCAGTGCGTCCATGGCCTGTTCGAGCTGGGAGTCGATGTCCCAGGCGTTGCGGTGGTCGAGCTCGGTCTGCACCTCGCCCATCTCGGCCATCAGCGCGTCCATGTCGGCTTCGGGATCGCCCATCGCCATACCGAGTTCGTCCATCCGGGCCTGCAGAGCCTTGATGTCGGCGACGCCCTCCTCCACGTTCTCCAAGACGGTCTTGCCCTCGGTCAGCGGCGGCTCCTGCAACAAGATGCCGACGGTGGCGTCCTTGGCGAGCATGGCGTCGCCGTTGTTCGGCTTCTCCAGACCGGCCATCAGCTTGAGCAGCGTGGACTTACCGGTGCCGTTCGGTCCGACCACCCCGATCTTGGCGCCGGGGTAGAACGACAGCGTGATGTTGTCCAGCACCACTTTGTCGCCCAGCGCCTTGCGGACGTTGTGCATGGAAAAGATGAACTCGGCCATGGTGGAGCAAACCTGTCAGTCGTCGGGAGGGAGTACTGGGCGCCCGCGAGCGCCACCGATACAACCTACCGAGGGTCCGGTTTGCTCCCAACTCACTCTACGCGGCGTTCGACTCGCTACCCGACTCTGTGGTCGACTCCGCCTCCTGCTCCTCCGCGGAATCTTCGGGCCCCGGCTCCGGCTGACTCTCGACCGAACTGATCACGTCCCCGACGTCGTCGGAGCGATCCGTCGGCACGGTCGTCCGGACCGCCCGCCGGAACGCCGCCGTCCCCCAAGTGAGGTCGTGACCCACCGACGTCGCCTCGAGCACCAGGCGCTCGTGCTCGACACCGTCCTTGGTCCAGACGTTCGTCCGCAGCCGGCCGCTGACCAGCACGGGATCACCGCGGCGGAGGCTGCCGGCCACGTTGCCCGCCAGACCGCGGAAACAGGTCACAGTCAGCCAGGTCGTGGCTCCGTCCACCCACTCGCCTGCCTTCCGGACCCGCGGCGTGCAGGCCAGCCGGAAACTCGCCACCGCCACGCTGTTGTTGCGGTACTCCACGTCGCCGCCCACGTTGCCCGTCAGATGTACGTGCGCATCCATCACTGCATCCTCTCCTCGTCGTCGGTACACCTGGAGTCTGCGTACGTCGGGCGGAATCGTGCGCCGCAGAGGTAGGGCCTGTGGATGGCGGCGAGGTGCGAGGCCGCGCGCTGTGGACAGCGACGGCGTATCCCGATGTCGTCTTCCGCCATGTGGCGGCTGACGCAGCAGAAATCGGGCCACTGCTGCTGCTCCGTCCGCCTTGTGGCGGAAAACGTCATCCGCGCCCGCCCCAGGTCGGGCTCTCAGAAACGGCGGCCGACCTCAGCCGGAGCGGGCCTGGGCCAGGGCGGCCTGGGCCTGGTCGTACCGGTCGAGCTCGGTCCGGACCGGCTCGACGACGTGGGTGGCGGTCACCTGCTCGATGGCGCGCAGCAGGGCTCGACGGGCGGCCCGAACGCGACGGCGGGCGCCGACCTCCACGCCGATGCGGCTGAGACCGGCCACGAGCAGGCCGGCCAGCACCCCACCGACGATCAGGATCAACGGCGGCGGGTAGCCCCACCAGGTGACCTCGGGCAGGGGCGGCAGCCGGAGGTACGTCAGCAGGAACGCGACACCCAACCAGCCGAGACCGGCCACGACCGCGGCGATGAGCAGCCACTGCAGCACCCGGATCAGCTGCCACCACCGGCGGTGCCGATCGAGATCGAGATCGCTGGCCGCGACCGCCCGGTCCAACGCGTCGGGCAGAGTGTCCTCGTGGGCGCGGGCCGCCGCCTTCACCGCCTCCGACCAGCCGCGGCTCAACCGGCGCCCCGCCTCGTCGGCCAGGGTCCGGATGGCGGTGTCGACCCGGGCCTGCTGCACGCCGGTCGTCTGCGGCAGGGAGCTCCGGCCGACCGGCGTCGGGTCGATCTCCTTGCGACGACCGGTGCGATTCAGCGGGCCGCGGTCCAGATGGAGCCGGCGGAGCGGATCCGGGCGGAGCTTGGCCAGCCACGCCAGCGCCGGCCAGCCGGTGGCCAGCCCGCCACGGCGGCGCCAGGCGTCCCCGACCGCCTCGACCACCGCGGGCACACCCGCCGCCTCGGCCAGGGCCACGTTGAGCCGCTCGATGGTGGACCGGGACAGGCCGGCCGAGCTCGCTGTGCCCGACGCCGGCCCCGACGCCTCCGCCAACTCGTCCGCCGCCCGGGTCGACGTCGGCCGCCAACCGGCGCGCCGCGGCCTTCTTGTCCGCCACCTGCCGGGCCAGGTGGGTGCGCAGTTCGGCCACGCCGGCACCCGTCTCGGCCGACGCAGCCAGCACCGGCACCCCGCGCAGCCCCTCGGAGGCGAGCAGCCGACGGAGATCGTTCAGGCAGCGGTCGCGATCGGCCTCCGTCAGCCGATCCGCCTGGTTCAGACGACGATCATGACGTCGGCGTACCCGGCGAGAGGCTTGAGGTAGCGGTCGTGCAGGGCGGCGTCCGCGTACTTCTGCGGGTCGACCACCCAGACCAGCACGTCGACCAGTTGGACAAGGCGGTCGACCTCCAGCCGATGGCTGAGCTCGGTGGAGTCGTGATCGGGCAGGTCCAGCAACACCAGCCCGTCGAGGCCGTCGGTGCCGGCCGGCGGGGTCACCCCGTGCCGCCGGTTGACCTCCAGCCAGTCCAAGCAGTTCACCGGCGGACAGGTCGCCCCAGCGCGCGGCCAGGGGGGTGGCGGTGGTCGGGCGACGAACCCCCACGGTGGCCAGCTCGGTCCCCGACAGCACGTTGAACAGGCTCGACTTGCCCGATCCGGTGGCGCCGGCGAGGGCGACCACGGTCGCCTCCCCGGAGAGGGCGAGGCGACGGTCGACCTGAGCGACCACCCGCTCGGCCTCCGCGACGGCGGCCTCGGCGACCCGTCCCTGGCTGAGTTCGGCGGCTCGAGCCAGGGCCCGTACGCGTTGCGGCAACCCACCGTCGCCGGCCGGGGTCGGCGCGGCCCGCCGAGCCCTCACCGCCGCTCTCTCGGGCCGTGCTCCTCGACCAGCTCCCCCTCCACGACATCACCCTCAACGACCTCGGCTCCCGCGAGACTGGTGTCACTGCACCGATCCGGCCGGCAGTTGCCGCACCTCCGTGCCCTCGAGCGCCGGCGGTGGCGGGGCCGACGAGAGCGCCGGCCGTTCCTGTGATGACACCGGCTCGGCGGACCGGGCGCGGCCGACCTGATCGGCGGCGGCGCGCAGCGTCGCGGCCTGTTCGGCCGAATCGCCTTGCCGGTCCAGCACGGCGTGGTAGCGGACGAGTTCGTTGGCCAACAGCGCCTGCACGCGGGCGTCGAGATCCTCTTTAGCCGTCTCGGCGAGCCGGCGGACGGCCTGATCGCCGAAGACCGCCTCCAGGACGCGCTGCGCCAGCACGGCCGTTCCCCCGGCCACCCCGATCTCGGCCCCGACCAGCCCGCCGGTGTGGGCGAAGACGACGATCATCAGCGCCACGCCGACCCCGTTCACACCGAGAGCGAGGAACCGCGCCTTGGAGCGCTTGCTCATCCCTTCGTCGGCGACGAGATCCAGCACGGCGCCCTGCCAATCCCGTACGACCCGCGAGGCCGCCGCCGCAAAGGCCGGCGAGGACCGGCTGAGATCCTCATCGGCGTCCCTTCCAGCATCTGCCGGCCCGCCACGTGGGCCTGCCAGGACGCCTCGGCGCGTTCCGCCGCCGCATCGGACTCGGCCCGCAGCAGCGCCTCGAGCCCGGATTCGACGGCCACCTTGAGGTTCGCGGCACCTGGCGGCTCGCCCTTGAACACCGAAACGATCTTGTCCCGCAGCCAGCCGACCCGTTGCTCGAGGGCCCGGAAGAACTCACCGGTGCCCACGAATTCGTGCCAGCGGGCCAGGACCTCACCGCGGAGCAGCGTGCCGTCCTCGGTCTGCACCTGCACCGTGCGGACCGCCTCCGCGTAGGAGTGGTCGACCTCGGCACGCAGCTGATCCAGGACGATGTCCTGACGGTCCAGCGCCTCGGCCACCTCGGGCACTCGGCGCTCCATCGACGCGATCGCGCCGTCCAGCGTCTGCCGGACGACCGCCGCTCGGGTGGCCTTGGTGGCGGCCAGCGTCGCGAGCCAGGTGCGGATGGGTTGCACGGCCGCGTCGGGCAGGAGGCCGGCCGCCGTGACGGACGTCTCGGGAACGGCGAACAGCGGTGACGAGCCGAGGCCGCGGTCCATCATGAGCTGGCCCAGGTGCGGCGGCACGTCTTGCAGCGCGCGCGGTGGCACCCGGTCCAGCACCACCGCGACGGCGGCACTGCGGCGGGCGGCCGAGATCAGGAAGTCCCAGGGCACGGCGTCGGCGTACCGGGCCGCGGACGTCACGAAGAGCCACAGGTCGGCGGCGGCCAGCAGTTGGGCCGCCAGCTGCCGATTCTCGGCTACGACGGAGTCGATGTCGGGGGCGTCGAGCAGGGCCAGTCCGGCCGGCAGATTCTCGTCGGCCACGAGCCGGAGCGACCTCGCGTCGGCGGCGCTGCTGGTGCTTGGAGTCGTGCCCGACGAGCGAGCCAGGCCAGGCAGGATCCGGGTGCCGGTGAACCAGTGCGCGTCGGAGGAGTGGTGCACCAGCACCGGCGCCCGGGTGGTGGGCCGGATGACGCCGGGCGGAGACACCTCCCGACCGAGGAGGGAGTTGACGAGCGTGGACTTGCCCGCACCGGTCGACCCGCCGACCACGGCGAGCAGCGGAGCATCGATCTCGGCCAGTCTCGGCAACACGTAGTCGTCGAGTTGTCGAGACAGCTCGGAGACCGCGGCGCGCTGGTCGGCCGCTCCCGGAAGGTCGAGGGTCAGCGTCACGGGCGCCAAGGCCTCGCGGAGCTCGATCAGCGCCCTTTCCAGCCCCGGGACCGTCCTGCCCACGCCGACCTCCTGCCTAGTGGTCACGCCGCTAGCTCACGCGCCGGGAGGTTTCCAAGTGGGATCGACCTCGGAGTACGTGGTAGCAGTCTGCCCCAGCGGGACACCGGCCGTCGGAGGCGGCGCGGGGTAGTTCCCGCCGAGTCCCGACGGACCCGGATAGCTTGGCGGCGGGTACGCAATCTGATCCGGCTGTCTCCTCCGCCGGAGCGTCGGGTACGGAGCCCGGCCCTCCGGCTGCACGATCGCCCCACCCCGCAGGGCTCTGATCTTGTCGAGCAAGATCTTTTCGCGCGCGAGCCCGGCGTCGTCGACGAGGCCTCGGGCGATGGAGTCGCGGAGGTAGGCGAGTTCGGTGGCGGCGCGCTGCATGCGGATCGTGTCGACGAACGTGTCCGGGCCGGTGAAGACGGCGTGCCACAGGGCGCGCAGCCTGGTTCGCAGCTTCGACAGGGCCAGCGGATCGCCCTCGGGCAACCAACCCGTTCGCACATAGTCGATCAACCGCTCGCGGATGAGCCGGCCCTCGCGGAACAGCTGGCGTACGACGAAGACGGTCAGGCCGATCACCAGCGGCAGGGCGACGAAGACGTACATCAGCAACAGGTTCGTGCCCGACACCAGGGACGCGGTGGCGTTGAACAGCATGTGGAGAAAGGCGGCCGCGCAGAAGCCGGCCAGCGGGGCCACGACCCGGACGATCTTGCTCTTGGACCGCAGGGCCACGGCCAGGCCGATCCCGGTCATGGCCGTGAACAGCGGGTGTCCGAAGAAGGTCATCACGCCGCGCAGGAAGAACAGTTGCTGCAGGGCCTCCAGCGGCGGCACCTCCCCGAAGGTCCGCGCTGCGTACCGGTAGACCCGGCCGTAGTAGAGGATGTTCTCCACGAACGCGAACGCTGCCCCGGACAGGCCGGCGAGCACGATGCCGCTGAGGCGGCTCACCCATTGGTAGCGCATCAAGATCGCCAGCCAGAACAACACGGTGGCCTTCGAGGCCTCCTCCACCCATGGAGCGACGTAGATCGCCGCACGCGGACCGGTGGCCGGGTCGCCGTCGCCGATGATGCTCAGCTGGCTGGCCGCCCAGGTGTTGATCTCGGCGGAGACGAACGTGGCGACACACGCGCCCCAGCCGAAGGTCATGATCCAAACCCAAAACCGCTGTGGCCGGAACCGGTCGGCCCACAAGAAGATCAACGACAGTGGGATGGCGGTGATGGCGGCGTACTTGGCGGCGATCGGGATGGCCTCGGTGCCGATGCCGGGCAGCGTGCCCCCGGGAACCTCCTGGTCCGGCACGACCCGTTGGTAGAGCAGCACGAGCAGTACCGCGTAGACGACGAGCAGGAGGGCCGACAGCCAGAACAGCCGGTTGGTGATCAGCCGCTTGGGCCAGGGCTGGCGGAGGTCGGGGTCGGCTGGAATCCCGGAGCGGACGCGGCGCTTCCGCTCCTGCCTGGATTCCGACACCTCCACCGACATGGGAAACAGGCTACCCAGCCGTGGGGCACGCCCGGCGAAGTCGCGATCAGCGAATGGCTTCGTCCAGGAACGGCTGGACCACGGCGAGGAACTCCCCGGGCCGCTCCCCGTGTACCTGGTGATCGGTGTCCAGCACCACGTACTGTCCGCGGGCGATCCGCTTGGCCAGCTTGCGCAGCCGGACCTGAGGCAGATGGCTGCGTACGCCACCAACGATCAGCGTCCGGCTGCCGATCCGATCGGCATGGTCGTCCCACGTGGGGTCGGGACTGTTTCGCCAGGTCAGGACTTGATGAACGGCATGCCAGTCCGTTGTCTCCCCCGGTTCCGGGCCCGACGGGATCTCCCGCGGTGGGTCGGCCGGCGCGGCCGGCGGCGGGTCCTCCAGGACGAGAGCCCTAACCCGCTCCGGATGCGTGGCGGCCACCAGGTAGGCGGTCGTCGCACCCATCGAATGGCCGATCACCGCGGCGGCCAGCACCCCGAGGGCCTCCATCACCGCAAGTACGTCATCCGCCTGCGCCGCGAACGAGTAGTCCTCGGCCCAGTCGGTGTCACCGTGACCGCGAGCATCCGGTGCGATCACACGGAACCGCTGACCCAGTACCGGGCCGACGAGATCCCAGCTGCTGCTGTCGTCGGTGAGTCCGTGGAGCAGAATCGCCACCGGACCGTCGGGCCGTCCCCACTCGCGGTAGCTGATCGCCAGGCCGGAGGGGCTCGCGAGTTGTTCGGTCACAGCATCGAACCCTAGCCATACGGGCTCGCCTGCGCAGCAGTGCGTTTCATACACTCCCCGGAGGCCCCCGTAGCTCAGCGGATAGAGCAGCAGCCTTCTAATCTGTCGGTCGCAGGTTCGAGTCCTGCCGGGGGCGCCATCAGATCATCCCCCCAGAAATCCAACGCTGGATTGCGCCTCACGGCCCGACACGCCGAGGGATCGAGCCGGCAGCGTCATCGAGCGTTGGATTTCCGGGGAAAGGCCGACTTCACGCAGCTGGTCGAAGCGGAAAAACGCGAAGTCGGTGATCGGCAGGATCTCGACATCGGCAATTGAGCCGCTGGGTACCTTCGCGACATGAGGACTCGGTGGGGAATCGCCGTGGCGGTGGTCACCCTTCTCGCCGGCTGCGCGGGGACGCCGGGGGCCGAGGACTCGGTGACACCCCCGTCGACAGCGCCGAGGACCACGCCGTCGGCGGGCGAGACGCCGACGCCGAGCGCGGGACGAACCGGTTCCGCTGGTCGCCCGTTCGTGATGGAGGAGATCGCGGAGCTGGACGAACCCTGGGCGATGACCTTCCTCCCCGACGGTCGGGCCCTGATCACCGGTCGAGGCGGCGAGCTGACCCTAAGGACCACCGACGGCCAGATGGTCGATGTGTCCGGCGTACCGGAGGTGGTGCATGCCGGCCAGGGCGGGTTCGGCGACGTCATCGCCGCCCCGGACAGCGAGCCGACCAACACGATCTACCTCAGCTGGGCCGAAGCCGGCTCGGGTGGAACAGGTGCGGCCGTGGGTCGCGCGACGCTGTCCGGCGGCGGCGGGTCGGCGGCCCTGGAGGACCTGACCGTCATCTGGCGGCAGCAGCCCAAGGTGGGCGGCAACGCTCACTATGGTCACCGCCTGGCGTTCTCGCCGGACGGGGAGTACCTATTCGTCTCCTCGGGCGAGCGACAGGCGATGGATCCCGCGCAGGACCTGAACTCCAGCCTGGGCAAGATCGTCCGTCTCCGACCCGATGGCACGGCGGCCGACGGCAACCCGTTCGCCGACCGGGGTGACGTCGCGGCCGAGGTGTGGAGCTACGGGCACCGCAACCCGCTCGGCCTCACGTTCGACCCGGACGGCAACCTGTGGAACTCCGAGATGGGGCCGCGGGGCGGCGACGAGCTGAACCTGGTCCGGGAGGGGGCCAACTACGGGTGGCCGGAGGCTTCCAACGGCTCCCACTACAGCGGGGGCGAGATCCCGGACCATGCCGACGGCGACGGCTTCGAGGCTCCGAAGGCATGGTGGAACCCAAGTGTCTCGCCGGGCAGTCTGATGATCTACACCGGTTCGACGTTCCCCCAGTGGCGGGGCGACGCGTTCCTCGGTGCCTTGTCGGGCCAGGCACTGATCCGCGTCGACCTGGACGGCACCGAAGCCGCCGAGGGCGACCAGTGGGATCTGGGCCAGCGGGTCCGGGAGGTGGAGCAGGCCCCCAACGGCACGATCTGGCTGCTCACGGACGAGGGTCAGGTGCTCCGGCTGACCGCTCCCTGACCTGACTCAGTCCGCCGCCGCCAGCAGGGCGTAGCGGTGGATTACTGCGGAAACGGACGCGAACGTGCGGCGCGCGAGACGATCGGGCCCTGCGCAAGGCTGAAGGCGCGAGCACCATGGGCCCTTCGACAAGCTCAGCCGCGGGCCGGCGTGCACCACCCGGTAGCTTCTCCGTGTGCCAACAGCTCCGCACGAATCGGTGCCGTGGCGGCGATTGGCGGTGCCGATCTACGGGCCGACGGCCTTGGTGGCGGCAGGCTACGGCGCCATCCTGCCGCTGGTAGCCCTGTCGGCGCGGGAGCTGGGAGCCAGCGTCGGGGTCGCCGCCCTGGTCGTCGGGCTCATCGGATTGGGACAGCTCGTCGGCGATCTGCCCGCCGGTGCGCTGGCGGCGCGCATCGGGGAAAAGTGGGCTCTGATCGGCGCCTGCCTCCTCAACGCCGTCGCCTTGCTCGGGGCCTTTTTGGCCCAGACCGTATGGACGCTGGCGGTCGCGGTGTTCGTCACCGGTCTGGCCGGCGCGGTCTTCAGCCTGGCCCGCCAGGCCTATCTGACGGAGGCGGTCCCGATCGCCGTGCGGGCAAGAGCCATGTCTACGCTCGGCGGCACGTTTCGGATCGGCACCTTCGTCGGTCCGTTCGTCGGAGCGGCCATCGTCACCTTCTCGAGTATCGCGACGGCCTACGCGTTCACAGCCGGCATGTGCCTCGCCGCCGCCCTGCTGACCGCTCTCCTCCCCGATCTTGCACCGAAGGCGCGGCCGGTCGTGCGCGTCAAGCAGCGGGGCGTCATCTCGGTCCTGGCCGAGCACCGCCGCGTACTACTCACCCTCGGCGTCGGGGTTCTGGTGATTTCGGCGGCCCGCTCGACCAGACAGTCGATCGTGCCGCTGTGGGCGGACTCCCAAGGCATCGACGCGGCCACCACCAGCATCATCTTCGGCATTTCGGCCGGCGTGGACATGCTGTTGTTCTATCCGGGTGGCGCGATCATGGACCGCTTCGGCCGGGTCTGGGTCGCGGTGCCCTCCATGATCGTTCTCGGCTTTGGTTTCGTCCTGTTGCCGTTGACCTCGACGGCGGTAGGTGTCGGGCTGGTGGCCGCCCTCATGGGTCTGGGCAACGGAATCTCGGCCGGGATCGTGCTCACCCTGGGCGCCGACATGGCGCCACCGGAGGCGCGGGCCCAGTTCCTGGGCGGATGGCGGTTGTGCGCGGACCTGGGCAACACTGCAGGCCCGTTCGTGATCAGCGCCGTCAGCGTGGTCGCGACCCTGGCCGCCGCCTCGGTAACCATGGGCGCGCTCACCTGGCTCGGTTCAGGCTGGCTCGCGAAGTGGGTGCCCGCGTACGCCGACGCAGCCGGACCCTCGCCGCGAACCGTAAAGTAGCGAGGGTGAGTGGGGAGCTGATCTGGATCGACTGCGAGATGACCGGTCTGGACCTCACCAACGACGCCTTGATCGAGGTGGCCGCGCTGGTCACCGACGGTGACCTCAACCTGCTCGGTGAGGGTGTCGACCTCGTGATCAAACCGACCGCTGGAGTTCTGGAGCGGATGGGAGATTTCGTCCGGACGATGCACGCGTCGTCGGGCCTCTTGGACGAGCTGGACGCGGGCCTGACGCTGGCCGACGCCGAACAGCAGGTCCTCGACTATCTGCGCAGCCAGGTGCCGGAGTCCCGCCGGGCACCGTTGGCCGGCAACACCATCGGCACCGATCGGGCGTTCCTGGCTCGCGACATGCCCGAGTTGGAGGCGTACGTGCACTATCGCAACGTCGACGTCTCCAGCGTCAAGGAATTGGCGCGGCGGTGGTTCCCGCGCAGCTACTACGCCGCCCCCGCGAAATCCGGCAACCACCGAGCCCTGGCCGACATCCGCGAGTCGATCGAGGAGCTCCGCTACTACCGCGAGGCGATCTTCGTCCCCCCGCCCGGTCCCGAGAGCACCCAGCTGCGAGAGCTGGCCGTACGCCACCAAGGCGCGTTGACCCCCACCGCCGCCGAGATCCCGCCGCAGCAAGCCTAAGTTTTCGACTCCTGATCAGCCCGGCTATGGTTCCTAGCTGCGAGCGGCCGTGTTGCGGGCGCGAGCAGCACAGTAAACACGGTGGGTGTAGCTCAGTTGGTAGAGCACCTGGTTGTGGTCCAGGTGGTCGCGGGTTCGAGTCCCGTCACTCACCCCAAGCCAACAGATCGGCCAGACATTAGGGTGGCCAGAATGCACACCCGACAACTTGGACCCTTCACCGTCTCCGCGATCGGCCTCG
The DNA here is from genome assembly GCA_963791865.1 of uncultured Actinomycetota bacterium. Classification (GTDB taxonomy): domain Bacteria; phylum Actinomycetota; class Actinomycetes; order Propionibacteriales; family Propionibacteriaceae; genus Microlunatus. Next base: position 859,682 of record CAWBUC010000004.1, read on the forward strand.
GCGCGATGCCGTTCTCGATGAACAACGACAAGCGCTACCCCAGCGAATCCGAAGCGATCGCCACCGTGCACGCCGCCCTCGACGGCGGCATCACCTACATCGACACCGCCGATATCTATGCCCCGACCTGGGACACCATGGGCCACAACGAGACCATCGTCGGCAAGGCGCTGGGCAGCTACGGTGGCAGCCTGGACGACGTCGTCGTCGGCACCAAAGGCGGGATCACTCGCAGCGACGGTGATCAATGGGGCCGCGACGGCTCCGAGGCCTACCTCAGGCAGGCCGTCGAGAAGTCTCTGCGCGCCCTGCAGACCGACGTGATCGATCTCTACCAATGGCACCGTCCCGACCGGTGGCAGGTCTACGGCGAGGTGATCGGACACTTCCAGAAGCTGCAGCAGGAGGGCAAGATCAAGGCGATCGGCATCTCCAACGCCAACGTCGAGGAGATCGAGGTCGCCCAGCAGGTGCTCGGCGAGGGCGGGCTCGCCAGCGTGCAGAACGAGTTCTCGCCCAAGTTCCGCGACAGCGAGGACGAGCTCGAGTTCTGCGGCGAGCACGGCATCGCCTTCTTGCCCTGGAGTCCCTTGGGCGGCACCGGCGGCGCGGCGCGGGACGTCGGAGAGCGTTTCGGTGTGTTCAGCGAGATCGGCCAAGAGCACGGCGTGAGTCCCCAACAGGTCGTCCTGGCCTGGGAGCTGTCGCTCGGCGAGCACGTCATCCCTATTCCCGGCGCTCGTCGCCCAGAGACGATCACCGACTCGGCCCGAGCGGCCGACCTGACCTTGTCCGAGGACGAACTGGCTCGCTGCTCCGCGACCCGCTGAGCCACCCGTGACCCCATCTTGACACAGGACGCGATCGTCGTCGGCGGCGGCCACAACGGATTGGTCGCCGCCGCCTACCTCGCCCGCGCCGGCATGCGGGTGACGGTGCTGGAGGCCGGACCCAGGTTCGGCGGTGCGGTGGCCAGTGGGCAGCCCTTTGCCGGAATAGCGGCGCGCTTGTCGAGATACTCCTACCTGGTCTCGCTGCTGCCGACCATGATCGTCGAGGAGCTCGGCCTCGATCTCGAGCTGCGGTCTCGGCGGATCGCCTCGTATTCGCCGGTGGGCGACGGTGGGCTTCTGGTCGAGCGGGACCCGGGTGAGCAGACCCGCCGATCCTTCGGCGCGTTCGGCGGCGACCGGCGAATTCGCGGCCTGGTGCGAGTTCGAGGACCGGCTCCGCGCCTTCGCCGAGATCGTCGAGCCAACGCTGACCGAGCCGCTGCCGACGAGCGAGGAGCTGCGGCGCCGGGTAGCGCCCCAGACCTGGAGCGATCTTGTCGAGCGGCCGATCGGTGACGTCCTCGAGCACACCTTCGCCGACGAGACCGTACGGGGCGTGCTGTTGACCGACGCACTGATCGGCACCTTCAGTACCGCGGATGATCCGCGGCTGCAGCCAGAACCGCTGCTTCCTGTACCACGTGATCGGACGCGGCACCGGTGAGTGGCGGGTCCCGGTGGGCGGCATGGGTCAGGTGGCCGCGGAGCTCGAACGGGTGGCCGCGTCGGCCGGTGCGAGCTTGCTCTCCGGCGCCGAGGTCGTGGCCGTCGAGCCGGACCCTGACGGAGGCGCGTCCGTACACCTTGCCGACGGCCAACGGATGCGGGCTCCCTGGGTCTTGATCAACACCGCGCCGAGCACACTCGCCGGCCTGCTCGAGAGAGCCAGCGGCGCCGCCCGAGGGGTGCCAGACCAAGATCAATCTCGTGGTGCGCCGGCTGCCAGCCCTGCGGTCCGGCCTGGACCCGGAGACCGCCTTCGCCGGTACCCTGCATCTCGGCCAGGGGTACGCGCGACTGGCGGAAGCGTACGAGCAGGCGGCGTCCGGCGTGCTGCCGGATCCCATGCCCTGCGAGGTCTACTGCCACACCCTGACCGACTCCTCGATCCTGGATCCGCAGCTGGCCGAGGCCGGGTACCACACCCTCACCCTCTTCGGGCTGCACACGCCCGCAGCCCTGTTCCGCTCCGATCCTGACGGAGCCCGCGCGAGTGCGCAGGCGGCCGCCTTGCGGTCCCTGCAAGAGGCCCTGGCCGAACCGCTCGAGGACTGCCTCGCCACCGACGCGTCGAGCCGGCCCTGTGTCGAGACGCTCACCCCGCTGGACCTCGAGACCGAACTGCGGATGCCGGGCGGACACATCTTCCACGGTGACCTCAGCTGGCCGTGGCTCGACGCCGGAGAATCGGCCATGACACCTGCCGAACGCTGGGGCGTGGCCACCGATCATCCGGGCGTCCTGCTGTGCGGATCCGGGGCCCGTCGAGGCGGCGCCGTCAGCGGTTTGGGTGGCCACAACGGGGCCAGGGCGGTCCTGGAAGGGTGCTAGCCTTTCTCCTCGCGCGCCGCTAGCTCAATTGGCAGAGCAGCTGACTCTTAATCAGCGGGTTGGGGGTTCGATTCCCTCGCGGCGCACCAACCTGCCTAGCCAAAGCAATTTTCGGGCGTCGGAGACAGCTCCTGAAGGCACCGCCACCCCATTAAACCCCCATTAAACGGAACGATTTTGTGTCCTCAGCTGGCCTCGATTGCAGACGGATCGCGAGCCCTTCGAGGACAGTCGGATGACCCATTGCAGCCGGGTCGATGGCGACGTGCGGGGTTGGCGGCCTCGGCTACGGCGCCGAGGAGTCGTCGTCGTTCGTTGTGTGGTTGTTCTCGATGGACAGGTCTGGGAGTCCTTGTGAGGACCCCCTACATTTGCCGGTTTGTCCCAGTAGTTCTGTATACACACCCTGGCTTGGGCGCGGACCTCTGGGCTAGTCCGTAGGGCGTCCGCGCTGTCAGACTCGCAGGGCCGACTCATCCCACCGCCTGTTCGCCGGCGTCGACCGGATATCGGCGATGCTCACGATCGCGACCCTAGGTGACCAGTCCTCCCGGGCGCTGACGCAGGTCAACCTCTTGACAAGGTGGGGCCTTCCGGTATTGACTACGTAGACAACACTTGACTACGTAGTCAGGAAACGTTAATGAGTCAGCACCTGAGCAACGCCGTTGGCGCTCGCGGTGTCGTGATGGTCGATGTCGCTCGACGGGCAGGCGTGTCTCAGAAGACCGTGTCCCGCGTGGTCAACAATGCTCCGTACGTGCGGCCAGGACGTTCGCGACAGGTGTCTCGGGCGATCGAGGAACTGGGCTACCGTCCCAACGGCGCCGCGCAGGCGTTGGCGCGGGAGCGCACGCACACGCTCGGCGTGCTGGCCCTTGGGCACTCCGTTGTTCGGGCCGTCCCGGCGGGTGTTCACCCTGGAGCATGCGGCGCGCCGTCGTGGGGTACACACTGGCTCTGGTGTCGGTGCCCGACCTGTCGGCGGCCAGCGTGGCCGAGGGATCGACGAGCCTGCTGGCGCGCGGCGTCGAGGGCGTCGTGGTCGAGGTGCCGACCCACCTCGTCGAGATCGACTCCGGCAATGCTCCGGGCTGCCGGTGGTGACCAGCGCCGGCCGGATCGCCGGTCTGCCGCTTGCAGACGGTCATCGACGTGGATCACGGGGCCAGCTCTGCGGAGTGCTCACCCAGCTACCTGCTCGATCTCGGTCACGAAACCGTTTGGCATGTGGCCGGCCCGCGCGATTGGGACGTCGCCCAGAAGCGGCTCGACGGGATGGCGTTCGGCGTTGCAGGAGCGGGGCGCGATCCGTTCCGCCGGATGTTGTACGGCGACTGGACGGCCGCGCTCCGGCTATCGGGCTGGGTCGGCGGCTCGCCGATCGCGTCAGAGGTCACCGCCGTCTTCGCCGCCAACGACCACATGGCCATGGGATTGCTTCGTGCCTTTCACGAGGCCGGGCCGGTCGATCCCCGGCGACGTCTCCGTCGTCGGATTCGACGACGTCGCCGGAGGCGGAGTTCCAGATGGTGCCGTTGACGACGGTGGCCGTCGACGCAGACGCGGCGGCGCAGCGGATCCTCGCCGAACTCGTGCGGATGATCGAGGGCGCGCGCGAGCCTGCCGGTCACGTCACCCTCGACGGCCAACGACTCGTGATCCGCGGCTCGACGGGACCGCCCCCGCGACACCTGACCAGTCCCACGCGCTTTCGCCGACCTTACTTCCGGCAGCACGGCCGCTCGACCTATCGATCCACCTGAAGCAAGTCCGACCTTCGAAAGGACAGCGATGTCTTCAGCATTCACTCGACGCAAGTTCCTGATCTCCTCCGCCGCCGCGGCGGCCAGCGCCTGGTTGCTCGCCGCCTGCGGCGGGGGCGGCGAGATCACCAGGCCAAGGGGCCGCCTCGGCGCAGCAGGTCCCGCAGGCCGACATCGACAAGGCTCTCGACACGCCGACGACCCTGACGTTTTGGACCTGGGTGCCCGACATCACCAACCAGGTGAAGTTGTTCACCACGAAGTACCCGAAGATCCAGGTCAAGACGGTGAACGTCGGCCAGGGCGCCCCGCACTACCAGAAGCTGCGCACCGCCATCCAGTCCGGGCAGGGCGCGCCGGACGTGACGCAGATGGAGTATCCAGTACATCCCGTCCTTCACCCTCGGCGAGCAGGGCAGCTCTGCTGGACCTGACGCCGTTACGCCCCGGCCGACATCCAGAGCTTCGTACCCCGAGTGGGTGTGGGGCCAGGTCAAGGTCAACAACGGTCTGTGGGGGATTCCGCAGGACACCGGGCCGATGGGTCTGCTCTACCGCGACGACCTGTTCTCCGCTGCCGGGATCAAGGCTCCGGCCACCTAGGACGACTTCGCCGCGGCCGCCGAGACCTACCACAGCAAGAACCCGAAGAGTTCCTGGTCAACGTCGCGCCGAACCAGCCCGGGCAGCTGGTGGCCTACCTGTGGCAGGCCGGGGTGCGGCCGTTCAGCTTCGACGGCCAGCAGACCGTCAAGGTCGACCTGGCGAACGACCAGGCCAAGAAGGTCGTGCAAGTTCTTCGGGCGACCTGGTCACCAACGGCCTGGCCTCCAACGACGCCGACTTCAACGACTCCTGGTACCAGGGTCTGGCCAACGGCAAGTGGGCGTCGCTGCCCATCGCGGCCTGGGGACCGGTGTTCCTGCAGGGCACGGCCGGCAAGACCTCCGGCAAGTGGCGGGCGGACGCCCTGCCGCAGTGGAAGGCCGGAAAGGTCGTGTCCAGCAACTGGGGCGGCTCCACCGACGCCGTGCTGAAGTCGAGCAAGAACGCAGATCGCCGCCTCCCAGCTGGCCCTGTGGATCAACACCAACAAGGAATCGATGCTCCGGTTCGCCAACGAGCAGTTCCTGTTCCCGGCGATGAACTACGTGCTGACCGACCCGAGCTTCACCGGTCAGGAGTCGAAGTTCTACGGCGGTCAGAAGGTCAACGAGAAGTTCGCCCAGATCTCCGAGACGGTCAGCACCGACTTCGGCTGGCTGCCGTTCATGGACTACGTCTACTCGAACTTCAACGAGACCCTCGGCAAGGCGTTCGCCGACAAGACCGACGCCGTCGCCGGCCTGCAGGCCTGGCAGGACGCCTGCGTCAAGTACGCCAAGGACCAGGGCTTCACGGTCTCCTGACCCCTGGCGCGCGGCCGGCCGGCCGGCCGGCGGCTGCGCGCCAACACCTCCGAAGGGAGATCCATGAGCACCACCGTGTCCACCGCGCCCAGCGGCGGCCCCGCGCGCCGCGCTCCGCGCTGCCGCGCCCGCGGTTCACCGCGTCGCGGCGCCGGCAGATCGGCGCCGCCTACGTCCTGGTGCTGCCGTTCCTCATCCTGTTCCTGACCATGATCGTCGTGCCACTGGTCTACGCCGGGTACCTCAGCTCTTCAAGAAGAGGCTGATCGGCGGCAACTCCTTCGTCGGTGCGGAGAACTACCTGCGGGCGCTGACCGACCCCAGCTTCCTCAAGGTGTCGGCCGGATGGGGCTGTTCCTGCTCGTCCAGGTCCCGATCATGCTGGTGCTCTCGCTGTTCACCGCGCTGGCCCTGGACAGCGGCATGATGCGGCTGGCCAAGTTCGTCCGGCTGAGCATCTTCGTGCCGTACGCCGTGCCGAGCGTCATCGCCACGCTGATGTGGGGCTACATCTACGGCCCCGACTTCGGGCCGCTCGCCCAGATCGGCGAGGCCATCGGGCTCGGCGCCCCGCCGTTCTTCACCGAGACCGGGATCTTCTTCTCGATCATCAACATCGTGAACTGGGAGTTCGTCGGCTACAACATGATCATCATGTACGCCGCGCTCCGCTCGATCCCCACCGAGCTGTACGAGGCGGCTCGGGTCGACGGCGCCTCCGAGACCCGGATCGCCCTGTCCATCAAGATCCCGTCCATCCGCCCGGCGATCATGCTCACCGTCATCTTCTCGGTGATCGGCACCTTCCAGCTCTTCAACGAGCCGGCGCTGATGCGCGACCCTCGCCCCGACCGTGATCGGCACGGACTGGACCCCGAACCTGTACGCCTACAACATCGCCTTCGTCAACCAGGACGCCAACTACGCGGCCGCCCTGGCCTTTCTGCTCGGCATCGTGATCATGATCATCTCCTACGTCGTCCAGCTCAGCACCCAACGGAAGGAGCGGCGCTCATGAGTGTCGTCGACACGGCCTCGGACGTCACCAAGTCCGCGAGGGCCCTCGACCGCCCGCCGGCCAAGCGTCGGACCAGCTGGGTGCTCACCGTCGTCATGGTCGCCATCGCCTGCTACTTCCTGTTCCCGCTGTGGTGGCTGGTCGTCGCCTCGACCAAGTCCAACGCCGACCTGTTCAGCTCCTTCGGGCTGTGGTTCGCGGACTTCAACCTGATCGAGAACGTCAGGACGGTGTTCACCTTCCAGGACTCGGTCTACATCCGGTGGTTCTTCAACTCGATCTTGTACGCCGTCGTCAGCGGCGTCGGCGCCGCCTTTCTGGCCACCGCCGCCGGCTACGCCTTCGCCAAGTACGAGTTCCCGGGTGGCAAGGTCCTGTTCTCGATCATCCTCGGCGCGATCATGGTCCCGACCACGGCGCTGGCCATCCCGACCTACCTGCTGTTCGCCCGGGCCGAGCTCACCGACACCTACTGGGCGATCATCCTGCCCTCGCTGGTCAGTCCGTTCGGGGTCTTCCTGATGCGGGTGTACGCCGCCGACGCGGTGGACACCACGCTGATCGAGGCGGCGCGGGTGGACGGCGTCGGCGAGCTCCGCATCTTCTTCACCGTCGCGCTCCGGCTGCTGATGCCCGGCACGGTGACGGTGCTGCTGTTCGCCTTGGTGTCGACCTGGAACAACTACTTCCTGCCCCTGCTGATGCTGAACTCGGCCGAGCTGTTCCCGTTGCCGGTGGGGCTGGCGCAGTGGCAGTCCACCGCCGCCGGCGGGTCCGGTGCCCAGGCGCTGTTCTCCACGGTGATCACCGGATCGTTGATCTCGATCATCCCGCTGGTCGTCGCCTTCTTGTTCCTGCAGCGCTACTGGCAGTCCGGCCTGGCCACCGGCGGCGTCAAGGCCTGACCCGAACTCAGCTACGACGAACGTCGATAGAAAGGCTGCCTTCCATGGTCTCAGCCCCGCGAGCAGGTGCTGTTCGGCGCCGCGTACTACCACGAGTACCAGCCCTCTCCCCGGCTGGAGACCGACCTGGACCTGATGGTCGCAGGCCGGCTTCTCGGTGATCCGGGTCGGGGAGTCGGTGTGGACCACCTGGGAACCCGAGGACGGCCGGTTCGATCTGGACTGGCTGCAGCCCGTCCTCGACGGTGCGCACCGAGCGCGGCATCAAGGTCGTCCTCGGCACTCCCACCTACGCCGCCCCGCCGTGGCTGGCCCGCCGCTATCCCGAGATCGCCGGTGAGACCGCGACCGGCCAGCCGATGCCCTGGGGCGGACGGCAGGAGATCGACTACACCCATCCGGCGTTCCGGTTCCACGCCGAACGGGTGATCCGCAGGCATCCTGAGCCGCTACGCCGACCATCCCGCCGATCATCGGCTTCCAGGTCGACAACGAGCCCGGCATGCTGATCTTCCACAACCACGGCGTGTTCCAGCGGTTCGTCGACGAGCTCCGGCACACCTACGGTGACGTGGAGACCCTCAACGAGGCCTGGGGTCTGGTCTACTGGTCGCACAAGCTCAGCACCTGGGCCGACCTGTGGGCGACCAGACGGCAACTACCAGCCGCAGTACGACCTGGCCTGGCGCACCTTCCAGGCCAAGCTGACGACCGAGTTCATCGCCTGGCAGGCCGGCATCGTCCGCGAGTACGCCCGCGACGACCAGTTCGTCACCACCTGCATCGCCTACGAGCGGCCGACCGTCGACGACGCCAACCTGACCCGGGCCCTCGACGTCACCGCCGGTAACCCCTACTACGCGATGCAGGACGCACTGAGGTGCCGAGCACCCACCGGTAGCCGCAAGGCTGGACCACATCGGGCGCCTGGAGCCTGTTCCTGAGCGCCGACCGGATGTACGCCTGCAAGCAGGCGCCGTTCCTGATCACCGAGACCAACGCCGGCGCCATCGGCGGCTCGGCGATCGAACTTCCCGGCCTACGACGGACAGTGGCGGCAGGCCGCCTGGGCGTTCGTGGCCCGCGGCGCGGAGATGATCGAGTACTGGCACTGGCACACCAACCACTTCGGCACCGAGACCTACTGGGTCGGCATCCTGCCGCACGACCAACAACCCGGCCGGGTCTACGCCGAACTCAGCCGGCTCGGCGCGCGACTTCGCGCACGGCCGGATCGCGGGTGGTCGGGCTGCGGCCCGACGCGGCGGTCGGTCTGCTCTACTCGGCCCGCTCCAAGTGGGGACTGGCCTTCCAGGCCGCCTTCTCCCAGCCCGGGGTGGCCTGCGTGCCACTTCGCTGGCCGACATGGACCCGCGCTCCTACCACCGGATCTTCGAGGCCTTCTACCGCGGCACCTTCGAGCGCCGGTGCCTCGACACGGATAGTTGCACGACAACCAGCTCGTCGACACCGACGGCACGTACTCCTCGATCCCGCCGAGCTCGCGGCCGAGCTACCGGTGCTGATCGTCCCGGGCCTGCTGGTCGCCGACGATGCGCTGCTGGACTGGCTGCGGAGCTATGCGGCCGCCGGCGGCCACCTCGTGCTCGGTCCGCGGACCGCGTACGGCGACGGCGAAGGCCGGGCCCGGCTCGAGGTCAAGCCGGCCCGCCTCGCCGACGCGGCCGGCGTTCGCTACCAGGAGTTCTCCAACCTCAACGAGCCGTTGCCGGTCGCTCGCCGAGAGCGACGCGATCGAAATCTCGGACGGCGGCCGGCGCCACCGACTGGGTCGACGGGCTGATCAGCGAGGGGCGAAGGTGGTCTCGGCTACGACCATCCGCACTTCGGCCGGTTCCCGGCGGTGGTGTCCACCGAATACGGCCGGGGCCGGATCACCACCGTCGGCACGCTGCCGAACCCGACGCTGGCCGACCGACCTGATCCGTTGGCTGGTGCCCGACCGCCAGCGAGACATGGGGCGAGCGTGCCGGACTCGGTGACCGTGCACTCGGCCACCAACGCGGCCGCGCGAGCGGATCCACGTCGTGCACAACTGGAGCTGGAAACCCGTGCACCTGCTCCTGCCGCAGCCGATGGCCGACGTGCTCACCGACACGGCCGACCTGCTGGAGACCCTCGACCTGGGCCCCTGGGACGTCCGCGTACTCCTGGAACCCTGAACGCGACCTCAGGTCGATCACGAAGGTGCCACGAGTGCGACAGACACGATCGTCGGAACTGGCGGGCGGAATCGGAGTCATCGACCGCCGGGGGAGCCCCGCGTCCAGTCACGGACGTTGCCGTCCCTTTCGTCACACACCAAGAGAGTCCGGGTCGGGATCGCGAACAACGACGACCCACGATGGTCTGAATCAGGCGCTGGATCGAAGCGCACCTGCCCCGAAGGAGTGTGACCAATGCACCACGATGATGCCAACAAGATCGCCACGGTCACCCCAGACTCGGCGCCGGACCCGATCACGCCCCAGACCGCCGACCTGACTGCTGGCATCCGTGCCGAGGTCGCCCGGCTACACGCCGAGCTGCCCCGGTGGGGTTTAGTGGTGTGGACGGCCGGGAACGTGTCGGTCCGGGTGCCCGGTGCCGATCAGTTCGTGATCAAGCCCTCCGGTGTCGGGTATGACGAGCTGACCCCGGAGGCGATGGTGGTGTGCGACCTGGACGGCAACCTCGTCCACGGGGATCGGGCCCCGTCGTCCGACACCGCCGCCCACGCCTATATCTACAAGCACATGCCGGAAGTCGGCGGTGTCGTCCACACCCATTCCACCTATGCCACCGCCTGGGCCGCGCGCGGGGAGCCCATCCCGTGCGTGCTGACCATGATGGCCGACGAGTTCGGCGGCGAGATCCCGATCGGCCCGTTCGCCCTGATCGGCGACGACTCCATCGGCCAAGGAATCGTCGCCACCCTCCGTGGTCACCGCTCGCCCGCCGTGTTGATGCGCAACCACGGACCCTTCAGCATCGGGCCGAACGCAGAGGCCGCGGTCAAGGCCGCCGTAATGTGCGAAGAGGTCGCCCGTACCGTCCACATCGCCCGCCAACTCGGTGAACCCCTTTCCATCGCCCAATCCGAGATCGATTCGCTGTACGCCCGGTACCAGAAGGTTTACGGCCAAAACGTGCCCGAGCAGAGTGGGAGCGATCGAGCATGACCACCCAACCCGTGTGCTGGTTCCTCACCGGCAGCCAGGGCCTGTACGGCCCCGAGACTCTCACCCAAGTCGAGCAACAATCCCGCGCCATCGTCGACCAGCTCAACGACGCCGGCACCCTGCCGGTGCCGGTGCGGTGGAAGCCAGTACTCACCGAGTCCGCCGCCATCCACCAGATCATCATGGCCGCCAACGCCGACCCGGACTGTGTCGGCCTGATCGCCTGGATGCACACCTTCTCGCCCGCCAAGATGTGGATCACCGGCCTGGACGCGCTTAAAACCCCGTTCCTGCACCTGCACACTCAGGCAAACGTGTCGCTGCCCTGGGCCGAGATCGACATGGACTTCATGAACCTGAACCAGGCCGCCCACGGCGACCGGGAGTTCGGCTACATCCAGACCCGGCTCGGCGTCCCGCGAACCACCGTCGCCGGCCACGTCTCGGATCCGTCCATCCAGGCCCGGATCGCCGGCTGGCAACGTGCCGCCTCGGGCGTCGCCGCGATCCGCAGGCTGCGACTGGCCCGGTTCGGCGACAACATGCGCGACGTCGCGGTCACCGAGGGCGACAAGGTGGAGGCCGAACTCCGTTTCGGGGTCTCGGTCAACACCTACGGCGTCAACGACCTCATCGAGCGCGTCGACGCGGTCACCGACGCCGAGGTCGCCGACCTGATCGACCAGTACACCGACAGCTACGACATCGTTCCCGAACTTCGGCCAGGCGGCGACCGGCATGACTCGCTGCGCTACGGCGCCCGGATCGAAGCCGGCCTGCGCAGCTTCCTGACCGACGGCGGGTTCGGTGCGTTCACCACAAACTTTCAAGACCTCGGCGGGCTGCGCCAACTACCCGGTCTCGCGGTGCAGCGGCTCATGGCCGACGGCTACGGCTTCGGAGGCGAAGGCGACTGGAAGACCTCGGTCATGCTGCACACCATCAAGACCATCGGCGAAAGCGCGCCCGGCGGCACCTCGTTCATGGAGGACTACACCTACCACCTCGGCCCCGGCACCCCGAGAATCCTCGGCGCCCACATGCTCGAGGTCTGCCCCACGATCGCGGCAGCCGACGCCAAGCCGCGGGTCGAGATCCATCCGCTCGGCATCGGGGATCGTGAGGACCCCGTCCGGCTCGTCTTCGACGCCGCCCCCGGACCGGCCACCATCCTCGGCGTCTGCGACCTAGGCGACCGGTTCCGCCTCGTCGTCAACGAGGTCGACGTCGTACCACCGGACGAGCCACTGCCGAACCTGCCCGTCGCCCGCGCCGTGTGGGAACCGAAACCGGATCTTGCCACCTCGGCCGAGGCCTGGATCACTGCCGGCGGCCCCCACCACACCGTGCTTTCCAGCGCGGTGGATACCGACCAACTCGCCGACCTCGCCAATCTGCTCAGCGTCGAGCTGCTGATCATCGACGACACCACGACCCGTCGCGACTTCGCCGACCGCATGCGCTGGAACCAACCGTACTACCGCCTCGCGCGGGGATTCTGAACATGAGCGCTGAGATCGCCGACGCGATCGCCGGGGGCCGGACCGCGCTGGGTATCGAGTTGGGCTCGACCCGGATCAAAGCCGTCTTGACCGGACCAGACCTTGCCCCCATCGCCTCCGGTAGCCACGACTGGGAAAACCAGTACATCAACCGCTTGTGGACGTACTCCCTCGATTCGGTTTGGTCAGGCCTGCAGGGCTGCGTTGCCTCACTCGCCGAGAACGCCCAGCAACGCCATGGTGTGAAGCTCACCAAGGTGGGCGCGCTCGGGGTGTCGGCGATGATGCACGGCTACCTGGTCTTCGACTCCGCCGAGGAGCTCCTGACGCCATTCCGGACCTGGCGCAACACCAACACCGGCGAAGCCGCCGAGACATTGACCGCCGAGTTCGCTCGCAACATTCCGCACCGGTGGAGCGTCGCCCACCTCCACCAGGCCATTCTCGACGGCGAGGACCACGTCGGCCGCATCGACTACCTCACCACCCTCGCCGGCTATGTCCACGGGAAGCTCACCGGCAAGAAGGTCATCGGCATCGGCGACGCCAGCGGCGTGTTTCCCATCGACATCGCCACCGGCGACCACAACACCACCATGCTCGACCAGTTCGATCGTCTTGCCGCAGACGCCGGCACCGACCTCCGCCTCGCCGATCTGCTGCCGGCGATCCAGACCGCCGGTGAAGAGGCAGGCAAGTTGACCGAAGCCGGTGCCACACTGCTCGATCCGACCGGGCATCTCCAGCCGGGCGCGCCCCTCTGCCCACCCGAAGGCGACGCCGGAACAGGCATGGTCGCCACCAACTCCGTCGCCCCCCGTACAGGAAACGTGAGCGCCGGCACCAGCATCTTCGCCATGGTTGTGCTAGAACATGAACTCAGCCGCGTCCACCACGAAATTGACCTCGTTGCCACCCCAGCCGGTGACCTCGTCGCCATGGTCCACTGCAACAACGGGGCCAGCGAACTCAACGCCTGGGTCGGCCTCTTCACCGACTTCACCCGCCGACTCGCCCGGAAGCACCACCGGCACCGACAGCAACCCTGACATCTCGGCGATCTTCGAGATTCTCTTCACCGCGGCCCTGGACGGTGCACCCGACTGCAGCGGACTCCTCGCCTACAGCTACCTATCCGGAGAGCCCATCACCGGTTTCAACGAAGGCCGGCCCCTCTTCCTCCGCTCCCCCGACAGCGCCTTCACGCTGCCGAACTTCATGCGCACCCAGCTCTACGCAGCGTTGGCCACATTGCGTCTCGGTATGGACGTTTTACGGAAAGGCGAAGGGGTTCGGCTGGAGCAGATGTTCGCGCACGGCGGACTGTTCAAAACGAAGAGCGTCGCCCAACGCTTCCTCGCTGCCGCGATCGACACCCCCGTCACAGTCGGAGACGTCGCCGCCGAAGGAGGCGCCTGGGGAGTCGCCGTCCTCGCCGCCTACACCATCCACGGCGCCTCCGGACAAACCTTGGCCGACTACCTGAACAGCCGGGTCTTCGCCGACACCACCTTGGAGACTTTCAGCCCCCACCCAGCAGATGTCGCCGGCTTCGACGCCTACATCCAGCGCTTCACCGCCGCCCTCCCGATTCAGCAAGCCGCCGTCGACCACACCTGACAATGCGATCCACCGGGTGCCGGTCCGACGCCGCATCCGCGTGCGCACCACCAACCTAGCCGAGCGGTCCCTTTGTGGAGGAACGCCGGCGCACCAAGGTGATTGGCCGGTTCCCCGACGAGAAGGCGCGATGAAGCTGGTCTTCGCCACCATGATCCGCGCCGCCGACCGGTGGTGCCGGGTTTCCATCACCGACCTGGAGCGCCACCAGCTGAAACTGCTGCGCGCCGAGATTGGGCTCGACCCGCCACCCGCCGCAACGACAACCGCAGAACCGACCGCAGCAAACGAGTAGCCGCATGATCAACAGGTCACCCGATTTACAGGATGCTCAAGACTTGACCTTCACGTTTCAGCTTGGCTCAGACGAGGGCTATGGTGATCCCCAGCGACCAGGACACAGCTCGAGTTCCGTTCTACGCGTTGCATTTCCGGAGGCTTCAATGGACACGTACAGTCACCGAAAAAGCGGTCGGCACTATTTATCTACTGTTCTCTTGCTGATCACGCTGGCTGTGGCGACTGCCTGCAGCGCCCCAGCTGAAACGTCGACGACTACACCGTCTGCCCCAACCACATCGGCTACCCCGGCGGCACAGGCTGACCCGAACACCGAGTGGGCAGAGTCGGTGTGCAGTGCAGCTCGTGATGTGCGAAGCAGCCTTGAGGCGATCGGCGGAAATCTCGAGTTGGACGCAACGGCGTCCGCCAGCGCGCTTGACCAAGTCAAATCCACGCTGACGACACAGGCCGCAGCGGCTCGCACGTCAATGACTGAGCTTGGCACCGCGATCGAAGCGATCCCGGTGGACGCCGAAGGGGCGGCGGAGATGAAGGACTCGTTAAACGCCGCGCGCAGCAGTCTCGACGACGCGGTACAGGCGGTCTCTGATGGCATTGCTGACGCAACGGATGCACGCAACGCCCGAGATTTCGTGACGGCTGCTGCCCAGACTGCGCAGGCCGTCAAGGCAGCAACATTGGCCGCCGAGGCTTCTTGGACCGCCGGCCAGAACGCGGCCACAGCGGCAGGCGGGGAGCTCAAGGCCGCATTCGACACGGCACCGTCATGCGTCACGCCCACCGCGTCACCATCGTGATCGCGGCGCCCTCTTGGCCGAACAGCAGACAGATCCGGCAGCTGGCACGGCTGTGCTCAGCCCAGGGCAACCATCGGTCAAATGGCGACAGGGGTGAGCCGGTAGCCCTTACCGCCACAGGCTGATCCAGAACGAGTCCCACGCGCAACGCACGCCGGCCCTGCGTCGTTAAGTGTTGACCGTACCCATCTGCGCTTCTCGGAGGCCTTCTTCGGACCTCATTACCGGTCCACTCCGGTGGTGGGTGACCCATTCACGAGTGCTCACAATGCCGACGCCGAGGAAATCGCGGCCCGCGCGGTGGAAGGCTGGCGTGCCGGGATAGACCTTATGCATGGAGTTCGGTTTCGGATACTTTCCCACCTACGACGGCATGCGGCCCGGCGAGGTCGCGCGGATGGCGGAGGAGCGCGGCTACAGCGCCGTCTACTTCGCTGAGCACACCCATATCCCGGCCGCGGAGACCGATCGTGCGCCCGGGCAGCCGCTACCCGCCAAATATTGGCGCACGTACGACCTCTTCGTCGCGCTCACCGCCGCCGCGGAGGCGACCCGCCATATCCGCGTGGCCAGCGGCATCTGCCTGGTCGTTGAACGTGACCCAATCACCACAGCGAAGGAAGTCGCCAGCGTCGACCACCTCTCGGGCGGCCGGCTGGAGTTCGGCGTGGGTGCGGGCTGGAACCGGGCTGAGATGCGCAATCATGGCACCGACCCGCGGGTCCGGATGGCCGTGCTGCGGGAGCGGGTGGAGGCCATGAAGGAGATCTGGACCCAGGACGAGGCCAGTTACCACGGCAGATACGTCAACTTCGACCGGATCTGGTCGTGGCCAAAGCCGGCGCAATGGCCACACCCGCCGGTCCTGGTCGGTGGCGCCGGCCCAACCGTCCTCGATCGGGTGCTGGGCTTCGGCGACGCCTGGTTCCCGAATTACCACCCCGAGGTGTACGACCGCATCGTCGAGCTGCGCGCCCGCGCCGACCGGCCCGTCCCGGTGCAGGTGATGAGCGTGCCGGCCGATCCGAAGGTGTTCGAGAAACTCCGCGAGGCCGGCGTCACGCGGGTCGCGCGATGGTTCCCGTCCGGACCACGCTGGCGCCTTGAACAAGCCCTGGAGCAGTGGGAGACCGCGATCGCGGAGTACAACCCGGAGTGACGCCGCACCAGGCATGGCGGTTCGCCGCCGCCCGCGTAGCCCGCCTCGCGACTGCAGGCGGTCGTGGAGGGACTGCGCCAGATCACGTCGGCCCGTGGTGACTCGGTCCGGACGATCGCCGCCTTCATCGGCAGGGCTCAGAATTCCCCCTTGGCGACCTCCTTCATCGCCGCCTTCTCCAGCCCGGCATCCGCGAGAAGCCGCTCAACGGTGGCGTTCTCCCGCTCCACGTCCTTCAGCCGCTTGGGTCGTCGCTTTCAGCCCGTCGAACTGGTTTCGCCACCGGTAGTACTTCTGCTCCGACACATGCAGCTCAGGGCACACCTCAGCCAGGTCCCTGCCCTCACCCGGCGTCCCGGTCGGCCTGGGTGAGCTTGCGTACAACCTGCTTCGGGCTGTGCCGTTCCTCGTCGTCGCGTGAAATCAAGCCTTCCTGCCCATCTGGGCGGCAAGACTCTCACTCGACCCGGATCAACCAGCAGGGGTCACGTCAACCGCGGCCGCGAAGATCAGGGCTGGGTGCGAACGCTATCGGTTTCGCCGCGCCGCAGCAGAGGAAGACGTGGTC
Source organism: uncultured Actinomycetota bacterium (assembly GCA_963791865.1). Lineage (GTDB taxonomy): Bacteria > Actinomycetota > Actinomycetes > Propionibacteriales > Propionibacteriaceae > Microlunatus. Next base: position 876,295 of record CAWBUC010000004.1, read on the forward strand.
GGCGCCAAAGCTCTCGCCTGAGCTTTGGTACGGCGAGGTTCGGCACTCCCGCAGCACGATCAACTTGGCGCTGGAAGGTCGCTCTCGCCTGAGCCGAAGCGGTCGATGATCACTCCGTGCCGGAGACCATGATCGCTGATTGTGACCGAGTCGCATCCGAGCTTGTCCATCATCGTCCGGACGATGCAGGCGCCGGCGAGAACGACCTCGGCACGCGACGTCTGCAGGCCGATGATCGAGCAACGTCCAGCAGCGTCGGTGCTGCGATAGCTGTCGATCTGTCGGTCGATCTCGGCCCGGTCGAGGACCGTTCCGTGGACGACGTCGGGATTGTACGTCGCCAGCTCGTGCTTGACTGCGGCGAGGTTGGTCACGGCGCCGCCCATGGCCACGATTTCGTCGGGCTGCGGTCGGCCGTCGAGAATCCACAGTTCGGCCGCGATCGCGGCCATGGCCTCGGCGACGACTCGGGGCGGAACCGCCTCGGCCAGCCCGAACCGCTCGGTGAATCCGACGGCGCCGACCGGAACGCTGAACCGCTCATCGACGCTCGACCCGTGGCCGAACGTGAACTGGGAGCTGCCACCGCCCGTGTCAAAGGCGACCACGGCCCCATCGCCGACCCCCACACCCGCTGCGACGGCGAGATACGCCAGCCGGCCCTCGTCCGCACCCGAGATCACCTCGAGCGCCAGGCCAGAACGTGCTCGAATCGTCGCCACGACGTCAGCCCGGTTACGCGCCATCCGGGCGCCCGCCGTACCGACGACGGCGATGGCCTGGACGTCGAGGACACGAGCCTCGTCCGCCATCTCGCTGATCACTCGCGCGGTCCGCTCGAGCGGTTCGGCGCCGATCTCGCCGGTCGCCTCGAGACCCTCGCCGAGGCGGGTGACGACCGCCCGATCGAGGACCGTGCGCCACGGGCCGCACCCGTCTGCGTCGAGTTCCGCGACGTGAAGCTTGATCGAGTTCGTGCCGACATCGATGACGGCGTAGCGCTCGGGCACTCGATCGATGAGCAGCCGTAGACTCGTCGGAACGTCGACGTTGACGTAGTCCCGCAATCCCAGCCCCGCCACAGCGGCCGCGACCGCCGCGGGTTCGGTCGACTCCACCGCGATCGATGTCTTCTGATGCCCTCCGGCCTCCAGAGTGGAGCGCTCAGCCTGGGAGCCGCCGACGGTGTACCGAGCGCGCCGCTTGTGCACCGAAACGGCCCGCGCATCGGTCGCACCGCCCTGGATCGCAGTGATGAGCGCATCGAGGCTCAATCCGTCCGGCGGGATTTCTGGAAGCGGCCGCCGCAGCCCCGCGAACACAATCTGCGCAGCCTCGACGTGGAGTGGGAACGGCGCCTTCAGGATCGGTTCCCAGCGCTGGAGGCCAGCGGAATCGGTCTCGCGCAGGACTTTGATGTCCATCAACTGGTCCCGGATCTTCACGTTGTCACCGTCGTGCGTCAACAGGTAGAGCTCATCACTGTCCTCGACGGAGGCCGGCGTCATGGCATCGAGGATCATGTCCGCCTGCGAGACGGTGTGGGCGCACGTGCGCCATTCCCAACGCGGGACGACTCCGGCCATGTTCCCTCCTGCCCCGTCCGCGCGGCTTCGCCGGGGCCACGTGGCTCGAAGCGAATGCTAGCCCTGGACCCCTTGGATGATGCGCGCTCGGAGAGACTCCACAATCTTCAACGAGAGACCGCACCCCGATCAGCGACCGCTCTGCTCGGCGGAACCGGTGTCCGAATCGGGAGGGCGGAGCGCCGGCTCTCTCGGCCAAGTGGGCGTTGACGGCTTGGTCGATGTTGCCGGACAGCTTGTCGACGCCGATCCGATCGAGGACACCGTCTCGTTCCAGGGTTTCCTGGATTGAAGGCTTTACGCGGGCGAGTCGCAGGACGAGGCCGGCTTCGTCGGCGAGTGTGACGATCTCGGATATCTTCGCCGCGCCCTGAGAGTCGATGAAGTCGATCCCCTCGCAGTCGAGCACCAAACCGGTGAGAGTCGGGTCGGATTCCATCAGAGTTCGAATCCGATCTTCGAGGGCGTCGGCGGTGGCGAAGAACAGGCCGCCGTCGAGTCCGACGACGAGCACGCCCGAGACCAGTTCGTCCTCAGGATGGGCGGACAGGTCACGGTAGACCGGGGTGCCGGGCTGTCTCCCGAGCCGGGGCATGTTGGGATGGGTGCTCACGGCGATCAGCCAGATCAGCGAGAGTGCGATGCCGATGATCACTCCCGCCAGCACTCCGACCAGCAAGGTGGCCGCGAGCGCGGCCAGGGCGATCCAGAAGTCGAAGCGCTGGACGCGGGCCAGCCGGCGCATCTCCGGCACATTCATCATGCCCATGACCACGGCCTCGATGATCAAGGCGCCCAGGACCGCCTTCGGCAGATTGGAAAACAGCGGAGCGAGAAACAACAACGTGAGCAGCACCGTCGCCCCGGAGACGATGGAAGACAACTGCGTCTTCGCCCCGGAGTGATCGTTGAGAGAGCTGGCCGACAGGCTGGTGGAGACCGGCATGCCCTGCACGAGGCCGGCGCCGGTGTTCGCAACCGCTTGGGCAACCGACTCCTGGTTGACATCGATCTGGTAGCGGTGCTTCGCGGCGAACGCGCGGGCGTCGCCTGCGGTTTGGGAGAAACCGATCAACAGCAACGCCACCGCGGCGGTCACTTCAGTTCCGGCGTGTTCCCAGAGCAGAGCGAGGTTCGGAACCGCGAGCGAGGGCAGCCCGCTCGGGATGTCACCGACGAGGGCCACTCCCCGTGCGCCGAGGCCGAAGATCCACGTCGACAGCAGGCCCCCGACCACGAGCACCAGGGCGCCGGGGATCCGAGGGGCCACGGTGCGCAACCCGAACACGACGACCAGAGCGACCACCTCAACGACCAGGGTCGCCGCGTGGACGTCACGCAAGCCGCCGATCCACGACCACAGCTCCTGTAGCGAGTTCGAGCCCGAGGCATCCGTGCCGGTGATCTTCGGCAGCTCGCCGATGACCACATCGATGCCGGCTCCGAAGAGAAACCCGGTGACCACCGCCCGGGACAAGAACTGCGCGATCCACCCCATCCGGAGCACCGCCAGAACAAGGAACAAGACTCCGGAGACGAGCGTGATGCCCGCGACGAAAGTGGCAGCATCTGCTTCGTCGGCGATCCCTGCGACCAGCACCGCACTTGCGGCGACCGCGGCCAGCCCGGAGCTCGGGCCCATCGAAATCTGACGACACGTTCCGAAGATCGCGTACAGGATGGCTCCCGCGGCCGCCGCGTAGAGCCCGTTCTGCAACGGAATGCCGGCGATCCCGGCATAGCCGAGGTTCTTCGGAATGATCAGAGCCGCCACCGCACAGCCGGCGATGAGATCGCCGCGCAGCCACGAACGGTCGTAGGCCCGAAGCCAGCCGAGAATCGGCAACCCGCCCAGGCGCCCCTTGCGCGGTCTCGCGTCCGGTCCACTCGTGACCACCTCACGACCTCACGGGTAGATGATGCACGGCCCTAGCTTCGCGACCTCGACCGGCATCCGTGCAGCACCGAGCCTGGATGTTGAGAAGCCACCAGCGGAAGGTGGTCGACCAGTCGTTGTTGCGACGTATCCGGCGTGGGATCGACGCTGCGAATGCACAACCGTGAGAACCCGCCCCAGACGCCAGTTCGAGGTGGGCAACTCGGCTCTTCGATCTTGAGCGGGGCGCCTCTGTCCAGCCGGGAGGTGGAGGACGCCTTCCGGGACTCCACCGGGGAGTTGTTGATCTCCACGTCGGCGGTGTCGGAGATCACCGACCGGCTGTGGGAGGACTACCAGGCCTTCATCTCCCGTGACCTGTCCGAGGTGGAGATCGAGTACCTGTTCGTCGACGCGGTGTTTGAGTCGCTGCGCCGCACGGCGCCAAGGAGGCGCTGCTGGTCGGCTGGGCGATCGCCGCCGACGGCGCCAAACACCTGCTGCACCTGGTGGTGGGCAACAAGGAGTCCGAAGGGTGTTGGACGGAATTCTTCCGGTCTCTGCTCAGCCGGGGACTCCGGCTGCCGACCACCGTGACCTCCGACGGCGCACCGGGGTTGATGAAGGCGATCGGGGTGTGCTTCCCGGCCAGCCTTCGGATCCGGTGTTGGTTCCACCGGGACTGGAAAGAATCAACTGGTGGGTGTTTGGATGTCGTTGGCTGTCAGGGAATCGAGAACGGCGGCTGTTGTGGCGAAGCGTTTTGCCGGCTACCAGCGCACCTTCTCGGCGGCGGTGGCCTGCTTCGCCGACGACCTCGACGCGCTGTTGGCGATCCACCGGGTGCCGGTCCGGCACCGCATCCGAGTCCGGACGACGAACCTGGCCGAGCGGTCGTTCGTCGAGGAGCGCCGGCGCACCAAGGTGATCGGCCCCCGTGGCATCCAACCGCAGCCGTTACCAGCCGTGAGCCATTGCACTCCCTCGTAATGCGTAGGTCTGGGATTCGATCCCCACTGCGGCTTCGGCTTGCGGCCGCTGTGCACCCTCAGGCGCCTGGTTCCTGGCGTCGGCTGCTAGCTCACGGGCCTCCTGGTCGCGTCGTCGGGGTCCCGTCCTTCCTGCCGTCAGGAGACGCAATACATCAACCAGACCCGCCACTAGAAGCGTCGTCACCTCCGAACTGTCTCTTGCGCCAGGCAACCAATCCTGGGACGATCCGAAAAGTCTCAGGCGAAGGACCGGCCATGTTCCTACGTTCCAAGCTTCTTGCCTCGGCAGTGACGACCTTTGCGGCCATCGTGCTGGTCGCACCCCCTGCCGACGCCGCGCCCACCGCGCCGGCGAAGGACCCGATTGCCGTAGGTCGCGGTGGTGCGGTGTCGTCGGTCGACCCGTACGCGACCGAAATCGGCCTGAGGGTGCTGGAACGCGGGGGCAACGCGGTCGATGCCGCCGTCGCTACGGCGGCCGCCCTGGGCGTCACGGAGCCCTACAGTGCCGGCATCGGCGGTGGCGGGTTTTTCGTGTACTACGACGCCCGGTCCGGGAGGGTCCGTACGATCGATGGGCGGGAAACCGCGCCGGCGCGCATGCGGGCGACCTCCTTCGTCGAGAACGGCCTGCCGATTCCCTTCGCCGAGGCGGTCACGAGTGGACTCTCGGTCGGCGTTCCCGGGACGCCGGCCACCTGGGAGCTGGCGCTGGATCGGTGGGGGTCGATCGATCTCCAGCAGGCGTTGCGTCCGGCGGCGCGGCTGGCCAACCGGGGATTCGTCGTCGACGAGACCTTCCGCCAGCAGACCGAGGCGAACGCCGAACGCTTTGCCGCGTTCCCCAGCACACGGGAGCTGTTCCTGCCGGACGGCGCCCCGCCCGCGGTGGGTTCGGTACTGCGCAACCGGGACCTGGCTCGCACCTACACCTTGCTCGGCCAGCGCGGGACGGACTATCTGTACGACGGGCAACTCGGCGCGGACGTCGTTGCGACGGTGAGGCAGCCGCCGGTGGACTCGAGCTCCACCCGCCTCGTTCGGCCCGGCCTGATGCGCCAGTCCGATCTGGCCCGCTACCGCGCCCTGCTCAGGGCACCCACGCTGACCGACTACCGCGGGTTGACCCTAGCCGGGATGGCGCCCCCATCGTCCGGCGGCTCGACGGTGGGTGAGGCACTGAACATTCTCGAAGGCGGCGACCTGGGCGCCCTGAACAGATCCGAGGCCCTGCACCGCTACCTCGAGGCGACCGCGCTGGCCTTCGCCGATCGCAACCGATACGTCGGCGACCCGGACTTCGTCGACGTACCGCTCGACGAGCTCCTCTCGCAAGCGTTCGCCGACGAGCGCGCCTGCCTCATCGAGCCGTCGGCAGCGACCAAGCCGGTATCACCCGGCTCACCCGACGGCGCGTACGCCCCGTGCGCCGCCGCGGCGGCCGGCGCTGACCGTGGGGTCGCCCAGCCGGGTTCGACGACTCACCTCACCACCTGGGACCGGTGGGGGAACGTCGTCTCGTACACGCTGACGATCGAACAGACCGGCGGATCGGGCATCGTCGTCCCGAACCGCGGGTTCCTGCTGAACAACGAGTTGACGGACTTCAACTTCACACCGACCCAGGGGCCGGGAGTGCCCGATCCGAACCTGCCGGCTCCGGGCAAACGGCCTCGCTCGTCGATGAGCCCCACCATCGTCCTCGACGACGGCGTACCAGTCCTGGCGATCGGCTCGCCGGGTGGCTCGATGATCATCACCACCGTTACCCAGACGCTGATCAACCGGCTGGACTTCGGGATGCCGCTGCTCGATGCCGTTGCTGCTCCTCGGGCATCGCAACGGAACACGGCAGCCGTCTCAGCCGAGCCTGCGTTCATCACCGCCTGGGGGCCGGCGCTGGGGGCGCGCGGTCACAGTTTCACCAGCGTGGCGGAAATCGGGGCCGTCACGGCGATCGAACGGCAGAAGAACGGTCGGCTGGTCGCCGTCGCTGAACCGGTCCGGCGTGGCGGCGGTGATGCCGGGGTCGTCCGGCCGCGACGCTGACTCGTTTCGGAGCGGCGGGCATCTTTCGATGGGCCACTATCGGCGACTTCATCGTCGATACATTCGAATGTTGCAAGACTGCTGGCTAGCTGCGTCTCCAGAGAGACCCACTGATATGGAGGCTGGCAACCGCCTGTCCCGAAGGGGCCTGGCAGCCAACCTGGCAGCCAACCCACCAGTCCTTCGTGGACGTAACCAGACCATGATGGACCTTTCAGAGCGGATGTGGACTCAGCCAGCCGTTCTGCTTGTGAGGTTGACCCTTTCTGGTGGACACCTGAAAGGGTCAACCTCATCCCTGAGCGTCCTGTAAATCGGGTGGCCTGTTGATCATGCGGCGACTCGTTTGCGTCGGTCGGTTTTGCGGTTGTCGGTTCCTCCTGGCGGCGGGTCCAGTCCGAGTTCGGCGCGCAGCAGTTTCAGCTGGTGGCGTTCCAGGTCGGTGATGGAGACCCGGCACCAGCGGTCGGCGGCCCGGATCATGGTGGCGAACACCACCTTCATCGCCGCCTTCTCGTCGGGGAACCGACCGATCACCTTGATCCGGCGGCGTTCCTCGACGAACGAGCATTCCGCCAGGTTGGTGGTCCGCACCCGGATCCGGTGCCGGACCGGCACCCGGTGGATGGCCAGTAGCGCCTCGAGGTCGTCGGCGAAGCAGGCCACCGCGGCCGAGAAGGTGCGGTGGTAGCCGCCGATCAACCGGTCCGCGGCCGCCCGGGCGGCATCCAGGGTGGGGGCATCCCGAACGGCGTAGACGTGCGCCATCACCTCCGCCGCCGCCTCATCAGGCGGCGTGGCCCGGATGTCGGCCGGTCGGTGGAACCAACACCGGATCCGGACCGAGGCCGGGAAGCACACCTGAATGGCTTTGACGAGTCCCGGCGCACCGTCGGAGGTGATGGTGGTCGGCAGCCGCAGCCCGCGGCCCAGCAGGGAGCGGAAGAAGTCGGTCCAGCAGGCCTCGGATCGCCCTGCGACACCCAGACCGCCTCGATCGCCTGGTGCTCGCCGGCACCGGGGCCGCGCCGGCACGAAGCGCGGTCGATCCCATCCAGATCTGGAACTGGGTCAAGGCGAACGATCAGACGGGGGAGGTGTTCGGTGGGCAACAATTCGTCTCCCTCTTCTCCGCCGCCTTCCTGCGGAACCACCCGGCGGTGCAAGACACCGCCGAGCTGCTGGCCAGCAACCCCTACCCGATGAGTCCCGAGGCGTACGGGCGGCAAGCGGCTGCGTACCTCCGGTTCGACGCTCTCGATCGGCTGGCCGCCATCACGGCTCCGACCCTGGTGGTCGTCGGCGAGCAGGACCTGTTGACGCCACCCTGGGTAGTGCGCGAGGTTGCCGACGCGATCCCGGACGCCCGGTTCGAGGTCATCCAAGGAGACGGGTCATCGCACGTGATGGCGATCGAGCGCGCCGACGACTTCAACCGGCTCGTCTCGGACTTCCTCTCCGAATGACAGCCGACCACCAATGCTCGTAGGGCGGTCCTCATACGGCGATGCCGTTCTCGCAAGCCCGACAATCTTCGGGGCGGTCAGAGGAAGCGGTACGGGTTGGCATTGAGCGAGGCGAAGACGAACCAGGACGTGGCGCCGGTGTGCCGGTTGGGGAAGTAGCCGAATCCGAAGCCGGTGTCCATCGGGGAGCTCGCCGCCACGATGCCGCCCTCACTGGACTTGCCGCCGAAGGTTTGCCCGTCGCCCAGGCGCCGCTGGGCCACGGCGATGGTGTCGAGCAGCTCGTTGGCGTCGGCCCGGTCATCGCCCCGGCGCCGGTCGCGCAGCGCGAGCGCCAATTGGGCGGTGCCCTCGAACCACACGGCGCTGGGGTCCGGCTTTGGGTTGTAGGACTGGCCGCCGATCGGGGCGTCGGTGTCGGTGAGGAAGGAGCCGCTGGCAAAGGCCACCCCGGTGTAGGCCATGTTTCCGGTCAGGGTGGAGTTCTTGTGCAGCGGGGTGTCGGTGGTGGCCAGCTGGGCGGCTGCCCAGTCCAATGCCGCGGCGTAGCGCGGTTGCCGGGCGGCCAGCCACGCCCACGTCTGCACATCCAGCGGCAGCTGGGTCGGGCTCTTGTTGATCGTCGCACCGTCGTTAGAGCCGGTGTAGAAGAAGCCGTCCTCGGCGTTCCACATGCGTTCGACGAAGTCCCAGGCGTGCTCGGCCCGGTCGCCCCAGCGGCGGTCGCCGGTCAACCCTTGCAGCAGCCGGAACAGTGCATACACGTCGATGTTGTGCTCGCTGGACTTGAAGCCCTCCAGCCCCGGCGTCTCTCCGAAGGTGTAGCCGCCGAGACCGGTGGTGGAGTATTCGTTGCGGTGGATCCACCGTCCGATCCGCACCGCCCCGTCGAGGTAGCGACGCGCTCCGGTCGTCCGCGCCAGCTGGGCCAGCGCCAGCCCTGTCCACGACATGTCGCCCACCGCCGTCCCGGTGAACCCGAAGTTCGCGGCCGGAACCGGTGGATTTCGTGACGTCAGATAGGCCTGGCGCAGCCGGCCGTCGGCCTCCTGCACGGCCAGAAAGCCGTCGCCGATCGCCCGGGCCCGGTGCAGATCCCCGGCCGCCTGCAGCGCTATTGCGGTCAGCGCATTGTCGTAGATGAAGCCGACATCCTGCAGGCCCGAGTTGTCCTGGTAGCTCTGCACCAGCCGCGGGCCCGAGGCGCGGTAGGCGTCGGTGGCCCGCTGCAGGAAGCTCACCGCCCGCCGCATGGCGGCGCGGCCGTTCGGGTTCTGGTCCGGCGGCGCGGCCGAGGCGACTCCCAGCCCGGCTCCCAGTAGGGGCAGGCCGACCCCGAGGGCGGCGCTGCCGCCGATCACAGTGCGGCGGGATAAGGCGTGCGGATCTGACATCGTCATCCTCCAAGGTTCAGCCGTGACAGAACTTCGACGCTAAGGAGCGGGGCGCCCGGTGTCAATTTCGACCCGGACTTGCCAACCGGTTCTCCAGGCGCCACCACAGCATGGCTGGTGAACAGCACGCGCAATTCACAAGCTCTCTCTCGCCCGAGCCGCCCGCCCGCTCGTCCGAACTTGCGGGGCTTCGCAGCAGACCCGACAATTCAGCTGAGCTCAGAGACGAATGAGGACAACGGTGGCCACTCGAATTTAGTTGACTCCACCGACAACACCGAAGGAACGATGTTCAAATAGACGGACCGCTTGTGGGGCACCGATCGGCCGCGGCCAGCGGCAGAGCGATCGGGCGGCTGCGACTCGGATTCCGTGCGCGAAAGTCGAGGGCAATCCGTTCGAATACCGCCGAGCAGGCTGGACGCCTCGGACGGCCTCAACGAGGTCGGCTTGACCTCGGGCGCGTCTGAAAGGGCTAGCAGCCTCTGTGCAAAGCGGACAAACTGAAGCTGTGCCCAGCGAGTTTCAGCGACAACGCAGAATGATCTGGGCGTGCCTTACGAGCACTCTCGGGCGGGCTCGCGATGGCCCGCGCCGACACCTCTCCGCGAAGTAGAGATCACGGATCTCCGCCCAATCCTGCACTCTGATCACCCACCAGATGTGGAGTCGGCCGGCCTAGGTTTCCAAAAGCGCCAGCGTCCTACTCTTCGAAGACCGCTCACACCGGTGCGGTGCCCAGTAGGGTGTCGCCCACCAGCATCACGACCGGTAGGAGTCGGCTCGGCACACACACAGGCGACTGAGGCGACGTTGAGGACTTGGTTGAGTTGCTACTGTACGCAGTTCTCGCAGGCCCAGACGGGAAAGATCGGGGTTCGGCTTCCGGACAGTGACTGGCCGGGTTGGGCCGAGGCGGTCGAGGAGGAAGGCTGAAGATTCGAAGGTCGGCGGTTGTGTCCGCACCCCCAGCTTCGATGCTGCTCGCGGTGAGCGACGACGCACCGGGCAGGACGAGGTGACTCCACTCCAGTGACAGCGTCATCGCCGGACGTACAGCCACCTGGCGCCGCAGCAACCCGAGATGACGCATCCGCGCGCAGGCACGCGTGGATGGATCGGTTACGGATCACTGTGGTCACCGGAGTGATCATCATGCACGCTTCGACCACCTATGTGGTGCCGGTCGGCGCCTCCTATGAGGAACGGACGACCAACACAGTCACGATCGCGCTCATAACTGTGCCGATGGTCGCCGCCGTGCTGTTCGGACTCGGACCGCTATTCTTGCTGGCCGGCTGGCTGTCGGCAACTTCGATAACAAATCAGGGTGCGACCAAATATCTGTCGGGCCGACTAGTCCGCCTGGGTGCTCCGATCACTATCTACGTGCTTGTTATAGGACCGGGCGCGGATTACCTCGGGGCCCGAGCAATGGGAACGGCTCACTCCTGGAACCAGTTCTTCCTCGCATCGATGCGCAAACCAGACTTTGGTCCAGTTTGGTTCCTCTTGGCGCTGCTGACGTTTTCTCTTCTGTACGGCGGGTTCCGGCTCTTACGTCCAGCTCACCCGTGGGCGCCGAGGCCGCTACGCATGTCGGTGTTGATCATATGGGCTTTAGCGATCGGAGCCGCTGACTTCCTCGTTTGGCTGCATTGGGGTTACCACGAGCCCAGCCTCTGGAACGCAACCTGGGCGCATTGGCCGCAGGCGGCCGGCCTTTTCCTGCTCGGCGCCTTGGGACGGGAACGCGGCTGGCTCGACCCTGTCCCAAGGAACCTCAGCGGCACCTGCTTGAGATTGCTGGGTGGGGGTTTCCTGGCCCTGGTCGCCGTCGCCGCCGTTGCGATCGCCAGGGGTGGCGACTACCGAGAACTAACGGGCGGATGGCAGTGGCTGACTGGGGCGTTTGCCATCCTTGATGGACTCCTTGGCGTGACGCTGTCGGTTTGGGTCGTCAGCGCGTTTCAACGACGTTGTGACGCGCCTTTGTCGCACCTCAGCGCAGGCTTGGCACGCTGGTCCTATGCCGCCTACCTTGTGCATCAGCTCCTTCTCACGGCGATAGCCGTCTCGCTGCGCTTCTGGCCGTGGCCGCCAGAGGCGAAGTTCGCCCTCCTGGTCATCATCGGAGTACCACTCAGCTATCTCGCCGCTCGCCAACTCACTCGCCTGCGGTACGTCGACCGGATCGTCTAGGGCTCGGCTGTTTGGCGCAGCCGCGGAGCACAACTGGCATCTGCCCGCCACCCTTTGCTAGCTTGGTGGCGCTGACAACGTTGTCGTCTTACGACCACAGCTACCCCCTGGGAGGGTGCAGCATGTCCCAAGTTTTTGAATACAGCGTGCTCGCGATTATCGTCGGCGTTCCCGTAGGCGCCGTCGCCTGTGCCTATCGTGACAAGGTCGGGCTGAACTCGGACACGGAGTCCTCACCCACAACCTGATCAAGATCAGCGCACTGGCCATCCGTGGAGCTGTTGCTGGACGCGGCGCCGGCAGCGGTCCAAGGCGTCACCGGCGAGGCGCACCACGTGAAAGGGATCCATCACCGGGACCGCGTCGGGCAGCTCCTCGGTGGTGGCGGTCTTGAAGCCGGTGAACCCGTCCATTGCGACCACCTCCACGGCGTCGCGCCACGACTGGTCGCGTTCACTCAACCAATTCTTGAAGGCCTGTTTGGAGCGGCCCTGGACCATGTCCAGCAGCCGGGCAGGGCCGGTGCCGTCACGGATCGCGGTCAGGTCGATGATCACCGTGACGTACTTGTCACCACGGCGGGTGTGGCGCCAGGCGTGCTCGTCGACGCCGATGACCCTGACGCCGTCGAACCGGTGGTCGTCATTGATCAACAACCGCTTGCCCTCGGCCAGCACGGCGTCGTTGGCAGTGTTCCAGGCGACGCCGAGACCGGCGGCGACCCTGGCGATCGTGAGGTGCTGAACGACCAATCCGTCCAACGCCCACCGCACCTGAAACCAGCCCCGAGGCTCCAACCTGCCCAACACCCCGGCCGAGCAGCCGACCCTTCAGATTCCCTGATCCGCCGGCACCCGACTATTTCAGGTCGAAGTAGCTAATGCGCAGCCGCGGCCTTGCGGCGGGGAAGCCGGAAGCGGGTCCCGTTGAGGGCACCTTGAGCGTCGCTAACTAGTGTCCGTGGACCGCTGCACCAGCTTTGTGGTCCTGCCCCAGACCCGCGCGGCGCTGGCGCCACTCATGCTTGGCCAGGCAGAGTATCTTCCCCCAAGTCGGTTGTGTCGGTTCAACCTCCTCGTTGGGTGAAGTGGGGATTGTGAGGAAGTCGGATCGGTGATTACTCGCGGCCGCAGTCAGCCTCTTGAAAAGGTTGGTGAATGCGCGGGGCGAAGCCATTGCGCCCGGCGTAATCACTCGCTGGGCTACTAGGTTGTTCCGGAGCACTCTCGGAGGTACCGTCTGCTAGATAATGGCTGGCGCACGTCCAGCAGAGAGGTCGGCTGACCCTTCAGAGTTGTCCGCTGCCGGGTCGGTCGCCACTGCTGTGTCGGCGAGAAAGAGCGGCTCGGCCGTGGCCAGCGGTGCGGCGGCCGGGCCGGCGGAGATTGCGCCGTCGGTGAGGGCCCGGTCAGCCGTCCTGGGAGGTGCCTGGTTGGCGGCTGCGGCGCCGGTTGCGACATTTAGTGCCAGCCCGGCGTTCTCGTCCTCGTGATTCTGGTTCGACGCAGATTCGCCGACTGCTGGTGGCTGACTATCTTCGACGGTGATGACGATACGCATTTGTGTGCTCCTCACGATTGACGAATCTGTCCGCGGTTTTCAGTTGAGCACCGCGTATCTGCCTTCGAAGGTGACGGCTTGCGCGGTCAGGTTCTTGACGGTGATCCAATAGGTGCAGCGGTTCGCGTCGGCCCGTTCCACCGCCACGTCCCAATCGATCTGCGGGTTGCCGACCTGGGGCGAGGTGGGCACCATGTACCAGATCACATGACTGGTTGCGGACCAGCCAAAGGTGAACCACCGTCGTGTTTGTTGTGCGGCAAGGGAGCCGGTGAATTGCACACTGGTATGCACGAAACCTCCTAGTAACGGCTGAGTACGGCGTATCGGCCCTCAAACGTGACGGGCGTATTCGTCAGGTTGGTGACGCTGATCCAGTAGGTCACATATTCCGCGCTGGCTCGCTCGACCCGTGTGGCCCAGGTGACCTGTGGGGCGCCCGCGACGGGGGATGTGGGCATCACGGTCCACACCACGTGCCAGGTTGCGGGCCATCCGAAGGTGAACCACTGCCGGGTCTGGCCAGCGGCGAGACTGCCGGTCCATTGCGTCCCGCAGACCGGGCTGGTCATCCATCCATCAACCGGAATCTGCCACACACCACGATTGCGGGTTCCGGCCCGCAGAACGCGGGCGTGCGGATGGAAGATGAGGTCTCCGACGTAGGCCGTGGGCAGACCGTTGGAGTAGGTGGTCCAGGTCGCGCCGGCGTCGAGGCTTTGGTAGACCCCGAGGTCGGCGCCCACCCACACGCGGTTCGGGTTCCGGTCGTCGACGGCGACCGCGGTGATGGGGATGTTCGGCAGGCCGGCAGTCCGGTCGGTCCAGCTCGTGCCGCCGTCGTCGGAGCGGAACACGCGACCCCCGTTGATTCTGCTGCAGGTCGCCCAGAGGCGGCCGCCGGCGCCGGGGGTTGCGTGTAGATCGCTGATGTAGGAGCCCCGTGGGCTGGTCAGAGCGGTCAAAGTCGCCCAATTGCCGCCACTGAACCGGCTTCGCAGCACCGTCCCGTCGGTCAGGCCGACGACGACGGTGTCGGGGTCGGGCAGGTACATGGCGCTAGCGGTGCCCGCGGCTGGATAGGCGAGGCGAGTCCAGTTAGTGGCGTTGTCCCGCGAGATGTAGAGGGCATTGCCGCCCAACGCGACGGTGTCACCGGCTGCGGCGCTGTACTCGACCGGCACGTAGAACAGGCCGGGGCCTTCCCCCGCGGGTCGAGGCGGTGTCACAAAGGTCCAGGCGTTGAGAGCTCCACCCGTGGTCGAGCGCAACATCGTCCCGTTCTGCCTGGTATGGACCACCGTGGTGGGCAACCGGCGGTTCACGCCGCAGTCGCCGCCGTCGGCGTCTCCGACATGCTCCCAGGTCGACGGTCCGAGCCATCGATTGGTTCCGTTGTCCTGGGTTCCACCGATCACATAGCGTGAGGTCCCGAGATCCTGTGCAATGTATTCGAACTCGCTGATGACCAACCCGTTGTTGCACGACACCCAAGTAATACCGCGGTCCGGGCTGCGGAACAGACCGCCGTCATTCCCGGCATAGACGACGTTGGGCTGACCCGGGACAAAAGCGATGGACTGCTGGTCGGGGTGGATTGAGTCGCCGACCTGTTTCGACGACAAGTTCGTCCAGGTCCAGTTTCCGTTCGCCAGGTCTCCACGATGCAGATCGATCGCGCCCAGATAGACCTGGGTGTCACGGTCTGGCGCGGCCGCAACGTACCAGTCGTACCAGGCTTGCCCACCACCGACGTCAGGCGGCGGAGCAACCGCATTCCATGCGCCGGCAGCTCGACGCCACAGAAGCGTCGTCACCGACCCATCCGCGTTCTGGCGGGCTCCCCACGCGTAGGCGACCGCCGCGTTCGACGGTGCGATGCTGACCGCGAACCGGAAGAAGCTGGCCGGAGCGCCGCCCAGCGCGACCGCGGTCCACGTGGTGCCATCATCGGTGGAGCGGAACAGACCGTCGCGGCATGTAGCCAGCGCCTCGGTTCCGCCCGGGTCGAGAGATACACCCCAGCAGATCACCGAGCGACGCTGGGTCCAATTGATCCCCGCATCGGTGGAGACGTAGAGGCCGCCGGTGGTGGCGGCGTAGAGGCGCTGGCTGTCCGTACGGTCGACGACCAGCTGGAAGAATCCCTGGCCGACGAACGGTGCCGTGCACCGTACGGACCAACTGGCGCCTCCATCGGTCGAACGGAGGATTCCGTTGCCCAGATACGTGTATCCCCACCATGCGCCCTCGCCGGTGCCGCAGTAGGCGATGGCACCGTTGTTGGGGTCAAACGCCAACGCCCCGACCGACAGCGTGGCCTGGTAGTCGGTCCTGGGTTGCCACGACGCCCCGGCATCGCGGCTCTCCCATACACCTCCGTTGGCCGAGGCCGCCAGCACATGAGCCGGCTGACCCGGGTCGACGGCGACGGCGGAGAGGCGTCCAGAGACGTTGATCCGAGAACTGCCGTACGTCTGGCCGTTGATGATCGTGTGCGGACCGATGGACTGCCATCGAGGTCCTGTTCCTGTCGGCGGCCCCATGTTCGCTGCTGCCTCGCGGTACGCCTCAGCGAGAGTCTCCCGCAATGCCGACTCGCCGCCGGAGGTCTCATCGGCATCTGTCGCCGTCCGCTTTCGTGCACTGGACTTCTTCGTCGGCCTGCGCCCCTCGCCGTCAGGCGTGGGGGCCAGGGCGAAGCGTTCAGCGGCCTCGAACACCTCCGGGGCGTGTTCCGCGTCGACGATGGCCTCCACCGCCTCCGGCATGAACGCGTCCAGCCCCTGGCTCTTGAGATGTTGCAACAGCCGCAGCATCGGCTTCCCACCCGGAGGTCGCACCGGCTCCTCGCCCCGCATGAGCGATTGGTCCTCAACGCTTCTCATCGCCACCAACTCCTTGGCATGCAGCAATGCGCGAACAGCGCTGCAAATGGCCGAACCAACTAGCTTTACTAACTAAATGCCGAGATCTAAGATGCGGAGGGATGTATTGCCAGCTCAAGCTTCACGATGTGTGCTCCGACGAGGGGTTCGGTGATGAAGGATCCTCATCCGAGGCATCCTTGTTCGCAGGATCGAGCTGAAGGTCCTCCATGATGTCCTGGACGTCCTCCGCCGGCAGCCGCGACTCCAAGTGTTGCCGAAGGCGTTCCGCTGCCCGATCCGCATCCTCGGGACCTTCGTCCTCGGGAGACCTCATCACTAACCCCCCAGCAACTCCGCTTTAATGCATCTTGGCACAACCCGCTCCAGAACGGTACCCAGAAGTCTCTGCCTCCACGCACCTCTGTTCCAGCGGCGTCCCGATTGATTTTCAGATCATTCCGGCGAGTTCCGCACAGGGAGCTTAAGGATTGAGGTCGCCGGCATCTCGGCGCACAGATTTACCGTCAGCGACCACGTCGCTTGCGGTCACGACCGGTGATTCGAAGCGGTTCAGGCGCGACCTGCTCCGCGGAACGGCGCTGTTCGAGCCTCGACGCTACCGGTCGGGACCGCAGTCATTCGGCCCCGGCAGTTCGAGGCAGGCGAGTCGCCGCTCGATATTGTCTGCGTCGACATCATCAGTCACCGCAAAGAACAAGGAGAGCCCGCTCATCAGGAGCGAAACTATGCTGACACCGATCGCGATGCGCGTCTTGTTGTCCGCAGCTTTCTCGACATGAGTGCTCACGACTCCACCCCATCCCTTTTTGGCGTAACGACGACCCGCCACCCCGGGTGAACAAACCCTGCAGCCTGGCCCCCGTCGGCTCGTTTTTGGAGCCTACGTGCGGCTAGAGACACCACACACCCGCGGACATGTGCCTGTCAATGGCTTTCGCGCAAGTGGTATTGCTGATCGATTTGGGAGAGCCCCGAGGGGCGGCCCAAGTACCTTGCAAGCAAGCACGGTCGCGCTTGCGACCGTTTGTCCGCGGCCATGAAAAAGTCCCCACTGGTGGCCAGTTGAGGTCCCCGCTGGTGGCCATCTAAAAGTCCCCACTCCTGGTTCGTTGTGTCGTGATCGTTGAGGCCCTTCCGCGGCTGACGGTGGCGGTGTCTGCCAGTCACCGGAACCACGGAAGGGGTCTCCATTGTGAAGAACGCGAGGGAACGGATGGATGTGATTGCTGCTTTTGAGTCGGTAGGCACGTATCGGGGTGCCGCCGAGTTGTGCGGCACGACGCACAAGACGGTGAAGCGGATCGTCAAGGCGCAGGCCGCTGGACCGGTGGAGAAAAAGGAGCGGGGCCACAACTACGACGAGGTCGCCGAGCTGGTCGGCAAGCGGGTGAAGGACACGCGGGGCAAGGTCTCGGCTAAGCGGTTGTTGCCGGTGGCGCGGACGGCCGGCTTCGAGGGGTCGCCGCGGAACTTCCGCCGGCTGGTGGCGGAGGCGAAGTCGGCGTGGCGGCGGGATCATCACCGGGGCCGCCGGCCGGGGGTGTGGGCGCCGGGTGAGACGTTGATCATCGACTGGGGCATGCTCGCCGGGTTGCACGTGTTCTGCGCGGTGCTGGCCTGGTCGAGGTTCCGGTTTGTCCGGTTCGCCGACAACGAGCGCGCCGTCACCACGCTGGACTTCCTGGCGGAGTGTTTCGAGGTGCTGGGTGGGGTGCCGGCGGTGGTGCTCGCTGACCGGATGGGTTGTTTGAAGGCCGGTGTGGTGGCGAACCTGGTTGTCCCCACCGCGGAGTATGTCCGTTTCGCCAGCCACTACTCGTTTCGGCCGGATTTTTGTCACGCCGCCGATCCGGAGTCGAAGGGGATGGTGGAGAACTTGGTCGGCTACGCGAAGAAGGATCTGATGGTCCCGCAGCTGCCGTTCCCCGACTTGATGATTGCCAACGACGCGGCAGAGGTGTGGTGCTCAGAGGTGAACGCGGTTACCCATTCCGAGATCTGCGCGGTCCCGTTACAGCGGCTGGCCAAGGAGCGGGAGCTGTTGCGGCCGCTGCCGTCGCTGCGGCCGGAGATCGGGATCAAGACGATCACCCGGAAGGTCGACAGGCTGTCCTGCATCCGGTTTGGCTCGGCCCGCTACTCGGTGCCGTGCCGGCTGATCGGTCAGCAGGTCACCATCACCAACACCGCTACCACGTTGACGGTGATCGCGCCGGTGACCGGGGAGGTGTTGGCCGAACACGCGCTGGAGAGGCGGCCTTCCCACAGCATCACTCTACCCTCCGTCCCCATTTTACCCCCATTAAAACCTTGGAAGGTGCTGATGGTCCTCGACAGAGGACGAAAGCCAAGTAGCGATACGCGAAGATTCCCCTTATGGGCAGCGACTGTCTCTAGGCTGTTGCGGCGGTGGTGGTGAGGGTGACGTCGTAGCCGAGTCGTTGGAGTTGGCTGATGGCGTGTCGCTTGATCGTTCGGGTTCGTGGCGGGTGTAGTAGTCCGCTCCGGGGTCGTCGTAAAGGCGCCGGTGTGGGCCATGGTCCAGATCGCGCTCAAGATGGCGTGTTCGACAGCGACGAGCGCCTTCTTCGGGCCGCGTCGCGCGGCGATGCGGCGGTATTTCGCCGACAAGGTAGGTGCCGTGGGTGTGGGCGATCGACAAGGCGGCGGCGCCGAGCGCGGCTTTCAGGTAGGCGTTCCCGGGCCGGGTCGCGGTCGATTTCACCCGGCCGGCGGACTCGTTGCTGCCCGGGCATGTCCCCGCCCACGAGGCCAGATGTGCCGCGGTCGGGAAGATGCTCATGTCGGCCCCGGTCTCGGCCACGATCACCTCCGCGGCTCCGTGCCCCGATCCCGGGGATGGTGCGATCAGCTCGCAGAAGGAACGAAACGGCTCCATCACCACCTCGATCCGGGCGGTCAGCTCATCGATCGGCCTGGGTGCGTTGGTCGATCGCCTCGAGATACATCCGGGCCAAGAACGGCGTGGTGCTCGCTGAACCGCCCGGTCAACGCCTCGGTCAACTCCGGGATCTTGATCCGGAGCCGCCGCTTGGCCAGCTCGGCGAGCGCGGCCGGGTCGCGTTGCCCCTCGATCAGGGCCTGGAGCATCAACCGGCCGGACACCCCGGTGATGTCGGTGGCGACGCGAGGACAGCTTGATGCCGGCATCCTCCAGCAGCTTCTCCAGCCGCTGGATCTCCCGGCCCCGTTCCCGAGTCATCATCGTGCGGGCGCGGGTCAGATCACGCAGCTCACGGATCGGTGCCGGCGGCACGAACGAGCCCCGGACCAGCCCGTGCGCCCCGAGCTGGGCCAGCCAGGTCGCATCGGAGACGTCGCTCTTGCGCCCGGGCAGGTTCTTCACCTGCCGGGCGTTGACCAACATCACCTGGAAGCCGGCGCCTCCAGCAGGTAGTAGAACGGCTTCCAGTAGTCCCCGGTGGCCTCCAGCACCACCAAGCGTCACCTGCTCGGCGATCAGATGCTCCCGCAGCCGCAGGATCGCGTTGGTCGTCGACGCCCAGGTCCGCACCGTCTCCACCGTCTTACGGCGTCCTCGACCGGCGACCCGGATGCACACCTTCGCGTCCCGTTTCGACACATCCATCCCCGCACAGCGGATGTGGACGACCTCCATGATCAACTCCTCACCCACGCCGACCCGATGGCTGTTCGACGCGGGAAGGGCCAAGAAGGAGTAAGTCTGACGCTCGTGCTCATGGCAACAATCCACGGTTCACGTGGAGACCCTCCGCGCCATGCTGACTAACGGGCTCAAGGCACCACAGAGGCAACGGCGACCACCGCGACGAACAGTGCCAATTCTCCGCCAGGTCCGACCACGACGCCAGCAAGCGACCAGCCGCACCCGGGCGCCGAATCTTCCCGGCCATCCCAATCCGTCCGCGCAGCGATGCCCGTTCTGACTAGGCTGAATGCCGAGCAGCGCCAAGGTATGACATACGGTGGCAGACATCGACTCTTAATCAGCGGGTTGGGGGTTCGATTCCCTCGCGGCGCACCAAATTCGGCTGACACGACCGAGGTCAGGCTCGACAATGGGGGCGTGTCAAGCGACGGAGACCTGACCCGTCGGGCGCGGACGCGTCGCGGGTGGGCTCTGGATGCCGCAATTGCTCGCCTGTTCAAGATGCCAGCAGGCCGCCACGACTACACCATCGCCCGCGATGTGCGCGTCCCGATGCGTGACGGCGTGAAACTTCTCACCGACCTCTATGCGCCGGTGTCGAAGTCGCGGGGAACGCTGCTGATGCGCACCCCGTACGGCCGGACCGGCCTGATCACACTGATTACCGCCCGCTACTTCGCAACGCACGGCTTCCGTGTCGTCAACCAGAGCTGCCGCGGCACCTCCGGTTCCGACGGAAGGTTCGAGCCGTTCAGGCCCGACATCGACGACGGGGCGGACACCGTCGCGTGGCTACGACAGCAGGTGTGGTTCGACGGTCGCTTCGCGCTGTACGGTGCGTCGTACCTTGGAGCAACAGGCTGGGCACTGATGACGGATCCGCCGCCCGAGCTGGTCACCGCGGTGATCGCTGTCGCCGCGCACGACAACCACTGGGTGGTCCACGGCGCCGGAGCCTTCTCCCTCGAACAGATCCTGGCTCTGTTGGACGGCTTCGAGCACCTGGAGGATGGCGTGGTCCGGGGCCTTCCGCGCTTCGTGACGGCCAGCCGGCGGTTGAAGCCTGGGTTCGAGGAGCTCCCTCTCGTCCGTGCGCAGGACACGGTGCTCGCCGGCAGCACGATGCCGTACCGGGAGTGGCTCACGTCGCCGAACGCCGACGACCCCGTGTGGCGGCCGATGCGACTGGGGCAGGCGCTCGAGCGGGTCCAGGTTCCGATCCTGCTTCAGGAGGGCTGGCAGGATCGCTTCGTCGATCAGATGATCGAACAGTACGAGATCTTGCGCGACCGCGGCGTCGACGTCGGCCTGACTATCGGGCCGTGGACCCATGTCGAGTTCGTCACCAAGGGCTGGGGCGTTGTCATGCACGAGGCCCTCGACTGGCTTGCCGAGCACCTCACGGAAACGAGCATCCGGCAGCGCCCCAGCCCGGTGCGCATCTTCGTCAGTGGTGTGCAGGAGTGGCGCAACCTGCCGGACTGGCCCCCGCCCGCCGAGGACCACGTCCTCTACCTGCAGCCCAGATGGCGGGCTCGGCGACACCCAGCCGACGTCCGCCGCCGGTCCCTCGACTTTCACCTACGATCCCGCGGATC
Source organism: uncultured Actinomycetota bacterium (assembly GCA_963791865.1). GTDB lineage: Bacteria > Actinomycetota > Actinomycetes > Propionibacteriales > Propionibacteriaceae > Microlunatus. Next base: position 897,561 of record CAWBUC010000004.1, read on the forward strand.
CCACACCGGCGGTCGGCGGGCGAGTGATCAATCCGGCGATCGGCGGTTACCGCGACAACCGGTTGCTCGAGGACCGCGACGACGTCCTGACGTTCACCAGCTCACCCGCTGACCGAACCGTTGGAGGTGATCGGGAACCCGGTCGTCGAGCTCGTGCACCGCACCGACAATCCGTACGCCGATCTGTTCCTCCGCCTGTGTGAGGTACGGAGGAACGGGCGTTCGATCAACATCAGCGACCGTTTCGAACGGCTGGACCCGGAATCGTCGAGCGGGACGATCAAGATTCGGCTCGAGGCCATGGCTCATCGCTTCGTGGCCGGCACTCGTATCCGCCTGCAGATATCGGGAGGCGCACATCCGCGGTACGCCCGAAACCTGGGCACCGGCGAGGATCCGGCCACGAGCACCGACCTGGCACCGTCACGCCGGACGATCTGTCACGGCGAGGGTGGCTTCTCCCGCATGCTCTTGCCCGCCACCTCGACTCTCGGTGGTCAGATGTCTCGCCAGACCTCAGGTCCGGCCCGGATCGGGTAAGTCTGGGTCCCGTGTTTGGTGCACATTCTTACCCAGAACGCATGGGGCCGCACTAGAGCGAGACGACACTGCCCTGCCGGCGGGCCCGCTCGGCGGCCCAGACGATCTCGTGGGTGTGCAGACTTTCCGTCGGCGAGGTGAGGATGCGGCTCGGGTCGCCGTCGCGGAGCGCGGCGAGGAAGCTCCGCGTGAGGGCGGCGTCGGCGCCCAGATGGCCCTCGCCGGCCTCGGCGTCGGTCGGATCGATCACCTGCGTCGAGGTGCTGCTGGCCGGTGAGGAAGTCGAAGACGCTGATGGCATAGCCGTCGCCCTCGAGCATCCCGTGGGTGCCGAAGATCCGGGTCTTGCGGAAGGCCATCGGCGTGAACGCGGTCATGGTCAACGAGGCCGTGACGCCGCCCTCGTACTCGATGTTGACCACCTGATGATCGACCACGTCGTTGTCGCAGTCGTACACGCACCGCCCGTACGGACCGTCCCGCAGGGCAGCCGTGATCGCCGCCTCGTCCACCGGGTCGGCGAGGACGGACAGCGGCCAGATCCGGGCGCTGCGATCCGGCACCCGCTCCAGGTAGATCCGCCGCGCCGAGTACGGGCACTGCGGCTCGACCGCGCAGTCCAGGCAGCGCGACCCCGCGCCCGCCGGCTTGTTGGCCGCCGTGAAGTGGGTGAGGCTCCCGAACGAGGACACCCGCCGCGCCGGCCGGTCGACGATGAAGGAGAGCCAGTCGACGTCGTGGCAGCACTTGGCCATCAGCATCGGATTCGACTCGTCCTCGCGGCGCCAGTTGCCCCGCACGAACGAATGCGCATGGTGCCACCAGCCCACCGGCTCCAGGTGCTCGACGCTGACCACCTCTCCGAGCGCCCCGGAGCCGAGGATGGCCTTGATCGCCGCGGTGTAGGCCGAGTAGCGCAGCACGTGGGCGACGCAGACCATCGACCGACGCCCGCTCCGCCGCCTCGGCGATGCTCCGGGCCTCCTCAGGGGTCGGCGCCATCGGCTTCTCCAGCAGCAGCGGCAGTCCGCGGGCCAGGAAGGCCAGTGCCGGCTCGGTGTGCTGGCGATCCGGGGTGGAGACGACGACCGCGTCGACGTCGAGGTCGGGCCGCGTCGGCGAGCTCGCGCCAGTCGGCCACGGCGCGATCCGCCGCGACGCCGAATTCCGCCGCGGCGAGCCGTCGCCGACCCTCCCGCGGCTCGGCCAGGGCCGTGACCACCGCCTCACCAGTTCGCACGCTCTCCCGCCCGTACGTCATGCCGCGGATGCCGGTGCCGACGATGGCCAGTCGGAGGGGACCGCCCGTGCTCATAGCCGACGCAACGCTTCGGTGAAGTGCTGCCGGAAGCCCTCGGCGTCGACGCGACGGCGACCCGGGCGTTGGCCGTACGGGGGCCTCGCCCGCCGTGGTGAGACGGCGGCCCGCAGCCAGTCGGCAACCAGCACCCCGCGGGCCACTCCGTCCAGCTGCACGTCGAGGTGCGCGTCGCGGAAGGTGAGCAGATCCGGCCGGGTGACCGCAGCCACGGCCAGCGGGTCGTGCAGCGCGCACGAGTCGGTGTCGGCGTCCTCGGTCTGGGCGAGGTGGTCGATCCAGGCCACGCGAGTACTCGCCGGCGTAGGAGGTGAAGGGGTGGTCGTCGGCCGCCATGACGTCGCTGCCGCGGTCCGGTCCAGACGAACCCGACGGGTCACGTCCAATCCCACCCAGGTCGCCACCACCCCACTCTGCAGCACGATGCGCGCGGCCTCGGGATCGCTCCACACGTTGAACTCTCCGGGCATCTCAGCGTGACCCGGTAACCTCGGTGAACACCCCGCCCATGATCACCAACGATCCCAGCCGAGCTGGCGAAATCCTCGGCCAGCAGCATGGCCAGGGCGACGTTGGTCAGCGGCCCGATGGCGACCAGGGTGAGCTCGCCCGGAGTGGGCGCGCACCACCTCGATCATGGCCGTGACCGCGTGACCGGGCCGAGGCTCCCGTATCGCGGTGCCCCGGGCAGCCGGCCCCGCCGCTCGGCCGGCCGCAACAGCGGCCGGGTCGCCCCCCGGTACAGCGGGATGTCGGTCGCACCGAGCCGGTCCAGCAGATCGGCGGTCAGCGCGGTCGCGGAGTCGATGTCGGTGTTCCCGTTGACGGTGGTGACCAGCCGGAGATCGATCTCGGGGTCGGCCACGGCCAGCGCCAGCGCGAACCCGTCGTCGATGTCGCTGCCGGGCGCTCCCATGGCGAGGTCGGTGTCCAAGATCACGGGAGTGGTCATCACTGGCGATGATAGTGCCGTGTGAGGATGACGGGGTGGCTCCTCCTCGCACTCTGGCCATCGTCCTGGCCGGAGGGGCCGGAACCCGGCTGGAGCTGCTCACCGAGCATCGCGCCAAGCCGGTCATGCCGATCGGCGGCACCCACCGGCTCATCGACATCCCGCTGAGCAACTGCCTGCACGCGGGGCTCAACGACGTGTGGGTCGTTCAGCAGCAGCACCCGGCCACGCTGGCCGACGCCCTGGCCAACGGCCGGCCGTGGGACCTGGACCGAACCCACGGCGGATTGCTGGTGCTTCCGCCGGGCCAGGGCGACGAGCGGGCCGGCTGGCACGAGGGCACCGCGGATGCGCTGTGGAAGATCGCGCCGATGATCAAGGAATTCGGCGCCGAGGCGGTGGTGGTGCTGAGCGCCGACGCGGTGTACCGGTTGGACTACGTCGACGTTGGTCACTGACCATCTCGCCTCCGGAGCGGCGGTGACCATGGTGACGACCCGCGTCGACGAGCAGCCGGAGCGGTACGGGGTCGTCCAGGTCGAGCCGTGAAGGCGAGATCACCGACTACCGGTACAAACCGGAGCAGGCGAAGGGCAACCTGATCAGCAACGAGGTCTTCGCCTTCGATCCACAGGCCCTGATCTCCGAGCTGGAGCGGCTGGCGAAAGCCGACGACGAGTTGGACGACCTCGGCACCGCCCTGTTGCCGTCACTGATCGAGCAGGGCTCTGCGCGCGAACACCGCTTCGACGGCTACTGGCGCGACGTTGGCACCGTCGACGCTTACTGGCAGGCGCATATGGAGTTTCTGCCCCCGCGGCCCGAAGTTCGACTTCATCGATCCCGGAGTGGCCGATGGTGAGCTCGCGCCGGAGTCCGGCCGCGGTCAGCGTCCGCGAGGGTGCCGATCTGTCCGACATGCTGGTCGGCGGCGGCGCCGATCTGGGCGGCGAGGTGCGTAAGAGCGTCATCGGTCGCGGGGTGGTCGTGGAGAAGGGGGCGGTGGTCGAGCGGTCGGTGATCATGCCGGACGCAGTGATCCGTGCCGGGGCCGTCGTCCGCCGGGCCATCGTGGACACCGAGACGCACCATCGGACGTGGGGCGCAGGTCGGCAGCGAGCGGGGCCGCGATCGCCCTCATCGGACACCGTCGGCGGGTCAAGAAGGGCGCGACGATCGGGGCCGGCGGTCGTTATCCGGCGGCCGACTGAGGAGCGCTCGAATCATCCGCCGCCACTCGATCCTGCCCTACCAGGTCGCCGCCGAAGATAGACCTGGCGCACCCGACTGCAGATCGCTGATGTCGCGACTCGGGTCCCCGTCGACGACCAGCGAGGTCGGCATCGTAACCAGCCGCGATCCGACCCTTCCGCCGGCCGACGCCGATGGCCTCGGCCGCCACCGAGGTGGCCGAGGCCAGCGCCTCCTCGGGCGTGGCCCCGCCGGCGACGAGCGCCTCCAGCGCGTAGGCAACAAGGCCGTGAGGTTTCGCCTCGCCGACTCCGGCGTCGCTCCCGGAGACGACCGCGACCCCCGCCGCTTGCAGCCGGGCGGCCTGCTCCCCGGCACGACTGCATGACCAGCTCGGCGGTGAGGCCGCGGGCCTGCCAGCACGGCGACGACCTCGGCGGCCTTGGCACCACCGTCTGGACCTGGCCCAGCGTCGGGCAGACCGTCGTCGAATCCCGACGCAGCGCTGCCGATGGTCGCCTCGGGCAGACCGAGCCCCTGATCGGTGATACCGGTGCAGTGCTCGATCCCGTCGACTCCGGCCTCGGAAGGCCTGATCGATGGCGGCCAGAGGATGCGCGTGGGCGGTCACCTGGCAGGCCCCGGCGGTGCGCCTCACGCACGACCGCGGTCAGCTCCTCGTCGGTGAACTGGCACTCCGTCACCGAGGTGCCGGCGGTCAGCATCCCGCCGCTGGCCATGATCTTGACCACGTCGACCCCGCGCTCGGCCCGCTCGGCCACGGCGGCCGCGCAGCTGAGTGTGTCCCGTCACCTCTCCGCCCATGTTCCAGCAGTGACCGCGCACGCTGGTGAGCGGCGGGCCCGCGGCCAAGACCGTCGGCCAAAGTCCCTCCGGTCGATCGGATCGCCAGTCGAGCACGGCGTACCGGCGATCACCCAGATCCCGCACGGTGGTGACGCCAGAGGCCAGCGACCGCCGCAGGGCCTCCTCGATGATGCCTGGGAGTTCGGCGTCGTCGTAGGTCTCGATCCGGTCCAGGGCTCCCGGTCGACCGTCAGCGCACAGGTGGACATGAGTGTCGATCAAGCCGGGCAGAACCGTGCCCTCGACCTCGACGACCGGGGCGTCCAGGAGATCTGCTTCGGAACGGCTCGATCCCGACGATCGTGGTGCCGTCGACCACGATGAGGGCCCCGTCGGGCCGCACGGCGCGTCCGTCGAACACCCGTGCCGCTCGGATCGCCCACACGCCGAACCTCCTGCCCGCAAACGAAACCGGCGCAGCTGATGATCAGCTGCGCCGGTTCCTTGCTGCTCGAGTGCTACTTGACGCCGCCTGCCGTCAGGCCGGCCACGATCCGGCGCTGGAAGATCAGCACCGCGATCAGCAGCGGAACCGTCACGATCACACCGGCGGCCATGATGGTGCCGTACGGGGTGTCGAAGGCGATGGCGCCGGTGAACTTGCTGATGGCCACCGTCGCCGTCTGCATGTTCGCGTCCTGCAGGAACGTCAGCGCGAGGAGGAACTCGTTCCACGCGCCGATGAACACGATGATCGCCGTGGTGAAGACACCCGGTGCCGCGAGCGGCAGGATCACCTTGCGGAAGGCCACCCCCGGGGTGCAGCCGTCGACCATGGCCGCCTGCTCCAGCTCCACCGGGAGCTGCTTGAAGAAGGCCGTCAGGTTCCACACCGCCAGCGGCAGGCCGAAGCTCAGACCCGGGATGATGACCGACTGGTAGGTGTTGATCCAGTACGGGAACCAGGTGAACGGATCGGTCGAGGAGAACATCTTCAGCAGCGGCGGCAGGAGCACCACCAGCGGGAACATCGAGCAGGCCATGATGACCCAGAGCACGATGCCCTTGCCCTTGAAGTTCAACCGGGCCAGCGCGTAGGCCGCCACGATGCCGAACAGCAGGGTGAGCACCGTGGTCACTCCGGCGACGATGATCGAGTTGACCAACGACCGGCCGAAGTTGTTGCCGGCGGCGAAGACGCCCGCGTAGTTGGCGACCGAGACCGGGTTCGGGACGAACTCGGTGCTGCGGCCCTCGGTCGGCAGCCGCAGCGAGGAGACCACCATCCAGTAGAACGGGATGATGCAGTAGAGCACGATCAGCGCCCATCCCGACGTACGAGAGCACCTTCCCGATGCGGGCCTTCGGACTCTCCTTGGGATGAGCGAGTTTGTAGATCTCGTCGCTGGGGGTGTGCTCTTCGCGTGACGCGCTGGTATCGGTCGGACGTGGACATCAGTGCGCCCCTCCCATCAGCTCCACGCCCTGCGCCGGGATCGGCGGTGGCGTCATCCTTGTCCTTCTTCTTTTTCTTCTTGGGCATACCCGAGTCACCGATCACGTCGGCACCGAGCAGCTTGACGAAGAGGAAGGCCACCAACAGCACGTAGATGAACAAGATGATGGCGTACGCGGCCGCCGGGCCGTAGCGGTTCTGGTTGGCCTCCAGATACGCGAAGATGGACAGCGTCTCGACCCGGTACTTGCCCGGGCCGATCATGCCGTAGGGCAGGTCGAACATGCGCATGGTGTCGAGGGTGCGGAACAGCACCGCGACGACCAGCGTCGGCTTGACCATCGGCAGGGTGATCTGGGTGAACTGCTTCCATGCGTTCGCCCCGTCCACCTTCGCCGCCTCGTACACCTCGGCCGGGATGGTCTGCAGACCGGCCAGAGTCAGCAGGCCGATGAACGGTGCGGTCTTCCAGACGTCGGCGATGACGACGGCCCAGAAGGACGCACCTGAGTCGGCCAGCCACAGGATCTGCTGCCCGAGGATCCGGTTCATCACACCGGCCTCGTCGAAGATGAGCTTCCACATCAGCGCGGAGACGATGGTCGGGATGGCCCACGGCACCAAGATGCCGGCCCGGACGATGCCGCGACCCCGGAAGGCCTTGGACATGATGAGGGCCATCGCCACGCCGAGAACCGTCTCCAAGCAGGACGCAGACGATGGTGAGCAAGGTGGTGTTGATGAAGGCGTTCCAGAACCGGTCCATCGAGCCGTACGTGCCGATGACGGTGTTCTGACCGGCGAAGATGTCGGTGAAGTTCTTCAGCCCGACGAAGCTCTCACCCTGGGCGATGAGACCCGTGTTGGGGTCGACACCGGAGTTGGCCTGGAACAGGGACTCGCGGATCGACAGCAGCACCGGGATGCCGGCGACGACGATGATGATGAGCAGGGTGGGCGCGAGCAGGATCCAGGCGAGCCGGCCCTGACCGTCGCTGAGTGCGTTCTTCTTGTGCTTGTGCCCGTCGTCGGGAACCCCGGACCTGGGCTGTTTCTCCACAGTGGCTGTGGCCATTGCCTACCCCTATCTCACACCTGGGATTCCAGCGCAGCCCAACCGGTTGCGCTGGAATCCCACTCTGGTGTGTCTCAGCCTTACTGGGTCAAGGACTCCAACTTGGTCTGCAGACCTGCGAGGGCCGCATCGGGTGCTGTTTGGCCCTGGAGTGCGCTGTAGGCGGCGTCCTGGATAGCCAGCGTGACGTCACCGTACTTCACGACCTTCGGCCGCGGCATCGCGGTCTCGATCGACTTCTTCAGGATCGGCATGTACGGGAACTTCTTGATCGACCTCCGGATCGGAGTACAGCTCCTCCGGCGACCGGCGCGTTGGAGCTGGCCATCAGGGTGGCCTTCTGCTCCTCGACGCTGGACATGAACTTGATGAACTTGGCCGCGGTGCCCTTGTTCTCGGCGTTGGTCGCGATCCCGTAGCTGTGGCCGCCGAGGCTCGAGACGCCTGGGCCGTCCTTGCCCGGCAGCGGCGCGACGTCGAACTTGCCCGCGACCTTGGACGAACCGTCGGTCTTGTTGCCCAGTGTGTAGTTGCCAGGCCAGCTCCGGTGGAAGATCAGCGTGCCGTTCTGGAACGCCTGCCGGCCCTGCTCTTCCTGCCAGGTGATGGCGCCCTTGGGGATGTAGCCCTCCTTGAAGCCGTTGACCAGGAAGTTCAGGCCCTCGGTGGCCTCCGGGCGTGTTGACCTTCGGCTTGCCGTCGGCGTCGGTGATCGACGCCACCGGCACCGTTGACGGCCTCGGCGAAGTTGACCGTCAGGCCCTCGTACTTCTGGTACTGACCGGCGTAGCAGCCCAGCGCGCTGTCGTTCTCGCCCTCCTTGATCGTCTTGCAGGCCGTCTGATCATCTCGTCCCAGGTCGTCGGCGGCTTGCAGCGAGTACTTGTCGAGCAGATCCGTGCGGTAGTAGAGCAGACCGCCGTCGGAGGTGGTCGGCATCGCGTACAGCTTGTTGAAGTACGTCGCAGCGTCGACCGTGGGCTTGAGGAAGCCCGTCGGTCGGAGAACTGATCGGCCGGCAACGGCACCAAGTACCCGTTGGCGCCGAACTCGATGGTCCAGACGACGTCCACGCTCAAGATGCGCCATCTTGGCGTTCTTGATCTGCGAGTTCTGGATCATCTGCTGGCGCTGCGCGTCGGCGTTGTCCGGCAGCTCGTGCAGGGTGACCGTCTCGCCGGGATTCGCGGCGTTGAACTCTGGCGATCTGCTTCGTGGCCTCGCCGCTGACGTCCTTGCCCTGCCAGTACCTCGATCGGCCCCGTCTTGCTGAAGTCGGCGGCGGGTGCTGAGCCGGCAGGGGCTGCCCCACCGCCACCGCCACCACAGGCAGCCGCCACGAGAAGGGCGGTGAGTGACGCGCCGGCGATTGCCGCGCGGCGCGCTGATCGAACAAATGTCATACAAGCCTCACTTCGTTGTAGAGGCACCGTTGGAGTGGGTGCCACCTCGTCACACTAGATGTCTGCCGCCACAAAACAGCAACAGTTCTCACAGAACGTTAAGATTCGTTATAGATGGCTAACACACTGAACTGGTTCAGTAGAAGAGCAACTACAGGTACAATCCGGTTTTTCCGTCTTCGAGCCGTTCCGCCGCCACCGCGTGCAGGTCCCGCTCTCTGAGCAGCACGTAGTCCTTGCCGCGCACCTCCACCTCCGCCCGGTCGTCCGGGTCGAACAGGACGCGATCCGCCATCTGTACGGTTCGCACGCCCGGTCCGACGGCGACCACCCGGGCCCAGGCGAGTCGTCGGCCCATGGCCACGGTGGCCGGGATGACGATGCCGCCGCCGCTGCGACGCTCGACCGGTCTCTCCTTCCGTCGAGACCAGGACCCGGTCGTGCAGCATTCGAATCGGCAGCGATTCCGGCACCGCTCAGCCGCCCCTCCTGCGGCTGGCGAGCGAGCGGACGATCAGCAAGAAGGCGATCCCGCCGACCACGGCGGCGCCGATGACGATGACCCGATCGGTCCGCAGATCGCCGCGAGCGTTGAACACCAGCGACTTGGCTGTCTCGATCTCGGTGTCGACCCACGCGCTTGGCGCGCTCGATCGACCGCTGCTTGATCCGGTTCGGGTGCACCTGGTCGATCAAGTGTCTCCATCGAGGCCGCCAGCCGATGGCGGGTGGCCGTCACGTCGGCCTCGATCTGTGAGGTGTTTCGGGTCGGCGAAGTCGTCTGCCCTGATTGATCCCTCGATTGATCCCTGGGTGCCGGGTCGTTCGCGGCCACGTCTCTCCAATCGTCGGAAGGCGAGGAGTGTCGGGCGCTAGCGTATTCCAGCACCCACCCCTCGCTAGAGTGGGTCGAGTGAGCACCCGCCTGACGACCGGAGATCCCGCACCGCCCTTCACCCTCCCCGACGGGCACGGCGATGACCATTCCCTGAGCGACTATCCCGGTCAGCGAGTCATCGTGTACTTCTACCCGGCGGCCATGACGGCAGGCTGCACCACCCAGGCGGTCGACTTCACCGCGGCCAGCGGGGAGTTCAGCGACGCCGGGATCAAGGTCCTGGGCATCTCGCCGGACTCCCCGGAGAAGCTGGCCCAGTTCGAGAAGCAGGAGTCGGTGACCTTCCCGCTGCTGTCCGATGCGGACAAGAAGACGCTGTCGGCCTACGGGGCGTACGGGGAGAAGCTCCTTTACGGCAAGAAGGTCGAGGGCGTGATCCGGTCGACCTTCGTCGTTGACGTGGACGACAGCGGCTCCGGCTCGGTCGCCATCGCCCAGTACAACGTGAAGGCCGCCGGCCACGTCGACAAGCTGCGCCGCGACCTCTCTGTCTGAGTGGTTGACGCGTTCCGACCCGGCACGGTGCCCCGAACGGGTGCGGACGCGCAGGCGTCGTTCACTCGGGCGTCGCTGAGTAGGATGTTGGGCCGGGCCGGAGTGGTGGAACTGGTAGACACGCAGGATTTAGGTTCCTGTGCCTTGTGCGTGAGGGTTCGAGTCCCTTCTCCGGTACTGCCCTTCGAGGTCTGCACGCCTCACTCTGGCGCCCTCGAGGCCTGTCGAAGGGTCGATCCACCACGCGGTGCTCTCGATCAGGGGTTCTGCGCGATGCCCTCGTCGACTGCGCCTTCGCCTTCGGCCGAGCGGCCGGCGGCGGTGATGGCGGCGTAGGTGGCGCCGGCGATGGCTGCGCCGATCAGCGGAGCGACGATGAACAACCAGACCTGGGCCAGCGCAGCCGACACCGGCGAACCACGCCACCCCCAGCGAGCGAGCCGGGTTCACCGAGGTGTTGGTCACCGGGATGCTGACCAGGTGGATCAGGGTCAGGCCCAGACCGATGGCGATCGGGGCGAAGCCCTTCGGCGCCCGATCATCGGTGGCGCCCAAGATGATGTAGAGGAAGATCGCCGTCAGCAGCACCTCGATCACCAGGCAGGCCAGCAGCCCGTAGCCGCCCGGGGACCGGTCGCCGTAGCCGTTGCTGGCGAACCCGCTCTCCACCGCGTTGAAGCCACTCTTCCCCGACGCGACCAGCAGCAGGATCGCCCCGGCGGCGGTGCCCGCCACCACCTGGGTGATCACGTAGGCCGGCAGGTCCTTCCAGTCGAACCGCTTCGCGATCGCCAACCCCAGCGACACCGCCGGGTTGAAGTGGCCGCCCGAGACGTGCCCGAACGCGAAGGCACCGGTCAGCACCGTCAGGCCGAACGCCAGCGACACCCCGACGAACCCGATACCCAGCTGCACCGGATCCGGTGCCGGACTGAGGAACTCCGCCGCCAGCACCGCGCTGCCGCAGCCGCCGAAGACCAACCAGAACGTGCCCAGGAACTCGGCGCCCAACTTGGCGGCGAGTGGTGGTTGCTCCATGGTGCTCCCTCTGCTTTGCCGTCCGCCCTCCACGGGCTCTTTCGGCTCGCACTCTAATCGTGAGCGGCAGCGGAGTGAATGAAGCGCGCCGCAAAGCTCAGGGGTCTTTGTCTGATCTTCGCCGGTATGTGACGAAGTCGTAACCCTCGCGCCCGTCACGAGCGGTTTCCTCCCAGTCCTCCGACGCGATGGCGGGGAAGGTCACCTGACCGTCGGGCTCGGCGTGCACCTCAGTGATCTCCAGCCGAGACAGGACCTCCCAGGCGCTCCGGTAGATTTCGCCTCCGCCGGCCACGAAGATCGTTTCGGGCCGCAGCTCACCGGCCAGCCGCAGCGCGTCCGCGACGCCACGTGCGACCTCGACGCCGTCGTGGGTCCAGTCCGGATCGCGCGTGATCACAATCGTGCTCCGGCCCGGCAGCGGCCGCCCGATGGAGTCGAAGGTTTTGCGACCCATGATCAGGACCTGACCCATGGTCAGCTGCTTGAACCGTTGCCAGTCCTCAGGAATCCGCCACGGGATGTCGTCGTCGGCGCCGATCACCCCGTTGCGTGCGACGGCCGCGATCGCAACAATCTCGGGGGCCACAATCTCCGGCACTAAACGGCGATCGGCGCTTTGATCGAGGGATGAGGGTCGTACGCCTCGACCGAGATGTCGGACGGTCCGAAGGAGCCGATGTCGCCGACGTGCGGGGTTGAGGCTCAGCCGCGGCAGGGACCGCGGCTCACGACGTAATTGCTCGTGAGCTTGCTCGACGTGGTTGAGGTACAGGTGGGCGTCTCCCAGCGTGTGCACGAAGTCGCCGACCCCGAGATCGCAGACCTGGGCCACAAGATGCGTCAGCAGCGCGTACGAGGCGATGTTGAACGGCACCCCGAGAAAGACGTCGGCGGAGCGCTGGTACAGCTGACAGGACAGCTTCCGGTCGGCCACGTAGAACTGGAACAGGGTGTGACACGGCGGCAGCGCCATCTGGTCGAGCTCACCGACGTTCCAGGCGCTGACCAGATGACGGCGCGAGTCCGGATTCGTCCGGATCGAGTTGATCACCGCCGCGATCTGGTCGACGTGGCGGCCGTCGGGTGTCGGCCAGGAGCGCCACTGGTAGCCGTAGATCGGGCCCAGCTCGCCAGACGTATCCGCCCATTCGTCCCAGATCGTGACGCCCTGTTCGTGCAGCCACTTGACGTTGGTCGAGCCGCGGAGGAACCAGAGCAGCTCAGCCACGACGGAGCGCACATGGACCCGCTTGGTCGTCAGCAGCGGAAAGCCCTCGGCAAGGTCGAAGCGCATTTGGTGTCCGAAGACGCTCAGCGTTCCGGTCCCGGTCCGGTCTTGCTTTTCGCTGCCCTCGTCCAACACCCGCTGCAGCAGATCCAGATACGTCCTCACGACTTCCTCGCACTCGCCAACTTGTCGGCCAGGACTTCCGCCATGGCCCGGACCGCCCGTCCGCGGTGGCTGATCGCGTCCTTGGCGGCGGGATCGAGCTCGGCCGTGGTCACGGCGTACCCATCGGGAACGAACAGCGGGTCATAGCCGAACCCATTGTGTCCTCTCGGGCTCAGCGCCAGCCGTCCGGACACCTCGCCACGCCGAGTGGTTTCGGTTCCGTCCGCCCAAACCAACGCCATGGCGCAGACGAAGGTCGCCGTACGGCGTTCGGGCGGAACGTCGGCCAGTTGCCGGAGCAGGAGCTCGTTGTTGTCCCCATCGGTTGCGCCGGGGCCGGCCCACCGGGCCGAGCGAACCCCCGGCATCCCGTTGAGTACGTCGACGGCCAGGCCGGAATCGTCGGCCAGCGAAGGACGAGCGGTCGCCGCCACGCAGGCTCGGGCCTTGATCAAGGCGTTGCCCTCGAAGGTCGGCTCGGTCTCGGCGGGTCCGGGGTACGCGGGTACCTCGTCGAGGCCGAGCACCTCCAACTCCGGCAGCGCCGCGGCCGTGATCCGGCGCAACTCGGCCAGCTTCTTGGCGTTGTGGGTGGCCAACATGATCTTCACTGAGACAGAGCTTGGTGCTGTAGCTCGGTGAGCCTTCCGCAGCCCGTTGCCGCCAGATCAAGAAGCTCGTCCAGCACCTGCCGGTCGAAGGGGACCAGTTCGGCGGTGCCCTGGATCTCGATGAAGTCGCCCCGACCACCCATCACCACGTTCATGTCGACCTCGGCGCCGGAGTCCTCGGTATAGCAAAGATCGAGCATCGGTGTTTCGCCGACCACTCCGACCGATACCGCCGCCACCGAGTCCCGGAGCGGCTCACCGCTCAGCAGGTCGCGATCCCGCAGCCAGGAGACGGCGTCGTGGAGGGCGACGTAGGCGCCGGTGATGGACGCGGTTCGGGTGCCACCATCGGCCTGCAGAACGTCGCAGTCCACGACGATGGTGTTTTCCCCCAGCGCCTTGTAGTCCAGGACCGCGCGCAAACTGCGGCCGATGAGCCGGCTGATCTCGTGGGTGCGCCCACCGATCTTGCCCCGGACGGATTCGCGGTCCGACCTGGTGTTGGTGGCCCGCGGCAGCATCGCGTACTCGCTGGTCACCCAGCCGAGACCCGAGCCCTTGCGCCAGCGGGGAACACCCTCGGTGACGCTGGCCGCCACTAGTACTCGGGTGGCACCGAACTCGACCAGGACGGATCCCTCGGCCTGCTCCAGCCAGCCACGGGTGAAGCGGACCTCACGCAGATCCTCGGGCCGGCGTTGGTCGGTTCTCGTCATGAGCTGGGGAGTCACCGAGTCAGATTAGCGGTCAGATCAGAGGCCGGGTGTCGCCGGCCTCGATGCTCCACTGCGCGCCGGACGCGGCCGTAACGAGCGGACCGGAGAAGTGCGGCCGCGCCTCGGCGAAGACGTCCTCGGGGTCGTGCCACGGCGGAATGTGAGTGAGGACAACGGTCCGCACCTGGGCTCGCGTGGCGATCTCGGCCGCCTGGCGACCGGACAGGTGCAGGTCCGGCGGGTTGTCGGGTTGGTCGCGAAAGGACGCCTCGATCAGCAGCAGATCCGCCCGGTCGGCCAGATCCACCAGCGCCTCGCTCGGCCCGGTGTCCCCGGAGTAGACGAGCGTGGCACCAGTGGCGGTCTCGGTCACCCGAACCGCGTAGGCCGGAGTGGGGTGCCGCACCTCGGTGGTCTGCACGGTGAACGGCCCGATGACCTGCTCGGGGGCCCAGTCGAGGAAGTCGAACCGCTCTTCCAGTCGCGCGCTCTCGGCGGCCACGCCATCGGCCACCGGTGGTGGGGCCGCGTAGGCCCGGGCAATTCGGGGGGCAGTCCCCGGCGGACCATAGACCCGGATCCGCGCGAAGGGGGCGCTCGGGGAGTAGGCGGCGGCGACGTAGAGCCCGCAAAGGTCGAGGCAGTGGTCGGGGTGCAGGTGGCTGAGCCCGACCGCGTCGATGCTCGGCTGGGTCGAGGTAGTTGAGCAGGGCGCCCAGCGCCCCCGGTCCGAGGTCGAGCACCAGCGAGAAGGTGACCTGCTGGTCCGGGGCCTGGACGAGGTAGCAGGAGGCCGGCGATCGGGGGCCCGAGACCGACCCGCTGCAGCCGACGACGGTCAGCAACATGTCTAGGCGAACTGCTCGGCGCCGACGACCAGGCCGTTGACCAGCCGAGCGGCGATGCCCTCGAAGGCGGCGGGACTTCCGGTGGTCAGATAGCGATGGCTCGCCTGCCGCGGTTGATCATGGGTCAGCCGGTGGCGGGTCATGACGGCGTACGCCTCCTGCGCACACGCATCGGCACTGGAGACCAAAGTCACCTGATCAGAGAGCACGTAGGAGATGACGCCGGTGAGCAGCGGATAGTGCGTGCAGCCGAGGATGAGGGTGTCGATCTCGGCGTCGCGGAGGGGCGCCAGGTACTGCTCGGCGCAGGCCAGCAACTCGGGTCCGCCGGTGACGCCGGCCTCAACGAACGGCACGAAGCGGGGACAGGCCGCGGTGATCAACTCGATCTGCGGCGCGGCGGCGAACGCGTCGTCGTAGGCCTGCGAGGTGGCGGTCGCTTCGGTGCAGATCACCCCGACGCGACCGTTGCGGGTCGCGGCCACGGCTCGGCGGGCCGCGGGCAAGATCACCTCGACCACCGGTATCGCGTAACGCTCCCGCGCGTCGCGCAGCACCGCCGCACTTCCGGAGTTACAGGCGATCACCAGCATCTTGACGCCCTCGGCCACGAGCCGGTCCAGGCACTCCAGCGCGAACTCGCGCACGCTGGCGATCGGCTGCTCGCCGTACGGAGCCCGCGCCGTATCGCCGAGATAGACGATGTCTTCGTACGGCAGCTGCTCCATCACCGCCCGCGCCACCGTCAGCCCGCCGAACCCGGAGTCGAAGATGCCGATCGGCGCGGCGGCTCCAGGGCTCATGGTCAGCCAGCCTAGCGGGACAGCACTGTCGGACCTGCCTTCGCTTGACACGGGAAACTGGTACTTCACCCGGCAAGCACGCCATGCGGAGTAGCGGATTCCCATATATATCATGGGAATCTTGGGACTGGTGAGACGGGCTACGCCCAGACCTGGGTGTCCAGGAAGTCTTCGCTGACGTCGAGGTCGGCGGTATAGGCGCCGGTGGAGAGGTACTTCCAGCCACCGTCGCAGATGATCATCGCGATGTCGGCTGACTCGCCCGCGCGCTGTGCCCGACTGGCCTGGGCCAGGGCGGCGTGCAGGATGGCGCCGGTGGACAGCCCCGCCCAGATACCCTCGCGGTCGAGGAGTTCGCGCACCCGCCGGACGGCATCGCGGGAGCCTACTGAGAACCGCGCGGTGACCAACGACGCGTCGTAGAGCTCCGGCACGAAGCCCTCGTCGATATTGCGGAGACCGTAGACCAGTTCGCCGTAGCGCGGCTCGGCGGCGACGATCTTCACCTCGGGCTTGTTCTCGCGGAAAAACCGCCCGATACCCATCAGCGTGCCGGTGGTGCCGAGGCCGGCGACGATGTGGGTGACCTCCGGCAGATCGGCCAGGATCTCGGGACCGGTTCCGAGGTAGTGCGCTTCGGCGTTGGCGGGATTCCCGTACTGGTAGAGCATCACCCAGTCGGGATGCTCGGCGGCCAGTTCCTTGGCCATGGCCACCGCGGCGTTCGAGCCGCCGGCCGCCGGCGAGGAAACGATCTCGGCGCCCCACATGGCGAGGATCTCTTTGCGTTCGACGGAGGTGTTCTCCGGCATCACGCAGATCAGCCGGTACCCCGCCAACTTGGCCGCCATGGCCAGCGAGATCCCGGTGTTGCCACTCGTGGGCTCCAAGATCGTGGCGCCCGGCCGCAGCGTACCGTCGGCCTCCGCGACCTTGATCATGTTCAGGGCGGCCCGATCTTTGATCGAGCCCGTCGGGTTGCGATCCTCCAGCTTGGCCCAGAGGCGTACGGACTGGCTGGGTGACAGCTGCGGCAGACCTATCAGCGGTGTGTGACCGACCGAGTCGGCCATGGACGCGTAGCGCGTCACCGCTCAGCCGCCGGCAACGGCCGGTAGCACTACCACGACGTCACCGTCCGCGGTCGGGGCGTCCAGCCCCCCGGAAAAGCGCACATCCTCGTCGTTCACATAGACGTTGACGAAGCGGCGGAGAGCATCGGCGTCAACGAGACGATCCTTCAGTCCGGGATGACGGCCCTCGACGTCATCGATCACCTGAAGCAGGGTGGCGCCAGCGCCCTCGACGGTCTTCGCTCCGCCGGTGTAGCTGCGCAGGATCGTCGGGATCCTCACTTCTACGGCCATCGATGTATCTCTCCTCGTCAAATGCCAGTCACGCGATGAAACGAGTCGATCCGGGTCGGCTATTCCGTGAACTGGATCTCTTCCTCGGTGACCACTCCGTCGTCGATCCGGAACGAACGAACTTCGGTCGGACCTTCGTCGGACCCCGATTCGGCCAGCGAGACGAGTAGGTAGTGAGCCTGCGGTTCGGCAGCGAGGGAGATGTCGGTACGAGAGGGGTACGCCTCGGTCGCGGTGTGGGAGTGGTAAACGACGACGATCTCCTCGTCGTTGCCATCCATCTCCTTGTGGAGGGCGAACTGCTCAGCCGCGTCGAAGCGGAAAAAGGTCGGCGAGCGGTCGGCGTTGATCATCCGGATCAGGCGTTGCGGTTGGTCCGACCCCTCGGGACCGACGACGACCCCGCACGCCTCATCGGGGTAGTCCTGGCGAGCATGAGCGATCATCTCCTCGACGTGGGCGCGGGCGATGGTCAACACGTCGGCCAGGGTAGGTGGGCATCTCTCTAACCTCTACCGCTCTCGCAGACTGAGAATCCGGCTCCGAGAAGATCGTGAAAGCATGTGCAGGTTGGACCGCGCCAATCCTTACCCGATCTTTGCGGCCGAGCTCATGGAGCCAGTGACTTGGCCAGCGCCTTGGCCTCCCGGGCCGGGGCACGGGAGCCGAAGATGTCCCCACCACGCAGACGCGCGCGGGAGAGCTCCTCGAGAGCCGTCACCAGTTGCGGCCCGAACTGCGTGAGGTCGGCCTCGGCTCGGGGGCGCAGAAGCTCGACGACCCGCTCGTTGGCCGCCCGAGCGGCGCGCCGGTCGCCCCGCGACCTCAGGTCATCCCATATCCGCAAGGCTTCCCGGAGTTCCTCGTGCTCGATTTCTTGGCTCTCCGCGTGCTGCCGCTCGGACTCCTGGCGTTCGGCTTCCAGGCGCTCCGCTTCCTGGCGCTCCGCCGCTAGGCGCTCCTCCTGCCGCTCCGCCTCTAGGCGCTCCGCCTCCTGACGCTCCGCGTTTAGGCGCTCTGCTTCCTGACGCTCCGCCTCTAGCCGCTCCGCTTCCTGACGCTCCGCGTTTAGGCGCTCCGCCTCCTGACGCTCCGCTTCGCGCTCCGCCTCTAGGCGCTCCGCCTCCTGACGCTCCGCCGCTAGGCGCTCCGCCTCCTGACGCTCCGCCTCTAGGCGCTCCGCCTCCTGACGCTCCGCCGCTAGGCGCTCCGCCTCCTGACGCTCCGCCGCGCTGCTCCGCCTCGGCCTGCTCCGCCTCCAGGCGCTCGGCCTCTCGGCGCTCCGCCTCCGCGCGATCGAGCTCAGCCAGGTCGGCCTGCAGGCGCTCCAGTTCGAGCCGCTCCATCTCGGCGGGGTCGGCCTGCCGACGCTCGGCCTCTCGGCGCTCGATCTCCAGGCGCTCGGCTTCCCGTTGTGCGGCTCTGCGCTGCTCCACTTCGAGCCGGTGGGCTTCCAGGCGCTCCTCGCGGCGACGCTTCCGCTCCAGCCGCTCGGCCTCCTCCGCCGCCGCCAGTCGCTGAGTTTCGCGCAGCGCCGCCTCGTCCGCAGCCGCCCGCTCGGCCGCCAGCCGATCCGCTGCGGCACGCTCCTCCGCCCGCTGCTCCGCGTCGCGACGCTCCACCTCCGCCAGTGCAAGGTCCCGGCGCTCGTCCTCGAGCCGTTGGGCGCCGGGCCGTTCGCGGTCCAACCAGGCGGCGGCGGCGCGCCGGCGTTCGAGATCAAGAGCCAACAGGTCGACACTCGGAGAGGTCGTGGCGTAGGACGCCGACGGCGGCAGGGGTTCCCACGAGGTTGCCCCGGGACTCAGTGGCGGCCGCCGAGTGCGCTCGGCCACCAGGTCTGCGGCCAGCTCGGCTTGCGCCGCCTCCAGGTCCAATTGTGTTGCCTCGCCCAGCCGACCAACGAGGCCCTGCAATAGGTCGATCAGGGCCCGCCGGACGGTCAGACCGAGGGCGGATTCACCGCTAGCGATCAACCGATCAGCGGCGTCGCTGTAAAGACCGAACAGCGGCTCGGCCAACCGCTCCAGCACCGGCGGGCCGACTCGACCGGGCTCCCGCAGACGGTCGACGGCGAACGCGTCGAACCTGTTCTTCGCCGAGAGCAGGTACCCCAGCGCGGGCTCGGCCCGCCCGGCGGCCCATCGCGCGTCCGAGACCAGGCGTTCCACGTCCACCGCCAGGTAGATCGAGCCGGGATCGTCGAGCAGACCCGACTCGATCGACCGGGCCAAGGCGGCATCCGCGTACGCGTTCGCGGCCGGCACGTCACCCGCGGCCAGTGCAACCCGCGCTGAGCCCGACAGCGCCCACACTGCGGCCGGCGAGGAGAGCTGCAACTCCACGCCGGCCTCGCCGAGCTGCTTGGCCATGTCGTCGACCGAGGCCATCGTCCGACCGGCGGAGTCGGGGAGACCCACGCCGACCTGGATGATCGCCAGCTGGACGACCGCGGTGATGTACCGGGCGGCGTCGGTGGTCGACGTGTACGGCCCGATCGGTCCGTTCGCCGTCAGCAGCTGAGCTGCGTACTTCACGGCCTCCTGAGCGTCGCCTACGGCGGTGATGTGCGCATGGCCCAGCAGGCGGTGGGTCGTCAGGTCGACCAGCGCATCGGCAAGCTCGGGAGTCCGGGCGGGGTCCGACCCGACCCAGCCGCGCAGCCGCTGGACCGCCGAAGCCAAAGCCTTGCCCCGCTGGACATAGGGGTCCGCCTGCTTCTGCGCCTTTTGTTGCTGGGCCATAATGCCTTCCGATCGTCGAGCACTCATTGTCCGGGCTCGTGCAAGGATCCTCGAGCGAGGCTCATCGCGGCCGATGGGCCGCGGAACGACCAGTCCCGCATGCGGCATGCTCTCCGACATGGCTGCGATCTGGTTGATCACCGGCGCCCAGGCGTCGGGCAAAACGACGATCGCCGACCTGCTGGCGAGAAGTTTCGAGCACGGGGTCCACGTGCGCGGTGGCCAGTTCTACCGGTGGGTGGTCAGCGGCTGGGTGCACTTCGATGATCATGACCGACCGGAGGACGCGCGTCGGCTGCTCGACCTCCGGTACCGCTTGTCGGCCCAGGCGGCCGCCACGTACGCCGAAGCCGGCTTCACCTGCGTCGTTCAGGACAACATCTACGGGGAGGATGTGGCGGCGTGGATCTCGGCGGTGCGCCCTCAGACGGTGCACCTGGTCGTGCTGCGGCCGAGCGTTGAGGCCCTGATGGCGCGCGAGGACGCCCGCCGTGCGGCAACCGGCAAGGTCGCCTACCGGGGCGACTTCACGCCGTCGGTCAACGACGCTCATCTCGCGACGACGCCAGAATTCGGGCTGTGGCTCGACACGACCCGGCAAACGGCCGGGGAAACGGTCGCCGAGATCCGGAGGCGGGAGGGCGAGGCGCTGACAGATCAGATCGCGGAGATCAACGTCTCCTGGGCGAAGCCGAGCCAGTCGTAGACGCTCACCATGAACGCCCGCGGATCCTCCTCGGGCAGCGTTGCCAGCTCGTCGGCGGATTCGGCGTCGGTGACGCCCAGCCGGGTGGCGACCGCGAGTCGCACGCTGGTCAGGGTCCGCAGCCAGACGTCGACCTCGCTCACCGGGATGCGGATCTCGTGCCGGCCGTGCTCGGTCGCCTCCAGCCGATCGAGCACCAGGGTGGCCTCGCTGATCTTCTTGACCTTGAGATCCCGCTCGGTGAAGCGCCGGAAGTCGGCCGACGCGGCGGCGTCATGCGGGTACGCGTCCGGGAAGAGCCTCCGCAGGACCGGATCCTCCGCCGTCTCCGGTTGGTCAGGATCGCTGGCGAGGTCGCGCGACCACTCCTCGAACGGGTCGCTGAGCGTGTCCGCCTCGGTGTACTCCTCGGGCTCTCCGTCGGAAACCATCTCGACCAGCTGGCCGACCAGTGACGTCAAGAGCTCGACCTCGTACTCGCTGAGGTGGGTGGCGAGGGTCCCCGCCTTGCGGCGGAACTTCTTCATCTCGCGGCTGCTCCGCTCACTTGTCGGCCTTGTCCAGGGTGGCCCACAAGCCGAACTCGTGCATCGCCGTCACGTCGCGCTCCATCTCCTCCCGGGTGCCACTGGAGACGATCGCCTTGCCGTCGTTGTGGACCTCGAGCATCAGCCGCTGCGCCTTGGACTTCGGATAGTGGAAGTAGGTGACAAAGACATGTGTCACGTACGACATCAGGTTGACCGGATCGTCCCAGACGATGGTGACCCACGGCGTTTGGGCCGTCGGCTGCTCGGTGACCTCCTCCAGTGGGCGCTCGACGACCGCGGTCCCACCCGCAGGATCGACCGTCCCGCCCTCAGTCGCGGACATGACCTCATTCTGGCAGCCTGTGGGATGTGGCTGTGCCGACCTCTGGGCCCGTCTGGGGACCCAGTGAGGTCCCGACGACCGCGCTGCTCACCGATCACTACGAGTTGACGATGCTCCGGGCCGCGCTGGCGGCTGGCACCGCCGAGCGGCGGAGCGTCTTCGAACTGTTCACCCGACGGCTGCCGCGCGGCCGTCGCTACGGAGTGGTCGGTGGGGTCGGCCGTGCCCTGCGGGCGCTGCGGGCCTTCCGGTTCGACGACGAGGCGCTTCGCTTCTTGACCGACACCGACGTCGTCGACGGACGCACCGCCGACTGGCTGGCCGACTACCGGTTCTCCGGTGACATCTGGGGCTACGCGGAGGGTGAAATCTACTTTCCCGGCTCACCGTTGCTCATCGTGGACAGCACCTTCGCGGAGGGAGTCGTGCTGGAGACCGTGCTGCTCAGCATTTATAACCACGATTCGGCCATCGCGGCGGCGGCCTCGCGCATGATCACCGCGGCGGGCGGGCGGCCGTGCCTCGAGATGGGCTCGCGGCGCACTCAAGAGTTGGCCGCGGTGGCGGCGGCCCGGGTTGCCTATATCGCGGGCTTCGACGGCACCTCGAATCTGGAGGCGGGCCGGCGCTACGGCGTACCGACCCGCGGAACCTCGGCCCACTCGTTCACGCTGCTGCACGCCCATGAGGCCGAGGCGTTCGCCGCCCAGATCGCCGCGCTCGGTGAGAACACCACCCTTCTGGTGGACACCTACGACGTGATGGCCGCCATCCGTACGGGGGTGGAACTGACGCAGGGCCGGCTGGGTGCCGTCCGGCTCGATTCCGGGGACCTCGGTTTGTTGGCGACGCAAGTGCGCGAGTTGCTGGATTCTCTCGGGGCCAGGCAGACGAAGATCGTCGTCACCAGCGACCTGGACGAGTTCGCAATCGCGGCGCTCTCCGCCGCTCCGGTCGACAGTTACGGGGTCGGCACCGCCTTGGTCACGGGCAGTGGCCACCCGACGTCCGGGTTCGTGTACAAACTGGTGGCGCGGGCGGACACGAACGAGCGGGACGCGGCCCTCGTCTCGGTGGCGAAGAAGAGCGTCGACAAGATCAGCGTCGGGGGGCGTAAGTTCGCGTTACGCCGGCTGTCGGACGCCGGCGTCGCGGAGGCGGAGTTGATCGGAATCGGGCGTGCCCGAGAAGGTGACCACAAAGACCGGGACCTGCTTGTCCCCCTGGTCGAGGGCGGGAAGATCGTCGACGAGGAGGATCTCACCGTGGCACGCGAGCGGCACGCCCGGGCCCGCGCCGAACTCCCCATCGAGGCCACCAAGATGTCATCCGGCGGACCGGTCTTGGAAACCTGGTACATCGGAGAGTCCGGTCGGGCCGAGAAGCCCTACGGCAGGGGCACGGCATAAGTAGCTCATCGATCTGACGGCAGCGGTCGTCCCCGACCGGGCCGCCGCGGTGGTCGACGAGCTCCAAGAGGCCGCGTAACGATGGGTACCTTCGAAGCATGAGCAACTGGACCGCGGCCGACATCCCTGCTCAGGGTGGCCGGACGGTGATCGTCACCGGAGCGAACAGCGGACTGGGGCTGGAGACGGCCAAGGCGCTGGCGGCGGTCGGAGCGCGGGTGATCATGGCAGTTCGCGACCCCGAGCGAGGCCGAGAGGCCGCCGCCTCCTACGAGGGAACGACCGAGGTCCGTCGGTTGGACCTCAGTGATCTCTCTTCGGTCCGTGAGTTCGCGGCCGGCTGGACGGATCCGGTCGACGTGTTGATCAACAACGCGGGGGTGATGGCCGTACCGGACCGGGAGCTCACGGTCGACGGCTTCGAGTTGCAGTTCGGCACGAATCATCTGGGGCCGTTCGCCCTGACCAACTTGTTGTTGCCCCAGATCAGGGACCGCGTGGTCACCGTCTCGTCCAGCGGTCATCGGATGCGCGCCCTCAAGCTCGACGATCTGAACTGGCAGCGCCGGCGCTACTCGAAGTGGCCCGCCTACGGCCAGACGAAGCTGGCCAACCTGCTGTTCACCCTCGAACTGCAACGGCGACTGAACCATGATCACTCAACGGTGCGCGCCCTGGCCGCCCACCCGGGCCTGGCCGGCACCAATCTGTTCCGCCCCAGGTTTGCCTGGATGAAGCGCGTGGGACGCTTCTTCATCAATGCCTTCGGGCAATCCCAGGCGATGGGTGCGCTGCCCCAGTTGTACGCGGCGACGGAAGACATCCCCGGGGGCAGCTACGTCGGGCCCAACGGGCGGGGCGAGCAAACGGGTTACCCGACGCTCGTCGGCCGTTCGGCCGACGCCAGCGATGTCGAGTTGGCCAAGGAGCTCTGGCTGATCTCCGAGCGGCTCACCGGCGTCACGTACCCGACTTCGGGCCCGGAGCCTGTCGAAGGGCCCTGAGCCTGCCTCAGGACCCTGTCCTAGGTCGAAGAGTCATCT
Source organism: uncultured Actinomycetota bacterium (assembly GCA_963791865.1). Taxonomy (GTDB): domain Bacteria; phylum Actinomycetota; class Actinomycetes; order Propionibacteriales; family Propionibacteriaceae; genus Microlunatus. The sequence goes on from CAWBUC010000004.1 coordinate 921,250, forward strand.
CGGAGGCCCCGTTCGCCACGAGCGGTAGCAAATCCACCTCGCCTCAACTATCCGCGGTGGAATTCCTACCGGTCGGCCTGGAGGGCCCGGTGCCAGCTGAGGGCATACGCGCGATCGTCGCTCTCCACCCCGCCCTCGCCGAACTCCAGCGGCCGGAAGGTGTCGACCATGACGGCCAGCTCATCGAAGTAGTCCTTGCCGATCGCGGCCTCGGCTGCACCCGGCTGGGGGCCGTGGCTGTGCCCGCCGGGGTGCAGGGTGATCGACCCCAGCCCGATGCCGGACCCTTTGCGGGCCTCGTAATCGCCGCCGCAGTAGAACATCACCTCGTCGGAGTCGACGTTGGAGTGGTAGTAGGGCACCGGGATGGCCAGCGGGTGATAGTCAACCTTGCGCGGCACGAAGTTGCAGATCACGAAGTGGCCGCCCTCGAAGACCTGGTGCACCGGCGGCGGTTGGTGCACCCGGCCGGTGATCGGCTCGAAGTCGTCGACGTTGAAGGTGTACGGGTACAGGCAGCCGTCCCAACCGACAACGTCGAACGGATGGGTGCTCGCTGTCACGATGGAGCCGACGATCCCACCCGGGCCCCGGCCGCGGTGCTTGGTGTAGATCTCGACGCCGCCCTGGAGGTTACGGCCTTCTTCGATCAGCGGCTCGGTCGGTGGATGTAGATCCCGCTCGCAGTAGGGGCTGTGCTCCAGGAACTGGCCGTACTTCGACAGATAGCGCTTCGGCGGGGCAATGTGTGAGTTGGCTTCGATGCAGTACGCCTTCACCTCACCGTACGGGCGCCAGCGGTGCACGGTGGAACGCGGGATGATCACGTAGTCGCGGTCGCGGAACGGCACCGTGCCGAAGACCGTGTCCACGAAGCCGCGGCCGGCCTCGATGTAGACGCATTCGTCACCGATCGCGTTGCGGTAAAGCGGCGACGCTTTGGCTCCCACGGCGTAGGAGATCCGGACGTCAGCGTTGCCCAGCACCAACCGGCGGCCGCTGACGTGGTCGATCTCGCTCGAGTCTCCGGAGAATAGGTCCGGCAGTCGGAGGTGCACGGGTCGGAGGGGATGGTTCGGGGTCGTCGACAAGTCGGGCAATGTCCACTCGCGAGTGCCGCTGAGGGCCGAGGGAATACCCCGGTGATAGAGGAGTGAGGAATCCGAGCTGAACCCCTCCTCCCCCATCAGCTCCTCGGCGTACAGCGAGCCGTCCGGTTGCCGGAAGGCGGTGTGTCGTTTCGGTGGGATCTCACCAACGCTGCGGTAGGACGCCATGAAGTCACAGTAGGCCGATTACAGGAGGCGGAGCACCGTCGGTGGCGCCACGGTGCGGAAGGCGTCGAGAACGATCGCGTCGAGCTCTTCTTGCCTGATTTCGATCAGGTGTACGCCCAGCCAGCCGCGGTGCCCCACGTAGGGCGGTCGGAAGAAGCGGTCGGGCTCGGTTTCGATCATCTCCGCCTGCACACCGTCCGGAGCTGCACACCAGATGGCCAGCCGACCGTCGTCGTGATGGTCGTCGAGGAACATCACGAAGCACTTCTTGTCGCGAATGAAGAACGCCGGTCCGCCGTGACTGGGACGCTCACTCGTCTCCGGCAGCTGCAGGGCCGCGGAGCGCACCATGGCCAGTGCCCGCTGCACGTCCTGATCGGAGTAGCCCACCACGCCACTAGTGTCGTGCTAGGCAGGTAGCGTGGCGGAAGGCGTCGCCTGGGTGCGTGCATCGCCAGGCCGACGAGGGAGGGATACCGGGTTGTATCTCGACCGAGGAGAACGCCGCGAGGTGCGTGCCCAGGTCGCGAAAGACGTTGCGTTACCTGCCTAGCACGACACTAGGGTGCCAGAGGTGAGCTTGTTCGCGGGCCTGGTGGACGACGCGGCCATGTTTCCGCCCGGCAACGTCGCAGCCGAACGCGCGGTGGCCGACCATCGGGCCTACCGCTCGGCTTGGTTTGCCGACGTCATCGGCCCGCTGGTAGTGCCGGACACCGCCCTGAGCCTCGTTCATCGTGTCCTGAGCTCGTCGAAGGACGCAGTGCCCGTCGCGGTCAGCGTCGTCAACACCGGTGGGGCCGGCGGCCTCATCGCGCTGTCCCGGCGGTCCGTTCCGGATGTTGAGGTGGTGGCCGTCGAGTCAGCGTTGCGAGATCTCGACGATCTGGTCGGAAACGCCGAGCGAGTAGCGGCGGCCGCCGGTGAGCTGGATCCGTCGATCACGGTGTACGTGGAACTACCGTACGTACTGGGTTGGCTTCAGGCCGTCGAGGTGGTCGAGGCCGCGGGGCTGTACGGGAAGATCCGGACCGGTGGCGTCGAACCGGAGGTGCACCCGACTCCCGCCCAACTGGCCGAGCAGCTGTCGGTCCTGGTCGAAGCCGACTTGAGCTTCAAGGCCACCGCCGGGCTGCACCACGCATGGCCGAACGTGGCCCGCAACGAGCAGGGGCGGGCCCTCCCGCAACACGGGTTCCTCAATCTGATGATGGCGCTGGATGCGCTGATCGACGGCGCCGAACCGGCCGACGCCGTCGAGCTGCTCGCGGTCGAGGACCACGGACGGATCCGGGCGGCCGTCTCCTCCTGGGACGAGCCCACTGAGCAGCGCATTCGGCGTCGGCTGCGCAGCTTCGGCTGCTGCGGGGTCACCGATCCGGTGGACGACCTGGTCGAGCTGGGACTGCTCGCGCGGCCGACGGCATGAGCTGGTTCACGGTCGGCCCGCACGATCCGTTCGGGGTCGAGGAGCTGCCGTACGGGGTGTTCCGCGATGGCGCCGGCCCGCCGCGAGTCGGCGTCGCGGTGGGCAGTCAGGTGATCGACCTCGTTTCGCTGGCCCGGGCATTGGGTCAGGACGAGGGCGTTTTCGCGCAACCTCGGCTCAATGCGTTCCTGGAGCAGGGTCAGCAGGGTTGGGCCGAGCACCGCGAGCTGCTCTCCGCGTTGCTAGGGGAGGACAACGGCCGCCCGGTGGTCGAACCGCACCTGCTGCCGATGTCCGGGCTCGACTTGCTGCTGCCGTTTGAGGTGGCCGACTACGTCGACTTCTACGCGAGCGAACACCACGCCACCAACGTCGGCCGGATGTTCCGGCCCGACGGCGAGCCCCTCACCCCGAACTGGCGGCATCTGCCGATCGCCTACCACGGGCGGGCCGGAACCGTCGTGGTCAGTGGGACGGACGTCGTCCGACCGTCCGGCCAGCGCAAGGCCCCGGCCGATCCGGCCCCGATCCACGGGCCCAGCGAGAAGCTCGACTTCGAGGCGGAGCTCGGTTTCGTCGTCGGCGTCGGCTCCGAACTCGGAGTGCCCGTTCCGGTGGAGGACTTCGCGGCGCACGTCTTCGGCGTGGTGATCTTGAACGACTGGTCGGCACGCGATCTGCAGGCTTGGGAGTACGTGCCACTCGGGCCGTTCCTCGGGAAGAGCTTCGCGACCTCGATCTCCGCCTGGGTACTGCCCTTGGCGGCGTTGGCCGAGGCCACCACTCCCCCGCGGGACCACACACCCGAACTCCTGGACTACCTAGACGATCCGAGCGGCGGCTACGACATCGACGTCGAGGTCCTGCTGAACGGCGAGCGGCTGAGCACCTGCCCGTACGCGAGCATGCACTACTCGCCCGCCCAGATGCTGGCCCACCTCACGATCAACGGCGCCTCGTTGCGGACCGGAGATCTCTTCGGCTCGGGCACGATCTCGGGACCGTCAGCGGACGAACTCGGGTCCCTGCTCGAACTGAGCTGGAACGGCACCCGACCATTGGCGCTGCCCGGCGGCGAACGCACCTTCCTCCTCGACGGCGACGAGGTGATCATGCGCGGGACGGCCCGAGCGCCGGCCGGATCGCTCCGGCTCGGCGAGGTCCGCGGACGGATCGTCCCGGGTTAGCGGATCTTGACCACCTGTGTCTTGGCCGCCAAGTCGTGGATGGCTTGTCGTTTGGGTTGCCAGAGCGGGAACAGGGCGTCGACCAGGCGGAAGATCAGCAGATAGACCGACAGGTTGGGCAATACCCAGACCGCCATCCGGATGACGATCGTGCTCCAGGCCAGCGGACCGGGGTGGCGGCCTTGGTCCACCGGCACCACGCGCAGACCACAGATCAGCTTGCCGGGGGTCGCGGACCGCCAGCGCAGGAAGAGCACGATGTAGGCCGCCTCCACGACCAGGGCGACAGCGGTCAGGATCAGCTGATCCGTTAGCGGGACAAGGACGGTGGGCGAGGGCTGTGGGGGCGGCGGCAGTCCGGCCTCGGCGGCCGCGACGATCTCGTTGAAGTACTCGGCGAACCGGGCGAACAGCCGGACATAGATCGGGGAGCTCAGCAAAGCGGCGATGATCCCGACAATCAGGCCGTCGATGAGCATGGCCAGCACCCGCCACCACCAGCCCGATAGCGGTACGCCGTCGGCGGTCAGCGCCTGCTTGGCCCCGACTGCTGGGTAGCCGCCGGAGTACGGCGGCTGGCCGTAGGGCTGCGGCGGGTAAGGCGGCTGCTGGTAGGGACCCTGACCCTGCGAGGGCTGGTCGTACGGGTTCTGTTGCGGAGGTTGGCCGTACGCAGGCTGCCCGTACGGGGGCTGGCCGTACGGGGGCTGGGGTTGAAAGGGCGGAGCCCCAGGTCGCTCGCTCTTCCGGGTGTTGCGAGACCACTGCCAGCCGTCCCAATAGCGCTCCTGAGCGGCGTCGACCGGATCGGGATACCAGCCGCTGGGCGCGGCGTGGCGCCCGGGTGGAACGGGAGGCGACCCGATCGGGATATCAGACACAGGGGTGAGTCTATTTCGGAGCCGGCCCCCCGCCCGGCAGACGCCGACTACAGGTTGCCGCGGCGCTCCTGTTCGCGCTCGATGGCCTGGAAGAGGGCCTTGAAGTTGCCCTTGCCGAAGCCGAGCGAGCCGTGGCGCTCGATGAGCTCGAAGAAGACCGTCGGGCGGTCGCCGATCGGGCGGGTGAAGATCTGGAGGAGGTAGCCGTCCTCGTCGCGGTCGACCAGGATGCCGCGGCGGCGCAGCTCTTCGATCGGAACGCGGACCTCGCCGATTCGGGCCCGCAGCGCGGGGTCGGTGTAGTAGGAGTCGGGTGTGGCCAGGAAATCCACGCCTTCGGCTCGCAGCACGTCCACGGCGGTCAGGATGTCGTTGGTGGCCAGGGCCAGATGCTGGGCTCCGGGACCGTCGTAGAACTCCAGGAACTCATCGATCTGGCTCCTCTTCTTGCCGACGGCCGGCTCGTTGAGCGGGAACTTCACCCGGTGGTTGCCGCTGGCGACCACTTTGCTCATCAGGGCGGAGTACTCGGTGGCGATGTCGTCGCCGACGAACTCGGCCATGTTGGTGAAGCCCATGACGCGGCGGTAGAAGCCGACCCACTCATCCATCCGGCCGAGCTCGACGTTGCCGACCACGTGATCAAGTGCTTGGAACAGCCGCTTCGGACGCCCCTGGCGTGGCGTGTGGGTCGAGGAGCGCTCGACGTAGCCGGGCAGGTAGGGCCCGTGATACGCCGACCGGTCGACCAGCGTGTGCCGGGTGTCGCCGTAGGCGCCCAGCGTGGCGAGCCGCACGGTGCCGTACTCATCGGTGTCGTCGTGCGGCTCGACTTCGATCACGGCACCCATCCGCCGGGCGTGTGCCACGCAGCGGTCGACGTCGGGCACCTCCAGACTGATGTCGAGTACCCCGTCCCCGTGGCGACGGTGATGATCATGCAACTCACTGTCCGGTGCAACTCCGCCCAAGATCACGAACCGGCAGGCTCCGCTGGTCAGCACGAAGCCTTGGTGGTCGCGCTGCCCCGTCTCAGGTCCGGTGTAGGCCACCAGCTGCATGCCGTACGCGGATTGGTAGTGCCGTGCCGTCTGTACGGCGTTGCCCACTACCCACACGACGGCGTCCCAGCCGGTGACGGGGAACACGTCGGCGGCGGCGTCGTAGTCGACCAACCCGATCAGCTGTCGCAGCTGCTCGGGCGTCAGCTCGGCCAGTCGCTCCTCGTTGGTGAGCACTTCCTCGGTCAGGACATCAGTCATGATGTATGCTCCGTCTGCGTGACAACCTGCGCAACCGGAGCCTCGACAAGTATTCAACTTGTACAATTTGAGACCCGCAAGACTGGCTAGAAGAGTCAACGTGTCCAGCGCCACCCGCGAGATCGACCAACTCGACCGGGATCTGCTCAGCCTGGTCTCCGCCGAGCCACGGCTCGGTGTCCTCGAGGCGAGCCGGAGGCTCCGGGTCGCCCGCGGCACGGTGCAGTCACGGCTCGACAGGCTGGAGCGCGACGGGGTGATCACCGGCTGGGCGCCGAGCATCGCCCCGGCCGCGCTCGGCTACGGCGTGACGGCCTTCGTCACGCTGCAGATCACCCAGCACGCCGGCCGACAGGGGCTGGAGCGCCGTCTCGGAGCCATCCCCGAGTTGCTGGAGTGCTGGACCGTCACGGGCAGTGGTGACCTCTGGTGCCGCATCGTCGCCCGCTCCAACACCGACCTGCAGCGGGTGATCGACCAGATGGTGGTCGACGAGACGGTGATCCGGGCGTCGACGCTGATCGCCTTGTCGGAGTCGGTTCCGTTCCGGACGTCACCGCTCATCGACGCGACCTGAGCGGCCCACGCCGACCAGTTCCTCAGCGGCGGAACTCGGTGCCCACCGACCCGATCCGCAGGGAGGCCAGGAGCGCGAGCAGCGCAACCAGGGTCATGGCGACCATCACGGCCCCGAACGTGACCGACAGGTCGCCACCGCTGCGCAGGGCCGCGAAGATCGAGCCGCTGACCCCGATGAAGATGCTCGAGCCCAAGGCGTCACCAAGATTGAGCGAAGCGGCGTTGCGACCTTGATCATCCACCGGCGACAGCGTCATCACCGCCAGCGAAGTACTGGCCGTCGCGAGGCCCATCCCGAATCCGGCCAGCAGCCACCCGATCCCCACCGTCCCGAACCAGGTGAGCGGGAAGAAGGCCACCACTCCGCAGACCGCGATCCCGATGCTCACCGATCCGGTACCGGCGGTGATCAGCCGGTCGCGCCGCACCATGACCCACGACTGCGACTGCAACCAGGACGCCACCGTCCACCCGACGGCGCCGATTGTCAGCATCACCCCGGCGAGGAACAGATCCAGTGCGCGCTGCTCGACCAGCATCAACGGGATGAAGGACTCGGCACCGAAGAACGCCCCGGGCAGCAGAGCCCGCACCCAGATCACCGAAGGCATGCCTCGGCCGACACGGAAGAAGCCGCTCGGCATCAGTCGCGGCAGGCCGAGCGCCAACCCAACCACGCCAACCATGACCAGTGGTACCGACCACAGGTCCAGACGTTGGCCGGCGAGTTGCAGCGCAGCGGCCGCCGCGGCGACGATGCCGGCGGCCCAGAGCGGGGCGGGCCGTAACGACGAGCGGTGCTCGACCGGTCGAAAGAGGCGGATCAGCCGGAGCAGGGTCGGGAGCACGATGCCGCCCCCGAGCACGACCAGCGGGAGCACGGCCAGGAACACCCAGTGCCAGCTCAGCTGCTGGGTGAGCCAGGCTGCGACCGGCGGACCGACAAAAGCGGGCAGCACCCAGGCCGTGGAGATGTAGGTGAACATCCGGGGCCGACGGCGCGCGTCGAACTCTTGGGCGATGATCACGAACGCAGCGGTGTTCATCGCCCCGCTGCCCAGGCCCTGGATCAGCCGGCCGCCGATGAGCGTCGCCATCGTCGACGCCGTTCCCGCCACGATCAGCCCGACGGCGAAGACACCCAGCCCGATCAACAGGGGCCGGGCCGGTCCGATCCGATCGCTCAGCCGACCGGTCACCACCGTGGCGAACAGCATCCCGATCAGGAACAGCGAGAAGGACCAGGCGTAATAGCTGAGCCCGTTCAGCTCACGGGCTGCCACCGGCATCGCGGTGGCCACCGCGATGGCCTCGAACGCAATGGCCACCACCGTCATGCATAGTCCGATCGTCAACGCCCTCAGCGACACGGGAGCGGGGTCGGTGGACATCCGGACTAGTCCACCACCTCGCCTCGGCTCGAGGTCAACTGACGGCTGCTCTGTGTACCCTGACCCGGTGAGCCAGCAACAAGCCCCCGGGGCCCGAACCATCGTTGACGAGCGCACGAAGGAACAGCCGGACTATCGCCTTGACGAGGGTGATCACGAGCGGTTCTCCCACTTCGTGCCCAAAGAGAAGCTGACCGAGGCGATGGTGATGGGCACCCCGGTGGTGGCACTTTGCGGCAAGGTCTGGGTGCCCAGCCGGGACCCCGAACGCTTCCCGATCTGCCCGGAGTGCAAGGAGATCTGGGAAGGCATGGATCCGGGCGACGACGAGTAGTTGGCACCCGAATCAGGCGAACCCGACACAGTCGGCGAGCGATCGGGTGACGGCATCCCCCGGCCGTGACTGGACGACGCTGTGACGAAGAGTGACGAGGCAGTTCCCTCCGACGGCGAGTAACGCTTGAATCCTCGTCAGCTGAGGAGGAAGTCAGGGTCGTACAGGGGATGCTGTCGCGCGAGCCGACATCAACTCGTCGGCGAGCGTCGGGTGACGGCATCCCCCGGCCGTGACTGGACGACGAAGATGACGAGGCAGTTCCCTCCGACGGCGAGTAACGCTTGAATCCTCGTCAGCTGAGGAGGAAGTCAGGGTCGTACAGGGGATGCTGTCGCGCGAGCCGACATCAACTCGTCGGCGAGCCGACATCAACAATTGGAGCTGTAGACCTGCCGCGCGACCGCGTTGCTCTTCGGCGGCTCGACGGCACAGTTCACTACCCCGAGCGTTTGATCCGCCTCGGAGCGGAACAGCCACCGCTGCTCAGCACCCGAGCAGTCGACGATCACGTCGGCGTTGAGGGTCGCTGACGCGCTGTAAGCGACGTAGGTGCCCGGCGTGTTGTACGGGGGCCGGGAAGCGTCGACCCCCTGGTCCGGTGGGTTCGGGCGGGTCAAGAGGACCCGGTTCCGCGACGAGCTGGCGATCAGGGTGCCGATCTTGGTGAGGGTGGCCTCATCGGTGTTGGCCGTCCCGTCGGGCGCCGTCAGTGTCGGGGTGAGGAAGTCGGTCTGTTCGCGGGTACCGGGTGTCAGGTTGCGTCCGTCGGAGACCAGCGTGACGGTCTCAAGGGTCCGACGAGGCTCTGAGGTCACCTTCTCGATCCGGATGGGTGTCACCGACGTACAGGTGACCGGCGCCACGCTGCCCGTTGGCGTGCCTGAGCTGCCCGGGCTGGGCGAATCGGGCGGCAACGGGGTTCCGGTGACGGAGCCTGAGGGTGAGGCGGGACTGCCGCTGGGGGCCAGGGGGCTGCCCGTGACCGTGGGGCTGCCGGAGGCCGAAGATTCGGTCGGGCTCGGCGTGGGCTGGTTCCCGCCACTCTGCAACATGCCGCAGCCGCTCAGGGTCACCGCGGTGATCAACAAACCCGGCACGATCAACGTCGTTGCTCGCGAGGGACGCCTCCTCCGCAGCAACGTCGTGGTCGGCATGACGAGAGCCTAGAGCACCGTGTGAAGGATCACGGCCAGTGGATCACGCAGCCTCGGTGGGAGCTCACTACGGCTCGACCGTCCGTGGCCAACGCCTGGGACGATGGTCAGCTCCAGCAGTCCGTGGGCCAGGATGAGCCCGTCCGGCCACCCGTCCGCTCGCCGTCCGTAGGCCGCACGTTTCGGGAGCCTGAGTCCCGCTAGTCTCGGCACCGTGACTCAGCTCGTCACGGGTGAGGCGGTGCTGCTCGATCTGCGACCGGCACGGATTCCGACGCGCATGCTGGCCACCGCCACCGCCACCGCCACCGCCATCGACGTCGGCCTGATCCTGGGCGCCAGCCTCCTGATGTCCTACGTCGTCGCCGTGGTGTCGGAACGCCGCCAGCGGGAGCGGAACCGGCTCGCTGCTCGGCAGTGGGTGCCCACCGCCGCCGAGCTTCCGGGCGGTTGGCGATGAGTGCCGAGAGCGGCCGCACGCTGTGGCTGCTGCGCCACGCCAAGTCGGCTTGGGACACCGGTGAGCCCGATCATGAACGCCCGCTCAACGACCGCGGCGTACGCGACGCCGGCGCGGCCGGACGGCTGTTCGCCGAGCAAGGTTGGCGGCCGGACCTCGTGTTGTGCTCATCGGCGGTACGGACCCGGCAGACCTGGCAACGCGCCGAGGCCGCTGGAGCGACCGCCGGGAAGCTGCGGATCGAACCTCGCATCTACGAGGCGTCCGCTACGGATCTCCTTTCCCTCGTACGCGAGGTCGACGACGCGGTCAGCGGGCTGCTCCTGGTCGGACACTCCCCCGGCGTGCCAGGTCTCGCCGACCATCTCGGCACGCGGCCCGAACCGGCCGACGTGTGGCGGCGGATGGACGAGAAGTTCCCGACCTCCGGGCTGGCCGTGCTGCACTTCGACACCTCATGGGACACCTCGTGGGCCGACGTCGACGGCGGCGAGCTCGTGGCCTTCGAGGTCCCCCGCGGCTGAGGCAGCGGTATGTCAGTGCATGCCCCGTGACCCACCGTGTTCACAATTGCCGCAGGTGACCGCCAAAGGTGAGCACCTTGAGCAACGTGCGTCCTTTGCGTTAGCCCGCGGGCGCCATATCTACGCTGACGTCCATCTTCGAGGACTTCGCCTCGGTGAAGATCACGCCCTTGACGGGGGTGACGTCGGCGTAGTCGCGCCCCCAGGCCACGGTGGCGTGGGACGCGTCGGTGAGTCGATTGTTGGTGGGGTCGAGGTACAGCCAGCCGGCGCCGGGCACCCAGCAGCCGACCCAGGCGTGGCTCGCGTCGGCCCCCACCAGCCGCTCCTTCCCCGGCGGCGGCCGGGTGGCGAGGTAACCGCTCACGTACCGGCCGGCCAGACCGAGGCTGCGGAGTCCGGACACCATGAAGTGGGTGTAGTCCTGGCAGACTCCGGTCCGGCGCTCCAGCAACTCGGCGACCCGGGTGGACACTGTGGTCGACCCCGCCTTATAGGTGAAGTCCGCGTGTATGCGGTGCATCAACTCGGTGGCCGCCTCCCCGACCGACCGGCCGGCCGGAAAGGACGCCGACGCGTACTCGCGCACGCCGGGCGGGATGTCGACCATCGGCGAGGCGAACACGTAGTCGGCCGCCTGCCAGGCCTCGGCGACGTCCAGCCGTTCCAGCGCACGCGCCGCCTCCCAGGGCGCCGCCAACGCCGCCTCGTCGTAGGCCGGCGCTTCGAGCTCCACCACGCTGATTGCGGTCACCTCCAGCCGCGTGTGCGGCCGGACGACGTGGAAGTAGGACTTGGTGTTGCCGTACAGGTCGGTGTGCCGGAAGAGATCGGTCGGCTCCGGATCGATCTTGATCTCGTGCGCGACACACCGCTGCCACGGCAGGTCCCGGGGCCGGAGGTGGAACTGCCCGTAGCTGCCCGTCACCTCGGCGTCGTAGTCGTAGGTGGTGCTGTGCTGAATCCGGTACGTCGTAGTCATAAGCGGAGCTTCTCGGGAGTGAGGAGCGATTCTGGGCGACACGCCCCGCGAACGGAGTGAGCTGATCGGATCGGACGTCGTCCGGAATCGGGACCGAACGAGCGAGATCGTGCGGAGCTCAGGACCGCGGAGCGCGGAGCGCGACAGTTCACTACAGTGGTCATGATCACGAGACCTCGTTCCAGGACGACCGCCACATCCGCTGCGGCGGCGGCAGCGGGTGGAACTGGTCCCGTACGGCATCGGAGAGGGTCCGCAGCTGGTGGTGCAGCTCGTCCAGGAAGCGGGTCAGGTCGACTCGTACGTCGTCGGACGCGACCGCCAGCGCCGCGGCATCGGCCCGGCGGATCTTCTCACTCGCGGCCTGCAGCAGCCGGATCGGGCGCGCGGTCGGCGAGGTGTTGGGGATAGCCCGCAGGTCGGTCCCGATCCGCAACAGCTGGTAGCAGACCGAACGCGGATTGTGTGGATCCAGCACCAGGAGGTCGATCAGCGCTTCGGTGGCGTTCCGCCCCCGGTTGCGCCGGCGGAACGTGACGATGGACTCGGCTGCGGTCAGCACCGCCTCCATGATCATGCGTTCCGTCACCGGCTCCCGGGTGTGCCCGAGGGTGGCGCGGAGCAGAGCTACGACCTGCAGCGCCCGCTCCAGTCCGCGACCGATGTCGAGCATGTACCAGCCGGCGTCGCGGACCATGTTCTCGCCGCTGATCCCGGCCAGCGCGAGGAGCCCGGACAGCACCCGTTCGCTGGCGTCGGTGAGCTGCAGCCCCTGGTCGTGCGGATTCGCGGCCAGCGCGGCGAACGCACGGTCGATCTCGGCCAGCACCATCCAGACGTCTTCCGACAACTGGTCGCGGACCCCCTGGGCGGCCGACGACAAGGCCCCGACCGCCTGGGCGACGCTGCCCGCCCGGTGCCGGTCCAGCAGCAGCGAACGAAGCTCTGGCATCATCGCGCGGCCAGGCACGGCGAATCCCGGGTACGTAGTGCTGACGTGCGTGATCGCCTGCAGCAGCACGCCCAGCGCCCGGTCGGACGCCATGTCGAGGTCGGTCTCGATCGCGACCGTCCGGGTCGCCAGGATCAGCCGCAGCAAATCCTCGGCGCGCTCGCTGTAGCGGCCGAGCCAGTACAGGTCGCTCAGCACACGCGGCACCATGGCGGCGGTGGTGCTGTCCAGGAGGGCCGACAGTCGGTCGTCCTCGGGCCGGCCGGCGTGCACGGGAGCCGCCCGCAGGGGGGCAACAGGCTGGCTGCTCACCACCCAGACATCCTTCGCCAGGCCGGCGCCCGGCGCCGTGACCATTACCCCGCGGGAGCCGTCGGTGTCGTTGTTCACCCGGGCCAGTCCGCCGAGCATCGCGGTGTAGGAACTGCCGTCGCGGACCGCGAAGGAGCGCAGTACAACGTTCCGCCGGACCAGTCGCTCCTGCTCCGTCGTCGGGGCCACTGACAGATTGAGCACGCGTTGCCCGACGAAGCGGTGCGGAGCCGCCATGATCTTGGACCGCACCAGATCCCGCTGCCCGGCGTCCAGAGCTGCGCCCCGGACGCTGCGACCCAGGTCGCGACTGATCGGCCGGATCACCAGATTGTCGAGGTGGGCAAGCACGTGGGCCAGGCCGTCCGGATCGCCGCACCACCAGGTGTCGACCGACGGCAGCCGCAGCGGTTGGCCCAGCAGCCGCTCGCAGAGATCGGGCAGGAACGGCAGCAGAGCCGGGTTCTCCAAGATGCCCGAGCCGATGTCGTTGACCACGCTGACGTTGCCCTGCCGAACGCACTCGACCAGCCCGGTCACCCCAAGGCGCGAACCGGCCTTCAGCTCGAGCGCGTCCATCCAGACCGAGTCGACCCGGCGGAGGATGACGTCGACCTGCTCCAGCTTGCCGAGCACCCGCATCCAGACCCGGCCGTCGCGTACGGTCAGGTCGGAGCCCTCCAGCAGCGGAAAGCCCAGCAGCGAGGCGAGGAACGCCTGGTCGAAGGCCGTTTCGGAGTGCGTGCCCGGACTCAGCACCACCACCCGCGGATCCTCGACCTGCTTCGGCGCGGCATCCAGCAGAGCCGTGCGCATGGCCTGGAAGAACGGCGTCAGCCGGTGTAGATGCGCGGCGTGGTAGACCTCGGGCAGCACCCGGGACACCACCCGCCGGTTCTCCATCGCGTAACCGGCTCCCGAGGGCGCCTGGGTCCGATCGGAGATCACCCGCCAGGTCCCGTCGACATCGCGACCGAGATCGACCGCGATCATGAACAGACCTTGGCCGGTCAGGGCCTCGGTGCCGACCAGCGGCCTGAGGAACTCGGAGTGATCCAGGACGGCAGCGACCGGCAGGTGCCCGTGCGCCAGCAGATCCTGCGGGCCATAGAGGTCGGCGAGGATGGCGTCCAACAGTTCCGCGCGCTGCACCATGCCCGCTTCCAGCGACGACCAGTCGCGCTCGTCCACGATCAACGGCAGCGGATCGAGCTGCCACGGCTGTGGTTCGACCAGCGAGGCGCCGGCTTCGACCCGGGCACCGGTGTCGGCCATCGAGAGACTCGAGGCCGGGCCCGGGGTGTGGGTCACCCCGTCGTCCTTCAGCAGCCTCGCCACCTCACGAGTTGCGTTCAGGAGATCGGACTCGGCGAAGTCGTCGAGCCCTTCCAGCAGCCCGCCCCACCCCAGCCGAGCCGTCCCGTCGGGTGCCGCGAACTCGTCGAACACCGGCGCGGTCTCGAACATGTCCGGCTGCCCGGCGGCCGCCAGGTAGCGATTCAGCACCGTCACGAGCCGCGACCCCACGACCGCGGGACCCGACGCCGCAGGTCGAGGGTCAACGGGAGCTCGTCCCCGCCTGCAGTCCGCCAGGCCCGCTCGACGTCGAGCGCCTCGATGTCGATCAGGCCCGTCGCCCGCCCGTTCGCCTCGAAACGACGGGCCCGTCGCGCTTCGGCCTCCTTGGCGTTGATCGGTGGCAGCAGGTAGGACCGGCCGCCGGGGTGCACCACGTGGTACGTCGCGCCGCCTCGCGACAGCCGACTGGCCCGGTCGACGACCTCGAACGTCAGCGGGGTGTCGACCGGCAGCGAGGGGTGCCCGGCCGACCAAGGATTCCACGCCTTGTAGCGGACGCCGGCGACGAAGCGCCCGGTGGTGGTCGTCGGCGCCAACGGCACCGGCGAGCCGTTGCAGGTCAGCAGCAGACGGTCGAGGTCGAACCCGGCGGTCGTGACCTGGAGTCGCTCGACCGAGGAGTCGACGTAGCGGGCGGCTCCGCCCGAGGTGGCTTCCTCCCCGAGTACCGGCCACGGCTCGATGGCGGTGCGCAGTTCGAGTTCCACGGTGCCGAACGGTCCCGCATCGATGCTGCTGCGCCCGATGAGCGGGAACCGGAACTCCAGGAACGGGGCGAACCAGGTGAGGTCGAACCCGAAGCCCCGGCTCCGCAGATCCGCGACGACATCGCCCAGATCGGCGCGGACGAAATGCGGCAACAGGTACTGCTCGTGCAACCGTGAGCCCCAGCGGATCAGCGGCGCGCGATAGGGCTCCTCGGCGCAGCGGGCGAGCACCGTCCGGATCAGCAGGGCCTGCGCCAGCGCCAGGTCCGGATGTGGCGGCATCTCGAATCCGCGCAATTCCAGCAGACCCAGCCGTCCCCGGAGCGAGTCGGGACTGTAGAGCTTGTCGATGCAGAACTCCGAACGGTGCGCGTTGCCGGTCAGGTCGGCGAGCAGATGTCGGAGGGCGCGATCCACGACCCACGGCCGATGATCATCATCGGCAAGTCGCTCGATCTCGGCGAACGCGATCTCCAGCTCGTACAGGGCAACGGATCGGCCCTCGTCGACGCGCGGCGCCTGGGAGGTCGCCCCGACGAACCGACCCGAAAAGGCGTAGCTCAACGCCGGATGATGCTGCCAGTAGGTCAGCAGGCTGACCAGGAGATCGGGGCGACGCAGCAGCGGTGAGTGGGCCGGCTCCGCCGCTCCGAGGGTCCAGTGGTTGCCGCCGCCGGTGCCGGTGTGGCGACCGTCGAGCCCGAAGGTCTCCGTCCCCAACCCCAGCTCGATCGGCGAGCCGGTAGACGGTGGCGGTGGTCTGGGCCAGTTCGCTCCAACTGCCCGCAGGGTGCAGGTTGACCTCGAGCACGCCGGGGTCGGGCGTGACCAGCAGTTCGGTCAGCCGCGGATCCGGAGGTGGCCCGTAGCCCTCCAGCACCACAGCCGTCTCGGTCTCGCCCGCGACCCGATCGAGGACGCCGACGAGTTCGACGAACCGCTCCGCTCGCTCCAGGGGCGGCAGGAACACGTAGATATGGCCGTCGCGCGGCTGCACGACCACCGCCGTCCGGGCCGGAGTCCGGTGCAGCTCGACCACGGTGGCCTGCGGCTCCGGGCCGGGTGCGAGGTCCTCGGTCGCCTGCAGGAAGCTGTCCTCGCCCGGATAGTCCGTTGCGCCCCCAGTGAGCGAGGAGAGGGGCAGGCGCTGCCCGGCGGACAGCTCACCCGGCAGCAAGTCCAGCCGGCCGGACTCCGTACGCCAGCGCGGACTGGCCCAGCCGGAGCCCCACCACGCCGGGGTGAGCGGTAGGGCCCAGGCGGCCGGCTCGTCCCCCTCGCGCTCGTAGGCAGCGATCAACTGCTCGCGGGGCAGCCCGAATGCGCTCGTCAGAGCCTCGGCGTACGCCTCAGCGCTGGCCGGTGCCTGCTCGTCCCGCTCGTCCCGCGTCTCATCGTCGGTGTGCCCGTTGTCATCGGGGTCGGCGAGCAACTCGGGATGCCGCCAGAGCGACTGACCGTCGCGGCGCCAGACGACGCCGACCTGCCAGCGGGGCAGCGGCTCACCGGGGTACCACCGGCCCTGACTGTGCTGGATCAGCGCCCCGGTGGCGAAGGCGTCGGCGAGTTGGGCGGCGAGCAGCCCGGCCAACTCCCGCTTGCGGCCGCCGTCGGGCGCCACCGTCCATTCCGGCGCCAGCGGATCGTCCCGCAACACGAAGGTCGGCTCCCCACCCATGGTGAGTTCGAGCCCGGCCGCCGTCAGACGCTGGTCGACCTCGGCGCCCAGGGCGTGCAACGCCTGCCGCTGACCGGCGGTGTAGGGGTCGCTGGTGCGCGGGTCCTCGACGAACCGGTGCACCGCGTTGGCGAAGTCGAAGGTGACCTCGGCCGGTCCGGTGGTCCCCGTGATCGGGGCGGCGTTGATCGGGCTCGGCGTGGCCGCCAGCGGGATGTGCCCCTCCCCGGCGAGCAGGCCCGAGGTCGGGTCGAGACCGACCCAGCCCGCGCCCGGCACGTACGCCTCGGCCCAAGCGTGCAGATCGGTGCTGTCCGGCTTGAGCTCGCCCCCACCGTCCCCGCTTCCGTTGTCACCGTCCTCGCCGAGTTGCACCAGGTAGCCGGACACGAATCGCGCCGCCACCCCGAAGTTCCGTAATGCGGCCACCAGCAACCAGGCGGAATCCCGGCAGGAGCCGACGGCGGTGGTGATGGTCTGCTCCGGTGGTTGCACGCCCGGCTCCATTCGGGTCGTATAGGTGACCGCCCCGTACGCGGCGGAGTTCAGCCCGACCAGGAGGTCGACGGTCGGCCGTGGGGTGGTGTCGAGACCGGCCAGCCAGCCGCGTGAGCACCGGATCCATCGTGTCCTGAGCCTGTCGAAGGACGGGAACCAGGTAGGGAGCGAGGTCCGCCTTCAGCGACTCGGGGTAGGCGAAGGGAAAGTCGGCCGCGTAGTCCTCGACGAAGAAGTCGAACGGGTTGATCGTCTCCATCCGGGCCACCAGGCCGACGACCACCTCGAGCTCGGTCGCCTTCGTGGGAAAAACCGCCCGAGCCACGAAGTTGCCGTACGGATCCTGCTGCCAGTTCAGGAAGTGGTCGGCCGGCGTGATTCTCAAGACGTAGGAGGAGATGGGCGTCCGGCAGTGCGGTGCCGGGCGGAGCCGGATCAGGTGTGGTCCGAGGTCGGTCGGCCGGTCGAACCGGTACGACGTCCGGTGCTCCAGCGAGACCGAAATGCTCACCGGAGCCATCTAACCCGATCGATCAGCCAGCCGACTCCGCGTCCACTCAGCAAATCAGACGCAGAGAGATCAGTAGCGGTAGTGATCCGACTTGTACGGCCCGCCGACCGGGACGCCGAGGTAGTCGGCCTGGGTCTCGGTCAGCTCGGTGAGCTTGACGCCCAGCGCGTCAAGGTGGAGCCGGGCCACGGCCTCGTCAAGGTGCTTGGGCAACGTGTAGACCCCGACCGGGTACTGATCAGTCTTGGTGAACAACTCGATCTGGGCCAGCACCTGGTTGGTGAAGGAGTTGCTCATCACGAAGCTCGGGTGCCCGGTGGCGTTGCCGAGGTTCATCAGCCGGCCCTCGCTGAGCACGATGATGCTGTGCTTGGCGTCGCTCTCCGCGTCGAAGATCCATTCGTCGACCTGCGGCTTGATGTTGTTCCGGAAGATCCCGGGCGTCTTCGCGAGTCCGGCCATGTCGATTTCGTTGTCGAAGTGGCCGATGTTCGCCACGATCGCCTGATGCTTCATCCGGCTCATTTGGTCGGCACTGATCACGTTGAAGCAGCCGGTGGCGGTGACGAAGATGTCGGCGATCGGGAGCGCGTCCTCGAGGGTCAGCACCTGGTAGCCGTCCATGGCGGCCTGCAGGGCACAGATCGGGTCCACCTCGGTGATGATCACCCGGGCGCCCTGGCCGCGGAGCGAGTCGGCGCAGCCCTTGCCCACGTCGCCGTACCCGCAGACGACGGTCACCTTGCCGCCGATCAGCACGTCCGTGGCCCGGTTCAGGCCGTCGATGAGGGAGTGCCGGCAGCCGTACTTGTTGTCGAACTTGGACTTGGTCACCGAGTCGTTGACGTTGATGGCGGGGAAGAGCAACGAGCTGGACCGGTGCATCTCGTACAGCCGGTGCACGCCGGTGGTGGTCTCCTCGGTGACCCCGATGATGGCGTTGGCCACGTCGGTCCAGTCCCGGCCCTCGCTGATCGAGCGCTTGAGCAGCTTGAGCACGACCTGGTATTCCTCGGAGTCGTCCTCGGTCGGCTCGGGGACCTCGCCGGCCTTGGTGAACTCGACGCCCTTGTGCACCAGCAGCGTTGCGTCGCCACCGTCGTCGAGGATCATGTTGGCTTGCTCGCCGTCGGGCCAGCTGAGGATCTGCTCGGTGCACCACCAGTACTCCTCGAGCGTCTCGCCCTTCCAGGCGAAGACCGGGACGCCGGCGGGCTCCTCGGCCGAGCCGTCGGGTCCGAGCACCACGGCGGCGGCCGCGTGGTCCTGAGTCGAGAAGATGTTGCAGCTGGCCCAGCGCACGTCCGCGCCGAGCGCGACCAGCGTCTCGATCAGCACCGCGGTCTGGACTGTCATGTGCAACGACCCGGCGATCCGCGCACCGGCCAGCGGCTTGCTCTCGCCGTGCTGGGCACGCATGGCCATCAGGCCCGGCATCTCGTGCTCGGCCAGATGTATTTCCTTACGACCGAACTCGGCCAGCGACAGGTCAGCTACGCGGTAATCCATGCCCACGAGCCTAGGGCCGGGTACCCCCGAGATCCCAATCGCCGCGACTCCCTTGTGAAGCTGCTCGTGCAGCTCTTATTGAAAAGCGCCTCAGTGGCTGGGGGCCTGCGGGCGGGCCCGGCGTGGAGCCGGCTGGTACGCCTCGTCGAAGATGTCGGGCTCCAGGTAGAGCGCGGTCACCATCGGGTCGGCGTCCCGGATCGCAGCCTCGGCCCGGTTGATGGTGTCGGCCACCTCGGAAGCGCTGGCCGATGCGCTCACCCCAATTTTTGCGGCGACCAAGATCTCCTCCGGGCCGAGGTGCAGGGTCTTCATGTGAATGATCCGCTCGACGCCCGGCGTTTCGGTCATGGCTCGCTCGATCCTCGCCACCGACTCGACGCCGGCCGCCTCTCCGAGCAGCAGGCTCTTGGTCTCGATGGCCAGGGTGATCGCCACCAGCACCAGCAGCAAGCCGATCAACGCCGTGCCGATGACGTCGAAGTACCCGTTCCTCGTGATCAAGGTCATGCCCACCCCGAACAGGGCAAACACCAGACCGACGAGGGCAGCGAGGTCTTCCAGGAGGATCACCGGGAGCTCCGGGGCCTTGGCCGAACCGATGAACTTTCGCCACGACTGCTTGCCGCGCACCTTGTTGGATTCCACGATCGCCGTGCGGAAGGAGAACGACTCGGCGATGATCGCTGCGGTCAGCACCACCAGCGGCACCCACCACCACGGCCCCTCGAGCAGTCCGTTGGGTTTGCCGGCGTGCACTTCTTCGTACTTGTGGTATGCCTCGTATAGCGCGAACAGTCCGCCGACGCTGAACAGCACCACGGCCACGATGAAGCCGAAGACGTAGCGCTCGCGGCCGTAGCCGAACGGGTGCTCAGGCGTGGCCGCTCGGCGGGCCCGTTTTCCGCCGACCAGCAGCAGCACCTGATTCCCGGAGTCGGCGACCGAGTGGATCGCCTCGGCCAGCATGGAGGACGCCTGGGTCAAGAAAAACGCCACGAACTTGGTGGCGGCGATGAACAGGTTCGCCGTCAGGGCCGCCACGACGGCTTTGGTGCCTCCCTCAGCGCTCACAGCCGGATTCTGTCACCTCCGCGATTGCCGGGCACTCACAGGTCGAGATAACGCCCAAGACCCACCGCGAGGTAGACGGCGGCGAACATGCCGGTGTGGAGCAAAGCTGCGTAGCGTTCCACGTCGGAGCCGGATTGGTGAGCGATCGGGCAGATCCGTATGTCGTTGCGTTCGGCGGCGGCTCGCAACCTGTTCTGCGCCATCCGGATCGGCTCGTCGTGATTGCCGTCGTCGAGCATGACCAGGGTCGGTCGCCGGTCCGCGGTCAGCGCGTCCTCGAAGGGATCGGCGAACGGATCGCGCGGTGCGGCCAGCTCCAGCACCGGCAGCAGGGCCTCGGCGTCGGCGGCCAGGGCGGTGCGTCCACTCGCGGCTCGCAGCGCCTCGGCGATCCGGCGGCTGGCCCTGGCGGCCAGCACCGACCCGCCCCAGACCAGTGGCTGGGCCTCCGCGAGCCCCATGGCCAGATCTTTCGCCGGATTGCCGGCCACGTCCACGTACGGTGAGCATTCCTCGGCCACCGCGTCCATGGCGTCCGCAACCAGCTCGGGTCGTACCTCGGGGCCCAGTTGAATGCGGTGCAGGGCCGACAGAGCGACGATGGCCGCGGCCAGGGCGTCGGCGGTCGCGGTCGGAAGCAGGATCGTCGACCGCGCGGCGGCATGCTCGGCGATCATCGACACCGGGGGGCACGAGATCAACAGCTGGCAGCCGCGGCGGACCGCCTCGTGCACCGTGGCCACCAACCCGGGCGATGCGGTGTCGCTCGCCAGCACCACCACCAGATCGAGGGCGCCCGCCCAGCCGGGCAGACCGTACGAGGGCCAGGCCACGAAGGGGACCGGACAGAGCGGCTCCAACATGGCCCGGATGAAGCGGGCCTCGTTACCGGCCGCGATCACCGCACGGGGTCGCGGAAGGTCGCCGAGTCGCTCGATCGGCTCGCCGGAGTCCACCATCTCGCGACGGAGCCGGGCGCCGGATTCGGCTAGCCGGCGGAGCACATGGTCGGCGCCGCCCAGCGCTTGCCGGTCGTCCAACCACGCGTCGTCGAACACGCGGGCCTCAGGGAGTCGGCGGGGTGTCGTCTGGTTCGGCAAGTGTGGGTCGCCGGGCCTCGTCGATCAGGAGCACCGGGATACCCGAGCGCACCGGGTAGGCCAGGCCGCAGTCCGCCGCGACGCAGACCAGCTCGTCGCGGTCATGATCCACGGCCAACGCGCCATGACAGTTCGGACAGGCCAGGATCTCCAATAGCTCCGGGGCCAGGTCGATGACCATCGCCGTCCTCCCTCATCGGTGGGTGTGACCAGAGATTGTTGCACTGCTCGCCGCCGGGGCCGAAAGTCGCTTCGCTCCTCGAGTCTTTCAGGAACGGATTATCGCCAGCGCCTCGTCTCGGAGCGCCGCGACCCGATCAGGATCTCGGGCCTCGACGTTCAGCCGCAGCAACGGCTCGGTGTTGCTGGGTCGTACGTTCAGCCACCAGTCGTCCCCCCGGACCGTCAAGCCGTCCAACCGCTCGAGGCGCCCACGCCCCGCGAAGTGCCCGGCCAAGCGTTCGGTGACCGCCGCCGTGTCGGTGACCGTGGAATTGATCTCACCCGAGCTTTCGAAGCGACTGAACTCGGCTGTCAGCTCGGACAGCGGTTGCCGGCTGTGACCCAAGGCGGCCAGCACGTGCAGCGCGGCCAGCATGCCGGTGTCGGCGCCCCAGAACTCGCGGAAGTAGTAGTGCGCGGAGTGCTCCCCGCCGAAGATCGCCTGGTGCTCGGCCATGGCGGCCTTGACGAACGTGTGCCCCACCTTCGTGATCACGATCGTGCCGCCGCGCTCCGCGACAATTTCGGCGACCGCGGCGGAGGTGATGGCGTTGATCACGATCGTCGCGCCGGGTTCGGAGTCGAGTTCCTGGCTGGCGATCATGGCGGTGATCGTCGAAGGGTTGACCACCTCGCCGGTTTCGTCGATGACGAAGCAGCGGTCGGCGTCGCCGTCGAAGACCAGCGCCAGATCCGCGTTCCGGTCGAGGACCGCCCGTTGCGCATCGACCAGGTTCGCGGGCTCGAGCGGGTTCGGCGGGTGATTCGGGAAACTGCCGTCCAGGTCGGTGAAGAGCTCGATCAATTTCAGGTTCTGGCCGCCGAGCACCGCCGGTAGCGTGTGACCGGCCATGCCGTTGCCGGCGTCGACGACCACGGTCAGGCGCCGGATGTCGGTGAGGTCGACGAGAGCGTGGAGGTGGTCGGCGTAGTCGGCGAGGAGATCCTGCTCGGTCAGGGTGCCGCGGATCTCGGCCGGTAGCGTCGGACCGGCCAGCGCACGATGGGCGATCTCCTTCAGCTGTTCGGGATTGATCGGAGCAGCGTGACGCAGGCAGAACTTGACCCCGTTGTAGTCCCCCGGGTTGTGGCTGGCGGTGAACATTGCTCCGGGCAGACCGAGATGCCCGGAGGCGAACCACAGCTGGTCGGTGCTGGCCAGACCGATGTCGAGGACGTCCGCCCCGCGGTCCCGAACCCCGTCGATGAACGCGCGGCTCATCGTCGGTCCGGTCAGCCGCATGTCCCGGCCGACCACCAGCGCCCCGGCCGCGTTCGCCAGGTTGAGGGTGTCGGCCAACGCGGCGCCGATGGCGTACGCGCCGTCGACGTCCCACTCTGGGTTGTCTCCCGCAGCCACGCCGCGGATGTCGTTGGCCTTGAAGATCTCTGGGCTGATCATCGCCTGAGCATCCTAAGTCTCCGGGGGCCATCCACACCCCGTTGCCGGATCGACACCCACTCGAGTGGGTGTGGATCCGACAGAAGGGTGTGGCTGTTGTCGAACGTCAGGCGTCGGGATCGGCCAGGACGGTGAGGTGGGCGCGTCGACCGATCTCCACCATTCCGTTCCGGCTCAGACTCGACTCGCCAGGTTCAGGCGGGTCGTAAGCAAAACCGACCTCCCGTACGGCATCGGCCAGGGCCAGCAGATCGTCGGGAGACGGACCGGCGTCCGGGCCGAGAGCCAGCCGGATGACCTCCCAACCCCTGGGGGCGGAGAGCGTCTCGGCGTGGGTCACGCAGAGGTCGTAGCCGTGTGGGTCGGCACGGAGGGCCAGTGGTCCAAGCACGGCGGTGGAGTCGGTGTAGACGTAGGTCAAGGTGGCCACCGGTGCCGCCCGGCAGCCAGCACGCGAACACCGTCGTGACCTCACCGGCACGACGCTACCGACGAGGACGCCCTCCGCGTGGGAGGAGAGGCTGTGTCGCGCAAGCGAGTGGTCACGCCCGGGCGCGCAAGCATTAGAAGCAACTCGCCGCTGAGTGCCTCGCCGCTCAGCGTCCAGGTCGAGAGCTTGGCCAAGCGCTGTTGCAGCGCAGGCTCGCTCACCAGCGTAATCGCCAGCGAGGGAACCGTGATCAAGCGCGTGACATGCGCGCTCTCGATGATTGATGTTAGCTCGTCCGGATCGCTGCTCGTCGCATTGGATACAATGACCAGCGGTACGCCCTGGGACAGCGACAAGAAGATCTCGAATATCGAATCGACAAAGCCGATCGAGGTCTTTTGACAGCAAACGTCATGGTCAGCGAACGGCCGGATATTCGCCTGCGCGCCGATCCGGTTTGCCATTCCAGCATGCGTTCCGACCACGCCCTTCGGCGCTCCGGTGGAGCCCGAGGTGTAGATCACATAGGCGGGGTGCTGCGGATCGAGCGCGACGGCGGGCGCGCTGGTGGGCTGCTGCGCGATGGCGGATGCATCGGCATCGAGCTGCACGATGCGGGCGCCATGCGCCGGCAGCCGATCGAGTGAGCGTCGACTGCGTGACCAGCAGCGAGGCGCCGGCGTCTTCCAGCATGAAGGCGAGCCGCTCGGCGGGATAGTCGGGATCGAGCGGCAGATAGGCGCCGCCGGCCTTGAGGATGCCGAGGAGCGCCGATCACCATCTCGGGCGAGCGCTCGACGCACAGCCCGACCACGACCTCGGGGCCGACCCCGAGCCCGCGCAGATGATGCGCCAGCTGGTTGGCGCGCGCGTCGAGCTCGCGCATAGCTGAGGCGCTGCGTCTTCGAACACCACCGCGACCGCATCCGGGGTGCGTGGCGGCCTGCGCGGCGAACAGCTCGCGGCAGGGTCGCGGGCGGCAGCGGCTGCGCGGTCGCGTTCCAGTCCGCGCAGGATGCGTGTCGCGCTCCGCCGCCGACAGAATGTCGAGGCTGCCGATCGGCCGATCGGGCGTCCGCAACCGCCGCCTCCAGCAGCCGCACGAGCCGGCCCGCCAATCGCCTCCACGCTCGCCGCGATCGAACAGGTCGGTGGCGTATTCCAGCACCCCGTCGATGCCCCGCCGGCGCGCCGTCCGCGCCGCGCGCTGCTCGCGCAAGGCTCAGCGACAGGTCGAACTTCGGCGCTCGCGCGTCGCCACCGGCTCGAAGCGCGCGCCGCAGCCCCGCCAGCTCAAGCTCGCACCGGCGCGTTGTTCTGCAACGCCAGCATCACCTGGAACAGCGGATGGCGCGACAGCGAGCGCGCCGGGTTGAGCACCTCCACCAGCCGCTCGAACGGCAGCTCCTGGTGGCTGTAGGCCGCGAGATTGCTCGCCCGCACCCGCGCCGATCAGCTCGCGGAAGCTCGGATTGCCCGACGTGTCGGTGCGCAGCACCAGCGTGTTGACGAAGAACCCGACCAGATCGTCGAGCGCGCTGTCGGTGCGCCCCGCGATCGGGCTGCCGATCGGGATGTCGGTGCCGGCGCCCAGCCGCGTCAGCAGCGCCGCCAGCGCCGGCCTGCAGCACCATGAACAGGCTCGCCCCGCTCTCGCCGCGCCAGCTCCAGCAGCGCCGCGATGCAGCTCGGCGCCGATGCCGCAACCGCAACGCTGTCCGCCGCGATAGCTCGCCACCGCAGGCCGCGGCCGGTCGCTCGGCAGCTCAAGCTGCCTCCGGAAGCTCCGCCAGCGGCTCGCGTCCAGAACGCAAGCTGGCGCGCAATCGCGCTCGTCGGCATCGCTCTCCTCGCCCAGCACCGCATGCTGCCACAGCGTGTAGTCGGCATATTGCACCGGCAGCGCCGGCCAGCCCGGCCGCCGCGCCCGCGCGCCGCGCCGCATAGGCGCGCGCCAGATCGCGCGCACAGCGGCCCCAGCGACCAGCCGTCGCCCGCAATGTGATGCAGCAGCAGCAGCAGCACATGCTCGCTGCGCGCCAAGCGCAAACAGATGCGCCCGCAGCGGCAGCTCGCGCGCGAGATCGAAGCCCGCGCCGCGCCGCCGCCGCAGCGCCTCCGCAAGCTCGGCCTCGCTCACCGCCGCAACCGCAAGCCGCGAGCCGGCGCCGCGCTCGCCGCCAGGATCTGCTGGCGCGGCAACCCCGAGCCGCTCCGGGAAGATCGTGCGCAGGCTCTCGTGCCGCTCCACCACATCGCCCAGCGCCGCTTCCAGCGCCGCGACGTCGAGCAGCGCCCGTCAGCCGCAGCGCCAGCGGGATCGTGTAGGTCGCGCTCGGCGCCTTCCAGCCGGTCCAGGAACCACAGCCGCCGCTGCGCAAACGACAGCGGGATCTCCGCCGGCCGCGGCAGCGCACGCAGCGCCGCACGCGCCGGCCTGCCGCCGCCCGCAGCCGCCGCGCCAGCGCCGCACGGTCGGCGCCTCGAACAGGCTGCGGATCGCAAGCTCGACATCCAAGCGTCGCGCGGATCCGGCTGATCAGCCGCGTCGCCAGCAGCGAATGGCCGCCCAAGCGCAAAGAAGTTATCGTCGATGCCGACCCGCTCAACCCCCAGCACCTCGGCAAACAGCCCGCACAGCACCTCCTCCTGCGGCGTGCGCGGCGCCCGGCGCCGCCGCAGACGCCGTCAACTCCGGCGCCGGCAGCGCCGCGCGGTCGAGCTTGCCGTTCGCCGTCAGCGGCAGCGCGCTCCAGCACCACAAACGCCGCCGGCACCATGTAGTCCGGCAGGCTGCGCGCCAGATGCGCCGCGCAGCGCCGACGCATCGACGTGCCGCGCCCGCCGCCGCCACCACATAGCCAACCAGCCGCTTGTCGCCCGGGCACATCCTCGCGCGCAATCACCACCGCCTGCGCCACACCGGCATGCCGCAGCAGCGCCGCCTCGATCTCGCCAGGCTCGATCCGGAAGCCGCGCAGCTTCACCTGCGCGTCGGCGCGGCCGAGGAACTCCAGCACCCCGTCGGCCCGCCAGCGCGCCAGGTCGCCGGTGCGGTACATCCGGCTCCCGGCAGCGCCCGAACGGGTCGGCCACAAACCGCTCCGCCGTCAGCCCGGCACGCCCCAGATAGCCGCGCGCCAGCCCCGCACCCGCAATGTAAAGCTCGCCCGCAACCCCGACCGGCACCGGCTGCAAGCCGCCGTCCAGAACATAGACCTGCGTGTTCCAGATCGGACGGCCGATCGGGACTGCGCGACCGCGTCGGTCGCAGCGGCATCACTCATGGTCGCGCAGACCGTCGTCTTCGGTCGGGCCGTAGAGCGTTGATCAGCCGCCGGCCCGGCGCATCCAGACGCCTGCGCAACAGCTCCGCCGAGCAGCGCCTCGCCGCCGACAGATCAGAGCGTCGTCGCAGCGGCAGCATCCTCGACAGACTCGCCAGCATCGACGGCAGCAACGTGCATGCGTGTACACCCTGCTGCGCAGATCGACTCGTGCCAGCGCTGCGCCAGCGCCGCGTTCCGGCGCCGATCAGCTGATCAGGCCGCGGCGCCCGCTGATCAGCGGCCAGCAGACATCTCCCAGATCGCGGCATCGAAGCTCGAGCGACGTCGAACTGCAGCACGCGTGCTCGCGGCGTCGATGCCGAAGTGATCGATCTGCAGCCATGCGGCCAGATTGGGCATGCCGTCATGCGTGACCAGCGACGCCTTTGGGCGTTCCGGTCGAGCCCGAGGTGTAGATCACGTAGGCGGTGTTGCTGCGGATCGAGCGCCGACGGCGGGCGCGCGTGGCGGGCTGCTGCGCGATGCGTCGGCCGCATCGGCATCGAGCTGCACGCATGCGGCGCGCCATGCGCCGGCAGCCGGTCGAGCAGCGCCGACTGCGTGACCAGCACCGGCGGCGCCGGCATCCGCCAGCATGAAGGCGAGCCGCTCCGCCGGGTAGTCGGGATCGAGCGGCAGATAGGCGCCGCCGGCCTTGAGGATGCCGAGCAGCCCGACCACCATCTCCAGCGAGCGCTCGACGCACAGCCCGACCACCACCTCGGGCCCGACCCCGAGCCCGCGCAGATGATGCGCCAGCTGGTTGGCGCGCGCATCGAGCTCGCGCGTAGCTCAGCGCTGCGTCCTCGAACACCACCGCGACCGCCTCCGGCGTGCGCGCCGCCTGCGCCGCGAACAGCTGCGGCAGGGTGGCGGGCGGCAGCGGCTGCGCGGTCGCGTTCCAGCCCCCCAGGATGGTGTGCGCGCTCCGCGCGCCGACAGAATGTCGAGCCGGCCGATCGGCCGATCCGGCTCCGCAACCGCCGCCTCCAGCAGCCGCACCAGCCGGCCCGCCAGTCGCCTCGACGCTCGCCGCGATCGAACAGGTCGGGCCGATAGTCGAGCCGCAGCCGCAGCTGCTCGCCCGGCGCCGCCACCAGGCTCAGCGGATAGTGCGTGGCATCGTGCCCGCTCGACGCTCGGCCAGCCGCAGACCGCCGGCATCGGCCGCAAGCTGCGTCGCGGTCGACCGGATAGTTCTCGAACACCACCAGCGTATCGAACAGCTCGCCCAAGCCGGCCAGCGCTCTGGATCTCGGCAAGCCCGAGATGCTGGTGCGCCAGCAGCCGCGACTGGCTGTCCTGCACCTCCCGCAGCAGCATCGAGCAGCGGCTTGCGCCGGCGCCAGCCGCACCCGCAGCGGCAGCGTGTTGATGAACAGCCCCACCATGCGTCTCGATGCCGGCAATCTCCGGCGGCCGCCCCGCCACCGTCACCCCGAACACCACGTCGTCGCGGCCGGTCAGCCGGCCCAGCAGGATCGCCCAGGCCGCCTGGATGACAGTGTTGAGCGTCAGCCCCTGCCGCGCGCGCCTGCCGCGTCGAGCGCCGCGCTCAGCTCCTCGCTCAGCGCCAGCGTGCATCTGCTCGGGCGCCACCGGCGCGCGCGCCGCGATCGTGCGGCGCAAGCCGGGTCGGCCTCCTCCAGCCCGGCCAACGCCTCCCGCCAGGCCGCCACCGCGGCGGCCCGATCCTGCGCCGCCAGCCAGGCCAGATAATCGCGATAGGGCGTCACCCGCGGCAGCGCCGCCGGCATCGCCCTGGCTGCGCATAGAGCGTGAGCAGCTCCTGCACCAGCACCGGCATCGACCAGCCATCCAGCAGGATGTGATGGGTGGTGAGCACCAGCCGATGCTGCATCGGCCGCAAGCCGGACCAGCGCAAAGCGCATCAGCGGCGGCGCGCCGAGATCGAAGCGCTCGGCGCGATCCTGCGCCAGAATGGCGGCCAGCCGCTGCTCGCGTGCCGCGTCATCCAGCACTCGAAAGATCGATGCTGCGCCACGGCGCCGCCAGCCGCGGCACGATCACCTGCACCGGCCGGCTCAGCTCGCTCATGCCGAAAGCCGGCGCGCAGGTTGGCATGCCGAGCCAGCAGCGCCGCGGCCGCCGCTCGCAGCGCCGGCGCCGTCGAGCGGCCCTTCGAGCGCCAAGCGCCAGCTGCACCGTGTAGAGGTCCGGCGCCTGCGCATCATAGAGCGCATGGAACAGCAGCCCCTCCTGCAACGGCGACAGCGGCAGCATGTCCTCGATCTGCGGATAGCGCGCGCTCCAGCCGCTCGATCTCGCCCTGCGACAGCGCCACCAGCGGCAGGTCGGAGGGGCGTGCGGCCGCCCGCGCCGGGCTGCGCGGCATGGCGCACCAGCGCCTCCAGCGCCCGGAACCAGCCCTGCGCCAGCTCGCGCACCGCTTCCTCGCGCAACAGCGCAGGCGCCCAGCGACCAGCTCGCGCGTCAGCGTCGCGCCCTCGGCGTCCTCGACGCGTCAGCGCATTGACCTCGAGGCAGTGCGCCAGCGGCATCGCCGGCATCGCCGCCGCCGCAGCCGCGCCGCCTCCGCCGGCCACCGCCCAGTCCGCCGCCGCCGGCCGCAAACCGGCCCAGATAGTTGAAGCCGATCTGCGGCGCCGCAAGGCCGGCAAGCTCCGCGGCCGGTCTCGCCGGTTGAGATAGCGCAGCAGCCCGTAGCCCAGCCCATGGTCCGGCACCGCCCGCAACTGCTCCTTGATCCGCTTGAGCGCCCGCCCAAGCGCCGGACCACCCGCCAGCGCCTCGTCGAGATCGAGCGCGCCCGCATCGAGCCGCACCGGGTAACAGGCTGGTGAACCAGCCCACCGTGCGCGACAGATCGACATCCGCGAACATCTCCTCGCGGCCGTGGCCCTCCAGATCGAGCAGCACCGCATTGCCCGCGTCGCCACGCGCCACGCCGCCGCCACCAGTCCGCAACCGCCAGCACCAAGCGCGGTCAGCAGCACATCGTTGATCCCGCCATGGAACGCCGCCGGCACCCGCGTCAGCAACGCGCCCGGTGACGGCAGCCGGCAAGCGTCAGCGTCAGCTGCCCGGCCGCTGCCGGCGAGATCGCGCTCGCGATCGAGCGCGCCGTCCACCAGCGACAGCGCCGGCGCGCTCAGCATCCCGCGCCAGAACGCAAGCTCGCCGACGCCGGCTCCGCATCCTGCGCCTCGCGCCAGCAGCCGTTGCGCCCAGCGCCGGAACGAGGTCCCGCGCGGCGGCAGCGCCGGCATCCCGCCGCTCGCCACCGCCGCCCACGCCGCCGCAAGGTCCGGCACCAGGATGCGCCACGACACCCCGTCGACCGCCAGATGATGGATCGCTCAGCAGCAGCCGCCCGGCTGCATCCGCCCCGGCATCGAACCACACCGCCTGCACCATCACGCCCGCCGCCGGCGCAAGCCGCCGCCCCGCCGCCGCGCCTCGCTCGGCGATGCACCGCCGCAGCGCTGCATCGTCCAGCCCGCAGACATCGACCCGCCGCAGGCATGCGCTGCGCGTCACCGCGCCGGCAGGCGCGATCTCGAGCGTCGACCGTCGCCGCTTGCGCCGGCGCAGCCGCAAGCACGCAGCCGCAACGCATCGTGATGATCGAGCAGCGCCTGCAGCGCAGCCGACCAGGTGATCCTCCCCCAGCCCTGCCGGCACCTGCAGCAGCATCGCCTGGCTGAAGCGATCGATCGGGCCGCCGCGCTCCAGCAGCCAGCGCATGATCGGCGTCGCCGGCAAGCCTCCGGTGGCGATGTCGGGCACCCGCGGATGCGGTCGCCGTCGACCGAGCGCCGCCGCCGCCGCCAGCGCCGCCACCGTCTGATGCTGGAACACCGCCCGCGGCGTGATCAGCAGCCCGGCCTGGCGCGCCCGGCTCACCAGCTGGATCGACATGATGCTGTCGCCGCCGAGCGCGAAGAAGTTGTCGTCGATGCCGACCCGCTCAACCCCCAGCACCTCGGCAAACAGCCCGCACAGCACCTCCTCCTGCGGCGTGCGCGGCGCCCGCCGCATCGCCGCAAGCGTCAACTCCGGCGCCGGCAGCGCCGCGCGGTCGAGCTTGCCGTTCGGCGGTCAGCGGCAGCCGCTCCAGCACCACAAACGCCGGCCGGCACCATGTAGTCCGGCAGCGCTCGCGCCAGCATGCGCCGCGCAGCCCCGCCGCCATCCACGGCGCGCGGCCCGCCGCCGCCACCACATAGCCGACGAGCCGCTTGCTGCCCGGCGCATCCTCGCGCGCAATCACCGCCGCCTGCGCCACACCGGCATGCCGCAGCAGCGCCGCCTCGATCTCGCCAGGCTCGATCCGGAAGCCGCGGATCTTGACCTGCGCGTCGGCGCGGCCCGAGGAACTCCGAGCACCCGTCGGCGCGCCAGCGCGCCAGATCGCCGGTGCGGTACATGCGGCTGCCCGGCGGCCCGAACGGGTCGGCCACAAACCGCTCCGCCGTCAGCCCGGCGCGCCCCAGATAGCCGCGCGCCAGACCGGCACCCGCAATGTAAAGCTCGCCCGCAACCCCAGCAGGCACCGGCTGCCAAGCCAGCCGTCCAGAACATACAGCGCGCGTGTTCCAGATCGGACGCCCAATGGAATATCAGTCGCGGCGCCGTCACGGCAGGACCAATAGGTGACGTCAATGGCAGCTTCAGTTGGGCTATAAAGATTTTCGAGTTGTAGCGTTGGGCAGTAACTGCGATATCTGATGAGCGATATCGGTGGAGCGGGGTTCGGCTGTGTCCATTCGCCGCCGGGATCGGCACGCCCGCGGTCTGCGCGGCCCACTTGCGCTGGCGAATCCCCTTACTCGTAAGGCAGCCCGACCGGCCCGCGCGCCCAACCGATCGGACTACTTCCGGGAGTCCGTACACGAGGCGGTCGAGCGGATCGCGCGGCAGTGCCCCGATGCCCTCGTGGGGGTGACCTTCGGTATCGAGGACGTGCCATACCTCCAAACCGCCTGGTCAGGGGACCAGGTGCCGTTGGCTGCTGCCGTCGAGGCCGACGAAGAACGTTTGGGTCAGGTCGTCGTATATCGGCGGCCGCTGGAGCACCGCGCGGCCAGCCGGCGCGGGCTGCGGATTCTCGTCTATCGCACCATCGTCGAGCAGCTCTCCTCGCTGACTGGGCGGTCGATCG
This sequence comes from uncultured Actinomycetota bacterium, assembly GCA_963791865.1. Classification (GTDB taxonomy): domain Bacteria; phylum Actinomycetota; class Actinomycetes; order Propionibacteriales; family Propionibacteriaceae; genus Microlunatus. The sequence continues at coordinate 952,942 of CAWBUC010000004.1, forward strand.
ACGAGATCGATCCGGAGGGCACCCTGGACGACGAGTAGCAGCCGCGACCCGTACGGATCCGAGTCGTTTCCCGTCACGTGGCGGACGGCGCAGCGGTGGCGGCCGATTCTTGCTGCTTCAGCCGCCAGATGGCGGATAACGACGCGGATAACGACATTGGGCGAGTCAGCGGGCGGCTATTGCCCCAGCCCCGGCTGGAAGGTGATCTGAGGGGCACGGCTGGCGAGGTCCGGTGAGGTGATCGGCACGCTGGCCAGCCCCGCCACGCCACCGATGGGCGAGGTGTAGGTGAGGCTGCCGTAGACGCTTGCGTCGGGTGGGATCCGTACGACCAGATAGGCCGGCGCCGGAGACGTGAGTCGTCGGGTCGCGGTGCCACCGCCGATGAGCACCAGATCGTCGCTGCGCAAGCGGACACCGTCGTAGCTCAACACCTCGAACGACACCTGGGCCTCGGTCTCGCCGCCGTTGCTGAGGGTGAGTTCGGAATCCGCACCCGCCGCGACGGCGAGCGCCACCACGCCGGTGCGAGAGACCGGCGCGACGGCCGGCTGTACGGCGATGTCCGGGCGGGCGCCATCGACGGAACTGACGGAATGGACGGCGGCGGTGACCGGCTGGGTGCTGATGAGCCGGATGCTGCCGGACTGCTCGGCGAGTCCGGGAGTCAGTCCGACGGAGGCGCTGGTCTCGGGCGGGATGACCAGCGTTTCCGCGCCGATCGGGGCGAAGGGCCCCTCGATCCCGAGGACCTCGACCCTCACCTCGGCCCGCTCGGTGCCGGGGTTGACAACCACCAGATCCCGCGCGCCGGCACCCTCGGGTACCCCGGGCACGACCATGGAGGTCGTCGGCGCGACCGAACTGGACTGCCAGTCGGCGCCCGCCGGCTCAACGGTCCTGCTCCGGCGGTCCAGAGCCATCGCCGACACGCGCCCCTCGCTGGCCCGGACCGCTACGGTGAGCGGTCCCTCGACCTCGACCAGGGACTCCAGCGTCACCGTACGAGAACTGCGACCGTCGATGATCAGCCCGGGGCTGCCGGGCACCACGACAACGCCCGTCTGCCCGTAGAACCGCAGGTCGACCTCGGCCTGGCCGTCGTCGGGGTTGGTCAAGATCAACTCGGTCCGGTGGTCGGCCGAGGCTCCCACGCCGACGAACCAGTGCTCGGTGCTCGGCGGTGTGCACGGGGCGGCCATCAGGCCGCGCAGGCTGCCCGACGTGGCTTGGCTGAACACCATGGCGCTGGCCGCAGTGGCCATCACACCCTCGCCGGTCACGATCACCGGCCGCGGGGGTGCGGATACCTGCACGGCCTTGCCCTGCTCGGTCAACCTGACCGCGGCTTTGTCGGCCGCAACGGGCGTGCCGGTCAGGGTGCCCTGCCGACCCGGGGCTTGGCGCACGGCCACCGCGGAGAGCGTCGCGCGGGCCGCGGGCTCCGGCGAGGTCGTGCAGGTTGAACTCGTGCGACCTGCGAGCGGGAGCGGCGACGGTCGGTACGTGGCCTGCTGGGCGGGAAGCACGGTCCCGATCAGTCCGATCGCGAAGACGGCCAGGACCGCGATCGCGACGCTCAGCGTCCGGCGACCGACTGCGTCGCCCCGGGTCAGGATGCTCACAGCCCGCCACCGCTGACCACGGCGGCTCGGCGCGCCGACTTCGTGGGGTCCCGGATCTCCGACCGTCGGATTCCCGGCGCGGCCAAGACGGCCGCCACGATCAGCACCACTGCCTGGACCAGCAGCAACCAGCGCAGCGGAGTGGGCAGGCTCACGTCGACGCCGGTGCGATCATCTCCTGGCAGGCGGAAGCCCTGCTGCCACCCGGCGGTGACCGGTGCGAGCTCGGCTCCAGCCAGCACCGCGCGCCAGCGGGGATCAGCGGCCTCACCCAGACGGAGCACCTGGTCGGCGGTGGTTTCCCGGGTGGCGGGCGGTTGCAGTTGCCAGACTGTGGCCTCGAGGTTTCCGCTGGCGGCACCGAGGCCGGGCGTGTTGTCGATCCGTGACTGCTGCTCCTCCGTGGCGCCGCTCACCCAGACGAATCCGACACCGAGGTCGCGCAGCGCGGGCGCGATGTCGGAGTCCGTCGTTCCCGCCGCCAGCCGCAGCACGACGTCCTGAGTCAGCTCCGGCGCCACGGTCGACCCGCCGTACGCAAAACCGCGGTCAGCGTCCCCGAGCCGGGTCAGGTCGTCGGCCAGAACCGAGAAGGTGACTTGGTCGCCGTTCAACTCCAGCGCCAGTACGCGTACGCGCTCGGGACCCGACATGGCGCTGCGAACGTACGGGGGCAAGGCGTCGAGACTCACACGGTCCATCGGGCCGCCGGCCCCGGCCCACAACCACCAGCCGGCTCCCGCCACCGTGGTGAGTCCCACGAGCACGGCCCCCAAGACCGCGGTCGGCTGCAACCAGGTGAAGCTCCGGCCACGGATGCCGGCAGACATCCCGTCCATCCCGGCGGCGGCACCCAACAGCAGGGCTCCGAAGGCGATCAGCAGGTAGACCCCGGACCACGGGCGGACCTCGGTGGCGACCGGCGGCACCTGGACCACCAGTCGCGAAACGATGACGGCCACCGCGAGGGCCAGGACGGCGGTCAACCAGGAGGCGAGCACGAGAGGCCGTCGTGGGCGCCGGAGCAGCCCGAGCAAGGCCGCGGCCCAGATGACCCCGAAGAGCACGGCCCCCAACCACAGCGGGGGTAGGCCCGGACCGCTCTCGCGACCGAGCAGCAGGGCCCAGACCGCCGCCGGCTCCGACACCGCCGTCGCCGCCGCATCCGGGCCGACCAGCAAGCGGCCGGGTGCAGCGATGAGGCTCGGTAGCCAGGGCAGGAGCACCAGCAGAGGCAGCGCCAGCGCCAGACCGATCCGGCCGATCTTGCGCGGGGTACGCCGAAGCCGGACGGCGGCGACGACGGCGATGATCACCGCAAAGATCAGGATCGACGGCTCGAACGCCGCCAGCCCGACCAGCACGACGCCGGCCCCCCAGCCGCCGCGCCAGGCCTCCGGAACGCGCGGGCGGCGCAGCGCCAGAGCGCGCAGCGCCAAGATCAACATGGGCAGCAGGATCGCGACGACGCTCAGCGACAGCCGCCCCTGGTTGGTGGCGCCCAGCCACACCGGCAGCAGGGCGTAGTTGGCCGCAGCCCACAGCCGGACCCGGCGGTCGGCGATGACAGACCGCAGCACCGGGTAGACCGCGATCAGCGCGAGCGGGACCACGCCGCACAACAGCAGGGTCACCAGCCACTCGGGCTGGCCGAGCAGAATCGTCGAGCCGAGGGCCATCAAGGCCAGCCACGGCGGAGGAATCTGACTGGGAGCCCCCGGAATCGGATTCCACGCTCTCCCCCAGGCCGCCGCCAGCGCGTCGGGGGCCGGCAGCAGTGCGGGAGCCGACAGGGACCCCAGTCCGAACAGTCCTCGAGCGGCGATCAGGCTGCCCACCACGAGCAGTACCCCGATGATCACGACTGGGCTCAGCCAGGGATTCTTCGGCCGCTCCTCGGCGACGCTCGCGAATTCGTCGCCGGTGAGCTCGTCCAGCGAGGCCACCTCGACCTCACCGGCAACGGAGCGGTACCGATCCGAGAGGGCTCCGGAGAAGGCCTCCGCCGCCACCCGCATACTGGACCACCAGGGGGGCCGCAGCGCGCGCACGACATCGGCGCTGCCAGGCGCCACGTCGAGAGCGCGTCGCCGGCTACGGTACGCACGAATCCGTCCGGGATGGGCCACGAAGGAGCCCAGGGCGGCCATCTCGTCCACGGCGCGACCCGGAGCCTTGCCCAGCAGGTAGCCGGCCGCGCGGAGCAGGCAACTCCAGACCAGCCGTAGCCACACGATCGGTAACCGCGCCGTGGGCGCGTGTCCAGCCACGACGACCATGCCGAGCTCCCGGTCGACCTTTCCCGGCCGGGGTCCGGCGACGCCCTTCGGTCGCAGACCCGCACGGCCGACCTGGCGGTGGCTCATCCGGGCGCTCGGGGTCGTGACCACCCGGTAGCCGCGCATGTGTGCCCGCCAACCGAACTCGACGCCGTCGCGGAAGATCGGCACCGCCTGGTCGAATCCGTTCAGCGCCTCGAACACCTCGGCCTTGAGCAGCATGCCGCAGGTCGAGACCCCCAGCCTCGCTTGTGGTTGGTCGCGCTGGCCCTGGTCGATCTCGCCCGGTTCCAACATGAGCTCCCGCCGACCGGTCCCGGAGATGCTGCACCCGATCTCGCTCAGTCGTGGCACCGCCCGGCGGCGACGCGGCAGCAGCAGCTTGGGACCGGTGATGTCGACGCCGGCGTCAATGACCACATGGCTCAGCAACTGCCGTAGCGCATCCGGCGCCGGCACCGCGTCGTCGTGCAGAAGCCACAGCCATTCGTGGTTCAGTTGTCCTGCTGGTCGAGAGGTCGCCGTCCGGTCGGCGGCGAGAGCGGCCGCGACCGCCGCGCCGAATCCGTAGCCCCGTTCGCCGTCGTAGACAGCGTCGATGATGCCGTGGTCGTGCGCTCGTTGCAGCAACGCGCGACTCGAGTCGGTGCTGGCGTTGTCGATCGCGATCAGCCGAGTCGGCGACGGCTCCAACCGAGCCAGGCCGGCCAGCGTGTCGGGCAGCCAGTCGTCGGCGTCGAGGGTGACCAGCACCGCCGTTACCCGGCACTGGCTCACGTCGACATCGACGTCTTCGAGAGTCTGCTCTTCGAGCCAAGCCCAGGGGTCGACCTCGTCCTGGGCCGGGGTATCGCGGAAGTCCGCCCAGCCCGTGGACTCAGTCAGCTGTTCGTCCATGGGCGTACGGGAGACTCTCTGTAGCTAGGTTGCGACTCGGCGGCACCGACGCCACGTGCCGCCGGGATTGAGCGCCCCCACTGTATGACCGGAACCCGCCAACGGCGAATTCGCGCCCTTCGACAAGGGCCCACCTGAGCCTGTCGAAGGGCTCAGGGACCGAAAGCTTTAGACGGCGCGCTTCTTCAGCTTGCGCCGTTCTCGTTCGCTGAGACCACCCCAGATGCCGAAGCGTTCGTCGTGCGCGAGCGCGTACTCCAGGCACTGCCCGCGGACGTCACAGGAGAGGCACACTTTCTTGGCCTCCCGGGTGGATCCGCCCTTCTCCGGGAAGAAGGCTTCCGGATCCGTCTGCGCGCAGAGTGCGCGCTCCTGCCAGCTCAGTGTTCCGCCCTCGTCGACCCCAGCCAGTTCGTGCATGTGTTCCGCTCCCTCGACCCCACCCCGAAGCGATGAATAACAATGGCGTAATTACATGCCCGTCAATACGCGGAAGTCAAGCCTTTGTCTGCTATGAGGACCGATTCGCGTCCGGTTGGTCTCCAGATCCGGGAATCGGCTGCCAACCCGCCGGTTCCCGTGCCGCTTCACCGGGCGATGTCCAGCCGGTGGGCGGAGCCCCGGCTGCTGCCTCCCCGGCGGTCTGCCACACCATGCCCGTGGCCTGCTCGGGCTGCCAGCCGGGCGGCAGAGCGGGCGGAGTGGCGGGCGCCGGAGCTGGTCCGGCATCGGGAGGCGCGGCAAGTGCTTGCTCGTGCTGCAGGGGGCACGAGGACCGTGCTCGGGGCCGAGCGGAGAAGGGCGAGAAGTAGGGCCGCCGCCACCGCCGGCAGGGCCAGCGCGGCCAGCAACTGGACGAACTGGATCCCGCGACCGACGGCGTCCGAGGCGAGACCCATCAGGCCGAAGACCAACGAGACGAGAATGGCGGCCACGGTCTCGATCAGCGCCAGGGCCGCGATCGTACGGCCGCTCGGCGTGGGCGGCGACAGCAAGCACCACATTGCCACGGCCACGGTCGCCAGCAGCAGCAACGTGTCGGCGGCCCGACTGCCCTCGAACAGGGCCGCAGCCGCAAACGATCCGTATCCGTCGTCGGACGCCAGCACCGCGACGGCGACGATTCCGGCGAGCAGCCGGACGCCGGTGGCGACGAGCAACGTAATGGCCACCGGTTCCCGCCAGCGGCGCAAGATCTCCATCCGGTCAGCGTAATCGGGCGGGGTCTCACCGACTCCGAATCTGAAACACTGTCGTGATGCAGGTGGTGATCTTGGCCGGCGGGGTCGGCGGCTCCCGCTTCGTCGCCGGCGCCCGGCGGGCCTTTCCGGACGCCGAGATCACGGTGGTGGTGAACACCGCCGACGACATCATCTTGTACGGGCTCAGGATCTGCCCGGACCTCGACACCATGATGTACGCGCTCGGCGACGGGATCGATCCCGAACGCGGATGGGGTCGAGACAGTGAGAGTTGGCGCATCCGCGACGAGCTCACCGCCTATACCGGCGCAATCCCGTGGTTCGGGCTGGGTGATCGGGATCTGGGCACCCACCTCCTCCGCACCCAACTGCTCGCCGACGGCCTTTCGCTGGCCGAGGTCACCAAGCGGTTGGTGGCCCGCTGGGTGCCCGATCCTCGCCTCACCGTGTTGCCGATGACCAACGATCGGGTCGAGAGTCACATCGTCATCGCGGATCCCGACGGCGGGTCCAACGGGAAAGAACGCACCGTGCACTTCCAGGAGTACTGGGTGCGGCTGCACGCCGAGCCGGAGGCCCTGGCGGTGATCGGCGTCGGGCTCGACGCCGCCGAGCCGACACCGGGCCTGCTCGAGCGGATCAGTGGTGCAGATCTGATCTTGCTGGCGCCGAGCAACCCCGTGGTTTCGATCGGACCGATCCTCGGCGTGCCCGGAGTCCGGCAGGCTGTGATCGACAGCCCGGCCCGCGTGGTGGGTTTCGCGGGCATTCTGGGCGGGGCCCCGGTGCTGGGCATGGCCCACCGCCTGCTGCCGGTGATCGGCGTCGCCGTCGACGCCGGCGCCGTTGGACTGCACTACGGCGGACGATCCACGGGCGGGATCCTCGACCTCTGGGTGATGGATTCGGTCGACGCCGCCTCCGCGGCGCCGCTGGAGCGGGCGGGTCTGCCCACGGCGGTCACGGGTCTGCTGATGCGGGACCCCTCCGCGACCGCGGAGTTCATCCGGCTCGGGGTCAAGGCGCTCGGCTGGTGATCTCGATCTTCGCGCCGGACGGCATCGGGGAGGTCGGGCCGGGCGAAGACCTGGCCGCACTCCTCCACACCGCTGTGGCCGCAGATCCGCACGGGCCGCTGCGCGACGGCGACATCGTCGTGGTCACCTCCAAAATCGTGAGCAAGGCCGAAGATCGTCGAGTACCGGCCGCGCGGCGAGACGCTGCCATCCGCGCCGAGACGGTACGGACGGTCGCCCGCCGTGGGCCGACCGTGATCACCCGAACCCGGAGCGGATTGACCCTCGCCGCCGCCGGGGTCGACAACTCCAACGTCTCCCCCGGACGAGGTTTTGTTGCTGCCGGTCGATCCCGACGCGAGCGCGGAACTGCTTCGCCAACAGCTCGCTCGCTTGGTCGGCGGGCGGGTCGGCGTGATCATCTCCGACACTGCCGGCCGGGCCTGGCGCCTCGGCCAGACCGACCAGGCCATCGGCGCAGCCGGCTTGTTGGTGCTGGTCGACTACGCCGGGAAACGCGACCCGTACGGCAACGAGCTCGCGGTCACCGCCCGGGCCGTCGCCGACGAACTCGCCGGCGCTGCCGACCTGGTCAAGGAGAAGCTGGCTGGACGGCCGGTGGCCGTGGTGCGTGGACTCGGTGCGCTCTCCCCTCGGACTCTCCAGGGGGCGAGCCGGTCACCGCCGCCGACCTTGTCCGACCACCGGCCGAGGACATGTTCGCCCACGGGACCCGGGAAGCGGTGCTGGCGGCGGTCTGCGCAGCCACGGGCCAAGCAGCGGCGTACGAGCAGTTCTGCGCGCTGGACGGCGAGGAGCGGATCGAGGCCGTGCTGGACGGGCTCGGGGCGGACCGGCGCGGAAGCCGACCTGGTCAGAACGATGTTGACGTTCTCCGCGTTGCCAGACTGTCACGTGACCGACGGATTGCGCCGATCGGGATAGACTCCCGAGGCTCGTGCGTTGAGCCTGCGGGGTGCGCGCGCCCATCAAGGAAGAGCTCGGATGAGCATCGTGCGTACGCGCAGGAAGAGGAGTGCAAGAGTGGCCAAGACGAAGCCGATCAAGAAGGCGGCTGTCTCGTCTGGAAGCAGCCGTCGGGACAAGCTGGCCTCGTTCGAGGCGTCGCGCAAGAACGAGCAGCGGCGGCGGACCGTCGGCCTGCTGGTGATCTGCCTGGTACTGGCGATGGGATTGCTGGCCTATCCGGTTTACCTGTTCGTTCAGGACTCCCGCGCCCGCAGCGCCACGCTCGCCGACATCGGCGTGCCGCTGGCCCAGGCCGGCTGCGCCGACCCGACGGAGAAACCGGCGTCCGGCAACCAGGACCATGTCCCCGTCGGCACAAAGGTGCCGTACGCGGAGAAGCCGCCGGCCTCCGGTCAGCACTACGACACCCCGGCGCCGTTCACCAAGCGCTTCTACACCATGGCCGATCGGCCGGCGGTGGAGACGTTGGTGCACAACCTCGAGCACGGCTACACCATCGCCTGGTACCGCGACACCATGCCGGCGGACCAGATCACCGCCTTGGAGAACGCCTCGAAGACGTTCAGCGCCTCGGAGTACGACCCCAACCAGAAGTTCATCGCCGCGCCCTGGAGCGATGCCGACGGCGGTGGTTTCGCTGAGGGCAAGAACGTGGTCATGGCCCGGTGGACCGCCGATCCGAACAACCCGGCGAACACGGCCACCCAGCGCGGCGTCGAACAGGCCTGCACCGCGGTGAGCGGCCAGGCGATCGCGGACTTCATGACGAAGTACCCCTCGACCAGCTCCCCGGAACCCAACGGCTCGTAGCTCCGGTGGCTCTGCGCACGCTCGCGAACGGCTCAGATGTAGCCGGGTCCCAGGCGTTCGGCGACCTCGCCCACGAGTTCCTTGATCCGCTCGGCTTCACGCATCGGGCAGACCACCGTGATCTGATCCGTTTGCACCACGACCATGTCGTGGAGCCCGATGCCGGCCACCAGCCGGGTGTCGCTCGCCGAGTTGATCACCAGATTGTCCCGCGAGTCGAGCAGTACGTTCGTCCCCGACAAGGCGTTGCCGTGCTCGTCCAGCAGATACTGGCTCCGCAGCGATCCGAATCCGCCGACGTCATGCCAGGTGATCGGCAGCGAAATCGCGACAACGTGCGCGGGGACGTGACCCAGCGAGGTCGGCTCCATCACTCCGTAGTCGACGCTGATCTTCATGAGCGTCGGATAGATCTCCTCGAGCCGCTCGGGCACCGCAGCGAGCGCGGTGACCGCGGCGTAGGTGTCGGGGAGCAGCTGGTGGATCTGATCAAGGAAGGTCTGCGCCCGCCAGACGAACATGCCGGAGTTCCACCAGTACTCCCCCGACGTCAGGTACTCCTGGGCCGTCACCTCGTCCGGCTTCTCCTTGAAGGCCAGCACTTCATGAGCACTCGGATGATCACGAAGGGCCGCGCCACGGTGGAGATAGCCGAACCCGGTGTGGGCGCTGGTGGGGAGCACCCCGAAGGTGACCAGGGCGAGCGGGTCGGACTCGGCCACGGCAAATCCCTCGACCAACGCAGCCTGAAAGCTCTCCACCGGTCGCATGACATGGTCGGAGGCCACCACCGCCATCACCGCGTCAGGATCACGAGCGGCCAGGATCGCTGCCGGCCAGGCGATGGCGTTGAGTGAGTCCCGGCCCTCGGGCTCACCCAGAATGTTGGCCGGCTCGATCTCCGGCAGCTCCGCCGCCACGACCTCGGCGTAGTCGGCGCCCGTGCAGACCAGGACGTTCTCGGCCGGCACGACACTCTCGATGCGCTCGTACGCGATCCGGAGCAGGCTGCTGCCACCGACGATCTTGAGCAGCTGCTTCGGCATGCCCTGGCGAGACAGCGGCCAGAGCCGCTTGCCCGATCCGCCGGCCATGATCAACACGTACCGCATCGGGTTAGCGTAGCGTCGGGCTGCTCTGCTTAGGATCTCATGCGTGACCGCCCTGCTTGCCGAGCGATTGCGGCAACGGACCCGTACGGCTGGGGCCGAGCCGCTGCTCACCTACTACGAGCTGAGCTCCGGGGTGCGGACCGAGCTCTCGGCGATCACGTTCGCCAACTGGGTGGACAAGACCAGCAATCTCGTCGCCGATGAGCAGCTACTCGATCCCGGCGACGTGGTCGAGCTCTCGTTGGCGGCGACGCATCCGGGGCACTGGGTAACGGCGGTCTGGGAGGTCGCCTGCTGGCAGCTGGGCCTGGTCGTCTCGGTGGGCAGTGGACTGCCGCCGGCGCTGGTGGTGATCGGACCGGAGCCACAGGATGCGCTCGACCGAGGCGTCGACGTGCTGGCCTGCTCGCTGCACCCTCTGGGACTGGGCTTCCCCGCCGGCCTTCCCGACGGGGTGATGGACTACGCGCTCGAGGTGCGTGGGCAGCCCGACCACTTCGCCGCCGAGCCGCAGTCGGACCTCGCCGTTGCCTGGGCGGACTCCAGAGCGGAAGCTCACCCAAGCCGACTTGATCATGGGTGACGTCGCACCTGCCCGGCGTCTGGTGCAACCGAGTGATCCGTGGTCAACCTGTCGGGACGGGATCGTGACGGCCCTCGCCTCCGGCGGCTCGGTGGTGGTCGTCGTCGGCGACGACCCCCAACGCCTCACCAAGATCGCTGCCGACGAGATGGTCGAGTTGCCACCAGGAGCTTCCGGGGGTCTGAGCGGCAGGAGAACCCCCGAAACCTCCTGATCGCGGCCAATGTGGCGGGGTCGCGCCCTGAGCCTGTCGGCGGGGTTCGCGCCCTGAGCCTGTCGAAGGGCCCCGTACCTCGCGCCCTGAGCCTGTCGAAGGGCCCCGTACCTCGCGCCCTGAGCCTGTCGAAGGGCCACCGTACCTCGCGCCCTGAGCCTGTCGAAGGGTCCCGTCCCCACTTCGCAATTGCGTGGCAGCGTACGGCTGTCAAACGGCCCGAAAAGCGACCGACGCTGCCAAGTTCGGATCAGCGTCGGCATTCAGAAGGTCTCCAACGACTGGCGTTCGTATCTCGCGTTAGTCATCGCGACGCCTGACGACACCACCCTGGTGCGGTGGACCTGCGAGCGCTTCGGTGTCGATGAGGACATTGCCGCGGTCCTCCTCGACCAGCCGCTCAAGACGCTCGTTCGGGGAAAGAAGCAGGGAGAGCGAGAGCGCGGCCAGCACCGACGTCCTTGCCGCGGCTTCGCGAGCGGCCCAAGCCACGCGACTGTTCGAGACCGATGCCCGGCGGGTGACCGCGGGCGATCTCGCAGTCGTCGCGGCCGTCAACGCAGAGCTGGCGGGGTCCCTGATCATCGAGCCGAGATCGTCCTACCCGCCGTTCGCGGCCGCTCGCATTCCGAGATCGCGGACACCAACGTGCTGCCTCACCAGCGAGGACACGGTGTCGGGACAGCGCTTATGGATGAGGCCGAGCGCCGCGTCGCCGAACGCTCTCCCGTTGTCGGGCTCGGCGTCGGACTCTTGCGGGCTACGGCGCCGCTCAGCGGATGTACGTGCGCCACGGCTACCTCCCCGACGGTGCAGGGGTGGTGCTCCACGAGTCTCGGCTGCTCCCGGCGCCACCATCCAGCTCGACGACGCCGCAATCATGTTCACCAAAGAACTCCGGTGTTTGTCGGCCCTTCCTCAGACCGACCCGCTTGCGACGTCCGACCCCGCAGAACTCGCCCTCCTATGGTGTGATCAGATCGCATGTCGCTGCTCCGCTTGGATTCGGAAACCCGTTCGATAGTGTCAGTGGTGGTTGTCAGCATGGAGTCATGGATCCAGCCGACCGGCCCGAGGTGAGCGAGGTGACCGCCGCCGCTGAGGCGGTGGCCGAGGCCCGCCGGATCGTCGCTGCCGGCAACGCCCGACTTGCTGCGGCAGCGGTGCGCCACGCCCGTTCTCCCCAACAACTCGGCCGCTACCTGCTGCGGCTTGTCGTCCGGCTGGAACCCGCAGCGTTCGCCGCCCGCCACCGCCAGGCCCTGGCCGACCGCGGCGTCACCGTCGTGCAAGGGGTCGACGGCATCGGCTATGTCACCGGCCAGATGACCGCCGCCGACGCCGCCGCCATCGACGCCACCCTCACCGCCGCCGCCCGCAGCCTCGGCACCGACGACCCCCGCAGCCAGCAGCAACGCCGCGCCGACCTGTTCACCGACCTCCTCCTCGGCCGCCTCCTCTTCACCGACCGCGGGCCAGGCGATGGCGAATCAGCCGACGATGCACCACCCGCCGAAGCCTCCGAGAGCCGCGACCCGGCGACCGATCTTCCCGACCCGGACTCCGACCCGGACGACTCCGACCCACCCGCCGACGAGGGCACTGGGCCCGCGGCCGGCGGCTGGTTGGAGATCGAGGACATCGACCCCGACACCGGTGAACTCCTCGGCACCCACTGGCAACGTCTCGACCCGGATGGCCACCCTGACGGCGGACCGATCGGCGAACCTACCGGTTCCAGGCAGGATCAGTGGTTCCCGGCGTTTCAGCGGCGGCCGCAGACCATCCGGATCGGCGTCGTCGTCCCCCTCACCAGCCTCCTCGGTCTCGACGACTCACCTGGCGAACTCACCGACCGGTCGGCCATGGTGCCCGCCGAGACGATCCGGCAACTCATCACCGACACCCTCGACGCCGACAGGGACAGCCGGGACCAGATCCTGTTCAGCCGGTTGCTCACCGACGACGGCGGCCGGCTGCTCGACGTCACCGAGGTGGGCCGCTTCCCCTCGAAACGGTTAGCCCAAGCCGTCCGACTCCGCGCCGGCACCTGCACCTTCCCCACCTGCACCGTCCCCGCCGACCAGTGCGACATCGACCACCACGAACCCGTCCCTCGAGGGCCGACGGCCGGACCGAATCTGGACCCCGGCTGCCGACGACACCACCGCGGCAAAACCTTCGCCTGGCTAGCAAGCGTCCGCAACGACCACGGCGTCGACTGGACCATGCCCGACGCCGACCACTACCGCTGCGCCGACGAACCCCTACCACTTGGACGCGTCGCCGCACCTGGCGTGAGCCAGGGGGCTTGACCCTGTCGGCATCGAGGTGGAGCCTGGCTGAAAGCAGCTCACGGTGAGTTCGCGGCCCAGGCACTTCAGCGTTGCGCCCCGCGGCATCGGGTTTCGGCTGCGATTTCCGCAGAGAAAGAGATGGGACCTCAGGGCCGAGACGCGGCAGAGGCCAAGTACTGCTGCCGGTTCAGCGGGTTGGCCGTAGTCCGGTCGCGGATCGGCGGCGTGCCGCGCACGGCCCGATAGCCGGCTAGGCCGAACTCCAACACACCCTCCCCACTCGTCAGGCTCGGCATCATCCGATGCAGTCCGGCGATCTCGGCGGCCGGAAGCACCGCCACGATCGTGACGTCGTCGCCTCGGATCTGATCGCCCTCCACCGCCGCGCCGAGCGAGCCCAGCGCGCCGAGGAGCGAGCCCATGGTGGTCGAGGGCGCATCGATCCGGGCACGCACCATCGGTTGGCAGACGCGGGTGCCGGCCGTCTCGAGCGCTTTCATCAGCACCATGGGCGTCAGCTTGCGGAAGTCGGCGGCGGTGCTCAGCGGCCCCCGTCTCGACGGGGGCCCGTCGGCCAGGCTGTAGTTGGAGTGGGTCATGGTGACGATGCAGTCGTGCACCGGCCAGCCGGCAGGCCCTCGCACAGCGTCTCGCGGACGTACGTCGCCACGCTGGCCGTGAACTCCTCGAGGTGCGGTAGACGTACAGCGGAACGCTGCGGAAGTCCACGGCGAGACGGAAGTCGAGGCCAGAGTCGTGCGGACCGGGCTCGACCCGCAGTCCAATGGCAGCGTGGAACGGGTTTGACTCGCCGTTCAGCAGCTCGACCGCGTCGCCGATGCCGATGGGTCTCTCGATGTAGAGCGGCGTGGTCTCCCGGAAGCGGATTCGGATTCCGTAGTCGGCCGCGAGCGTTGCCGCTATGACCTCTTTCTGGACCTCGCCGTAGAGGGAGACCGCGAGCTCGCGAACGTTGATCAGCGGATCCTGCTCGGCGAGCTCGGCGAGCGCCGATCGGAGCCTGACGTGGTCTTCGCGACGGACCGGCTCGGCTACCGCCTCCAGGGTCGGTGGGGGGAACTGGCTGCGCTGCGTGCCCGGGCGCGGTCGCCCGACGACATCGCCGACCTGCAGATGGGTGAGTCCCCACAACTTGCCGATGTCGCCGGCCGACACCTCCTCGCGACGCACCCAGGCACCCTGGTGGAAGACGTTGATCGCGGTGATCTTGTCACCGCGAGGGTTCGGGTGGGGGTCGAGCTGGTCCCGGGTCCGAACCGTACCTGAGAACATCCGGACATAGGCGACCTTTTCGCCCGCGGCACCCCGGTCGATCTTGAAGATGCTGCCGCTTGGCGGCCCTTCGGTCTCGCCGCTGGCCCGAGGGAGCAGCTCCTCGATGCCGGTCATCAAGCGCATCGATACCGGCGCCGGTCGCCGCCGAGCCGGCGAAGAGGGGATAGACCTGCCCGCTCGGGTCTGCCGGATGAGTTCTGCGCGCAGCCGGTCAGTTGGTGATGGCGGGCTCGTCGGTGACGAAATCGGCCAGCAACCCTTCGTCACCTTCGGCCAAGGTCTCGATGAGGGTGGCTCGCGACGCGCCGGCAGGCACGACGGTCAGCGCAAGCCGCCGTCGGATCTCACCGATCACCCGCTCGACGTCGGCGCCGCGCCGATCGGTCTTGTTGACGAACAGCAGGGCCGGAACTCCGACGCGCCGCAGGGCGCGCATCAAGACGCGGGTCTGCGGCTGCACACCTTCAACCGCGGAGATGACCAGCACGGCGCCGTCGAGCACACCGAGTATCCGGTCCACCTCGGCGATGAAGTCCGGGTGGCCGGGGGTGTCGATGAGGTTGACCGGCGTGCCCCCGATGGTCAGCGAGACCACCGCGGACCGGATGGTGATGCCCCGCTGCCGCTCGAGGGCCAGCGAGTCGGTCTGGGTGGTCCCGCTGTCGACCCGGCCGACTTCGTCGATGACCCCGGCGTGATAGAGCAGCCGCTCCGAAAGGGTGGTCTTACCGGCGTCGACGTGGGCAATGATTCCGAGGTTGAGCGTGGTGCGCAGCAAGCGTCATGTCCTTCGCGTGTGACGGTTTGGTCTACGTCTCCAGAGATGAACGTCGCTCGCATCGGTGCTCCTCGGTCGGTGATTCTTGTCCGGGCGCCAGTCGCCCGCCGCCAGTCAAACACGCAGACGCTCGCGCCGCGAGCAGTTCTTAGCCTGGTCTAGCTGGCGATCCCCTACGTTGCGCGGTTGAGGCGCACCCTCATCTCGACGGTGATCTCGTCGCCGACGGTGATCTGCTGGGGCCTGCGGATGGCATCCTTGAGCGGCAGCAGGTAGCCACCGTCCTTGGGGAACAGCGAGGTCTCGAACTCGACCTCGCCGATCCGTGCCGCCACGGGAATGACGCCCCAACCGTAGGTGGCCATGGCTGCGACATCACGGATATCGGCGGACTCCTCCTCGGGCACCGGCAGGTAGTAGTACGGCGCCGGGCCGCGCCACTCGATCACCCGGCCGGCGAAGGTGTAGTCCATGGGTCAGGCTCGCCGCTACTTGATCGGGAAGGCGATGTCGCAGCCGTGGTCGTTCGGTCCGAGGTGCATGAAGCCGTCGACATAGACCTCGCGCGGCGGCGCCGTGATCTCGCGACCGTTCTCCCCGATCCACCGCTCAACCGCCTCGTACGCCGAGAGGATCTGGGGGAAGGCGACCTGGGCGACGGTGATCTCGGTGTAGGCCTCCCGGTGGGCCGGCTCGACCCGGTGCGCATGGCTGGCGAGGTCGGCGTCGCCCGAAAACGGCACGCAGACCTCCACCGGACCGTCACTGTCCTCGTTCACCTCGCCGTGGAAGATCACCATCGACGAGCCCGCCCTCAGTCCGAGCTCCTCAGCCTTCCCGTACAGTCGGCCCAGCGCCCCGCTGATGAAGTCGGGCAAATCGGCAACGGTGAGATGCCGCTGCTCGGTCAACACCTGTTGCTCACCGACATCCCGTTCCTTGACCTCGTACATGGCATAGCTCCCTTCGTTACCAGTGAGTCTGGTGATCAGATGATTTTTCAGCGACCGTTGCTCGGCGACCCGATGCTCGACCTCGGCCCATTAAGGCCTCGATCATCTCGGCACGCCGCTCGACCGGCGCGGCCACTACCTCGCCCACCCGAACCAGTGGCATGTCGAGTCGACGGAGCGAGACGACCAGGCGAGCGGTGGCGAGCTGCGACTCTCGGTAACGCCGGTAGCCGTTGTGCCCGTCGACCGCAGCCGGAGTCAGCACGCCGAGCCGATCGTAGATCCGCAGGGCCTTGGGCGAGAGCCGAGAGCGACGCGCGAAGGTACCGATACTGAGCGTCGGCCCTTCGGCATCACTCACGACCGCCACCCCCTCGGAACTGTCAGCCGATCCACTCATCTCGAACTGGGCGCCTCGCCCAGCTGAGCATCAGCCTGGGCATTGCCCCAAGGGCAGAGTCAACCTCTTCGACAAGCTCAGGGCCCTTCGACAAGCTCAGGGAGCGAAGCGGATCAGACGTTCTGCGGGAATCCCAGGTTGATGCCACCGTGACTGGGGTCGAGCCAGCGCGACGTGATCACCTTGCCGCGGGTGAAGAAGTTGACACCCTCCACGCCGTGGGCGTGGGTGTCGCCGAACAGCGACGATTTCCAGCCACCGAAGGAGTAGTACGCCATCGGTACCGGTACGGGCACGTTGACGCCGATCATGCCGACGTTCACCTCGTTGGAGAACTGCCGGGCCGCGCCGCCGTCGTTGGTGAAGATCGCGGTGCCGTTTCCGTACGGATTGGTGTTGATCAACTCCAGACCCTCGGCGTAGGAGTCGACCCGGACGACCGACAGGACAGGGCCGAAGATCTCGTCGGTGTAGATGCTCATCCCCGTGCCGACATGATCGAACAGCGTCGGGCCGACGAAGAACCCGTCGCCGTCGGCATCGGCGTCGACCTTGCGGCCGTCCACCACAACGGTCGCTCCGGCCGCCTCGCCGGCGTCGATGTAGCCCGACACCCGATCGCGGGCCTCGGCGGTGACCAGCGGGCCCATGTCGCAGTCGCGGGTGCCGTCGCCGGTGCGCAGCCCGACCGTCCGTTCCTTGATCTTCTCGACCAACTCGTCACCGATCTCCCCGACCGCCACCACGGCCGAGATCGCCATGCAGCGCTCCCCCGCCGACCCGTAGCCGGCGTTCACCGCCTGGTCGGCGGCCAGATCGAGGTCGGCATCCGGCAGCACGAGCATGTGGTTCTTGGCTCCACCCAGCGCCTGGACCCGCTTGCCGTGCGCGGTGCCGGTCTCGTACACGTAGCGGGCGATGGGGGTCGACCCGACGAAGGAGACCGACTGCACCTCCTGGTGTGCTGAGCAGTCCGTCCACAGCGACCTTGTCCCCGTTGAGGACGTTGTAGACGCCGTCCGGGAGCCCGGCCTGCTTCCAGAGCTCGCCGATCCACAGTGACGCCGTGGGGTCTTTCTCGCTCGGCTTCACCACGACGGTGTTTCCCGCCGCGATGGCGATCGGGTAGAACCACATCGGCACCATCGCCGGGAAGTTGAACGGCGAAATGATGCCGACGACTCCCAGCGGCTGCCGGGTCGAGTGGACATCCACCTTGGTTGAGGCGTTCTCGGTAAAGGCACCCTTCAGCAAATGCGGGATGCCGCAGGCGAACTCGACGACCTCCTGACCACGCGACACCTCCCCCAGCGCGTCGGAGAGCACCTTGCCGTGCTCGGCGGTGATGATGGCCGCCAGCTCCGACTTGCGTGCGTTGAGCAGTTCCCTGAACGCGAAGAGGATCTGGGTCCGCCGGGCCAGCGAGGTGTCCCGCCACTTCGGGAACGCCTCGGCGGCGGACGGCACCACCGCGTCGACATCGGCTTCCGAGGCCAACGCCAGCTGGGCCGTCACCTCCCCCGTCGCTGGATTGGTTACGTCGGAGAACCGGGTCGAGGTGCCCTCGAAGACCTCTCCGTTCCGCCAGTGGTGCAGCGTCGTTGCCATGGTGTCGTTCCTAACTTTTCGGTAGTTGATCATGCTCGAGTTCACGGCAGCCGCTCGAGATCGGGAGGTGCTTCGACAGGCACAGGGGGCGAGGCACGGTCGGGCGCGAGCCGAGCTCCACCGCCACCTTTTGACCGGTCCGGAGCGCCTGTACGCCGGCCTCGCAGACGGCTACAGCGGCGTAGCCGTCCCAGACGCCGGGACCATCGATGGTCCCCTGTTGGGCTGCCGCCACCCAGCGCTGGAGTTCGGTGTCGTACGCCTGGCCGAATCTCTCGACGAAGCTCGGGTGTCAGCTGGCCGCCCCACCGGCCGTCGGTCGTCTTGGCCTGCAGGTGCTGGTCCAGGCCGATGAACGCACTGCCGCGCTCACCGACCACTTCGGTCCGGACCTCATAGGCCACCTGGGTACGGACGTAGATCTCGTCGGTCACGATCCGGCCGGATTCGGTCTCGAAGATCACCAGCATCGGGTCGTTCGTGCCGTCCGGCGCGATGCTGGTCGCGGCACCCTTGATCACCTGGACGCTCACAATCTCCTCGCCGAGCAGGAATCGGGCGGCGTCCACCTCGTGCACCACCGAGTCCCTGATCATGAACTCGGAGTTGAAGTGGTCGCCCACGGCCGGATTGCGGTGCGTGCAGTGCAGCATGAGCGGGTTGCCGAGGCCGCCGCCGTCGATCAGGTCCTTCAGTGCGACGTACTCCGCGTCGAACCGCCGCATGAAGCCGACCTGCACCAGCGGCTGGTCCAGCGCTGCCTCCTTCTGCACGATGCGGTAGGAGGACTCGATGTCGGTGGTCAACGGCTTCTCGCACAGCACCGGCACCCCTGCTTCGAGGCAGGCGTTGACCTGGTCCTCGTGAGCGGCGCCCGGGGTGGCGATCAGCACCGCGTCCACCTCGGCGTCGGCGATGGCCTGGAGAGGATCGGCCACCACGCGAGCACCGATCCGGTTCGCGATCTCGGCCGCCTTCTCCTCGAAGAAGTCATTGATCACGGTCACCCTGGCGCCCTTGATGCGGCTGCTGAGCGCCTCCGCGTGGAAGGCTCCCATCATGCCGACCCCGAGGACGGCGATCCGCAATTCACTCAACGACTTCCTCCGAACTCGATCACGGCGCCGCTGCACGAACTGAGATAGGTACGGGTGCGCTTGGCGATGGGCAGCGGCAGATCCGGCGCACACGGGTAGAGGTCGTGCTCGATGATGCCGTCGATGTCCCGGCCCAGCCCGGCCAGCGCCTCCAGCAGCGGCGGCATGTCCGGCACGCCGAAGGGCGGTTCGATCATGGCGCCCATCCGGACGGCCTCGGGGAACGACAGGTCCTTGTTCAACACCGTGTCCACGATCTCGGGGTTCACCTGCTTCAGGTGCAGGTATCCGATGCGGTCGGGATACTTCTGAATCAGTTCGAGACAATCCCCGCCGTAGTAGGCGATGTGCCCGGTGTCGAAGCACAAGTTCACGTACTCCGGATTCGTCTCCGCCAGCAACCGCTCGATGTCGGGTTGGTACCCCACGTGACTGTCGGCGTGGGAGTGAAACTGTACGGCCAGCCCGTACTCCTCGCGGATCCGGCGCCCGAGTTCGTCCAGACCGTTGGTCTTCTGCGCCCACTGCTCGTCGGTCAGGTCCCGACTCTCCACCGGGTCACCGGTCTTGTGGTGCCGCCACACGTCGGGGATGACCACGATGTGCTTGCCGCCGGTGGCCTGGGTGAGCGCGGCGACGTCGGTCACCTGCATCCAGACTGCGTCCCACGAGTCCGGCCGGTGCAGGTGCTCGAAAACCGTCCCGGCGAGCACCTTGAGACCGCGCGCATCGAGTTGATCTTGGAGCTGCGCGGGATCGGAGGGCAGGTATCCGTACGGCCCGAGCTCGATCCACTCGTAGCCGGCCTCGGCCACTTCGTCGAGGAAGCGATCGGGGCCGACCTGCGCAGGGTCGTCCGGAAACCACACGCCCCAGGAATCCGGGGCGGTGCCGAGGGTGATCTTGGACACGAATTCCCTTTCTCTACAGGAAGAGCTTTTGAGTGGCCTTGTGCTCGTCGTAGGTGCGGCGAGCCGACTGGGTGGAGTTCAGAGTGGACGTGGCGCTGACCGGTACGTCCCACCACGACTCCGAGTCCGGAGCCCCGATGAGCGGGTCGGTCTCGACGTAGATCACGACGGAATCTTCGGCCGCCTTGGCCGCCTTGATCGCGTCCGCGAATTCGGCGGCGGTCGAGGTCTTGATCACCTCGAGACCGAAGCTGGCGGCGTTGGCGGCCAGGTCCAGCGGCAGCTTGTCGCCTTCCAGCCGGCCGGTCTCGCCGTTGCGGTAGCGGTACTTCGTGCCGAACCGCTGCGACCCCAAAGACTCCGACAGCGAGCCGATCGAGGCGTAGCCGTGGTTCTGGACCAGCACGGTGATGATCTTGATGCCTTCCTGGACGGCGGTCGCCAGCTCGGTGGCCATCATCAGGTACGAACCGTCGCCCACCATGACGAACACGTCCCGGTCGGGGCAGGCCAGCCGCACGCCGAGCCCGCCCGCCACCTCATACCCCATGCAGGAGTAGCCGTACTCCACGTGGTAGCCCTTCGGGTCGCGGGTACGCCACAGCTTGTGCAGGTCACCAGGCATCGAGCCGGCCGCGCACACCACCACGTCGCGCGGATCGGACAGTTCGTTGACCAGACCGATGACCTCGCTCTGCGTCAGCAGCCCGTCCGCACCGCCGTTCGGTGTCGCCGGCACGTACACCGACTGCACTCTCTCCTCCCAGGCCGCGTCCAGGTCGGTGTACCGGCTCCGGTATTCGCCGGAGACTCGGTAGCCGTCCAGCAGGGGCAGCAGCGCCTGTAGGCCTTCGCGGGCGTCTGCCACCAGACTCAGCCCGGCGTGCTTCACCGCGTCCAGCCCGGCCACGTTGAGGTTGACGAACCGTACGCTGGGGTCCTGAAAGGCGGTGCGGCTGGCGGTGGTGAAGTCGCTATAGCGGGTGCCGATCCCGATCACCACGTCGGCCTCGCGGGCGACGGCGTTGGCCGCCGTCGTGCCGGTGGACCCGATCGCGCCGAGACACTGGGGATGGTCGTAGATCAAGGTGCCCTTGCCGGCCTGACTCTGCCCGACCGGGATCCCGGTGGCCTCGCAGAGTGCGGCGAGCACGTCGGTGGCGCCGGAGTAGTGCACGCCCCCACCCGCCACGATCAGCGGCCGCTGCGCAGACTTGATGAGCTCTGCGGCCGCCTCGAGCACCCGCAGCTCCGGCAGCGGCCGGGCGATGTGCCAGACCCGCTTCTCGAACATGGCCGCCGGCCACTCGTACGCCTCGGCCTGGACGTCCTGCGGGAAGCACACGGTGACGGCACCCGTCTCGGCCGGGTCGACCAGCACCCGCATGGCGGCCATCAGGGCGGGGACCAGCTGCTCGGGCCGCCAGACCCGGTCGAAGTACCGCGACACGGGACGGAAGGCGTCGTTGACCGTGACGTCGCCGGAGTCGGGCAGCTCGAGCTCCTGCAGCAGCGGTGAGGCGCTACGGTCGGCGAAGGTGTCCGCCGGCAGGAGCAGGACGGGAAGTCGGTTGATCGTGGCCAGCGCCGCGCCGGTCAGCATGTTGGTGGCTCCGGGCCCAACGCTGGTGCTGATCGCGTAGGTCTGCTGGCGGTTCTTCATCCGCGCGTACGCAACCGCGGTGTGCACCATGGCCTGCTCGTTGCGACCGAGGATGTACGGGAGGGCGCCAGGATCGTCGAGCTCGGCCTGTAGGAGCGCTTGTCCGAGACCGGCCACGTTGCCGTGACCGAAGATGCCGAAGCAGCCGGCAAAAAGCTTCTGCTCGACCCCGTCGGCCTCGCTGTACTGCGCACTGAGGAATCTGACGGTCGCCTGCGCAACCGTGAGGCGAATGGTCTCAATCATGAGCGAAGCCTCAGCTCTCCAATCTCGGATCGACGGCCTGGCCGGCCCAGGTTTGGCGGAGGAACGCCTGCTCCGGGTGGTCAGTGATCTTCCACATCCGTTCCGCACCCGGTCCGGCCATCACGTTCAGGTAGTACATGTCGAAGCCGGGAGCAGCCATGGCCGGACCGTGCCACCCGTACGGAACCAGGACCGTGTCGCGATCGCGGACCTCGGCGAGGATGTCGATCTCGTGACCGGGAGACGCCGACGTCCGGAAGTAGCCGAGCCCCGGCTCCCCGTTCGGTCCCGCCGCGATTTCGAAGTAGTAGATCTCCTCCAACACACTCTCGGTCTCGGTCTCCTCATCGTGCTTGTGCGCGGGGTAGGAGGACCAGTTCCCACCGGGCGTGATCACCTCGCAGGCGATGATCGCGCCGGCCTCGAGGGCATCGGGCGTACCGAAGTTCCGCACCTGACGGCTGCACTGGCCGGCCCCGCGAAGCTCGACCGGGACGTCGGCGGCCGGCAGGTGATAAGGAGCGCTGCGCCGATCGGTCCGGGCACCGCAGAGCGCGTAACGCCCGCCACCTCCCGAGCTCACCGTCGCCGACGTGCCCGGAGGCAGGTACACCGTGTCGGTCGGTCCCGAGAATACGTCCGGCCGGCCGGTCAGCGTGAAGCTCTGGTTCCCGGTCGCCACCTCGGCGGCACCGCTGAGCGGCAACACGATGACCTCGGCGTCCCCGCTGTCGAGCTCGGTTTCGGATCCCGGCTCCAGCGCGATGATGCGCAAGCTGGTGAACCCCCAGCCGGCTGATTCCGGGGTGACCTCGACCTCGTAGGCGCTGTTGCCGGCCGTCTTGGACGGCAGATGGAGCGTGCTGGTCGTGATGGTCATCACTCCATCCTTATCGGACCAGGGCAGCGGCCGTGTCGACGGCCCCCGCCACGTCGTCGTCGGCGGGGTACAGCATCGTTCGACCGACCACGAGGCCCCTGACCGACGGCAGCTTGAGCGCCGCCTCCCAGGACGCATAGGTCTCGTCAGGTGAGCCGTCGGGGTCCCCACCCAGCAGGAGGGTCGGCAGGGTCGTGGCGTTCATGACCCGTTCCATCTCGTCGACGACCGGCAGCTTCAGCCAGGTGTAGGCGCTGGATGCTCCGAGACCCTGCGCGATGTGGATCGACTTGATCACCGCGTCGGCGGTCAGGTCGTTGACGATCTTTCCGCCCACCCGGTTCGACATGAACGGCTCGACCATGGCGATCCGCCGGCTGCGATTCAACGCCGTCACCGCCTCGGCGCACATGCGCAGAGTCGACGTCGTGGCCGGATCCTCGAGGTCGATGCGCACCAACATCTTGGCGCCCTCGAAGCCTGCCTCGACCACCCCCTGGACGTCGTACGCGGTCGCTCGATCGTCGATCTCGAAGACCGAGCCGGCCAAGCCGCCGCGGTTGAACGAGGCGAAGACGACCTTGTCCTCCAGCGCACCGAGCAGCAGCAGATCCTCGGCGATGTCGGCCGTCGCCAGCACGCCGTCCACCCCCGGGCGGGACAACGCCGTGACCAGGCGGCCCAGCAGCTCGGTGCGATCCGCCATCGCGTTCGGCCGGCCGGACGCGGCCAACGCGCCGCGGGCGGGGTGGTCGCAGGCGACGATCATCAGCTTGCCGTCTTCACCGACCAGCGGCCGGCGGACGCGGGATCGGAGCAGGTCGGCGATTCGCTCCGGGTGATACACGCGAATGTCGTTGAGGTCGGCGACGGAAGCGGCGAAGGGCGAGTCGGCTCCCGCAGTGTTCGCTCCCAAAGTGTTCGCTCCCACAGTGTGCTTGGTCATTCGCGAACCAACTCCCGCTCGAGCAGGTCCTTGATCTCGGATTCCTCTGGCATCGCGGTGGAGCATTCCAGCCGCGACGCGACGATCGCCCCGGCCGCGTTGGCCCACCGCAACGTCTTGTCCAGCGGCCAGCCCGCCAGCAAACCGTGGCACAGGGAGCCGCCGAAACTGTCCCCGGCGCCGAGCCCGTTCAGGGTCTGGACGTGGATCGGAGACGACTCGACGCGCTCGGACCGCGTCTTGGCCAGCACACCCTTGGGGCCCTGTTTCACCACGGCCAGTTCAACCCCGGCGGCCAGCAGAGCGTCCGCGGCCCGTTCCGGGTCGCTCTCTCCGACCGCCACTTCGCACTCCTCCTGGTTGCCGACCGCGACGCTCACGTACGGAAGCGCTTGCTGGACCACCTCAGTGGCCGCCTGGGCCGACGACCAGAACATCGTCCGGTAGTCCAGGTCCAGCACGGTGAAGCGCTGGCGGTGCCGCGCCTCCAACACCGCGAAGTGCGCCGAGCGGCTCGGCTCCTCGCTGAGGCCCGTCACCGACATCCACATGAGCCGGGTGTCACGTACGGCGTCGAAATCGATGTCGTCCGCCGTGACCTGGAGGTCCGGGGCACTGGGCTTGCGGTAGAACCACAACGGGAAGTTGTCCGGCGGATGAATCTCGCAGAAGGCGATCGGCGTCGCGTACTCGTGGTTCGTGATCACGTGGGTGTCGTCGACCCCGAGCCGGCGCAGCTCGCGGCGCACGAAACGACCGAACGGATCGTTGCCGACCCCGGTAATGATGGCGACCCGCTCCCCGAGCCGAGCGGCGGCCACGGCCACGTTGGCCGTCGTCCCGCCGAGGTACTTGCCGAAAGTGTCGACGTCCTCGAGTCCGACGTCGATCTGGCGGGGATAGAGGTCTACTCCGCTGCGGCCGAAGGTCAACACGTCCAGGGTGCGGCCGGCGGCCTGAGCGAACGGGCTCATCACTCTCCTGCGACGTCGAGGCTTGAACCCTAGCTAAGCTAGCTTTGTTAGGACATTGCGTCAATCCGCGTACGCGCAGGTATCTCCCACCAGGAAACCGGCCCCCCAACTGAGGTGGGTGACACCGAGCACGAGGGGGAGCCACGCCCGGGCCGCGGGTTCCAGTTTGCCGGCCGCAGCGGCGGTCGCCGACAACACGACGGTCAGGTACCCGACGGGAGCGGCGAAGCCGGCCCGCAGCCACCGCACGCCGGACGCGAGCCCGAGCAGGCCGAGAGCGGTGCCAGCCCCGATCGCGGCAACCGCGAGCGGTGGTGCGAGATAACGGACGCTCGCCGTGTCGGGGTGTCGTCGCATCACTTCCCGCCGCCAACGGCCGGTCTCGAACATCTGCCTGGCCAGATCGCGTACGCCCGAGCGCGGCCGATAGGTGACCCGCAGCTCCGGTGAGAACCACACGAGCCGGCCCGCCCGGCGGAGCCGGTAGTTGAGCTCCCAGTCCTGCGCCCGCCACATCGACTCGTCGAATCCACCGACAGCCGCCAACTCCGCCTTGCGGAACACTCCGAGGAAGACGGTGTCGGCCGGTCCGGCTGGTACGTCGCCGAGGTGAAAGGCACCGCCGCCCAGCCCGAGTCGGCTCGTGTAGGTGTAAGCGACCGCCTGCTCGAAGGGCGTGACGCCCCGGGCCTCCATCACGCCGCCCACGTTGGCGGCACCGGTCTCGTCCAGCAGCTCGACGGCCCTGGTGACGTAGCCCGCCCCGAGCTCTCCGTGCCCGTCGACCCGGACGACGATGTCGTGGCGGGCGGCCGCTACTCCGAGGTTCAGGGCGCTGGGCGTGTGGCCGGCCGGATTGGCCACCACCCGTACGCGCGGATCGGCCGCGGCCAGCCCGTCGGCGATGATCATGGTCCGGTCGTCGCTCGGCCCCACGGCCATGATCACTTCCAACTCGCCCGGGTAGTCCTGCGCCAACACCTGGGCCACCGCAGCCGCCAGGTGCCGCTCCTCGTTGCGTACCGGCATGATCACGCTGACACCGGGCCAGCGGCCAGCGGTCAGCACCCGATCATCGTGCCGCGCACACCGACCCGAGGTCGTCGGTGTCTTGACCAGGCTTGGTTTTCGCCGCAGCCTTCGGCTTCTTGGCCTTCTTGGCGCTGGGATTGCCGCTGGGATTGGCGCTGGGATTGGCGCTGGGCTTCGTGCTGGGGCTGGCTTTCGGCGCGGAGCTCGACCCGGCATCGTCGGGTCGGTCGATGGCCTCAGAACTACTGATCTTCTTCTGCACCAGGGCATGCATCTTGTCGACGTTCGGACTTCCGGGATAGATCAACGGCGGCACCAGGGCCACCGAGGAGATCGGCTTCTTACGCGCCTGCACGGCAAGGTCGAGCAGTTGGTTGATCGCCGAGGCCGGCGCGTTGGTGCCGACGATCCGCTTCCCCGCGTGCGCGATCCTGTTGAAGTTGGTCAACACCGTCACCGGATCCAGTTGGTTCAACATCGCGCTCATCACGCACTTCTGCCGGGCGATCCGCGCGTAGTCGGAGGAGTCGTGGCGTGAACGGGCGAACCACAAAGCGTGGAAGCCGTCGAGATGCACATTGCGTCCCGGTTCGATGTAGCCCGACACCGGGCTGCCGCCGCCGCCGATCGGCACCCGCTGACTGATGTCGAGGTTGATCCCGCCCACCGCGTCGACCAGGCTTCGGAAGCCCTGCAGGTCGATCAGGACGTAGTAGTTGATCTTCAGTCCGGTGGCCCCCTCGACCGCCTCTTTGGTGGCCTGTGCGCCGGGGTCGCGGACACCCGGATACAGCTCCTTGTGCTCGGTCGCGTAGGAGTAGACCGCGTTCAGCATGCAGGAGTGGTCGGGGCAGCCGAAGCCCTTGGGGAACTTCTTCCGCATCGGTGAACCCTCACCGAAGGGCACGTCCTCCATGTTGCGCGGCAGGCTAACCAGGACGGTCCGCCCCGTCTCCGCGTCGATGCTGGCCACCGTCATGCTGTCCGGACGGAGCCCCGGCCGGCCCTTGTCCGCGTCGCCACCCATCAGAAGGACGTTGAACCGGCCGTGTTTGGCCTCCGTGTCACCGCCGCCCGCAAAGACGCTGGCGACGAAATCCCGCTGGGTCGAGACGATCGAGGCCGACGCCATCAGTCCACCCACGACGGTCAGGACCAGGGCGAGGTTCAGGGCGGCGAAACCTAGCCGGTGCCGGCGCGCGAGCTCCGGTGGCCGCGCCAGCCGGAAGGCGTCGACGAGGAGGGCGCCCCAACCGAGCGCGACTCCGATCAGCAGCACCTGGACGACCCGGAGCACGGCGTCATTGGTGAACAACGAAACGGCCGCTCCACGCCAGATCAAGGCGAACACGGCGCCCAGCAGAATCAGCACCCACAACCCGGCCCAGATCCGCAACGCGATCCGACCGATCCGCTTGTTGCCCGCCGCCAGTTGGGTCGAACCGGGGAGAATCAGCGTCATGCCCACGTAAGAAAGAGCCCGACGGAGTCTGATTCGCTCACTTCTCGTGACGGAGTCGGGCACACCGAGGCCTTTCGAGCGGGGAAGGTTGCAGCCGGGGTTATCCGTAGTATGGCCGCGATCTGCGGTTCGGCCCGCCGTGCCACGCCGAGGTCAGAAGCCTTTCTGGCTAGCGATTCTTCGGTCGCTAGTACTCTTGCCTCTCATGGCGTCCAGCCGCGATGACGATCTCAACTGGTTGTACGGTCGAGACCGTTCCGCTGCCGAGCCGGAACCGACCAAGGTACTTCCGGCCCAATTGTCATCCCCTGGGTCATCCCCTGGGTCGTCCTCCTCCCACGGACCGTCCACCAAACCGCAGCCGGCCGTTGATTCCGCGGGCTGGCCGCCCCCGGGACAGCCAGCGCAGTCGCAGCCGTACCAGCAGTCGAGTCAGCAGCCTAATCAGCAGGCGCCGCTTCCGCCGCCCCAGCCCGGGTGGGGTCCACCACCGCCGCCGCCCGGCACCTCCGCCGGTGGGCCACCGCCCCCCAAGCCGCCCAAGCGGCGATCGGCGGCCCGCACCACCCTCATGGTCATCGGCATCGTCGTCGCAGTCATCTTGGTGTGGCTGATCGCCGTCCCTTTGGTCGCCTGGAGTCAGATCGCCCGGGTGGACGCCGAACCGGGTGGAGAGCGGCCGGCTGACCAGCCGGGCACAACCTTCCTGCTCGTCGGGTCGGACTCCCGCGAGGGGCTCTCGGCCGAAGAGCGCCAACGGCTCGCCACCGGCAGTTCCGGCGGCCAGCGCACCGACACGATCATGCTTTTGTCCATCCCGCCCGGCGGTCGACCGGCGCTCATCTCGGTGCCCCGGGATTCCTACGTGCCCATCCCCGGTCGGGGCGAGAACAAGATCAACGCCGCGTACGCCTTCGGCGGGCCGGAGCTGCTCGTGGAAACCGTCGAGCAGAACACGGGGCTGCGGATCGACGGGTACACCGAGATCGGGTTCGCGGGCTTCGTCAGCGTCATCGACGCGCTCGGCGGGATCCAGATGTGCCTGCCGGCGGCGATCAAGGACCGGGACAGCAACCTCGACCTGCCGAAGGGCTGCCAGGTCCTGAACGGGGCCAACGCCCTCGGCTACGTACGGATGCGCAAGGCGGACCCGCGCGGCGACCTCGGCCGGGTCGAGCGGCAGCGCCAGATGCTGGCCGCGGTGGCCAAGGAGGCCGCTTCGCCGCTCACCGTGATCAACCCCGTCCGCTACTTCAGGGTGGTCACCTCCGGCGCCCAGTCGGTGGCGATCGGCCAGGACACCGGCCTTTTGGAAATGGTGGGCCTGGCCAACGCGATGCGGCAGGTTTCCGGCGACGGCGGACTCACACTGACCGTCCCGGTCGCCGACGCCGACGCCTCGACCCCGGTGGGCTCAGCTGTGCTCTGGGACGAGGACAGGGCCGACGAGATGTTCGCCGACATCGCCCGCGGCGATACCAGTGGTCTGGACAAGTTCGTTCGATAACACGAGGACTGAGGGGGTCGTCCGAAGGAGACCCCATGCGTCGCTCCGTTCTCGCCCTCGTGTCTTCGCTTGCCTCACCGCAGGTCTGCTGGCTCCGGTGGCGCCGCCCGCCTCGGCCGCCCCGATCCCGTCCCCGCCGAAGAACCCGACGGCGTTCGGCTACGGCGGTGCGGTCTCCAGTTGATCCGTACGCGACGGCCGCCGGGCTGAGGTGCTCCGCCAGGGCGGCAACGCTGTGGACGCGGCGGTGGCCGCGGCGTGCCGTCGGCGTCACCGAGCCGTACTCGGCCGGTATCGGCGGCGGCGGCTACTTCGTCTACTACGACGCCCGAAGCCGTCGGGTGCACACCCTCGACGGCCGGGAGACCGCCCCGCAAGGGATCGAGAGCGACGCGTTCGTCGACCCCGAGACCGGCAAGCCCCGACCGTTCGCCGACCTGGTGACCAGCGGGCTGTCGGTGGGCGTCCCCGGCACGCCGGCCACGTGGGAGCGGGCGGTGCAGCGCTGGGGCCGCAAGTCGCTGGGTGACAACCTGCTCCCAGCCATCCGGCTCGCTGAGCGCGGCTTCGTCGTCGACAAGACGTTCGCCAGCCAGACCGAGACCAACCGGGAGCGGTTCGCTCAGATCACTCCTACCGCTGCCCTCTTCCTGCCGAAGGGCGCTCCGCCGGCGGTTGGCTCCACCTTCCGCAACCTGGATCTTGCCGACACCTACCGCCGCATCGCTCGCGGTGGAGCCGAGGTCATGTACTCCGGCAAGATCGCGGCTGCCATCGTCGATGCCGTCCAGAACCCACCGAGGGCTCCGGGGGCCACGCTGCCGGTTCCCGCCGGCTCCCTCACCCTGGACGACCTGGAGGACTACCGCGTCCTGAATCGGCGGCCGACCCGGGTCCGCTACCGCGGTCTCGACGTGTACGGGATGGCGCCCTCCTCCAGCGGCGGCACCACCGTCGGCGAGGCCCTCAACATCCTGGAGCGCTTCGATCTGCGCCGCTCCTCCCGGGTCCAGGCGCTGCACTACTACTTGGACGCCTCGGCGCTGGCCTTCGCCGACCGCAACGCCTACGTCGGCGATCCGGCCTTCGTCAGGGTACCGACCAGGAGGTTGCTTGCGCAGCGGTTCGCGAACTCCCGGGCCTGCCTCATCCCGAAGCGGAACGCCCTGCCGACGCCCGCCCCCGCCGGTGACCTGTCGGCCCGCGATTGCCGCGGTACCGCAGGGACGCAGCGGGCCGACACCGGAAAGTCCACCAGTCACCTGTCGACGTCGGACCGCTGGGGCAACGTCGTGTCCTACACGCTGACCATCGAGCAGACCGGCGGCTCCGGCATCGTCGTGCCCGGCCGTGGTTTCCTGCTCAACAACGAGTTGACGGACTTCAACTACGACCCCGCCACCGGTCCGAACACGATCGAGCCGGGCAAGCGGCCGCGGTCCTCGATGGCGCCGACGATCGTGCTGCGCAACGGCCGACCCTTCCTGGCGGTCGGCTCGCCGGGTGGCTCGACGATCATCACCACGGTGCTGCAGACCCTGGTCAACCGCATCGACCTGGGCCTGACCCTGCCGCAGGCGGTGGAGGCGCCGCGGGCATCGAACCGCAACACCGTAACCAGGACCCTCTCGCCGGCACCACCTTCACCGTGACCGCGGAGCCGGCTTTCCTCGATCGATACCGGAAGAGGCTGGAGGCGCGCGGCTACACGTTCCAATCCGGCGGTGACGCCTTGACCGCCAATCCCGAGATCGGCGCGGTGGCGGCGCTCGAGTTCTACCGCGGCGGACGGGTCCTCGCCGTCGCCGAAAAGAGCCGACGCGGGGGCGGGTCGGCCGAAGTGGTGGTCCGCCTGCGCTGAACCCTTCGACGGGCCCATGGCCGGAAACCACAGATGCACCACCTTCTTGCATCGGCACCACGTGTACGTGGTGCCGATGCAAGAAGGTGGTGCATCTGTAAGGTCCCAGCGGCGAAGCGGTGCCAGCAGAGGATCTCGTCGGACGTCAGTCCGGAGTCGAGCCGGCGCGTCGCTGGTAGCGCGAGCGGGCAAGATGGTGAGCCGTGCGGAGCAACTCCTGGACGGCGGTCCTCGTTCGCGGCCCCGGGTTCACGACGGAGAGCCAGCCCAGGTTGCCGTAGACGGGGTGTGCGAACACGGTGTCGGCCTCGCTCGGGTCGACGTCGCTCGCGGCACGCTCCCGGCGTGCGTGGCCGGTCCATTCGGTGAAGACCGCGTCGCCGGCGCCGATGTTGAGCCGAAAGGTGTCGGGTCGGCTCAGCCGTGATCCCTCATCGTCTGGATAGTCCTTCGTCACGATGGTCGCGAACGGCTGCGTCTGCGGGACCACGCCGTCAGGGGCGTAGTAAAAGAAGGAGTCGCCCCAGCTGATCTCCGGTGAGCCGTCCCCCGGCTGCGGCCTGAGGGTCAGAACGCCCTCGAGGCTCTCGAGGAGGGCGGTGATCTCCTCGATGGTCAGGTGTCCGGCCTCGTCGAGGTCAGTCATCGCGCCCGGCCAGGATCTGCTCGCGCAGGATGTCGGCGTGCCCCGCATGGTGCGCAAGTTCGCGCAGCACCTGCAGCGGCAAGGCCCAGACCGGGCGATCACCGCGACCGTCGACTCTCGCGTCGAGCGTCAGCTCGGCCATCGCGCGACGCGACAGCTCACACCGTTCCTGATGAGCCTTGCGAATCGACGCGATCGTGTCGGCCTTCTTGAGGGTGAAAGACCGGTCGGGAGTGCTGGCAACGCCGATGTCGGAGTAGGACCGGCCGCTGATGGCCTGGTCGAACCAGACGCCCTCGACGTAGGTGACGTGCTTGAGCAGACCCAGCAGCGTGGTCTTCGACGGAACGAGGCGGAGTCGCGCCTCCTCCTCACTCAAGCCGTCCAGCGAGTCGTGGAGGGTGGCGCGGTACTCGTCGAGGAGCTCATCGAGTCGATCGCGAAGGTCTGCCGTCCAGGCGTCGTGTCCGCCGGCCGGTGTGGGCATGAGGATCACCGTAGCTTGCGGTTGGAGGACCCAGGCGTGACCACTAGCCGCCCATGAGGCCCTCGACGTTCGGTAGCTGCTGGAACCGGGAGAAGGTTCCGTCGTCCGCGATCTCCTGCGCCGCCTCGAGGAAGCCACGCCAAGCGGCACGTGCCAGCGTCCCGCCCACACTGATCCGCCGGACGCCGAGGGCCGCCGCCTCCGCAACGGTCATGAACGGAGCGTTGAGGAGCACGTTCACCGGCTTGGGCAACACCGCGGCAACGATCGCGGCAACCTGCTCGGCGGTATCGATCCGTGGGGCGTAGAGGCAGTCGGCGCCGGCTTCGGAGTACGCGCTGAGCCGGCGGATCGTCTCATCGAGATCGGGACGTCCGATGACGAATCCCTCCGACCGACCGGTGAGCACGACACCGCTACCGCTCTCGTCGATGGCGCGTCGTGCGGCCCGAATCCGCTCGACCGCCAGCTCGAACCCAAACAGCGGATCGTCGGCGTCGCCGGTCGAGTCCTCGACCGAGAGGCCGGCGATGCCGGTGGTCACGGCCCGCGTCACGTTCGCGTGCACGCCGTCGGGATCGACCGCGTACGCGCCCTTGAAGTCTGCGTTCACCGGGACCGCCACCGCGGACACCAGCCTGCGCAGATGCTCGAGCGCCTCGTCCAGGGTGACCCCGTCGTCCGCGCGGCCCAACGTCCAGGCGAAACCCGCACTCGTCGACGCCAACGCCGGAAAGCCCATCTGCTCCAGGGCCCGCGCGCTGCCCTCGTCCCACGGATTGGGCATCACGAAGCAGCCGGAATCGTGCAAACGACGAAATTGCTCGACCCGAGCGTCAGCTGTATTCATGTCACCCCTCGCCCGTGGCCAGGCTCCCAGGCCGTAACCGCGACGGTCAAGGACCGTGTTGGGTCCGCTTAGAGACAACCGCGTCAATCGTTGGCGAACACGTCGCGCAGACGCTCCTCTTCCTCGCCGGTCAGGTTGGTGGCGATCAGCTCGGGGTGGGTGCCGATGAAGCGTTGCCTGATCCGGTCCTCGACGCCGCTCGACGACAGCAGGAACAACGCCGAGGTGCCCTCGGTGACCGACTCCCTCACCTGCTTGATGAACTTCTCGTCGATCCCCACGTGGCGCAGGCTGGTGACCGCGGCTGCGCCGGCAGCACCCACGGCGGCCCCGAGGATGGGCACGAAGAAGAGCAGACCGAAGAGGAAGCCCCAGAAGCCACCGCTCAACGCCGCCGGACCGACCAGGTCGTCGACCTGGCGGGTCTTCGGCTTCTTCTTGCCCTCCGGCCACTCGGCGATCGCCGCGTCGTGGATGACGATGAGCCCCTCGTCCTCAAGTTCCTTGAGGGTGCGAACCGCCTGCGACGCTCCATCCGGACGGTCGAACTTCCATGCGCTCAGCGTGGCCATCGCCTGCTCCCCTCGGTCGATCCCGATCACATCGCTTGATCCCACCACCACGGACCGTACGGTGTGAGGCCTGCCGCCGCCTCACACGTGACGGGTGATGTTGGTGCCGCTCATGGCGTCTGTCTGAGCGTCCGTGACAAGGTGTTGGCGTGCCTGATCGACTCGTGCTGGACCCCGTCGAGCAGCGCGTCCTGGGCGCCCTGATGGAGAAGCAGCGGACGGTGCCTGACACGTACCCGCTCTCCCTAAACGCACTGCGCACCGCGTGCAACCAGTCCACCAGCCGCGACCCGGTCGTCGCCTACGACGACACCACCCTGATCGACACTCTCGGTCGGCTCCGCGACCGCGAGCTCGTCCGCTTCGTCAAGCGGACCGGGATCCGGGTGGTGAAGTACCACCAGCGCCTCGAGGAGCAGCTGGAGCTGGACGAGGAGCGGTCCACCCTGCTCACCCTGTTGTTGTTGCGCGGCCCTCAGACCCCGGGTGAGCTGTTGCCGCGCACCGAGCGGCTCCTGGTCTTCGCCGATCGCGATGGCGTCGAGGAGGTCCTCCGGGAGATGGCGGCACTCGACCCGCCGCTCGTCCGCGAACTGGAACGCCAGCCCGGGCAACGCGACCGGCGCTGGATTCATCTGCTCGGCGGTGAACCGCCCGAGGCCCCCGAGGCGCTGCCCCCGGTCGACCGGGAGCAGGTGCTGGCCGACGGTCCGGCGGCCCGGGATCGCAAGGTCGCGGCCGAGTACGACCGACTGGCGGACGCCTACACGGCTGCGTTGGCCGACGAGCTCGAGGGCAAGCCGTTCGACCAGTGGCTCCTCGCCCGGCTGGCCGCCGACACGGCCGGTGGTCAGGGCCTCGACGTTGCGTGCGGACCGGGTCAGGTCGCCGGATTTCTGGCCGAACGTGGCCTGGCCATGACCGGGCTCGATCTGTCGCCGAACATGATCGAGTGGGCGCGGTTGCAGCACGCGGACGTCCAGTTCGTCCACGGCAGCTTCGTGGTGCCGCCGATGCCGCGGGGCGGCGATCCGCGCGATCCGGGCTGGGCCCTGGTCACCGCCTGGTACGCCCTCGTCCACCTCGCGTCGTCGGAGCTGGTGCCGACCCTGGCCGCACTCGTCCGCGTCCTCCGCCGCGGCGGCGTCCTGGCCCTGGCCACCCACGTCGGGAACGAGGTGCGCCACCCCGGCACGCTGTGGGACGTCCCCACCGACCTCGACTTCGTGCTCCACGATCCGGACGCCGTAATCGCGGCGGCGGAGCGCGCCGGGCTCGTCGACATCGAGTGGTACCGACGAAGCCCGCTGCCGCAGGAGGCGCCGACGGAACGGCTCTACCTCGTCGGGCGTCGCCCAGGTCAGTCAAGCCCAGCTCAGTGACTCGGATCGACGAGCACGACGGCCTTGCCGCCGATCGTGTTGGCCTCGAGATCGCGGTGGGCGCTGACGATCTCGTCGAGCCCGTATGTCCGGCCGAGAGGGACAGCGGCCTCCCCGCTCGCCACGGCGTCGAGGAAATCCTGGAGCGCCTCGGCGGACAGGTCGGCTGCTTCGCCGGAGTACGCCGTGAGCCGGACCCCGTTGGGCAGCCAATCCATCGGGTAGAACTCCCGGATCGTCCACTCGTCCGAGAGCATCCCGGTGAAGCAGACCGTGCCACCGGGTCGGACCGTCCGCAGCGTGTCACGCATGACGTTGACACCCACGAGCTCGACCGCACCGTCGACGCCGTCGGGGAGGAGATCGCGGACCGCGGGAGCGATGGTCCCCGTATCGATGACGACGTGGTCGACACCGAGCCGTTCGAGCAGGGCGGCGTTCTTCGGCTTGCGGGTGGTCGAAAGAACGGTCATGCCGCGTCGTTTGGCCAAGACGGCAAGGGCCATCCCGATCGAGGACGTTCCGCCTCGGATCAGCAGCGACTGGCCGTCCGCGGCTTGCAGACCGACCACGAGTGACCCGTACGCGGTCTGCAGCATCTCCGGGACGGCACCGAGCGTGCTCCAGGGCAGGTCGCTGCGGAAACCGATGACCTGATCGGCGGGCACGGCGACGAACTCGGCGTAACCGCCGTCGAAGTCGCGGCCCATCCCGCCCATCATCGTGGCGACCTGGGTGCCCACGTCGAACTCTCCGCCCGGGGCAGCAGCGACGACCCCGGTCGCCTCGATGCCGGGGATACGGGGGAAGCTGCCGGTCGAGGCGACCCCCTGCCGGAAGTGCAACTCAGAGCGGTTCAACCCGAAGGCCAACACCCGGATGAGCACCCAGCCCGGACGTGGAGTAGGAACGGGTACCGTCCGCAGCTGCAGAACCTCTGGTCCACCGGGTTGGTCCACGACCACTGCGCGCATAGTCCCCGTCACTGTGATCTCCGCTCGCAGCTGGTCCGCTC
Source organism: uncultured Actinomycetota bacterium (assembly GCA_963791865.1). Classification (GTDB taxonomy): domain Bacteria; phylum Actinomycetota; class Actinomycetes; order Propionibacteriales; family Propionibacteriaceae; genus Microlunatus. The sequence continues at coordinate 988,533 of CAWBUC010000004.1, forward strand.
GAGGCACACAAAGTATCGCGGGCGCGCTCGGCGGCCCCATCTTCGTTGGGATCGATGATCTGGCGGCGGAGGCGAACGCGCACCATTACAGTGCAGCTCATGAATGGCCCCGTACTGCTCGCGGTCGAGGAGGATGCCGAAGCTCTGCGCGAGGTCACCCACGAGCTGCGGGACCGGTACGGCCGGCACTATCGGGTTCTCGGAACGCGCTCGGCGCTGGAGGCCGTCGGATGGTTGAGCGATCTCGCGGCTGCCGGTGAGGACGTGGCCTTGATCCTGGCCGATCCCTGGCTCTCGGAGATGACCGGAACCCGGCTGCTCGACCAGGCGCGACATCTCCACCCGCAGGCCAAGCGTGGGCTGCTGATCGACTGGGGTGAGTTCGGCGATCGCGCGACGGGCGAGGCGATCTTCGACTCGATAGCGCACGGCCGGATCGACCACTACGTGCACCGGCCGTCAGCGCCCCCCGATGAGCTCTTCCACTCGACGATCTCGAGCCTGCTGCTCGACTGGGCGGAGGCCCGACGCACCTTCCCGTTTACGGTCCACGTCGTGGGTGAATCCTGGACCGGCCGGGCGCACGAACTCAGAGAGGTCCTCGGGCGCTGTGCGCTGCCGCACACGTTCTCCCTGGCCGACTCGACCGTCGGCCAGGCCTGGGTGGCCGCCGCCGGCCAGCATCCGCGGCTCCCGCTCATCGTGCTCCCGAACGGCCGGATCCTGCAAAATCCGAGCAACGCCGACATCGCGATTGCCACCGGTACGTCGGTGAGTCCGGAACGGATGGACTTCGACCTGGTGATCGTCGGCGCGGGGCCGGCCGGGCTGTCGGCCGCGGTCTACGGAGCGTCGGAAGGGTTTCGCACGCTGGTCGTCGACGAAGGAGGCATCGGGGGCCAGGCCACCTCGAGCTCGTTGATTCGCAACTATCTGGCCTTTCCCCGCGGGGTGAGTGGTCGGCGGCTGGCCCAGCGGGCCTACGAACAGGCGTGGATCTTCGGGGCCGATTTCGCGTTGATGCAACGGGTGACCGATCTGCAGTCCGAGCCCAATGGTCTTTCCGTCTGCCTATCCGACTTCGGCCGTGTGCGCGCCCGCGCCATCGTGCTCGCGACGGGCGCCAGCTATCGCCGTCTCGGTCTTCGGAAACTCGAGGCGCTCAACGGCGCCGGGGTCTTCTACGGCGGTCCCAGCTCCGAAGCCGCGGCGATGGCCGGGAGGGAGGTCTACGTCCTCGGCGGTGCCAACTCGGCCGGACAGGCGGCGCTCTACCTGGCCCGCTACGCCGAGCACGTCCACCTCATCGCGCGGGCCGCATCGCTCGAGGCCGGGATGTCGCACTACCTGATCAAGGAGATCGAAGCGACGTCGAACGTCAGCGTCCGGCTCCGCACCGAGATCGTCGACGGTGGCGGCGCCGGCTGGCTCGAACACCTCGTCCTGCATGACCGCTCTCAGGGACGGACGACGACGGTCGACGCCGGCGGTCTGTTCATCATGATCGGGGCTCATCCGCGTACGGACTGGCTGCCGCCGGAGGTGGATCGAGACGCGAAGGGCTTCGTCGTCACCGGAACCGAGCTGGACCAAGACCGCTCCTGGCCGCTCGAGCGCCGGCCCTTGCTGCTCGAGACCAGCATGCCGGGGGTCTTCGCCGTCGGAGACGTTCGCCACGGCGCCGGGCGGCGGGTCGCCTCCGCCGTCGGCGAGGGCGCGGTCGCGATCCAGCTGCTGCACCAACTCTTCGCCTCCGACCAGCGCCAGCCACGGGGTCGTACGAGAGAGCCGCTCGCTGAGGCCGAAACCGCGGCCGTGAACAGGCGGTAGCCGATGGTCGGGCTGCGACCCGCTGCTCAGTATGCAGCTCGGTCGCCGTTTTTACGTTGACCGTTTTTGCGTGGTAGCGGCCCTTCGTTATGCTTTCGTGACCGAACCGGCGGCAGTCGCCGAGCAGGTTCTCGCCGTCGATGAGGAAGTCCGTTCCGCGCGAACGGATTCAGGAGCAACGTAGTGCGTAAGATCATCCCTGCTGTGATGGCGGGAGCGGCTGTGCTCAGCCTGGCCGGCGGGACCTTCGGGTACGCGGTGCTCGAGAAGGATGTCCAACTCTCGGTGGACGGAGCCGCCAGCGAATTCAGCACCATGGACGGCACCGTCGGCCAGGTGCTGCAGAGCAAACGGATCGAGGTCGGCGAGCACGACGTCGTTGCTCCCGCGGTGGACACCAAGGTGGTCGACGGCACCCGGATCGCGGTCCAGTACGGCCGGCAGATCACGGTCACCGTCGACGGCCGATCCCGGACGTACTGGACGACCGCGACCAACGTCGACCAGGCGCTGGCCGCGCTCAGGCTCGACGACAGCGGAGCGGAAATCTCCACCAGCCGCAGCGCCAGCATCGGCCGGGAGGGCTTGGCGTTCAGCCTCGCCACCAAAAAGACGATCACCGTCGATGTGGCCGGCGCCAAGCGGCAGCTCGCGACCACCGCTCCGACGGTCGGAGCGGCGCTGGCGGTCGCCAAGATCACCGTCGACGCCAACGACAAGCTGAGCACCAGCCCGAACACGAGGGTGAGGAACGGCGCCGTCGTCCGGGTGACCCGGGTCGATGTGACGAGGGTGACGACGAAGAAGAAGGTGGGCTTCTCGACCGCCTACGAAGACACCAACGACCTGGACCGAGGCGAGAAGAAGGCCAAGACCGACGGCAAATCGGGCGTACGCACCATCGTGTACAGCGAGGTCCGCTACAACGGCAAGCTGGCGAGCCGGAAACGGATCAGCGCCAAGATCACCACCGCCCCGCGGACCAAGGTCGTCCTGCGCGGCACCGCCGAGCCGGCGCCCGAGAGAAACAGCAACGAGAGCAACAGCAACAGCAACAACAGCGACGACAACAGCAGACAACAGCGACAACGACAGCGGTAAGAGCAGCAGCAACAACGCGGGTTCGTCCGCGTCCACCGGAGGCGGAGTCAAGGGAACGGCGTTCGTGACCGGGTACACCTACTGGGACAACAGTCCGCCCGGGTCGGCGCAGATCTCCCGCCCGGTGCTGCACGACAGGGCGGGCGGAACCGGCACATACCGCGATCCGATCACCGTTGCGGTCGGGTACACGTCGGACGGCCCCGACTTTGCGTACGGGACCCGGTTCTATCTGCCGGACCTGAACAAGTACTTCATCGTGGAGGACATCTGCGGCGCCTGCCACCGGACCCGGTCGGGCACGGACTACACCCTCGACATCTGGCTCGATGGCCGGAATGTGAGCAGCAGTCGAGCAACCTCCTGCGCCCATCGCATCACCGGCAATCATCCCGTGATCCGCAAGCCCAGTTCAGGTCTGCCGGTGGATTCCGGGTCGGTCTGCTGAGGATCCGCTGAACCCGGATAACCTGGAGGATCTGACCGCGACTATGCGGTCGCATCCTCCACCATGTGAAGGATTTAGCCGGGCAGACCGGCAAGTAGCTGACGGGCCATCACGATCCGCTGGATCTGGTTGGTGCCCTCGTAGATCTGGGTGATCTTGGCGTCCCGCATCATGCGTTCGACCGGGTAGTCGCGGGTGTAGCCGTATCCGCCGAGCAGTTGCACCGCGTCGGTGGTGATCTCCATGGCCACGTCGGAGGCGAAGCACTTGGCGGCCGCGCCGAAGTAGGTGAGGTCTGCGTCGCCGCGCTCGGATTTGGCGGCCGCCGCGTAGGTCAGCTGGCGGGCCGCCTCGAGCTTCATCCCCATGTCGGCGAGCATGAACTGCAACCCCTGGAACTCCGCGATCGCCTTCCCGAACTGCTTCCGCTCCGCCACGTAGCCGAGCGCGTAGTCCAGGGCGCCCTGGGCGATGCCGATCGCCTGTGCGGCAATGGTGATCCGGGTGTGATCGAGCGTCTTCATTGCGGTCGCGAAGCCCGTGCCCTCGGCCCCGATCATCCGGTCGCCGGGAATCCGTACGGCATCGAGATACACCTCACGGGTCGGCGAGCCCTTGATCCCGAGCTTCTTCTCCGGGGCGCCGAAGCTGACCCCGTCGTCGGCCTTCTCGACGACAAACGCGCTGATGCCCTTCGAGCGGGCATCCGGATCGGTAACGGCGAAGACGGTGTAGTAGTCGGAGACCCCGGCGTTGGTGATCCAGCGCTTGACGCCATTCAGGATCCAGTCGTCCCCGTCGCGGACGGCGCGCGTCTTCATGCTCACCGCATCCGAGCCGGCGTCCGGCTCGGACAGGCAGTACGACGCCATGGCGTCGCCGCGGGCGATCGGCGGCAGATAGCGTCTGCTTCAGCTCCTCGCCTGCCCGCCAGCAGCCACGGCAGCGAGGCGAGCTTGTTCACCGCCGGGATCAGGGAGGAGGCGGCGCAGGCCCGCGCGATCTCCTCGATCACGATCACCGTGGCCAGCGCGTCGGCGCCCACCCCGCCGTACGCCTCGGGAACGTGGGGAGCGTGGAAGTCGGCCGCCCGGAGCGCCTCGTAGGAGGCCTTGGGGAACTCGCCGAGCTCATCCGCCTCGGCCGCGTTCGGGCGCGACCTTGGCGTCACAGACCTCTCGCACCGCTGCCCGGAAGGCGTCGTGTTCTTCGGTGGGGGCGTACAGCGGCGGCATCGGTCGTAGCTGAGGGGGTCACCGCCTCAGACTATCCGCGCAGCGCTCTGAGCGGCCCGACGTTGCTCAGAGCGTCGCGGCCTTCGGGTCCCAGTCCTCCGGTAGCAGTGGAGCCGGCTCGACGGTGCTCTCGACCCGTACGAATTCGCCCCTGCTGGCCCGATTCGGCGATGGCCACCATGACGTCGAGCACGTGGTAGGCCAGGGCGCCCTGGGCCCGGTGCGGTCGATCCTCGCGGATGGCCCGAGCCATATCCAGCACGCCGGTGCCGCGGGCGGAGAGGGCCGTCGTCTTCTCCGCCGTCTCCCACTGCTCCGACCCCATGGCCCGGAGTTGGATGTCCCCGTCGAACATGTTGGGATCCGGCAGCAGCAGCGTTCCCTCGCTGCCGGTGACCTCGAGCAGGATCCGGGGCACGGCCGAGTCGAAGCTGAGCAACATCGTCAGAGACTGACCACTGACGAAACGCACCAGCGTCGCCGTCTGCGAAGGCACCGTGACCGCGAACTCCTCGCCCGCCTTCGGACCCTCCATGATCACCCGGGTCTCCCGCGACTTCGAGTCGACCGCCGCCACTGCCGCCACCGGTCCGAACATCTGCACCAGCGCGGTGAGGTAGTACGGACCGATGTCGAACACCGGACCGGCACCCTCTTGGAACAAGAACGCCGGATTGGGATGCCACTTGTCCGGTCCGGGCTGCTGCATCAAGAAGAGTGCGGTCAGCGGTCGCCCGATCGAGCCGGAGGCCAGGTGCCGGAACGTCGCCTGCAGGCCGCTGCCGAGGAAGGTGTCCGGGGCGCAGCCCACCCGGAGCCCGGCAGCGTCGGCCTCGCCGAGCAGGGTCTGCGCACTGGCGCTGTCCAGAGTCAGCGGCTTCTCGTTCCAGACGTGCTTCCCGGCGGCGATCACCTGCCTCGGCCACGTCGGCGTGGGCCGCTGGAATCGTCAGGTTGACCACGATCTCCACCCCGGCGTGCGCCAGCACCGCATCGACTCCGCCGGCGTCGGGGACGTTGTGCTCGGCTGCCTTGGCCGTGGCCACCTCCGGGAAGAGGTCTCCGATCGCCAGCACCTCGGTGTCGGGAAAGCTGTTCAGATTCTCCAGGTACGTCTTGCTGATCACCCCGGCGCCGATGATGCCGACGCCGACCGGACCGCTTGGCCGCCACCTCAGGCGCCCGTGGAGTCGAGGAGGTGATGTAGGCGTAGCTCTGCCCGACCGCGTCGACCATGTCGACCTCGCTGTCGTCGAGCTCGACCACACGCAGCGCGTCCGGCTTGGCGGCAACGAAGTCCCAGATCGGGATCGAGCCGCTGCCCAGCGGGACCTGCTTCTTGGTGTCGCGGGTGCCGTCGCCGTCCTTGATGTGCAGGGCGACTACCCGGTCGCCGAGACGGCCGAGCAGCGCCGGCACGTCGGCGCCGCCGACCACCGCCCAGTAGGTGTCCACCTCGAGCACCACCTCCGGAGCCAGGTGCTCGGCCAGCACCTCCAGCCCGTGCCGGCCGTCGAAGTCGCGCTCGATCTCCCACCAGTGGTTGTGGTAGCCGACGCGCAGCCCGTGCTCCGCCGCCTCGCTCGGCGGCGGCGTTCAGCTGCCGGCGCTGTGGCGGCGATGTCCTCCTCGGTCTGCCAGTGCTGCTCCGCGTACGGCCGGCTCGATCACGGTGCCGATGCCAAGCTCATTGGCCGCCGCGAAGATCTCCGCCCGGTCGGCGCTCAGCAGCCCGACGTGGGTGGTGGGGGCGGCGAGACCGTGCTTGTCGAGGCCGGCCTTCAGCTCGTCGGTGAAGTTGGTGAAGGCGAACGGCTCGACCTGGGTGTAGCCGAAGCCGGCGATCTTGGCCAGTGTCCCGTCGAAGTCCTCGGCCAGCGCGTCACGCACCGTATAGAGCTGGACAGAGAGCTGGGCCGCGTCGGACATTGTGCTCCTTTGCTCGGGGGCTCCTCACCCGGTTACCAAACCGGTTCAGTTCATAAGCTACCGTCAGCCGCTAGAGCCAAAGGCGGTGGGAGTGCATCGGGTAACGATCAACGAGATCGCCCGGCGGTCGGGAGTCTCCAAGGGCGCGGTCTCCTATGCGCTCAACGGCCGCCCCGGGGTCTCGGCTCAGACCCGCGCCCGCATCCTGGACGTGGCGCGCGAACTCGGGCTGGGCTCCGAACCGCACCGCGCGACTGTTGTCGGGCTCCAAGACCGACACCTTCGGCCTGATCCTGGCCCGCGACGCCCGCACGCTCGGCAGCGAGCCGTTCTACATGGAATTCATCGCCGGCCTGGAGAGCGAACTGATCACGCGCTCGTACGGGCTTTTGGTGCAGCTGACGTCCGACCTCGACGACGAACTGGCGCTGTACCCGAAGTGGTCCTCCGAACGTCGGGTGGACGGAGTCGTCGTTGTCGACGTCCGGGTGGACGACCCCCGGATCGAGGCGTTGCGACGGTTGGAGATCCCCGCCGTGTTCGTCGGTGACCCCTCCATGACGGGCGGCTTCACCACCGTTTGGACGGACGACATCACGGCGATGGACGCGGCCATCCGGCACCTGGCCGGCCTGGGCCACCAACGGCTGGTGAGGGTCGCCGGGTTGGCTGACCTCAGCCACGTCCAGATCCGCGACGGCGCGTTCACCCGTGCCTCCCGCCGGTACGGCATGCGCGGCGTCATCGTGCACGCCGACTTCTCCGAGCAAGCCGGCCGAGTCGCGACCCGGCAGGTGATGCAGGCCGACCCGCCGCCCACGGTGATCTTGTTCGACAACGATTTGATGGCGGTGGCCGCTCTCTCGACCCTGACCGAGCTAGGCGTGGCGGTGCCGGGCCAGGTCAGCATTTTGGCCTGGGACGACTCGGCGCTGTGCGCGATCACCCACCCGCAGTTGTCAGCCATGAGCCACGACGTGATGGGGTTCGGCGCCCATGTCGGCCGGCGGCTGTTCGGCCTGCTGGACGGAGCCGAGCCCGCGGCGTACCTGGACTCCGTCCCGCGCCTGGTCATCCGCGCCAGCACGGCCATGCCGGCCGCCAGCTGAACTGGTGTCAACGCTCGAGGCACTAGGTTTCAGTCATGCCCAAACCCAGGGCCCGGGAGGCCACCACTCCTGCGCTGACCAACTACCTCGACGGCCAGGCCGTCGAAAGCCACGAGCGGTTGGGTGAGGTCGCCGGTGTGGCTGTCACGGTGGCGCTGGGCGGGAAGCCGGTCACGGTCGGCGCCAGCAGCCGGCTGGCCCGCGACGTCGACGAGATGCAGTACGTGATCGGGCGCGGCCCGTGCCTGCACGCCCTGGTCACCGGTGACGGGCTGTACGTTCCCGATCTCGCAGCTGACGAGCGGTGGGGCGACTACGGCCCCCGCGCGGCTGCGCTGGGAGCGGCCTCCTGCCTGTCGCTGCCGATCGAGGGCGAGGGCTCGCCCGTCGGCGTGTTCAAGATCTACGCCGCCGAGATCGACGGCCTGAGCGAGACCCAGCGGGCCCTCGGTCACGCCATCGCTGGTCAGCTGACGGACGGGCTCGGGTTGGCCCACCTGCTGGCGACGCAGGCCGAGGAGCTCGATGACCGGGTGGCCGCCATGGACCAGCGCCGCTCCATCGACGTCGCCATCGGCATCGTGATGGAGCGCATCAGTGCGGTGCGGAGGAGGCCTTCGCTCGGCTCCGCCGCGAATCCAACGACACCAACGTCAAGCTCCGCGACACCGCGCGAGGACTGGTGGAATCACTCGGACGGGGACCGGATCGGCCCGCCCCGTTTCAGAGCGCCCGGACTCCCCGGCGCTCCGGCTGACGGCTGCGCTGACTTCTGCGCGCCGGACCGCCCGAGCAGGTCGCGCGCGAGGAGGGTGCCGGCAGCGGTCGCGGCCGGGAAGACCACGGTACCGGCCAACGGGATGCTCATCAGCAGGAAGGTCGGAATCGACAAACCCAACACCCGCGGTCGGTTGCGCTGCATCGCCGCCCGCCGTTCGGCCAGCCGGAACAGACCTCGCCGCTCGAAGGTCGACCCGATCAGCTCCAGACACAGCATCCAGCCGCCGAATGCGGCCGAGACCACCGGCACCACCGTCTGTCCCACCACCGGCACGAAACCCCCGGCGAAGATGAACGGTGCGACCAGCGCCGAGATGGCGATGAGGATCAGCGACTGCCGCAGGCTACGCCCTATCGAGGCACCCCAGCTCTCCGCCGGGATCGTCAAACCGGGCTCGAACTCGAGATCGACGAACTCGGAGATCTTGTCGTAGATCGGCGAACCCAGCGCCAGAGTCAAGGTGGTGAACGAGATGACCATCAGCAGCAGCGACCCGCCGAGCAGGGCCGTGCCCGCCAACACCTCGGCGGCACTCTCCCAGCTCGGTGACCAGCCGTCGGCAAAGGGAGTCAACCAGTCGGCGAGCTCGCGGAGTCGGATGATCAAGAACGCCAGGATCCCCGCGAAGAGCAACGACATGATCAACGGCGGGATGGCGCCCAGCCAGAACAGCCGGGGCCGTTTCAGCACGAGCTGGAAGCCTCGCGCCAGCAATCGAACCCCGGCGATGAACTCTCTGACCACCGTGCTACCGAACCTGGTGGGTGCGAACGCGCTCGCCCTTGGCCTCGGCGGCCTGCCGCAAGCGGTCCTGGAAGCTTGCCACGGCACCGGTCAGCTCGTCGTCGCCCACCGCGAGGATGCGTACGGCCAGCAGCCCGGCGTTGCGAGCGTTGCCGATCGCCACAGTGGCCACCGGGACGCCGGTCGGCATCTGGACGATCGACAGCAGGGAGTCCAGTCCATCGAGATGCTTGAGCGGCACGGGCACGCCGATCACGGGCAGCGGGGTGACCGAGGCGAGCATGCCCGGCAGGTGGGCGGCGCCGCCGGCACCGGCGATGATCACCTGCAGTCCGCGCCGCTGCGCCTCGCGACCGTAGGTGATCATGGCCTCGGGCATCCGATGCGCGGAGATCACGTCGGCCTCGTAGTTGATGTCGAACTCGGCGAGGGCCGCGCCGGCTTCCGCCATCACCGGCCAGTCGGAATCCGAGCCCATGACGATCCCCACCCGCGGGGGGGCGGTAGCGGGCATCTCAGGACTCTCCCATCAGGTAGCCGGCCGCGTGCCGGGCCCTTCGCGTGACGTCGTCGAGGTCGTGGCCGTACGCCGTGACGTGGCCGACCTTACGCCCGGGGCGGACCTGCTTGCCGTACAGCTGGATCCGGAGCCGGCGGTCCCGGGCGAAACAGTGCAGCAGCGCCGACGGCAGGTCGGTGACGGAGCCGCCAAGGACGTTGACCATGACCGTCCACGGTTCTCGGGCGGCGGGATCACCGAGTGGGAGGTCGACGACGGCGCGCAGGTGGTTCTCGAACTGGGAGGTGTGGGCGCCGTCGATCGTCCAGTGTCCGGTGTTGTGCGGTCGCATGGCCAACTCGTTGACGACGACCGAGCCGTCGCGGCGTTGCATCAGCTCGACCGCCAGAACGCCGACCACGCCAAGCTCGGCGGCGATCGTAAGCGCGAGCTGTTCGGCGGCCATGGCTTGCTCGTCGTCGAGGCCGGGGGCCGGTGTGGTCGTTTGGGTGCAGATCCCGTTGCGCTGCACGGATTCCGAGATCGGGTACGCCACGGCCTGGCCCGACGGCGACCGCACGACGAGGGCGCTGAGCTCGCGGGCGAAGTCGACGTACTCCTCGGCGATCACCTCGGCGGTGTCGCCCAGGCCCTGGAAAGGGTCGGTTGCCTGCTGAGCGGAGTCGATCTTCCAGACCCCCTTGCCGTCGTAGCCGCCGCGAGAGGTCTTGGCGATCACCGGCCAGCCCTGCTTGTCGCCGAAGACGGTCAAGGCGTCGGCGTCGCGCACCAGGCGATAGGTCGGACAGGGCGCACCCATGGCGGTCAAGCGGTCCCGCATCACCGCCTTGTCCTGGGCGTGCACGAGGGCGGCCGGTCCGGGGCGCACCCGTACACCGTCGTGCTCGAGGTCGCGCAGGAGCCCGGTCGGCACGTGCTCGTGGTCGAAGGTGACGATGTCGCAGGCCGAGGCGAAGCGGCGGACCACCTCGGGATCGGTGTAGTCGCCGACCGTGACGTCACCGAACACCGTCGCGGCCGAGACGTCGGGACCCTCGGCCAGGAGGCGCAGCCGCAGCCCGAGTGCGGTGGCCGGAGCGTAGCTCATCCGCGCCAGCTGACCGCCGCCGATGATGCCGACCGTCACGGAATCGTCGGGCGGGGGTTGTGCCGTCACTCGGCCGAGCCTAGTGGCGCTCGTCGGCGGTGAACTACGGTTGAGCGAACCCGAATCCGCGGAGGTGTGATGGGGGCCGATCACGGTCACGTGCACGGGCTGACCGGCACCGGGCGTCACCGCCGGCGGCTGGCCGTCGTCTTGGCCATCACGGCGTCGGTGTTCGTGGTCGAGGTCGTCGGCGGACTGCTCTCCGGCTCGCTGGCGTTGCTCGCCGACGCCGCCCACATGCTCACCGATTCGGCCGGTCTGATCATCGCGTTGCTCGGCGCCTCGCTGGCCACCCGTGCTGCCGAGCAACCGCCGTACGTTCGGTCTCCAGCGGGCGGAGGTGCTCGCCGCTCTGGTCAACGCGCTGCTGCTGGTAGGCGTGTCGGTGTGGGTGCTGATCCAGGCCGTCGACCGCTTCCGGGAGCCGGAGTCGGTGGAGACCGGGCTCATGCTCGGGGTCGCCGTGGTCGGCGCGGCCGCCAACGTGGCCGGGTTGTTGATCTTGCGCCGCGGCCAGGCCCAGAGTCTGAACGTCCGGGGGGCCTACCTGGAGGTGCTCGGCGATCTGGCCGGCTCGGCGGCGGTGATCGTCGCAGCGATCTTGATCATGCTGACCGGGTGGACGCGTTTCGACGCGCTCGCGTCGGTGGTGATCTTCGTGCTGATCGTGCCGCGAGCCTGGTCGTTACTGCGCGACGTGGTCGACGTGCTGCTCGAGGCGACGCCCCGCGGGGTGAATCTGGACGAGGTGCGCCAGCACATCACCGAGGTGCCCGGCGTTGTCGACGTCCACGATCTGCACGCTTGGACCATCACCAGTGGCGTGCCGGTGCTGTCCGCCCACGTCGTCGTGGACGACGCCTGTATCGAGCGTGGGCAGACCGGGCAGGTGCTGGACCGGCTGGGCGAATGCCTCCAGGGTCACTTCGACATGGAGCACTGCACGTTCCAACTCGAGCCGGTCGGCCACCGCGACCACGAGTCAGCGCATCACGCCTGAACGCTCGGGCGCGGACTGCCCGAGGAGGGCGCCACTGGCGTGGAGCACCTCGAGGTGGTGAACCTCCGGCTCGCACTCCGGGCGCCTCCTAGCTGCCTCAGGCCTCGTAGTGCTGCGACCACTCCGGGAGCTGCTGCAGCGCGTAGGCGTTGCCATCAGGATCGGAGAAGTACACGAAACGGCCCCAGTCGAGTTCCTGTACGCCCTCGGCCGCCACCCCACGGTCCTTCAGCTGGGCCAGCGCAGCGTCGGCGTCCTTAACCACCAGCTGGATCGCCTTCATGCTGCCGGGCTCCATCTCGCTGACTCCCTTGCCCAGCGCGATCGAGCAGGCCGAGCCAGGCGGAGTGATCTGGACGAACCGGATCTCCTCGCTCACCGTCTGATCGTGGTCGACGTTCCAGCCCAGGTTGGCGTAGAAGTCGCGGGCCCGATCGACATCGGTCACGGGAACCGCGATCAGCTCGATCTTCCAGTCCATTGCTCGTCCTCTCGGTGAGTGGGTGATGCCTCAACCGTACGGAAGACGACTGACAGTGTTGCCCTGCTCGCAGGTCCTCGGCGAGCATTGGGTAGCCGCACCGAGCAGCACTCAGCCCATATGCCGTCTTCCGCCATATGGCGGCTGGAGCAGCAGAATTCGCCGTTCACCGTTGCGTTTCGCATCACATGGCGGACGACGGCACGGCGGCGGCAGCAGAGGAACCGCGCCATGGGCCCTTCGACAGGCTCAGGGCACGAACTGCGAGCAGGCGCGGAGCGGGCGCGAGCAGGACTACCTGCGAGCGTCGGGTAGCGAAGCGCCCGGCTCGGTCTGGACTGACGAGCGAGCACGACGCCATTGCAGACCACAGACGACCGAGAACAGTGCGTCGTGTGAGCGCGGAGGGAAGACCGAGTCGAGCAGGCGCGGAGCGGGCGCGAGCAGGACTACCTGCGAGCGTCGGGTAGCGAAGCGCCCGGCTCGGTCTGGACTGACGAGCGAGCACGACGCCATCGCAGTGACCGCAGACGACCGAGAACAGTGCGTCGTGTGAGCGAGGAGGGAAGACCGAGTCGAGCAGGCGCGCAGCGGGCGCGAGCAGGACTAACTCAGTGGAAGCTGTCGCCGCAGGCGCAGGAGCCGGTGGCGTTCGGGTTGTCGATGGTGAAGCCCTGGCGCTCGATGGTGTCGACGAAGTCGATGGTGGCGCCCATCAGGTACGGGGCACTCATCCGGTCGGTGACCACGTTGACGCTGCCGAACTGCTTGACGATGTCGCCGTCGAGCTGACGCTCGTCGAAGAACAGCTGGTAGCGCAGACCCGAGCACCCACCCGGCTGCACGGCGACCCGCAGCGCGAGATCGTCGCGGCCCTCGCCCTCGAGCAGCGACTGCACCTTGCCGGCGGCGCCGTCGGTCAGGCTGATGCCGTCGGTGACCGGTACGGTCGCGGTGCTGTGATCGGTGGCCGTCATATCGTCTCCAAGTCGAAAGGCGCGTGATTCGCCTCCCAGTCTACGGTGAGCCCGAACGGCCTCCAAGCTGACGCACTGAGCCCGCGGCTCACCAGCGCCAACTCCGGCCGACCCGTATCGCCAGGCCCGCAGACCGTCGACCGTGACCTCATCGGCGCCGACCTCCAGCCCGTACGCCGCCTCGACCCCCATGGTGCGCATCTCGCGCCCGCCGATGAGCACCTCGCCGGCCAGCACCACACAGGGGCACAGCAGCCGTTCGGCCAGCCGAGCTGCCGACGGCGACGACCCCTCCGCCGCGACTGGCGAAGTCGTACGATGTGCAGCCGGTCACGACGAGATCGACCGGGGCCGCCACGCCCGCCAATGCAACCTCGGGTCCGGTGGCCAGTCGGCCGCCGAGAGCGAGCACCGCCAGCCCCACCCCACCGCAGGCTCCGGCGCCTGGTTGATCCGGCACCCCCCAGGCCGCCGCCAGTTCGGCGAGACCCGCGTCGATGGCCAACAGGCGGGCCGGATCGTCCCCGATCTGGCGACCACGCAGCGACGTGATGCCGCGGAGCCCGAGGAGCGGCCGCTCTCGCTCCGACGCCGGCACCACTCCGATCAGGTCGATCCCGTCGAGCGACTCCCCCAGCGCCGAACGGAACCCGGCCCCGCCGTCGTGCACGTCGTCGCTGACCAGGTCCAGCCACACCCTCCGCGGCCGGTACTGCTCGAGCAGTTCGGCCAGCGCCACGCCGAGCGGCGACGACGTCGCCTCGACCGGGATCGGTCCCTGGGCCGGCTCTCCCGGCACGGCGAGCACCAGCCGATCCGCGGTGGCCGCCACCGTCACCAGGCGCCCATCCACGACCGAGATGGTGACCTCGGCCCCCCACTGGGCGGCGAGAGCCGCGACGAAACCGCCGCCCGCCTCACCCGACGGCCGCCGTACGACCTCCTGACCAACCCAACCGGCGGCGAGCGCCTCGACGACCTCGGCCGAGCGAGCGGACCGATCGAGTCCGGGCAGACGACGACCCGCATGCGGGGCATCCTCCCAAGTATCCTGGCCGGATGACCACGACCCCGGCTCCATCGGCTCGAACACCGACTCGAACACCGAACCGGACGCCGCTCTCCCTCTTCGTGCTCGGTACCGGCTCCGACCCGCTCAGCGAGCGGGGTGTCGAGTGTCCCGGCGAGCTGCCTCCCGCCTCAGATCCGGCTCTGGTCGAGCGGGCCCGACGGGCCAAGGCAGCGCTGGGTGACCGGCTGTTCGTGCTGGGTCACCACTACCAGCGCGACGAGGTCATCCAGTTCGCCGACGTGACCGGCGACTCGTTCAAGCTGGCCCGCGAGGCGGCGGCGCGGCCCGAGGCGGAGTTCATCGTCTTCTGCGGCGTGCACTTCATGGCCGAGTCGGCCGACATCTTGACCGCCGACCACCAGCAGGTCATCCTGCCCGACCTGGCCGCCGGCTGCTCGATGGCGGACATGGCCCGCCTGGCCCAGGTCGAGGACGCCTGGGACGTGCTGGCCGACGCCGGAGTGGCCGACGTGACGGTCCCGGTGACGTACATGAACTCCTCCGCCGACATCAAGGCGTTCTGCGGGAAGCACGGCGGCGTCGTCTGTACGTCGTCGAACGCGAAGACGGTCCTGGAGTGGTCGTTCCAGCGCGGCGAGAAGGTGCTGTTCTTCCCCGACCAGCACCTCGGCCGCAACACCGCCGTGCTGCAAATGGGTATTCCGCTCGAGGAGTGCGTCGTCTACGACCCGCGCCAGCCGGGCGGTGGGCTGACGCCCGAGGAGCTGCAGGCCGCGACGATGATCTTGTGGCGGGGCCACTGCTCGGTGCACGGCCGTTTCACGCCGGAGGCCGTCGACGACGTACGGGCCCGCATCCCCGGCGTCCAGGTCCTGGTGCATCCCGAGTGCGTGCACGAGGTCGTGCTCAAGGCCGACCTGATCGGCTCGACCGAATACATCATCCAGCGGTGGAGAAGGCGCCGCCCGGCTCGAAATGGGCGATCGGCACCGAGCTCAACCTGGTGCAGCGACTCGCCAAGGCCCATCCCGACCAGGAGATAGCGTTCCTCGAGGAGCACGTCTGCTACTGCGCGACCATGAACCGCATCGACCTGCCGCACCTGGTGTGGGCCTTGGAGAACCTCGCTCAGGGTCACGTGGTCAACCAGATCGTGGTCGATCCGGAGACGGCCGGCTACGCCAAGGACGCACTCCAGCGGATGCTCGACCTGCCCGGTCCGACGGCGAAGGACTGATCCGTCGTCGATCACTTTTCGCGTTTGCGGTTGTCTGAGTGAGTGAAACCGCACTCAACCGAGGAGAGTCGATGCGCACCCTGGACGACAGCGAGCCGCTGGCCGCGGCCACGATCGCCGAGCGGGAACGATTGGCCGACCTGCTGGGTCAGCTCTCGCCCGACCAGTGGGGCTCGCCTTCGCTGTGCTTCGGTTGGCAGATCCGTGAGGTCGTGGCTCACATCACCATGCCCTATCGACACTCCGGCGCGAAGGTCATCGTCGGGATCATCCGGGCGCGCGGCAAGTTCGACGTCTTCGCCGACCGGCGGGCCCGCGAGGACACCGCCACGACCAGCGACGCCGAGCTCCTCGCCTCGTTGCGCGCGAACGTCAGACACCCCTGGCGACCGCCGGCTGGTGGGCAGGCCGGTGCCCTCAGCCACGACGTCATCCACGGCCTCGACATCACCGAACCGCTGGGTCTGCCGCCGGCCCCGCCCGAACGGATCGCTCTGGTGCTGAACAACTCGACCCCTAGGGCGATGGAGTACTTCGGCACCAAGCTCGATGGACGCCGGTTCGAGGCCACCGATACCGACGTGACCCTCGGCGACGGCCCGAGCGTCACCGAGCTGACGGCCCGAGAGATCCTGCTCGACCATCACCGGTCGCCGACCGATGCCCGCCAGCGACGCTTGAGCTCGAGTTTCAGCACGCGCCCCCGTCAGCACGGCGACCCGGAGTTCCTGCGCCGCAAGCAGGCGCGGTGGTCGGAGCCGCACGTAGCGCCGCTGAACTCCTTCTGCGATGAGATTGGCCGGGCAACTGGGCGCGATGTCCGTACGTCGATCCGGACTCCGGCGGTGTCCATGCTCGCGTGTTGCTGCTCCTCGAGGCTCCGTCGCGGGCGGCTGCACACGGCTCCGGCATGGTGTCGGCCGACAACGACGACTCCACCGCCGCCAACGTCTGGCGGGCGTACGCGGAGACCGGTCTGGATCGCGACCGATCGCTCATCTGGAACGCCGTGCCGTGGTACCTGGGTGGAGCGGACACGATCTCTTCGGCCCGCCCGTCGGACATCCGAGCCGGTGGACCCTGGCTGCTGGCGTTCCTCGGCCTGCTCCCTCGCCTCCGGGTGATCATCGGCCTCGGCCGGGCGGCCCAAAGTGCCCTCGCCGAGCAGGAGCACGAGTTCGTCGGCCAGCATCTCGCGGTTCTGACCGCGCCCCATCCGAGCCAGCGGGTCTACAACCGGCCCGGAGCCAGAGCGCGCGACTCGGTCCACACCGCCGTCGCCACGGCCGCGAAGACGTCGAGAAGTAGGTTTTCCGGTTGGGAGCGGCCCCAGAACCGGGAATCTACTTGTCGCGAGTGCGCCGGGTCAGTTCGGGACGAGGCCCTCGTCGGAACCGCTCAGCAACTCCCGTACGTCCTCGAGGGTGGCGTCGGCCGCCGGCAGGATCAGATCGGAATCCTCCAGCTCACCGTCCGGGACCGGCGTGCCGGACGACCGTACCTGTTCGAGCAGGGCGTGCAGGGCGCGCCCGAGCGTTCCTCGTCGCCGGCGGTCAACCGCCGACTCCACCTCGTTGTCGAGCGAGTTCAGCTCGGCTACGGACGGCCTCGTCGATCTCCCACTGACCCTCACCGAGGATGCGAACGATCATCGAAGATCGCCAGGGTTCGGCTGGCCTGCGCGGGACTGGCTGCGGCGGCTGATAGCCACCGGCGGCCGGGTCGCGGCCGGTTGAGCCGGCGCGGGCGGTGCAACGGCCGGCTGAGTCGGGGCCGGCTGACCCTCGATCGCCTGCGGCGCCGCCGGGCCGGCACCGAGCGAGGCCTTCATCCGGGCCAGCTCGTTCTCCACCTCCGACGTCGAGGCCAGCTGCTCCAGCTCGAGGGTGATGTCGTCCTTCGCCGTCCCGGTCGGATCGTCCAGCGCGCCGCTGGCCAGCAGCTCGTCGATCGCGCCGGCGCGGGCCTGCATCTGGGCGGTCTTGTCCTCGGCCCGCTGGATGGCCATGCCGACGTCGCCCATCTCCTCGCTGATGCCGGTGAAGGCTTCGTTGATCCGGGTCTGAGCCTCGGCGGCGGAGTAGGTCGCCTTGATGGTCTCCTTCTTGGTCCGGAAGGCGTCCACCTTGGCCTGCAGCCGCTGGCTGGCCCGGACGAGCTTCTCCTCCTCGCCCTGCAACTGAGCGTGCTGCGCCTGCAGATCGGTGATCTGCTGCTGCAGACCCGAGCGACGGGTGAGCGCCTCGCGGGCCAGGTCCTCGCGACCGACCTCCAGCGCCTTCTGCGCCTGCTGGGTCAGCTTGTCGGCCTGGGTGTTGAGCTGGGTGGCCTGCAGCTCGACCCGCTTGCGGCTGGTCGCCACGTCGGCGACCCCGCGGCGCACCTTCTGCAGCAGCTCCAGCTGCCGCTGGTAGGAGTAGTCCAGGGTCTGGCGCGGATCCTCCAACTTGTCCAAGGCCTTGTCGGTCTTGGCCCGGAAGATCATGGAGATGCGCGAGAAAATGCCGGCCATGAGTGTTGCGGGTCCTTCCCACTTCGCCGGGCCCTCGCCCGGGCGCGGTCACAGGTCTCTACCGTATCCCCGGCGTCGGTAAGCAGCCCACTCTCGGTCTCGATTTCGCTGTCGCTCTGGAGTAGGTTCGTTCGATCCGTGGCACTCTTCCGTCGTAACTCCTCCGCGGCCGCCGCACCGAGCCCGAGCCGCCGCCGGAGTCGACCGGCCCCGGTCCGGCCAAGAAGGACCGGCCCGACGCCGTCTCGCAAGGAGGCGGAGGCGGCCCGCCGGCAGCGGGTCACCCGTACGCTCACCGCCGAAGGAGGCCCGCAAGGAGGCGGCCGCCCGGAACCGGGCCGAGCGGATGCGGGCCCTGACCGCCCGCGAGGCGGCTCCGGACAAGCAGCTGATGCGGGACTACGTCGACGCGCGGTTCAGCCTCGGCGAGTTCCTGCTGCCCGAGCCTGGTGGTGCTCCTGGCGCGGCAGCTTCCTCAGCCGTGTCTGGCCAACCGCCACCTTGATCGCCACGCTGGTGATGTACGTCTTCATCATCCTGGTGATCGTGGACTGCGCCTTGATGTGGCGCGGGTTCAAGAAGGTGCTGGCGGAGCGGATGCCGAACGTCTCGACCAAGGGCCTGCTGATGTACGGCATGAACCGCTGCATCCAGATCCGCCGGTTCCGGATGCCGCAGCCCCGGCTCAAGCGCGGCGAATCGTACTGAGATTCCCTCCGCTTCACTGCGGGCGAGGCGCGTGGCTGTGCTGGGTTGCCCTTGCTTCGCTCGTCGGGCGCGACACGCGTGGCTGTCCTGAGTCGCTCCTCGCTTCGCTGCGGGCGCCGCGTCGCTTCAGGCGACGGTTGTGGTCCAGTTAAGGTCGGGTCTGCGTACGCACGTGACGAGAGGGAGATATGGAGTTCCGGTTTCTCGGTAACAGTGGTCTGAAGGTCTCGGAGATCAGCTACGGAAACTGGGTGACCCACGGTTCGCAGGTCGAGGCAGAGCAGGCCACCGACGTGCGTGCGGGCCGCGCTCGATGCCGGCATCACCACCTTCGACACCGCCGACGTGTACGCCAACACCAGGGCCGAGCAGATCCTGGGTGACGCCCTCGCCGGCGAGCGCCGGGAGAGCCTGGAGATCTTCACCAAGGTCTACTTCCCCACCGGGCCGAAGGCGGACCGAACGACACCGGGTCTGTCGCGCAAGCACATCGCCGAGTCGATCAACGGCCTCGCTGAAGCGACTGAAGACCGACTACGTCGACCTCTACCAGGCCCACCGCTACGACCACGAGACGCCGCTGGAGGAGACCATGGAGGCGTTCGCCGACGTGGTCCGGGCCGGCAAGGCGCTCTACATCGGCGTCAGCGAGTGGACGCCGGACCAGCTGCGGGCCGGCCACGCGCTGGCCCGCGAGCTGAAGTTTCCCGTTCGTCTCCAACCAGCCGCAGTACAGCGCGCTCTACCGAATCATCGAGGCCGAGGTCGTGCCCACGCCAGTCGGAGCTGGGCATCAGCCAGGTGGTCTTCTCCCCCATCGCCCAGGGGGTGCTGACCGGGAAGTACCAAGCCCGGCCAGCCGGTGCCCGAGGGCTCTCGCGCCACCGACCCGGACGGCTCGGCGTTCATCAAGAACCTGCTGACCGACGACACCTTGGCCAGGGTCCAGCAGCTGCGCGCCGCTGGCCGAGGCCGAGGGACTCACCATGGCCCAGCTCGCGGTCGCCTGGGTGCTGCAGAACGACAACGTCGCCACCGCCATCACCGGCGGCTCCCGTCCCGAGCAGATCACCGCACAACGCCGACGCGGCCGGGAAGGAAGCTGTCCGCCGAGACCATGGCCGGCATCGACGAGGCTCTTGGGCGACGCGGTCAAGCGGGACGGCTCGCTGGTCGGCAAGGCCTCGCCGACGCAGTCGACCGTCGTGAGCTGGCGGTGGGTCGGGCTCGGGCGGCGGCGACCCGGACCTGGAGCGGACGTTCGCCTCGCCAGGGTGACGCGGAGACGTGGCTCGGCGAGTTCTATCCCGATCTGCTCGACGCCGGGTGCCGAGCCGTCAGCCTGTACGAGGAGGACCGGCTGGTCTACGGGCCGATGCCGCTCGGCCCCCGGCTGAGCCCCGAACAGCGCTAGACAACCCGGAAATCCAACGCTGGAGTCTCCACGTGCCGCGACACGCCGGGAAATCGGCCTGTGTTCGGCATCGAGAGTGCGATTTCCGGGTTGGTAGCGACCGGCTAGTTGCCCTCGAAGGTCCGCCGGCAGATCTCGTTCCATGGCGTGGGCGCCAGCCCGAAAACCTCCTCGGTGTGACGCGAGTCCAGCACATACGGTCGCCGGAACATGTACGACATCTCGCGTAGCTCGCGCATCAACGGCGACACCAGACCCATCGCCGCGAAGACCGGGTCGGGAATGCCGCGTACCGCGACCGGCGGGAGATCCCCTGCGGCCAGAACGTCGGTGAGGGCTTCGCGCTGACTTCGCGGCTCGTTGCTCGGAACGTGCCAGACCTGACCCCAGGTGTCCTCGCGGGTCGCCGCGACGGCCAACGCGCGAGCGACGTCACCGACATCGGTCCAGCTGTGTGGGAGGTCGGGCCGGCCCACCACCCAGGCCGACTTTCCCTGTCGTGCCGTCGGAACGTGCCGGCTCACGTGGCCGTTGCTGGCGACGCCGCGGTCCGACGTAATCCGCGCCCCGAAGCTCGACCGCGCGGATCCGCCTTCGTCGTGCCGAGCCTTCGCCTCGGCCCACATGTTCGCCCGAAGTCGGCCCTTGTGGTCGGTGGCGCGGTCCGGCTGGCCCTCGACCATCGGTGCCTCCGTTGGTCCGTACGGATAGAGGTTGCCGGTGATGACCAAGGTGGCCCCGGTGCTCTCCGCCGCGGTGAGAAGGCTCGCCGCCAGTGGCGGCCAGACCTGTTCCCAGGTCGGTGTAGTCACCCGGGTTGGCGCAGTTGAACAGGGCCTTCGCTCCGGTCGCCAGTTCGGTGAGGCGGACGGGATCGCTGGCGTCGGCGGCCACTCGGGTGATCGGACGCGGCGCTGTGACCGCCGGATCGCGTCACGACGGTCACCTCATCGCCATGATCGGCGAGCAGCTGGCTGAGTTCGGTGCCGACCGGACCGGCTCCGACGACGACGTACTTCTCGGACATATGAGTCTCCTGATCCAAAGTGTGAGCACTGCTCTCGTTTCTCCAGTCTTTCACCGAAGTTGCCCTCAATCAAGAGCACTGCTCACGAATGTTGCTACCGTTCTCCCATGACCAGCACCACCACCTCGGCGCCCGCCACCGCCCGGGCAGTGGCGCGACGCGAACTGACCCGAGCCATCCTCGAGGCGGCCCGCCGGCAGCTGACCGAAGTCGGCCCGGCGGCTCTCTCGGTCCGCGCGGTGGCCCGTGAACTCGGTATGGCCTCGTCGGCGGTCTACCGCTACTTCGCCACCCGGGACGATCTGATCACCGCGCTCCTCGTGGTCACCTACGACGATCTCGGCTCCGCCGCCGAGCGCGCCGACGCGGGTGTCCGGCACCGCCGTGACTTCTCGATGCGTTGGCTGGCGACGACAAAGGCGGTGCGCGCCTGGGCCCGCGCGCACCCGTACGACTACGCCCTGCTCTACGGATCGCCGGTCCCCGGCTACGCCGCGCCGGCCGATACGATCCTCCCGGCCACCCGCGTGATCAAGGTCGTCCTCGATCTCGTCGTCGAGGCCGCCGCCGAGGGCGTCATCGACCACTCCGAACTGTCCATCCCCCGGACGGCCCGCCGGGCGATCGCCTCGGCGAAGGAGTTCGCCGGTCCCGGATTCACCGACGATCTCACCTACCGGGCCCTCACCGCCTGGGGCGGGCTGATCGGCACCTTGACGCTCGAGCTGTTCGGTCACCTGCACAACGCGGTGGACGACTACGACGCCTGGTTCGAGCACACCATGCTCCGCATCGCGCCCATCTGATGTCTGGTCTGATGGCTCACTGATGCCTACTCCCGCCTATATCCAAGCCCTGCGCGAGACGTGGGGTCACCGGCCTCTGCTGCTGCCCGGCGTCTCGGGTGTCGTCGTCGACGGCCCCGCCACAGCCGTGCGGATCCTGCTGGTGCGGCGTACCGACACGGGGCTGTGGAGCGTACCGGCCGGGATCGTCGAACCCGACGAGCAACCGGCGGACTGCATCGCGCGCGAGCTGTGGGAGGAGACCCGGATCCGCGCGCAGCCCGAGCGGCTCAGCCTGCTGAGCACCGATCCCGAGATCACCTACCCCAACGGCGACCGCTGCCAGTTCATCTCGATGACGTTCCGCTGCCGCTACGTCTCCGGTGTCGCCGAAGTGGGCGACGAAGAATCCACCGAGGTGGGCTGGTTCGCCGTCGACGCCCTCCCCGACGAACTGAGCGCACGCGCCCGGCGCCGCATCGCCAGCGCCCTGCCGCTGGACGGACCCTGCGTATTCGAGGTCACGTCAGAGCTGTAGACGCGCGCTCCCTCAGAGCTCACGTACGCCTGGCGTGACGAACGGCGGCTTGGTGATGACGAAGGCTTCCTGGCGGTTGCGGATGTCGACCAGGACGCCCTCGTCGACCTCATAACGCGCATCCAGAAGCGCCAGCGCGATGCCGGTCTTCAACGTCGGGGAGAACGTCCCCGAGGTGATAGAGCCGATCTCGCTACCGTCGGGGTCGCGCACCAGCATGCCGGGCCGAGGGATGCCCCGGCCGGTGGCCTTGAGGCCCCGGAGCAGGCGGCTCGGCCCGGCCTCCTTCTCGGCTCGAAGGGCCGAATCACCGAAGAAGGCATCCTTCTTCCAGCCCACCGCCCAGCCGAGCCGCGCCTGGACCGGTGAGATCTCCTGCGAGATGTCCTGGCCGTGCAGCGGGTAGCCCATCTCGGTCCGTAGGGTGTCGCGGGCGCCCAGTCCGGCGGGCTGCAGCCCGTACGGTTCGCCGGCCGCCACCACCCGGTCCCACAACGCCTCGCCGGCCGCACTCGGCGCCACCAATTCATACCCCCGCTCGCCGGTGTAACCGGTGCGGCACACCGTCACCGGCACCCCGGCGACGTCCACCTGAGCGAAGGACATGTACGGATGGCCGGCCGGGAGGCCCGCGGCGCCCAGCACTT
Organism: uncultured Actinomycetota bacterium; assembly: GCA_963791865.1. Classification (GTDB taxonomy): domain Bacteria; phylum Actinomycetota; class Actinomycetes; order Propionibacteriales; family Propionibacteriaceae; genus Microlunatus. The sequence continues at coordinate 1,011,736 of CAWBUC010000004.1, forward strand.
CGTCCGACAACGGTCCCTGCACGGCCAAAACGACGTGGTCGGAGTGCTCGTCGGAGACCTGGATGTCGTCGGGCGCGGCGGTCCGGAGGAGCTCGGCCACTGTGGCGGTGTTGGCTGCGTTCGGGATCAGAAAGATCTCCTCGTCGGAGCGCCGGTAGGCGATCAGGTCGTCGACGACACCGCCCGAGTCGGTGCAGATCAGGGTGTACTGCGCCTGGCCGGCCGAGATCTTGTTCAGGTCGGCGCTCAGACAGCGATTGACGAAGGCTGCGGCGCCGGGCCCGCTGACCGCGATCTTGCCGAGGTGAGAGACGTCGAAGATCCCGACCGCCGTACGGACGGCGGCATGCTCGGCCAGCACGCCCGCACCGGCGTACTCCAGCGGCATCGACCACCCGCCGAAGGACGCGAACTTGGCGCCGAGGGCGCGCTCCCGTTCGTACAGCGGCGACTGCTTCAGCTCTTGGGAGTCCGACACCCGTTCAGGCTAGAGGCCGAGTGGTCGCGCCCGGAAGTCCGTCGGGACCTGCGCCGCACTTCCGGGCGTGACCACTAACCTGAGCAGGTGCCTATCCCAGCCCTGCCGAAGATCAGCGTCGCTCCCTCGATTCCGCCCAACACCGACGTGCTCATCGTCGGATTCGGCGACGACCGGGCGGTCGGCGTGCCTCCCGAGATCGAGGCCTCCTACGCCAAGCTGCTCGGGCGCTCGGTCACCGAACTGGCCGTCGGCGTGGGCGCCAAAGCCTCGGCCGACCACACGCGGACGCTGCCGTCGCTGGGGGATGGACCTCGCCTGCTCGTCGTCGGCCTCGGCGAGGACGACCCGACGCCGGAGGAGCTCCGCCGTGCGGCCGGAGCCGGCGTACGGCAGGTCCTCCACCAGGTGGAAGCCGGCACGATCTCGGTGGCGGTGTCGCTCGGTGTCGAGGAACCGGAGACCCTCGCTGCGGTCGCGGAGGGCGCCCTGCTGGGCAGCTACCGGTTCGCACCGGTCAGCAGCAACGGCTCAGAGAGCGCATCGCTCGACGCCGTGACCGTGATCGCGGAGCAGTCCTCCGGACGGGAGGTCCAGGAGTTGATCAAGCGGGCCGAGGTCGTCGCCCGGGCCGTGATCGCGGCCCGCGAGTGGGTGAACCAGCCCCCCAATCTGCTGTATCCGGACTCCTTCGCCGTCGAGGTCAAAACAGCACTCAAGGACGCCGGAGTGACCGTGGAGGTGCTGGACGAGAAGGCGCTGGCGCGCGGCGGCTACGGCGGCATCCTGGCCGTCGGAGCCGGATCGTCCCGGCCGCCGCGACTGGTCCGGCTGAGCTACGCCCCGCGTGGCGCCAAGAGCCATCTTGCGCTCGTCGGCAAGGGCATCACGTTCGACTCCGGCGGCCTGGACATCAAACCCGCCGACGGCATGTACACCATGAAGTGCGACATGGCCGGGGCCGCCGCCGTCTTCGCTGCCGTGGGAGCCATCGCCGGTCTCGGCCTGAAGGTCAAGGTGACGGCGTACGGGTCACTGGCCGAGAACCTGCCGTCCGACACCGCCTACCGCCCCTCGGACGTTCTCACTATGTACGGCGGGAAGACCGTCGAGAACGGGAACACCGACGCCGAGGGCCGGTTGGTGATGGCCGACGCCCTGGTGCGGGCCAGCGAAGATGCGCCGGATCTGCTGGTAGACGTTGCCACTCTCACCGGGGCAGCCATCGTCGCCCTCGGTGACCGCACCGCCGGCCTGATGGCCACCGACGACGACACCGCCGACCGGGTCTTGGACGCTGCGGAGGCCGCCGGCGAAGACGTCTGGCAACTGCCGATTCCGCGCGAGACCAGGGCCCGACTGGATTCGAAGGTCGCCGACCTGCGCTCGACCGCGGGCGACAAACCGGGCGGTGCGCTGGTAGCGGCCGCATTCTTGCGGGAGTTCGTGGGCGAGGGGATTCCCTGGGCTCACCTCGACATCGCGGGCCCGGCCTTCCGCGACGGTTCCCCGTACGGCTATGTGAACACCGGTGGCACCGGCGCAGGTGTCAGAACGTTGGTCGCTCTGGCGGCCTCACTCTCAGTTTGACCACGCGACACCCGCGCCGGCACCCCCCGGCCACCGCACCGCCGGCGCTGGAGGGGGCGCCGATGCAGTGCAGCATGGAAGGAACGCCGTCCCCGCGCGGCCGGAGGTGTCAGGTGAGGCCGCCGGCGTACCCTCTGCCCCCGATTCGGTGCTGAGCGGCACCCGGATTGGTGAGACCACCCTGTCTTTTGAAGCTGCTCGTACGTCTCAGGTGCTGAGGATCGTTCTCCTCTCGACCGCCTCTGGACGAATGTCGTTTCGCGCCACGTGGCGGACGGAGCAGCGCTCAGGCCTGAACACCGCTGCGCCAGACCGCACGAGGCGGGAAACGACACGGCCGGCCAAGCTGCGAGTGTCGGAGACGCACGAGCAGCTTCATCAAGAGCCGAACCAGCGTTATCGCAGGTCGGGGTGCTTCTTGTTGCGGGTGTTGTAGTCGCGCATCCGCTGGGGATAGCCGACCACGGCGGCGTCGTACCCGGGAATAGCTAGGTGCTCGGCGAAGGCGTGCGCCCACTGCGGCGAGGGCACCACGCGCCGGGTCCATTCACCGTCGAAGGCCACCAGGAGGAGGGTCGTCTGGGTGACCGCCGTCTTCGGTTCGACGAAGGCCTCGACGCCCCGGTGGGTTCGGGCGAACTCGGTCAGGTGCATCGTGATCTGGTCGTCGACCGGGCCCGCACCACCGCGACGGCTGCCGCGTTTGAGGCGCGCCGCACCCCGCTTCAACCAGCCCATGGGCCCATTATGGCCACCCCGGCCTAATCAGGAGGGGTTTCAGCCCTCGACGAGCGCGGCCTCGAGCTGATCCACCGCCCAGTCGATCTCCTCCGCTGTGACGACGAGGGGCGGCGCGAGGCGGATGGTCGCTCCATGGGTGTCTTTGACCAGGACTCCGCGGCCGAGCAGCCGCTCACTCAGCCGCCGTCCGGAGCCGAGGGCGGCATCGATGTCGACCCCGGCCCACAGGCCCATTCCGCGGACCGCGGTCACGCCGTGGCCGATCAACCCGCGCAGCCTAGTGTGCAACCGAGCGCCCAGTTCCGCCGAGCGGGCCTGGTACTCACCGGTCTGCAGGAGCCGGACAACGCAGGTGCCCACAGCCGCGGCGAGCGGGTTGCCGCCGAAGGTCGAGCCGTGCTGACCCGGATGCAGGACCCCGAGCACGTCGGTGTTCCCCACGACTGCCGACACCGGCACGACGCCTCCGCCGAGTGCCTTGCCCAACAGGTAGAGATCGGGCACGACGCGTGAGTGGTCACTCGCGAAGGTGTGTCCGGTCCGCCCCAATCCCGATTGGATCTCGTCGCAGATCAACAACACGTTTCGTTCGGTGCAGAGCTCCCGCAGCCTCGGCAGGTAGTCCCCGGGTGGCACGAGGATCCCGGCCTCCCCCTGGATCGGCTCGATCAACACTGCCGCGGTGTCGGCGTCGATGGCGGCCGCGACAGCCTCGGCGTCCCCGTACGGGACGATCCGGAAGCCGGGGGTGTAGGGCCCGAAGCCACCGCGCGCGTCGGGATCGTCGGAGAAGCTGATGATGGTCGTGGTGCGACCGTGGAAGTTGCCGGCGGCCACGATGATGTTCGGACTGCGGCTGCCCTTAACGTCGTGCGCCCACTTGCGGGCCACCTTGATGCCGCTCTCCACCGCCTCCGCGCCGGTGTTCATCGGCAACACCATGTCTTTGCCGCACAGTCCGGCAAGCTCGGAGGTGAAGGTGCCGAGCTGATCGGAGTAGAAGGCACGGCTGATCAAGGTGACCCGCTCCAGCTGACGCCGCGCCGCGTCGAGGATGACCGGGTGGCGGTGTCCGAAGTTGACCGCGGAGTAGGCCGCCAGGCAGTCGAGATAGCGGCGGCCTTCCACGTCGGTCAGCCAGGCGCCCTCGGCTTCGGCGATCACCACCGGAAGCGGCGCGTAGTTGTGCGCCGTGTGCTCCTCGGTGAGAGCGATGTGCTCCTCGGAAACGCTGGGCATCGTGATGGTCATGGGCGGAGCCTCTCGGGAGTGAGGAGCGCTTCCGGGCGACGCGCCTCGCAAGCGGAGCGAGGCGATCGAACCGAGCGTCGTTCGGAAGCGCGATCGAACGTGCGAGATCCTGCTCCGCTCATGACCCCGGAGCGCGGAGCGCGACAGACAAATTTCGTCACGCAGCCACCTCCACCTTTCGAATTTCGAGCGTGCAGCACTTGACCCCGCCACCGCCCTTGAGCAACTCGGACAGATCGACGGGTACGGGCGAGAAGCCGCGCTCGGCCAGTTGGCGAGCAAGCTCTGGTGCCGCCGCGGTGAGCACGACGTGCCGGCCGTCCGACACCGCGTTGAGACCGAGCACCGCAGCGTCGACCTCGTCGGCGATAACGGCGTCGGGGAACAGGGTGGCCAAGGTGGCTTGGCTGGTCACCGAAAACGCACCCGGAAAGTAGGCCACGGTGTCGTCGTCCAGCACGGCCAGGGCAGTGTCGAGGTGATAGAACCGCGGATCCACCAGTTCCAGCGAGACGACCGGGAGACCGGTAACCCGAGCGACCTCGGCGTGCGCCGCCGGCGAAGTGCGGAAGCCGGTGCCGGCGAGGATCTGTCCACCCGCGAGGAGGAAGTCGCCCTCGCCCTCGTTGACGTGCTCCGGCCGGTAGACCGGGCCGAAGCCGTTCCGCTCCAACCAGAGCGCGTACGCCTCCGCCTCCGCCGCCCGCTGTGGGTAGGCGAAACGAGCCCCGATGGTGTGCCTAGGTGTGCTGAGCGCCCCGTTGGCCGCATAAACCATGTCCGGCAGCCCCACCACCGGCTCGGCCACGTCGACCCGATGTCCGAGTCGGAGATAGGTCTGCCGGAGGTCCTCCCACTGCCGAACCGCGAGGGCGGTGTCGGTCGCCAACGTGGGATTCATCCAGGGGTTGATGGCGTAGGAGACCGCGAAGTGGTCTGGGGGGGTCATGACGTAGCGGCGCGGTCGCGGCCGGCGAAGACCCAACGCGTTGGGCGCGGTCGCGAGATCGGTCATGAGCGAAGCCTAGGGTTGGGGAAGGGCGCAATCAATCAGCATCCATTGCGAGTCTCTTAGGCAATCTGTTTCTTCGTTGTTGACCACGTGGCGATTTGTTGTTCCGGATCCGCTAGGTTGCTTTCATGGACAGCCTGGACGAGCGGATCTTGCTCCATCTGGTACGCAACGCCCGCGCCACATTCGCCGAGATCGGGGCCGAGGTGAAGCTCTCGGCTCCCGCCGTCAAGCGCCGAGTCGACCGGCTGCTGGCCGACGGAACGATATCCGGTTTCACCACCATCGTGGACCCGTCGGCCCTGGGTTGGAGCACCGAGGCGTACGTCCAGGTGTACTGCAAGGGGACCATTTCTCCGGAGATCTTGCAGGCCACGTGGGAGTCGATCCCCGAAGTGGTCAGTGCCAGCACGGTCACCGGCCAGCCGGACGCGATTTTGAAGGTGCGGGCCCGTGACGTGCGACACCTGGAGCAGGCCCTGGAGCGCATTCGTGGCGCCGAGACCATCGACCACACCGAGTCGATCATCGTCTTGTCCCGGCTGGTGGAGCGGGGCTGAGTTGTCGGTCAGCGAACCTGGTTTTCCACCCCTCGATTCCAGGCACCGCTCGTTTTGGCGGCGTGGCGTGGGGTCTGCTGCCATCGAGAGGTGGAAAACCAGGTCGCTCGGGTAGCGACCCCTCCGTCGAGCTCCTGACAAGATGGCCGCCGTGACCCCCGAATTCCAGACGTACGACGTGGTCGTGTTGGGCGGCGGGAGCGGTGGGTACGCCGCGGCGCTGCGAGCCGCCGAGTTGGATCTGTCGGTGGCGCTGGTCGAGAAGGACAAGCTGGGCGGCACCTGCCTGCACCGCGGTTGCATCCCGACCAAGGCGCTGCTCCATGCCGCCGAGGTGGCCGACGCGGCACGCGGGGCGCACCAGTTCGGCGTACGGGCCTCGTTCGAGGGGATCGACCTACCGGCGGTGAATGGCTACGCGGAGCAGGTGGTCCGGCGCCTCTACAAGGGGTTGAGCGGCTTGATCGCGGCCCGGAAGATCACCGTAATCGCAGGCACGGGGCGCTTGGTCGCGAGCGAGCCGGTGCCGAGGGTGCAGGTGGGCGATGAGCAGGTCACCGGCCGGCATCTGGTGCTGGCCACGGGCTCGTACGCGAAGACGTTGCCGGGGCTGCAGATCGACGGCGAGCGGATCCTCACCAGCGAGTCGGCCCTGCGGATGTCGACGCTGCCCGATAAGGCCCTGGTGCTGGGTGGTGGGGTGATCGGCGTCGAGTTCGCGTCGGTCTGGCGCTCGTTCGGCGTGGACGTGACGGTCGTCGAGGCCCTGCCCCGGCTGGTGCCGAGCGAAGAGCCGGAGGTGTCGACCGCGTTGGAGCGAGCCTTCCGCAAGCGTGGGATCACCGTCCGCACCGGCGTGGCCTTCGCGTCCGCCGAGGTCACCGACGGCCGGCTCGCCGTCACGCTGGCGGACCAGACGGTGGAGACCGCCGACGTGGTGCTGGTGGCGGTCGGCCGCGGCCCAGCCAGTGCCGAGCTGGGGTACGAGGTGTCAGGCGTTGCCTTGGAGCGCGGCTTCGTAGCCGTCGACGAGCGACTCCGGACCTCCCGTCCCGGCGTCTACGCCGTTGGGGATTTGGTGGCGGGTCTCCAGCTGGCGCACCGGGGCTTCGCCCACGGCATCTTCGTGGCCGAGGAGATCGCCCACGGATTGGGACGCTATGACCCGATGCCGGTGCCGGTGCGTGACGTCGAGGTGCCGAGGGTGACCTATTGCGAGCCGGAGATCGCCTCGGTGGGTCTCACGGAGTCGGCGGCTCAGGAGGCGTACGGGGAGGTCGAGACCGTGCGCTACGACCTGGCGGGTAACGGGAAGTCGCAGATCCTCAAGACCCCCGGGTTCGTGAAGCTCGTACGCCAAGCCGACGGTCCGGTGGTCGGGGTCCACCTCGTCGGCTCACGGGTCAGCGAGTTGATCGGCGAGGCGCAACTGATCACCGGCTGGGATGCCTACCCAAGCGACGTCGCGGGCTTCCTGCACGCTCATCCGACCCAGAGCGAGGCGCTGGGCGAGGCCCACCTCGCCCTGGCCGGCAAACCCCTGCACGCACACGTATAGTCTTGCTCGCGCTCGCTCCGCGCTTCTCGCCTCTGTCTTCCCTCCTCGCTCGCACGACCCTCGTGTTCAGGCAGGCTGCGGATCGCTGCGCCGGGGTCGCGCTCCCTCGTCAGTCCAGACCGAGCCGGCGCTCCGCTTACCGACGCTCGCAAGAATCTAGTCTTGCTCGCGCTCGCTCCGCGCTTCTCGACTCTGTCTTCCCTCCTCGCTCGCACGACCCTCGTGTTCAGGCAGGCTGCGGATCGCTGCGCCGGGGTCGCGCTCCCTCGTCAGTCCAGACCGAGCCGGCGCTCCGCTTACCGACGCTCGCAAGAATCTAGTCTTGCTCGCGCTCGCTCCGCGCTTCTCGCCTCTGTCTTCCCTCCTCGCTCGCACGACCCTCGTGTTCAGGCAGGCTGCGGATCGCTGCGCCGGGGTCGCGCTCCCTCGTCAGTCCAGACCGAGCCGGCGCCCCGCTTACCGACGCTCGCAAGAATCTAGGCCGGCAAGGCGGCGAAGTCCGCCACGTTAGGCTGAGCCCGAACCGGGCAGCCAGCCGCCAGGAGAATGGAGTTTCCAGCGCCATGTCGACCGATGTCACTCTTCCCGCACTCGGCGAAAGCGTCACCGAAGGTACGGTCAGCCGGTGGTTGAAGCAGGTGGGTGACACCGTCGAAGCCGACGAGCCCTTGCTGGAGATCTCCACCGACAAGGTGGACACCGAGATACCCTCCCCGGCCGCGGGAGTGGTGCTGGAGATCAAGGCCGCCGAGGACGAGACCGTCGAGGTCGGTGCCGTCCTGGCCGTCATCGGGGAAGAGAGTGAGGCTTCGGGCGGCGGGTCAGCGGGTGGCGCGGACGAGGCCGCCGCCGAGAGTGAGCCGGAGCCTGAACCCGAGCCCGAATCGGAGCCGGAGCCCGAGCCCTCCTCGGAGGTCGATGAGCAGAAGGCCGAGGAGGCCGAGCCGGCGACGGCGCAGAGCAGTGGATCAGACGGTGGCGCAGCAAAAGGCGGTTCCGCGGGCGGTTCCGGCACCGAGGTCACCTTGCCGGCCCTGGGCGAGAGCGTCACCGAGGGTACGGTGAGTCGCTGGCTGAAACAGGTCGGCGAATCGGTCGCCGCCGACGAGCCGCTGCTGGAGATCTCCACCGACAAGGTCGACACCGAGATCCCCTCTCCGACGGCCGGCGTCCTGTTGGAGATCCGGGTTCAGGAGGACGAGACCGTCGAGGTCGGCGCCGTACTCGCCGTTGTCGGCGAGGAGGGCGCGGCGCCGAGCGAGGCGCCCGACGCCGAAGCACCGGAGCCGGAGACCGCCACCGAGACCGGCGGTGAGGAGCCCGAGGAGCAGACGGCCGCGGGCGATGAGGGTGGACAGGCGCCGATTCCGGCGCCCGAACCGGAGGCGAAAGGAGCTGCTGAGCCCGAACCCGAGCCCCGTCGGGAGCCCAAGGATGCGGCGAAGGTGGAGGCCAAGGAGGAGCCAAGGAAGAGCCAAGGCACCGGCCGAGGAAGCTCCCAAGGGCGAGCCCGAGGCCTCCTACGTCACGCCGTTGGTGCGGAAGCTGGCCCGCGAGAACAACGTCGAGCTCAGCTCCGTGACCGGCACCGGGGTCGGCGGCCGGATCCGGAAGCAGGATGTGCTGGCGGCGGCCGAGGAGGCCAAGAAGGCCGCCGAGGCTCCGGTGCCCGCCGCGGCTTCCGCTCCCGCCGCCGCGGCCCCCGCACCGGCGGCCGCGAAGGCCGAGACCAGTGCGCTGCGCGGGACGACCGAGAAGATGTCCCGGCTGCGGAAGACCATTGCGAAGCGCATGGTGGAGTCGGTGCAGGTCTCGGCGCAGCTCACCGCCACGGTGGAGGTCGATCTGACGGTCATCTCGCGGATCCGGGCCCGCTTCAAGGAGGACTTCAAGAAGCGCGAGGGCGCGAGCTTGTCCTACCTTCCGTTCATCACCAAAGCGGCCGTCGAGGCGCTCAAGGTCTACCCGAAGGTGAACGCCACGATCGACACCGAGGCCGGGCAGATCACCTACCCCGACGCCGAGCACGTCGGCATCGCGGTCGACACCGAGAAGGGTCTGCTGGTTCCGGTGATCAAGGACGCCGGCGATCTCAACATCGCCGGGCTGGCCAAGAAGATCGGGGATCTCGCTGCCCGGACCCGCCAGAACAAGGTGACGCCGGACGAACTCAGCGGTGGCACGTTCACGATCACCAACTACGGCTCCGCCGGCACGCTGATGGACTCCCCGATCATCAACCAGCCGCAGGTGGCCATCCTCGGTACCGGCGCCCTGGTCAAGCGACCTGTGGTCCTCAAAGATCCCAACCTCGGCGAGGTCATCGCCGTGCGGGACATGATGTACCTCTCGATGTCGTACGACCACCGGCTCGTCGACGGCGCCGACGCCGCCCGTTTCCTCAGCATGGTCAAGGCCCGACTGGAGGAGGGCGACTTCGCCTCCGAACTCGGGGCCTAGGCAGAACATCCTTCCGTGAAGTGGTTGCTGGCCGGCGCGTCCGGCTTCCTCGGTACGGCGCTGCGCGTACGGCTGGCCACCGACGGGCACGAGGTGGTCCGCCTGGTCCGGCGGGAGCCGGCCACCGCCACGGAGTATGGCTGGGATCCGGACGCCTTCGAGATCGACACGGAAGCGCTGGACGGCGTCGACGTCGTGGTCAACCTCTGCGGGGTGGGGGTCGCGAACTGGGTGTGGACCCCGGAACGGCGGAAGCTGCTGCTGAGCTCGCGGGTCAATCCCAGTCGGACGCTGGCCGCCGCGCTGGCGGACCGGGCCGCGGCCGGCACCGCGCCGGTGCTGATCCAGGCCGGCGGCATCGCTGTCTACGGCACCGGACACAGCTTCGTGCCGCACACCGAGGACTCACCGGCCGGCTCCGATTTCCTCGCTCAGCTCGTGGTCACGTGGGAGCAGGCCGCCGATCCGGCGGCCGAGGCGGGGGTCCGGGTCGTGCTGGTGCGGACCAGTCCCGTGCTGGACCGCTCGGGCGGATCGTTCCGGCTGATGAAGGCGGCGTGGTCGCTCGGCGGTGGCGCCGTCCTGGGCGACGGAGGCCAACGGATGCCGATCATCAGCCTCGACGACTACCTCCGCTTCGTCGGCTGGGCCGCCGAGAACGAAGACGTTTCGGGACCGTACAACCTGACCATCCCGGAGCCGACCACCAACGCCGAGTTCAGCAACACCCTCGCGGCCGAACTACACCGGCCGCGCTTCCTCCGGGCTCCGGCCGCTCTGCTCCGGGCGCCGCTCGGTGAACTTGCCGAGCAACTGGTCGGCGACATGTTCGTGGTGCCACGCAAGGCCTTGGAACAAGGGTTCGTCTTTGTCGCCCCGGACGTGCGGACCACGGTTCGGACAGCTCTGCAGTCTGATTGACCGCCCCCGACCAGTTCTCGGCGTCGGCGGAGTCACCACCAGCATGAGACTCACCGTGCACACCTTTGTGACCCTCGACGGCGTGATGCAGGGGCCGGGCGCTCCTGATGAGGACGCCCGCGACGGCTTCGAACGCGGCGGCTGGCTGGTCCCCTTCGTCGACGACGACTTCGGCGAGATCGTCGACAGCTGGTTCGAGCGAACGACGGAGGTCCTGCTCGGCCGGAGCACGTACGACATGATGCATCCCTACTGGATGCAGGTCACCGACCCGGCCAACCTGGTCGCCGCCAAGCTCAACGGGCTGCCGAAGCACGTTGTGTCGACCACGCTGACCGACCCGGTCTGGCCGAACTCCAGGGTGATCGACGTCGACATCGTCACTGAAGTAGAGCGGCTCAAGGACTCCGGTGAGGGTGAGTTGCAGGTGCACGGCAGCTGCGGGCTGATCCACACGCTGCAGGAGGCGGGCCTGGTCGACGAATACCGGGTGATCATCTTCCCGGTCACCGTCGGCGCCGGCAAGCGGCTCTTCAGCGAGGCCGCACCCGCGTCCGGCTACACCATGCGCAACTCGCGGACGACCGCCGCGGGAGCGCTGTACGCCGAGTTCGTGCCGACGCCCTTCTCCGCCGGGACGTTCGGAGTGGAGGACGGGCGCGAGGTCGAGGTCGGCTAGTAGCGTGTCGCCACTAGTCCGCGAGTTCGTCGGCCACGTCGTCGACCGCGCGACGGAGGATCCTGCTCATTTCCCTCGGCTCGTGCAGGCCTGGATAGAACAGGTACTGACCGGCCAGCCCGTCGGTCACCACCTGCAGCCGCTCGGCCATCCGCTCCCATCGAGCGGATAGCGGCGCGACCGGTTCGCCGGTGACCTCCGCACCGGCCAGCAGCAACACCGCCATCCGGGCGACGGCACGGCAGCCCCGGTAGGCGTCCTGTCTGAGCTTCTGGTCAGCCGGCCGGGCGCGATCCAGATCGGCGAGCCCCGCAAAGACCCGGGTCTCGGTCTGGCGCTGGTGATCGAGCGGAATCAGTTCCTCCAGGAGCAGCGCCGCCCGACGGCGGGGCCCGACTCGTCGGTTGCCCAGCACGGACGCGATCCGGTCCGGTCCCCGCTCGACCACGACGTGCCCCGCGAAGCGCAGCAGGTCGTCGTGAGTGGAGAAGTAGTACCGGATGGCCCCCGACGAGAGACCGGACTCCGCCACCACCGCCCGCACCGATGCCCCGCGCAGACCGTCGCGCATGAGCACCCGCCACACGGCTTCGGCGATCTCGCGGCGGCGCTCGGTGTGATCGACGACCTTGGGCACGACGTCAGCATGACACGATCGTTCGGTATTATTTAGCACGATCGTTCTACAACCGAGCTGGTGACCTTATGAGCCTGCCTGGACTGCTGGGCCTGGTGGCGCTGGCGCTGATCGACAGCACGAGCATCGGGACCTTGATCATCCCGCTGTGGCTGCTGCTGCGACCGGGCTGGCGCGTGCGCTTGATCATCGTCTACCTGGCGACCATCACGGGCTTCTACCTGCTCGTGGGTCTGCTGCTGATGGCCGGCGCGCTGACCGTCCTGCCGGCCTTGGGCGCGCTGCTGGACCGTCCGGCGCTCGGGTGGGTCGAACTCGGCGTCGGTGTCGTCTTGGTGGCCGTGAGCTTCTGGATCGACCCGTTGGCCGTCCGGAAGCGAGCGGCCAGGGCCGGGCGGGAGGTGCAGAAGGCGCCCCAATGGCAGCAACGGATCGACCGAGCCGCGGCCACGCCCACCGGGATGATCACGCTGGCGCTGGGCGCGGGGTTGGCCGAGGTGGCCACGATGCTGCCGTATCTCGCGGCCATCGCCATCATCAGCTCGTTCGGACTGTCTGCGTTAGGCAGCGGGCTAACCCTCGCGGGCTACACCCTGGTCATGATTGTGCCGGCGTTGGGTCTCCTGACTGCTCGCCTCGTCGCCGGCCGTCGGGTCAACGCGGCCCTGGATCGGTTGGGCGCCTGGCTGGCCCGGCACACGGCAAGCAGCATCTCGTGGATCGTCGGGATCATCGGTGTCCTGCTGGCGTGGGACGCCGTGGAACGTCTGAACGCTTTCGGCGTCCTACCCTGGTCAGCATGACGTTGGAGTTCCTGCCGTACGAGTTGGGCCGCGGGCACGTCGACTATCTCGACGGATGGGACCTGCAGCGGCGCGTGCACACCGAGGTGGTGGCGGAGCAGCGCCCGGATACGGTCATCCTGCTCGAGCACGCCAGCGTCTACACCGCGGGCAAGCGGACCGAGGCCGCCGAGCGGCCGACCGATGGCACTCCGGTGGTCGACGTCGACCGGGGCGGCAAGATCACCTGGCACGGACCGGGACAGTTGGTCGGCTACCCCATCGTCCGACTGCCGGAATCGGTTTACGTCGTGGACTACGTTCGGCGCCTCGAGGAGGCGATCATCGCGTTGTTCGCGACGTTCGGCCTGACCACTGGACGGGTGCCGGGACGATCCGGGGTGTGGCTTCCCGCCGACCCTTCGGGGTCCGGACGGCCGGAGCGGAAGATCGCCGCCATCGGCATCCGGGTCGCCTCGGGTGTCACGATGCACGGCTTCGCCATCAACATCGATCCCGACCTGACCTGGTTCGACCGAATCGTGCCCTGCGGCATCGCCGACGCCGGCGTCACTTCCTTCGCCCTCGAGACGGACATACGTCCAACGCTCGTCGAGGTCGCCGATCGCCTCCGTCCCGAATTGGAGCGCTTTCTGGCCTTCGCGCCGTACGAGCAGTCCCCCAGCCTGGCGGAGCGCCCGCCGGTGACGTACGGGTTGACGGTCGGCGTCTCCTAGGAACCGATCAACGGCGGTGACCGCTACCGCTACCGTGTGCTTCGACCCCAGGAACCCGCTGTGACCCCCGAGATCCAAAGCGTCCCACCGCCCGACCCGTCGGAGGTAGGTCCCGACTTCTTCGCCGTCGAGGTGCGCGGCCTGCGGAAGATCTATCGCACGCGGAGCGGCCCGCACGAGGCCGTCGCGGGGCTCGACCTGACCGTGCCGAGGGGCGGCGTGCACGGGTTCCTGGGTCCGAACGGCTCCGGCAAGACCACCACGATCCGGATGCTGCTCGGTCTCGTACGGCCGGACGCGGGACTGATGCGGCTGCTCGGCACCGAGGTGCCGACCGGGCTACCGGCGGTTGTCGACCGGGTCGGAGCCATCGTGGAGCGGCCCAAGTTCTTCCCGGCGTTCACCGGGCGGCGGAGCCTCGAGCTGCTGGCCGCCGCCATCGACGTCCCGCGGTCACGGATCGGCGCGGTGCTGGACGAGGTGGGCCTCACCGACCGCGCGGGGCACCGGTTCTCCACTTACTCCCTCGGCATGCGGCAGCGGCTGGCGGTGGCGGCCACGCTGCTCAAGGACCCCGAGCTGTTGATCTTCGACGAACCGACCAACGGCCTCGACCCGGCCGGGATCCAGGAGATGCGGGCAACCTTGCGCGGCCTCGCCGACCGCGGCAAGACCGTGCTGATGTCCAGTCATCTGCTGGGTGAGGTGCAGCAGGTCGCCGACACCGTGTCGATCATCGGCCGCGGCCGGCTGCTGGCTGAGGGAGACGTCGCGTCGATGCTCAACCATCCGGCCCAGAGCGCGGTCCGACTGCGGGTCGCCGACCCAGGCCACGCCTGGGCCGTCCTGGCGGCAGCGGGGTACCGGCTCGAGCCGGGCGACGACGGCGAGATCCTCGTACGATTCGACGCTGTTCCGGGAGGCGGGATGCCGCTGGATCCGGCTCGCATCACCGAAGTCCTCGCCCATCAGGGCCTCTTCGTCTCCGAACTGACCACCGTGCGGCCGGACCTGGAGGAGGTCTTCCTCCGCCTCACCGCGGACACCAGTTGCGCACCGACCTCGCCGGAGAGTGGACCACCGACGAGAGGTCCCGCTCATGACCGGTCGAGCCTCTGTCGTGCGGCTGATCGGCGTCGAATTGCGGCGGTTGCTCGCCCGGCGGATCACCTGGCTGGCAGCCGTGCTGCTGCTGTCCCTCCTCGGGCTCATGGCTCTCCTCGCGACCTGGGTGCTGTCCATGGAGTACAGCTATCTCGGGGCGGGCGGGGAGTCCTCCGTGCCCGCGCTCGTGGACTTCGGGGAGAGCGGCCTGCTCCTCGCCGCTTTCGGGGCGATGCTCGCGGCGTACCTGGTCGCGGCATCCTTCGTTGCCGCCGAGTGGACCAGCGGCGCGCTCGCGACGTGGCTGACGTTCGTGCCCGATCGGCTACGGGTCTTCGGCACCAAGCTGGCCGCCGTGCTCGTGGCTTCTGGAGCGATCGGCGTACTGACCCTCGGACTCGCCTTCGCCGTGCTCGTCGCGATCGTCCGCGGCTACGGGGGGAGTCTCGAGGGTGCGGCCGATCTCCTGGCCACGGGTGGCCGGAGCCTGCTGATGGTGATGGTCGCCGGGATCTTCGGGTTCTGTGTCGCCCTGGCCACGCGCCGCACCGGACCTGCGGTCGGACTCGTGCTCGGCTATCTCGTCTTGGCGTACGTCCTCAACATCGTGGTCGTGACGTCCCCGGCACTGTCCACGTTGCCGCTGTGGTTGCCCGAGCACAACGTCTTGGCCGTCGTGCTGGACGGGACGACCAGCTACAGCTACGACGACGAAGGCGGAAACCAGGTCGAGCGGACCGTCACCCTGGCCCACGCAGCGGCCTACTGGGTCACGCTGACGGGAGCCGTTCTGGTCGGCTCGGCGTTGCTGTTCCGCCGCCGCGACGTCACCTGAGTCACAGGTAGGCTGAGCAGGTGACGATCGCCCCCGAAGGACGCAAGCTGCTGCGCCTGGAAGTCCGCAACGCGAGCGTCCCCATCGAGAAGAAACCGTCCTGGATCAAGACCACCGCCCGGATGGGCCCGGAGTACCGCGATCTGCGCGAACTCGTACGCACAGAGAACCTGCACACCGTCTGCCAGGAGGCCGGCTGCCCCAACATCTTCGAGTGCTGGGAGGACCGGGAGGCGACCTTCCTCATCGGCGGGGACCAGTGCACGCGGCGCTGCGACTTCTGTCAGATCGACACCGGGAAGCCGGCCGACTTCGACAGTGAAGAGCCGTACCGCGTGGCCGAGTCGGTGCAGAAGATGGGGCTCCGCTACGCGACCGTGACCGGAGTCTGCCGGGACGATCTCCCCGACGAAGGGGCCTGGCTTTACGCGGAAACGATCCGCCGGATCCACGCCCTCAACCCCGACACGGGCGTGGAGATGCTGGCTCCGGACTTCTCCGGAAACCTCGCCTATCTGGGGCAGCTCTTCGACGCGGCACCCGAGGTCTTCGCCCACAACGTCGAGACGGTGCCGCGGATCTTCAAGCGGATCCGGCCCGGGTTCCGCTACGAGCGGTCACTCGGCGTGCTGCGTGCCTCCCGGGATGCCGGTCTGGTGACCAAATCGAATTTGATCCTCGGTATGGGCGAGACCCGGACCGAGGTCACCGACGCCCTCCGCGATCTGCGCGACGCCGGCGCCGAAATCATCACGATCACCCAGTACCTGCGGCCGTCGCCCCGGCACCATCCGGTCGAGCGGTGGGTAAAGCCGGAGGAGTTCGTCGAGCTCAGCGCCGAGGCGACCGAACTCGGCTTCGCCGGGGTGATGAGCGGGCCGCTGGTGCGCTCCTCGTACCGGGCCGGGCGGCTCTACCGACAGGCGCTGGACGAACGGAGAGAGTCTCTCGTAACGGCGGAGGTGAGCAATGGCTGACCAGTCCGCCAAGGAAATCCTTCGGGCGGCGAAGGCCAAGGAGCGGCAGGCCAAGAAGGCCGAAAAGCAACGCAAGAAGAACAGCACCGATCCGGCCGACATGGGCCGGATCCGGCAGATCAAGCGCGCGTACCAGCTGACCCACGAGTACGACAAGATGCTGCCGCTCTGGATCTGGGGTTCGTGGGCGCTGACCATCGTCATCTTCGTCGTGATCGGCTACTTCACCCGGCAGTTGATCTTCCTGGCCATCATCGGCGTGATGATCGGCATGCTGGTCGCCATGATCATCTTGGTGCAGCGGACCAAGAAGGCCACCTACAAGAGGCACATGGGCCAGGCCGGCTCGGCCGAGGTCGCCTTGTCGTTTCTGCCGAAGCAGTGGGTCTCCAAGCCGGTCATCGCGGCCACCCGGCAACGCGACGCCATCCACCGCACTCTGGGCCCGGGCGGGCTCGTCCTCATCGGCGAGGGTGAACCGGGACGGCTCAAGCCACTGCTCGCGTCGGAGGTGAAGAAGCACGAGCGGGTGGCGTACGGGGTGGTGGTCACCACGGTGATCATGGGCGACAAGCCCGGACAGGTCCCGCTGGACAAGCTGGCCGACCACATCCGCAAGCTGCCCAAGACCCTGCAACCCAATCAGGTCACCGACGTGAAGCTCCGGCTGCGCGCCCTGGACGCCGTGCGGCCGCCCATCCCCCTGCCCAAGGGCCCGATGCCCACCAAACCGGGGCAGATCAAAGGCGCCAAGCAAGCCATGCGCGGCCGCTGATCTCTGTCCTCTCGCCTTCATCGTCGCTCGATCTTCTCCTGGTTGCTCGGGACGCATCTCGAGCAGGAAGGAGAATCTCGAGCGACGTGGGTTCGGCGGATGAATCGGATACGGGAGGTCGACCACGATGAGCGAGCCCACGACCCCGATCGGTCCGGTCGATGCGACGCAGATCCCTCGCTTCGCCGGGCCGGCCACCTTCGCCCGTCTGCCTCGAATCGACGAGGTGTCGCGCGCCGACGTCGCCATCCTCGGTGTCCCGTTCGACTCAGGTGTGACCTACCGACCCGGGGCCCGCTTCGGCCCAGGACACATCCGGGCCTCATCCCGGCTGCTGCGTCCCTACAACCCAGCACAGGACGTCTCCCCGTTCGGCGTGCTCCAGGTCGCCGATGCCGGCGACGTGGGGGTCAATCCGTTCGACATCGGGGAGGCGGTGCGGCAGATCGATACCGCCGTCACCGACGTCCGAGCCGACGGTGCGACGGTGCTGACCTTCGGCGGCGACCACACGATCACCCTCCCGATCCTGCGGTCACTGGCTCGGGATCACGGTCCGATCGCCGTGCTCCACTTCGACGCGCACCTCGACACCTGGAACACCTACTTCGGCGCGGCGTACACACACGGCACGCCGTTTCGCCGGGCGAGTGAGGAAGGGCTGCTCGATCTCGAGCGCTGCCTGCACATGGGCATTCGCGGACCGCTCTTCGCCAAGACGGACCTGGAGGACGACGCCCGGCTCGGCTTCTCGATCATCCGCTCCGACGACTACGAGGTCGACGGCGTACGGGGTGCCGTGGACCGCATGCGGCGTCGGCTCGCCGGCGGGCCGGTGTACGTCTCGATCGACATCGATGTCCTCGACCCCGCGCACGCTCCGGGCACCGGCACGCCGGAGGCCGGAGGGCTCACCAACCGTGAACTGCTGAACACAGTGCGCGGGCTGACCGAACTCGACATCGTCGGCGCGGATATCGTCGAGGTGGCCCCCGTGTACGACCACGCCGAGATCACCGGCATCGCCGCGGCGCACCTGGCGTACGAGTTGATCTCGTTGCTGGCGCGACGCGGGTCGTGACGGCCGCAGGCAATTCAAACTACCGGCGTCGCAGTTGTGCCAACAATGGGAGCTGCGCGAGCGGTTCGTCGTCGGTGTTCCAGTAGACATGCTCGACGCCGAGCCCTTCGGCCTGGTCGAGGTCGGCCGCGACCTGCTCCGGTGAACCGAGCAGGGGGCCGCGGTCATCGACCGGCTCAGCGGTGACGGCGCCGTTCACCTGCAACAGGACCGGAAGCGAATCGGCGTCGTGCCCGGCTGCGGTGGCGGCGGCGCGGAAGTGCGCGACGGTCTCGCGGACCGTGTCCCAGTCGAAGATCACCAGCGTCAGCCCGAGGCCGAGCCGTCCGACCCGTTCGACGGCGGCGAGTGAGCCGGCGCCGACGATCACTGTTGGCCCTCCCGGCCGAACCGGCTTCGGCCCGATGTCGGATTCGGGGATCCGGTAGAAACGACCCTCGAAACTGACCGGGTCCGGGCCCCACACCGCGCGCATCGCCGCAATGTGCTCCTCGAAACCGGCGCCGCGCCGCTTCATCGACACACCCGCCGCCTCGAACTCCTGGTCCATCCAGCCCTGACCGATACCGGCGACAAGCCGACCTTCGCTGAATCGGTCCAGCGTGGCCAGCCGCCGCGCGAGGATGATCGGGCTCTGGAAGAGCGCGTCCAGGACGCTCGTGCCCAGACTGATCCGGCTCGTCTGCGCCGCCACATAGGTCAGCGTCTCGATCGGGTCGTAGACGTTGCCGAAGGTCTCCGGCGCCTCCATCACCGGCCCGCCCGCTCCGCCCAGCGCAATCGGCACGGTTGGTCGCATCAGCCGTTCCCAGGACCAGACGGAGTCCAGCCCAAGGCGTTCGGCTTCCACCGCGACCTGCCCAATCCCGTCCGGCGAGGCATCCGGCCCGGCGACAGGAAGGTGTACACCCAGCTTGATTGCGGTCATCTGCCCTCCTCGGCAAAGAGAATCTTCGCTAGCACAGACCCGGTGCCCTCCTGATTCTGATCGGGTTCTCCCTCCGATTCGCGGTTATCACCCCAGTACGGGGTTCAGCGGGCGAGACGGTGGCGGAGCTGCCGGGCGGCGCGGATCACGCCGACGGCGAGGAGGTCACCGGCCGGGGCGGTGGGTACGGCCTCGTTGAGCTCGAGCCAGCGACGCCCTCGTCTCGAGCGTGAGAGCCAACGGGCGATCGGGGGCAGGTTCTGCGTCCGCAGGGTGAAGTCGGGGCCCTGACCGAGGCCGGCCGAGACCAGGCCGGCCGTGGCGGCCACGGCCACCTCGGTCGGAACCTGCCGGACGGGAGGCAGGTCTCCGCTCGGACCCGGCGCAGCCAGCGCCGACAGGTCGCCAATGATTCGGCAGCCCGACCTAGCGATGGCCTCGGCGTAGGCGGCGGCTGTGGCGTTGGCTCGCCTGGCCGCCCACCCGGGCAAGGTGACCGAGGGCTCGCCGGGGCCCGGCCGGCGACTCGTCAGCAGCCGGGCGACGGCACCGTTGCGGATCCAGACCTCGTACTCGCGCCAGTCCAGCCGACCGCGTACCGCGGCGTTGAGTCGCCGCAGGTACTCCACCTCCGGCCACGACATCGAGCGGTTCTCTCCGCTGTCGGCCTCCGGCGCAGCCGTACCCAACAGATCACGGGGGAGGGCGAGCAGGTCGGAGAACGCGTCCAGCACGAGCTCCGGTGAGCGCTTGTCGGGGACGACGATGACGACCCGATCGGTTCCGGCCGCCGCGGCCCACCGCCGTACGATCGCCGGCTGGTCATTGCGTCGGTAGAACAACCGGGCGGCCCCGCTCGACGGCTCGTCGGCGAGAACCTCGCGCAGCCACGCCTCGTACGCCTTGCGCCGGCCCGCCTTGACGTACTGCTGCCAACTCGAGCCCAGCAGGGCGGCGAAGCTTCGCAGGGTGATCACGACGTGGGTCTGATCACCCAACTCGGCGAGAAACCGGCGGGCCTGCTCGTCGGTGCTCTCGGACGCGAACTCGTGGCTGATCAACACCCG
Organism: uncultured Actinomycetota bacterium; assembly: GCA_963791865.1. Classification (GTDB taxonomy): domain Bacteria; phylum Actinomycetota; class Actinomycetes; order Propionibacteriales; family Propionibacteriaceae; genus Microlunatus. The sequence goes on from CAWBUC010000004.1 coordinate 1,031,909, forward strand.
CATGCGGGGACGGCGCTCGACCTCGGTCATCATCTCCGACCAGCGCCGACGCGGTGGCACCCCCGCTCCCCCGCTGGTCCAACCGAACCGTCGGCCCATCAGAGCGCACACCGGTTCGAGGTGGTTCAGCGCGCGGCCCGGGTAGAGGACGCCGTGCTCGAGCAACTGCCGACGAGCCCGAGCCGCCGCGCTCTGGACCGCAGTGGTGCCGGTCTTGGGGATGCCGATGTGCAACAACCGGGCCCGCTCGGGGAGCGGCGATTCCACGGCCAAGCCCAGCGCCGACCGCTCCGCCTCCACTTGCTCACCCTAGTGCCGCCAATACCGGTCACATTTGGGTTCTCGCTCCGCGCGCCGTCACCGTCGACCGATGCCGATGTGCGAGCGTGTGCACACCCGGTGGTCCTTCCCCCTCGCCTCGGAGGAAATATGCGCACCCTGCTTCGTAAAGTCCTGTTGGGAGTCACGGTCGGGCTCTGCGTGCCGGCCCTGATCGCGACCAGCTCCGTGACGGCGAGCGCCGGAAGTGATAAGCCCCCGAAGCTCGAGTCGAAGTCGAAGCCGAAGCCGTACGATCCGGGCCCGATCAGCTGGGGCGCCTGCAGCGACCCGCTGTTGGTCGACTTCGGTGCCGAGTGCGGCACGGTGACCGTGCCGCTCAACTACCGCAAGCCCAGCGGCGCGAAGATCCGGCTGGCGGTCTCCCGGCTCCGGCACACCGTGCCGGACTCGCAGTATCAGGGCGTCATGCTGGTGAACCCGGGCGGCCCCGGCGGATCGGGTCTGATCTTCTCAATCTTCCAGCAGTTCGTGCCCAAGGATGCCGGTCTGGCCTACGACTGGATCGGGTTCGACCCCCGCGGTGTCGGCGCCAGCGAACCATCGGTGAGCTGCGATCCGACCTACGCCGGCTTCAACCGGCCCCAGTACGTGCCGACGACGGCGGCGATCGAACGGGCCTGGTTCAAGCGGACCCGGGCCTACACCCGTGACTGCGACGACAACAACGGCCGGATCCTCAACCACCTCACGACCGAGGACAGCGCGCGAGACATGGAGAGCCTGCGCCGCGCTCTCGGTGAACCGGCGATCAACTACTACGGCTTCTCCTACGGCACCTACCTGGGCTCGGTTTACGCCTCCTTGTTCCCGAAGCGGCTGCGCCGGGTCATCTTCGACGGCGTGATCGACTTCCGGGACGTCTGGTACAAGGCCAATCTCGCCCAGGACCCCGCCTTCGACCGCAACATGAACATCTGGTTCGGCTGGCTGGCCCGCTACGACAGTGTCTACGACCTGGGGAGCACCCAGGCGGAGGTCCGCCGGCTCTTCTACGCGACCCAGTCCCGGCTGTACCGGAGTCCTGCCCAAGGGGTGAACGGCAGGCTCGGCGGGAGCGAATGGAACGACGCCTTCCTGTACGCGGGCTACTCACAGTCCACCTGGGAAGACCTGGGCTCCGTGTTCAGCGCGTACGTCCGCGGCGGTGAGGTAGCGCCGTTGGAGGCGGCCTACCTCGACGTCAGCGGCTACGGCGACGACAACGGCTACGCGGTCTACCTGGGGGTCCAGTGCACCGACACCACGTGGCCGCAGAGCTGGGCGAAGTGGAAGCGCGACAACAACCGCATCTACCGGAGGGCGCCATACCTCACCTGGGGCAACGCCTGGTACAACGAGCCCTGCCGTCATTGGCCCGCGCCCGCCCGGACGCCGGTCAGGATCAAGGACCGCGGCATCGAGAGCATGCTGTTGATCAGTGAGACCCTGGACGCCGCGACACCGTACGGCGGGGCCTTGGCCGTACGGCGCCGGTTCGACAATGCCCGCCTCATCGGCCTGCCGGGTGGCACCACGCACTCGGGCTCGCTCAGCGGCAACCCGTGCGTCGACAACCGGATCGCCGACTATCTGTTGACGGGCGCGCTCCCCGAACGACGAAGCGGAAACCGGGCCGACGTCCGGTGCGCCCCGTTGCCGCAACCGGATCCGACCTTGGAGGCCGAGCAGCGCAAGGCCAGGAAGGCCGTAACCCGCGAGGAGCTGCAGAAGCGTCTCTCCCGGCCCTGACCGGTCCTTGGGACGGTAGGCCGCGCCAGACGGTATGAGCAAGGGAGGGCTGAAGCCCGCTCATATTGTCTAGTGGGCCACTAGGCTGGGCGGCCGGATGGCCAACCTCGTCAACGCCGAGCAGATCGCGATCAGCTTCGGCACCACCACCGTCCTCTTTCGCGTGAGTCTCGGCATCGCTGCCGGCGAGGTCATCGGCGTGGTCGGCCGCAACGGCAGTGGGAAGACCACCCTCCTGCGCCTGCTCACCGGCGCCGAGCAGCCGGACGCCGGCCGGATCACCTGGACCGGCCGCGTCTCGGTCGGGTACCTGCACCAGGCCGACGACTTCGCCCCCGGGACAGTGGTCCGCGACGTCATCGCGGCCGGCCGGTCGGATCACGTCTGGGCCGCGGATCCCTGGACGCGAGGTGTCGTGCAGCACTTGCTGGCCGAGGTCGACCTGGACACCGGTGTGGCCCGTCTCAGCGGTGGGGAGCGTCGGCGGGTCGCGCTGGTGGGCCTGATGCTGGCCGGTCACGACCTGCTGGTACTCGACGAGCCCACCAACCACCTCGACGTGGAGGCGGTCAACTGGCTGGCCAACCAGCTCCGCGCGCTGACCGCGCGCGGGACGGCCATGCTCGTGGTCAGCCACGATCGCTGGTTCCTGGATGCGGTGTGCACCCGGGTGTGGGAGGTGCATGACGGTCAGGTCGACGCCTACGACGGCGGCTACGCGGCGTACGTGCTGGCTCGCGCCGAACGTGCCCGGCAGGCGGTCGGCACCGCCGCCCGGCGGCGCAACCTCCTGCGCAAGGAGCTGGCCTGGCTGCGCCGGGGCCCACCGGCCCGTACCTCCAAGCCCAAATTCCGCACCGAGGCCGCAGCCGCCCTCATCGCCGACGAGCCGCCGCCGCGGGACTCCCTGGCGCTGCGCCGGTTCGCCATCACTCGCCTGGGCAAGGACGTGTTCGACCTGAGCGAGGTCACGCTCGCCGTTGGAGACCGGGCCCTGGTGCGCGACCTGAGTTGGTCGATCGGCCCCGGCGACCGGATCGGACTCGTCGGGGTCAACGGGACCGGCAAGACCAGTCTCTTGCGCGCCCTCACCGGTGACTTCGGGCCGGTGCGTGGACGGGTGAAGCCGGGTCGGACCCTGGTGGTCGGCCACCTGTCCCAGGAGGTCAGCGAGCTGCCCGGCGACGAGCGGGTCCTCGGATTCGTCGACCGGGTCCGGCGGGTCACGAGGCTTGCCAGCGGTCAGGACATGACGGCCGGCGCGTTGCTGGAGGATTTCGGCTTCACCGGCGACCGGCTGACGACACGGATCGGCGAGCTCTCCGGCGGCGAGCGCCGTCGGCTGCAGCTGTTGCGGATCCTGTTGGACGAGCCGAACGTCCTGCTCCTGGACGAGCCGACCAACGACCTCGACATCGACACCCTCACCGTGGTCGAGGACTACCTGGACTCGTGGCCCGGAACCCTGATCGTGGTCAGTCACGACCGCTATTTCCTGGAGCGCGTCTGCGACGTCACGTACGCGCTGTTGGGAGACGGGAGCTGCGTGTTGCTGCCCGGCGGCGTCGAGGAATACCTCGCGCGACGAGCAGCGAACCAGCCGGCCGAACGGGCGAACCCCCCGGTCCCCGCCAAACCGGCCCAGAACGCGATCGTCCGGCAAGCGCGCAAGGACCTGAACCGGATCGAATCCCAGCTGGCCCGGCTCGATACCGAGATCAGCCGACTGCACGAGCAGATGGCCGCTGCCGCGCGGGACCATGTGCAACTTGGCGAGTTGCAGAGTGTGCTCGAGGCGGCGGAGGCCCGCAAGGCCGCGTTGGAGGAGTCCTGGCTCACCGCGGCCGAGCACCTGTGATCCGGGCCTGTAACTAGTGAGGCGGCCGGAGATAGGTTGGCGGTCATGGTTGTCCTCACGACGGAGTCGCTGATCGCGGCCCTGCCGGCCGGGGTGGTGGTGACCGACCCGGCCACCTGCGAGAACTACCGGCACGACTGGTCCCGCGACCCCGGCGCCGGTCTGCCGCTGGCGGTCGTCCGGCCGACCGACGCCGACCAGGTACAGGCGACCGTACAGTGGGCCGCCGAGCACCGGGTGCCGATCACCCCGCGCGGGGCGGGCACGAGTCTCTCCGGCGGCTCGTCGGCGGTCGAGGGCGGTTTGGTGCTGTCCCTGGAGCGGATGCGGGCCATCGAGATCGACCCCGTCACGAGGGTGGCGGTGGTGGAACCAGGCGCCTTCAACGCCGAGGTCAAGGCCGCGGCCGCCCTGCACGGCCTGTGGTATCCGCCCGATCCATCCTCGTACGAGATCTGCTCGATCGGCGGCAACATCGCCACCAACGCCGGCGGGTTGTGCTGTGTGAAGTACGGGGTGACCACCGACTACGTGCTCGGACTGGACGTAGTGCTGGCCGACGGCAGCAAGATCATCTTGGGCGGCAAACGGATCAAGGACGTCGCCGGATTGCCGTTGCTGAAACTCTTCGTGGGCAGCGAAGGCACGCTCGGCATCATCACCCGGGCCATCCTGCGACTGATGCCTGAACAGCCACCGCGGGCAACTTTGGTGGCGCTCTTTCCCGACGCCGCCGCGGCCGCCCGGGCGGTGGTCGACCTCGGCCGGACGAGCCGGCCGTCGCTGGTCGAACTGATGGACAACGCCGCCATCAACATCGTGGAGGACTTCCGCCCGACCGGGCTGGACCGTTCGGCGGGCGCCTTGTTGCTGGTGCAGTCGGACGCGCCCGGGGAGGCGCGCAGCCTGGAGATCGACCAGGCCGAGGCGGCCTGCTCAAGAGCCGGCGCAACCGAGGTATTCCGCACCGACGACCAGGACGAGGGCGAGCTCTTCGCAGCGGCGCGGCGGGCGGTCTTTCCCGCCCTCGAGAGGCGTGGCGCGTTGATGCTGGAGGACGTCGGCGCTCCCGTCCCGGCTCTTCCAGATCTGTTGAGCGGCATCGCTTCCATTGCGGCTCGGCGGGAGCTCGACATCCCTGTGGTGGCCCACGCCGGGGACGGGAACACCCACCCGACCATCGTCTTCGACCCGACCGACGAGGCCGCCCGGGAGCGTGCGGCAGTGGCTTTCACCGAAATCATGGCTCTGGCCATCTCCCTCGGCGGCACCATCACCGGCGAACACGGCATCGGCCGACTGAAGAAGGAGCTGTTGCCGACGCAACTCGGCGAGCGGGTGATGAGTCTGCATCACCAGATCAAGCAGGTCTTCGACCCGGACGGCATCCTGAACCCCGGCGCCATCCTCGACGCGCGCTAGCTGCTCTAGCCATAGGATGAAGGATGTGGCCGCGAGTATGCGGCCGGATCCTTCAGCTTGACCGTAGCTGACTTTCGGGGACGCCCACACAGTTGGTGCAGCGCCGGAACGGTTCGTCGAATCCCCGCCGGCGCAGAGCGAGGTAGACCTGGAACGCGACGGGGCACGCGCGGCTGGTGACGTCGAAGTGGCCGTAGCGCAACGTCAGCTCGTCACGCAGCGCGTGCTGGTTGTCGCGATTCATATCGCGGAACCGGCCTTCGCCGTCGTGGCCGAGGCGTCCATCGAGCTCAACGATCAGACCGAAGCCCTTGTACTTGACGTCGCGCTGGTAGGGCAGGCCCGGCCGCGAGTCTTGCCGCTCACCTCGGGGCAACCCGTGGGGACGTTCGACGTCGCGCAGGTAGCGCAGCTCCAGGTAGGAGCGAATACCGTCCACGACATCGGCCAGCAGCCCGGTGACGAGTCGGCGATGCCGTTGACGAGAGCGCGATTGCAGTAGTCGACTCAACCGCTCGGGGGTGGTGAGCCCTTTCTGCACCGCCGAGGTGATCAGTCCGACAACCTCACCCTCGGGTCGCTGGGCCACCAGATCGAGCACGGCGCATTCAGCGGGAAGTCGTGGCGGTGACCCGGGCGACCGGCAAGGACGGGCGCCGGGCGTCTCGCGGATGAACCGCCACGGCCCCAGTACTTCTCGGGGTGCCGCCAAAGGCACCAGCACGTCGATGGGTTTCGGTGGCCGCTGGAGAAGCCCGTAGAGGTAGCCCGACGCCTCCGGTCCGAGCCGGGAGTTGGGCCCGCCCAGCAACGTGCCGCCCCAGGCCAAGGCCTCCCAAGAGGGCGCCACCCCGACGGTGGCGAACAACCCCGGACACACCCGCAGCCAGGTCCCGCCGTCCACCAATCGTCTCAGGACGTGCCTGGACAGACCGTGACCCATGGCCTGCTCCCGAGTCACGACACCGGCCTGAAGGCGGGCCAGCCGGATCAAGGCATCGGGGACCTCGCGTCGAGCATGCATGCCCTTGTCCTAAGGACGAAGCCCACAATCGTTCGCGCCGTCCACAGGTACTGCACCACAAGATGAGGGATCCGGCCGCGTACTCGCGGCGACATCCTTCACCTTGCGGCGTGGGAGTCAGCGGGGGCGGATGTTCTGCGCCGTCAGCCGGGCGATTTCGGCGATCCGGTTGACCCGGGTTTCCGGACGCTTCGCTGTAGCGACCCACTCCAGAGCGGCCCGGCGTGCCGAACGGGGAAAGGCGTCCCAGTGCCGCCGAGCATCCGGGTCGGCATCCAGGGCGGCAGCAAGTTCGGGCGGCTCGATCCCCGCCTCGACGCTATCCAACAGGGTCCAACTGCCCGAGGCCTTGGCCGCCTCGATGGCCGCGATCCCGGCGGGCGCCAACAGGCCAGCGGCCTCGAGTTCGGCGATCCTGATCTTGTTCGGTCGTGACCAGCCACTGCCCGCCCGCCGAGGGGTAAGCAGGAGCGAGCTGCGCAGCTCGTCGATTCCGCGCGCCTGGCCGTCTATCCAGCCATAGCACAGCGCTTCGCGGACCAGGGCCTCGTACGTCAGGTGCCGGTCCCCTGCGCCCTTCTTGTAGGTCACCGCCCAGATCCCTCGTACACGGTTGTGGTTCTGCTCCAGCCAGCGCCGCAGCTGGCCCGCCGAGGTGAACTCAACCTGCTCGTAGTTGCTGCTCACTTGCGGTTCACCACCACCGTGTTGGCGGCCATGTCCTGCAACCCGCGCCGGTGCGGTCCGACAATCAACGCGGGCAGCGCGAGGCTGACCAGAGCGGCGCGGAGGGCAGCGCGGGGCAGGCCGGGCGGCTTGCTGTCCAGCCGTACGACCGCGATCCGACAGAGTAGCTGCCCGAAGCTACCGCTGGCGACCGTGACGAGCACCGTGGACTCGACGAAGAACGTCACCAAGATCATCCAGGACTGCCAGCCGCGCTCGGTCAGCACAGGAGCGCCGAACAGCCCGACCGCGATCGCCATGCAGGCGGCCCAGTCGATGATGATCGCGCCCACCCTAGAGCGCCAGCGGGCCAGCGATCCGCGGCCCGTCGCGGGCAGCCCGAGCTGCGCCCCGGGGAAGGCCTCCTCCGGCGCAGGGGTTGCCGCCGCGGTCACAGACGCGAGCGTACGCGAGCGCGGCCCGGCCGCTGTAACCTCCGTGAAACATTTGCGCAACTGGACGGAAATCGCCCGTCCATAGAGTCCAGACACCGAGTTCGGGGTTGAGCGCCGTGCTCGTCCAGCCCACCGTGCCGCTCGACCCTCCATCCCATCCATCACACTCACCGGAGGACAGATGTTCCAAGGCGCCGACGACCTGTTGGCCTACGTCAAGGACGAGGGTGTCGAGGTCGTCGACATCCGCTTCTGCGACCTTCCCGGCATCATGCAGCACTTCACCGTTCCGGCCGGCTCGTTCGACGAGGCGGTCTTCGAGGACGGCCTCGCCTTCGACGGCTCCTCGATCCGCGGCTTCCAGAAGATCCACGAGTCCGACATGGCGCTGCTGCCGGACCCGACGACGGCCTACCTGGATCCGTTCCGTACACACAAGACCCTGTGCCTCAACTTCTTCGTGCACGACCCGCTGACCAAGGAGCCGTACAGCCGCGATCCGCGCAACATCGCCCGCAAGGCCGAAACCTACCTGGCCTCGACGGGGATCGGCGACACCGCGTTCTTCGCCCCGGAGGCGGAGTTTTACACCTTCGACGACATTCGGTTCGAGACCAAGCAGAACGCCGGCTACTACCACATCGACTCCGTGGCCGGCGCCTGGAACACGGGCCGGGTCGAGGACGGCGGCAACCGCGGCTACAAGGTCCGCTACAAGGGGGGCTACTTCCCCGTCCCGCCCGTCGACCACTTCGCCGACCTCCGCGACGAGATGACCAAGAACCTCGAGGACGCGGGTCTGATCGTCGAGCGGGCGCACCACGAGGTCGGCACCGCCGGCCAGGCCGAGATCAACTACCGGTTCAACACCATGCTTGCGGCCGGCGACGACATCCAGAAGTTCAAGTACATCATCAAGAACACGGCGTGGGCCGCCGGCAAGACGGCGACCTTCATGCCCAAGCCGATCTTCGGTGACAACGGCTCCGGCATGCACGTGCACTCCTCCCTGTGGAAGGAGGGCGAGCCCCTGTTCTACGACGAGGCCGGCTACGGGGGTCTTTCCGACATGGCTCGCTGGTACATCGGCGGCATCCTCGAGCACGCCCCGGCGCTGCTGGCGTTCACGAACCCGACCACGAACTCCTACCACCGGCTGGTGCCGGGCTTCGAGGCTCCGGTCAACCTGGTCTACAGCTCCCGGAACCGGTCCGCCGCCATGCGGATCCCGATCACCGGGACGAACCCGAAGGCCAAGCGGGTCGAGTTCCGCTGCCCAGACTCCTCGTCCAACCCGTACCTGGCGTTCGCCGCCCTGCTGCTGGCCGGCATCGACGGAATCCAGAACAAGACCGAGCCCGCCGCGCCGATCGACAAGGACCTGTACGAGCTGCCGCCGGAGGAGCACGCCAACGTGCAGACCGTCCCCGACAGCCTCGATGGAGTGCTCAACAGCCTGGAGGCCGACCACGAGTTCCTGCTCGAGGGTGACGTCTTCACCCCCGATCTGATCGAGACCTGGGTCGAGCTCAAGCGCGCCGACATCGACGCCGTACGGCTTCGCCCCCACCCACACGAGTTCGAGCTCTACTACGACGTATAGGCCCTGCTCGCCCGCATCACCTCAGGTCACGTCGACGTCACCTAAGCGGCCCTGGGATCCCGGAAACTGTTAACAGATTCCGGGATTCCGGCGTATTCGGGTGCTTCGGTTTGCGATATTCCGACAGTTTCCCGGTTCTTATCAGCTGGCGGCGCGCGGCGCGGACGGCGAGCGCCACCATCGGGCAAGAATCCGGGCACGACCGGCCGGCCGCAGCGTCGACTCGTCGAGCAGTCGCTGCCAACGTTTCAGGCGATTCGGGTTCGGACGACGGCCGAGGAGCCGATCGGCGCCAGCGATGATCCCGGCACCGTCGTAGATCAGCTGCGCGGCAACGTAGCCGATGCGCTGCCAATTGTCGTTCACCAGCTTGCCTTCCCGTAAGAGATCGCGGCGATGCTCCTCGGGCTCGCGGTGGTGCCCGCCGTCGTACTCGTGAACGCGACGAGTGCCTTCGATCCACAGATCGACCCGGGCGAGGAAGGTGCCGTTCTCGTCGTAGATCTTGTACTGCGGCTCTACCGGAATGTCGGCCGCTCGGTGCAGAACACGCATGATCGATTCCCACGGCGACTCGCTCCGAGCATCGAGCATCGGGATGATCCGTCGCAATCGCGGCGCCCCGCGACGACGCTCGGCGGCAAGCGCTCGCAGCTCCTCGATAGTGCACTGTTCCGACCGCAGGGCTGAGTCACCGAGCACGACGAGATCCAGGATGCTCAAATCTCGCGCCGCCGACAGAAGAGTCTCGGCCGCCGTCGTGACGCGGACCCCGTCGATCGTCTCCACCGCCAGCGCACCGGGATGCCGACTGACCCACAGACCACTCCGATGGGGCACCGGCGTACCCTCCGGCACCGCCGCGAAGAGCGGATGCTCGAGGTCGACGACCTGCCACCAGCCACGCAACGAGGCCGAGGTCAGGTGGGTGAACGCTGCGTTCGGGGGCAGCACTAGCGCCCACGCTTTCAGTGTCGCCGGAGTCGTACGTCGCTTCTCGGCGGGCCAGTAGAGGCCGTGCGACAGCCGATTCCAACTTCTCTCGCGAGTCGTCCCGCGGAAGGGCTCGCGCGGACGCCGTACGGGGTCGAATTCTCGCCTGGCCATGTCGTCACGCTGACAGCGCACGGCAGCTGATAGGGAGGGGGTGCAACGAAATCTGTGGAAAACTCCGGAATCAGCGGCCGTCCGCAATCCCGGAAACTGTTGGCAAAGCGCACTCCTCAGGGCCCTGATGCCCCGAAGACCCGGAATCAGTTAACAGTTGCCGGGATTGGGGGCGGGTGCCGGGATTTGGGGCGCGGTTGCCGGGAGATCCTGGGGTCAGCCGCCGAGGAGCTTGCCGATCTGGTCTTGGAAAGTGAGGATCGAGAGAGTGCCGAAGAGCAGGATGGCCCAGATGAGAGCGCCGAGGCGGAGCCCGCGGACCCGGATCGGCGGCGGCAGGATGGTCCGGTTGATCAAGATCAGCAGGCCGGAGTAGATGAACATCATGAAGCCACCCACGACGGCGGCGATCACCAGCAGCACGATCGGCTGGTCGAAGCCGGCCAGCAGGACGATGATGCCGATGACGATGAGTCCCCAGACCAAGAAGGCGTACATCTTCGACTCGTTGGCGTTGCGTGCGTAGGAGGTCTTGATCACGTCCGCGGCCAGCCGGCTGGTGTAGTCCACGATGCCGAGCGCGGCGGCGAAGAGCGAGAAGGCCCCGATGAACCAGAAGAAGTACTGGAACCACGGCCCCACCCGCTCGCCGAGCACCTCGCCCTCGGTCTTGATGAACCCGATGCCGTTGACCAGCCCCTCCCGGCCGAACACGGTGGAGTACGCCAGCAGCGAGGTGAACAAGATCGTGACGAAGGTGATCGCCACGAAGGTGCTCAGCTGCTCGATGTTCGCGAACTTCCACCAGCCCTTCCACCGGCTCATGTTCTTCTCGTTCGGCTCGAAGATGTAGCCCGTGCTCGGCGCCGCCTCCGGCTGCCCGGTCACGGGGCTCACCAGCCGCGGCACGTACGCGCCCATACCGAAGCCCTTGTCGCGAATCCAGTTCGCCTGCACGAGGTTCTGGCCGCCACCACCGCCGGCGAAGGCCAGGGCGCCGAGTAGGACCGCGAAGCCGAGCTGCTCGTACGGGATCTGCGGGTTGGTGACAACCTGCGGCAGAGCGGCCCACCCCTGCGCGCCGATGGCGAAGATCGCCGAGACCAGGAACAACAGCAGCACGGCGGCGACCTTGAGCATCTGGGCCCGCTCCAGAGCCACGTACACCACCGGCGCCAGGGTCAAGATCAACCCGATGACGATCAACATGCCGATGGCGATGAAGCGCGGCGTCCCCCCGAACATGTACGAGACGAGGGTGGCGCTACTGGTCGCCCAGCCCGGCCACAGGTTGGCGAAGTAGGTCAAGATCGCGAAGAAGAGGCCCCAATGCCGCCAATACCGGCTGAAACCGGTCAGGGCGGTCTCGCCGGTGGCCAGCGTGTAGCGCTCGATCTCCAGGTTGATGAAGAACTGCGTGCCCAGTCCGACGATCGCCGCCCAGACAAAGACCAGACCGACCTGGGAGGCGATGTAGGGGTAGAGGATGAACTCGCCGGAGGCCAGTCCGACGCCGGCGGCGATGATGCCCGGGCCGATCAGCTTGCGGTAGTTGACCGGCGCCGGCGGCATGTCCCTGACCGTCGGCCGCGGGAGAATCTTGCTTGGTACCGCGTCGGCCACTGATGGTTCACGTTCAGCTCGGTGCGTGCTCCGTCGCTTCGCCATGTGATCAGCTAACCACCGCTGCACTATCTTCGATAGGTGCCACACCCCCGGACCCGCTACCCGCAGCGGGTGGCGATGATCAGCATGCACACCTCGCCGCTGGGCATTCCCGGCGTCGGGGACGCCGGGGGCCTCAACGTGTACGTGTACGAGGTGGCCCGCCGCCTGGGAGAGCGTGGACTCAAGGTCGACGTCTTCACCCGCCAGGAATCCACCGATGAGTCGGGCATCGTCGAACTCAACGAGCATGCCCGGGTCATCCACGTTACCGCCGGTCCGCCCGAACCACTGGCCAAGGAGGACCTGCCCGGTCTCGTCTCCGAGTTCGCCGCCCAGCTCGATCCGCAGCTCGACGCGTACCAGATCGTGCACTCGCACTACTGGCTGTCGGGCATGGTCGGTCGCGAGCTCGCTCATCGCCACGACATCCCGCTGGTCCACACCATGCACACGATGGCGAAGGTCAAGAACCAGTCGCTCAGGAATCAGACACCGCGGACGGGACAGGTCAGCGAACCCGACGTCCGGGAGCAGGGCGAGGCGCAGATCGTGGCCGACGCGGCGATCCTGACCGCCAATACCAGCGATGAGGCGGCGCAACTGCAGCAGCACTACCACGCCCGCCCCGAACAGCTGGTCGTGGTGCCGCCGGGGGTGGATCTGCACACGTTCCACCCCTGCGATCAACCGAAATCCCGGGCTCAGCTCGGGGTGGCCCAGGACGCCAAGGTGATCTTGTTCGTCGGGCGGATCCAGCCGTTGAAGGCACCGGACGTGCTCATCCAGGCGGTGGCCCGGCTCGTCTCGGCCCAGCCCGAACGCCGACGCCAGCTCAAGCTGATCATCATCGGCAGTCCGAGCGGCCCGGAGGCCCGGTGGTCGACGACGCTGCCGGGACTGGCGCGCGACCTCCGCGTCGACGACGTGGTGGAGTTCCGCCCGCATTCTCCTCGCGATGAACTGTTCCGCTGGTACTGCGCGTCAGATCTGGTTGGTGTCCCGTCGCACACCGAGTCGTTCGGGCTGGTGGCGTTGGAGGCTCAGGCGTGCGGTCGACCCGTGGTGGCCACTGACGTCGGAGGTCTAAGGCATACGGTCGAGGACGGGCAGACCGGCATTCTGGTTCATGATCACGATGCGAGTGAGTGGGCGCAGGCGCTTTCGGCGGTCCTCGACGACGAGGAGGCCGCAGCCTGGCTTGGAGCCAACGGTGCCGTGCACGCGTCCCGATTCAGTTGGGACAACACGGCCGCCGCCACGCTGCGGGCCTACCAGTCGGCGTCAGCGATGCTCGAGCGCCGCAACAACGAGTCCGGCATCGGCTAACCGGCGCGATGCTCCTCGACCGGCTCCGATTCGGCCGAGGCGGGCGGGGCGGCTCCGTTGGTGCTCGACGCTGGACTCTGCGCCGGAGTGTCCGCGGGGGGTGCGGGGGTGGTGATGCTCGGGGTCTGGCGCGACACCTCGACCGCCTGCGCGACGGCGGCAAGGACAGATTGCTCGTCACCCAGCCGCGGGGAGTAGACGGCGAAGATCCTGATCTCCCCAACTGGCGTGACGCTGCTCAGCGGAACGGGGCCATGCGGCTGGCCGCTGAAGACCGCGACCGCGCTGCGGGTGTCGAAACGTCCGGCCGCGATGCTGAGTGCCGCCACCACGCTGGGCACGTCGGCGCCCACGTCGTTGCTGACCATGATCGGAATCTGCACGGAGCCACCGACGCCATCAATCCGAACGACGACGTTGGCGGCGGGGTCGCCGAGCGTGGCGTCCACCGAGTCGGCCGCGGTGACGGTGTAGCCGCCACGTCGCAGCAGGTCGGCCAGCCGCCGCACAAGATCACGGTTCAGCAGGACGTCGAGGGCAAGTTCCCGCAGTTCGGCGGAGCTGTAGCGCCGACCGGCGTGGGCTTCCGGTCCGAGCACGGCTTCGGCCGAGGCCAGCCGTACCTGCGGAGAGGGCGAACGGAGCAGTGCAGCGATGGTGTCGGTACCGGCCCGGCGACCCCAACCGGCGAACCAGGTGGTGGAACCCGACGGATAGGCGATCGCCGCCAGCACGAACAACACGCCACCGATCAGCAGCGTCGCCGCTCCAGCCTGGTTGGTCGACCCGAACACGGCGATCGTTCCGGTCAGGAGCCCGACGCCTCCGACCACCGCCAGGGTCACCCGGATCACCGTCGATGCCGGGGTCGGAGTCGAGCGAGTCATGTGACTGAGGTTACTCGCGCGAACCCTGAGACTCCACAGCACGCAAGAGGGGGAATCAGTGCGAGCTGGAAGCCTCGGCCTCGACGGCAGTCAGCGGTGTCGCGATGTCCTCCAGGGACTGGTTCTCGGCCTGGACACCCAACACGATCTCCACGATGCCGCCGATCACCATCAAGGCGGCGCCGATGTAGTAGCCGAGCGCGATCCCCGTGATATCCCCCGACGCGGAGGAGTCCTCGATCAACTTGCCGAACAGCAGGGGCCCGGAGATGCCGCCGGCGGCCGTCCCGATCGCGTAGAAGAACGCGATGCAGAGCGCCCGCGTCTCCATCGGGAAGATCTCGCTGGCCGTGAGGTAGGCCGAGCTGGCGCCGGCCGAAGCGAAGAAGAAGATCACGGCGCCGATCGCGGTCAGGGTGACGGCGGTGACCGAGCCGAGCAGCAGCCCGGCGACGGCGAGCCCGATCCCCGAAATGATGTAGGTGCCGGCGATCATCTTGACCCGGCCGACGGTGTCGAACAACCTGCTCAGCAACAGCGCGCCGAGGAAGTTGCTCAGCGCGAAGATCGCGATGAACCCGCCGGTCTGCTCCACGCCGAGAAACGTCGTCAGAGTGTCGCCGTAGGTGAAGAAGAACGCGTTGTAGAGAAAGGCCTGCCCGACGAACAACGAGAAGCACAAGATCGTCCGCCGGGGGTAGACGGTGAAGACCGTCTTGGCGATCGTGGGAAGCCCGATGCTGTGACGCTGCCGGATGGTGATCGTCTCGGAGACCTCGTCCAGCTCTTGCCCGTCGGCACGCAGCCGCTCCTCGATCTCGTGCACGACGCGTTCAGCGTCGTCCTGCCGGCCGTGGATGAACAGCCAGCGTGGGCTTTCGGGCACGTTCCGGCGTACGAGCAGGACCCCGATGGCCAGCACCGCCCCGAGACCGAACGCGATTCGCCAGCCCCAGGCCGGGTCGACCCGGGTGGGGTCGAGCAGCGGCAGGGTCAGCAACGCCCCGGCGGCGGCGCCGATCCAGAAGGAACCGTTGATCACGACGTCGATCCGACCCCGGTACTTGGCCGGGATGAGTTCATCGATGGCAGAGTTGATCGCCGCGTACTCCCCACCGATGCCGGCGCCGGTCAGGAAGCGGCAGACGAAGTACCACGTCGGGTTCATCGAGAACGCCGTCAGGACCGTGGCCACCGTATAGAGCGCGAGCGTGATCAAGAACAGCTTCTTGCGACCGAAGCGGTCGGTGAGCTGACCGAAGACCAGTGCTCCGACACAGGCCCCCGCGACGTACACCGCGCCGGCCAACCCGACGTCGAAGCTCGAGAGCCCGAGGCCCGTATCCGGGTTCTGTAGGGCCTCCGACATCGAGCCGACGATGGTCACCTCGAGCCCGTCGAGGATCCACACCGTCCCGAGACCGATGACGACCAGCCAGTGGAAGCGCCCCCAGGGCAACCGGTCGAGACGGGCCGGCAGGTCGGTGGTAATCGTGCCCAGCTCGGTCGATGCCACGTCGAACCCCTCCGAGAGCCATCTGAAGTAGGCCTGCGACGTTACACTCCGGGCGTGCGCGCGATCGCCGCCCTGCTGCTGCCCCCGGTTCTGGTCGGCCTGACCGGCTGCTCCGCGCCGGAGATCGCCTGCACGCAGATCGGCGCTCCGTCCGGGGTCTCGGTGACCGTCGATGCCGAGATAGCTCGAGATGTGATCTCGCTCGAAGCCTCGGCCTGCTGGGGCGGAAAATGCACCACGGCACCGGTGGAACTCAGCCCGGGGTACGACACGATCGATCAGGGGTGTGATGGCACCGAGCCCGACGCCGCCTGCTCGGCCAGCGCCTCCCCCAACGGGACCTTGACCGGCTTCCTGGACGTTGCCGAATTGCCGGCGGAACAGATCACCGTACGGGCCACGGCCCAGCTGTCGGATCGAAAGAGATCGTTCGCCGACGCTTCCGTGACCCCGGAGACGGTGTATCCCAACGGGCCGAACTGCCCCGGCGCCGGCAACCAGGTCAAGATCACCATCAGCGACGCGGGCATTCGCTGAAACCCGGCGAGCGTCGTTAGCGCAGCGCCGGGCTCGGTCTGGACGAGCGAAGGAGGAGACGCGCCCCGCGAGCGAAGCGAGCTATTGGACGCCGCGTCTGCGAGTGAGGGAGGAAGACCGAGTCTTGAGGCGCGGAGCGTGCGCGCGCCGGACAACACCGTCAGCGCTCGAGGCCCCAGAACACCCGGTCGACAACGCCCCGTGCCCGCCGGGTGACGCGGCGGTAGTCGGCCAGCAGGTGCGAGGACTCCCCCGATCCGTAGCCCAGTAGCTCCGCGACCGCCGCCAGTTCACGGTTGTCGCTGGGAAAGGAGTCGGAGCCGCGACCACGGACCAACATGATCTGGTTCCGGACCCGGCTCGCGAACACCCAGGCGGCCTCGAGGTGTCCCGCGTCCTGCGGGTCAACGATGCCGGCGTCGCGTGCGGCCCGGAGGGCGGTGATGGTCCGGGTGGAGCGTAACGCCGGCACGGCGTAGGCGTGCTGGAGCTGCAACAGCTGAACCGTCCACTCCACGTCGGCCAGACCACCGGGCCCGAGCTTCGTGTGCTTGGCCGGATCGGCTCCACGCGGCAGCCGCTCGGCCTCGACCCGAGCCTTCAGCTTCCGGATCTCGTTGATCTGCCCCTCTGACAGACCTTCCCGAGGCCACCGGCGGCCGTCGATCTCGGCCATCAAGGCCTGGCCCAACCCGTCGTTCCCGGCCAGGGCGTCGGCCCGGACGAGGGCCTGGAGCTCCCAGGTCGAGGACCAGCGACTGTAGTAGTTCTGGTATGCGGCGAGGGAGCGGATGAGGGCGCCGCCCTTGCCCTCCGGCCGGAGGTCGGCATCGATGCTCAGCGGCGGATCCGCGCTGGGCCGGGTGAGCAGCTTCCGCATCTCGGTGATCACCCCAGCGGCGATCTTGGTGCGATCGCCATCCCCTGGCCCGCCGTCGTCCATCACGAACATGGCGTCGGCGTCGGAGGCGTACGACAGCTCGCGACCGCCCCACCGGCCCATCGCGATGACGGCGATCTCCGGCACAGAGTCGGCGCCGGAGTCGTGGCGCACGACCGACAACGTGGCGTCGATCGTTGCCGAGGCCAGATCGGACAGGGCCTCGCCCACGGCAAAGACGTCGTTCAACCCCAAGATGTCACCGGCCGCCACGCGGAACAGCTCGCGACGGCGGATGGCCCGGATCGCCTCGACTCCGGCGATCGAGTCCTTCTGCCGCCCGGCCGCCGCGCGCATCTCACTGTCCAGCTCGGCCAACGGCCGCGGTACCAGTTCGGCGTCGTCGGCCAGCATCTGCACGGTCTGCGGTGCCCGGGTGAGCAGTTGGACCGCGTACCGGCTGGAGGCCAGGATCCGGGCCAGTCGCTCGGCCATCGTGCCTTCGTCGCGCAGAGCCCGGAGATACCACGGGGTTGCGCCGAGCACATCGGATACCTGCCGAAACGCAAGGAGCCCCGCGTCCGGATTGGGCGCACTGGCAAACCAGCCCAGCATGGCCGGCAGCAGCTGTCGTTGGATTTCGGCCTGCCGGGTGACTCCCTGACTGAGCGCGCCGATGTGCCGCAGCGAGGCCTGCGGATCGGCGTAGCCCAGCGCCTTCAGCCGGTCCTGCGCCGCCTGGGTGGTGAGCCGCAGTTCCTTGGTCGGGATCCGGGCGACCGCGTCGAGCAACGGTGAGTAGAAGAGTCGTTCGTGCAGCCGGCGAACCTGCCCCGAGCAGGATCGCCAGATAGACAGCAGCTGCTTGGCCGGATCCGCGTAGCCGAAGGATCGCCCCAGACGACGCAGGTCCTCCTCTGCCTCCGGAAGGACGTGGGTGCGCCGAAGCCGGAAGAGCTGGATCCGGTGCTCGAGGGTCCGGAGGAACCGGTAGGCCAGGCCGAACCCTTTGCCGTCGTCGCGGCCCACGTAGCCTCCGTCGATCAGCTGCCGCAGCCCTTCCAACGTCGCCCGCCGGCGTAGGCGTTCGTCGGCACGGCCGTGCACCAGTTGGAGGATCTGCACCGAGAACTCGACGTCGCGCAGGCCGCCCTCACCGAGCTTGAGCTCCCGGCCGGCGTCCCGGGCGGGAATGTGCGCGACGACCCGCTTGCGCATGGTCTGGGAGTCGGAGACGAAGTTCTCCCGTTCGGCTGCACTCCAGACCAGCGGCGACACCATGTCCACGAAGGCCTGGCCGAGCTCGAGGTCACCAGCGCTCGGCCGCGCCTTGAGCATGGCCTGGAACTCCCAGGTCTTCGCCCACTTCTGGTAGTAGGTCTGATGGCTGGCCAGCGTGCGGACGAGCTGGCCGGAGCGTCCCTCCGGCCGCAGGTTCGCGTCGACCTCCCAGATCGTTCCGGCCTTGGTGTGCGCCGAGCAGATCCTGGTCAGCTCCGCGGCCATTCGGGTCGCGGCGGCTATCGCCGCGTCGTTCGAGAGCAGGGGCTTCCCGTCGGAATCCAGCACCGATTCGGCCACGAACAAGACGTCGACGTCGGAGACGTAGTTCAGTTCCTGGGCGCCACACTTGCCCAGCCCGACCACCGCCAGCCGGGTCTTCAACGCATTCTCGCCGACCTTGGCGCGGCCGATGGCCAGGGCGGCCTCCAGCGTCGCATCGGCCAGGTCGGAGAGCTCGTCAGCGACCTGCGGCATCGCCTCGATCGGCTCCGGAGCGCACAGATCGCGTGCGGCGATGCGCATGATCAGGGCGCGGTACGCCAGGCGCAGCCCGTCCCCGCTCTGGTCCGTCGCTACCGGCACGGCGGCGTCCGGGTCGGCACCGACCGCCTCCAGCATCATGCGGCGCAGTTCCGGGGCAGCGCGTTGCTCCAGGGCATCGTCGAGGATTTCGAGATGTTGGGGCCAGGCGATCAGGTGTTGTCCGAGGGCGGCGCTGCACCCCAGGACGAGGATGACGTGCCGGGCGAGCTCGGTGGAGCCAACGAGTCGGTCGTACAGGTCGGGCACGACGGCCTCGAGCCGGTCCAGCGAGGTCAGCGCGAGGTCCGGGTCGGCCGCTTCGGTGATGAGATCCAGCAGCGCGTAGCGCCGCTCGTCCCATTCGGAGATGATCCGGACCGCTCGGGCGGTGTCGGTGAAACCGCGGCGGGCGAGGGTGCCCTGCGTGGTTTCGATCCTGGTCACATCCAGGAATGGTACGCAGTTGCGCCGTCGGCCAGGATGGGGCGATGGCTCTGCGTCGTCTCACGCCCGCCGCGGCCGCGACCGAACAATCGGCCGCCGTGCTGGCGTGGCTCGGCGATCTCGGCGACGAGGACTTCACCCGGCCGTCGGTGCTGCCCGGTTGGGACGTTCGCGTCCTGATCGCTCATCTGGTTCGCATGCAGCTCGGGCTGGCCCGCCTGCTGAATCGGCGCAGCAGCGGTCCTGCCCTGCCGGTCTGGGAGTTCGTCCGGCGGTACCGACGCGATGTCGCGAGCGTCACCGAGTCGACGGTGGCCGCAGCCGCCGACAAGCCCGGGCCGGTGCTGGTGGCGGAGTTCGCTGCTGCTACCGCGGCGCTGCCGCCGGCGTTGGCAGACAGTGACCCGTCCAGCATCATCGAGACTCCGCGCGGTCCGACGACGGTGGGTGACTTCGTCGCGACCCGCATCGTCGAGCTCGTGGTGCACTCCGACGATCTCTCGCGCTCGCTGCCGGAGCGGGCGCCCGTTCCCCTGGTCCGACCGGCTCTGGCGGACTGCACGCGTACCCTCGCCGCGATAATGGCTGGGCAGTATCCGGGGCGCTCGGTGGAAGTCCGGGTGCCGCCGTACGCCGCCGTCCAGTGCGGGATCGGTGATCCCGGGCCCACCCACACGCGAGGCACGCCGCCCAACGTGGTCGAGTGTGCGCCGCTGACCTTCCTGCGCTTGGCCACCGGCCGGCTCGGGTGGTCGGCGGCCGTCGAGGCCGGCGACGTGCACGCCTCAGGCCTGCGGGCCGACCTCTCGAGTGTGCTGCCGTTGCTCTCCTAGATCGGCGCCGGGGCCAGTTCTGCGGAATCGGCGAGGGCTAGAGGACCGGCAGCATCCGCGTCAGCTCGAACGGCGTGACCTGGCGGCGGTACTCGTCGAACTCCGTGCGTTTGTTGCGGAGGAAGAAGTCGAAGACGTGTTCCCCGAGCGTCTCGGCGGCGAGCTCGGAGTGCTCCATGATCCGGATCGCCTCGTCGAGGTTGCGCGGCAGCGGCGAGATGCCGAGGGCCTGCCGCTCCCGCTCGGTCAGCGACCAGACGTCGTCCTCGGCGCCTTCGGGCAGTTCGTACTTCCCCTCGATACCGGCCAGCCCAGCGGCCAGGATCAGCGCGAAGGAGAGGTACGGGTTCGCGCCGGAGTCGATCGACCGGAGCTCGACGCGGGCCGAGGAACCCTTATTCGGCTTGTACATGGGCACCCGGACCAGGGCCGAGCGGTTGTTGCGGCCCCAGCAGATGTAGCTCGGCGCCTCGCCGCCGCCGGCCAACCGCTTGTAGGAGTTCACCCACTGGTTGGTCACCGCGGTGATCTCCGCCGCGTGTTTGAGCAGCCCGGCGATGAAGTAACGGGCGATCGTGGAGAGGTGGTGCTCGGCGCTGGCGTCGTAGAAGGCGTTGTTGTCGCCTTCGAACAGTGACATGTGGGTGTGCATCCCGGAGCCGGGGTGCTCCGTGAACGGCTTCGGCATGAAGGAGGCGTTGATGCCTTGGGAGAGCGCGACCTCCTTCACGACGACCTTGAAGGTCATCAGGTTGTCGGCGGTCGACAACGCATCGGCGTAGCGCAGGTCGATCTCCTGCTGGCCGGGCGCGCCCTCGTGGTGGGAGAACTCCACCGAGATGCCCATCTGTTCGAGCATGGTGATGGCTCGGCGGCGGAAGTCGTTGCTGGTGCTCTGGGGGGTGTGGTCGAAGTAGCCGGACTGGTCGACCGGAACCGGCGGCTCCCCGGCGACGATCGGGTCCTTGAAGAGGAAGAACTCCACCTCGGGATGGGTGTAGAACGTGAAACCCAGGTCAGCCGCCTTCTTCAGGGCCCGCTTGAGGACATAGCGCGGATCCGCGTAGGACGGCGAGCCGTCGGGCATGGTGATGTCGCAGAACATCCGGGCCGTGGCCGGACTGGTGTCCCGCCACGGCAGCACCTGAAACGTGGCCGGGTCGGGACGGGCCACCATGTCGGACTCGTACACGCGGGCGAAACCCTCGATCGCCGATCCGTCGAAGCCGATCCCCTCGGCGAACGCTCCCTCGAGCTCGGCGGGAGCGATGGCCACCGACTTCAGAAAACCCAGGACGTCGGTGAACCACATACGGACGAAGCGGACGTCTCGCTCTTCGATGGCCCGCAACACGAAGTCGGTCTGCTTGTCCACGCGGCTTAGTCTGCCGGTCGCGCTGTAACGGCGACGTTACGACAGGCTCCCGACCGTGCTGCTGGCTTCCGAGGCTTCTTTGACCCTCGCGCGCGAAACAAGCATCCGCGCACGAGTATTCGCGAGCGAACGCTGGAATCGCGCGCGGGAACAGGCGTGGGCGGGAACTGGCTACACCATGTCGCCGTCAAGCTCCCATGAGGCATCGGAGAACAGATCGCCGTGTACAACCCAAGTAATCACGTTTTCTGGAATGATTCAGGACAAAGAGGTCGGGCTACTCGTCGTCTTTCCAGCGTGGATCGTTGTCCCAGGCCTCGTTGCGCTCTTCGACCTTCTCCAGCGCCCGTTCGGCGTCCTCGCGAGAGGCGTACGGGCCCAAACGATCCATTGCCTTGGCGGTGTTCTTGCTGTCCTGCACCGCCGAATGGGTGTTCAGGTCGTACCACCAATCCTGGTCCGCCATCTGCGCTCCTGCTCCGTCGACTCAACCGTCCGGCTCCGACGCTACTCCCCATAAACTCTGAGCATGAGCGGCATCCGCCCGGCCATGATCCAGCCGCCCCGGCCGGTGCCGAGCTCCATTTCGAAGCCCGAGTACGTCGGGATGCCGGCCCCCCTTCCCTACCGGGGCAGTCATGTCCAGACTCCAGAAACGATCGAGAAGATGCGGGTCGCGGGGCGGATCGCGGCTCAGGCCATGCACGCCGCGGGAGCCGCCATCGCGCCCGGGGTGACCACCGACGAGCTGGACGCGGTGGTCCACGAGTTCCTGCTGGACCACGGCGCCTATCCCTCGACGCTCGGTTACCGGGGCTTTCCGAAGTCCTGCTGTACCTCGGTGAACGAGGTCATCTGCCACGGCATCCCCGACGCCCGACCGCTGGAGGACGGGGATCTGGTCAAGATCGACGTCACGGCCTACCTGAACGGGGTGCACGGCGACAACTGCGGGACCTTCTTCTGCGGAGAGGTTGACGAAGAGTCGCGACTGCTCACCGAGCGCACCCAGGAGGCCCTGGATCGGGCGATCCGGTCCGTACGACCGGGCCGCCGGGTGAACGTCATCGGGCGGGTGATCGAGAGCTACGCGCGCCGGTTCGGCTACGGCGTGATCGCGGACTACACCGGGCACGGGGTGCACTCCACATTTCACTCCGGTCTGGTGATCCCGCACGTCGACGACCCGCTGCACGACACGCTGATCGAGCCCGGAATGACGTTCACCATCGAACCGATGATCGCGCTCGGCGGATCCGAGTGGGTGATGTGGGACGACGACTGGACGGTGCTCACCGCCGACGGCAGCCGGGTCGCCCAGTTCGAGCACTCCCTGGTCGTCACCGACTCCGGCGCGGAGATCCTCACCCAGCCCTGAGTTCTAGGGCGGCCTTCCAACGCTGGTGGTCCTCGCGAAGGCACACCGCACAGGGCCGAAAGCCGGCGGCGATCGCGGCGGCCTCGTCGGCGAAGAACACGCGATTGGCGACGTATCCGCCCCGCGCGATGGCCCGCAGCGCACCCGGGCAGTCCAGCCGGCCGTAGATCCTGCTCTTCCGGTGGCCACCCAGAGTCCCCGGCATCGGAACTCTCGTACGGTCGTCGATCGGGGCCGAGGAGCCGGAACGTGCGGTCTTTGGTTGGTTCCCTGAGCCTGTCGAAGGGCTTGAGACCCGTCATCTGGCCGCCTCGAGGTCGAGCAGCATCCGCTTGGCCGGCAACCCACCCCGGTAGCCGCCCAGGGAGCCGTCGGAGCGAAGCACCCGGTGGCAGGGCACGACGACCGGGATCGGGTTGGTGGCGCAGGCGGAGCCCACGGCCCGGACCGCGCGTGGGTTCCCGGTGGCGGTCGCGACCTCGGTATAGCTCTCGGTCCGGCCGTAGTCGATCTCGGTCAGGTGCCGGAGCACCTCGCGCCGGTAGCCGCCGGACAACCGCAAGTCCACCGGCAGCTCGAAAACCCGGCGCCGCCCGGCGAAGTATTCCTCCAGCTGCCGAGCCGCCGGATCCAGGCGAGGCGAACCGCGCAGGATGCGGGGGCTCACCCGCTCGGCGAGCGCATCCAGCACCTGGTCGTGGTCCTCCGACGCCGAAAGCGATCCGGACGCACCCCCTGCGGACTGGCCGCGACGAGCAGGTCGCCCAACGGACTCTCGACAATGCGGTACGTCAGGTCGAGCAGGCCGGTACGCTCAGCGTCGTCGACGAGCCGGAGGCGAAGTCGATCAAGGTCGGGCCGTCTCTTCGGTGGAGATCGGGACAGTCATCATGAGTTCCTTTCGTGGAGGGGACTTCTCGCTCGGAGCTTCTTGATCCCGTCGGACGCGGCCCGGCGCGCGGCCTCGGCTGTGCCGCCGATCAGTTCGGCCGTTTCGTCGTACGGAAGGCCGCCGAGGTAGTGGTAGGCCACCGCCAGGCGTTGCTTCTCGGGCAAGCGCCGATACCTCGGCGGCCAGATCGAGATCGGAATCGTCGGACGCCGGCGTCGGGGCATCGGGAACGTCCGCCACCGGCACCGGTTGCCGCCGCCGGCGTCGGGTCACGTCGATCGCCTTGCGGTGGGCGATGGTGACCAACCAGGCCCGGACGTTCGCCTCCGGACCCAACTGCGGATAGGCCTGCAGAGCGGCCAGGAAGGTCTCCGACCAGGCGTCGTCGGCGTCGATGGGACCCAGCACCGCTCGACAGACGCGCAGTACGGTGGCGCCGTGCGCCGTCACCACCTGCTCGAACGGCTTCATGCTCACATCCTGTAGACGCACGCGGCGAGGACTTCGTGAGGTCCCGTGCCCAGCTTGAGCGTCAGCCACCCGCTGGCCTACACCGAACCGTACGACTGGCCACTGACGCTGCGGATGATCGGCGCCCACACGGTGCCGGGCGCCGAGGAGCTCGATCTCCGCGGCGGGCCGGTACGCGCGGCTGCTGCCGACGTCGGCGGGTCCGGTCAAGATCACGCTGTTCATCGACGATCCGCCGCGAGTCGTGATCGAACACGACCGGCCGGACGAGGCCGAGATGGTCATGGCTCGCGTTCGGCACTGGCTGGATCTTGATCACGATCCCCGCTGGCTGGCCGGCCTGTACACCGACCCGGTGCTGGGCCCGGAGCTGAGGCAGCGGCCCGGCCTGCGGCGCGTCGGTTACCCGACGGCCTTCGAGGCCGTCGTGCTCACCATCCTCGGCCAGCAGGTGTCACTGGCCGCGGGGCGGACGTTCGCCGCTCGGCTGGTCGGCCCGGTTCGGCCGACCCGGACCCGGAGGCCTGCGCCAGTTCCCGACGGCAGAGCGACTCGCCGACCTGCCGGTAAGCGAGCTCCGCGCCGCGGTGGGCGTGACCGGCGCGCGCGCCCGCTTCCTCTCCGCGGCGGCTCAGGCGTTCGCCGACGATCCCGGTCTGGCCGCTCCCGGACCCCGGTCCGCGGTGAACATCGAAGCAGCCGCCGCGAGACTGATCGCGCTGCCCGGGGTCGGACCGTGGACCGTGGCGTACCTGCGGATGCGGCTGCTCGGCGATCCGGATGCCTTCCCGGCCGGCGATCTGGTCCTGCGGCGAGCGCTGGCCAACCGTAGCGCCGCAGAGGTCACCGCCATGGCCGAAGCCTGGCGGCCGTGGCGCAGCTACGCGGTCGTGGCGCTCTGGACCTCCGCCGGAGCCGGAAACCCGCTCGGCTGAGCTGGCGAGCGTCGCTTAAGGGCACGGACTCATGTCGGCTTCCGCCATGTGGCGGATGACGCAGCGGCGCAGCCCGATTCCTGCTGCGCCAGCCATCACGTGGCGGATAGCGACACGAGCCCTTCCGGACGGCGCGGCGCCCTCGAGGCCAGCTGCTCTATCTGGCCCCCGGCCCTACACTCTCAGCCGTGCCGATGTTCGATCTCCCGCTCGCCGAACTGGAGACCTACCGTCCTCCGATCGAGCAACCCGAGGATCTGGCGGACTTCTGGCGGGGTAGTCTCGCCGAGGTCCGCAGGTTCGAGCTGGGCCTATCGGTGCAGCCGGTGGAGAACAAGCTCGCGGTGATCGATACCTTCGACGTCCGCTTCGCCGGGTGGGGTGGCAGCGAGGTGCGGGCCTGGCTGCATCTCCCGGCCGGACGCCGGCGCCGAACCGTTGCCGACCGTCGTCCACTACTTCGGCTACTCGCGAGGCCGCGGGCTTCCCGCACGAGCACACGGTCTGGGCCCAAGCCGGCTACGCCCAACTGGTGATGGATACCCGCGGGCAGGGCTGGGCGCCGGGCGGAGCCAGCGGCACCGCCGACTGGGCGCCGGAGGCCGGGATGATTCACACCCCGGGCTTCCTGACCGCCGGGCTGGCCTCACCTGACAGCTACTACTACCGGCGGGTGTTCTGTGACGCCCTGCGGCTGCTCGAGGTGGCCGCGGCCCTGGAGCAGACCGACGCCGACCGGGTGATCGTGACCGGGGCCAGCCAGGGAGGCGGGATCACCATCGCCGTCGCCGGGCTGGCCGGGCCTGTCCGGCGTACCACTGGTCGCCGCGGCGCCGGACGTGCCCTTCCTCTGCCACTTCCGGCGGGCGGTGGAGATCACCGGGAGCGAACCCGTACGCCGAGCTGACCAGCTACCTCGCCGGCTGGCGCGATCACACCGAGACTGGCGTACCGGACGCTGTCCTACTTCGACGGGGCCAATCTGGGCCGGTGGGCAGAAGTGCCGGCCCTGTTCTCGGTGGCCCTGATGGACGAGGTCTGCCCGCCTTCGACGGTGTTCGCCGCCTACCACCACTACGGCGCCGGCCCGCACGTCGCCAAGATGATCAACGTGTATCCCCACAACGGGCACGAGGGCGGCGGCCCGTACCAGCTCGACGCTCAGCTGGACTGGTTCGCCGAGCGGTTGGCTGAATAGTCTTGCTCGCGCTCGCAAGGAGCTAGAAAACCCCAGGCCCGGCCACGAACGCCACACCGCGGCCCGACAGGCGAAGATCATCATCCGGGAAGGCGAAGGCGGCCTGTCCTCGAGTGAGCGCCAGTTCGTCGTCCTCGGATTCGAGCACAAGCTCGCCGTCGACGACCAGCACGACGCGGCCGGATCCCGGTGCGGGAACCACACAACCCTCGCCCTCGGGAGTCAGCTCGCCACAGGGTGAACTCGGGCGCCGGGGTGAGATAGCGGAGCACGCCGGGCGCATCGAGGGCGGTCTCGACCAGCGGCGGTACGCCGGGTGCGAAGTCCAGCAGGTCGAGCAGAGCATCGATGGCGACGTGCTTCGTCGTCAGACCACCTCGTACCGTGTTGTCGGAGTTGGCCATGATCTCCACCCCGAAGCCGCGCAGATAGGCGTGCAGGTTGCCGGCGGGGAGGAACAGGGCGTCCCCGGGGGCGAGCCGCAGCCGGTTCAGCAGCAACGCGGCCAGCACGCCCGGATCGCCGGGATAGAAGCCGTCGAGCTCGACCGCCGTGCCGGCAGAAATCGGCCATCGCTGCGTCCGCGGAATCGAACTCGGCGGCCGCGGCCACCACCTGGGCCACCACCGAATGGTCCGCTTCGGTCAGCCGCAGCAGCCGGTCGAACACCTCCCGCAGTCCGATCGACCCGCCGTCCTGCAGCGGCGCGACGAGCCGAAGGGCGTCGTCCACGTCCAACTGCGCGAACAGGGCGTACGTGATCGGCCGGATCCCGGAAACCGCAGAGCGCGTGCACGTCCTCGAGGGCGACCATCATCTCCGGCTTCGGCCAGTCGTCCCGGAACACCCGTTCGGGGGCGTCCAGGGCTACGCCGGCCCGGTCCTCGGCGGCAAAGCCTGCCTCGGCCCCGGCGCGGGAGGGATGGGCCTGCAGCGAGAGCGGCTGGTCGGCCGCCAACACTTTGAGCAGGTACGGCAGACGGGGTCCGAAGCGCTCCACTGCCGGCTGCCGATCACCGCCGCCCGATCCGCCGCGATCAACGACGTCAGGGGCTGATCACCGAGCCGGGACGGCGCTGCCGGATGGGCGCCGAGCCAGAGTTCAGCCTGCGGAGAGCCGTCTGCGGGCTCACCGAGCAGCTCCGGGATCAGGGTCGTCGATCCCCAGGCGTACGGCTGGACGGTTCCGGTCATGCGTTACATGTAAGCGGAATGGTAGACCGCCCGCATGACGGCTAACCTAATGGCGGACGAGTCGGTCGGGCGATCGCGGGGCGTCCCTCTGGTAAGGAGGGGTGCACTGAGGAAAGTCCGGACTCCGCAGAGCAGGGTGGTGGGTAACACCCACCCGGGGTGACCCGCGGGACAGTGCCACAGAAAACAGACCGCCCCCGCCCGAGCAATCGGTGCGGAGGTAAGGGTGAAACGGTGGTGTAAGAGACCACCAGCATCCCAGGTGACTGGGGTGGCTCGGTAAACCCCACCCGGAGCAAGATCAAGAGACGGTGCACCCGGTGCACCGGCGGAAGCGCTCGAGGGCTGCTCGCCCGAGCTTCCGGGTAGATCGCACCAGGCCCCTGGTAACAGTGGTCGCAGATGGATGATCGCCGCTCACCGCCTCGGCGGTGGGGACAGAATCCGGCTTACAGACCGACTCGTCCCCTTACTGCGGCTGGCGACCCTCCAGGCCGCAGCGTAGTTCGCCGTCCCAGGCGGGAGCACGCCGATGAAAACGAATCCGGGCGTGTCCTCCTGCTAGAGTGGAACGCTACGCCGTGGTGCCGAGCCGTCTCGCAGGTGGCATGGGCGTACGACCCCTGCGGCCTGAGCGGCTAGGCCAGGGCGAACTCCACCGCGCCCTTCTCGGTGTCGGCCGAGATCAACCTGACGGCGACCTCGTGCCCCAGGGGCAGATGATCACCGCGGATCCGGGCGGCCACCGCCGGATCCTTGATCATCACCTCGCCGCGATTGCCCTTCTCCTCGACCTCGACCACCGTGCCGACGAGCGTCTCTCCCACCCGATCGCGGAGCAGCAGCACCTCGACCAGATCGATGACGGCGCGTTCGTACTTCTTCGCGAGCCGCTCCGCGGTGGCCATCTCCTCCGGCAGCTGATCCAGCGACCAGCGCACCCAGTCGGGCACCGGCTCGGTCGGCGCACAGCGACACGCAGATCTCGCTGGCGTAGCGATCCACCAGCCGGCGCAACGGTGCCGTCACGTGCGCGTAGTCGATGGCGAGCGCAGCGTGCTCGGCCTCCTCCGGAATCCCGCCGCTGAAGGCCTTGTAGGCGGCTCCGCGGAACAGCGAGGCGCAGGCGTTGAGGACGGCGGCGTGCTCGGGTCGGGTCGGGTCGAGGCTGCGGACGAACTCGGGATAGTCCAGCTCTGCGGGCCAGGGCACGCGCAGCGCCTTGGCGGTCGCGTGCAGCCGCCGCAGGGCGAAGTGATCCGCCGGGCGGCAGGGTGCGCAGGATCCCGATCTGGCCGTACAGCATCAAGTGCGCCGCCGCCATCCCCGTGAGCAGGGAGATCTGGGCGTTCCAGCCCTCCACCGGCAGGTTCGCCCGGTACGCGAGGCGTCCAGCCCTCCGGCGTCTTGCGCACCTCCTGGTCCGGAATCTGCAGGCTCACCCCGCCGCGATCACGTTCTCGCGACTCCCGCCAGATCCCGACCTC
Source organism: uncultured Actinomycetota bacterium (assembly GCA_963791865.1). Lineage (GTDB taxonomy): Bacteria > Actinomycetota > Actinomycetes > Propionibacteriales > Propionibacteriaceae > Microlunatus. The sequence goes on from CAWBUC010000004.1 coordinate 1,060,941, forward strand.
GGCCAGCAGTCGGAGCACCTCGCGCGGCGCGGGCCCCTCGATCTCGGTCTGGGCTTGCTCGTAGCTGAGCTGCTCCCGGCTCCGTACGCGTGCTCGGGTCACGTCGGCGTCGCGCATCTGACCGCGATCATCGACCCGGATGGTCCACAGCAGCGCCGGTCGGACCTGGTCGGGCAGGAGACTCGCGGCCCCCTCGCTGAGGGCGGGCGGGTACAGCGGCGCCCGCAGTCCGGGGCGTACATGGTCATGACCCGGCGATGGGCCTCTAGATCGATCGCGTCCCCGCCGGCTCACAAAGGCCGCCACGTCGGCGATCGCGTACGAGATCACGAAGCCGTCGTCGGTGCGGGCGATGTGCAGGGCTTGATCAAGATCACGAGAGCCCGCGGGATCGATGGTGATCAACTCGAGGTCGGTGCGATCAAGATCAGGCCAGCGTGGGTGCGCAGCCGCCTGCTCGGCCGCGGCCAACACGTCGGCCGGAAACTCCACCGCAATGGACAATCGCTCGCGAATGGCGGCCAGGCCATGTCTCGAGGTCATCGGGCACATCGCTGGGCAACCCGACCGTGCGAGCAGGCATGATCGTCAGCCTACGCCGAGGAGCGACGGCGTTCGCTGATGTTGGGGGCGGCTGCCGAGGTCACGTCACCGGGTCAGACCGGACTGCTCGGTGCGGATCAGGATCCGGCCGCACTCCTCGCAGCGGATCACCTCGTCGGGCGTCGCGGCGGCGATCGTCCGCAGGTCGGCGGCGTTCACCTCCAGCTGGCAGCCGGTGCAGCGCCGCTGACGCAGCTCGGCAGCCCCGACCCCGTTGTGCGAGGCCGCCAGCTTGTCGTACAGCGCCATCAGGTCGGCGGGAATGTCCGGGGCCAGGCCGGCGCGGTCGTTGCGGGCGTCGGCGATCTTGGCGTCCAGCACGGCCAGTTCGGCGTCGCGACGGGTGGTCACCTCGGCGAGGTGGCCTCCAGCTCGTCGAGTTGCCTCTGAGAGTCGGCTCTGCGTGCGCACCGCCTCCTCCAGTTCCTCCATGACCTCGAGCTCGGCGTCCTCCAGATCGCCGATCCGCTTCTTGAGGTGCTCGACCTCCTCGATCATGGAGTTCAGCGCCTTGGGATCGGGCACCGTGCCGTCGGCGATCCGCCGCTGGTTACGGGCGAGCCGCTCACGTACGGGGTCGAGATCGGCCTCGGCCCGGGCCTGATCGGTCTCCAGATCACTCACGGCGGTGTCGGCGGCCACCTGCTCCGCACCGAGACGGTCGGCCTCGGTGCCGCAACCGCTGCAGCTCGGCGTGCTCCGGCAGAGTGCGCCGCCGATGCTGCAGCTGAGCGATGGCCGAGTCCACCTCTTGCAGCGCGAGGAGCTGTGGCCTGCGCCGCCGGATCAGCCTTGATGGTGCTCTCCTTGTTGCCGGCCCTTCCGACCCGAGTGTCGGACGCGATCCTTTCTACCAGCCGCGCCTTTGTGTCGGTCGTGTCGGTCGGTCAGGGGCGGGAGTTCCAGCGCTCCAGGGCCGGCTGGTGCTTCTCCCAGCCCGAGGATCGACACCGTGCCGGTGTCCAGCGGGAAGTGCACGCCCAGCGACACGTCGAACTTCAGCCAGCGCAGAGTGAAGGCCCGCAGGGCGTGTCCGTGTCCGAAGCAGATGGCGCGGTCCACCCCGGAGTCCTGGATCCGCTCGACAACCCGATCCAACCGCGCGGTCACCTGATCATGGGTCTCGCCACTCGGGGAGTCACTCCGGTGAAGATGTCCCAGTCGGGCACCGACTCGTGGATCTGCACGCTGGTCAGGCCTTCGTAGTCCCCGTACGCCCACTCCACGAGGTCGTCGTCGACCTGCGGCTCGTACGGGCCTGTGAAGCCGGCCAGCTCGGCGGTCTTGACGGCACGCTGCCGCGGGCTGCTGAGCACCAGACCCGAACTCCCCGGGATTCAGGTGACCGCGCAGCGACTCGGCCTGCTTGATCCCCTGCTCGGTCAGCGGCAGATCGGTGATCGAGGTGTGCTGCCCCGACTTGCTCCACTCCGTCTCCCCGTGCCGGATCGAGATACACCTCGGTCATGAGCGGAGCCTCTCGGGAGTGAGGAGCGATTCCGGTCGACGCGGCCTCGAGATTGGAGCAATCCGATGCGATCGGATCTAGCGTCGTCCGGAATCGCGACGAACGAGGGAGACGCAGCTCCGCTCATGACTGCGGAGCGCGGAGCGCGACAGATCAAGTTCGGTCATGAATAGAGCCTTCCAGAGTCTCGTGGTTGGGGGCAGCGGCCGTGCCAGACGTGCCAATGGCGACCGGCCTGTGAGATGGTCGATGATCAACCGCTGGAGGCTGGTGTCGCGCGGCAACGAATTCAGATCGACGTCACCCCGCCGGTGAAAGGTGAAGAACAGCGCGTCCTCGTCCCCGGCCAGCGGCTCGCCGTAGAGCCGCCAGCGCCGTCCGAACCGCGCCATGTTGGACCGTTCCGGCAGGCCGTCGACGAGTTGCGGATCGAGCAGCCAACTGCCGCAGTGGAGGTCGGTGGTCGGATACTCCGGGAAGTACTGGCCGAAGAAGCGGTGGGCGCGCGCGAACGAGGCGTCGACCGCCTCCGGGGTGAGCGGGCCGGTCTGCGGGATGTGCGTGGACAGCACCCAGCTCGCTCTGCGCGCAGTCCCGAGTCGAATCCCGCTGCAGGTTGAACTGCAGTCGGCCCAGCCAGTAGAAGGCGCCGGACCAGACCAGGCGCAACCAGTCCTCGGTGTGCAGCCCGAAGGATCCGTAGGTCATGCCGGTGCACCCAGACCTGCTGACCGAGATCGGCCAGCGAGGTCCAGGACGACATCGGGGGAGATGCCCGGGTCTGCTCCCAGGCCACCACCTCCTCCGCGGTGATGATCAAGGCGAGCATGGGCAGCAAGCCGCGCGGGTACGGCGCCGCGGTGCACGTCGCCGCGTGCCCAAGGTTCGACCTCTACCCGATCCTCCAGATCCCCGATGCCGGGCACGAGCCGCTCCGCGATGTCCTGCACCCGAGGGGAGTCCCGCCGTCCGCGACGACGGCCCGGACACCGGCCAGGGCGTCGGTGACGTCGTCGGGACGGAAACCCAACCGGATCAGCCGCTGCGGCAGGTCGGCCGCAGTCAGCGATCGGCGCGCGTCCAGCACAGTCCTCACCCTAGTTGACCCGACGTCCTGGCCGAGTATCGCGAGCGGCCCGGCGTTCGTGCTCGGAGTGCGACAATGCCGATATGAGCCCCCAGACGAGCGAGCAGCAGGCGGAGCTACCCAATCGGCAGACGCCGTTCTCGGATGCGTTCCGGGCCTTCATCGCCGAGGGCTGGGCCCCCTACCCGACCGATCTGCCGGCTCGACTACCGGCCTCGGTCGCGGCCGAGGCAGCGGCGGCGGCGGGTCAGCGAGATGTATCCCGGGCGTCCGGCTGGTGATCCCGGCCGGCGGGCTGAAGGTCCGCTCCAACGACACCGACTACCGATTCCGGCCGCACTCCGCCTTCGCTCACCTGACGGGGCTGGGCACCGACCGCGAGCCGGACGCAGTGTTGATCATGGAACCGAGCGACGACGGTCACGACGCGACGCTGTTCTTCAAACCCCGGGCGCCGCGCGACTCCGCCGAGTTCTACTCCGACGCCCGTTACGGCGAGATGTGGGTCGGTCGAAGGCCGTCACTGGACGAGATGGCGGCTCTGTGCGGCCTGCGATGCTCCTCCATCGAGGACCTGCCGACCGAGCTGGCCAAGAACGCCGCCGAGACGGTGATCCGCATCCTGCGGGACGTCGACGCCAACTGACCGCCCAGGTCGACGAATTCCGGGACGACGAGCAGGCCGAGGAAAACCGGGCGGCCGACGCCGACCTCGCCGTCGCCCTCAGCGAGCTGCGGCTGATCAAGGACGAATTCGAGATCGAGCAGATGCGGGAGGCCTGCGCCCGGACGGTGGAGGCCTTCGGTGAGGTGGCGGCCGCACTGCCCGAAGCCGTGCGGCGCGGTCGCGGCGAGCGCTGGATCGAGGGCGTCTTCGGCCTGCACGCCCGGCACGTCGGCAACGCCGTCGGCTACGACTCGATCGTGGCGTCCGGTGATCACGCCTGCACGCTGCACTGGATCCGCAACGACGGCGACCTGACACTCCGACGACCTGCTGTTGCTGGACGCCGGCGTCGAGCTCGACACCCTCTACACCGCGGACGTGACCCGCACGCTGCCGATCAGCGGTCGGTTCAGCGACGCCCAGCGCGAGGTGTACGAGGCCGTGCTGGAGGCCCAGCAGGCCGGGATCGATGCCGCCAAGGCCGGCGCGAAGTTCGCCGACGTCCACTCGGCGGCGATCGCGGTGATCGCTCGACACCTGGAGGCGTGGGGCATGCTGCCGATCTCCGCCGAGGAGTCGCTGGCCAGCGACGGCGGCCTGCACCGACGCTGGATGGTGCACGGCACCTCGCACCACCTCGGCATCGACGTGCACGACTGCGCCCAGGCCCGGGTGGAGAACTACCGGGAGGGCACTCTTGCGCCCGGCATGATCATCACGGTGGAGCCCGGCCTGTACTTCAAGTCCGACGACGAGTTGGTGCCGGAGCGGTTCCGCGGCATCGGCGTACGGATCGAGGACGACGTCTTGATCACCGAGGACGGGAACGACATCTTGTCGATCGGCCTGCCCCGGGCCAGTGCGGACGTCGAGGCGTGGCTGGAGGAGCGGCTGGAACGGGATCCGACATGAGCTCGCCGGAGCGGCGCTATCTGCCCGGACTCAAGAGCCTCACGCGGCCGCCGCCGGCGCCGCGACCGGTGCCCACGCCGCCGCCGAGCTCGGTGATCGCCTGGGCGCTGGTACGTCGACGGTGTCCGCCAACCCTGCGCGGACCTGAGCACGGCCGCTCGGCACTCCCGCGCCGGCGAGGGCTTCGTCTGGCTCGGCCTGAAGGACCCCGACGACGCCGACCTCCAGGCCCTGTCGCCGCAGTTCGATCTGCACCCGCTGGCCATCGAGGACGCGGTACACGGGCACACCCGGTCCAAGCTGGAGATGTTCGGCGACGACCTGTTCATGGTGATCTCCACCGTCGCGTACGTGGACCACGAGGAACTCACCGAGACCTCCGAGATCGTGGCGACCGGTCAGATGATGGTCTTCCTCGGCAACCACTTCGTGATCACGGTCCGGCGCGGCGAGCACGCGCAGCTGAGCGGTCTGCGACGGCAGCTGGAGGCCGAGCCGGAACGGCTGGCCCGCGGTCCGTCGGAGGTGCTGTACGCGGTCGCCGACAAGATCATCGACGACTACCTCGCAGGTGGTGTCGGAGTTCGAGCAGGACCTCGACGAGGTGGAGACCCGGGTGTTCTCCCGCCACGGCCAGTACGAGGTGGATCGGGTCTACCAGCTCAAACGCGAACTGATCGAGTTCAAGCGCTCCGTGATGCCGCTGGGTGCCCCGCTGCTCCGGCTTGGCGACGCGGGACCTGCCGGTCATCCCGGTCTCGGCACGGGCGTACTTCCGGGAACTGGCCGACCACCACACCGAGGCGCGGGAGGCGGTCGCCTCCTTCGACGAGGTGCTTGTCCTCGATCCTGCAGGCGTCCTTGACCCGGGCCTCGGTGGCCGACAACGTCGACCTGCGCAAGATCTCGGCCTGGGTGGCCATCGTGGCGGTGCCGACCATGATCGCCGGCATCTACGGCATGAACTTCGACAACATGCCGGAGCTGCGTTGGGAGTACGGCTACTACGCCGTGCTCGGGCTGATCGCGGCCGTCATGATCGGTCTGTACATCGGGTTCAAGCGCAACAAGTGGCTGTGAGCCGCAACCGACTGCAGCTGGGGTCAGCCGGTTTACTCGAAGGCGGCGGCGCGGGCGCCGGGAAGCTGGAGCAGCAGCTCCCGGGCTTGGGCGGCGACCTTGTGCTCGCAGAGGATCTCGTACTTGGTGGCCACGGTCTGGGTGACCGACATGAAGTCGCGCCGGCCCTGGCTCATCGCGTAGCCGATGGCCTGGACGGCGATGCCGAGGACGATGCCGATCAGCAGCGCGGTGAACAGGAGCAGCAGGACGTTGCCCGGCGGGGCGAAGATCAACACGACGAGGCCGACCAGCAGTCCGGTCGAGATGCCGGTCTGCACCCCTTGGGCGACCACCGTGCCCCAGTGGCGCCGACCGAGCACCCGCTCGACCGACTTGAGCTCGGTGCCGACGATGGCCAGGTTCTGCACGGCGAACTTCTGATCGGAGAGGAAGTCGACCGCCTTCTGTGCCTCGGCGTAGCTGTTGTAGATGCCCACCGACTGCGGGAACTGCAGTTCGAACAGGGAGCCGGTCTGCGGGCGCGGGATCGACATCGGGAACAGCCTCTCCGGACGGGGTCGATCGCTTCCAATCTAACGGCCGAGCGGCGAACGGCTGAAGACACAGAACTCGTTGCCCTCCGGGTCGGCCAGCACGTCCCAGGCGATCTCGTCGTCTCGCGGTCGGAGCAGCCGGGCGCCGGCGGCCAGAGCTCGGCCGTGCTCCCCCAGACGTCCCAGTGGACTCGGTTCTTGACCATCTTCGGCTCCGGCACCGCAGTGAAGATCATCTCCCACGGCAGCCCGGCGCGCCCTCGAGCCACCAGAAGTCCTCGCCCGCCTCGGTCTGGGCCTCGGTCGCGAAACGCTCGGCCCACCAGTGGGCGATCCGCTCCGGGTCCCGGGCGTCGACGACCAGTTCGTACAGCCGGTAGCGCGGCAGCCGCTCCGGCGGCCGGACGAAGGCGCAGAACTCACCGCCCTCAGGATCGGCCAGGACCGTCCACGGCTGGCGTTCGTCGATCACCGCGCGCCCCGGCGTCGACCAACTCGTCGATGCTCGCCGCGTGTACGTCGAGGTGCACCCGATGCTTGACGGTCTTGACCTCCGGGACGTGGTTGAGCCACAGCGCGTGCTCGTCGATACCGTCGTAGAGGCAGACAGTCTGGCCGCGCTGGCTCGGCGGTCAGACCGAGCGCCGGCGCCCAGAAGCGGGCCATCCTCGCGCCGTCATTGACGTCGAGGCAGAGGTCCTTGAACTCGGTCACGCACATCTCGGCTCACCCGCCGAGGTTGAGGTGGCCCCGCAGCCGGTCGATGTGCTGCGAGGCCTCCGCCTTGGTCATCTCGGCGGGAAGGGTCTCCCCGGCCTGCGGGCCAAGGTGTCGAGGTAGGAGCGCTGCGATTCGGTAATCGGATCGTCACCGCTGACCCACGCTGACGGATCCTTGACCAACGGGTCGCCCTGCTCCGGCGTGGCGCCGATTTGCTCGACCTCTTCCTGGGCCGCCTGCGACGTTTCTGAGGTGAATTCGCTCATACGTTCACCCTACGGCGGCGTCGAGCTAGCGGGCGATGCTGGACGGAAGAAAGCAGCGCCGAACGCCCACAATTGCACGAGCAGCCGCAAACAGGGGGGATACCCTCGCTCCGTGGCCTCCTCGACGACCTCGGTCTTCATTTCGCGGATCAGGAGCCTGCCCGTCCTCGACGTCTCCGGGGACCAGGTGGGCAAGGTCCGGGACGTCGTCATCCAGCGTCGCGCCGACGGGCGCGCCCCACGGGTCAAGGGGCTATTGGTGGAACTCTTCGCCCGCCATCGCATCTTCGTCCCGATGGCCCGCGTCCGCAGGATCGACGCGGTACAGGTCGTCATCTCCGGCGTGGTGAACACCCGACGCTTCGAGCGTCGCGACTCGGAGCTGCTGGTGATCGACGACCTCTTCGACCGTACGGTGGAACGCGCCGGTCATCCCGGCTCGGTGGTGATCTTCGACGTCGCGATGCGCCCGGCGCGGTTGCACGAATGGGAGCTGTCCGAGGTCGCCCTGCAGGCGGGCCGGCCGAAACCGTTCGGCCGCCGCGGACACACCACGATCGTCGACTGGTCGGAGGTCGGATTTCTGCGCGTCGACGAGTCGACCCAGGGCATCGACCAGCTGATCGCGCAGATGGAGGACATGAAGGCGGCCGACATCGCCCGTGAGCTGCACGAGCTCTCGCCCCGGCGACGCGCCGAAGTCGTGTCGGCGCTGGACGACCAGAAGCTCGCCAGCGCCCTGGAGGAGCTTCCGGAGGACGAACAGGTGCTGTTGATCCAGAGTCTGGATCCCGAGCGGGCCGCCGACGTTTTGGAGGAGATGGATCCCGACGACGCCGCCGACCTGATCGGCGAGTTGGCCCCGGAGCTCGCCGAGCGGCTGCTGGAGCGGATGGAGCCGGACGAGGCGAAGGATCTGCGGCGGCTGTTGACGTACGCCGAATTCACCGCCGGCGGCATGATGACGACCGAGCCGGTGATTCTGCCCCCCGACGCCACGGTGGCCGAGGCTCTGGCCGCCATTCGCGAAGCCGAGTTGACACCTGCGCTGGCGTGCATGGTCTACGTCTGCCGCTCACCTCTGGAGACTCCGACGGGGCGCTTCGTCGGCGCTGTGCACTTCCAACGGCTGCTGCGGGAGCCACCCTCCACGCTGGTGTCGGCGCTGGTGGACACCGACCTGGAACCGCTCAACGACCGAGCGGGTCTCAATGAGGTCAGCCGGTACTTCGCGACCTACAACCTGGTGAACGCCCCCGTCGTCGACGCCGAACACCGGCTGATCGGCGCGGTCACGGTCGACGACGTCCTCGACCACGTCCTTCCCGAGGACTGGCGTGGAACCCAGCTGGACTCACTCAGCGGTTCAGCGGCCAGCGGGTGAGCTGAATGGCTGATTGGAATGGCTAGGCCCAAGGATCGCGAGCCGGAGCGCCTCAACACCCCGAGGCGTAACCGGTCGTTCATGCCCCGGATCAGGTGGAACCGGGACGCGTTCGGCGACTTCGCCGAAGCGTTCGCCCGTTTCCTGGGCACGGCCCGGTTCCTGGCGTACATGACGGTCTTCGTCATCTTGTGGATCACCTTCAATGTTGTCGGGCTGTTCGGCTTTCGCTGGGATCCGTACCCCTTCATCTTGTTGAACCTCATCTTCTCGACCCAGGCGAGCTACGCCGCGCCGCTCATCCTGCTGGCCCAGAACCGGCAGGAGGCCCGCGACCGCGTCGCCAGCGAGACCGATCGCGAGCAGGCGGCCCAGAGCCGCGCCGACATGGACTATGTGGCCCGAGAGATCGCCGGCCTGCGGATGTCGGTCGGGGAGTTGGCCACCCGAGACTACGTACGCTCCGAGCTCCGCAACGAGCTCCGCGCCATCTTGTCCGAACTGGAGAGCGACGAGGCCGCCGCAGCCGACACCCGCGACCAGGGGAGCCGCAAGCCACAGCGCGTCACCGGCTGACTCACAACGAAGCCCCCGATGACGTTATCCGCCACATGGCGGCTGGCGCAGCAAAATCCGGCTCGAGCGCTGCACCGTCCGCCACATGGCGCGAAACGTCAAACCGGTGGTTGTCGGCCTCACTAGTAGTCTGTCGCCCTCCTTGAGATTTGGCGGCGTCCAGGTGCGTGCATCGCCCGACGAGGAAGGGCTACCGGGTCGTAACAGACCTCTGGAGTTCGCAGCGAGGTCGTGCCGGGCGTCGCGAAACTCAAGAGATAGGGGCGACAGGCTACTAGGCTGGTCGGGTGCCCGAAGACAGCAGCTCCCGCATGCTCGAGGCGGTCCGGCATGCCCTGACCAGGGTGAACGACCCTGAGATCAAGCGTCCCATCACCGAACTGGGCATGGTGGCCGCGGTCGAGGAGACGTCACCCGGGCAGGTTCGGGTCGAGGTGCTGCTGACGGTGGCCGGCTGCCCCCTCAAGGGCACTCTCGAGCGAGACGTCACCGCCGCGGCGGTTTCGGTGCCGGGCGTCGACTCCGTACGGGTCGACCTCGGGGTGATGTCCGACGAGCAGCGAATTGCCTTACGGGACCAGCTCCGGGGTGGCCAGACCGAGCGCGAAATCCCGTTCGCGCGCGCGGACTCCCTCACCCAGGTGATCGCGATCGCCTCCGGCAAGGGCGGGGTGGGCAAGTCGTCGGTCACGGTGAACCTCGCAATGGCCTTGGCGAAGGCCGGCCGCGCGGTCGGGGTGCTCGACGCCGACATCTACGGCCACTCCATCCCGGCCATGCTCGGTGTCGCCGACGCCCGCCCCACCTCGGTGGAGGACATGATCATGCCCGTGCCGACGAACGGGCTCAAGGTCATCTCGATCGGGATGCTGAAGCCGCGGCGTGATCAGGTCGTGGCCTGGCGGGGCCCCATCCTGGATCGGGCCCTCACCCAGATGCTCTCCGACGTTTACTGGGGCGACCTGGACTTCTTGCTGCTGGACCTTCCACCCGGCACCGGCGACGTGGCAATCTCCCTCGGGCAGAAGCTGCCGAGCGCCGAGGTGTTGGTGGTCACCACGCCGCAGAGCGCGGCCGCCGAGGTCGCCGAACGTGCCGGCACGATGGCCTCGATGATGAACCAACGGGTGCTGGGCGTGCTGGAGAACATGTCCTACCTGCTGGCCCGCTGCCCCCATTGCGGCCGGACCCACTCCTACGACGTCTTCGGGTCCGGCGGCGGTCAAGACGTCGCCGACAAGCTGTCGGCGCGGCTGGGATACCCGGTCAGGCTGCTCGGCCAGGTGCCCCTCGATCCCGAGCTGCGGGCCGGCGGTGACGCGGGCGTACCCCTGATCAGTTCGACTCCGGACAGCCCGGCGGCCCAAGCTCTCGGCGCGGTCGCCGACGTCCTGGCCAGACGGGGTCGTGGCCTGGCCGGGCGGCCGCTCGGACTGACACCTGCGGGTCGGGCCTGACTCACAAGCACTAGGTCGCGTCGGGGTCGTACGGGGTGAGCGTGCGCGGCCGCGGCGTCTTGGAGGCGCCGTTCGTGCTGATCGTGGTACCGCTTGTGCTCCCGTTGCCACTCGCCGTAGCTCCATTCACGGCCGCGGTGACGTCGTCAGCCGCGTCGCCACCAAGCGTCTTAGCTGCGGTGATCTCCTTCTTGACGTCGGCGATGACGGGTTCGACGTCGTCCAGCAGATGCTTCTGGATGAAGGTCTTCGGGTTCAGGTCGCGTACGTCGACGTCCTCGAACCCCGGGCCGAGCTCCTTGCTCAGCTGTTGCTGGGCGTTGCCGGCCATGTTGCGGAGGTAGCGGACCACCCGGGCCGCCTTCCGGGCGAACTCGGGGAGCTTCTCCGGTCCGAACAAGATCACCGCGATCACGATCAGGACCAGGAGCTCGGGTGCCCCTACGTCGAACATGGCATCACGGTAGTGCTTGCGCACGAACCTCCGGGCGTGACCACTAGCCTTCGCGGCTTCCGAGCGTCACCACTGCGCGTCCCCGCGACGATCCCCGCGCGTACGAAAGCGTGACCTTCTCCCGGGCCGATGGGTTCGGATGGCCACGATCAGCTCCTCCAGCGTCGACACCGGCAATTGATCGATGCGGTTCACCACGTCGCCGACCCGCAGGCCAGCCCGGGCGGCGGGGCCACCGGAATCGACTGAGCTCAGCTCGACGCCCCGGGCCGACTCGTCGCCGACGTCGGCGCCGATGATCGGGTAGGTGGCCCGGCCGTCGGAGATCAACTGCTGCCCGATCTGGATCGCCTGCTTGATCGGGATGGCGAAGCCCAGGCCGATGTTGCCGGTCTGGGACTGACTCTCGCTGAGGGTCAAGATCGCCGAGTTGACGCCGATCACCCGCCCGGCGGCGTCGATCAGTGGGCCGCCGGAGTTGCCGGGATTGATCGGGGCGTCGGTCTGGATGCCGTTGATGTAGGCGGTCGGGGCGTCGGCCTCCGCGCCGGTTTTGACCACGACGGGGCGGTTCTTGGCACTGATGATCCCCTGGGTCACCGTGCCCGGCAGGCCGAGCGGTGACCCGATGGCCACCACGGGCTCCCCGACCTGGCTGGCGTCGGAGTTGCCGATCGGGATCGGCTTGAGCTGCCGCCCGGCCGCCACTCTGATCACGGCGACGTCGTAACTCGGGCTGCGACCGACCAGGTTTGCGGACGCCCGGCGGCCGTCGGCGAAGGTGACGGTGATCCGACCGCCGCCCGCCGCCCGCGCCACCACGTGGTTGTTGGTCATGATCCGACCGGCGGCATCCAGGACGAAGCCGGAACCGGTCGCTCCGCTGGTCCCGCTCCCAGCCCTGATCATCACCGTGCCCGGAAGCACGTTCCGCGCCACGGTGACGGTGTCGATCTGACGCGGTCGATTCGGATCCGGAGGCGGAGCGGGCGGGGACGGGGCGGGATCGACGGGCCCGGAGGGCCGAGCCTTGCTCTGCGTCGCATCAGGGGACCTCGGGTCACTGGGTGCCGGATTCGTCGGTGCCACCTCGGTTGGGGCCGGCTCGGTCGGAACCGTCGAGGCGGCCGGGGCCGGGGTTGCCGTCCAGGCGGCTAGGCGGGCACCGCCGAAGCCGGCAGCGCCACCGACGACCAGCGCGAGCAGAACGGCGGCGATCAGCAGCCCCGCACCGCCGCGGGAACGGCGACCCTGGTTGGGCGGCGGAGCCGGCTGCGATTGCACCGGAAGTGGCTGCAGCGGCGGGACACCCGGCGGTGCGGGATACCCGGACGGCGGCCCCAAGGGAGAAGGGTCGTCGTAGAAAGAGGGACGTGCGAACGGCCCGTAGTAGGCGGGGTCGGCCCCGCCGTCAAGGGATTGATCCTCCGGGCCGCCGGAGCGGTCCTCGTCTGCCATCTGTCGTCCGGTTCTGGTTGTCGGCCGCGGAAGGAACTAGCGGAGACCGAGAATCCGGCTCCACCCCGCCAGGATGGCCTCCATGGTAGTTCGGCGCGGGACCTCGACATGGGGCAAACTCTGCACCGCCTCGGCGAGCAGCTCCGGTGAGCTGTTGCTGACCACCGTCATGACGGTCTCCCCCGACTGCCAGCTCGCCGTACTGGCACTGCCCCAGCGGACGAACGCGCCCACGCCCGCGTTCCAGTCGCTTCCCGGCGGCCCGGTCCGCATCCCACCTCGTTGCTCGAACACCGAGACGACCGAGAGTCCGTCGCTGTACACCAGGTGCAGCGCCTGGGGATTGTCCGCGCGGTCGCTACGCAGCCGCACCAGCGGAAGTCCGGCCAACTCGGCGGGCGGCGACCAGCCCTGAGCCGCGAGATCGGTCGTCTTGGCCAGGGTCAGCGCGGTCGTCGTCCGCGGTACGGCGGCCTGGGGCAGGTGGCTGAGGAAAGCCGCCCCCCGGAAAGTCACGTCACGGAAACCGACGGCGCTCTGCAGACGATCGCGATCGTCGTACGTCTCCTGCCACAGCAGGAGTCCGGTGCTGTCGTCCACCCACCAGCGAGCCGCGACCGAGGCGTCGCTGGACGCATCCTGCGGCCGCGCCTCGATCACGGTCGCCGAGCGTCCGGCCACCTCCGACCCAGGTACGCCGCTCAGGTCGTAGTGCCGCCGGAGGAGCGACACCAGGCTCAGCTCGGTGAGCCGGGACGCGGGGGTCACGCCGACGAAGCGGGCGCTCACCTCGCGGCCGGCGCGGTCGAGTACCCGCAACTGCGTTCCCTGACCGGCGACACTCACGACCTCCACGGTGGCGGAGATCAGCTTCTCGCCGCGTACGGCCTGGTAGCTCTGGATTCCCGTGAAGCTGAGCCGAGTCGGCGTGAGGGCCGCCTGGCGCAGGAGATCGCGGGCCTCATCGGCCGACAACCGACGCGCCACGCCGCTGGGTGTCATGGGCCGGCCGGAGGGCAGCACGGTCGCCTGCGTCGGCTGAATTGCCGCCATGGCGTCGACCGACTGATTGGTCAGAGGCAGTGAGGCCAGCATGCCGCCGTACTCGCGCACGGCCTCGGCGGACGGATCGGCCACGGTGCTCGCGGTCACCGGAGGAGCCGCCAAATAGCCGATTCCGGTCACGGCGAAGAGACCGACGCCGAGAGCTGTCATGGTCGCCAGCGCGACTCTCGCCCGATGGTGCTGCCTGGGCCGACGCGGATCGGTCCTTGCCGCCATCCACTTCCGCTGGGCCCTGGGGTTCTCGCCGGCGATGGAGATCAGCCGGGAGGACAGATCTCCCGGAGCTCCCTGCGGATCGGCCGGGGCCGCGAGCAGGAGGCGCACCCGGCGCAGGTCCTCGATGTCGGCCCGGCACGCAGCACAGCCGACCAGGTGGGCCAGGAGACGTTCGCGGTCCCGGTCGGCTAAGGCGCCGTCCACGTACGCCGAGCGCAGCTCAGCGAGTTCGGCGCAGCCGGCCCGCCGGATCACGAAACCAGGGCGCCCTCGACGTCGACGCCGAGGTAGCGCTCACGGTCAGCGGTGGGCCTGCGGTGAGCCAGAGCGGCTCGGAGTTGGGCCCGACCTCGGTGAATCCGGCTGCGAATGGTGCCGATCTTGACGTCGAGAACGGCGGCGATCTCCTCGTAGCTCAGTTCCTCGATGTCGCAGAGCACCACCGCCGCGCGAAACTCGGGAGGCAGCGAGGCCAAGGCCGCGGCCACGTCGTGGTCGAGGTCGGCATCGGCCAGTTGCTCCGACGGGGTCGGCGTATTGCTCGGCAGCCGCTCCGCCGAGCCCTCCGCCAAGCCGTCGAAGCGGATCTTCTGCTTGCGGCGGGCCGAGTCCAGGAAGAGGTTCGTGGTGATGCGGTGCAGCCAGCCCTCGAACGTACCGGGCTGGAACCGGTGCAGGGACCGGAAGACCCGGACGAAGACGTCCTGGGTGAGGTCTTCGGCGTCGTGCGGATTGCCGGTGAGCCGGTACGCCAGCCGGTAGACCCGGGCGCTGTGGTCGCGGACGACTTCTTCCCAGGTCGGCGGCACCCAGGCCGCCTCGGCGGGCGGATTCCACGCGGACGGATCGGGAGCAGCCCAGGCTGTCATCTGGTCCCTCCTCGTGATGCGCGGCCACGCCAGCTTCATCGATTTCGCAACTCCTCGGACGATCATTGTGGCGGACGATCCTGGCAAACCCCTGAACAGAACCTGGCAGGAAGCTGTGTCCGGGGTATCACCTGGATAACGGGTGCACGCAAGTCGCCGTTCCCCCGGGCGGCAGGTAAGGCGTTAGCCTCGGAGTATGACCTCTCCACTGGCCACTTCGGCCGCCCCGTTCGGTCGGGTGCTGACCGCCATGGTGACGCCGTTCCGTGCCGACGGAGCGCTCGACCTCGACACCGCCCAGAAGGTCGCCAGCCACCTGGTCGATTCGGGGAGTGACGGGCTGGTCGTGAGCGGGACGACCGGTGAATCCCCGACCACGAATCCCGACGAGGACGGCCAGCTGCTCACCGCGGTGCTGGAAGCGGTCGGAGACCGGGCCTGCGTGGTGGCCGGGGTCGGCAACAACGACACGCAAGCCTCGGTGCGCCTGGCGCGCCAGGCCGGCGCCGCCGGTGCGCACGGGACCTTGATCGTCTCTCCGTACTACAACAAGCCGCCGCAGGCCGGCTTGCGTCGGCACTTCACCACGGTGGCCGAAGCCGGCGGACTGCCGGTCATGCTGTACGACATCCCGGGCCGCGCCGGCGTACGGATCGCCCCCGACAGCTACCTGGCGCTGGCCGAGCACGAGCTGATCGTCGCCGTCAAGGACGCAACCGGCGACCTGGCCGCGGGGGCGTGGCTGATGAGCCGGACCGGTCTGGCGCTCTACTCCGGCGACGACAGCGTCAATTTGCCGTGGTTGGCGCTGGGGGCGGCCGGTGTCGTCTCGGTGGTGGCCCACGTGGCCGCCTCCCGGTACGCCGAGATGGTCCGCTGCGTCGACGCCGGCGACCTGGCCGGAGCGCGCCGCATCAACGCCGAGCTGATCGAAGTGGTCAACGCCATCATGAGTCCGCAGTCCCAGGGCGCGATCATGTCGAAGGCGGCCCTTCAGGCGCTGGGGGTCATCGAGCACCGCACCGTCCGGCTGCCGTACGTCGAGGCGACAGACGACCAGGCCGCCGCGCTCGCCGACGTCCTCCGTACGGCGGGACTCCTCAAAGACTGATGGTGACCTCGCGTGACTGGATAGCCCTTCGACAAGCTCAGGGCGCGACGGTGATCACCACGAGCGGGTCGCCGTCGTTGACCACGTCGCCGTCGGAGACGATCACCTCGCTGATCTGACCGGGCACCTCGGCCAGCACCGGGATCTCCATCTTCATCGATTCCAAGATCACCACCGGATCGTCGGCCGCCACCTGATCGCCGACGGCCACCTCGACCTTGAGGACGGCCGCTACCAGCTCGGCGACGACGGTATGGCTCATATCAACATGCTATTCCGACCGCTGCCGGCGGACCCCCTTCGCTAGGCTGACCCCGTGACTGCGCCTGCCAAGTCCTCAGCCAAGTCCGCGCCTCGGGCGGCGTCGTGGGCCCACGCCGAGAACTTCGTTCCCGAGTCGGAGAATGCGGCCGCCGCCCGCGCCAATGCGGCGCCGCTGGGGGTTTCGGCGATCGGTCGTGGCGGGGCCATCGTGCTCACCTTTTTGGCCAAGACCTTGCGCGCGAAGGCGGTGGTCGAGATCGGCACCGGCTCCGGGGTGTCGGGGCTGGCGTTGTTCGCCGGCATGCAATCGGACGGCATCCTGACCAGCGTTGACATCGAGCCGGACAATCAGCGCGCCGCGCGCGCCGCGTTCCTGGCCGAGGGGATCGCGACGCAGCGCTTCCGGCTGATCGCCGGTTCCGCACTCAGTGTGCTGCCCAGATTGAGCGACGGAGCGTACGACCTCGTCTTCATCGACGCCGACAAGCTGGAATATCCGTCGTACGTGGAGCAGGGTGTACGCCTGCTCCGGCACGGGGGCGTCCTGGTGATCGACAACGCCCTGTGGAGCGACCGGGTCGCGGACGCTCAGAACAGCGACGACGAGACCGTCGCCATCCGCGAGGCCCTGGCGCTCGTCAGGGAGAACGAGGACCTGGTGCCGGCGCTGCTGCCGGTCGGCGACGGACTTCTCGCCGCCGTCAAGAATTGAGGAGTCGTTTCGCCGTCGACCGTGTGATCAGGCCTTCTCGACGACCACGCCCTTGCCCACCACCGTGATGCCGCCCTCGGAGACGGTGTAATCGCGCGCGCGGTCGGCCTCGTGATCGACGCCCACCTCCGCACCGTCGGGCACCACGACGTTCTTGTCCAAGATCGCCCGTTCGATGCGGGCGCCGACACCAACCTTCACGCCGGTCAACAACACTGACTGGTTGATCCGGGCCTTTTGCTGCACGCGGACGTTCGGGGCGAGCACCGAATCGTCGATGATGCCGCCGGAGATGATGCACCCCGGGCTCACGATCGAGTCGGTGGCCGTCCCGTCCAACGTGAACTTGGCGCCCGGAGCCTGCACCGGGTAGGTCCAGATGGGCCAGTCCAGGTTGTAGAGGTTGAACACCGGGTCAATCGAGACCAGATCCATGTGCGCCTCGTGGTAGGCGTCGATGGTCCCGACGTCACGCCAGTAGGCCTTGTCCCGCTCGGCTGTACCCGGCACGACGTTCTTCGTAAAGTCATAGACCTGGGCATCGCCCTTGCCAACGAAGGCGGGGATGATGTCACCGCCCATGTCGTGCCGGGAGTCCATGTTCTCCGCGTCGGCGGTCAGCGCCTCGATCAGCGCGTCCGCGGTGAAGATGTAGTTGCCCATCGACGCGAACGAAGCCTCCGGATCGTCCGGCAGACCGGGGGGCTCGGCCGGCTTCTCCAAGAAGTCCTTGATCTTGTTGTCGGCCGCCGCGTCAATCACGCCGAAAGCGGTCGCCTGACTGCGCGGCACCCGGATTCCCGCGACCGTGCACGACAGTCCTCCGTCGATGTGGGCGTCCATCATCTGCGAGACGTCCATCCGGTAGATGTTGTCGGCCCCGAAGACGACCACATAGTCAGGGTTCTCGTCGTTGATCAGGTTCATCGACTGGAAGATGGCGTCGGCGCTGCCCTGGTACCAGCGAGGCCCGAGCCGCTGCTGGGCGGGCACCGGGGTGACGTAGTTGCCGAGCAGGGTCGACATGCGCCAGGTCAGGGAGATGTGCCGGTCGAGGGAGTGCGACTTGTACTGCGTCAGCACCGCGATCTGCCGCATGTTCGCGTTGGTGAGGTTGGACAGGACGTAGTCGATCAAGCGGTACGTGCCACCGAAGGGAACCGCCGGCTTGGCGCGGTCCATGGTCAGCGGCATCAACCGCTTGCCTTCGCCGCCAGCCAGCACAATGGACAGGACTCGAGGGGTCGCCATGGTCGAAAACCTAGGGTGTCCAGGTAGGAGCCGACAAGGGCCCCCTCCGTCGCCGAATCGTGAAGCAGGCGTGGCCGCGGAGTGAACACCGAGCCGCTTCCCGGGCCAGTTGCCGATCTGCAACGATGCGTGTCATGCCCGCCATCGGTGACCGGCTCCGGATCAGTCTCTTCACCCGGGAGTACCCGCCCTCGATCTACGGCGGCGCCGGTGTTCACGTGTCCCAACTCGTTCCCCAGTTGGAGGCGTTGATCGACGTCGACGTGCAGTGCATGGGCGAGCCCCGCGAGGGTGCGACCGCACATCTGGAGAACTACCCATCCGGAGCGAACGCAGCCCTGCGTGTCTTCGGCGCCGATTTGGCCATGACGGCGGCCGCGCCGGCGGTGGACCTGGTGCACTCCCACACCTGGTACGCCAACTTGGCCGGCCACCTCACCGGCCTGCTGCAAGACATTCCGCACGTCGTCACCGCACACTCGCTGGAGCCGCACCGCCCGTGGAAGGCCGAGCAGCTCGGCGGTGGCTACCGGCTGTCGTCGTGGGCCGAGCGGATGTCCTTCGAGGGAGCGGACGCGGTGGTCGCGGTCAGCGCCGGGATGAAGGGCGACATCCTCGAGTCCTATCCCAGCCTGGACCCGGCCAAGATGCACGTGGTCAAGAACGGCATCGATCCCGACGAGTTCGCGCCCGACCTGGGCACCGATGTCGTGACCCAGCTCGGGATGGATCTCGACCGGCCCTCGGTGGTCTTCGTTGGCCGGATCACGCGGCAGAAGGGCCTCATCCACCTCGTGCGCGCGGCCGACCACCTCGATCCGGACACCCAGCTCGTGCTCCTGGCCGGTGCGCCGGACACGCCGGAGATCGCTCAGCAGATCGGCGACGCGTTTTCCCGAGTGCGGGACTCACGCGGCAACGTGCTCTGGATCGAACAGATGCTCCCCCGCGCCCAGGTGCGCCAGGTGCTGTCGCACGCGACGGTGTTCGCGTGCCCCTCGGTGTACGAGCCGCTCGGCATCGTGAACCTGGAGGCCATGGCCTGCGAGACGGCGGTGGTCGCCTCGGCCGTCGGCGGCATTCCCGAGGTCGTCGTCGACGGTCAGACCGGCTACCTGGTGCCCTACGACCCGGCGCAGGCAGATGATCCCTTGGCGATCGCCGAGTTCGAGCGTGGCCTGGCCGACAAGATCAATGAACTCACCCGGGACCCGCGCAAGGCGACCACCTTCGGCCAGGCCGGGCGGCGCCGCTGCATCGAGGAGTTCAGCTGGTCCAAGATCGCCGCGGAGACCGTTGAGGTCTACCGGCAGGCGATCCGTGCGCACGGGAGCTGACCGGCGGTCGGGGCCCTGAATGAGGTGGCGCGCGCGAAGTAGCGACCGCTATCGCGATCGTGATCATGCCGGACAGGAGTTGGCCGGACAGCTCGAGCGCCACCTCGAGCGCTTAGCCGGCCCGGCCGTCGTGCTTGGCCTCCCACGCGGCGGGGTGCCGGTGGCGGCACCGATCGCCGTGCGCTGGCAGCTGCCGTTGGCCGTCCTCGCGGTGCGCAAGCTCGGCGCCCCCGGTCGCCCCGAGCTGGCCATGGGCGCCGTCGCTGCCATTGGCGATCGCGTGGAGCTCTTCTGCAACACCTCGCTCGTGCGGCAGCTCGGAGTGGACGACGAGACGTTCGGCAGGATCCGCGATCGGGAGGTCTCCGAACTGGGGATGAGGGTCGCACGCTTCGGAGCGACGCCGGAACTCCGCAATCAACACGTGATCATCGTCGACGACGGACTGGCCACCGGCGCCACCATGCTGGCTGCCGTCCAGGTCGTCGCGACCACGGAACCCGCGAGCATCACCGTGGCCGTGCCGGTCGCCGCCCGCCAGGCGGTCGCCCTGCTCTCCTCGCACGCCCGGGTGATCTGTCCGCGCACCCCCGAGCCGTTCGTCGCGGTCGGTCAGGCGTACGAGGACTTCCGGCAGGTCAGCGACGCGGAGGTGCAACGGCTCCTGTCAGGCGACCCGTAGCTCCGCGCCGTTGGTCACCAAGACGAGGTCGGAATAGGTGAGCGGGAAGACGGCGTGTGGGATGCCGCCGGCAGCCCAGAGCTCGTCGAATTGCGCGAGATCGATGTCGACGACCGTGCGGATCGGTTTGGGGTGACCCACGGGAGCGACGCCGCCGATGGGCTGGGAGGTGTGCTCGCGGACGAAGGCTGCGGTGGCCCGCGTGATCGTGGTGCCCAGCTCGGCACCGAGCCGGTCGGTGTCGACTCGGTGGGCGCCACTGGTCATGACCAACAGGGGCGAGCCGTCCGCCGTGGTGAAGATCAGCGAGTTGGCGATGGCCCCGACCGGACAGCCGACCTGGTCGGCGGCGGCCTGAGCGGTCGGGGCTGGCAGCGGCAGGATCCGTACGCGGCCGGGCAGTCCGGCGGCCGCCAGGATCGCGTCGACCGCTTGACAGGCGGGATGAGAGGCGGCGCGCTGATCGGTCATGTGCGAAACGCTGCAGGGAGCAGACGCTCACCCCGGCGAGCGTCGTTAGCGGAGCGCCGGCTCGGTCTGGACGACCGAGGGAGCAGACACGCTTTTCCGTCTGCGAGCGTGGGAGGAAGACCGAGTCTTGAGGCGCGGAGCGTGCGCGAGCCGGACAATATGAAGGCCCCACCCGCCAAGGCGGTGGGGCCGGTCGAGACGGGCCGGATCGCGTTCAGCCGACGACCTCCTGCAGGGCGCCGGCGAGCTCGGCGGCCTCATCGGCGTTGAGCTCAACGACGAGACGGCCACCGCCCTCCAGCGGCACTCGCATGACGATTCCGCGCCCCTCCTTGGTGACCTCCATCGGTCCGTCACCGGTACGCGGCTTCATTGCAGCCATCGTGCGCCCCTCATCTCTCGTCGCGTTGTTGGTGCAGAGGAAAGTATTCCGTATTGGCGCCCTGACCAGCCATTCGGGTCGGGGCACTACAGTCGCCAGGCATGAGTGAATCGCCGGTCCTCAGCGCTGTTGCCGACGGCGTAGCCACGCTGACGCTCAATCGTCCTGAAGCCATGAACGCCCTCGACGTGAACACCAAGGTCGCGCTGCTCGATGCATTGCGGAAGGCGGGTGCCGATCCCCGGGTCCGCTGCATCGTCCTGACCGGATCCGGCCGCGCCTTCTGCGTCGGGCAGGACCTCCGCGAACACGCCGACCTGTTGGCCAGCGAGGACGTCGAGGAGATCTGGTCAACGGTGCCCGAGCACTACAACCCGATCGCCACAACGCTGCAGGAAATGGCCAAGCCGGTGATTGCCGCGGTCAACGGCGTTGCCGCCGGCGCCGGTGCCTCGATCGCTTTCCTGGCCGACCTGCGTTTGGTGAGCGAGGACGCCGGCTTCAACTTGGCGTTCACCGGGGTCGGCCTGTCCTGCGACACCGGGAGTTCCTGGACGCTGCCCCGGCTGGTGGGACCGACGCGCGCGATCGACCTGCTGTTCCGGCCTCGCACCGTACGGGCGGCAGAGGCCCTCGAGCTCGGACTGGCCACCGAAGTTGTTACGCGTGAGGAATTCGGAGGACGGGTGACCACGGTGGCACGCGCGCTGGCCTCGGGACCGACCCTCGCTTACGCCGCGATCCGGCAAACGGTGGCCTTCTCGGCGGGGCGTCCGCTGTCGGAAGCGTTGGCGCTCGAGGCGGAGCTGATGCAACAGACCGGGTCCTCACAAGATCATCGCCAAGCAGTCGAGTCGTTCCTGTCCAAACGCCCGGCCGCCTTCACCGGAACCTGACCCCAGGTGCACCCTTACGTCGCTAGTTGCACCCTCACGTGGGGGTGCATCTGGCGACGTAAGGGTGCATCTGGAAACTCGGGTCGGTCACGGGGCTGTCTGGCAGTCCCGGAGATGGTCATCGACGAGTCCGACCGCCTGCATGAGCGCGTACGCGGTGGTGGGACCGACGAAGCGGATGCCCTGGTTCTTGAGCTCTCGGGCCAGCGCGATCGACTCCGGGGTCGAGGCCGGCACGTCGGCCAGGGTGGCGGGACGGGGGCGATCAGGCTGCTCGTAGCGCGCGCAGATCGCTACGAAGTCCGAGCCGAGCCCCGCCACCACGGCGGCGTTCTGGATCGCCGCGTCGATCTTGCTCCGGTTGCGGATGATGCCGGCATCGCCCAACAAGCGCGCCACGTCGGCCGGGCCGTACGCGGCGACGACCGCGGGATCGAACCGGTCGAAGGCGCGACGGAAGTTCTCCCGCTTGCGCAGGATGGTCAGCCAGCTGAGCCCGGACTGGAAGGCTTCCAGGGTGAGGCGCTCATACAGGCCCTCGACCGTACGGACCGGGCGTCCCCATTCCTCGTCGTGGTAGGAGATGTATTCCGGGGCGGACATCGCCCACGGGCAGCGGGCGCGTCCGTCGGCGCCGACCAAGACCTCGGTCACGAGACTCGGGTGGTGCAGAGAGCGGCGAGCTTGGCCAGGCTCTTCCGGAAGCCGAATCGCATTACGGGCAGCGCGAGCCGGGCCACCGACTCGGAGAGCCGCCCGCCCGGCAGATCGAAGACCTCGGTGCAGATGATCTTCGTGGCTGCCGCGTCGTTCGGACTGCCGCCGGGCTCGAGCCGGAAGACACCGGGTCCGGTGAAGTAGGGGCCGAGGTGCAGGATCTCCAGCTCGGCGGCGTCGGCGGTGTCGGGACGAGGCGGCGTCCAGCCCGTGACCACGAAGCGGTCGAGGAGGCCGAGCGGTACCCGGCCCAGCCAGAAGCCGGACAACGCCTCGGCGCGGACGCCGAGGCCGACTCGATGCTGGGTCGTCACTCGTACGGTGGTGAAGGGAATCCAGTGCCGCTGGCCCTCCCAGTCGATCAGCTCCGACCAGACCATGCTCACCGGCGCCGCGGCGTGACCGTTGACCTGCAGTCGCACGGTCATGGGCGGAGCTTCTCGGGAGTGCGGCCCCCCCGGCGAGCGTCGTTAGCGCAGCGCCGGCTCGGTCTGGACGAGCGAAGGAGCAGACACGCTTTTCCGTCTGCGAGTGAGAGAGGAAGACCGAGTCCTGAGGCGCGGAGCGTGCGCGAGCCGGATAACACAGAGCTCATCGGTCCGTGAGCGGCGGCTCGGTGGGTTGGACAGGCGGTTGGACGGGTCGGCTCAACTCCTCGATGAGATGGTCACGGTAGGCGATCTCACGCCCCAACCGTTCCAGCAGATCGTCGACCTGCGCCATGGCGTAGCCCCGAAAGGTGACCGCGAACTGGACCGCCTCGACATCTGCGGCCAGCAGCGGTCGATCCGTCGGCAGATCCTGACGGTAGACGTCCCGGATCGGCTCGGCGTTCATCTGCCCCAGACCGCCGGCCGCCACGACCGCGGCCACCCCGAGGGCGGCCACGACGAGCACGGCAATGAACCACTCCACGTCCACGATGGTGCCACGCAGCCTGACAGGGCGATCACTCCGGCCGTTTGCCCTCGGCCGGGCGGGGGCGTCCCTCCAGCATGATCGCGACCGCCTCGTCGACGTCGTCGGTGATCTTGATCAACTCGAGGTCGGAGGCGGAAATGCACCCTTCCCCGAGCACCGTGTCGGCCATCCAGTCCAGCATTCCCTGCCAGTAGGCGCTTCCGAACAGCACCACCGGAAAGTAGGTCACCTTCTTGGTCTGGACCAGGGTGAGGGCTTCGAAGACCTCGTCGAAGGTACCGAAACCGCCGGGCATCACAACGAAGCCCTGGGCGTACTTGACGAACATCGTCTTGCGGGCAAAGAAGTAGCGGAAGTTGATCCCCAAGCTCACGTACGGATTGATGCCCTGCTCGAACGGCAGCTCGATGCCCAGTCCGACCGAGACCCCGCCGGCCTCGAAGGCCCCCTTGTTCGCGGCTTCCATCAGGCCGGGACCGCCGCCGGTGATCACGGACAGCCCGGCCCGCGCCAGCTCGCGGCCCAGCTGCTCCCCGATGGCGTAGTAGGGCTGATCGGGCTTGGCGCGGGCCGACCCGAAGACACTGACCGCGGGCCCCAACTCGGCGAGCGTGCCGAAGCCCTCCACGAACTCCGTCTGGATCCGCAGTACGCGCCAGGGGTCGGTGTGCACCCAGTCGCTCGGCCCGCGGCTGTCGAGCAGCCGCTGATCGGTGGTCGTGTCGGGAGTCTGGTCCTCGCTGCGTACCACCGGCCCCTGAGTCGTCCGGGCCATCGGTTTGCTCCCCCACGTATTGCTAGCCACTGCTCGACCCTACGACCTGGATGCCAACACCTCAGGAGAGCCAGCGAAGGAGGCCGTCGCGGCAGGCGTAGACGTCGGTGGCCGGGCAGTGTTCGTCGTCCGCGTGGGCCTTGCTGGGGTTGCCGGGGCCGAAGTTCACCGCCGGTATGCCCATCTCCGAGAACCGGGCGACGTCGGTCCAGCCGAACTTCGCGCTGGCCTTGCCCCCGACCGCGGCGACGAATTCTGCGGCGGCGGGATGATCGAGACCGGGTCGGGCGCCGACCGCGACATCGGTGACGGCCAGCTCGAAGCCGTCCAGGACTCCCGCGACGTACGCCTCGGCTGCGGCCGCGTCCTTGTCCGGCGCGAACCGGTAGTTGATCTCCAGGTGGCACTGGTCCGGGATGATGTTGCCGGCAATTCCGCCGTTGATCTTGACCACGTTCAAACCTTCGCGGTACACCAATCCGTCCACCTCGACCTCGAGCGGCCGGTGATCGGCAAGGATCCGCAGCAGCGGACCGGCGTCGTGAATCGCGTTGTGCCCCATCCAGGCCCGGGCCGAGTGGGCGGCCTTGCCATTGAGGTCGACCTCCACCCGCATCGTGCCCTGGCAGCCGCCCTCGATCTGGGCGTTGGTGGGTTCGCACAACACGGCGAAGTCCCCGGAGAGCAGCTCCGGACGGTCCCGGGCGATCCGCCCCAGCCCGTTCAGGTCGGCCGCCACTTCCTCCTGGTCGTAGAACACCCAGGTGACGTCACGGCTCGGCTCGGCTCTCGCGGCCGCCACCGACAGCTGCACGGCCACCCCGGCCTTCATGTCGCACGCGCCGCGACCCCAGATGATCAACTCCTCAGCCTCGCCGGTGACCCAGCCGGGCAGGTTCCGGGCGATCGGCACGGTGTCCAGATGGCCCGCGATCACCACCCGCTCCGGGCGATCGAGAGCCGTGCGCGCGATGATCACGTTGCCGTCGCGGATGATCTTCAGGTGGTCGTACGGCGCCAGCGAGGTCTCCACCCGGTCGGCGATCTCCTGCTCGTCCCCGCTGACCGATTCGATGTCGATCAACTGGCGGAGAAGCTCGACGACATCACCGTCGACGGGGAGCGGCTCGGGCATGACCGGAACCCTATCGGGCCGGAACCGCCCGCCAGCGCGCCTACAGTGAACAGATGAGCGACGGAGCCTCCCCGTTGCGCACTCGTCGCATTCGACGCCGCATCGGTATCGTCGTCCTCACGCTGGTGTCGGCGCTGGCCGTGCTGGTGCTGATCTTGGTGCTGGTCCCCGCGCCCCGACCCGAGAACCGACCGGTGCCCCTGTCCCGTACGGAGGCCGAGGCCGCGTACGCCCAGTTGATCACCGACGATCGAGCCGACGGCCGCTGTGGCCCGAATGCGTACTGATCGACCTGCCGCCGCGGGACCGGCGTCTCCCGGTCGCCGTGATCGTGGGCGGACTCTCCGGGGGCGCGACGATGGCCCTATGGCTGGGGACCCGCCGTCCGGACCTGGAACGCGTCGTGCTGGTCGCCCCGTTCCTCTCGCCGCGGATCGTGCCCACGCCGCTGTCGGCGGCGGCGGGCAATGTCATCCAACTTCCCCAACCTCGAGATCAGGGTGAGAGCACCACGAGACGTTGATCAAGGAGCTCGGCGATGGCGTATTTGACGCCTTCCCGGCCCTGCCCGCTGTCCTTGACGCCCCCGTACGGCATATGGTCGGCCCGGAACGACGGGGTGATGTTGACCAGCACGCTGCCGGCCTCGGCCTCGCGGGCGAACGTCAGCGCGGACGCCAGGTCGGAGGTGAAGATCGCGGTGTTCAGCCCGTAGCGGGCCGAGTTCACCTCCTCGATCCCCTCGGCCACCGACTTGACCGTGCGGATGGAGGCGACGGGTCCGAAGACCTCCTCCGACACCACTCGGGCGGATGCGGGTACGTCGGCCAGCACGGTCGGCCGCAGGCAGCTGCCCTCCAGCGTGCCGCCGGTCGCGATCTTTGCGCCTCCCTCGACCGCTTCGCCGATCCAGGCCTCCAACCGATCCCGGGCCTGCTCGCTGATCACCGGACCGACGACGGTGGCCGGGTCCTTGGTGTCTCCGATCTGGAGCTCCTCCACGGCCGCAGCCAGCAGCTTGGTGAACTCCTCGGCGACCGGCTCCTCGACGTACACCCGCTGGACCGAAACGCAGGCCTGTCCGCTGAACGTGTAGCCGCCGGTGACCACGGCGTTGACCGCGCGCTCGAGATCGGCGTCGGCCGCCACGACCATGGCCGTGTTGGAACCGAGTTCGAGCACGTGCCGCTTCCGGGGGGACGCGCTCTTGAGCTTCCAGCCCACCTCGGCCGAGCCGGTGAAGGTGATCACGGCAACGTCCGGATGGTCGTTCCAGGCCGGCACGATCTCGGCCGGTCGGCCGGTCACGATGTTCAGCCAACCCGCCGGCAGGCCGGCCTCGGCGAGCGTCTCGGCCAGCAGTCCGGCGGAGAGCGGCGTCCGCTCCGACGGCTTGAGGACCACTGCGCAACCCGCGGCCAACGCGGGGGCGACCTTGTGCAAGACCAGATTGAGCGGGAAGTTGAACGGCGTGATCGCGGCGACCACTCCGAACGGCTGCGGGTAGGTGAATCCGAACGGCACCACCCCCGGGGCCACCTCGTCGAACTGCACAGTCTCCGACGGAAGGCGCCGGGCCTCCTCGGAGGCGATCCGTAGCGTGCCCACGGCGCGGGAGACCTCGACCAGGGCCGCGGAGATCGGCTTGCCGGCCTCGGCCCGCAGCAGCTCGGCGAAGTCAGCCGACCGCTCGGCGATCAGCTGGGAGGTCTTCAACAACACGTCGGCACGGGCCGCGGCCGGCCAAGGGGTGTGCATCGCCGACTTGGCTGCCGTGACGGCCTCCGCGGCCTGGTCCGGACTCGCGACGGCCACGGTGCCGACCAGGGTCCCGTCGTACGGATCGTGCACCTCGAAGGTGTCGACACCGGCCACCCACCGGCCGTCGATGAAAAGATTCTGATCACGCGGTTGATCAGGCATCTGTTGCTCCTACAGACAGCTGGGCCAAGGTGGCCTCGGTGAATTCGTCGGTGCCGGCGGTGCCGCCGAGGTCAGCGGTCCGTACCCCGTCGGCCAGCGCCGCCTCGAAAGCGGCGATCAGGCTCGCTCCCGCTTCGGCCTGACCCAGGTGCTCCAGCATCATGGCCGCCGCCCACATCTGGCCGACCGGATTGGCTATGCCCTGGCCGGCGATGTCGGGCGCCGATCCGTGCACCGGTTCGAACATCGAGGGATGGTCCTTGGGCGGGTTGATGTTGCCGCTCGGGGCGACCCCGATCGAGCCGGCGGCCGCGGCCGCTAGGTCGGAGAGGATGTCCCCGAAGAGGTTGGAGGCCACGATGACGTCCAGGCTGAGCGGTTTGAGCACGACCCGGGCCGCCAGCGCGTCGACCAGCATCTTGTCCAGGGTGACGTCGCCGGCCCGGCCGACGACCTCGGCCACCACCTCGTCCCAGAAGGGCATCGTGTGAATGATGCCGTTCGACTTGGTGGCCGAGGTCACCAGGCCGCGCCGGGTACGTGCCTGGGCCACGGCGTACTCAGCGACGCGGGTCACGCCCGTACGCGTGAACACCGCCTCCTGCACCGCCATCTCCTCGGGCCGACCGCGGTAGAGCCGGCCGCCGACCTCGGAGTACTCGCCCTCGACGTTCTCGCGCACGATCAGCATGTCGAGTCCGTCGGCGTCGCGGAGCGGTGAGGAGACGCCGGGCAGGATCCGCACCGGGCGGAGGTTGACGTACTGCAGAAACTCCCGGCGGATGGGGATAAGCAGTCCCCAGAGCGTCACGTCGTCGGGGATGTCGGGCGCCCCGACCGCGCCAAGCAGGATCGCGTCGCCGTCGGCCAGCTGCTCGATCCCGTCCGTCGGCATCATCCGGCCGTGCGCCCGATAGTGATCGGACCCCCAGTCGCGATGCCGCCAGGTCACCGTGAAGTCGCGCGACGCGGCGATCGCGTCGACGCAGCGGATCGCCGCCGGCATGACCTCCTGGCCGATGCCGTCGCCCGCGATCACATCGATCCGGTACGTACGAGCGCTCATGACGTCCGGGCCGGCAGCAGACTCGACACCCGGTCTGCGATCCGAGCCGCGGACAGTCCGTGCTTCTCCAAGAGGAAGTCGTTGTCCGCCGATTCGCCCCAGACGTCGTCCAGGCCGATCCGGTCGATCCGGGGGCTGGTGCCGGCCGCAGTGAGCACCTCGGCGACGAGACTGCCGAGCCCCCCGTGGACCGAGTGCTCCTCGATGGTCACGACGAGCGGGGCGTCACCGACGGCGGCGGTGAGCGCCGCTTCGTCGAGCGGCTTGATCGAGGGCGCGTGGATCACCGACGCCCGGGTGCCGTCTTCCGCGAGCAGATCGGCGGCCTGGAGGACGCGAGTGATCTGCGCTCCCGTCGAGATGAGGGTGACGTCGCCGCCCTCACGGAGCCGGTGCACGGCCCCCGGTACGAACGCGTAGTCCGCGCCGAAGACGTCCGGCACCGCGTCGCGCACGAGCCGCAGGTAAACGGGACCGTCGTAGGCGGCCGCCCAGTCCATCATCGACAGCAGTTCGGTCTCGTCGGCGGGTGCCAGCACGACCATGTCCGGCATGGCGCGCATGATTGCCACGTCCTGGATGTCAAGGTGCGTCTTGCCGACCGCGCCGATCAGCAAACCGGAGTAGGACGCCACGATCTTGACGTTCGCGTGGCTCTGCGCGACCAGCATCCGGATCGGGTCGAGCGCGCGGTGGGTGAAGAACACGGTGAAGGACGAGGTCCACGGCACGTAGCCGACCGAGGCCAGCCCGGCCGCGGCGCCGACGAGGTTCTGCTCGGCGATGCCCATCTGGAAGAACCGGTCCGGGTGGGCCTTGGCGAACTTGTCCGCCTTCGTCGAGTTGGCCAGATCGCCGTCGAGCACCACCGTACGGGGGTCGTCGTTGCCGAGCTGGACGAGCTTTTCGCCCCAGACGTCGCGCATCGCTTTGAATGACGCAGCATTCACTTCGCAGCTCCGTTTCCCGCGTAGGAATCCAGTAGTTCGCGCTCCTCCGGCTCCAGCTCCCGGCGGGCGAGCTCGAAGTCCTCCTCGGTCGGAACGATGCTGTGCCAGGTGTGTACGCCTTCGGCGAGCGAGAGTCCCTTGCCCTTGACCGTGTGGGCGAGCAGGACCGTCGGTCGGCCGTGCGGGTCACCGAGCCGGGCCAACTGGTAGGCGTTGGCGATCTGGTCGTAATCGTGGCCGTTGATCTCGATCACGCGCCAGCCGAACGCCTGGAACACCGCGGACAGATCGACGCCGAACCAGGGGTCGCGGCGATCGCCGCGGTCGGTGATCGTGGTCTCGGTCGTCGAGGGCAGCCCGAACTGCTGCAGTCCGTTGCGGTCGACGATCGCGGTCAGGTTGGTGAGCTTGTACCGCGCCGCGACCTGCACCGCCTCCCAAACCATGCCCTCCTGGATCTCGCCGTCGCCGAGGAGAACCCAGGTGTGGAAGTCCTTCCCGCCCAGCCGAGCGCCCAGCGCCATGCCGAGGCCGGCCGAGAGACCCTGCCCCAGCGAGCCGGTGGAGGCGTCCAGACCCGGGAGGCGGGTTACGTCGGGATGCCCCTGCAGCCGCGAGTCACCCTTGTCGAAGGTGGCCAGCTCGTCGGTGCTCAGGAAGCCGCGCAGCGCGAGGACGGCGTACAGACCGATGGCGGCGTGGCCCTTGGACAGGACGAAGCGGTCCCGATCGGGCCAGTCGGGCTCGTCGGGGCGCACTCGGAGCTCCTTGAAGTACAGACTGACCAGGAGATCCATCATGGACAGTGGTCCGCCGATGTGCCCGGCCTTGTTGTGGGTGACCGTCTTGATCACCTCCCACCGCGCCCGGCGCGCGAGTGCCGGTAGGTCCAGTTCGGTGTCGACGACGGCCATGCGGAGCCTCTCGGAAGTGGGCTACTTGTCCTATTGTTCTATCAAAGTTCGGCTGGGTGCGCAACCCAAAGACTGACTTCATGGACCGGCTCGTTACCGACCAGCCGTTAAGGTGGCGCCATGAGTGAGGCCCGGGCAGCGTGGGGTTGGGGAATCGCGACCATCCACGCCAGCGGTGCCCTCGACGCGTACTTCCCGTACCCGCAGCTGGGTGCCGGCGACGCGACCGATCCCCCTCCGGAGTTGGCCGCGGTCGAGACGGAGGATTCCGTCCGGGGTGTGCGTGCGCAGCTGGTCCGCTCGCTGATCGACCTCGACGCGGCACCGGCCGACACCGCCGATGCGTACCTGCGGCTGCATCTGCTGAGCCACCGGCTGGTGGCGCCGCGAAGCATCAACCTGGACGGCATCTTCGGGGTGTTGCCGAACGTGGTGTGGACCTCTGCCGGACCCTGTGCGGTCGCCGGATTCGAAGCCGTACGGATCGGACTGCGGGCGCGAGGACCGCTCGCGGTGTACGGGGTCGACAAGTTTCCCCGGATGGTGGACTACGTGGTCCCCACCGGCGTCCGCATCGCCGACGCTGACCGAGTCCGGCTGGGTGCCCACCTCGCGGCGGGCACCACGGTGATGCACGAGGGCTTCGTCAACTACAACGCGGGAACGCTCGGGACCTCGATGGTCGAGGGCCGGATCTCCGCCGGGGTCGTCGTGGGCGCTGACTCCGACATCGGCGGCGGCGCCTCGATCATGGGCACGCTGTCCGGGGGCGGGAACCAGATGATCAGCGTCGGCGAACGCTGCCTCCTCGGCGCCAACGCCGGCATCGGGATCGCGCTGGGCGACGACTGCGTCGTGGAGGCCGGTCTCTACGTGACGGCGTCCACCAAGGTGAGCCTGCCCGGCGGCCAGGTGGTGAAGGCGCTCGAGTTGTCGGGCCAGAACGGGCTGCTGTTCATCCGCAATTCGGTGAGCGGAGCCATCGAGGTCCGTCGCCGGCAGGGCAAGACGGTGGAACTCAACGCCGCCCTGCACAACAACTGAGCGTGTCCTCCACGAGCCGTTCGATCGGAGGGCTGATCATCGCCTTCGGGCTTCTCGTCGCGGCAGTCGTCGGCGCGGTCACGTGGTTGCGGCAGCAGGGGGCGGCCGCGCCGCTGCCTGGGCAGCAGCGCTGTGTCGCCACCGTGGACAACCGGTCGGTGGTGCTGGACCTCGACCAGGCGCACTACACCTCGATCATCGTCGGGGTCTCGGTCCGTCGTGGGCTGCCGGCCCGCGCCGCCACAATCGCGATGGCCACTGTCTATCAGGAGACAGACATCCGCAACCTCGACTACGGCGACCGAGACTCGGTTGGGCTGTTCCAGCAGCGTCCCTCACAGGGTTGGGGCACCGAGGAGCAGATCATGGACCCCTACTACTCGACGAACAAGTTCTACGACGCCCTTGTCAAGATCGACGGCTGGCGCCGCGGCGACATCACCGAAATGGCGCAGCGCGTCCAGCGGAGTGGTTTTCCGGACGCCTACCGCGACCATGAGGCAGATGCGCGGGTGCTGGCCAGTGTCTTCACCGGCAACTCACCCGCCGCTCTCACCTGCCTCGAACGGGCAGGCAACCCGGGCGACGCCGCGGCGCTGCGTGCCGCATTGATCAAGACGCTGGGCCGGGCTGAGATAGAGACGACCGGAAAGACGTTGCTGATCACCGCTGATTCGGCCAAGGAGGCGTGGGCGTTCGCGACCTTCGCGGTGGCGAACTCCGGTCGCTACGGGACCCAACAGGTGCTGGTCGGCGACCGTGTGCTCGACATCGACGACGTCACCCTTTCCGAGTGGGGCGTCGCCGACGATGCCGTCGCCAAGGACCAGGTCAAGATCACCCTCCGCTGAGCCTATCGAAGGGCCAGACCACCTTCGTGCCGCTCGAAAAGCACCGTCGCTGCAACAAGCCGTTCGCACCCGCACCCTGAGCCTGTCGAAGGGCCAACCACCTCGCGCCCTGAGCCCGTCTAAGGGGTGCCGATCTTGCGTCAAACGCTAGCGAGCAGGCGTTCGGTGGCGGCCGTGATCCGTTCGTCGGTGGCGGTGAGTGCCGCCCTGATGTAGCTCGAGGCGGCCTCGCCGTAGAAGTCGCCCGGGGCGACGAGGATGCCCCGCTCAGCCAGGAAATCGACCGAGTCCCGCCCGGGCTCGTCGCGGGTGGCCCACAGGTAGAGCCCGCCTTCGGAATGCTCGATCCGAAATCCGACCGCCTCCAGACCGGGGCGGAGCACCGTACGCCGGGAAAGGTAGCGATTGCGCTGCTCGTGCACGTGAGCCGGGTCGGCGAGCAGGGCCCGCATGGCCTCCTGAACGGGTCGGGGAACGATCATGCCCAGATGCTTGCGGACCGCGAGGAGACCGGCGACGACATCTTGGTCGCCGGCGACGAAGCCGGCCCGGTAGCCGGCCAGATTCGACCGCTTGGACAGCGAGAGCACCGCGAGCAGTCCGGTGTGGTCACCACCGCACACCGACGGATGCAACACCGAGACCGGCTCGGCCTCCCACCCGAATTCGCCGTAGCACTCATCGGAGGCAAGCAGCGACCCGCGAGCGCGGGCCCAGCCGACCCAGCGGCGCACAGCGTCGACCGACAGGATCTGTCCGGTCGGGTTGGACGGGGAGTTGATCCAGACGAGGGCCGGCCGCAGGTCGTCGAGCAGAGCAGGATCGGACGCAGCGACTGTCCGGCAGCCGGCCACCCGCGCCCCGACCAAGTAGGTGGGATAGGCCGCGGCCGGGTAGACCACCGTGTCGGCCGGACCCAATCCGAGAAGACTCGGCAGCCAGGCCACCAGTTCCTTGGTGCCGATGACGGGGAGCGTCGCGTCCGGTGCGACGGCGACATCCCACCGGTCGCGGAGATATCCGGCCAGCGCGTCACGCAGGGCGGGTGTACCCGCCGTCTGGGGATAGCCGGGAGAGTCGGCCGCCGCTGCGAGCGCCGAGGTCGCGATGGAGGGGGTGGGATCGACCGGAGTGCCGATCGACAAGTCCACCACCCCGTCCGGATGAGCCTCGGCGCGCTTGCGAGCCGCCAGCAGCGTGTCCCACGGGAAGTCGGGAAGGGAGTCGGCCAGCCCGCTCACGGATGGCCCTTCGACAAGCTCAGGGCACGAGGTACGGGGCCCTTCGACGGGCTCAGGGCGCGCGGCATCGACAGGCTCAGGGCGGCGCGAGGTCCGGAAGTCTTCGAGAGGCTCAGGGCGCGCGACTTCGACCGGCTCAGGGCGCGCCCTCGTTTCTTACTCGTCGTGTTCCTGGGGCGGCAGCGCCGCGACCAGTGGGTGGTCCTTATCGATCACACCCAGCTTGGCTGCGCCACCAGGAGAGCCCAGGTCATCGAAGAAGTCCACGTTGGCGTTGTAGTACTCCTTCCACTCCTCCGGCGTGTCGTCCTCGTAAAAGATGGCCTCCACCGGGCAGACGGGTTCGCAGGCGCCGCAGTCGACGCATTCGTCGGGATGGATGTAGAGCATCCGCTTGCCCTCATAGATGCAGTCGACCGGGCATTCCTCGACACAGGCAAGGTCTTTAAGGTCCACACACGGCTGAGCGATGACGTACGTCACTGCAGTTGCTCCTCGAGATTTCGAATGGTTCTTCTAGTATCGCGCCTGCGCACCCGACCCACGGAGGCACCTCACAGCATGGACCGATCAAAGCCAATTCTTCCCTCGCGACTTGGCGACGCCCGGGTCGGCGAGCGCTGGGTGATCCGCCGCCGACTCGCCGACGGATCGGCAACGGATGTGATCGGCTGGATCGCGAGCTTAAGCGTCAACGAGATCCTGCTATCCCGCCACCAGGGCTCGACCGACCAGATCCCCCTCCGCAGCGTCATCGCGGCCCGGCGGGCCCCGGCGGCCGCTGGGGGCCCGGATCCACTCCGGACGTCGGCGGCCGACCTGGAGCAGATCGCCCTTCCTGGCTGGCTCGCCCTGCACGAGCCACTGGGTGAGTGGACCCTCCGTGCCGCCGGCGGTTTCACCGGGCGCGGCAATTCGTGTCTCGCCGTCGGCGATCCGGGTCTGCCGTATTCGGAGGCCGCCGCCCGCATCGTAGAGTACGCGGCCGAGCACGCCATCCCGCCGTGGGCCCAGGTGATCAGTGGATCGAGTGAGGAGCGGGGACTCGTAGCCCTCGGCTGGCAACCGACCTACGTCCCGACCGACGTGCTGGTGGCTCGGCTCGGCGACTTCTTGGGCGAGATGTTGCCCGACCCGCTGGTGCTGGTCAGCGAGCACCTGGACGAGTCCTGGACGCGCGGCTACGCCGAGAGCCGACCCAATCACGCTGATCCGGACGTGCTGAGGATGATCTTGGACGGCCACCCGCCGCGCGCTTTCGCCAGCGCGGGCGCCGACGCGAGGGTGTTCGCCATCGCGCGTGGCCACCTCAACCGGGGCTGGCTCGGTCTGGCCTCGATCTGGACCAGCGCTGACCAACGCCGGCGCGGCTGGTCGCGCAAGCTCATGAACGCGCTCGGGCACTGGGCCGCCCGCCGTGGAGCACGAAACGTCTACTTGCAGGTGGCAAGCGCTGACCCCGAAGCCGTCCAGGCGTACGAAGCGGCGGGGTTTCGACCGCATCACCGTTGCGGCTATCTGGCGGCTCCGCCGACATCGGGTGACCGGTAGCGTTCGTTGGAGAGTTACTCGCAGATAACCCGGCTGGTGGGCTTGTAGCTCCAGGAGAACTCCTCGGTCTTCACGACCTTGTCGCCCTTGTAGAAGAGACGCTCATACTCGACGTCGAAGCCCTGCACAGGCTCCTGCGGCTCGCAGTTGGAGCTGTTGTCCCGAACGACCGGTCCGATGCTGAAGTTGGATCGACGCAGGTCGGAGGATTCGACCTTGTCGTAAGTCTTCGTCGACCACATCGAGACCGTGATCCTGCCCTCCTTCTCGGGCGTGGCCTCGACCATCCGAGCCTGGATCAGCACCCCATAGTCAGTGTCGTTCTTGAACCGCAGATCTACTGTCGGCCAGAACACGGTCGCCTCGCGACCG
Organism: uncultured Actinomycetota bacterium; assembly: GCA_963791865.1. Lineage (GTDB taxonomy): Bacteria > Actinomycetota > Actinomycetes > Propionibacteriales > Propionibacteriaceae > Microlunatus. Next base: position 1,096,325 of record CAWBUC010000004.1, read on the forward strand.
GCCGGATACCGGTTGATGTACAAGCCGTGCGGCCGGTGCTCCACGTCCTTGAGGCCGGCGAAGAAGGCGGCGTTGAAGGTGGTGGTGGCGCTCTGGGAGACCCCGCCGCCGAGCTCCATCACGAACCGTCCGTCGCGGATGATGTAGCCCTTCACGTAGCCGTTCTTCCGCGTCCGCTCCCCCAACGTCTTGTTGAGGGAGAACGTCTTGCCGGGTTTGAGCAGGGTGTTGTTGATCAACTCCGCGGCGCGACCGATGTTGTGGTTGCGGTACGCGGCGTAGGGGAACCGGGTAGTGAACTTGCCGGTGACCTCTTTGACGCCCAGCGCCTGCGCGTCCTCGGTGCTGAACTCGGGCTCCTCGCTCGTGGCGGTCACGGTCGCGGTTCGCGCCTTGCCGCTCTTGACCAGGACGGGCTCGACGGCGGCGGCGAGATCGGCCGGCAACACCGTGACCCCATTGACCCCAGGCTTGATGAACGGCTTGTCGTCGGAGATGACGATCTCGGCGTCTTTCGGTGTGCTCAGGTCGGCGTCTTCCATCGCCGGCTCGGCGGCAGCGTGGAGCGCGTCCGGGTCCAGCACCGGAGTGAGCGTGCCGTTCCGCGGCGCAAAGGTGATCGCTTCGGCGATCATGGCCGGTGTCAGCTCGAACGATCCGGAGCCCTTTGCCTGCAGAGTGACCGGCCCCGATACGGCCGGTGCGGCGTACTTCTTCACCACCTGCTCCACCTCGGCGGTGCTGATTTCTGGCTCGGTGACCGCCGCGACCGCCTCGATCGGTCCGTCGCTGTTCAAGAATCCGGCCCGAAGTCTGCGAGCCGTCTCCTCCTGGTCGACTTCGACACCCGCGACCGCAGCGGTCTGCGCTACCTTCGCCTCGCGGTAGCTCAGGGTCGCATTCCGGCCGGAGGAGTTGACCTGGCCGGCGAAGACCTCCATCGCCGCTGCCAGCTTGGGTTCGTCGACCGTCGTGACGACGTTGACCGCTGCCCCACCGGTCACCACCGTCCAGAGGTGCCGGGGATCGAAGCTCTTCCCGCCGCCAGCGTTCGCGATGCTGGCCGGCAGGTCAAGACCCATTCCCGCCGCAAGCGGGTCGACGGTAGCCCCTTCTCCGTTGACCAGGATGGGAATCGGTTCTCGAGCGCGCGGGCCGAGGTCGGCCTCGAGCTTGCGCTCGGCCTCCGCCACGCTGAGGCCGCCGATGGCGACGCCGCCCACGGCCGCGTTCTGAGGCAGGCGGTCCCCCGCTGAGAGATAGCCGACGATATAGCCCGCGATGGCCAACAACACCACGAACCCGGAGACAAACAAGGCCACCAAGCCCGAGCGGCCGGGTTTCCACTCGGTGGTGGCGCGAGGACGCATGCTCACGAGGATTGTCCTGGGTCGAGTACGTCGCGTGGTGTTCGGCCCACGCTGTAGGAGCCCCGATAGTACGTCAGCGGCGGCGCAAACGCAGCTTGCTCGCCGGCGGCGACCAGCTCACCGAGCAGGATCGTGTGGTCGCCGCCGTCGTAGGCCTCCCTGGTTCGACAGTCCAGCCACACCAGGCAATCGGTCAGCACCGGCGCACCGGATTTCGGCGCCGAGGAGTGCGCGATGCCGTCGAACTGCGTCGCCAAGGGGCGTCCGCGCTGCGAGAAATGGCGGGCCAGCGGCTCCTGGCCGCTGGTCAGGATGGACACGGCCCAGCTGCCGGAGGACAACACCGCATCGTGGAATCGACTGCTGTGACCCACGCAGACCAGGATCAGCGGCGGCTCCAACGATACCGAGCAGATTGCGGTGGCGGTCATGGCGTGCTTCTGCCCTCCAGCTAATGCAGTCACGACCGTCACGCCGCTGGCGAAGTGACCCATGACGTGCCGGAGGGCCTCGGCCGATCCGGGGACGCTGTCATCGATTGCTTCGGCGATCACGAGTTCCGCAAACCGGTCAGCTCAAGCCCGCGAACAGGTCGTCAGCCCAACGACGGTCGGGGCGAGATTCGCCCGGGAAGGCCACGCCGGCCGCGAGCCGGTAGTACTCGTGCGACCACGCACGGTCGCCCAGCACCGGTTCGGCGGCGAAAAAGAATCCGTCAGCGGTGATCTGGGTGGCGTGGGCGCGCATGGCCGCGTGCTTCTGCCGCACCCAGGCGGTGCCGTCGATTTCGACGTCGATGTCGGAATCCTCGGCCACCATGGGCGGCAGCTGCCCGTCGGCGTCGAAGCCCTCCCAGGTCTTCGTGTCGCCGGCGTCGCGGAGCGCTTTGAGCGCCGCCCGCATCCGGGAGGCACTCATTGTGTTCCAGAGCACCCTCGCAATGCTCCAGGATTCGCCGAGATCGGGCCGGTAGTGCGGCGCGGCCGCGAGCAGGCAGCCGTACATCGCGACCCGATGCGCCTGGATGTGGTCGGGATGGCCGTAGCCACCCCACTCGTCGTAGGTGATCAGCACCTGCGGTCGGCGGGAGCGGATCAGTGGCACCAGGTCGTTGGCCGCCTGCAAGAGGTCCGCGGTCCAGAAGATGCCGGCCCGAAGCTCGTCCCTCGGCAGGACCTGACGGTTCTCGCCCCACGCCATGCCGGAATCTCGGTAGCGACCGTCGCCGCTGAGCCGGACGAAGTCGGTGACGCCGAGATGCTCCATGGCCAGCTTCAGCTCGCCGAGCCGGTGGTCGCCCAGCTCGTCGGAGTGTTCCGCCGCCAGGTGGCCAAGATCGTCGACCAGCACCTCACCCTCTTCGCCCAGGGTGCAGGTCACCAGACAGACCTCCGCGCCCTCGGAGACGTAGCGCGCCATGGTCGCGCCGTTCCCGATGGACTCGTCGTCGGGATGCGCATGCACCAACATCAGGCGACGACCGGCCGCCGGACGGTTCCCCTCAGGAATGTCCTCAGTCACAGCCGACAAGGATACGTCGCGGCTCGAGCTACTCCCTAAACCACGACCCTCGGCTCGGCGAAGTGGCAGGCAGAGGGGTGATCACCCCGACCGTCGTCGCGCGGCTCCAACAGCGGCTCCTCGTCGGTGCAGATCTGCTGTGCCTTCCAGCAGCGGGTGTGGAAGCGGCAGCCGCTCGGTGGGTTGGCCGGGCTCGGCACGTCGCCGGTCAGCACGATTTGGTCGCGGGCGTCCCGCAACGTCGGGTCGGGCACCGGCACCGCGGAGAGCAGCGCTTGGGTGTACGGATGGGTCGGCCGCCCGTAGATCTGGTCCTCGTCGCCCAGCTCGACCATCTTGCCGAGGTACATCACCCCGACTCGGTCGGAGATGTGCCGCACCACGGAGAGGTCGTGGGCGATGAAGACGTACGCGAGGCCGAACTCCTTCTGGAGATCTCCCAGCAGGTTGACGACCTGGGCCTGCACCGAGACGTCCAGCGCAGAGACCGGCTCGTCGCAGACGATCACCTTGGGGTTGAGGGCCAGCCCGCGGGCGATGCCGATCCGCTGCCGCTGGCCGCCGGAGAACTGGTGCGGGTACCGGTTGATGTGCTCAGGATTCAGGCCCACCAGTTCGAGCAGTTCCTGCACGCGCTGGCGTCGCCCGCCCTTGGGCAGCACGTCGGAGTGGATCTCGTACGGCTCACCAATGATGTCCCCGACCGTCATGCGGGGGTTGAGCGACGTGTATGGGTCCTGGAAGACGATCTGGATGTCCCGCCGGAGCTTGCGCATCGGCGCGCCCTTTTGGGCGTACATGTCCACGCCGTCGAACGTGAGCTTGCCCGCCGTGGGCTCCTCCAGCCGCATCAACATCCGGCCGAGCGTCGACTTGCCGCAACCCGACTCACCGACGATGCCGAGCGTCTCGCCCCTGTGCAGGTCGAACGACACCCCGTCCAGCGCCTTCACATGACCGACCGTCCGACGCAGAATGCCGGCCTTGATCGGGTAGTGCTTGACCAGGTTCTCCGCCTGCAGGATGACCTCGCCGGTCATTCGCCACCCCCTCCGTCGCCGCCATCGGCCGTGCCACCACCGGCCCCACCGGTAGCCGCGGCCCCGCCCGAGTCTTCCGGGGAGCGCCGAGCTTCGACCGGATTGTCGAAGTCATCTCTCGCCGCCAGCGGATCGATCTCGTGGGTCACGGCCGCCTCGCCCGCCATAACCTGCTCGGAGAAGTGGCAGGCCGCCATTCGGTGGTGTGCCACCTCCCGCAACGGGGGCGGCGGGTCGTGCTCGCAGACGTCCTGGGAGTACTTGCAGCGCGGGTTGAAGGGGCAACCGGGCGGGATCTTGGTCAGGTTGGGCGGCAGACCACCGATAGCCGCCAGCTGCTGGCCCTTCTGGTCCAAGCGCGGGATCGACTCGAGCAGTCCCTTGGTGTACGGATGCGCCGGGTTGGCGTACAGCGGGAAGATGTCGCCCTGCTCGACGATCCGGCCCGCGTACATCACGGCGATCCGGTCGGCGACGTCAGCCACGACGCCGAGATCGTGGGTGATCAGAATCAGGCCCATCTGCCGCTCGTCCTGGAGCTCCTTGAGCAGCTTCATCACCTGCGCCTGCACCGTGACGTCGAGGGCCGTGGTGGGCTCGTCCGCGATCAGCACCGCCGGGTCCAAGGCGATGGCCATGGCGATCATGATCCGCTGCCGCATGCCGCCGGAGAACTGGTGCGGGTAGGCCTTAACCCGCTGCTTGGCGGCGGGGATCTGAACCCGCTCCATCAGCCCGACGGCTCGATCCAGGGAGTCGGACTTGTTCATCCCGCGGTGCTTGCGGAACATCTCTGCGATCTGCCAGCCGACCGGAAAGACCGGGTTCAAGGAACTCAGGGCGTCCTGGAAGATCATCGAGATCTCCGGGCCGCGGATCTCCCTACGCCTCTCCTCGGAAATCTTCAGGATGTCGGTGCCGCAGTAGCGGATCTCCCCGCCGGTGATGTAGCCCGGAGGGGTGTCGAGGATGCCCATGATCGCCTGCGCGGTCACGGACTTGCCGGAGCCGGACTCCCCCAGCACGGCCACCGTCTCGCCCTGCCGGAGGGAGAGATTCACACCGTTGATGGCCTTGGCCACGCCGTAGCGGGTCCGGAACTCGACGAAGAGCTCGTCGACCTCCAAGAGCATTCCGTCCTGTGGCTCCCAGGTGCTGCTCGACGTCATCGTCTCCACGCGCGAGGTGGTGCTCATCCGCAGGTCCTCCTCATCGCAGTTTCGGATCGAGAGCGTCGCGGACCACGTCGCCGAGCATGATGAAGGCCAACACGGTCGCCGACAAGAAGATGCTCGGGAAGATGAGCATGTGCGGCGCGGCCCTGATCAAGCCGATGCCGGAGGCCTCCGAGATCTGGATGCCCCACGAGATGGCTGGTGGCTGCAGCCCGATCCCCAGGAACGACAACGTGGCCTCGACCGAGATGTAGGCCCCGAGATTGATGGTGGAGACCACGATGACGGACGCGAGGGAGTTAGGCAGGATGTGCGAGGTGATGATGCGGCCCGGAGGCGCGCCGAGCGCTCGGGCCGCCTGCACGTAGTCGTTGGGCTTCACCTGGAGGACGCTGGAGCGCATCAGGCGCATGATCCCCGGCCAGCCGAGTAGGCCGAGCACGAGGGCCACCTTGCCGACCACGATGATGAAGGGTGTCTCCAGACTGCTCGGGAAGACGTAGAGAAACAAGATCCCGCCGAGCAGCAGAGGAATACCCAAGAAGATCTCGCCGACCCGGCTGAAGACGGAGTCGACCCAGCCGCCGCGGTAGCCGGCGATGATGCCGACGAAGGATCCGAGGATGAGGGTGAAGAGGGTGGCGAAGAGCCCGACCATGATCGAGGCCCGGGCCCCGTAGATGGTGCGGGCGTAGACGTCGTAACCCTGGCTGTCCCGGCCGAACCAGGCATCGGCCGACGGCGCCTCACGCGCCTGTGCCAGGTCGGCATAGTAGGGATCGGTCGAGGTGAAGAGTTGGGGAAAGGCCGCCATCACGACGAACACCGTGATGAGGGCAGCCGAGATCCAGAACATCGGCCGACGGCGCAGTTCGTTCCAGGCGTCGCTGCCGAGGGATCGCGCCTTCTCGCCCTTCTCCGGCGGCGGGAGCGCGCCCTCGGGCCCACCGGTCGGGTCGGTAGTGACCGGGACAACGGAGTCCGTGCTCATCGCAGAGTCCCTGGAGGTGTCAGTCATGGGAGATCCTCGGATCCAGGAAGCCGTACAAGACGTCGACCAGCAGGTTGACCAGCAGGTAGATCAACACCAGCACCGTGATGGTGGCGACCACGGAGGTGCCGTCCTTCTGGCCGATGCTGCGGTACAGGAAGTTGCCGATGCCGTTGATGTTGAAGATGCGCTCGGTGACGATCGCGCCGCCCATCAGGGCCCCGACGTCGATGCCGATATAGGTGACGACCGGGATCAGCGAGTTGCGCAGGGTGTGCACGCCGACGGTCCGCCGGTTGGTCAGGCCCTTCGCCTTCGCCGTCCGCACGTAGTCGGTCCGCAGGTTATCGGACAGGTTCGCCCGCATCAGCCGGGCGATGTAGGCCAACGACGCCGAAGCCAGCACGAAGGCCGGCATGATCAACTGGTACCAGGTCCCCTGCGTGGCGGTGACCGGAAACCATCCTAGCCGCACACCGAAGATGAGCTGGGCCACACTGCCGATCACGAAGATCGGGATGGAGATCAAGAACAACGTGCTGACGGTGACCAGGTTGTCGACGAACTTTCCTCGACGGATGCCGGCCAGCACCCCGGCGGTGATGCCGATCACGCTCTCGATGATGAGGGCCATGAAGCCGAGCTTGAGGGTGGTGGGGAACCTCGCTAGTAGTTCGTCGGAGACCTTGTTCCCGAAGAAATTCGTTCCGAGGTCACCTTGGATCAAGCCGCCCATGTAAAGCAGGTACTGGACGACGAGCGGCTGGTCGAGGTTGTACTCCTTCCGGAACGCGGCGACGTAGGCCGGCGGACAGGCCCGCTCCCCGCAGCGACCGACGGTCGGATCGCCGAGCGCGAAGACCGCGGCGTAGATGATGAACGTGACGCCGATGATGACCGGGATCATCTGCAGCAGCCGCCGGATGATGTACTTGCCCACCCCGAACTCCTCTCGTGCGATGCGGAAGAGCTGTCTGGAGGAAACATAGCGTCGGCCCGCCGGAGAATCTCCGGCGGGCCGACGCTTTCAGCGTTGTTTCACGCGCTCGTCGCTCACTTCACCTTGATTGCCGAGAAGTCCAGCACGCCGAAGGCGTTCACCTTGACGTCGGTGACCTTGTCGGACCAGACCGCGGTCGTCTTCGGGTACCACAGCGGAGCCGACGGGAAGTCCTCGGCGAGCAGCGCCTCTGCCTGCTGGTACAGGCTATTGGCCTCGTCCGGGTTGGTCGCCGCCGCGGCCTTCCCGTTCAGCTCGTCGAACTTGGGGTTCTCGTACCGGCCCCAGTTCGAACCCGGAGGCCAGGCACCCTTGGCGTAGAGCGGCACCAGGAAGTTCTCGATCGACGGGTAGTCCATCTGCCAGCTGGCCCGGAAGATGCCCTTCAGCTCGTTGGCGTCGATCTTCCGTTGGTAGGTGGCGAAGTCGACGGTCGGCACCGCTACGCACTCGATGCCGAGCGTGTTCTTGATGGAGTTGCAGACCGCTTCCGACCAAGCCTTGTTCGGCGAGTCGGCGTTGTAGGTCATGGTCAACGTGCCCTCGTACCCGCCGGCCGCCGCGAAGGCCGCCTTGGCCGCAGCCGCGTCGAACTTGCAGGATTCGCCACACTGGTCGGCCTTGTAGCCATCCACCACCGGTGAGACCCAGCCGGTGGCCGGCGTGACCGTGTTGGACCAGATCTGCTTGGTGATGAGATCGCGGTCGATAGCTCGGGAGATGGCCTTGCGCAGCTCGGGCTTGTCCTTCAGCTGCGGATCGGAGGAGGAGAACCAGACCCAGCTGATCCGGCCGGACTCGCGTTGGGACCAGCGCTCGGGGAAGTCGCCCTGGAAGGCGTCGCCCACGAATTGGTCCTGCGGGATGTTGCTCTCGTCGATGTAGTCGAGACTGCCCGCTACGGCGTCGGCGTAGGCGGCCGCCGGGTCCTGGTAGACCCGGAAGGTTAGCTTGTCGACGTTCGCCGCGGTAGCACCGGAGTAGTCGGCGAACTTGGAGAGCACGAACTCGGTGGTGCTGACCGTGTCGATCTTGAACGGCCCGGCCCCGATCGGCTTCTTCTCGAAGGCTTTTGGATCCTTGAAGAAGGAGTCGGGCATCGGCGCGAACGCCGAGTAGCCGAGCCGGACCGGCAGGTTGGACACCGCCTCGGAGGTCTGGATGGTGAAGGTTGTGTCGTCGACGACCTTCAGCCCGGACATCGTCTCGGTCTTGGGCTTCTGCTTGCAGTCCTCGTCGGGGCACTGCACGTCGGCGAAGCCGGCGAACGGCTGGTAGAAGTAGCTGCCCTCGTAACCGTTGGGTCCGTACGCGGTGTAGTTCCACGCGTCAACGAAGTTCTTCGCCTTGACCTCGGTCCCGTCGTGGAACTTATAGCCGGCCTTCAACTTGACGGTGAAGGTCTTGTTGTCGGTGGTCTCGATCTTCTCGGCGATGTCGTTCTCTGGCGCCGCGTTCTCGGTGTTGTACTCGACCAGCTTGGCGGTCATGGCGTCGATGATGTCGCCGCCACAGGTCTCGCTGGTGTTGCCCGGAATCAACGCGTTCTTCGGCGTGCAGCCCGCGACGACGATTTCTCCGCCGGTCTGGCCACCGCCCTCATTGGCCGGTGGTGTCGTTCCGCCGCCACCGCACGCGGTCGCCACTAGAGCGAGCGACGTGAGGCCGGCGGCGAGGGTTCCGCGAGTTCTTCCTCGCATAAAAGTCCTCCTCCAAGGGTTGCGCCCCGAACAACAGGGCGCGTTGACTGTGAGCAAGCGCAAGCATCTGCCCACCTGTAAGGCAATTACACAGTTCTAGGACATCCAACTAACAACCGCAACTCTTGGTGGCCGACCCGGCTAACACGCAACATGATTGTGACCTCAACAGGTTGGTGCGGTATCCGTTGCGTTTTTGCTGGCTGGAGCCGGACCGAATCGACTCCGTGATGCCCACGCGCGGCGCAGTTTGTCCGTGCCGTCGACGATCGATCGCCGCAGGGGTGCAGCCAACTCGGTCTTGTCGAGACAGGCCTCGGCCCGGGCCACGACGGCCGGTTCGGAATGGGGAGCGGGGTAGGCGTGGAGCGCGAGCCGTCCCAGCGCCCAACCGGAGCGGAAGCCAGCGGTGGCGCCGATCTCGTCGAAGTAGCGATAGGCGTACGGCTCGCAGAGACCGGACTGCGAGGGCTGGAAGAAGCCGCTTGCCGTGGCGTAGAGCTCATAGGCACCGAGCCCCGAGGGCTGCATGATCAGCCGCCACGCCGACTCCTTGGCCGCGGGATCGGCGCGGCCGGCCCGGGCCCGCGCAGCGTGCGCCCGGCCCGCGGCCGAAGGATCACTGGCCAGCTGTTCGTCGATGACTCCCGCCTCGCCGGTGAGGATGGCCAGGCGGTCCACGATGGACCAGGCCAGCTCGGTGTCGAGCTCGAGGTCGGGCGGCAGGTCGCGCCGGTCCAGCCACGCGTGCAGCTCGCCGGCGTCGGTGCTCGAGCGCACCGCGAGGCGGAACACGGCGAGCTGGGAGTCCGAGCCCCGGTCGGCGGCGGCAAGCAATTCGGCGGCCGCACCTCGTACGCGGGAGAGCGCCGCGGCCCGCTGCGGCGGCGTGAGGTAGGGTCCGCAGAGTTGGTCGATGGCGAAACTCAGCAAGGATCCGACGACGATCTCCTTTCGTTCCGAGGCCGCGAGATCGAGCAGGCCGGTCAGCGCCTCGTGCGGATCCAGTTCGCCGTCACGCACGGCGTCCCGCAGTGCGTTGGCCACCACCACGCGGGTCGGGGCGATCGCGATCTCCTTCGCCGTCTCCACCACCCGGGTCCACGACGCCGCACCGAATCTGATCTTGGCCCAGGTTTCGTCGGCCGCGTCGGGGACCACAATCGCCGCCGCCGACGGGACGTCGACGGACACCGCCGCCTCGGTCATCGTGATCTTGGTTCGCGCCAGTTCCGCACCGTCGGCGCCGAAACTGGCCACCTGCACCGCGTGTGGCCGGGGAGTATCGGACCGGCTGCTGCGCACGATCTGCCCGCCGGCGACGCTCAGCGTGTCCAGGCCCGCCGTTCGCAGCCACGCATCGGCCCAGGCCTCCAGGTTCACCGCACCGGCCCGCGTCCACGCCGCGATCAGATCGGCGAAGGTGGCGTTGCCGTAGGCGTGGGCCTCGAAATGATCGCGTAGACCGGCGAAGAACACCTCGTCGCCGAGGTGGGCCGCCAACTGCTTGAGGACCGCCGCGCCCTTGGCGTATGAGATGCCGTCGAAGTCGGCAAGGGCGGAGATCGGCGTCGGCCGCACCGTTCCCGGCCACCGGGTGGGTCGACGGAGCCTGGTCCGCGACCGACCCCCAATCCTTGCGCAGAATGCCGAACTCCGTCCACAACTCATAGCGGGTGGCTTCGGTGCAGCAGCGGTGGGCCATGTATTCCGCGAAGGACTCGTTGAGCCACAGGTCGTCCCACCACGCCATCGTCACCAGGTCGCCGAACCACATGTGCGCCATTTCGTGAGCGACGACGCCGGCGCGCGAGGCCCGCTCGGCCGCCGTGGCCCGGGACCGGTAGATGAACTGGTCGCGCAGCGTCACACAGCCCGGATTCTCCATGGCTCCCGCGTTGAAGTCGGGCACGAACGCCTGGTGGTACTCCCCGAATGGATAGTCGACCCCGAACACGCGGTGGTAGTAGTCGAAGCCGGCCTTGGTCACCTCGAGCAGATCGGCCGCCTCATCCTGCAGCTGACGGGCGAGGGAGGCCCGGACGTGGAGGCCCAACCGGATGTCGAGCCCGTTGACCGCGTGGTGGTCGAATACCGATGCGTACGGGCCGGCGACGAGAGTGACGAAGTAGGTCGACAGCGGCGCCGTGGGCACGATCCGCCAGTGACCCGGTGCGGTGCTGAGGGCGGGTCCGTTCCCCAGCACCGACCAGTCTGGCGGAGCCTCGACCGAGATCTCGTACGCGGACTTGAGGTCGGGCTGGTCGAAGCAGGCGAACCAGCGCGGGGCTGCGTTGAGGAACGACATGGCGTAGAGATAGGTGCGGCCGTCGACGGGATCGACGTGACGGTGCAGGCCTTCCCCGTCGTCGGAGTAGGCCATCCGGCCGCAAACGGTGACCGAGTTCTCGGGTTGGAGCCCGGAAAGGGTGATTCGGCCACGCGCCCAGGAGCCGGGGTCGAGGACACGTCCGTTGAGCTCGACCGAGATCAGCTCGGATCCGGCGAAATCCAAGAAGGTCTGCCCGCCGGGCTCACCGGTGGCGAAGGTGATGGTGGTCGAGGAGTCGAAATGGGATCCGGGCCTGGTGAGGTCGAGGTGGATGCGGCTGTGCTGAACGCGGAGGAGTCGGCCGCGCACCTCGGCCTCGCTCCGCTGCAGGCTGACTGTCGAAGAACCATCGTCGGACACAGCCCACGACACTAGACGTTCGCGCGCTCGAGAAGGACGACGGCGCTGGCGCTCGCCGCCAGCCCCTCCCCATCGGGACCCATGCCGTCGTTGGATCTGGCCTTGACCGAGACGTGTCCCTCGTCGACGCCGAGCGCTCCGGCGAGGTTGCTGCGCATCTCGGCCAGGTGCGGACGCAGCCGGATGGTGCCCAGCACGACGAAGCTGTCCAGGTTGGCGACCCGGTAGCCGGCAGCGGCCACGACCTGGGCAAACGTCCGGACGAACTCGAGGCTCTGGGCGTCGCGGGCTGATGGGTCGTCCTCGGGGAAGTGGGTGCCGAGATCTCCGTCGGCGAGGGCGCCGGCCAGGGCGTCGATGACTGCGTGAGACAACACATCACCGTCGGAGTGGGTGTCGAAGCCGACGTAGGCGGGAATCTCGACGCCGCCGAGCACGAGGCGGCCGCCAGGGACGAGCCGATGCAGATCGTGGCCCAGACCGACGCGCTGATTCACACTCGGACTCACGCGGTGATTCAGCGGGCGGGCGGCCGCTGGAGGTAGCCGATGCTGACGAGATAGTCGAGCATCCGCCAGACGTACTCGTTGTCGATCGGAGGTGCGGCCGGGCCGGGCAGCTGGGGGCTGACCCGCCAGCCCCGCCCGGGTGGCACGTCACCGAAGGCGTGAGCGTCGGCGTCGTTGAGCAGCCCGAACTCCTCCGCGACCGGTCCAGCGGCATTGTGCTCGGCCGCCGCCAGCGCGGTTCGCCACTCCGCGACCGGGACCGGAGTGAGCGGGTAGCCGTACGAGGCGACGTGGGAGAAGAAGCGCGTGAGACCGGCGATGGCGGCGGGCGGGTAGGCGATCGACGGGGCGTCATCGAGGTCGAAGGGCGACGCCGCCACGACATCAGCGATGAGATCGACCGGAGTCCAGGGCTCCCAGGCCGACCACTGGGGATATTTGCCGAGATCGAGGCAGCCGCGCAGCAGTCGGATGACGGCGTCGTTGGTCGAGGTCGCGCCGGAGCGAAGGGCGGTCATCACCCGGGACAGGCGCACCGACTGGGTCGGTATGCCGAGATCGCGGGCCGCGAGGACCAGCCGCTCGGCCACCCACTTCGACTCGCCGTAGCCGGTGCCGAGCGGAGGCGTGGTCGCTCCGTCGGGACGCTCGATCAGCGCACCGTCCCGGGTCTCCAGGGTGGTCGAAATGCTCGAGACGTAGCGGACCGCCACGTTGCCGGCCCGGCGCGCAAGTCGGAGGACCTCCTGGGTTCCCTCGACGTTGGCGGCGCGGAGGTGCCGATAGTCGTAGAGGTGATGCACCCGGGCGCCGTTGTGGATGATCGCGTCCACCGATGAGGCCAGCTCCTCGTATGCGGACTCGGTGAGTCCGAAGCGAGGCAGCGCCAGGTCACCGACGACCACCTCCACCCGCTCCCAGTCCGCGCCCAGGTCTCGGCGCTCGTCGAGCAACGCGGCCCGGAGTCGCTCGGCGCCCTGCTCGGCTCCGGACGCACGCACCATGGCCAGCACCCGACCGCCCTCGTCGCGCGTGCTGGCGGCCAGGGCCGCCAAGAGGTGGGGGCCGAGGAATCCGCTGGCTCCGGTCAAGAAGACCGACCGGGGTCGCTCGCCCGGCGTTCGGGTGAGGGGTTCCAAACCGTCCAGTCTCGGCGTGGCTTCGGCCGCCCAGTCGATGCCCTCGTCGGCCAGACCGTCGAGCGCCGGCAACAAGTCCGCGATGGTGGGATGGGTGTACAGCTCTCGGACCGGGATCTCACCGATGCCCAGTGCCTGCTCGATCCGCAGCCCGCACTCCACCGCGTCCAGCGAGTCGCCGCCGAGGGCGAAGAAGTCGTCCTCGACACCGACCTCGTCGAGTTCGAGGATCTCGGCGTAGACGTCGGCGACGAGCTGTTCTCGCTCGGTCTGGGGAGGGACGTACGCGGTGTCGAGGTCCGCGCGCCGCTGCACCGGGGCGGGCAGATTCTTGTGGTCGATCTTCCCGTTCGGCGTCACGGGGAGTCGGTCCATCCGTTGGTAGGTGGTCGGCACCATGTACTCGGGCAGGATCGAGCGGCAGTGGGACCGGACCTCGGCGGTTGAGGGCGCCGGTTCGCTGGCGCTGTAGTACGCGGCCAATTGCTGTCCGCGCCGGCCATGATCGACCGCCACCACCGCGGCGTTGCGGATCGCCGGCATCGAGGTCAGCGCCGACTCGACCTCGCGGGGTTCGATGCGGTAACCACGAATGGCGATCTGGTCGTCCACGCGTCCGTGGAAGTCGATCTCGCCGTCGGCGGTCCAGCTCCCGAGATCCCCGGTGCGGTACATGCGTCCGTCGGCGGCCGGCGTGTAGGGGTCCGGTAGGAACCGCTCGGCGGTGAGGTCGGGCCGGCCCCGGTAGCCGCGAGCGACCTGCACGCCGCCCAGCCAGATCTCGCCGGGCACGCCGATGCCCACGGGGTGCCGGTCTGCATCGAGGACGTAGATGCGCGTATTGGCCAGCGGCCGGCCGATGGTCGGTGGCTTGTCTCCCTCCGGCGGGACGACACCCTGCGTGGCGACGACCGTGGTCTCGGTCGGGCCGTACATGTTCACCAGCGGGAATCCGCAGTCCGAGGCCGGCCGCGTCAGGAGCGCAGCACCGCCCGTAGTCAGCCGGCGCACCGTGAGCCGCCGGTACAGCTGACCAAAGTCGAAGAGCAGGCTCACCAGGGCGGTGGCGACCATCGACATGGTGATGCCGCGGTCGATGAACCACTCGACCAGCCGGCGCGGGTCGCGCCGTAACTCCCGCGGGGCGATGTGCAGGCTCGCCCCGGCGACCAAGGGGTGCCAGACCTCCATGACGGTCGCGTCGAAGGCTGGCGATGCCGTCTGGCCCAGACGATCGCCGGGCGTCGTGCCCGAGGCGTACGCCTGGGCGTGCGCGAGGTTGGCAAGGGACCGGTGTTCGACCTCCACACCCTTGGGCCGCCCTGTGGAGCCGGAGGTGTAGACGACGTAGGCGAGTGAGCTGAGCTCGGGTGCGGCCACCGCCAGGTCGGCCGCGTTGGCCTCGAGGGGCTCGTCGAGATGCAGCACCCGATCGGCGTTCGCTTCGAGGACGGCGGCGGGCGTGGTGGCGTCGACCAGCACCGCAACCGGATCGGTGTCGTCGATGATCAAGTCGATGCGTTCTTGCGGATAGTCGGGGTCGACGGGCACGTACGCGGCGCCGCCCTTCATCACGCCGAGGGCACCGACCACGTAGCTCACCGACGCCTGCACGCACAGTACGACGCACGACTCGGGCCGTGCCCCGTGGGCGCGGAGCACCCGGGCCAGCCGGCCGGCCCGCGAGTCGAGTTCGCGGTAGCTGACCGCCTCGTCGGCGTCGACCACAGCGAGCGCGTCGGGAGTCTCGGCAGCGTGCCGGGCGACCTCCTCGACCACCGATCGGACCGGTGTGAAGTCGACGGCCGTGTCGTTGAATCGGTGGAGCAGATCGACTGCATTCTCGGTCGGAGTATCGGTGGGAGCCGCCATCGGACTCTGAGCGGGAGCGGGCATGGGCTGACCATACTGGTGGGCGTGAGTCGTCCGGATCTAACCGTGCGCCGGCTGGGTGCGGCCGACGCCGAAGCCTCCCGCCGGCTGGGGTTCGAGGCGTTCGGCATGCCGACCAGCCCACCGACCGAGGCCGCGACGCTGGATCAGCCGGGGCGCAACTATTGGGGGTGCTTCGACGGCGACCGGCTCGTGGCCAAGCTGGCCGATCGCGAGTACGAATCCTGGTTCGGCGGCGTCAAGGTGCCGACGTCCGGCATCGCCGGTGTGACGGTCGCGCTGGAGTATCGCGGCCGGGGTGTGCTGAGTCCACTGATGGCCGCCGCGCTGACCGGTGCGCGCGAACGCGGCGCGCTGATCTCCTCGCTCTTTCCGAGTGCGCCGCGGATCTACCGCCGGTTCTCCTACGAGCTGGTCGGGGACTACGCGACGATTCGCGTGCCCACCCAGTTGCTGGCCACGGTGGCGCCACCCGAGGGGGAGGTGAGCTACGCCGGGCGACGCCGGCCGACTTCGGTGAGATCGACCGGATTTACCAGACCTGGGCCTCGGCGCAGAACGGGCCGTTGACCAGGCACGGGGTCTCGTTCCCCACCACGCCGGAGAGCTACGTCGAGGACTTCGACGGCATCACCCTCGCCGTGGACGCCAACGACCGGGTGATCGGCTACATGTCCTGGGATCGCGGCCAGGGCTACCGGGCGAACGCGAACCTCGAGGTCTCCGACCTGTTGGCCCTCGACGCGGACGCCTATCGGGTGCTCCTGCGAGGTCTCGGGAGCTTCGCCAGCGTCACCGGTCACACCAAGATCGACACGTCCGGGGACGACGCGGCGAAGCTGTTCCTCCCGGTGCTGCGCTGGGAGACGGTCGACTCCGACCCGTACATGCTGAGTGTCCTCGACGTGGCTGGGGCGATCGAGGCGCGGCGCTACCCAGCCGGGTTACGGGCCGACGTCGGCCTCAGCGTGGTCGGTCACTTCGTCGGCGAGGTCAACGGCGGCTACCGCCTGCGGGTGGGCGACGGTCGCGCCGAGTGCGGCCGCGAGGAGAGCACGACGGGACCAGAGCTCCACGGGCGCGGGCTGGCGCTGCTCTACGCCGGCGTGCAGTCCGCGGCCAACCTCCGCTTCGCCGGGCTGCTGAGCGGCGGAACGTCGGCCGACGACGAGGTGCTGGACACGCTCTTCGGCGGCCGGCAACTCCACATCCGCGACTACTTCTGACTTTTCGCGCCCTGAAAGCCCGTCGAAGGGGCCTATGGCGTCGGCGCCCCATCCGCCGCGGCGTGTAGGGCCGCGACGTCGAGCTTACCCATGGTCAGCATGGCGGCCATGGCCCGCTGCGCCCGCTCCGGGTCCGGGTCATCGAGCAGAGTGCCGAGCGCGGCCGGGATGACCTGCCAGGACAGACCGAATTTGTCCTTGATCCATCCGCATGGTCCTGGCTCGCCACCGTCGGCGAAGGCGTCCCAGTAACGGTCGACTTCTTCTTGATCGGCACAGTCGATCTGGAACGAGACCGCTTCGGTGAAGCTGAACTCCGGTCCCCCGTTGAGGGCCACGAACGGCGCCCCGTCCAACTCGAAATCGACCGTCATCACGCTGCCCTCAGGCCGCGGCCCGGCCGAACCGTACCGCGCGACGTTCTTGATTGATGAGTTCGGGAAGAGGGAGACGTAGAAGTTGGCGGCGTCCTCGCCTTGGGTGTCGAACCACAGACAGGCGGTCGTTTTCGGCATGAGCAGATCCCTTCGTAAGTGACGTTGCCGGATAGACCGAGGGGCAACCGGAATCTCATCGGGTCGGCGCGGTCCAGCGGTACTCGAAGCGCCACATGGGCAGGCGCCGGAACTGTCCACCCGGAAGGGCAGCCTCGAGCAGCCGCCGGTTGTCGGCCCAGCTGAGAGTCGGGTCGGCGAGCCGAACGTCTGGTCCGCCACCTCGGACAGTGACGGAGTAGGCATGATGCAGAACGATGTCGAACCCCTCCCGGAGGAAGTCGTAAGGAGTCTGACTGAAGCCGTAGCCCAGCAGGGCCAGCGTTCCGCCCGGCCGAAGAACCCGCCGCACCTCGGTCAGTGCCCGCTCGGGCTCGACGTGATGCAGGACCATGATCATCGTCACGGCGTCGACGGAGCCGTCGGCGAGCGGAAGCGCATCGGCTGAGGCGTGGAGGTAGTCCACGCCGTCGGGCTCGGTGGGCAACACCGAGGGATCGAGTTCGAGGCCGATGACGCACCGACCCGGGCTGGGTTAGATAGCGCGCGAACGTACCGTCACCGCACCCCACGTCGAGCACGACCCGGGCGCCTGCCGGAATCACCGCGGCGAGCCGCGGGTAGTAGTGCGCATTGTGGTTCCACCGATCCGCGAACGGATGGGGATTCAGCGGCATCGGACGAGCAGGCATCGTTCCCAGCATCATCCCTATCACCAACTTCGATGCGTCATCCGTCATGTGATGGATGGGGCGACGCTCGCGACCGAATACTGTCTCGCCAGCCGTCATGTGATGGATACGGCACCGCCGGTGCGGAGGAGGCGTCAGTTCTCTACTCGACTGGTGGCAACAGAAGGGGTGTGACTGGGCATCGAATCAGCCAGCCCTTCGTCGAGGGTGGCCGGTCATACGCATGAATGCATGTGGGCGACCAGGAGCTTCCGGGGCTTTGGAGGTCGTTCGAACCCCGCTTAGCTCCTGACGGCGGTATCAGACGTTGAAGCGGAACTCGACCACATCGCCGTCGGCCATCACGTAGTCCTTGCCCTCAAGCCGGACCTTGCCCTTCGCACGGGCATTGGCCAGCGATCCAGCCAGGACCAGATCGTCGTACGAGACCACCTCGGCCTTGATGAAGCCCTTCTGGAAGTCGGTGTGGATGACCCCGGCCGCCTGGGGCGCCGTCGCTCCCCGCGGGATGGTCCAGGCGCGGGACTCCTTCGGCCCGGCGGTCAGGTAGGTCTGCAGTCCCAGGGTGTCGAAACCGACCCGGGCCAGCACCTCGAGCCCGGATTCGGACAATCCCATGTCCGCCAGGAACTCGTGGGCCTCCTCGGGGGTCATCTCGGTCAGCTCCGATTCGATCTTGGCGTCCAGGAAGATCGCCTCCGCGGGCGCAACGAGGGCTCGCATGCGCGCGATCAACGGAGCGTCGCCGAGCTCGTCGGCGTCGCAGTTGAACACGTACAGGAACGGTTTGGCGGTGAGCAGGAAGAGATCACGCAGCGGTTCGCGGTCGAGTCCCGCGCCGAAGACGGTCCGGCCCTCGTCGAGCACCGCCTGCGCCTCCTGGACCGCGTGCAGCGCGGGCACCCGCTCCTTACGAATGCGGGCCTCCTTCTCCAACCGCGGAAGGGCTCGCTCGATGGTCTGCAGGTCGGCCAAGATCAACTCGGTGGAGATGGTCTCGATGTCCCCGGTGGGATTGACGGCGCCGTCGACGTGGCTGACATCGGGGTCGGTGAACACCCGGGTGACCTGGGCGATCGCGTCGGCCTCGCGGATGTGCGACAGAAACGCGTTGCCCATCCCTTCCCCCGTGCTGGCTCCCCGTACGATGCCCGCGATGTCGACGAAGCTCACGGTGGCCGGCACGATCCGCTCCGAGTCGAAGATCCGCGCCAGCACGTCGAGCCGCGGGTCCGGTACGCCGACCACACCGATGTTCGGCTCGATGGTCGCGAAGGGATAGTTCGCCGCCAGGACGTCGTTGCGGGTGAGAGCGTTGAACAGCGTCGACTTGCCCGCGTTGGGCAGTCCGACGATGCCGATGGTGAGAGCCACGAGGCGCCAGCTTAGGTGCTGGGCTGATCCCCAATCACCAGAAAGGCGGTCATCGCCGCGGCGAGGTCGGGCAGATCCTGGGTGCCGGCCAACTCGCGTACGGAATGCATGGACAGCAACGGCGGACCGACGTCGACGGTGGACACGCCCAGCCGGGTCGCCGTCAACGGGCCGATCGTGGATCCGCACGGCACGTTGTTGTTGGACACGAACTCCTGAGTCGCGACTCCAGCCGACCGGCAGGCCCGCCGCCAGAGCGCGGCGCCCACGGCGTTGGTGGCGTAGCGCTGATTCGCGTTGATCTTGAGCAACGGCCCGCCGTTCAGCAGCGGCCGGTTCCCCGGGTCGTGGCGGTCGAGGTAGTTGGGGTGGACGGCGTGCCCGGTGTCGGAGGACAGACAGACCGACGCGGCCAGAGCCTGGAAGTGCGCCTCGGCGTCACCCCCGAGATGGTGCGTGATGCGGGCCAGCACGTCGGCCAGCCCCGGGCCCGAGGCGCCCGACCGCGAGCCGCTGCCCACCTCCTCGTGATCGAAGGCCGCCAGGACCGCGATCGTATTCGTTTCCTCGTGGTCGATCACCGCGGTCAGCCCGGCGTGCACACTGCTCAAGTTGTCCAGCCGACCGGAGGCGAGGAACTCATCATTCGGCCCGAAAACCGCCGGAGCCGCGGTGTCGAAGGCCACCAGCTCGATGCCCAGGATTTCCTCGGCCGAGGCACCGACCAGAGCGGCGATGTGGTCCAGAATCCCGTCCGTGGTGCCGCCGCCGACGCCCCACACCGGGCGGGTCTGAAACTGCCGATCCAGCTTCAGACCTTCGTCGTTCACGCTGCGATCGAGGTGAATCGCCAGCTGCGGGATGCGCATGATGGCTCCCGTGCGGACGAGCTGCTGCACCCCGTCGCCCATGATCAACCGGCCCGCCAACCCGAGCTCCCGGTCCAACCAGCTGTTGAGCAGCGGACCGCCGTAGACCTCGGTGCTCAGCTGCTGCCAACCGACGGTGTCGAGGTCCGGATTCGGCTTGAGCACGAACCCCGGCGAGTCGGTGTGGGCACCGATGATACGAAAGCCAGTGGTCGGTCCAGCGTTCTCGGGCACACGCCACGCCAGGAGCGCACCGTCGCGGACCAGTACGTGACCTCCCGGATCGACGCCGAGCCGGTCGCGTTCGTCCTGGTCGACGAAGCCTGCGGCCCGGAGCCGCCGCGCACCCTCGGCGGCGGCGTGGAACGAGGACGGCGACGCGGAGACGAAAGCGGCCAGATCGGCGACGTAGTGACCAGCATCAGGCATGCGCTCAACCTATGTCTCCTGGTCAGGACCTCGACATGGTCGCCAGGAACTCGAGCACTCCACGCGTCGCCTCCCGCTGAGCCTCCGCCTGACCGGTCCGGGTTCCGCCCAGCGCGATGCCCCCCGTCCATTGGGCGTCGGTGGGCAGCTGGCCGAGTCGGATGAGGTGCCCGGCCCCGGGAAGTGCATATGATCATCGCCTGCTCCGGGCCGGCGGGCCAGCAACTCGCCCGCCATCTCCGGCGACGGCCACAGCTGATCGTCACCGCCGGTGATCACCAAGAGCGGCCCAGCCGCTCGCTCCGCGGCGATGGCCGCGTCCGCGGCCCGCGTGGACCGCGCCTGCAGTCCGGCCTCGTACGACGGCCGCAGCCGGAGCAGGGTCGGCCGGTGGGCCGCGGTGTCCCGTCCGACCTGCCAGGCGTTGCGAATCAGCTGCGGCATGATCGCGCCGGTCGGCACGGGCAACCACGGCAACGGCTGATCCTCATACGTCCACGACCCCGTGTCGGGAATGCTCCCGTCGGAGCCGATAGCCTGCCAGGTCACACTGCTCGGGCTGATCAGCACCAGCCGCGCGTACGGTGATTCGGTGGCACGGGTCGCGGCCGCCAGCACGCCCTCGGCCCCGCGCGAGATCGCCAACACTGCCACTCGGGTCGGATCGATGTCCGCGCGGCCGTGCAGCAGATCCAGCGGGGTGAGGAACCGTTCGAGCGGGATCGAGGCGATGCCCTTGGCTGACTCCGGCTCCGGAAGCCAGCAGGCCGCGAGCGCTACGTAGCCGTGCCCGGCCAGCATCGACGCGTGGCCCGCCTGCGACTCGAAACCGCCTTCTGATCCACCGAAGCAGACCACCGCGGGCCATCCGGTCGGCGGCGCGGGCTGCGCCGGCCCATGAGCAGGCTGGACCGCCCGTCAATCTCCACCGGTTCTCCCACGACCGCAGCCGTCGCGCTGCGCCGGTGCACCGTACGCTGAACTCGGCCCACTCCGGCCACCTCGACGTGCACGGTGACCGGCCACGCGTCGACGGGGGGCACGAACAGGTCCGGCGTCCGGTCGGGCGTGGCGAAACGCATCGCCCACAGGGGGCCGGCCGGGTCGGCCTGGTCCCAGTCTCCCGACACCGGTTTGGCCGCAGCCACGTCCACCGATCCGCTGGGCGACACGGCGAAGGAGGCGGCTGACCGCCAGGTGCCGCCGAAGAGGTCCGGGCCGGTCGCCGAGACCTGGACGGTCGAGCTGGGCGGCGCGCCGCTCACCACCAGAGTGAACGGCTCGTCGTGCGCGCTCTCGTGAGCCACCGAAACGTCGAGCGGCCCCTCCGACAGGTCGGCGGGCTCCGCGCCGAGCGGAGTCACCGCGGGCGTCTCGTCGGCCTCTCGCTTGTCGATCATGGTCGATCGCTTCTCGAACCAGGGCGGGAACAAGCCCGACACGAGCCCGGCAAGTCCCAGCAACACGTACGGCAGCACCCAGTAGCACAAGATCGACAGCAGCGAATCCTCGTCCTGGTTGGAGGCAGTACCGTCGACGAGCGGCGGAATGACGGAGATGATCGTCATGAGCCCGAAGACCGCCACCCACAGCCAGGTCATGCCGGTCGTGATGTAGCGGAACCCGTCGGTCTGGGCCGTTTCGGCGTCGACCGTCGCGACGGCGTACTCGCGGACGAAGGGTCGCCCGATCAAGATCCCGACCAAGGCGACCGCGAAGAGGCCGAGGTTGCTCAAGGGCTGCAACCACAGCTGCAGAACGGCATCGTCGACCACGAACGAGATGAGGGCGAGCAACGCGAAGATCAACAAACTGCCCACGTCGAGGCTGCGCCAAGGTTGCTTGCGCAACCGAGTGATCACCTGTGCCGCAACGGCCACCGCCAGCGCGATGCAGATCGCCAACCGGAAGTCGATGTTGCCGACCAGAATCCAGTACAAGATCCACGGCAGGAATCCCAGCAGGAAGCCCACAGCCACCACCTCTCGTCGGTGAGGTGTATTCAAGCGCATTCCTCGATGGCGGCTCGCGCCGGATTTGCGGACAACAATCGAGCCCGGCTGACACACTGACGTCGTGCTGAGCGAGGAGGGAACCGCACGGCTGCTGGCCTTCGCCGACGCCGTGGTTGCCATTGCGATCACCCTGCTCGTGCTGCCGTTGGTGAACATTCCGAGCGAACCGGACGCAAGCTCGGTCGCCGCGATCTGGAGCGATCACGCCGCGCAGTTCTTCATGTTCGCGCTCAGCTTCGCCGTCATCGCCCGGCTGTGGCTCGCCCACCACAACTTGGGGGAACGCATGGCCCGGGGCGATTCCTGGGTCTTGATCACCACCCTCGTGTGGCTGGTGACGGTGGTATTCCTCCCCTTTCCGACCGAGCTCCTCGGGCAGTTGGGGAATACGCGCCCGGTGGCCGCGATCTACATCGCAACGTTCTTGATCAACATCTCGGTCCTGTCCCTGCAGGGCAGGCGTCTCTGCCGACACCCGCAGATGTGGCGGGAGGGTCAGACCGCGGAGAGTATGGCTGCGTGGGAAGTCGGCTGGTGGTCGAATCCAGCGCTGTCCGTGCTGGCGATGATGCTGTGCCTGCTGGTTCCCGGCGTCGGCGTCTGGGCGCTCATGGTGCTCTTCCTCGACCCGATGATCACGTGGCTGCTGCTACGCCGCCGCGCCGCGGGCCCACCTACGGAAGAGACATCGGTCAAGCCCCGGCGTGTCGACGGAGGTGCTTGATCAGGAAGTCGGCGAACTCGGCCGGCCGGTCCTCGGGGATCCAGTGCGTCCCGCCCTCGAGGATCTCGAACTGGTACGGCCCCCGCATCCACTCCGCAGTGCCGACGGCGGCCGGCCGGCCGACGGCCGGATCCTGGTCGCTCCACACGTACAGTGCTGGGACGTCGACGTGGCCGATCGCGGGCGCGTTGCGGCGAAGGATCGCGCGGTACCAGTTCAGCGCCGCGGTAGCGGTATCCGGGTCGGCCATCAGCCGCAGCGAGTTTTCGGCTTTCGGTGCCCGGCCGGCGGTCATCATCCGCCGCAGACCCGCCGCGTCGTTCGCGAGAAGCAGATACTCCGGGATCACGGGGAGTCGGAAGACCAGCATGTACCACGACCGGAACGCCTGGGTTCCACGGAAGGCCTTGAACATCGCCCGCGGATGCGGCGTGGTGGCCACCGACACCGTCTGCACCCGATCGGGGTGTCGACTGGCCAGAAACCAGGCGACGCCGCCGCCCCAGTCGTGCCCGACCACGTGGAACCGCTCGGCTCCGGCCGTGTCGGCCAGGGCCAGCACGTCACCGGCCAACCGGTCGATCCGGTAGGCGTCGATTCCTCGTGGGCGGGCATCCGGGGAGTAGCCACGCTGGTTGGGTGCCAGCACCCGAAATCCAGCGTCCGTCAGCAACGGGATGACGGCGGCCCAGGACTCCGCGGTCTGCGGAAAGCCGTGTAGGGCGATGATCAGTTCCCCACCGAGCGGGCCCTGGTCGACCACGTCGAAGGTGAGCCCGTCGTTGGTGAAGGTGATCAGCCGCTCAGCCATTGGCCCACGGTACGCAGCCCCGGCTCGCCGACGTCGCTCGATCTTGTCGGCGTAGCTCGATCTTTAGATAGAGCTACGCCTACGAAGCCGAGCGACGTGCGCACGGGGGTGAGTGGATTGGGCCGGCTACGGTGCGCCTGCGGCGAACTGTCAGTAAGGCTGGGCAAGATCGCCGCATGGATGTCGGAGCGATCATCGCCCTTCTCGGAGGGCTGGTGTTCGGTCTGCTGCTGGGCTGGTTGATCAGTCAGGCGGTCGGCCGGGCGCGCCGGGAGAGCGACGGCGCGCGCACCGACGCCGGCGCGGCCCAGACAAGGGCCGAGATTGCGCACGGCCAGACACTTGTCGCGCACGCCCGGTCGGAGGCCGCCGAGGCGCGGGCCGAGGCTGCCCAGGCCCGCACCGAGATCGCCGTCGCGCGCCAGGCGGGGGCGGACGCCCGCGCCGAGGCGGCCGCCGCGCAGGCCGAGGCCGCGGAGGTGTCGGCCGCGGTGGCCAAGGCTTGCGCCGAGCGGGATGCGGCCATGGAGCGTGCCAAGCAACTGGCCGCCGACCGGGACGCGCTGGTCAACCAGTTCAAGGTGCTGTCCAACGAGACGATCGAGCGGCAGGGCAAGACCGCGGACGCCCAGGCCGAAGCCCGGCTCAAGGCGACCGAGCAGCTCATGGTGCCCGTCCGGCAGAGCCTCGACGCCTTCAACGCCCGGCTGACTGAGGTGGAGAAGGAGCGGGTGCAGATGAGCACCGACTTGCGCGGTCACGTGCAGGCCGTGCAGCAGACCGGCGAGACTCTGCGGCGAGAGACGGTCGCGCTGACGACGGCCCTGCGGAAGCCGCAGATTCGCGGCTCCTGGGGGGAGACCCAGCTCCGCCGGGTGGCCGAGATGGCCGGCATGCTATCCCGGTGCGATTTCGATCTTCAGCTCACCACCCGGGACGAGCAGCGAGTGCTCCGACCGGACATGCGGGTCAACCTGGCCGAGGGCCGGCACATCTTCGTCGACTCGAAGGTCCCGCTCAGCGCCTTTTTGGAGGCGATGGAAACCGAGGACGAGCGGCTGCGCGGCGAACGCCTCGAGAAGTACGCCAAGAACGTCCGCACGCACGTGGAGCAGCTGTCGTCCAAGCAGTACTGGAAGGCGTTGGACACCCCCGAGTTCGTCGTGTTGTTCTTGCCCAGCGAGGCCTTCTTCGCCGCCGCGTTGGAGCACGTGCCGGATCTGTACGACTACGCGGCGGCCCGCGATGTCGTGCTGGCCACCCCCAGCACGCTGATCGGCATGCTGCGCGCGGTGGCGTACGGCTGGAAGCAAGCGGCGCTGGCGGAGAGTGCGGCCGAGGTGTTCCGGCTCGGAAGGGAGCTGCACGACAAACTGGGTCTGATGGGCAACAAGCTGGACAAGCTCGGGCGGGCGCTGCGCTCGTCGGTCAACGCGTACAACGAGTCGATCGCCACCGTCGAGGGAACCGTCCTGGTGCGGGCTCGCCGGTTCCGTGACCTCAAGGTCAGCGAGCGCGAACTCGTCTCACCGAGCCCGGTCGAGGAGCCGGTCCGGCAGATCCAGGCGCCCGAGCTGGTCGAAGACGCGGTCGCTGTGGACACCATCCTCGATCGACGCGTGGGTCGCGGGCGGCGGCGGCGCTCGCCCATCCCCGAGCGGGACGAGCTGATCCGCTCCGACCCAGACCTCCTCGAGCTGGTGAGCGAGGCGGAGCCGCCCGAGAGCCCTCCTGCCCCACCCGAGCGCCGCACATCGTGAAGGCGGTCGTCGTACACGGAGCCGGAGACCTGCGGGTCGAGGACCGGCCCGAGCCCGAGGTGGGGGCCGGCGAGGTGCTCCTGGACATGGAATGGGGTGGGATCTGCGGCTCCGATCTGTCCTACTGGCGGCACGGCGCCGCCGGGACTGCGACTCTCGTCGATCCCCTGGTGCTCGGCCACGAGGTGTCGGGGCGGATCGCCGCGCTGGGTGCGGGCGTCACCGGCCTGGAGGTCGGACAGGCGGTCGCGGTCCATCCGGTTGAGCTGGTGGGTGACGGCCGGATGCCGGACCGGCTCGCCGGGCGGACCAACCTCTACCCGCGACTGCGCCACCTCGGGTCTGCCGCGTTCCGTCCGCACACCGACGGCGGCTTCTGCCAGCAGAAGACGATTCGAGCCGACCAGATCCGCCCCCTTCCCGCCTCGGTGAACACCCGGCACGGGGCCTTGGCCGAACCGCTGGGCGTCGCGATGCACGCCGTCAACCGCGCCGAAACCGTCGGATCCGTCGCCGGCCGTGACGTCGTGGTCAACGGCGCCGGTCCGATCGGCGCTCTCGTCGTGGCGGCCGCGCGGCTAGCCGGCGCTCGTACGGTCACCGCCGCGGACGTCAACCCGGCTGCGCTCGAGGTCGCCGCGGCGATGGGCGCTGACGAGACGATCGATGTCCGGACCACAGATCTGCCGGCTGACGTCGAGTTGATCTTCGAGGCCTCGGGTGCCGCTGGCGCCCTGGGTGCCGTCCTGCAGGCCGTCGCCCGCGGCGGCACCGTGCTGCAGGTGGGCAACCTGCCGGGAGCCCCAACGCCGGCCGCGCTCGGGCAGTTGGTCACCCGGGAGGTGACCTGGATCGGGTCGTACCGGTTCGTCGACGAGATCACGGACGCCATTCAGGCCATGGCCGAGGGTCTCGACGTGAGCCCGCTGATCACCCACACCTTCGGCATCGAGGAGGCCGAGACCGCGATGCAGGTCGCAGCCGATCCGAGTTCAGGCAGCAGCAAGGTCCTGCTGCGTCTCTGAGCCGGACTCGGCCTGATCTTTGGACCCTTCGGCGCGTCTGGCCCGATGCCGAGGCGTTCCGAGACGCCGTTCGTGAGCTGGTAGCGGCCGGTGCGAACGAGCTGTCGTTTCGCGCCATGTGACGGACGGAGCAGCGGCGTAGCCCGATGTCTGCTGCGTTGTCCACCACCTGGCGGACAACGACATGACCACGCCACAGGAGTTCCGGCGCTGCCCGGGAGGGGCGTCGATGTGACCGGGGCTGGGCCGTGGACCTCGTGTCGCTTCGGGAGGAACCGGCGACACGATGTCAGCCGCAGTCGGGATATGCGGCCGTACCCGCTCTTCTCAGCCGCGGAAGCGGGCCGCGGTCGGAAACGTGACCTCAACCGCTCCCGGCACCAGCGAGGTCGGCCGTGGTCGGGAAACGTGGCTCCACCTGGTCAGGCGTCAGGGCCTTCCGGCAAGCTCAGGGCGTGACCGTACGCAGATCGCGGCGGAGCTCCGGCGGAAGGGCGAAAACCAGTGACTCCTCGGCGAGCCGCTCCTCCACCGCGGGCGGGAAACCCCGTTCCACCAGGAAGTCCAGCACACCCGCTACGAGATCGTCCGGCACCGAGGCTCCACTCGTGACCCCCACCGACGTCACGCCGGCCAGCCAGGCGTCGTCGATCTCGCCCGCGTTGTCGACCCGGTACGCCGCCTGAGCGCCGGCCTCCAGCGCCACTTCGACCAGCCGTACGGAGTTGGAGGAGTTGGCCGAACCGACCACGATGACCAGGTCGCTGTGGGCGGCGATCTGCTTGACGGCCAGCTGCCGGTTCTGGGTCGCGTAGCAGATGTCGTCGCTGGGCGGGTTGATCAACAAGGGGAATTCTCGCGCAGCCGGTCCACCGTCTCCAGTGTTTCGTCGACGCTCAACGTGGTCTGGCTCAGCCAGGCGACCTTGGTCGGATCCTTGGCCGGCCACGGCTTCAACCTCGGCGGGCGACTGGACCAGGGTGATGTTTTCCGGCGCCTCTCCGGTGGTGCCCTCGACCTCCTCGTGCCCGGCGTGGCCGATGAGCATGATCTCCAGCCCCTCGCGGGCGAAGCGCTTGGCTTCGGCATGCACCTTGGTCACCAGCGGGCAGGTGGCGTCGATCGTCTTCAGCGAGCGGTCCTTGGCCTCGGCGTGCACCGCCGGGGAGACCCCGTGGGCGGAGAAGACCACCGTCGAGCCTTCCGGCACCGCCTCCAGCTCGTCGACGAAGATCGCGCCGCGCTGTTCCAGGTTCTCCACCACGTGCCGGTTATGGACGATCTGCTTGCGGACGTAGACAGGGGCTCCGTACCGCTCAAGGGCCTTCTCAACCGTGATCACCGCCCGGTCCACCCCGGCGCAGTAGCCACGTGGAGCGGCCAGCACCACGCGCTTCTCGGACGCCTCCTTCATCATCACGGGCCCGAGTCTAGGCGGGCCACTCGGCGAGGACGGTCCTGTCCGATGTGTCCCCTAGGCTCTGCGGGGTGGGACTGGAGTCGTCGCGGGAACATCCGCAGCCGTTGCGCCGGGTCACCGCGGCGGTGCGCGGCTGGATCGACCGGCTGGGAGCCGTCTGGGTCGAGGGTCAGCTGATCGAGATCAGTCGCCGGCCGGCCGGCCGTACGGTGTTCATGACCATGCGCGACCCGCTCGCCAACATCTCGGCCAGCATCGCCGCCTCCACGACCACGCTCGAGGAGGCCGGACCGCTGAGCGAGGGCGCGACTGTGGTGGCCCGGTTGAAGCCCTCCTACTACGAGACGGCCGGCCGCTTCTCCTTCTACTGCGACGCCATCTCCGGAGTGGGTGAGGGTCAGCTGCTGGCGCGCCTGGAGCACACCAAGCGCCTGCTGCAGGCCGAGGGCCTGTTCGATCCGACGCGTAAGCGACGGCTACCTTTCCTCCCTGCTGAGGTCGGGTTGATCACCGGAGTCGACAGCGCCGCCGAGCGCGACGTCGTCGAGAACGCCCGCCGCCGCTGGCCGGGGGTCAAGATCCGGCTCCGGCACGCCCTCGTCCAGGGATCACAGGCCGCGGAGCAGCTGATGGCGGCCGTCACCGAGTTGGATCGGCAGCCCGAGGTGCAGGTGATCGTGATCGCCCGCGGTGGCGGCTCCCTTGAGGATCTGCTGCCGTTCTCCGACGAAGGGCTGATCCGGGCGGTGTACGCCTGCCGGACCCCGGTGGTCAGCGCCATCGGTCACGAGACCGACACCCCGTTGCTCGACCTGGTCGCCGATCATCGGGCCTCCACTCCCACAGACGCCGCCAAGCGGGTGGTGCCCGACGTGGGTGAGGAGGTGGCCCGCCTGGCGCAGGCTCGCGATCGCCTCCGGCTGGCCGCCGCGGCGGGGATCCGGCGCCAGCAGGAGTGGTTGGCTGCAGTCCGCTCCCGGCCCGTCCTCGCCGCGCCGACCGCGAGCTTCACCCTGCGCCGCAACGAAGTGACCGCCCTCCGGGCCCGTGCTGAGCGGGCGGTCACCGTACGGCTGGCCCACGAGTCGAGCGCCGTCGAGCACACTTTGGCCCGCGTGCGGGCCATGTCGCCCAAGGCGACACTGGAGCGCGGCTACGCCATCCTCGTCGCCGACGACGGCAGGGGTGTGACCTCGGTCGCCGGAGTCCAGCAGGGCGACGACGTGGCGGCCTACCTGGCCGACGGCCAGCTGCATCTGTCGGTCACCGGCGTCGACGGCGGAGGTCGCTCGTGAGCGAGTCTGTGAGCGAGTCAGTGAGCGAGTCAGTGCCCGACGATCGCCTCAGCTATGAGCAGGCGCGCGAAGAGCTGATCCGCGTCGTTCAGAAACTCGAGTCCGGTGGTACGCCGCTCGCGGAGTCGCTGGCGCTCTGGGAACGCGGTGAGCGGCTCGCCGCCCTCTGCCAGAATTGGCTGGACGGCGCCCAGGCCAAGATCGACGCGGCTCGTGCCTCCCCTCCGGAGTCGCCGCCAAAGTGAGCTCGGACCTCACCCGGCGCTGAGCGTCGAGGCGAAGGCCTCCAGACTTTCGTACGTGGTGTCGCCCACCACGATCGTGGTGACCTTCGGAGTGGTCCGGACCAGCGACCGGGTGCGCTCGTCCGGACTGATCCGGCGTTCCCACGGCTGTCCTTCGAGCTGGCTGGTGCCGTCGGCTACGCCTTCGCGGGTGTAGTCCTCGATGAACTGCTCAGGCAGCGCGTCGCCCTGGTTGAGGGCAATGAAGACCTCGTCGGGAGCGAGGAAGCCGAGTTGCCAGAGGTTGCGGACCGACGGCTGCTTGTTGAGGTAGGTATCCCCCTTCAGCACCCATTCGGCCTTTGTGGCCCTCCAGGTCGCGGGCAGGCCGACGGGTGCGAGGACCGGGTAAGGCGACTCGCTCCGTGCCTTGGTCAGCACGATCTGGTAATTGACGACGTTCACCGGATGGTCGGCCAGGTTGCGGGTGAAGAAGAACGTGATGATCAGCAGCGGGATCACGATGACGGCCAGCGTCCGGACCATGTCACCGGCGCTCGGCTGTCTCTTGCGGACCACCGGACCATTCTTCCATCGCTGTCATAGTCGCCGGGGCTAGAGTGTCTGCCCGTGCCCGACGCCCCCAGCCCTGTTCCCGAGCAGACCCCGGCACCGGGTTCTGGCCAGCACGGCCCGCCACCGCCCAAGGAGCTGCTGGCCCCCAACGAAGGCAAGCAGCGGGTGATCGAGGTCGCCGGCGAGCGCTGGGCGCGGATCCCTCTTCAGACTCACGCCTTCGCCCCCGGCGAGGACTTCGCCTCGTTGATTGCGGGCTACGTGTCCGCCGCGATCGAGCAGATCCGGGCCGAGCCGGAGCTGGCTCCCGGTCTGTCCCGCCCCTGGTACCTGGTGTCGAGCGAGAAGATCATCGCCATCGCCCAGGGGCGGTCGTACTTCCTGTGGGACATCAAGCCCGGCTGGTGGGCGCGCACGCTCAGCCGGTTCGTGGTGAAGCTGCCGACCGGCATCGGCCTCGGTACGCCGTGGACCATGCAGCTGGCGATCCAGGAGGCCGGTCTCCCCCGGATCCTTGTGGCCGCCGCGGCCAGCGCGGTCGGCAAGGTCATCGGCAAGCGGGGGTGGTTCTACCGCGTGGCGGGGAACAACGTGAACGCCATCGACGGCCCCGCGGAGACCAACGTCTATCCCGCGAACGTGTCGGCGAAGCTAGCTCCCAAGGATCCCGACCTCGCGTCCGGGCAGATCCGGCGGGCCATCGTCGCCGCGGTCCCCGACGACGTGGGCGGCCGCCTGGGCGGGGTCTGCATCATCGACGCCAATGACCTCGGCCGCAACGTCCTCGGGCAGGAAAGTGACCGGGGCGACAAGTTCTTCGCAGCTCTCTTCGTTGACAACCCGGCCGGTCAAGGACGGCAACAGACGCCGGTCACGATCTGTCTCCAGCTCGACTGAAGCCGAGCCTGCCTGGCGGCCGCGAGGTGCGAACGAGCGCGAGAGCGACGGATCGAGGGGCGGCGGCGCGCCCGTTGCCAACCCCGTGATGGCCCGACCCGAATCCGTACGAGCCCTCGAAAGGTCCGTGACGGGCGCCTCACCAGCCGCGGCAGATGACCAGATCCGGCGATCCGCGCACCACCCGCGACCTCCCGGGCCACCATTATCGCGTGGAGGAGGGAGCGGTGGAGGAGTTGATCACACTGGCCCGGGCCGACGGCCCGTACGGAGAGATCGTGCTGCGCCGACGGGGCTCCGGCGACGACGTCGTGCACGAGCTCATCGTCAACGGCACCTTCGCGATGGACAGCGCCGAGACCAGCTCGGAACGGGCCCTCGGGCGGCTGCCGTTCCCGTTCGCCGGTGCGAAGGTGTTGCTCGGGGGGCTGGGGCTGGGCTACACGGCCGACGAACTCCTGATCCAGGAGGTGGCGAGCCTGGACGTCGTGGAGCTGGAGCCCGCCCTGGTCGAGTGGGCCCGGCGGCGCCTCACGGTCGTCCTCGGGCGGGTGGCCGACGACCCACGGGTCCGTCTCCGCGTCGCCGACATCGCGACCGTGCTGGCCCGGCGGGACACCGGCGGCGGGTGTGATGGCGGGTGGGATGGCGGGTGGGATGGCGGGTGGGATGGCGGGTGGGATGGCGGGTGGGACGCCATCGTGCTCGACGTCGACAACGGGCCGGACTTCCTCATCCACCCCCACAACGCCCACCTCTACTCTCCCGATGGGCTGCGCCTGGCCTTCGACCAGTTGCGGCCCGGCGGACTGCTGGCCATCTGGTGCCAAGGCCCCGACCCGGCGCTGATGACCGCGCTGGCGGCGCTGGCCCCACAGCCGGGGCAGCACTGGCACCGGATCCGGCGTGGGAGGCGGGAGTGGTCGTACGTGATCTACACCGTGCGAAGGGATCCGCCGCCGCTTACCGGGCCGTAGGCAAGAATGTCCGCCATGTCGACTGATGCCTTCCGGATCGAGCGAGACACGATGGGCGAGGTCCGCGTGCCGGTCGACGCCCTCTATCAAGCGCAGACCCAGCGTGCGATCGACAACTTCCCGATCTCCGGGGTGCCGATCGATCCGGCACTGATCCGCGCCCTCGGTCAGATCAAGGGAGCCGCGGCGCGGGTGAACGCCAACCTCGACGTGCTGAGCCACGAGGTGGCCGACGCCATCCACGCCGGCTCCACCGAGGTGGCGGACGGTCGTCATGATCACCACTTCCCGCTCGACGTCTTCCAGACCGGTTCGGGAACGTCGAGCAACATGAACGCCAACGAGGTTCTCGCGTCGCTGGCCGGACTGGCCCTCGGCTCGCCGGTACATCCGAACGACCACGTGAACGCCTCGCAGTCGAGCAACGACGTCTTCCCCAGCGCGATCCACATCGCCGTCACCGACAGCTTCGTGAACTCACTCGTCCCGGGCCTCCGCCATCTCGAGCTCACCCTGGCGGTCAAGGCGGCCGAGTTCGACACCGTGGTGAAGAGCGGTCGGACCCACCTGATGGACGCCACCCCGGTCACGCTGGGGCAGGAGTTCGGCGGCTACGCGGCCCAGATCCGGCACGGGGTCGAGCGCATCGAGACGGCCCTCCCGCGGGTGGCGGAGCTGCCGCTGGGCGGTACCGCCGTCGGCACGGGCATCAACACCCCGCCCGGCTTCGCCGCCGCCGTCATCGACCTGCTCGCGGAGGAGACCCGGCTGCCCTTCACCGAGGCGCGCAACCACTTCGAGGCCCAGGGGGCCCGCGACGGCCTGGTCGAGGCTTCCGGCGTGCTCCGTACGATCGCGGTCAGCATCAACAAGATCGCCAACGATCTGCGTTGGATGGGCTCGGGGCCGCGGGCGGGTCTCGGGGAGATCCTGCTGCCCGACCTCCAGCCCGGCTCCTCGATCATGCCGGGCAAGGTCAATCCCGTCATGTGTGAGGCGGCCATGATGGTGGCCGCCCAGGTGATCGGCAACGACACGACGGTGGCGATCGCCGGTGCTTCCGGCAATTTCGAGCTCAACGTCATGCTGCCGCTGATCGCCCGAAACGTGTTGGAGTCCAGCCGCCTCCTGGCCAACATCTCGCGGCTGCTGGCGGATCGGTGTATCGCCGGGATCGAGGCGCAGGTCGAGCACTGCCGCCACCTGGCCGAGTCCTCCCCCTCGATCGTCACCCCGCTGAACCGCTACATCGGCTACGAGAACGCCGCCGCGGTGGCCAAACAGGCGCTCAAGGAGGACAAGACCATCCGCGAGGTCGTAATCGAGTCCGGCTATGTCGACGACGGCAAGCTGACCGAAGCGCAGCTGGATGCCGCCCTCGACGTCCTGGCCATGACCCGACCGCACACTTGATTTGGGCTGCTCGCGCTCGCAGCTCAGGCACACCTCTCTGCGCCAGCCTCAGACCAGCGAGACGTCCTCGAGCATCTCGGTCACCAGAGCGGCGATCGGGGAACGCTCGGAGCGGTGGAGGGTGACGTGGGCGAAGAGTGGGTGGCCCTTCAGCTTCTCCACCACGGCGACCACCCCGTCGTGCCGCCCGACCCGCAGGTTGTCGCGTTGGGCCACGTCGTGGGTCAAGACCACCCGGGAGTCCTGGCCGATCCGACTGAGCACGGTGAGGAGCACGTTGCGCTCCAGTGACTGGGCCTCGTCGACAATCACGTACGCGTCGTGGAGGGAGCGGCCGCGGATGTGGGTCAGCGGCAGGACCTCGAGGAGACCGCGCTCCAGCACCTCCTCGATGACCACCTTCGAGGTGACCGATCCCAAAGTGTCGAACACGGCCTGTGCCCAGGGAGCCATCTTCTCGCCCTCGGTGCCTGGCAGGTAGCCGAGCTCCTGACCACCGACCGCGTACAACGGCCGGAACACGACGACCTTGGCATGTTGGCGGCGCTCCAGCACCGATTCGAGACCGGCGCAGAGCGCCAGCGCCGACTTGCCGGTCCCGGCCCGCCCACCGAGGGACACGATGCCGACACTGGGATCGAGCAGCAGATCCAGGGCCACCCGCTGCTCGGCTGAACGGCCATGGATCCCAAAAGCGTCCCGGTCCGCCTTGACCAGGCGCAGCTCCTTGCTGGGCCTGACCCGGGCCAGCGCGGTGCTGCTGCCACCGAGGAGAACCACCCCGGTGTGGCAGGGCAGGTCGCGGGCGGCGGCGAGGTCCAACGAGCCGGATTCGTACAGCTCGTCGATCTGGGCGCTGGTCGCCTCGAGTTCGCGCATCCCCGTCCAGCCGGACTCGACTGCCAGCTCGGCGAGGTACTCTTCCGCCGCGAGACCGACCGCCGATGCCTTGACCCGCATCGGCAGGTCTTTGGAGACCAGCGTCACGAGGTGCCCTTCGGCCGCGAAGTTCAAGGCGACGGCGAGGATCCGGGAGTCGTTGTCGCCGAGCCGGAAGCCGTCCGGCAGTGCCGAGGAATCGGCGTGGTTAAGCTCCACGTGCACGGTCCCGCCGACGTCGTTCACCGGCACCGGAGCATCCAGCCGTCCGTAGGTCAGGCGGAGATCGTCGAGGTGGCGCAGCGCCGTGCGGGCGAAGTAGCCGAGCTCGGCGTGATGCCGTTTGGCCTCCAGCTCGGTGATCACCACGATGGGAAGGACCACGTCGTGTTCGGCGAAGCGGCGCAAGGCGTGGGGATCGCTCAACAAGACCGAGGTGTCGATGACGTAGGTGCGCCGAGCAGGAGGCCCAGAAGGTTGCACCGGGGAAGCAGTAGACACTCGTCGTTCCTTCTGCGAGGCCGTCCGCCAATCCGCGCCCGGCCCCACCGCTAAGTGGTTGGCCGGGATGTCCGGTCCCGTGAGGGCCCGGTTCTGCCCGTCAGACGACGGCGCATCGATTGCCTCCCGTACGGGTCATTTTGTTGCCACCAGGATGACCCGCTCCTCGAACGTACTTCCTGAGGTGGGGCCGGAGCCCGAGCCACGCCGCGAGTTCACCAGATCGTCAACCGGCCAGCTAACCTACCGCCCGAAGCGGCGCTCCCGCTGACCGTAGGAGCGGAGCGCCCGGATGAAGTCGACCTTCCGGAAGTCGGGCCACAGAGCCTCGCAGAAGTAGAACTCGCTGTGGGCTGACTGCCACATCAAGAAGCCGGAGAGCCGCTGCTCCCCGGAGGTGCGGATGATCAGATCGGGATCGGGTTGGCCCTTGGTGTAGAGGTGCTCGGCGATGTGCTCGATATCGAGCGACTGCGCCAGCTCCTCGATGGGCGTGCCGTTGCGGGCGCCCTCGGCCAGCAGCGAGCGAACCGCATCCCGAAGTTCGTGCCGCCCTCCGTAGGAGACCGCGACGTTGACGAGCATCCCGTCGAGGTCGGCGGTGTCGCGGTCGGCCTGCTTCAAGATCTTGGCCGATTCCCCTGGAAGCAGGTCCAGCGCGCCGACGGGGTGAACTCGCCAGCGACGGGTAGCAGCCAGGTCGGTGACCATATTCTCGATCACCCGCAGCAGAGGTCCGAGCTCCCCGGCGTCACTGCGGGAGAAGTTGTCGGTCGACAGCACCCAGAGAGTGACCACCGGGATGCCGATCTCGTCGCACCACTCGACGAAATCCTTGAGCTTGTCCGCCCCGGCCTGATAGCCGGCCACCAGGGGCTGACCAGGTGCGTTGGTCCGGGCCCACCGCCGGTTGCCGTCGGCGAGCACCGCCACGTGCTGCGGCAGCCGACTGCCGTCGAGCTCGGCGATCAGGCGGTGCTCGTAGGTGGCGTAGAGCAGTCCCGACGGATGCATCCGGTCCACGAACTCCCGGAGCCGGTCGAGTCGGGACATCCTGGCAGCGTAGTCCTGCCGTGCCGCGACGGGCGGCGCGTGCGGTCGGGGTTCTCGCCGCTCAACCCGGAAATCCAACGCTCGATCTTCGGCGGCGCCGGAATCTTCGGCGTGTCGGGCCTGGTGCGCCATCGAGCGTTGGATTTCCGGGCTACTTGGCGCCGCACTCGGCTCGCGCGTACCCTTACTTACGCAACCGTAGGTTACGCAGAGGCGACGTAAGGACCCGATGGACGACTTGGTCACTCGAACACCGGCCAGCCGGCCGACCGACAGCGACGACGCGCTGGAAGCTGTCGGTCAATTCGTCGATCGCAAGGTCAAGCCGCGCCTCCGGGGCTGGCTGCACTTCTGCATGGTCCCGCTGGCCGCCACGGCAGGCATCGTGCTCGTCGTGCTGGCTCCGACCACGCCCGGCAAGGTCGGTGGCGCCGTGTTTCTGGCCGCCTCCCTGCTGCTCTTCGGGATCAGCGGCGTGTACCACCGGTTCACCTGGGGCCCGCGGGGTGAGGCCCTGCTCCGGCGGATGGATCACGCCAACATCTACGTCTTTATCGCGGCGACATACACCCCGTTGGCGTTGTTGGCGCTGACGCCGGCGTCGGGCACCATCCTGCTGATCGTGATCTGGACCGCCGCCCTGGTAGGGCTGGTGTTCCGCCTGGTGTGGCTGGGCGCTCCGCGGTGGCTCTACACCGCGCTCTACCTCCTGATGGGCTGGGCCGCGATCGGCTGGCTCCCGCAGATCTCACGGCCGCGGCGGGCCGGCGGTGTTTTACTTGATCATCGCGGGCGGGTTGCTCTACACGGCCGGGGCGATCGTGTACGCGCGGAAGCGACCCGACCCCTCACCCCGTTGGTTCGGGTTTCACGAGATCTTCCACAGCTTCACCATCGCGGCCTTCGTCGCCCACTACACGGCGATCTCGATCCTCACGTACGCCCAGTAGGCCCCCTCATCTGCCAGCTGCTGAGGCGGGGTCAGGGGAGTTGGGCCAGGAGTGCCTCGACGTCGGTGACGGGGAGGCGACAGACGAAGCCGCGACAGACGTACGCCGTCGGTCGGCCCTCGATCATCGGACGGTCGACCAGCAGCGGCATCCCGGGCGCGTCCGGCTCCCCAGCTACGATCACCGAGCCGGCCGGGACCCGCCGGCTGGCGGCGCGCACGAGTTCGGCCCGCCGCGGGTCGGTGGCGGCTCCGACGACGGCTACCTGGACGGGCGGGCGGCGGAGTCGGGACACCGCGCTGGCCAGTAGCCAACCGGCGAAGCGCGGGGCCTGACGAACCAGAGCCCCGGCGCTGCGCTCGGCCGCCTCGGCCCGCTCGGCGTAGTCACTGCGGCCGGTCAGCTCGGCCAGCAGGGCCAAGGCGTGTACCGCAGTGCTCAGTCCGGAGGGGGTCGCGTTGTCGGTCGGGTCCTTGGGTCGCGTGTAGAGCGCCTCGGCGTCGGATGCCGTGTCGTAGCAGCCACCGGCGCCGTCGGTGAATTCGGTCTCGACCACCGCGACCAGTTGCTCCGCCCGCTCGACCCACGCCGGGTCGGCCGTCGCAGCCGCGAGGCGGGTGAACCCCAGCGCCACGCCGGCGTAGTCCTCGAGCGTTCCGGCCGCGGTGCCGGCGATCCCGTTGCGGGAGGTCCGGCGCAGCCGCCCGTCCACCCAGTGCACCCGCCAGAGCAACTCCGCCGCCTCGACCGCCGCCGACATCCACTCCGGCCGTGCCCCGACGACTGCTGCCTGCACCAGGGACTCCAGCAGCCACCCGTTCCAGGCGGCGACGATTTTGTCGTCCCGACCCGGCCGGGCACGGCGCTCACGCGCGGCCCGCAGCTTCGATCGAACGCGAGCCCAGCGCTCAGGATCGGCGTCGGTCCGTCGCTGAAGCGTGGAAAGGCCGTGTTCGAAGGTCCCCTCCGAGGTCACCGAGCAGACCTCGGCCGTCCACGGCCCGTCCTCGGGGCCTAGCACTTCGATCAGCTGGTCCGGGGACCAGGCGTAGAAGGCGCCCTCCGTCGAACGGCCATCCGAGTCCAGCGAGTCCGCGTCCAGGCTCGCGGTGAAGCCGCCCTCCGCCGAGCGCATCTCCGTGAGCAGCCACCCCACCGTCTCCTCGACCACCCGCTCGGCCAGCGCATGGCCGGTCAGCCGCCACCAGTGCACGTACGTGCCCAGCAGCAGCGCGTTGTCGTAGAGCATCTTCTCGAAGTGCGGCACGATCCAGCGGCTGTCGACGCTGTAGCGGGCAAAGCCGCCGGCGAGCTGATCGTAGATGCCGCCGCGAGCCATCGCCTCCAGTGTCTGCTCGGCCATCGCCAGAGCGCTCTGCTGAGCACCCTGATCACCGTTGGCATCGCCGAAGCGCAGCAGCGCCTCCAGCACCATCGACGGCGGGAACTTGGGGGCGCCACCGAACCCTCCGTGTACCGGGTCGAAGTCCTTGCGCAGCAGGGCAAGGGCCGCAACGCAGTCGGCTTCGGTGAGCGTGTGCTCCGGCAGGTCGAGGCGCCGACCGGCGAGCTCGTTCTCGATGGCGGTGGCGCTGGTCAGGACCTCGGAGCGCCGCTCGGTCCAGGCGATGCTGACGGCGTTCAGCACCTGCCCGAAGGACGGCAGCCCGTGGTGTGGACTCGGCGGGAAGTAGGTCCCGGCGTAGAACGGACGCCGGTCCGGGGTGAGAAAGACGCTCATCGGCCAGCCGCCCTGCCCGGTCAGAGCCTGGGTGGCGTTCATATACACGGCGTCCACGTCGGGCCGCTCCTCCCGGTCCACCTTGACGGCCACGAACCGGGAATTGATCAGTTCGGCGGTCTCGGCGTCCTCGAAGGACTCGTGCGCCATCACGTGGCACCAGTGGCAGGCCGCATAGCCGACACTGAGGAACACCGGCACGGCGCGCTCCTCCGCTTCGGCGAAGGCCTCGTCGGACCAGGGCTGCCAATGCACCGGGTTGTCGGCGTGCTGCAGCAGGTACGGACTGGTGGCGTCCGCGAGGAGGTTTCGACCAGTCAACGCTTCTCGGGGTGGTGCGTCTCGGGGTGCTGGGCCTGCGGGTTGATGGGCGTGTCGGCCGACGAGTTCTCGACCGCCCGCGCCTCTGCCTCTTCCCGAGCGATGTCGTCGGGAGTCCGGATCTTGCGCATCTGTTTCTGCATGCTGAAGAACAGAAACACCAGGACGAGCAGCAACAACACGATGATCAGCAGCGGCGTCCAGCCCGGTCGGACGATGTTGGGATCGATGTTCGGCTCGGTCTGGAGCAGGACCCCAGCGGCGAAGACGCTCGCACCGGTCATACCGGCACTGTACTCGCGCGTTCCGCGCTCGGCTCGACTCCGGCCGGAGCAGCGATGCCGGCGAAGAGATCGTTCTCGGGCAGGATTACCGCGACTCGGGTGCGCGCCAATTCCCAGTCCTCGGTTGACCAGGCGCGCCGGTGAATGTCCAACGGCACCGAGAACCAGGACCCCTCGGGATCGACCTGAGTGGCGTGGGCAAGCAGTGCCTGGTCGCGTACCGCGAAGTAATCGGCGCACTCGACCTGGGTGGTTATCCGCTCGGCGTGTTGGGGGTCGATCTTCCAGTTGGCGAGCCGTTCGGCGTACGGACCGTCGAAGCCGGCGGCGATCATGGCCTCGTTGAGCGCCACCGTCCGGTCGTAGTGGAAGCCGAACTGGTAGTACAGCTTTGGCACCGCCCACGGTGAACCGAGCTCGGGGTGGTCGTCCGGGTCCGCGGCGGCGTCGAAGGCGTACACGCTGATCAGGTGGCACATGATGTGGTCCGGGTGCGGATAGCCGCCGTTCTCGTCGTACGTGGTCATCACGTGCGGCCGGAAGGACCGGATCAGCTTGATCAGCGGCAGGCTCGCCTCGGCCACATCGAGGGTGGCGAACGAGCCCTCCGGGAGCGGCGGCAGCGGATCACCCTCCGGTAGGCCGGAGTCGACGAAGCCGAGCCAGACCTGCTCGATTCCGAGGATCTCCCGGGCCCGCTCCATCTCTGCCCGGCGGATTTCGGCGATGTTGGCCAGTACGTCGGGCCGATCCATGGCCGGATTGAGGATCGAGCCTCGCTCGCCGCCCGTGCACGTCGCCACCACGACCTCGACGCCCTCGGCGACGTACTTGGCGGTCGTCGCGGCGCCCTTGCTCGACTCGTCGTCGGGGTGTGCGTGGACGTGTAGCAGCCGTAGCCCCAAACCTTCCGCGTCGGTCCGAGGTGCGCGGGAGTTCATAGCCGCCCATGGTGCCACCGACAGGCGCCCGGCCGAGAGGGGGACTTCCGGTGGTCGAGACGGCTGGGCGCGGAGCGAGAATGGGTGACGTGACGCAGGCGCGGGCCAACGCAGGGCTGTCGGCGGAGGACGCCGAGCGGATTCGGCGCCGCTACCCTCGTCCCCGGATCCCGCGGCCCGTCGTGGTCGGCTTGATAGCTGTCGGGATCGCCGTCGCGGCCGGGTGGCTGATCTGGGTGGCGTCCGTGAACGCCAATCCCCCGGTCTCCGCCCGCATCTCGGCGTACACGGTGCAGTCCGACACCCGGATTACCGCGACCCTGACCGTCGACCGCCCGGACCCGGCGCGACCGGTCGCGTGCCGAGTGCTGGCCCAGGCGCCAGACTTTCAGCCGGTCGCCGAGCAGCTGGTTCAGGTGCGGGCCTCCACGTACCGGGTAGTGAACGTCACCGTGGATCTGGCGACGTTGCGTCGGGCCACCACCGCAGTGGTCAAGGAGTGTTCACTGATCTGATGCCCCGCGTGAAATTGCTACGCTGGTCCGATGTCTGAGAACGTGCAGCAAGCGGTCTGGCTGACCCAGGAGGCCTACGACAAGCTGAGGTCTGAGCTGGACCAGCTGTTGGGGCCGGGTCGCGCCGAGGTCACCTCGAAGATCGCCGCCGCGCGTGAGGAGGGCGATCTCCGGGAGAACGGCGGGTACCACGCCGCCCGCGAGGAACAAGGCCAACAGGAGGCGCGGATCCGCCAGCTGCAGGACATGCTCAGCCGCGCCGAGGTCGGCGAGGCGCCGGTCGAGGCTGACGAGGTCGCCCCCGGCACGCAGGTCACCATCGCCTTCGACGGCGACGAGTCTGACACCGACACCTTCGTCCTCGGCTCTCGCGAGCTGCTCGGACTGGACGACGCGGTCGACTCCACGAACGTCTACAGCCCGCAGTCACCGCTCGGCTCCGCCATCCTCGGCAAGCGGAAGGGCGACCAGGCCTCCTACGACGCCCCTAACGGCAAGTCCATCAACGTCACCGTTGTCGACGTCGCGCCCTTCCGCCCCTGATCGTCGAAATCTGGGCAAACGCCGTTCCCACCTGTCCCAGGTTTCCCATGTATACGTGGGAAACCGCTACCTCACATGGCGTACATGCCGTGTGAAGTACCGGTTTCCCGTGTGAAGCGGCGTGTACGAGGGGTCAGGCCAGCTTGCCGAGCAGCCGTTGGGCCTCGGCGGGGGTGAGAGCACCGGCGGCGACCTCGGAGAGGATCTGCTCGCGATTCAGCGGCGGGGGTTCCGGCTCGTCGGCCAGTCCGAGCTTGTCCAGCAACTGGCTGACGCGGAGCCGGGCGGTCGGATAGGACACCCCAAGGTGCTTCTCCACCTCGCGCATGTTGCCCCGGGAACGCAGGAAGACCCGGAGCATGGTGGTGTCGGCATCGTCCAGCGAGCAGTACGGGCAGGCCGTGAAGACGCCGGCCAGCTCACTGCCGCACGAGCTGCAGCCGAGTCGGGTCACGGCGAGGTGGTCACCGCACACCGGGCAGTCACTCGGCGCACGGTGCTCGTGCTGGTCGCGATCGACCGGTCGACGCGGTCGCTCGCTCACGCCGGCTGGTCCGCGGCCGACACGCGGTCCGAGCCGACCCTGACCTGGGCGTATCCCATCACGACCTCGACGTCGAGCCGGGCGCTGCCGTTGCCCATGACAACCTCGTCGCCGAGACCGTCGTGGCCGCCGCTCCAACTGACCTTGCCGAGCTGCGCATCGCCCTTGACGGTGACGTTGGAGTCGTCGGCCAGCTCGATGTTCAACGATCCGGACTCGGCGCGGATCCGCGACCGGCCGGTCTTGATCGCACCCTTGATGGTGGCCTGACCGGCCTGCACCAGCACGTCGTTCAGTTCCTGGACGTCGAGCAACTTCGCGCCACCGGCCGTGACCCTGATCTTGCCGAGGTGCGGCACCCGTTCGGTGTTCAGACTGCCGGCCGTCACCTCGACGTCGACGGTGATGTTGGGGTTCACCCGCAGGAACAACTCCTTGCCCAGTCCGAGGGACCGGAAGTCGTCCAGGCTCCGCGGGGCCCGCAGGATGCTGAAACCGTCGACGGACGAGCCGACCTCGCCGTCACTGGACACCTCGAGCACGGCGCCGTTGCGCCGGAGCACGTGAGGCCCGTCGGCGGACAGGGTCGCCACCGAGGTCTCACCGATGATGCGGACCCGGCGTCCGACCGCGCGCACGGT
The DNA here is from genome assembly GCA_963791865.1 of uncultured Actinomycetota bacterium. GTDB lineage: Bacteria > Actinomycetota > Actinomycetes > Propionibacteriales > Propionibacteriaceae > Microlunatus. The sequence continues at coordinate 1,138,489 of CAWBUC010000004.1, forward strand.
GATCCGCTCAACGCCACCGGTGTTGATCGGGCGCTGCTTCGGAGGCTCATTCTCCGTCGGCTCGCTGCGGAAGCTCTCCCGGGTGAAGCTGGTGTGCTGCGGGCGATCGGTGGTGGCCGACCAGGCGTCCTCGGTCGCTCCTTGACCATTCGCCTCGCGCGCGAGGTCTTCGTTGCTGGGTTCGCTGGGTCCCTGCTCGGTTGCGGAGTGGGGGGGCGAGTCGCTCTCAGCGGCGGTCTCGGCGGCTTTGAGGGCGTCGATACGGAGCGCCGCCTCAGCGGCGTCGATGCGTCCGGAGGCAAGCTCTTCGAGGATGCCGGTGAGGTCAGGTTGCGGGCTCATGGCTCGAACTCTAACCTCGGACTTTCACTTCTAGAAGGTTTCGGCTTTCTCTTTTCGGGGTCCAGCCAGGGTGAAACCGTACGCTGAAGCCGTGCCAGCGGTGCCATCATTCGAAAGCCGGCTGGCGGAGGGCCTGGCGCTGGACGTTGAGGCACATTGGGGCGCAGCCTTGCTCCCGCGGCGCTACCAGCCCGAGGAGCCGTCCTGGTCGTACGCGCAACTCTGCCGGCCCTTGCTCGACCAGGCCGGCTCGGCCCTCGACATGGGCACCGGAGACGGGGCGGTGCTGGCCGGTCTGGCTCCGCTTCCGGCGCTCACCGTCGCGTACGAGGAGTGGGCCCCGACCGTCCCGGCGGCCGCAGCCACGCTGCTTCCCCTCGGCGTGCACCTGGTGCACGCCCAAGGCAGTTCAGACAACCAGGGCAGTTCAGACAACCAGGGCAGTTCAGACAACACGGGCCCGCGCTGGCGGCGTCCCGGGCTGCCGTTCGCGGCCGCGAGCTTTGATTTCGTCCTGAATCGGCACGAGGCCTTCGACCCAGACGACCTGAGCCGGATCACCAAACCCGGCGGCACCTTCCTGACCGCACAGGTCGGCAGCGACGAGCAAAGGTCGGTGCGTCGCCTCCTCGGCCTGCCGGACGTCGACACCGGGTGGACCGCGGCGGCAGCCGTCGACCAGCTGCACAACGCCGGCTGGGGGATCGATCTGGTCACCGAGGAACACCCGCCGACTCGGTTCCTCGACATCGCCGCCCTGATCGGGTACGTCCGCACCCTGCCGTGGGCGTACGCCGATCTCGACTGGGCCACGGCTGAGCCGCGGCTTCGCGACCTCCACGAGCAAGCGCAGGTCGGCCCGTTGGAGGCGCAGGCTCACCGCTTCGTGGTCCAGGCGCACTGCTGATCACCGGCAGACGTTTGGACCCCTTACGAGTCTTTGGACCCAATGCAGAGGGTCCAAACGCGTCAAAACGGTCCAAACATTCAGCAGTTCGACCCCTGCCGCCGACGAAATGCCGCTCCGAGCCGGGCGCAGCTCCGCGTGTCTGAGTGCCGCCACCCCGGCGCGGATTACGACATCGGCCCAGCCGCCGATTACTATCTACCCAGGATTTGCGTACGTGCGGGCGAGACGGAAGCTGGTGAGTTCCGCGACCGCGGCAGGCGTGTTTCGGATGGGGCCGGAGCACCGAGGACAACCGAGGACACGATGAGTAGACGGGCCGCCAGGTCGGTCGCGGCGGGGGCGGCCGCGACGCTGCTGACCCTCGCGTTGACCAGCACCCTCATCGGGTGTGGGACGATCCCGACCACGGCGGCGGGCGGTCAGCAAGACGCCCCCGCGACGCCCGCCGACAACTCGGCAGCGGGCGGCAACCAGCCGAGCACCGGGGCGGGTCAGGACCCGGCCAACGAGACGCAACCCAGCGAGCCGCCCGCACCGGAGCCCGTGTCCTTCACCAGCAACGTCGCCGACGGGAAGGGCGGGGTCAAGGTCAGCACCCTCGTCAATGTCAAGGCGACCAACGGCAGCCTCTCGAAGGTCGCGCTCAATTATCGAGGAGTGACCCGCCAGGGCAAGCAGATCAAGGGCACCGTCCAGGGTGCCCTCAGCGCCGACCGGTTGAGTTGGACGGCGACCGAACGGCTCGAACCTTCCTCGACCTACACCCTGACCTCGACCGGCAAGAGCGTCGCCGGTGCGTCGGCGACGGAGAAGTCCTCGTTCCGGACCGCGCGTCTGAGCGCCGACGAGGAGACGTTCGCCAGTGTCGCGCCGCAGCCTGACAGCGTGGTGGGCATCGGCATGCCGGTCGCGCTCACCTTCGACGTCGCCGTCAAGGACCGCGCCGCGTTCCAGAAGAACCTCCATGTGCAGTCGACGCCGGCCCAGACCGGCACGTGGAGCTGGCTGTCGGACACCGAGGTCCGGTACCGGCCCAAGAACTGGTGGAAACCAGGCACCAGGGTGAAGGCCTGGGCCGACATCAACGGTCTGGCTGCCGGGAACGGGGTCTACGGTCAGAAAGCCGTTTCCACTGAGTTCACCGTCTCCAGGAAGACCCTGGTCACCAAGGTCAACCTGAGGACCCACCAGGCGAAGGTCTACGTCAACGACAAGCTGGCCCGGACGATCCCGATCAGCGCCGGTAAGTCCGGCTGGGCGACCCGCAGCGGCGTGAAGTTGATCATGGACAAGCGGCCGATGGTGCGCATGACCGGGGTGTCGATCGGCATCGACCGCGGGTCGTCGGAGGACTTCGCCCTCAACGTGCGCTACGCCATGCGGATCACGGCCAGTGGCGAGTATCTGCACGCCGCGCCCTGGAACTCCGGTCGGTTCGGGAACTCCAACGCCAGTCACGGCTGCGTCGGGATGAGCACGTCGAACGCGATCTGGCTTTACAACCAGGTCCGCGAAGGCGATCCGGTGATCACCACCGGCAGCAGCAAGGGCATAGAGAAGGGCAACGGCTGGGCCGACTGGGACATCTCGTACGAGCAGTTCAAGAGGGGCTCGGCGATCTGAGCTGAGCTAACCAGTGCGGGCGTCGGCTTCGGGCATGACGACTGCCTCGTCACCGGGCACTCGTTGTAGCTCCTGGATGAACGACTTCGCGAACGCCAAGATCGGGATCGACAACAAGGCGCCGACGATCCCGCCGACGATGACGCCGATCGCGATGCCGAGCAGCACGGCCAGCGGATGCAGCTTCACGGCACGGCCGAGTAGGAACGGCTGCAGGATGTGGCCCTCGAGTTGCATGACGGCGATGATGCCCGCGAGCATGATCAAGGCCTGGACCCACCCCAGGGCGACCAAAGCCACCAACACGGCAAGGAAGCCGGAGACGAAGGCGCCGACCAGCGGGATGAAGGCTCCGATGAACACCAGGGCGGCGAGCGCGGGCGCCAACGGCACGCCGAGGATCAAGGCGATGATCAAGACGCCGACCGCGTCCACCAGTGCCACCAGGATCGTTGCCCGCACGTATGCGACCAGTGAACGCCACCCGCCGAGTGCCGCCACGTCGACCCGGTCGCGAACGTGGCTCGGGAAGAACCGCAGCAGGAAACGCCAGATCCCGCGGCCGTCGTACAAGAAGTAGAAGAGCGCGAACAGTGCGATCGCGAAGCCGGCCAGGAAGTGACCCACGCGGGTGCCGATCGCCCCGGCCCACGACGCGATGGTGGCCTGGCTGGTGGACAGAAACTCCTGGAGGCGGGTGATCCACTCGTCCAGGCGGAGCCAGCTGGGGTCGATCGGTAGCGGACCGTCCCGAAGCCAGGCCAGGAGCGCGTAGAAGCCCGTCACCACGTTGGACGCCAGCGCGGGTGCCTGGGAGGCGATCTGGGTGCCGATCAGCGCAAGTGCACCGAAAATTAGTATCAGGCCGCCGAGCACGGAGATGGCGGCGGCCGCTCCACGCGGCAGACCCCACGAGGTAAGTCGCTTGGCCACCGGGAACAGCATCGCAGCCAGCAGGCTGGCGACGGCAACCGGGATGATGACCTCGGCCAGGTAGCGCAGCAGCCAGCCCAGTGCCAAGATCAGCGCCCCCACGAGCAGGACCCGCCACGCCCAGCTGGCCGCCGTCTGCAGTCCCCGTGGGACGTTGCGGTCGAAGATCGCGGAGTTGGTCTGGGTGACGGTAACCGTCGGAGCCATCGAACCCGTCGCGCCGTTCGGGTGCCGCAGGGTCACATCGACGGGCGACCCAGCCGGCGGTGCTGGTGCCGTCGAAAACTGCACAGCGGCGCCGTTGCCCTCGGTCTGTGGCGTCTCCGGCTCGTTCTCGTCAATCCTCTTCGGCAGCGCCATCCGACCCTCCCTTCGCACGTGCCCGAACGACGTGCCCACGGTATCGGGTGGTTCCATACCCCTCCCCCCGCGAAAGGCACACTAGGTCGGTGGGGACATCGGGGTCGGCGCGGACTTGGCTCCGTTCCCGGACCACACTTCCCCGTGACGTCTTGGTCCTCGGGGTGATCGCGTTCTGCGTTGCGGTCGGGTTCGGTGTTCTTGTCCCGGTGTTGCCGGTGTTCGCGCGTACGTTCGGAGTCGGCAACGCCGCGGTCGGGGCCGTCATCTCGATGTTCGCCCTGATGCGCCTGGTCAGCAGTCCGATCTGCGGTCGGCTGATCGCCTGGGCCGGGGAGCGCACCATCCTCGCCACCGGCATCTTCATCGTGGCGGTGTCGAGCGGACTCGCCGGTATCGCCCAGAGCTACGCCCAGCTGCTGGTGCTCGCGGTGTCGGCGGCGTGGGCTCGGCGATGTTCACGGTCTCGGCGATGACGTTGCTCCTCCGGTCGGTCGATCCGGGGCGCCGCGGTCGAGCCATGGGGGTGTTCCAGGGCGGGTTCCTGCTCGGGGGGATGACCGGTCCGGCGGTCGGTGGTCTCCTGGCACTCATCTCGCTGACCGCGCCGTTCTTCTTCTACGCCGGCACGCTGGTGGTAGCCGGTGTCGTTGGGCTGTTGCTGCTCAGTCGTGACCGAGCCTCCTCGGCCGCCGAGGATCGGGCCGAGATCCGCCCGTTCCGGGCGATCCTGCGCGATACCCGCTTCCAGGCGGCCTGCCTGACCAACCTGTCGTCGGGCTGGACCGGGCACGGCGTGCGCTCCGCGCTCGTACCGGTGCTGGTCGTCGAGGTGTTGGACCGGCCGCCGTCGTGGACCGGGATCGCGTTCGCCTGTGCCGCGGTGGCGCAGACGGTCGCTATCGGGCCGGCCGGGGCCTTCGTGGATTCGCGGGGACGGCGCCCTGCGATGGTCGGTGGCGGGCTGTTGGCCGGCGCGTCGATCATGGTCGTGCCGTTCGCGCCGAACGTGGTTGTGCTGATCGTCGCGCTGAGCGTGTTCGGGGTGGCGGCTGCGTTCCTGGGCACGGCGCCGGCGGCGGCGGTCGGGGACGCCGCGGGTGGGCGCAGCCCGACGGCAGTGGCCGTGTTCTCGATGTGTTCGGACCTGGGGGCGATCGTCGGACCCGTGGTGGCCGGGCTGCTGGCCGATCAGTTCTCGTACGGGGTCGCGTTCGGCGTCAGCGCGGGTCTGGCCCTGGCGGCCGCCCTGTACGCCCTGAGGATGCCGAGTGGTATCGCAGAGTTCGCCACCCGCAAGGAGGTGATCGGTAGTGACCGCGCGCCCGTTGACTGAGCTGGTCGACACGGGCTGGGCGGAGGCCCTGGCCCCGGTGGCGGACTCGGTGACCGAGATGGGGCGGTTCCTCCGGGCCGAGATTGCGGCCGGCCGGGGCTACCTGCCGGCCGGCGAGCACGTGCTGCGAGCGTTCAGCCGCCCGCTGGCCGGGGTTCGGGTGCTGATCGTCGGGCAGGATCCCTACCCGACACCCGGTCATCCCGTTGGTCTGTCGTTCTCGGTCGCGCCGGAGGTGAGACCGCTCCCCCGCAGCCTGGCCAACATCTACCGCGAGCTCGCCGACGATCTGGGCGTCGAGCCTTGTCCACACGGCGATCTGACGGGCTGGTTCGACCAAGGCGTCCTGCTGTTGAACCGGGTGCTGACGGTGCAGCCGGGTCGGCCGGGATCACACCGCGGGCGAGGCTGGGAGCAGGTCACGCAGCGGGCCATCGAGGCGCTGGCCGCCCGCGGCGGGCCGCTGGTCGCGATCCTGTGGGGCCGCGATGCGCAGAACCTGGTCCCGATGCTCGGCGGCGTCCCGTACATCGCCAGCTCGCACCCCTCCCCCTCTCCGCCCGCAGCGGCTTCTTCGGCTCCCGCCCCTTCAGCCGAGCCAACGAGCACCTCGTACGCGCCGGTGCCGAGCCGATCAATTGGAGGCTGGCGCCCTGAGCCTGTCCGGTTCGTGCCCTGAGCCCGTCGAAGGGCGCCGTGGCGGTCTCGCGTCGTTCGTGCCCTGAGCCTGTCGAAGGGCGTATGGCGTCGACACCCTCAGCCCCTTCGACGAGCTCAGGGAACGACCACGTGGCCCTTCGACAAGCTCAGGGCACCGACGAGAGGGCTTGATCGAGATCGGCGATGAGGTCGGCGGGGTCTTCGATGCCGACGCTGAGCCGGATGAGGTCGCCGGGCACCTCGAGCTCGGTGCCGGAGACGGAGGCGTGGGTCATCCGGCCGGGATGCTCGATGAGCGACTCAACCCCGCCCAGGGATTCGCCGAGGATGATCACCTTCGTCCGGGCGCAGACGTCGAGGGCGGCCTGCTCACCACCGCGGACGCGGAAGCTGACGATCCCACCCGGCCGCCGCATCTGGCGCTTGGCCAGGTCGTAGCCGGGATGGCTGACCAGACCCGGGTAGTAGACCTCGGTCACCGCCGGGTGCTCGTTCAGAAAGGCGGCGATCGCCTCCGCGTTGTCGCTGTGCTTCTCCATCCGTACGGCCAGCGTCTTCAGGCCGCGCAGCACCAGCCAGGAGTCGAACGGGCTGGCCACCGCACCCAGGGCGTTGTGGTGGAAGGCGATGTCTTCGGCCAGGCGCGGGTCGGCGACGACGAGCGCTCCCCCGATGACGTCGGAGTGCCCGCCGCAGTACTTGGTCGTCGAGTGCACGACCACGTCGGCGCCCAATTCCAGCGGTTGCTGCAGGTACGGCGAGGCAAAGGTGTTGTCAACGATCGCCAGTGCCCCGCTCGCGTGCGCCAGGTCGACGATCGCCGCGATGTCGGCGACGTTCAGGAGCGGATTCGTGGGGGTCTCCACCCACACGGCGAACGTCTCGCCGGGCCGGATCGCCGCTTCCACCGCCGCGAGGTCCACCAGCGAGACCGAGTCGACGTGCAGCCCCCACTTGTCGTACGCCCGCGCGAACAGCCGAAACGACCCCCCGTACGCGTCGTTGGGCAGGACGAGATGCCCGCCTGGACGGCCGATCGTCCGCAGCAGGGTGTCCTCCGCGGCCAGTCCACTCGCGAACGCGAAGCCCCGGATGCCGCCCTCCAAAGCCGCTAGGCATTCCTCCAGCGCCGTCCGCGTCGGATTGGCCGAACGCGAGTACTCGTAACCGCCTCGGGTCCCACCCACCCCGTCCTGGGCGAAGGTCGAGGTGGCGTAGATCGGCGGGACCACCGAGCCCGTGGTCGGGTCCGGCGCCTGGCCGGCGTGGATGGCCCTCGTCGAGAATCCGTGGCGATCGGTCATCCTTGCAGGGTATCCAGCGGGAACAGACCCTATGTCGGCCGTGTTGGACAAGGCGACCCCGAATAATCAGCAAGGAGCACACTGGAGCGATGTTCTTCTCCCGTCAGAAAGTCAGCATGGTGGATCCCGACCAGGCCCTGCGCGGCCGCGATCGCACGGTACTCGCGGAACCGACCTTCCACGAGATCTTCGGCATCCCCGTGCAGACCGTGCCGGCCGGATCCGAGGTCGCCTACCTGGCCCTCGGCTGCTTCTGGGGCGCAGAGAAGCTGTACTGGAAGACCCCGGGCGTCACGAACACCGCCGCCGGGTACGCGGGTGGCTACACTCCCAACCCGACGTACGAGGAGGTCTGCAGCGCCAAGACCGGCCACACCGAGATCGTCAAGGTGAGCTACGACCCCGAGCAAGGTCAGCTACGAGCGGCTGCTGAAGATCTTCTTCGAGAACCACGACCCGACCCAGGGCATGCGTCAGGGCAACGACGTCGGCACGCAGTACCGCTCGGCGATCTACACGACCACCGATGACCAGGCTGAGACGGCGAAGCGCGTACGGGAGGAGTTCCAGACCGCGTTCGAGCGCTCGGGGTACGGCGAAATTACGACCGAGATCAAGCCGGAACCGGACTTCTACTACGCCGAGGACTACCACCAGCAGTACCTGGACAAGAACCCCTTCGGCTACTGTCCAGTCCATGCCACCGGAGTCACCTGCAACTGAGGAATCGGGCGGCGATCCGCCGGTCGGGCGGCTCGCCGCCACCGTCCTCGATGCGACGGATCCCCCCGAGTTGGCTGCGTTCTACGCACGACTGCTCGGCTGGGGGATCTTGGAGGAGAGCCCGGAATGGGTCCGCATCGGCCCGCTGGGCGGCAGCCGGCCCGGGCTGTCGTTCCAGCAGGAGCCGCTCTACCGGCGGCCTGCTTGGCCGAGCAGGGACGACGCGCAGCAGATGCAGCTGCACCTTGACATCGCCGTCGACGATCTGGACTCGGCGGTCGCCGCGGCGGAGTCACTGGGGGCCCGCCAGGCGGAATACCAGCCACAAGCTGACGTCCGGGTGATGATCGATCCCGAGGGCCACGTCTTCGACCTGTTCGCACCTGGCGCCTGAGGGTCCCACCGTGCGCCGAGGTCCGTTCACCTTCACCCGCGACCGCATTCTGCAGGCGGCGGCTGTCGTCGTCATCGGCGTGGTCGGCGCGCTGCTGCCGTACCTGACCCTGGTGTACGAGAACTACACCTCCGAGGTCGTACGGGAGACCGCCAGCCTGTGGCCCGCGGCCAACCGGTTGGGGCTCCTGAATCTCGTCTACCTGCCGTCAGCCGCGGAGGACCCGGATCAACTGCAACGAGGCGTCGACTTCATGCACCTTGGCGCCCGCGCCCACCAAGTGGGGCTGGTCGTGGCGGTGCTCACCGTCTGGGGCCTGTTCATGGACGAGATCAACAAGTTTCTCTGGTGGCCGCTGCACATCGCCGGCTGGACCCTGGCGGTGGGCACGATTGCCCTGGTGATCGGCTGGCTGCTGCTGCGCGCCGTGCAGGTCGACGTGCAGATCCTGTTCGGCTGGGTGCCACTGCTGATTGCCGGCGTCCTCACCTTGATCTTCACGTTCCGGGCGCGGTCGCGGATCGACACCTACCGTGGCGCCTGACGGCTCACCAGCACCGAGGGTCAGAGCTCAGGAGGATCAGAGCTCAGGGGGCGTTGCGGGCGAAGGTGTTGCAGGTGTTGGGGTCGCCGCTGCGGAAGCCCTGATTCAGCCACTTCTGCCGGAGCGCGGAGGAGCCGTGGGTCCAGCTCTCGGAGGAAACCTGGCCGCGGGCCCGCTCTTGGATCCGATCGTCACCCACGGCGGCGGCGGCGTCCAGCGCGCGCTCAAGGTCGCTTTGCGTCACCTCGGCAATCGGGGAGTTCGGGTCGTCGGCGGCAGCCGAGAACCACACGCCGGCGTAGCAGTCGGCCTGCAGCTCCAGCCGTACGGCCGGTGACTTCGGGCCGGCGGTCTGGCCCTGAGACTGGACTTGCCGCATGGTGCCGGTCAGATTTTGGAGGTGGTGGCCGAATTCGTGTGCGAAGACGTACGCCTCGGCAGCATCGCCACCCTGCGCGCCGAGTTCGGTGGTCAACTGGTCGAAGAAACCGAGATCCAGGTAGACCGTGGTGTCGCCCGGGCAGTAGAACGGCCCAACCGCGGAGGTGGCCATGCCACAGGCCGTGCTGACCCGGTCCTCGAAGGTCGTGACGTCGATCTCGCGATAACCCTCCACGGCGCGCGACCAGTACCCCTGAATCGAGTTCGTGTAGGCCACGAACCGGCAGTCGCGGTCCTTACTGATGTCGGAGCCGCGGGTGCACTGGGCGAAAGCCGACCTCGTCGTCTCGGGACCGGCCTGCGTGCCCGTCGAGCCGAGGATGTCGTTGGGGTTCAGCCCGAAGACCAGAGCCAAGATCACGATCACGAGGCCTGCGCCGCCGCCGAGCGCGATCTTGCCACCGTTGCCGCCGCGACTGCCGCCCATCTGCGACGGGTCGAGTTGCGCCGAATCGCGATACTTCATCCGACGCTCTCCTTACCGACGCCGGTCAGGCGAGGGCGTCTAAGCGAGCCTAACCGGCGGAATGGGCCGACGGGAGCAGATCGTCGATGGCGAACACGGTGAGCGTCACGTCGTTGGCGAAGTGCGTCGGGCGCAGCGAGACGTCGGCGGCTCCCGCCGCGGTCGTCAACGCTCGGGCGAGCTGCGCGATCGGCCTGGGTCATCGGATTGCGCCCCGGCCGACTGAAGAGCAGCGCGATCGACCCACCGGGCACGAGGTCGTCCAGCAGGTGCTCACACACATGCAGGAACGGTTTGCACAGGTCTTCGTCGAGCTCGTGCGGAACATCGTCGATCTCCGTCAGCTGGGGCACCGGGCGATTGTCAGCGTCGATCATCATCACCCACAGTCTTCGCGTCGAGAAGCCGAGCGGCTCCAGCACCGCCCGCCAGAGCCGCTCGAGGTCGAGGTCGGTCAGGACGGGGGGCTGCAGGTCCGCGCGGCGCGGATCGGAATTCGTCATGGTCTTCACGCTGCCGGAGACCAGAATTCGGTGCTGGCCGGAACGGCGGTTATCCACAGCTGAGTTGTAGATCTTCGCTGGCTCTGCGGAGTGGCCCTTCGGCAGGGCCCCTCCTGAGCTTGTCGAAGGGCTCAGGGCGCCAGGTGCTTAGGTTGGGAATAGATTTCGGCCCACGGCGCTTGCACTCGATAGTTGAAATCTCAATCTTCAGGAGCGGGATATGCAGTTCGGGATCTTCACCGTCGGTGATGTGACGACCGATCCGACTACCGGGCGTGCGCCGACCGAGGCGGAGCGCATCAAGGCGATGGTGACCATTGCGCTGAAGGCCGAGGAGGTTGGGCTCGACGTCTTCGCGACCGGGGAGCACCACAACCCGCCGTTCGTGCCGTCCTCGCCGACCACCATGCTCGGCTACATCGCGGCCAAGACCGAGCGGCTACTGCTCTCCACCTCGACGACCTTGATCACCACCAACGATCCGGTGAAGATCGCCGAGGACTACGCGATGCTGCAGCATCTGGCCGACGGCCGGGTCGATCTGATGATGGGTCGCGGCAACACCGGCCCGGTCTACCCGTGGTTCGGCCAGGACATCCGTAACGGGATCGAGCTGGCCATCGAGAACTATCACTTGCTGCGGCGGCTCTGGACCTCAGATGTCGTCGATTGGGAGGGCAAGTTCCGCACTCCCCTGCAGGGCTTCACCTCCACCCCGCGGCCGCTGGACGGCGTGCCGCCGTTCGTCTGGCACGGCTCGATCCGCAGCCCGGAGATCGCCGAGCAGGCGGCCTACTACGGTGACGGCTTCTTCGCCAACCACATCTTCTGGCCCACGTACCACTTCCAACGGCTCATCAACCTCTACCGTCGTCGGTACGAGCACTACGGCCACGGGCGCGCCGACCAGGCCATCGTCGGCCTCGGCGGACAGGCCTTCATCCGCCCGAACAGCCAGGACGCCTGGCGGGAGTTCCGGCCGTACTTCGACAATGCCCCGGTGTACGGGCACGGCCCGTCGCTCGAGGAATTCACCGAGCAAACGCCCTTGACCGTCGGCAGCCCGCAAGAGGTGATCGACAAGACCCTGTCGTTCCGCGAGCACTTCGGGGACTACCAGCGGCAGCTGTTCCTGGTCGACCACGCCGGTCTGCCCCTCAAAACCGTGCTGGAGCAACTGGATCTGCTCGGCGAGGAGGTGGTGCCGGTGCTGCGCCGCGAGTTGGCTGCCCTGCGCCCGACCGCCGTGCCCGAGGCGCCGACCCACGCGAGTCTGCTCGCCGCCGCCACGCGGTCTGAGCCGGTCGAAGACCGCCATCCTTCGACGGGCTCGGGGCGCGAACTGGTCGGGAGCACCTCGTGACCACCTCCATCGTCGTGATCACCGCCGGTCTGCGCCAACCATCGTCGAGTCGCCTGCTGGCCGATCGGCTCGCCGCCGCCACCGCGGAGCAGCTCCCGGGCGCCGAGATCGAAATCGTCGAACTTCGTGAGTACGCCCGCGATCTGACCAATCACCTGTTGACGGGATTCCCGAGCGCGCACCTGTCCAGCCTTCTCGACAACATCGCTGCGGCCGACGCCGTCCTCGCCGTCTCGCCGATCTTCAGCGGCTCCTACAGCGGCTTGTTCAAGACGTTCTTCGACGTGCTTCCACCCGGGACGCTCACCGGCAAGCCTGTCCTGATCGGAGCCGCCGGCGGCACGGCCCGTCACTCGCTCGTGCTGGAGCATGCGTTGCGTCCGCTCTTCACCTATCTGCAGGCGGTCGTGGTGCCAACCGGTGTGTACGCCGCCCCGGAGGACTGGGGCACGGACGCACAGCTAAGTGCCCGGATCGACCGCGCCGCCGCCGAACTGGCCGCGCTCCTTGCGGCCCGCGTCCAAGCGCAGCCGGCGGGCCGAACCGAAGACGTGACGGACTTCGAACAGCTCCTGGCCGGTCTGGGAGACACCCGATGAACGCCGACGTCCAGGTCTTGGATCACCCCGATCAGAGCCAGTACGAGGCGCGTCTCGCCGGCCAGCTGGCCGGTGTGGCCGCGTACCGGCTCGGCGAGGACATGATCACCTTCACCCACACCGAAGTCGAGCCGCAGCACGAGGGTCAGGGCATCGGCGGCGCGCTGGCTCGCTTCGCCCTGGACGACGCCCGCAGCCGCGGCCTCCAGGTGCGACCCCGGTGCTCGTTCATCCGGGGTTGGATCGAGCGCCACCCGGACTACGCCGACCTCGTCGTCTCGGGCTTGTGACCGATTACCGTCAGCCGCTGCGCTTCGGCTCATTTCTGACTCCGACGAGCCGCGATCCGCAGCAGGTCGTCGCCCTGGCCGAGCGCTCCGAAGAGTTGGGGCTGGACCTGGTCACTTTCCAAGATCATCCCTACCAGCCGGCGCTGCTGGACGCCTGGACCCTGCTCTCCTTCGTTGCCGCGCGAACCAGCACGATCCGGCTGGCGCCGAACGTCGCGAACCTGCCGCTCCGTCCGCCGGCGGTACTGGCGCGGGCGGCGGCCGGACTGGATCTGCTCAGCGGCGGGCGCCTCGATCTCGCCCTCGGCGCTGGTGCCTTCTGGGACGCCATGGTCGCGATGGGAACGCCGCGCCGTACGCCTGGTGAAAGCATCACCGCCCTGACCGAGGCCCTCGAAGTCATCCGGACGATCTGGGACATCGACACCCGCGGTGGCGTCCGGCTGGAGGGGGAGTTCTACCCGATGTCCGGCGCCAAACGGGGGCCCCAGCCGGCGCACCCGATCGAGATCTGGTTGGGCGGCTACAAACCACGCATGCTCCGGTTGATCGGCCGGTCCGCGGACGGGTGGCTGCCGTCGCTCGGCTACCTGAAGCCTGACCAGCTCAGCACAGCGAACGCGATCATCGACGAGGCCGCGCAGGAGGCCGGTCGCGACCCAGCAGCAATCCGCCGGCTGGTCAACGTCAACGGTTCCTTCTCCGCCACTCCCGCGGGTTTTCTGCAGGGACCGGTTCAGCGCTGGGTCGAGGACCTGGCCGGACTGGCCCTCGACCACGGATCGAGCACCTTCATCCTGGGCTCGGACGACGCGGACGACCTGGCTCGTTTCGCCGAAGAGGTCGCTCCGGCCGTCCGGCAGGCGGTGGCCGCCGAGCGGGCAAACACTCCCCTGCCCAGCACCTGAAGGACGGTTCACATCTCGCCCTCGTTCACCGTACGACCGACGCCCGACGACGGTGTGCGGCTCAGTCCAGAGGTGGTCCTGGAGGAGTCCACCCGGCCGATCGGACCGGATCCCGACCCCGACCGGGACTACTCGCGCGCCGAGCTGGCGGCGGCCCAGCACCTCATCGACGTCCATGATCATCTTCGGGCCGAGCTCCACCAGATCCGCGACTTGGTTGCCCAGGTCACGGCGGGCTCTGTCGGCGTCGGCGGCGCCCGACAGCAGATCAACGCCATGGCGCTCCGCTCCAACCGCTGGACAGTCGGGGCGCACTGCGCCGGCTACTGCTATCTCCTCACCACGCACCACACCCTCGAGGACCAAGCCATGTTTCCGGGGCTCCGGCAGACCGACACACGACTCGGTCCGGTGCTGGACCGGCTCGCCGAGGAGCATCGGCTGATCCATGACGTCCTCGGTCGGCTCGACGCGGCGCTCGTGGGCTTCGTTGGTGGTCACGGTGATGCCCGGCTGCGCCAGGTGGTCGATCAACTGAGCGACGCCCTGCTGTCGCACCTCTCCTACGAAGAGCGGGAACTGGCCGAACCCCTCGCCCGAGCCCACCTCTTCGGTTAGCAATCGGCTCAACCCGCTCCACAAGGCGGACGATGTGACCCCGTAGTCCGGGTCACATCGTTCACTCTGTTCGGGTTGGGCTGAACTCAGCGGCCCGGCGAACTTTGGGGCGTGAGCACTCGCCCTTACTCTCGGGCAGAGGAGGCCAAGGTGTTGCGAACGATCGCGGTGCAGAACTACCGCTCGCTGCACGGGTTGCGGGTGCCGTTGGGTCAGCTGACGGTCGTCACCGGGGCCAACGGAAGCGGCAAGTCGAACCTGTACCGGGCGCTGCGGCTGCTCGCCGATTGCGCCGAGCGCCAGGTGATCGCTTCGCTCGCGCGCGAAGGGGGATTGCCCTCGGCGCTGTGGGCCGGACCGGAGGTGATCAGCGGTGCGGTCCGACGGGGTGAGCACCCGCTGGAGGGCACCGTGCGAGCCAATCGTGTGAGCCTGCAACTCGGTTTCGCGTCCGACGAGTTCTCCTACCTGATCGACCTCGGGATCCCGCAGCGGATGGGCTCGGCGTTCGACCTCGATCCGGAGATCAAGCGTGAGCTGGTCTGGGTCGGTGAGACCATGCGACCGGCGAGCCTGCTGGTCAAGCGGGCCGGGACGCTGGTGCAGCTCCGTACGTCCGGAGCGCGCGGCCGCTGGGAGCCGGTGGCAGCGAACCTCCTCAGCTACGAGAGCATGCTCACCGAGATCGGCGACCCTCGGGAGGCGCCCGAGCTGCTGGATGTCCGTGCCCAGGTCCGCTCCTGGCGGTTCTACGACCACTTCCGGACCGACGCCCTCGCCCCGGCCCGGCAGATCCAGATCGGGACCCGCAGCCCGGTGCTCGACCACGAGGGCCGCGATCTGGCCGCCACGCTGCAGACCATTCTCGAGATCGGCGAGGACGAAACCCTCTCCGCGACGGTGTCCGACGCCTTCCCGGGTTCACGGCTGTCGGTCGAAGTGATCGCGGGCCGCTTCGATCTGCGCTTCTACGGGCCAGGGCTCCTGCGGCCTCTGTCGAGCGCGGAGCTTTCCGACGGCACCCTGCGCTACCTGCTGATGATCGCCGCCCTGCTCAGTCCCCGCCCGCCCGGGTTGTTGGTGTTGAACGAGCCGGAGACCAGCCTGCATCCGGAGTTGTTGCCGGCGTTGGCCCGGCTGATGATCACCGCCGCGGAAAGGAGCCAGTTGTTGATCATCACGCACTCGGCGTCCTTGGTCGAAGCGCTACGGGCCTCCCCGAGCGTGACGACCGTTGAGTTGATCAAGGAACTAGGGGAGACCCGGATCGCCGGCCAGGGCCCGTTCGAAGGCCCAACCTGGAGCTGGGGCCATCGCTGACACCCAGATCACAGCTGCGCGGCACGCCACCATGACGTACGTTTCCCAACCCAGGCTGGCAGACACGCCCGGGATCAGCGCTTCGCCGGCGTGTCTTCCCGCTCGGGCGGCGAAACGTACGGCGGCAGGGGGCGGGCAGTGCCCTTCGACAAGCTCAGCTCACGGCACGAGCACCATTGACCCTTCGACCGGCTCAGGGCACCCGCACTCTGCGCTTCGACAGGCTCGGGACACCCGGGCTAACGCGGACGCGTCCGCCACAACCAGAAAAGCCCCAGAATCGGGAGGACCAAGGGCACGAAGCCGTAGCCCATTCCGAACCCCGACCAGACCGTGGCCCGCGGAAAGGCCTCGGGGTCGACCAGGCTGAGGGTACCCACGGCGAGCACGCCCAGCAGCTCGATCGAGATGGCGACCAGGGCGACGATCCGAGAAGTCCGGGTACCGAGCGCCAGCGTCACTGTGGCCACGATGTAGATCACGGCGGCGACAGCCGACAGCAGGTAGGCGGTGGGTGCCTCGCCGAACCGGGTGACGAGTTGCAGCCCGGCGCGGGCGGTGGCGGCGATGGCGAAGACGGCGTAGACCGCCACCAGCACCTTCCCGGGACCGCTGCTGGTCCGGCGCGGCTCCGGCTCCGGCTCTGGCTCCATCACGCCGCGGGGACCCACAGGCTGAGCAGTCGGAAGGTCATGACGAGGACGGAGGCGGCCGCCACCGCCAACACCACGCCGGAGTAGCGTGTCCGTTCGTTGTTGGCCCAGAACCAGGCGATCGGAATGATCACGATCACGACGATGAGGTAGCCGATAGCGGTGCCGAACTCGGCGGGCCGGAACCCGAGCGCAAGCTGGACCAGAGCCACGATTGTCTGCACGACGACGGCCAGCTCCAGGACTGCGGCGAAGATCAACTGAGCCCGGCCAGGGGGCTTCTTGATCACTGCGGTGATCAGGCCCCAGAGCATCGCCACCGCCGCGAGTCCCATCACCACCACGGCGAGGCCAATGATCACACCCGCCAACCTACTGGGCGGAGCGATCGAGCCACGGCGGTGAGGGCTGTGAGGGAGCCGTGCGGGCCCGCCGCAGAATCGAAGATGTGTGATCCTGGTTCGGTGGGGGCAGCGACCCGAGTGGGGCGATCCGGACGCCGACCGGGCCGCCAGGACACCCGCGGTGTGATCCTGGCCGCTGCCCGTTCCTCGTTCGCTGCTCGCGGCTTCACCGGCACCACGCTGCGGGGGATTGCGGGGGCCGCCGGGGTCGATCCGGCGCTGATCCATCACTACTTCGAGAGCAAGCGCAGCCTCTTCCTGGCCACTGTGCAACTCCCGATCGACCCGCCGGCCCTTGTCGCGGAGGTGATGCACGGCGACCGTGGCACCCTGGGTCCGCGGCTGGTGGCCAAGATCCTGCAGACGTGGGATTCCGAGCAGCGACCCAGCCTCGTGGCGGTCGCCCGTACGGCCCTCGGCGATCCTCAGATGTCGCGACCGCTGCAGGAGTTCTTCAGTCTCGAGGTGATCGGCGAGGCCTTCGGTGATCTTGACCCGGACCCCGAGGAGTCCCGGCGGCGGGCCGGTCTGGTGGCCAGTACGATCATCGGCTTGCTCGTCGGTCGCTATGTCCTCGAGCTGCCCGCTCTTCTGGATCAGCGTACCGAGGATCTGGTGGCCGCGATCGGGCCCGTGCTGCAGCGCTATGTCGACGGTGACTTCGGCCGGCAGAGCAGTGCGGTGGCGGTGGTGGGAGAGGGGGGCCATGGCTGAGCATGCTCGGGGCGGTGCCACC
Source organism: uncultured Actinomycetota bacterium (assembly GCA_963791865.1). GTDB lineage: Bacteria > Actinomycetota > Actinomycetes > Propionibacteriales > Propionibacteriaceae > Microlunatus. The sequence continues at coordinate 1,155,919 of CAWBUC010000004.1, forward strand.
TGGGACGAGAAACGCTCGCAGGTCTGGTTGGCGAACATCGAGTCCCGAGAGCGCCAGCTCGAACCGATCGCGGACGCCTTGTTCGAGCACGCTCAGCTGCTCCCCGGGATGAGCGTGCTCGACGTCGGTTGCGGATCCGGGGTGACCACCGCCCGCGCGGCCGGCCTGGTCGCGCCCGAGGTGGGCGGCCACCCGGCCGGCATGGAGGAGACCGGGCGGGTCGTCGGGACCGACATCTCCCCGGCGATGATCTCCGCTGCCCGACAACGGCACGACCGGCCGGCCATCGAGTGGCTGGTCGCCGACGCCCAGACTCACGACTTCGGGCTGGGTGCCTTCGACGCCGTGATCTCCCGTTTCGGCCTGATGTTCTTCGCGGATGCCGCCGCGGCCTTCGCCAATCTTGCCGCCGCGACGCGGCCGAGTGGTCGGCTGGTAGCGACGGTCTGGCAGCGACGGTCGGCCGTGGGCTGTTTCGCCGTCCCGCTGGGGGTTGTGCTCGACGCCTTGGACGACCTGTCCGTCCTGCATCGGCCGCCACCACCAGAAGACGCCGGGCCCTTCAGCTTGAGCGACGACGAGCGCGTACGGGAGCTGCTGACCGGCGCAGGCTGGGCCGACGTGAACTGCATCGCTGACACCCGGCCGGTCTACCTCGGCGGACCCGGGGAGCCATTGCACGCCGTGGAAGCGGCGATCCGATCGCACGCCGTTGAGCACGTCTTGAACGGTCAGCCGGACGACGTGGTGGACGAGGTACGGGGCGCCCTGTCGATCATGGCCCGGGATCGGCACAACGGCGCCGGCGTGCCGCTGGAGACCGGGATCTGGGTCGTCACGGCCGTCCGCGGCTGACGATGCGGATCCTCGGCAGCGACGCGCAGGGTCGGACGGTGTTCACCGCACCCTTGCCGCACGGCGGTTCCCCCGAGGCGGTGGCCTTCGACGCCGGATACGTGTCGCTCCGGCCCGCCGACGCCAGCCGAGGCGCCGACGGCACGCTCGAACTCACCCTCCGGGTCCGTCCGCGGGGCGACGAGAACCCCCCGAAGACGCGGCCGCCTGGCCGTGACCGCAACCTGCCGGCCGACCTCGGCACGCCGCCCCGGCAGCGTCAACGGGTCGCCGCGTACGCGCTGGTGTCCTCCGAACGTGGCCTCTTGGCTACCCAGTACTCCGCCCGGACCGCCGTGGAGGGCCGCTGGGGCATGCCGGGGGGCGGTCTCGACCCGTTTGAGGAACCGCCGGCGGCCGTCCTGCGCGAGGTGTACGAGGAGACGGCTCAGAGCGTGGTGCTGACCGAGTTGGAGACCGTCCAGACCTCCCACTGGGTCGGGCGAAACCCCCTGGGCGAGGTGGAGGACTTCCACGCCGTCCGGCTGGTCTATCTGGCCGCCTGTCCGGAGCCGACGGAACCGCAGGTGCTGGACACCGGCGGCACCACCTCCGACGCCCGCTGGGTGGCGCTGAGCGACTGGTCCACCCTGGACTGGACCTCCGGCTGGCGCCAGATCCTCACCGAGCGCTACGCCAGGGCTCGTGGTCCGCGCCCGGGAGCTGCCCCCCCCCCGGCCGCGGGCCTTCTACCCGATGTCGTTCAGCAGGTCTTGCCGGGTCAGGACGCCGACCGGCTTGCCGTCGTCCAGCACGAGCAGCGCGTCGTCGTCGACCAACAAGCCGACGGCGCCGGCCACCGGCTCGCTGGCGCCGAGCACCGGTAACGGCGACTCCATGACCCGCTCGACGGCGTCGGCCGGGCCGGCTTTCCGCCCGAAGAGAGCACCGAGGAGTCCGCGCTCGCTCACCGAGCCGACCACCTCGGCCGCCATGACCGGTGGCTCGGCGCGGACCACCGGCATCTGGGACACCCCGTACTCGCGAAGGATCGAGATCGCCTCGGCGATCGTCTCACCTGGGTGGGTGTGCACCAGTGTCGGCAGCTCGCCGGTCTTCTCGCGCAGGACGTCGCCGACCACCCGCACAGCCGCGTTCGGCCGGGACGCGAATCCGTACCGGGTCAGCCAGGCGTCGTTGAACACCTTGGTCAAGTAGCCGCGGCCGGAATCCGGCAGCAGAACGACCACCACGTCGTCGGGGCCCAGCTCGTTGCCGAGCCGAATCGCCGCCGCTGCGGCCATCCCGCAAGAGCCGCCGACCAGCAGGGCCTCCTCCCGCGCGAGTCGCCTGGTCATCTCGAACGAATCGGCGTCGGAGACCTCGATGATCCGGTCGCAGATGGACTTGTCGTACGTCGTGGGCCAGAAGTCCTCCCCCACCCCCTCGACGAGGTACGGCCGCCCGCTGCCGCCCGAGTACACCGAGCCACTCGGATCGGCCCCGACCACTTGCACCCGCCCGTCGGAGACCTCCTTCAGGTAGCGACCGGCACCGCTGATGGTGCCACCGGTCCCGATCCCGGCCACGAAGTGGGTGATTCGGCCTTCGGTCTGTCGCCAGAGCTCGGGCCCGGTTGTTTCGTAGTGACTAGCCGGATTGTTGGGGTTGGAGTACTGGTCGGGCTTCCAGGCCCCCTCGATCTCGCGGACGAGCCGGTCGGAGGTGGAGTAGTAGGAATCGGGATGATCTGGTTCGACGGCGGTCGGGCAGACCACGACCTCCGCGCCGTAGGCGGCGAGGACGTTGCGCTTGTCCTCACTCACCTTGTCGGGGCAGACGAAAACGCAGGAATAGCCCCGGGCCTGGGCCACGATGGCCAGGCCGACTCCGGTATTGCCGCTGGTCGGCTCGACGATCGTCCCGCCCGGCTTCAGACTGCCGTCGCGTTCGGCGGCCTCGACCATCCGGACGGCGATCCGGTCCTTCACCGAGCCGCCCGGGTTGAAGTACTCCACCTTGGCCAAGATCAGCGGCTTCGCGTCCGCCGGTCACCTTCGACAGCTTGACCAGCGGCGTATTCCCGACCAGGTCCATCAGCGACTCGACGTAGTCCACAGCACCATTCTCCCGGCGCGGTTTACCAGGTTAACGTGGGAATCCGATACTTCACTCGGCATGCACGAGAGAACGTGTTGCGCTTCCGCGTGAAGTCCGCAGCGTGACCCGAAACAGAGAACGCACAGGGCCGCCCCCGCAATGGGGACGGCCCTCGCGTCGGAACCGGTGTCAGTTGCCGCGCAGCAGCGACAGGATGTGCAACAGCTCGACGTACAGCCAGACCATGGTGACGGTCAACCCGAAGGCGCCGCGCCACGACTCACTGGCCGGGGCGCCCATCTGCACGCCCCGCTCGATGTAGTCGAAATCGAGCACCAGGTTCAAGACGGCCAGCACGATGGCGATGGCCGAGACGCCGATGCCGAGCAGACCGCCGCGGAGGCCGAGGCCGCCGCCGGTAAACAGGCTGAAGACCAGGTTCCCGAGCATCAGGGCCGCGAAGGCGATGGTGGCGAGCACCACGATCTTCTGGAACTTGGCTGTGACCTTGATGTTGAAGAACTTGTACGCCGCGAGGGTGACCCCGGCCGCGACGAAGGTGCCGATCACGGCCTGCACCACGATGCCGTCGAAACGGGTGTTGTACAGGTTGCTGATCAGACCGATGAACACGCCCTCGATGGCTGCGTACACCAACACCAGCGGCGGCGAGACGACCCGGCGGAACGAGACGAACATCACCGCCACGAAGCCGACGATCCCAGAGAGGATCAGACCCGGGAAGTACAGCGCCGGCGGCACCAGCATCCACGCCAGCGCGGCGAAGATGACCAGCGTGCCGATGGTGACCGCGGTCTTGGTGACGACGTCGTCCAGGGTCATCACACCCTGGGTCTTGGTTGGCACCGGCGGCTGCCCCGGCCATAGCCCTGCGGCTGACCATACTAGCGTACGGATCCTGCGGGTACTGCTGGTAGGGGCCCTGGGCCGTACGGGTTCTGGCCGTACTGATTGCCGTATTGGTTCTGCTGGGGTGCTGCGGGCGTGAACGCATCCTGCTTGGACAGGATCGGGTTCGAACTACGCAACATGGATGTTCCTCCTGAAAGTCACGCACCGCGCTGGTGCGATCTCAATTCTAGCCAACATCGCGGCGGCTCCCTTCTTCCGACCTGGGAAGAGGCTAAGAGGAGGGAGTGTCTGGCTGGGCGAGAGCAGTGCCCCCGATGGGAGTCGAACCCATACTGGGGCGGGTTTAAGCCGCCTGCCTCTGCCATTGGGCTACGGGGGCGCTACGGGGGCGCTACGGGTCGAGATAGACCTTGCGCGGATGCATGGCGTGGGCGCCCGCCACCCGGTCCAGGAACAACAACCCGGCGCAGTGGTCGAGCTCATGCTGCAGGGCCCGGGCCTCGAAGGCGTCGGTGCGCGACCTCGACGGTCTCGCCGGTCACCGGCAGCTGACCGCGGACGGCGATCCGGGTCGCCCGCTTGACGTCGCCGGTCAGGTCGGGGACCGACATGCAGCCCTCGCGGGCGCGTCTCGTTCCGACTCGCCGCGACGATCTCGGCGTTGACCAGGACGAGCAGCCCGTGGGTCTGGGCCTTGGGGTGCCCGGTGACGTCGACGCAGAACGTCTGCGCGCGACCCCGATCTGCGGGGCGGCCAGCCCGACGCAGCCCGGCGAGACCTCCATGGTGGCCACGAGATCGGCGCAGAGCTGACCACCTCCGGATCGGCGGGGTCGACCCGCGCCCGGCTCGCTCAGCACCGGGGCCGGGGCGCGCACGACCGGACGACGCGCCCGGCCGGCAGGGCGGGCAGCGCCGGCCCGGAGTGCATGGGTCACAGCTCGTCGCGCTCCACCGGACGCAGGGTGACCTCGACGCCGAGCTCCGCGGCCGCCGTCGACAGTTCGGCCTCGAGCTCGCCCGGCCGCCGGCGTCGGCGGCAGATCGACCTCGGCCAACAGGACGTAGAGGTCACCGGACAGCCGGGTGGTCAGGTCGGTGATGTTGCCGCCCGCCGCGGCGACCACGCCGGTCAGCCGGGCCACGATGCCCAGCCGATCGGCCCCGTGCACCGTGACCAGGTACTCCGGCCGACCGCCGCGTGCGCCGGCTCGCGCGGCACCTCGCGGACGTCCACCGTCAGCGAGCCGTCGGCCAGCGGCGGCCAGCGCCGCCTCGACCTCGGCCACCGGCGCCCCCCGCGCAGATCAGGGTCATCGCGAAGTGGCCACGAAGCAAGGTCATCGAGGAGTCCTCGAGGTTCATGCCCGCAGCCGGCCAGCGCGTCGGCCGCTCTGCGCGATGATGCCGGGCCGGTCGTGGCCGACGACGGTGATGGCCAGGTAGGTCACCGGCACGCTTCACCGCTGCAGCAGGTCCAGGGCGATGCCGTCCAGGATGTCGTTCTCGCTATGACCAACTCGGGCGACCGACCCGGCGGGCGACCCGGTCGGCGATCAGCGCCCCGCCGGTGATCACGTCGGCCCGGCCGGGATCCATCGAGCGGATGGCCTTGATCTCCTCCACCGTCATCGCGGCCAGCCGGTCCACCAGCCCGGCAGCGCTCGACCGGGATCACGGCGCCGTGCACCCGCGACCGGTCGTAGACGTCCAGACCCAGGTAGACCACCGGCCATCGTGGTCACCGTGCCGGCCACCCCGATCCAGGTCGGCCCGCGCCGAGGCGACGCCGAGATCGTCGAGCAGCGCGTCCACGTACGACTCCGCCGCGGCTCGCGCCTGCGGCGGCGTCGGGCTGACCTCAGGAACCGCTCGGTCAGCCGGACCGAGCCGATGTCCAGCGAACGGCCCGGGCGATCTCGTCCGCGGCCGTCACCCAACATCAGCTCGGTCGAGCCGCCGCCGATGTCCATCACCAGTAACGGAGCCCTCGACGGCGATCCACTCCCGCTGAGCGCACCGGGGAAGGAGAGCCGGGCCTCCACCGCCGCTGATCACCTCCGGGCGCGACGCCCAGCCGCTGCTGATGCCGGCGAAGAACTCCTCCCGTTTCGGGCGTCCCGGGCGGCCGAGGTGGCGACGAAGCGGATCCGCTCCGCCGGGACGCCGGCGGCCCTGATCGCCTCGGCGTAGCGATCGGCCGCGGCGAAGGTCCGTGCCAGCGCGTCGGGGTGGAACTCGCCGGTGGCGTCGACGCCCTGACCGAGTCGGACGATCTCCATCCGCGCGGTCAGCTCGCGCAGGTCGACCTCGGCGTCCGGTTCGGCGATCAGCAGCCGGAACGAGTTGGTCCCGCAGTCGATCGCGGCGACCGGCGCGCCGCTCACCGGCCGTCCCCGGCACGGAGGGCGCCAGAACGTCCCGATCATCGCCACCGCCTCGTCACCGATCGGGTTGACGCCCGGTCCGGCGGCCAGGGTGTGACCGAGCAGCGCGTGCAGGCACTTCACCCGGTCCGGCATCCCGCCGGCGCTGACACCGGCGATCTCGGGCACCTCGCCGAGCGCGGCCCGGTCGCGCGAGATAGGCCCGGTGGGCGGCGGCGTAGCCGGTCGGCCAGCTCCGGGTCGTCGCCAGCCGTCGGTCAGCTCGGTCATCACGCCGGAGCCTCCAGGGGGGAGCACGCCGCGACCGCCCGCGGGCAGGTCAGGTAGAAGGTGGTCGGGAAGGGGGTCCCGTCCGGCAGCCGCGGCAGGGTCGCGACGACGGCGGGCCTGCGCGGGCAGCGGTACGCCACGCCGGCCACCCCTCGCGGGCGGCGGCTGCAGTTGCGCGGTGACCGCCTCGTCGGCCGGGTCATCGGTTCGAGCACGCAGTCGCCGACGGGTCCGCGTCGCGTCCGGGTACGTGATGCTCAGCGCGGGGTCGACGGATCTGCGGCGTCGTCGACGTTCTTCTTGGTGATCGGCTTCTCGGCTGGCTTCGGGCTCCGGTCCGGGCGGGCTTGTCGGCGGTCTCCACCGAGCCCCACAGACGCGTGTACCAGGACTCGGGCTCGTCGCCGGGGGCTTCGCGCCGGTGATCTCCGATCCCCCGCCGAGCGGCTTGCCGTCCGGCCCGATCACCCGTGAAGCCGATCTCGCCGGGCACCACCCAACCCAGCCGGGTCCGGGCCTGCAGCCGCACGAAGGCCGGGTCGTTCCAGCGGTCCAGCTCGGTTTGAGCTCAGCGATCTGCGTCCTGGCGATCGGCGATCTCGGCCCTGGTGGCGGCCACCTCGTGGGACTGGGCGAAGTAGATCCGCAGGATGTTGGCGTACGAGATGGTCAACATCAAGATCACGACCGCCAGGGCCATGGCCCGGGTGGTCAGGCTGGACCGGCGGCCCCGAGCTGCGGCACGGGCGGCTCGACGCGGCCGGCGATCTCGGGGCTCGCGGCGGGCGGGAGGACTCCGCCGGCACGGCGTTGCGCCTCCGTTCGCGGCGTCGCTGGTCCGCGGCCGGCTCCGGGCGCGCGGCCGACCCCGACCCGGACCGGCCCCGGACGAGCGGTCGGCCGCGGGCCCGCGGCATCAGGCGGAGAACCTCGGAAAGGCGCCGGCTCCGGCGTAGCGGGCCGCATCGTCGAGATCCTCCTCGATGCGGAGCAACTGGTTGTACTTCGCCACACGGTCGGTCCGCGCCGGGGCGCCCGACTTGATCTGGCCGCAGTTGGTGGCCACGGCCAGGTCGGCGATGGTCGTGTCCTCGGTCTCGCCGGAGCGGTGGCTCATCATGCAGCGGAACCCGGCCCGGTGGGCGAGGTCGACGGCGTCGAGGGTCTCGGTGAGGGAGCCGATCTGGTTGACCTTGACCAGGAGAGCGCTCGCTGCCTTCTCCTCGATGCCACGCTTGAGGCGGCTGACGTTGGTGACGAACAGGTCGTCGCCGACCACCTGGACCCGGTCGCCGATCTTCGTCATCAGGGCCGTCCAGCCGGCCCAGTCCTCCTCGTTCAATGGATCCTCGATGGACACGATCGGAAAATCGTTCACCCAGCTCTCGTAGATCGCGATCATTTCGTCCGACGACTTGGCCGCACCCTCCCAGGTGTAGACCCCGTCGTCCCCCGAAGCTGAATGAAACTCCGATGCGGCCACGTCGCAAGCCATCGCGATGTCGGTGCCCAGGCTCAACCCGGTCTGCTCGACGGCCGTGGCGATCAACTCGAGCGCGGCCCGGTTCTCCGGCAGGTTCGGGGCGAACCCACCTTCGTCGCCGAGACCGGTCGACAGCCCCTGCTTCTTCAGCACGGACTTGAGGGCGTGGTAGACCGCCGCCCCCTGCTCCAGTGCGTCCCGGAAGGTCGAGGCGCCGATCGGCGCGATCATGAACTCCTGGACGTCGACGTCGGAGTCGGCGTGCGCGCCGCCGTTGACGATGTTCATCATCGGGACCGGGAGCACGTGGGCGTTGGGTCCGCCGATGTAGCGGTAGAGCGGCAGTTCGGCCGAGGTAGCGGCGGCATGCGCCACCGCCAGGGACACACCCAGGATCGCGTTCGCCCCGATTTTCGACTTGTTCTCGGTCGCGTCGAGATCGAGCATCGCCTGGTCCACCAGCCGCTGCTCGCTGGCGTCGTACCCGACGAGCTCGGGACCGAGTTGGTCGATCACGCCCAGCACGGCCTTGGTCACGCCCTTGCCGCCGTAGCGACTGTCGCCGTCCCGCAGCTCGACTGCCTCGAAGGCGCCGGTGGAGGCCCCGGACGGAACCGCTGCCCGGCCCTCCGACCCGTCGTCCAAGATCACTTCAACCTCGACGGTGGGGTTGCCGCGGGAATCGAGGATCTCTCGGGCACCGATGAACTCAATACTTGCCACGTCTGGACGCTGCCTTCCCCTCCGGGTCCCCAGCCGGTTCCGGGAGCCGCTCTGGTCACTGCGGACCACCCTATCGGCGCGTCCGGGTCCCCCCGCCGAGGCACGCGGGGGTCAGCGACTCCGGCGACTGCCCAAGGCGTTGGCCACGTTGACGCCGACGATGCCGGCCCAGGCGACCGCCACGCCCAGCAGGCTTGGCTCGACCGTGGATCCGGCGATGGCGGTGATTGGCACACCGACACCGAGGGAGATGATGCCCAGTACGAAACGCTTGTTCTGGGCCTCCTTCTGGAGCTGCTCTTCGAATGTGGTTCGCTCAGTCTGGTGCCGGAGCTCCGCCGTACGAAAGGCAGCGAGCTGCTCGACGCGCTCGGCGAGGCCGGCGGCAATGTGCTCGCTGTATTCCGGCCCGAGCTCCATCCGCGCCGCCAGTGCCGCCTCGGTTTCACGCTGTGTCTCGTACGAGGCCGCCTCGGGCGACCGTGGGCGAGCAGCCGGATCGTACGACTGGGTCATGACGGAAGCCTAGTGCGGCTGGGGCGGCCCTAGCGCGCACTTTCGGCTTGACTGCGCACGCTCGGACATGCAGACATCCTGGCGGTCTTCGGCGCCGAGGGCTGGAATGGGCTCATGGATACAGGAGAGAACAGCACGGTGGACATCAAGCAGCTGAACACGGCCGGCTGGGACCGTGCGGTGGAGCAGGGCGACAATCCCTACACGCTGGCCGTATCGGCTGAGGAGATCGCGGAGGCTCGCGAGGGTCGATGGTCGATCTACCTCAGCGATCACCGATCCGTCCCAGCCGAATGGTTCCCACCGATCGCCGGGCTGCGCGTTCTCGGCCTCGCCGCCGGCGGCGGCCAGCAGGCGTCGATCCTGGCGGCGGCCGGCGCACAGGTCACCTTGGTGGATGCCTCGCCAGGACAGCTGGCCCAGGACGCGTACGTCGCCGGGCGGGACGGTCTGGAGATCACTCTTGTCGAGGGCGACATGGCCGATCTTTCGGCTTTCGCCGGCGAGAGCTTCGACCTCATAGTCAATCCTGCGTCGACGCTGTTCGTGCCGGATCTGGCTCCGGTGTGGCGGGAGTGCCACCGGGTCCTCGTTCCCGGGGGCGCCTTGATCACCGCCTTCATGAATCCGGACGAGTTCGTCTTCGACCCTGACGCCCTTGACGAGCGCGGTGAATTCGTCGTGCGCTATCCGTTGCCGTACGTCGAGCACGAAACCCTGGATGTCGCTGGTATCGCCGAGCGAACCCGGAAGCGCGAGATGTTCCACTTCAGCCACACCATGGAGGCCCAGCTCGGCGGGATCTGTGCCGCCGGCTTCGTGATCACCGGATTCTACGAGGACCGCCGTTCGGAGGCGGACGGCAATCCGATTCGCCACTTCATGCCGAGCAGCTTCGTCGTACGAGCGGTGCGTCAGTAGACACCTGGTTTGGACGGAGGGCGTAGTCGCGTCTCGAACGCCGTCAGCCGGTGTGAGCCGTACAATCCTGGCGCAGCACCCCGAGGAGGAGTATGACTGAGCGACACGGCCGCCGCGAGAAGGCAGACACCGATTCGCGGGACGGACGCGACGAGTCCGAGTCCGAGCGCATGGACCGCAACTGGAACGACCTTCTCCAGGAGCTCCGGGTGACCCAAACCGGCACCCAGATCCTCACCGGCTTCCTCCTGTCGATCGCGTTCCAACCGAAGTTCGCCGACCTGACCAACTTCCAGCGGATCATCTATCTGATCTTGGTCAGCCTCGCCGCGGTCATTACCGCGCTCGCGCTCGCCCCGGTCAGCATGCACCGCGGACTGTTTCGTCAACACCTGAAGAAGTTGACCGTGGAAACGGCCCACGTCATCCTGCGCTGCACCTTGATCGGTGTGAGCCTCGTGCTGATCGGCACGGTCTTGTTGATCTTCGACGTGACCGTCGGGCTGACCCCCGCCGTATGGGCCGCCGCGCTGATGTTCGCGATCATCATCGGCCTCGGACTCCTGCCCGTGATCTTGCGGCGTAGTCGCGTGGCCAGAGAGCTCGACGTCGAGTGAGTACGTGCCCGGAAGCCTCCGGGAGAACCAGCTCAGGGGTGGTCCTCGCAGCCTAGTGTCGGGACCGGGCTGGGTCTGGGACGCTGGCGTGGGAGCGGCCGGTCAGTTGTGGTATGGAAACGGCGGGCTGCGTAAACTCGGACAAAGAGTGAGATGAACGCAGAAGACACCGGCGACATCGGCCGGTCGGCTCCAGGTTACGGCGAGGTGACGTCCGGCCGGCAGGCTGAGGAGCAACGCTCGGGGGAGGACGCCGACCTGCGTGCGGGGCTAGCGGGACTGGCTCGGCTGACTTTTCGGCTGGGCCTGGAGGACATGCTGACGCGCGTGGCGACCTACGCGGTGCGAGCGATCCCGGGTGCGGACGGGGCCGGTTTGACGTTGTTGGAGGACGACCGCGCCGACACCATCGTGGCGACGGCAGAGTTCGTCAGCGAGATCGACGACATCCAGTACGGGATCGGTCAGGGGCCCTGCATCACGGCCGCCCGGGAAGCGCAGACGGTGATTTCCGGCTCGTTGGGTGCCGACCCGCGCTGGCGGAAGTTCGGCGGAACTGTCGCTCGGCTAGGCGTGCACAGCGTGGTCTCACTGCCCCTGGTCACCCCAGATCGTGTGGTCGGCGCCATGAACGTGTACGCCCACGCCAAGCATGCCTTCGACGAGCGGGCCGCCGAGCTCGGCGAGATCTTCGCCGTGCCGGCCGCCGTGGCGGTTCAAAATGCCCAGGTACTGGCGCAGACCCGGCGACTTGCTGCGCAGCTTCAGTCGGCGTTGGAGAGCGCGCGGCGTCATCGATCGGGCGATCGGAATCATGATGAGCCGCAGCGGCGGCACGGAGGACGCGGCGATGGCCCGGCTCCGTGTGCTGAGCCAGAAGGGGCACCAGAAGCTGGACGTGGTGGCTCGCGGAATCATCGACGAGGCCGTCCGCCGCGCCCAGGCCCGTCGCCACGACTGATCCCCCAGATCAAGACCTCCGCTCGCTGTCTCGCTGCTGCTCAGCTGCTCCTCATCGGTGACCACCAGTTGCGGAGGGCGCGGTCGCCGCGGGCGTGCGTCGGGGTTCGGAAATGGCTCGGCGTTCTGCGACAAGGGGGCAGAGGAACGGGTCCCTGCCCTTGAGCCCAACGGTGTTCAGATAGGTAATGACAGTCCGGTACGCCGACCAGAGGCTGACCTGGGTGTACGGGACGCCTTCGGCGGCACAGTGGGCGGTCACCAGGGAGCGGACCTTGCGAAGGTGGGGGCGGGCCATGGACGGAAACAGGTGGTGCTCGATCTGGTAGTTCAAGCCGCCCATGACGATCGACATCACGGGTCCGCCGCTGATGTTGCGGCTCATCAACACCTGACGGCGGAGGAAGTCGAGCTTCAGCTTCGGTGACACGAGCGGCATGCCGACGTGGTTGGGGGCGAACGTCGAGCCCATGTACAGGCCGAATACCGCGAGTTGCACAGCCAGAACGGCGAACGCCTTTTCGGGCGGCAGCACCCAGAACAGCAGTGCGACCAGACCGCCCAGGCGCACGGTGATGAAGGTCAGCTCGACCCAGCGACGCTCGATCTTGCTGGGGCCGAGGACGCGTTTGATGCCGTCAACGTGGAGCGAGAGACCCACCAGGAGCAGAATCGGGAAGAAGTACCAGCCCTGGTGCGCGACGAGCCAACGGATCGGCCGGCTGCGGTGACGGGTGGCGCCTTCCGGGGTGAAGGCGATCCCACCCGGCGCGATGTCGGGATCGTAGCCGTCCTTGTTGGGGTTGGCGTGGTGACGGCTGTGCTTGCTCTGCCACCAGCCGTAGCTGATGCCGACCAGCAGGTTCGCCACGATGAGGCTGACCCAGTCGTTCCACCGTCCGGATTTGAACATCTGCCGGTGGGCGGCGTCGTGACCCAGGAAGGCCATCTGCGTCATGATCACCGCCAGCACGGCGCCGGAGGCGAGCTGCCACCAGCTGTCACCGATCCAGAGGAAGGCGAGGACCCAGGCACCGAGGACCAGCACGGCGCCGACCAGCTTCGCCCAGTAGTAGCCATATCGGCGGCGCATCAAACCCAGCCCATGCACTTGCTGGGTGAGCGCGGTGAAACTACTGGACGGCCCCCTGGCCGACGCAACAGGCTGGATGTGACTCGTGGTGGCACCGGTGAACTGCAGCCGAGGAGAAACGGGGGTGAGGGCAGACACGTGGAAGAAGGCCAATCGCGGCAACAATCCGGGTGGCGCCTGGGCGGGAGCGGGATGCTCGAGGGTTCGCGGCGTTGCGATGCGGCGTTCCACGACCCCAGGCCGACTGCACGAGGCAGTACCGAGAGTTTACGGCATGAACCAAGGCGTCGTGCAGCACGGCTGCATCAGCCGCCGCGACGAAGATCAACTTGTTCCAAACCGGGCAGACCTGCCCTCAGGCGTGGCAAAGCCGGCTGTTGGCTCCCGTATCGAAGTCCACGGCGATCAGGCACTGTCAGGTGTGCGGCGTCGAGCCTCTCAGAGACCGAAGCGTTTGCCGATGTCACCTATTCCGGGCAGGTTTTGCAGCATGTCCGGGTTCAAGCCGAACTTCTCGAGCAAGCCACGATCCCGATCGGTGTCGACCTGGTCGGGGAGTTCGCCCTCGGCCTGGCTGGCCTGATCGTGCTGGCCCTGCTGCTTCAAGAAATCAATGATCTGCTGCTTGTCGATGTTCATGTGGTCCTTTTCGGGAAAGGCCGGAGCCCTCAGCGGCTTCGTGCGGTCTCCGCTTCCTGATCCGGGGTCGAGTCGGCTTTGACAGCGTCGCGTTGACCGATCGGCTGTTCGGGACCCTTGGTGGTGTCCTTGACCGTCTGCTGCTCGGTCTCGGCGTTGATCTCGGCGCCGAGCAAGACCGCGTACGCGGTGATCCAGAGCCAGAACAGCAGCACGACGATGCCGGCCAGAGCACCGTAGGTCTTCGCGTAGTTGCCCAGCACGTTCACGTACAGCGAGAACCCGACCGAGGCGATCAGCCAGAGGACCGTAGCCATGACGGCCCCGATCTGGACCCAGCGGATCTTGGGGGCATCCCGGTCCGGAGCCACCCGGTACAACACGGCGAGGGCCACCGCCACCAAGAGGGCAAGGAACACGAAGCGGCCGATGAGCAAGAGCCAGTAGGCGAAACCACCACCACCGAGGAGCCGTTCGAGTAACGGCGGAAGAACCGCCACGACGCCCAGCACGATGACCATGAACACGATGGCGGCCACGGTCAGGCCGAGAGCGATCAGGCGCTTCTTGATCGCCGACCGCTTCTCCTCCTCGTCGTAAGCGAAGTTGACGGCGGTCATCAGGTTTTGCATCCCGCCTGAGGCGCTGAACAGGGCCACCAGAATCGCTACGATGGCGCCGATCCCGAGGGTCGACTTCTGGCTGGTCAACGTGGTGATCTGCTCGGTGAGCAGCTTGCGGACGTCGTCCGGCAGGGCGCCGGCCAGGTTGTTGACCTGTGCGGCGATCTGCGCCGGGTCGGCGAAGAACCCGTAGATCGAGACCAGGGCGATCAGCGCCGGGAAGATGGCCAGGAAGGCGAAGAACGCTACGCCAGCCGCCAGCAACGGCACCTGGTCCGCCTTCGCCTCGGCCATCCCCCGCTTGAGGATCTGGAACCAGCCCTTGGCGGGGATGTCCTTGGGGTGTTCGGCGTCGCCGCCGGGCACCCCCTCAGCCTCCCGCTCAGGCTTGCGATCCGAGGATCGAACGTTGGACGACGAACCGTCGCCCCCAGATGTGCCCGATCCGCTCTGCAACTGATCGTTGAGCGGGCTGTCGGCCCAGCGGTTCCGGGGACGACGATCGTCGGCCATTCAGTACTCCTGTCGGGTGAAGGCAGGCAGTTCAGCCGTCAGCTGCTGGACTGCTTCTCCTGCACGGTGTCTTTGGAGTCCTGCACCTGAGCCTGGACGTCGTCCTTGGCCGCGACGCCCTCATCCTTGACGTTCTGCACGGCGGTGGTGGCGGTGGCCTTGACCGACTCGGCGGCCTGCTGCGCCGGCTCTCGAAGGTTCTCAGCCATGTCCTGAACCGCCTCCGTCGCCTTTTGCTTCAGTGGCTCGAGGTTCTCTTGCAGATCAGAAACCGCCCGCTGCTCCTTCTGGGAGGACGGGATGAGCCCGGAAATCAAGAGCCCGACCCCGAAGGCGATCAGCCCTGCGGCCAGCGGGTTGCCCTGAGTTCCCTGCCTGGCCCGCCGGGGGGCCGATGCCACGGCGTCACCGACCGCCGATGCCCGTTCCGACACGGCGTCACCGACGGCGGACGCCCGGTCCTGGACCGCACCTCTGGTGTCGCCCACCATTCCGTCGTCGTACGGATCGTCGGACCCCATGATTCGCTCCTTTACTCCTCGGACGGCACCCTTGACCTGGTCGACCTGCCGCTCCGCGATCTTCTTGGGATTTGCCGTGTCGGCCAACGCATCGACGTTGTCGCTGAGTTGGGCACGGGTTCGTTCGATGTCGGCGCGGATCGCGTCCGGGTCGTTGCTGGTGGTCATCGGTTCTCCTCTTCGTGGCCCTTCAATGCGTTCGGTACCTTGCTCAAGGTTTCGGTCGTCGTCGGGATGCCGCGGATCCGTTCGAACTCCTTCTTGCCCATCATCGCCAACACGGCGGCGACGATCACCCAGATGACAGCCACGATCAGGGCCGACCACTGGTTCTCGATGAACTGTCCCAGTCCCCACCATGCGCTGACGGACAGGAAGACCAGGAACAACAACCCGGCGACGGCGGCACCGGCGAACATGCCGATACCCTTTCCCGCCCTGGTTCCGCTCTGGCGGAGCTCGGCCTTGGCCAGCGCGATCTCTTGTTGCAAGAGGGTCGACACGTTGGTCGTGAGCGCGGACAGCACCTCACCCAGGCTGCGACCGTCATCGGTTTCCATCGCCGAGCGCTTGGCGCCGTACCCCTCCTTCGCCGCGTCGACGAGCGACCCACCGCGGGCGGCGTCCTCCGGCGGAGGAAGGGTAGAAGACCCGCTCATCGGGTGAAGTCCGGTCGACCGGTCGGATCAACGTACCCGCCCTGGCCGACCGCCGGATCACTCAGGTCACCGACGCGGGTGCCCTCGTAGGTCGACGGCGCACCGGTCGCCGGGTAGCTCGTCGGGTACGTCGAGGCGTAGGTCGTCGGGTTCGAGGGGTACGTCTGGGCGGTCAGCGCAGGCGCACGAGACCCCGAATCGGGCGAGTCGAGGCTGGTGTTCGCTGCCACCGCACCTCGGGCCAGACGTCCTGCGACGACTCCGGCCAACGCGCACAGGCCAAGGAACATCACCGGCCGGCGACGGCCGAACCGCTTGATCTCTTCCAGCACGTCACTCGGCTCGCGATCTTCGAGCCAGTGAGCGATCTCCTCGCCCTTGCGAGATGCCTGCTGCGCCAGATCGGTCAGGGGGCCGGACTGCTGCTCCCCCGAAGCCATGCCACTCAGCTCACTGGACAGCGATTGCACGGCGCCGGCGATCCGCTGCTGCTGAACGCGACCCTGATCGCGTACTTCGGAGCCAACGGTGCTGAGCAAGTCCTGGGCCTGCCGCTTTGTCTCCTGCACCACATTCCCCGCCTCGTCCTTGGCGGTGGCGGCCACGTTCTTCCCGGCGTCGACGGCCGTGTCCTTCACGTTGCCGGCTTCATCCTTGGCGACGTCGGCGGTGGAGGAGCTCTCCGAACCGCTGGCCGGTGGCCAGGTCGCGGCGGACTCCGACGGGGGTATGCCGATTCCGGCGCCGACCGGGTAGTCCGAGACCGGCCGGTCCTGCCGTCCGACATCGTCACCAGTCGTATAGTCGCCGCTGGTCGCGTAGTCGCCGGTGGCCGGCGCCACCGGATCGGTCATCCGATCAGGATCACGCTTTGAGGGTGAATTGGTCACATCGCACTCCGTTCTCATCATGTGCCGCCTGGGTGGACGACGGCTGGGGCGGATCCCCTCGCGAGACTTACATTGTAAGGCCAAAGCTTACACTGTAAACGATCTACCAAAATGAGTTCTTCGACATCGAAGTAGATTGACTTCATCTCAGCGACTGATTACCCACCAGATGACCAGTCACACGAATTAGCACGAGGACACCGCGAAGGGCAGGTGGTGACGTGTCGACCGATGCGCGCGAGACCGCAGACAAGATGCGCGCCGCCAAAGGTCTGGACCGCGACACGATTGTCCGGGCGGCGCTGGAGTCCATCGACCGCCACGGAGCGCAGGGGCTGACCATGCGCGGGCTCGGCCAAGATCTCGGAGTCGAGGCGATGTCCCTCTACCGCTACGTCTCGGGGCGGGAAGACCTGCTGGAGGGCGTGGTCGCCATGCTGCTCGAAGGCATTCACGTGGCCGTGGACGACCGACTCGGAGGGACCTGGCAGGGCTACCTACAGGCCTTGGCAAACGCAGTCCGCCAGATCGCGGTGGACCATCCCGCCGCCTTTCCGCTCGTCGCGACGCGCCATCCCGCCGCGCCCTGGTTGCGACCGCCGCTACGCAGTCTGGAACTGGTCGAGGACTTCTCTCGACCTTGAGCGACTTCGGCTTCAGCGATGAGCAGGTGGTGGGCACCTACCGCGCCTTCAGCAGCTTTCTCCTGGGCCACCTGCTCCTCGAGTCGGCCATGCGTGGAGCCGAGACCTCCCCCGTGGAGGTACCTCTCGACGAGGGCCAAGCCTCGATCCCTAACGAGGATGGTCAGGTGGACCTGAGCAACAGCCCCAAGGTGGCGGAGTTTCGGCCTCTACTCAGCGAGGACCGGAGTACGGAGGAGTTCGAGGTCTCCTTGGAAACCTTGCTCGACCGTCTGGAGATGACGCTCTCGCAATAGCCTGGCGATAGCTTCCTTCCGCGTCGGCTGTCTGTCCCCACCGGTCACCACCAGGTGAATCAATGTTCATCAACGTGCATCAACGTGCATCAAGTGCAAGCGCCGACGAGGTCGGGCGTCCGTGTCGGGACCGACGCCTCGAGCCGGAAGCGGAGCTCGTCGAGTGAGCGAGCCATCATCCGCGGACCGCTCAGACGCAGGATTGGGGCGAGCAGGGCCCAGCCGCCACGCAGGTCGACCGTCAGGTCGTAGCGAAGCTGCGCGCCGTCCCCCACCGGCGTCACACAGTATTCGCCGCGAACCGGAAGCGGTCCGCTGAGATGGGTGAAGGTGAAGCGGTGCGGAGGCTCGTAGACCTCGACCACGGAGTCGGTGACGACTCCTCGCCCGGCAACGCGTGCCTCCTCGTGCAGCAAGGTGCCCGCGCGCATCGGGCCGGACGGACTCATGGTCGACGCGACGACCTCGTCGCGCCACTCCGCGGCACGGCGGAAGTCGGCCGCGTACGCAAAGACGTCCTCAGCGCAGCGGTGGATGGCAACGCTGCTGGTCATCCGAAGCTGGGTCATGGTCGTGCCTTTCGTGAACTCGTGTTGTCCTGCGTCAAGCCTGTCCCGCTCCCCTGTCCCAAACATCGGTAGTCGCTACCGGGTTTCTGTGGAATCGATACCCAGCCGGATCTTGTGCACGCCGCTGCCCCGATGCATGCTCAAACCCTGACGCCGTCGCGGGGATGACTGACCTTCGGCGGTGCGGGAAGGGGCACCCATGGCCGAGACCCATCCGCTGTCGGGTTCGGGCGCAAAGCTGAGTCGCCTGTTGAGCCGGGCTCGGGCGAGCCTCCGGATACCCCCCGCACCCGACTACCTGAGCGAGCCGCCGGTCGGCGGCCGCGACGCGTGGCTCCGACAGCTTGCGCGCGAGCGCCACGCCCTTGAGAGCGCCCGCGACGTACTCGTCAGAGACGGCTGGACCAGTGGTGGCTGGTTCTCGGTCCGCCGGCCGGGCTGCGCACCCGGAACCGGCACCGTGCGGACCGCTGGCTCCATCGAGGCTTTCGGCCTGCTCGGAGCGCGGACTGGGGTGGTCAACGCGTGCTTGGTGGGAACCCTGCTGCAGATGGCGGAGGATCCCGACCAGGTGCCGACCGTCGCCGACGTGTGGGGGTGCGTCGACGAACTCTACGAGGCGATGCACGAGCAACTGGGTCACGTCTCCTTTCCGCCCGGTCGTGCGTATCCGAGGGATGAGCGACGTAGCCGACTGCGCGGCCTGACGGCGTGGAACGATGCACCGGGTCGCACCCGCGAGCAGGTCTTGGATGTCGTCGATCGGGCTGTCGCGCGCACCATCGTGGCCTCCTGCCGTTAGGACCCGGAGTCTGACCGAGCCGCCGCTGCGATCAGCCCGGCCAGATCGGTCGGTCGGGACCACATCGGCCAGTGCCCGGTCGGCAGGTCGACGTAGCTGACGTCGGTCAATTCGGCGACCGGCGCGAACATTTCGGCTCCGGCCTGGACCTGAGCCTGGACCACCTCACTCGGGAACGAGCAGCACACCATCGTGGCCGGCACTGCGTGACGAGCCGGATTGTTCAGTGTGATGGGCTCGCGGAGCGGTCCGGCGGGGTGCGGCACGGCCCGCTCCCGGAAGGTGCGGAGCGCCTCGTCGTCCAGTCCCTCGAGACTGGCGCCGACGGCCTCCAGGTCAGCGAACGTCGGCAGCGGTCGTTCCTCGGCGTTTGCCGGAAGCTCGGGATCGGGCACGCTGTCGGCCGCAGAAGGCCCGCTGTCGACGTAGACCACCCGCGCGATCCGCTCCGGCTCGGCGTCGAGCACAGCCGTGACGACCGCACCGGCCCCGCTGTGCGCGACCAGCAGCGCCTGCTCGGGACTCGGCGGTAGTGCCGCCTCCACTGCGGCCACGTGATCCGCAAACCGTACGTCGGCGCGTGGCGTCTCGGCCGACTCCAGACCCGGGAGGGTCACCGCCGTCACGCTGTGGCCCTCGGCACGCAGGGAGCCGGCCACCTCGTCCCACGCCCACGCACCAAGCCAGTGCCCCGGAACCAGCACAATCGGAAAGTTTCCTGTCATGAGTCCATGCTCCCGGCACCCACTGACAGTGTTGTCCAGCTCGCGCGTCCCGGCGAGCGTCGATAGGCGCCGATTCAGCTCCCCCAGGTGCCGTTTCCCGCCACATGGCTGGAGCAGCAGAATTCGCCGTCCACCGCTGCGTTTCGCACCACATGGCGGATGACGCACAGCCCTGAACGACTGGCGGATCGGCGCCAGCGATGGCCGGAGAACGCGCGCCACGCTCGGGCAGGGGAACGCCGGCCTGGGGGTGGTGCCGAGCGCAAGGCGACCAGGGTGGAAACCATCCCCGCTCCTTGGGTGGCAGCGTGCGGTTGTTATCTGGGTCAGAACACCACCGCATGCTGCCACGCACCGACGAGCCGGTCAGGAATCTCTTCCGTCGAAACCCGTCATTGCCCAAGAGCCCCACGTGGCGACGACGTGCCTCTCGGCCCGGTGCAACGCTCCGGGGCGGCGATCGGAGATCGTGTAGCCGTCGACCCGGTGGAACCCGGTACAACCTGCTGATGCCTACCCAATGTTGGGAGGTGCGCCCGCTCGGAGCCGCTCGACGGTGCTGACGTCCACCTCCAGGCCTCGGACGGCGTCGCGCACGGCCTGCTCGGCATCGATTCCTGCGGCCTGAGCTCTGGCCACGAGATCCACGATCTGCGCCCCGAGGTCGTCGGCGGCGATCTCCTCCGTCGGCAGCTCGAGAGGCACCCGGTGGGAGCGGGCCCGCCCGATGATCTTGCTGGCGCGGGAGAGTGCCGACAACTGCTCGGGAATCCCGTCGAGTGCCGAGCTGCGCTGCTTCTCGATGGCCTTCCGCTGTTCCCAGACGCCGTGCAGGTCCTCCGGCGCCTCGGCCTCGGCGAACACGTGCGGATGTCGGGCGATGAGCTTGTCGGCGATGCCCGCGGCCACATCCTCGATGTCGAAGCCGTCCGGGCTCTCGCTGGCCAGCAGCGCATGAAAGACCGTCTGCAGGAGGAGGTCGCCCAACTCTTCGCGCAGATGATCACGATTGCCGGACTCGATCGCCTCGACCGTCTCGCAGGTTTCCTCCACGAGGTAGGGCACCAGCGAACGGTGGGTCTGCACCCGATCCCACGGACACTCGGCTCGGAGCCGATCCATGACCGCGATCAGGCGGTCGATCTGCGGATGACCGTCGCGGTGCGGCGTGTCGCTCAAGCCGGTTGGGACAACGACGCGGAGAGGCCGTCGATGATCGTCTTCTCGGTCGTGTTCAGAACGCCGAACCGCGGGTTCAGGGTCACCGGAATCTTGGCCATTTCGTCGAGGTACGCGCGGGCGCCGATTTTGGTGGCGACGATCTGCTGTGTTGCGACGTCGTAGGCCACCACCTTGGCCGTCGGCACGTCGAGCAGCGCGACGAGATTGGAGCCCGCCAGAATCTTGTCACGCTCGGCGTCGGTGACCGCGATGTTCCGGTTGGCGGCGACCTGCTCGGCGATATCCCCGTGGATCAAGACGTTGACGACCGCCTCACGCGCCACGTTCTGACCGTCCTCCAGCGTCTCCTGCACACCGGACACCGCCGAGTCGAGTTGGCTCTGACTGATCGAGCTGCTCCCCACGTACGCAACGGTCCCGCCGCGGAACCCGCTGCAGCCCGTAGTCACGACCAAACCGACCAGGGCGAGCGCGATCCAACGCCCGACGTATCCGATGCTGCGGTTGCCCATGCCTGCCTTCATGCTCCTTCGCTGTTCGCGTGGGCGATCCTACGTGATCGTCCCCGACCCAGCGGCGAGCGTCGTTAGCGCAGCGCCGGCTCGGTCTGGACGAACGAAGGAGCAGACACGCTTTTCGTCTGCAAGTGAGAGAGGAAGACCGAGTCATGTGGCGCGGAGCGTGCGCGAGCAGCTCTCATAGGGGGCGGCGAGCGTCGTTAGCGCAGCGCCGGCTCGGTCTGGACGACCGAAGGAGCAGACACGCTAATGGGGATGCAAGTGAGAGAGGAAGACCGAGTCATGTGGCGCGGAGCGTGCGCGAGCAGCTCTCATAAGGGGGCGGCGAGGACGGATGCCGCGCCGGTCCGGAGCACCTCCAGGTCGGTGGCCACCACGAGGAACTCCACGCCCGCCGCGCGGAAGATCTCCGCCCGATCCACCGTGCCGGCGAAGGCACCGAGCGTCAGGTTGTTGCGCGTGGCCACCGTCCGGATCAGGCTGAGCGGACCTCCGTCGGCGGCGACGTCGGCAGTGTCGATCCCCAGGCTCAGCGACAGGTCGAACGGCCCGACGAACAGCATGCCGAGCCCGGGGACGGCGGCGATCTCGTCGACGTTGCTCAGAGCCTGAGCCGACTCGATCATCACGGCGCAGGTGATCTGATCGTTGGCCGCCGCGGGCGTGACCGCCTTGCCTCCCCACAGGACCGCCAGCTGTCCGTGACTGCGTCCGCCGATGGGCGGATAGAAGGTGGCGTCGACGGCGACTCTGGCCTGGTCGGCCGTGTGCACCTGAGGCACGATGATCGTCGTCGCCCCGGCGTCCAGGGCGGCCCCGATCCAGGCGAAGTCCAGGCTGGGGACTCGGACCCCGAACGCGGCGCCGGCATCGGTCAGGGCCCGGCCGACCTCGACCACGGCGGCGCGATCGAACAGTCCGTGTTGGGCGTCGAGGATGGACCAGTCGAAGCCGGCGGTCGCCAGGGTGCGGGCGACGCCGACGTCAGGAAGCTGGCACCACACTCCGCGCGTGGGTCGATGAAGAGTTGATTCCATAGCGCCGGAGTCTGGCACGTCGCTCGCCCGGCTCGTCGTGGCGCTCACTGCGGCATTCCGGCTTCCGGCGAAGATTGCGAGCCCAGCAGTACGGCCAAGAACGCATCGGGCTGTGCCTGACCACGCCCGAGCAGCCGATTTCGCAGAGGGGCGGACCCTACTCGCCGAAAAGGTCGGAGACGACTTGGCCGCACCAGGCCAGGAGCTCGCCATCCCGGGGTAAGTCGCCGCCGATGGTCGCGTTGCGTGGGCGGGGTACCAAGATCATCTTGGCGGCCGCTTTGACCACACTGCCGGGATACAGCCGCTGCAGTCGCAGCACGCGTGACTCGGGCAGCTCCGCCGGCGCGAACCGGATGAAGTTACCGGAGGACACGATCTCGGTCAGTCCGGCCTGCCGCGACTGCAACCGGAACGCTGCAACCGCCAGCAGATTGCGTACGGGATCCGGGGGCTCACCGTAGCGATCGGTGAGCTCCTCGACAACCCCGTCGATGTCGGCCGGCGAGCGGACCTCGGCCAGCCGCTTGTACATCTCCAGGCGCAACCGCTCCGAGGAGACGTAGTCCGCGGGCAGGTGCGCGTCGACGGCGAGCTCGATACGCATCTCGGGCTCCGACCCGGTGTCCTCGCCCCGGAAGTCGGCGACCGCCTCGCCGACCAGGCGGATGTAGAGGTCGAACCCGACATCGGCGATGTGACCCGACTGCTCGCCGCCGAGCAGGTTGCCCGCCCCCCGGATCTCCAGGTCCTTCATGGCCACCGCCATCCCGGCCCCCAGATCGGCATGGGCGGCGATCGTGGCCAATCGGTCGTACGCCGTCTCGGTCAGCGGCTTGTCCGGCGGATAGAAGAAGTAGGCATAACCCCGCTCCCGGGAGCGCCCGACGCGGCCGCGTAGCTGGTGCAGCTGCGACAACCCGAGCAGGTCGGCCCGCTCGATGAGCAACGTGTTCGCCGTGGAGATGTCCAGACCAGCCTCGACGATCGTGGTGCAGACCAAGACATCGGACTTCCGCTCCCAGAAATCGACCATGACCTGCTCGAGACGGTGCTCGCCCATCTGGCCGTGCGCCGTCACCACACGCGCCTCGGGGACCAGTTCGGCGATCCGGCGAGCCACCTTGTCGATGCTCTGCACGCGGTTGTGGACGTAGAAGACCTGACCCTCGCGGAGGATCTCGCGACGGATCGCGGCGCTCAGCTGAGCCTCGTCGTACGGTCCGGCGAAGGTCAGCACGGGATGGCGCTCCTCCGGCGGGGTCATGATGGTGCTCATCTCCCGGATCCCCGTCACGGCCATTTCCAGCGTGCGCGGGATCGGGGTGGCGGACATGGCGAGAACGTCGACGGCTGTCCGGAGTCGCTTCAGCTGCTCCTTGTGCTCGACCCCGAAGCGCTGCTCCTCGTCGATGATCACCAGGCCCAGGTCGGCGAACTCCACCTCGTTGCCGAGCAGGCGGTGGGTGCCGACGACCACGTCGATCTTGCCGTCCTTGAGGCCCTCCAGCGTCGAGCGGGTCTCCGCGTCGGACTGGAACCGGCTGAGCGGGGCAACGTTGACGGGGAAGCCCGCATAGCGGTCGGCGAAGGTGGCGTGATGCTGCTGGACCAGCAGCGTGGTCGGGACCAGGATCGCCACCTGCTTGCCGTCCTGCACAGCCTTGAACGCCGCCCGCACCGCGATCTCGGTCTTGCCGTAGCCCACGTCGCCGCAGATCAGCCGGTCCATGGGCACAATCTGTTCCATGTCGCGCTTGACCTCGTCGACGGCGGCCAGTTGGTCCGGCGTCTCGACGAAGCTGAAGGCGTCCTCGAGCTCCCGCTGCCAGGTCGTGTCGGCGGAAAAGGCGAAGCCCCGGGTGGCCTGCCGTGCAGCGTAGAGCTTGATCAACTCGGCGGCGATCTCCCGTACGGCGCGGCGGGCCCGGCCCTTGCGCTTCGCCCAGTCGGCCCCGCCCATCTTGTCCAGGGTCGGGTTCTCGCCGCCGACGTAACGGGTGACCTGATCGAGGGAGTCCATCGGCACGTACAGCCGGTCGGCTGGCTGATTTCTTTTCGAGGGGGCGTACTCGATGACCAGGTACTCCCGGGTCGCCCCGGCGACACTGCGCTGCGTCATCTCGACGTAGCGACCAACGCCGTGCTGGCTGTGCACCACTGGATCGCCACCGCTCAGCTCCAACGGGTTGATCTGGTTCTTGCGGCGGGCCGGCATCTTGCGGCTGGCCTTATCGGCGGTGCGCTGCCCCGACAGATCGCCCGCGGTGAACAGGGCCAGCTCGATGCCGTCGGCCAGGAAGCCGTGCTGGAGGTCGGCGCAGACGATGGTGGCGAGCCCCTTGACCGGTGGCTCGTCGAGCCGCTCAACCACGCGCACCGCGTGTTCGTGCTCGGTCAGCACCTCGGCCAGCCGATCGGCCAGTCCGCGGCCCTCGGCGGTGAGTACTACGCGCCAACCGGCCTTGAGTCGCCCGCCGATGTCCGCCGCGGCCGCTTCGGCGTCGCCCCGGTAGCTCTCGCCGGTCCGGCCGGCCACCGTGCGCGATTCGACCCCGGCGGTACTGACGGCTGCGGAGAAATCGACCAGCTCGCCCTCCTCCGTGCGAACACCAGGAGGGGCGTCGGACGGTCCCGCACTGAACGGCGACAGGGTCCACCAGGCCAGACCGCGGTCGAGCGCGTGCTGTCGTACCTCCGCCAGGGGTCGGTAAGACGATGCGCCCAGGTCGATGGGGGCCTGCCCTCCGCCGGCCGCCGCGGCCCAGGAGGCCTGCAGGAACTCCTCGCTGACTTTGACCAGGTCGATCGCGCGACCGCGGACGAGTTCGGGATCGCACACCAGGATGTGGGTGTCGGCCGGAAGCAGGTCGATGAGCAGTTCCATGCCGTCGAC
The DNA here is from genome assembly GCA_963791865.1 of uncultured Actinomycetota bacterium. Lineage (GTDB taxonomy): Bacteria > Actinomycetota > Actinomycetes > Propionibacteriales > Propionibacteriaceae > Microlunatus. The sequence continues at coordinate 1,181,210 of CAWBUC010000004.1, forward strand.
CAGGGCCGGCGACAGCGCCTCCATCCCGTCGACGGCGTGGCCCTGCGCGATCTTGTCCAGCATCTCGATCAGCTCGGGATGTTCCTGGGACAGCTCGAACGCGCGGGTCCGGACCGCGTCGGTGAGGAGCAGCTCCCGGCACGGGGAGGCCACCACGTCGGTCAACGCGACGTCGCCCGAGCGCTGATCGGCGACGGTGAAGTACCGGATCTCCTCGATCTCGTCGCCGAAGAAGTCGATCCGTACGGGGTGTTCCTCCGTCGGCGGGAAGACGTCGACGATGCCACCACGGACGGCGAACTCGCCCCGACGCTCGACGAGATCGACCCGGATGTAGGCGGCACCGACCAGATCGGCCGCGAGCCGGTCGAGGTCGTACTCCTCGCCGACCGCCAACCGGACCGGGGTCAGCTCCGCCAGGCCCTTGACCTGAGGCTGCAGCACGCTCCGTACCGGGGCGACGACGATCCTTGGTGCCGGCTCGTCGGAGCGTCCGGCCAGGCGGCGGAGCACCGCCAGCCGGCGTCCCACTGTGTCGGAACGAGGGCTTAGCCGCTCGTGCGGCAGCGTCTCCCACGCCGGGTAGTAGGCGACCTCGTTGTCGCCGAGCAGGGAGCCGATGGCGGCCGTGACGTCCTCGGCCTCCCGGAACGTCGAGGTCACCACCAGCACCGGCCGGCCCCCGCCGCCGCGCTCGGTGTCGGCGGCCAAGGCGGCGGCGATCATCGGCCGCATCGCCGGCGGAGACGTCAGATCAAGGGCCGCGACGGCACGCGAGCGCGCATCGCCGATGGTCTCGGAGATGGTGGGATCAGAGGTGAAGAGGTCGACGAGTCCCGTCAGGGTCACCGAGACAACGTACAACCCGACCACGACAACCCCGTTCCGCGCGTGCCCGGCCCACGTCGCTCGATTTCGTAGGCCCTGCTCGGGCTGCAGATAGAGCGACGCCTGCGAACGGGAGCGAGGTGCAGAAGTCAGGAGTTGAACCGGGACTGGGTGCGTTCGAGACCCTCGGTCAGCAGCGACTCGACCGCGTCGGCGGCGCGGAGGACCTCGGGGCTGAGCGCCTCGCGTTCGGCTCTGCTGAAGTCGCTGAGCAGGAAGTCGGCGGGGTCCTGCCGACCGGGCGGGCGGCCGATTCCGACCCGGACGCGAAAGAAGTCGCCGCTGCCGAGTGCGGACCGCATCGACCGCAGGCCGTTGTGTCCGTTGTCGCCGCCGCCGAACTTCACCCGGATCTGACCGGGGTCGATGTCGAGTTCGTCGTGGATTGCGACGAGGTGGTCGAGGCCGATCTTGAAGTACGCCAGCAGCTTGGCCACGGCCGCCCCGCTGTCGTTCATGAAGGTGCGGGGCTTCACCAACGTCAGCCTGGGCACCGCACCGGAACCGGGAAGGCCCAGCCGACCCTCCGCCACCTCGGCGCGCATGCCTTTGGCCGCGCCGAAGCGCGCGCCCATGCGATCGGAGAGTTCGTCGGCGACGAGGAAGCCGAGGTTGTGCCGATTACGCGCGAAGGTCGGACCAGGATTTCCGAGGCCGACCACCAGCCAGGCAGACATGCACGAGAGCCGTCAGGACTCGTCGCCCTCGTCCGGTGGCGGCGCCGCGTCGGCGCTCTCCGATTCCGCCTCGGCCCCTTCGGCCACCGTGGGCTCGATGCCGGCCTCGGCCTCGGCCTCGGCCAGCTCGGCCTCCGCCTGTTCCTCGGTCTGGGCGGCGGTCACGTTGACAACGAGGACGTCCGGATCGATGGCCAGGGAGACGCCGCTCGGCAGGCTCAGATCCCGAGCCAGGATCTGGGTGCCCGCCTCGAGACCCTCGATGGACACGGTGATCTGCTGCGGGATATGAGTTGCCTCGGCCTCGACGGAGAGGGTGTTCTGGTCGACAACGACCAACGTTTCGGACGCCGCCTCACCCTCGAGCTGGACCGGGATGTCGACGGTCACCTTCTCGCCGCGCCGGACGATGACCAGGTCGACATGCTCGATGGTGTGCTTCAGCGGATCCCGCTGGACCTGCTTGGGGAGGGCCAGTTGCGAGTCACCGTTGACGTCGATGGACAGCAGCGCGTTGGCCGAACGGAGCGCGAGCAGGGTTTCGTGGCCCGGCAGCGAAATATGGATCGGGTCCGTGCCGTGCCCGTACAGCACGGCCGGGACCTTGTCGGCGCGGCGGATTCGGCGGGCTGCACCCTTGCCGAACTCCGTACGCAGTTCAGCGGTGAGCTTTACCTCGGGCACGAACGAACTCCTCGATCTCCGGTCTCAATTGTTGGTCTCGGCTGCGCCGGCGGGCGTCGAGAAGCCGCTTCGACCTTGTCGATAACGGTCGGCCACGACCCTCGCCCAGGCAACCGCGCGAGTCTATCAGGCTCAGATGGACCCTTCGACAGGCTCAGGGAACGAACCCGCGAAAGGGCCATTGGCCCAACGACCGCGCTCAGGGACCGAACCGGCGAGCGAACGAGCCAATCAAGACTGCCCGTCGAAGAGGCTCGTCACGGAGCCGTCCTCGAAGACCTCCTTGATGGCGCGGGCGATGAGGGGGCCGATGGAGAGCACGGTGAGACCGTCGACGTGCCGTTCGGGTGGGAGGGGCAAGGTGTTGGTGACGATCACCTCTTCGAAGGCCGACTCCTGGAGCCGCTCCACCGCCGGCCCGGACAGCACGGGATGGGTGGCAGCAGCGATCACCGCCTTGGCTCCTCGCGACCTGAGAGCCTCAGCGGCCTGACAGATGGTGCCGGCCGTGTCGATCATGTCGTCGACGAGCAGGCAGACCCGACCCTCGACCTCGCCGACGACCTCGTGCACCGCCACCTCGTTGAGGACGTCGGGGTCGCGCCGTTTGTGGATGATCGCCAGCCGGCAGTTGAGGCGGTCGGTCCACATGTCAGCCAACCGCACCCGACCCGCGTCGGGCGACACGACGGTCATCTCGGCGGTCTCGTACTTGGCCACCACGTAGTCCGCCAGCACCGGCAACGCCCACAGGTGATCGACCGGGCCGTCGAAGAACCCCTGGATCTGGGCCGCGTGCAGGTCAACCGACATCAAGCGGTTGGCGCCCGCCGTCCGGAAGAGGTCGGCGATCAGCCGCGCCGAGATCGGTTCCCGGCCACGATGCTTCTTGTCTTGACGCGCGTACGGATAGAAGGGCGCGACGACGGTGATCCGTTTCGCCGACGCGCGTTTCAACGCGTCGACCATGATCAACTGCTCCATCACCCACTCGTTCACGGGCGCCGCGTGGGACTGGATCACGAACGCGTCGGAACCGCGCACGGACTCCTCGAACCGAACGTAGATCTCGGAGTTCGCGTAGTTCAGCGCCCGGGTCGGGACCAGTTCGACGCCCATCAGCGCCGCGATCTCGTCAGCGAGCGCCGGGTAGGCCCGGCCGGAGAACAACATCAGCTGCTTGTCGTTCGGCCGTTTGACTCCGGTCCTGTTGGTCACCCGGGCTCCCCTTCCCCGTCAGGGTTCGGCGACAGTTGTTGCTCTTCTTGCTCCCGACGCAGGGCCGCCTCGGCTGCGCGGGCGAGCTTGGTACCGGCGCGCTTCCGGGCCACCCAACCCCGAATGTTGCGCTGTTGACCGCGAGCGACAGCGAGTTCGCCTGGTGCGACGTCGCCGGTGATCGTCGACCCGGCCGCGACGTAGGCGCCGTCGGCGACGACAACGGGCGCCGCCAGCACCGAGTTGCTGCCGACGAAACTGAAGTTTCCGACTGTGCTGGTGGCCTTGGTCACGCCGTCGTAGTTGGCGAAGATCACGCCTGCCCCGATGTTGGCGTGCTCTCCGATGACCGCGTCGCCGACATAGCTTTGGTGCGGCACCTTGCCGCCCTCGGCGATCCGCGCGTTCTTGGTCTCCACGAAGGTGCCGATCTTGCCGGCGGCACCGAGTTGGGTCCCCGGCCGCAGATAGGCGTACGGACCGACGGTGGCGCCGGCGCCGATGATGCTGAGGGAGGCGTGCGCGCGAACGATCGTCGCGCCTTCCCCTACCTCGACGTCGGTCAGCGTGGTCTCCGGCCCGATCGTAGCCCCGGCCCCGACCGACGTGGCCCCCTCCAACGACGTGCCGGGCAGCAACGTGACGTCCTCCCCCAGGTCGACCGAGGCGTGGATCCACGTGCTAACTGGATCGACGACGGTGACTCCGGCACGCATCCACCCCTCGACGATGCGGCGGTTCATCTCGGCGTTCATCCGGGCCAGCTGGACCCGGTCGTTGATCCCCTCGGTCTCCCAGAGGTCGTCGGTTAGGTAGGCGCCAACCGGCCGCCCCCCTTGCCGCGCCACGGAGATCACGTCGGTGAGCAGCAGCTCCCTCGCCGCGTTGTCGGTGCCGATCTCAGTGAGACCGGTCCGCAGGGTGTCGGCGTCGAACACGTAGATCCCCGCGTTGATCTCGGTGATCGCCAGCTGCTCGGCAGTGGCGTCTTTGTGTTCCACGATCGCCTCGACGGCGTCGTCAGGACCGCGGAGAATCCGCCCGTACCCACCGGGATCTGGAACCTCGGCGGTCAGCAGGGTCACGCCGGCAGAGTGCGCCCGATGGGCCGCCAGCAGGCCACCCAGGGTCTCCACGCCGAGCATCGGCACGTCGCCCATGGTGACCACCACGTCCCCACGGAGGTCGTCCTGCCCGGCGAGAGCGCACTGCACGGCGTACCCGGTGCCGTAAGCGTCCGTGCCCTGCAACACCGTCTGTACGTGCGGCGCGATCTCGTCCAGATGCGCCTGCACCTCATCGGCCCGGTGGCCGATGACAACCATGATCCGCTCGGGCTGGAGGGCCGTCGCCGCACCGACCGCGTAGCTGAGCATCGACTGCCCGGCCACCGGGTGCAACAGCTTGGACCGCGAAGACTTCATCCGGGTGCCCTCACCGGCGGCGAGGATGATGACCGCCGCCGGGGGCGGTGCCGTCGGAGACTGGGCTGTAGGAGATGGGGATGCTGGCGGAATCTCGGACAACGGGATGCTCCTGATTGCTCGGACGGCTCCGCTCCCCGGGTAGGAGTCGAACCTACGTCGCTAGTCCTGATTCAAAGTCAGGCGGGCCCTGCCGACAGACCAACCGGGGATCGCGGGACCACCCTACGCACCCGCCTGTCCGCCTGCATCCCGGCCGACTCGGAGTCGGTAGGTCACACTGGACGCCATGGCCGCCCGCCCGGAGGACTTTCGCGAATCGTCACGCGCTCGGCGGCCCGGCCGGATCCGCATGACCAGCGCCGAGCGGCGCGAACAACTCATCGGCGTGGCCCGCTCCCTGTTCGCAAACCGCGGTTTCGAGGGCACCTCGGTGGAGGAGATCGCGGCCAAGGCGCAGGTCAGCAAACCGATCGTGTACGAGCACTTCGGCGGCAAGGAGGGCCTCTATGCCGTGGTGGTCGACCGCGAGGTTCGCGCCCTACTGGACGGGATCCAGGGTTCGCTGACCGACGGCCGGCCGCGGGAGCTGATCGAGCAGGCGACGTTGGCCCTGCTCGACTACATCGAAACCCACACCGACGGCTTCCGGATCCTGGCCCGCGACTCCTCGGTCGGGAGCAGCACGGGTTCCTTCGCCAGCATCCTTTCCGACGTAGCTTCACAGGTCGAGGGCATCTTGGCCGGGGCCTTCAAGCGGCAAGGGCTCGACGCCAAGACGGCGCCGATGTACGCCCAGATGCTGGTCGGCATGGTCGCTCTCACCGGCCAGTGGTGGCTCGACGCGCGCAAGCCCAAGAAGTCCGAGGTCGCCGCCCATCTGGTCAACCTGGCCTGGAACGGGCTCAGCCAGCTCGACCCCAAGCCGACGCTGGTGACCACGCGCCGCTGAGGGTGGCCGGCCTGTCGTTTCGCGCCCACATGACGGATGGCGCAGCGGCGGGGCCCGTTCTGCTGCGCCAGCCGCCACATGGCGGAAGCCGACCGCCCGCCCTGAGCGAAGGAGTCCGAGTCGGCCTTCGCGAGCATCCCTCGGTTGGCGTTCGGCTACCTCCACAAGGTAGGCTTCTGTATCGTTCTAGTAGATCGATGCAGAAAGCTGTTATGACCGCCTCACTCGCCGCTCCGACCATCGTCTCCGCCCTCGGCACCCGCCGCGCTGTGGTGGCCGTGACCCTGTTGTTCGCGGTGAACGGCATGCTGATCGGCGGCTTCGGTGGCTCCCTGCCGTCGCTGCGTGAACGCCTCGACCTGAGCGCGACCCAGATCGCGATCATGCTCTTCGCCGGCGGTCTGGCCGCGATCACCTCGATGCAGATCGGCGGCCGCCTCGCCGACGCCGTCGGTGCTCGCCGGGTGGCGCTCAGCGGTCTGCCGGTGCTCATCGTCGCCGCTCTGGTGCTCGCGTTCGCGCCCTCGTACGGCTTCGCCGTGGTGGGCGGCATGCTGATGGGCCTCGGCAACGGGGCGATGGACGTCGCCATGAACGCGCTCGGCGTCCAGGTCGAGCAGGCCCGCCGCAAGCCGATCATGAGCTTCTTCCACGCCTTCTGGTCGGTCGGCGGCTTCGTCGGTGCCGCCGCGGTCCTCGTACTGGCTATGCTCGCCGGACTCTCCGGCGCCGCGATCGTCCTCCCGCTGATGATCATTCTCGCGGTGATCGCCGCCGCCGTGTTCGTCGTGCTGCTGCGCATCACGCCCGAGGCCGAGACCATCTCCCACTCGGTCGACGGCGTCCGCACCAAGATCCCGCGGATGGCCTGGCTGCTCGGCGCGATGGCGCTGGCGTTCGGGCTGTCCGAAGGCACCGCCGTGGACTGGTCGGCGCTGCACGTCACCGACGTGGCGCAGGTCGATTCGACCACCGGCGCCCTGGGCCTGGTCGCCGTCAGCGGCTTCATGGTCGTGATCCGCTTGCTCGGCGACCGACTCGTGGTCCGCTTCGGCCGACGCAACGTGGTCCGCTTCGGCGGCGTCTGCGCGGCGCTCGGCTACGGAGGAGTCGCCCTGGTGAGCAGCCTGCCGCTCCTGGTGGCCGGCTGGGCGCTCGTCGGTTTCGGCGTCGGCATGATCGCCCCGCAGGTGTATGCGGTCGCCGGCCACCTCGGCGGCGGGCGGGTGCTGGCCGTGGTCGTCACCTTCGGGTACGCCGCGTTCCTGCTCGGCCCGGCCGTCGTCGGCACCCTGGTCAGCAACCTCGGAATCCAGCACGCGATGTTCGTGCCGGCGCTCTTGTGCGCAGGGATCGTGGTGCTCGCCTTGACCATGCCGAAGAGTGACGCCGATCTGGAGTCGGCGCGCTGAGGCGGACTCACTAGAGTCAGCCGTGTGAGCGAGGACGGCCACACCGGAGTCGTACGGGACGAGGTGGACCGTCTCGTCGTGGCCTGGCAACGGGAGCGTCCCGAACTCGACGTATCCCCGATGCGGGTGCTGTCTCGGGTGACGCGATTGGCCCGACACCTCGACCGGGAGCGGAGCGGAGCGTTCTCCGCGCACGGGCTGGAGATCTGGGAGTTCGACGTGTTGGCCGCCCTCCGCCGGGCGGGCGCTCAGGCACGTTTGTCGCCCGGACAGTTGATCAAGGAGACGATGGTCACGTCGGGCACGATGACCAACCGGATCGACCGGCTGAACGCCCGCGGTCTCGTCACCCGTGAAGATCATCCCGACGATCGTCGGGTGGTGCTGATCCGGCTTACCGACGAGGGTCGGCAGGCCGTGGACGCCGCGCTCGGTGACCTGATGGAGGCCGAGCGCCGGATCCTCGCCGGCCTGCCACCCGAGCAGTACGAAGAGTTGGCCGCCGCGTTGCGCCAGCTCCTCCTCCCCTACGACGAGGGCGCTCGCCCTCCAGCCGGGCGAACGCCGTAGCCGGGCACCGAGCCGAGCCCGAGGGCACAACCCTGGGCATCAGGAAATCAGCCGGGCGCCGCCCACCGGACCCAGAGCACGACGAACCACCCGGCACACCCCCTCGGCACTCAGGGTCACGCTGAGGTCGATCGCGGCGGTCTCCGAGCCGACCAGGAAGGCACAGGTCGGGCCCGAGCCCGACACCAGAGCGCCCAGGGCCCCGTAGTCGCGACCGGTGTCGAGAGTCCGCCGCAACTGTGGCTGCAGGTCGAGCGCGGCCGACTCGAGATCGTTGCTCAGCGCCGGGCCGACCAGCGCTGGATCGCCCGACCGCAGGGCGTTCATCAGGTCGTCAGGCACGACAGGCAGCGGCGCCTTCGGATTCAGCTGGTCGAAGTGCCGATAGACCGCCGGGGTGGAGAGCCCGTGATGAGCGAACGCCAGCACCCAGTGATAGCTGCCGCGAGCCAGCGCCGGCATCACCTCCTCGCCGCGCCCCCGCCCCACCGCCGTGCCGCCGAGCAGCGCGAACGGCACGTCGCTCCCGAGTTGGGCACCCAGTCTCTGCAGCCCCTCCGGCGGAACGTCGATGTCCCACAGCACCGCGCAGGCCAGCAGCGCAGCGGCCGCGTTGGACGAGCCGCCGGCCAGACCACCGGCGACCGGGATCTCCTTCTTGATGCTCAAGTGCGCACCGAGCGAGTCGTGGGGTCCGTGGGTGGCGGCCAATAGCTTGGCCGCGCGGACGGCGAGGTTGTCCTCGTCGGCAGGGACCAGGTCGGCCCCCTCCCCGCTGACCGTCGCACTGAACTCGTCCGGCTCCGCCCACGCGGCATGCACCTCGTCGTACAGCGAGATCGCCTGGTAGACCGTGGCCAGCGGATGAAAGCCGTCCCGGCGTGGCCGACCGACCTTGAGGGCGAGATTGATCTTGGCCGGCACCCGGACGCGGACACCGACGGTCGTCGGCGGTTGCGGTGAGGCCACCCCAGCAGGCTATGTGCTCCACGGATCAGCCCGCCAGAACCCCGCGGGCACGCGGCTCAGGCCGGCTCCGGCAGCGCCCTGAGCCTGTCGACGGGCCCATCAGGTTCGTGCCCTGAGGCTGTCGAAGGTGCCCGATCCTGTCCTCAGCAACTTCTCTGTAAGCCGTGACGTGGTCGGGCCAGATGCTTCCAGTCGAACGGATCTTCTAATAGAATAGAACCTATGAGTTTCGGAGACGGTACGGTCGGTGAAGTGTCGCCGGCACGACCTGGCCCTGGAACAGGTCAGCCTCGCGGTCGACCACCTCGTCAAGATCGCCGAGGACGGCGGTCTTGACGCACTGACAACCAGCCAGTTCGTGACGTTCACGCAGGGCTTCGAGCGGATCCGGAACCGGCTGCCGGTGGCTGATCATGCGCTGATCGCCGACGCGGAGCGGCGCAACCTGCCCGACGTGCTGGCCCACGGGAACCTGGTCCGGACGTTGATGGCGACGCTGCGACTCTCCCCGGGGGAGGCGTCCCGAAGGGTCCGGGCCCAGGCGGCGGTCGGGAACCGCCACAGCATGACCGGCCAGCCGCTGGCCCCGCTGCGGCCGGAGCTGGCGGCGGCGCAACGGACCGGGGACGTATCCCCGAGCAGGTGGCGATCATCGAACGGGCCCTGGCCAGGGTGGATCATCGCGGGTTCGACCCGGCCGACCTGGCCGAGGGGGAGCGGTTGTTGACCCGGTTCGCGGAAACGTTCGGACCCCAAGACTTGAAGAGCCTGGCCGATCAGGTGGTCGACCACATCGACCCCGACGGCAGCCGACCCGCCGAGGAGCTGAATACGGCCCGGCGGCACTTCCATCTGCGGCCCACCACAGACGGCGGCTGGGCCGGGGAGTTCCGACTCACCGGCGAGGCCGGCGCCAAACTGTCCGCGCTGCTCGGCCCGCTGGCCAAACCCCGCGCCGAGCCGGAGCTGCACGACAATCCGGCCGTCCCGCTCGATGCCCGGACGCACGGGCAGCGGCTGCACGACGCCCTGGAAGACGTCTGCGACCGGCTACTGCGCGGCAGCAACGACCCGGACACCAGAATCCCGGATGCCGGCGGTACGCCGGCGACGGTGATCATCACCGTCGACCTGCAGGATCTGTTGGCCAAGACCGGCTACGCCACCGCCTCCGACGGCACCTTGATCCGCACCGACCAAGCCCTCCGGCTCGCCGACCAGGCCGAGGTGTATTTCGCCGCCGTCACCGCGAAGGGTGTGCCGTGGCGTCTGGGCCGGATGCGGCGGATCGCCACCCTCGGACAAACCATCGCCCTGATCGCCCGCGACAAAGGCTGCTCCTTCCCCGGCTGCGATGTCCCCCCGGAATGGTGCGAACGCCACCACATCCAGGCCTGGCTCGACGGCGGCGAAACGAACCTGGACAACCTCACCCTGCTCTGCCGCTACCACCACCACAACTTCGCCGCCCGCGGCTGGACCTGCCGAATCAACCCCGACGGACACCCGGAATGGACGCCACCCCGGATCGTCGACCGGCAGCAGCGACCCATGATCAACACCCGGATCACCGGCGCCCTCGCCGCCCGCAGCTTCCGCATGCGGACGTGACAGCAGTGCGAGCACGACTCAGGGTCATGTTGATGGAGCTTCCTGCGCGGCATGACTCATGCCAGAGACTGGGTGCCTGACTTATGTTGCTGGCACTCGTTCCGATGCGGAACAACCAGGCGCGCGCCGGCGAAGCATTTACCGTCGGGTCGGAGCAAGCGTTGAGTAGTGATGCGCTCAGCGGGCAGCAGGTCGAAGACGTCGGTCTGGACGGCTGGGCGTTCCTTTGCGAGCAGAGGACCGGCGGCACTACGGCACCCACGGACTGCAGACCTGCATTCACACCAAGACCTCGGCCGATGGTCTGCGGTTGGTCTCCACGATCGGGCACGCCGCCATCGCCGGCAGGCGGACAACTTGTCGGCGGCGACGACCTCAGCCACGGCGGCACGCTGTCCGACCTCACGGCAACAAGGTTTGCTTCTGCACCTGGCGCGGCCGCGTCTGACGACCCAACGCACCTTCCTTTACGGGTGCAAAGGGTCAAACGAGCCGACTGAGCTACTGAGCGGACGCGATCGTCAGGCGGACGTCGCGCTCGAGGAATTCGGCAAGGCGGTCGGCTTCCTCGGTCGCCGCGAGTCGATCCTGTGGGGCAAGGGGCCCGAACGGCTGGATCTCGTTCCGAGCACTTCCTGGCTCGGATGCAGAGATGGGGCGGCTGTCAGCCAAGTCGCGGGATGGGTAAAGCGGACCTGCGGCCCGCGACTCGGTGCGAAGCACAGCTGCCCGAGGAACGACGCCGGCTTTAATGAGCTGCCCCACGAGTCTGCGATGCCGGCCCCAGCGGCGGATGAGCCGCCGATGTCCGCGACAGCGTCGGCCAGCTCCGACCGGGTCAGCAGTCGGCCTTGCAGCGCGCGACCGATGAGGCCAGCCAGCTCGAGCAACACCGGGTCCCGCATGCCGTAGTGGGTGTATGCGTCGCGATAAGTGGGCAGACCGGACAGCCAGAGACCCAGATCGCGCGAGGTCAAAATGTGCAGGGTTCCGCGCATCGCCCAAGCTTCACCAGTGTCCGGTCATCCCAGAGACGTTCGCCCACGCTGCGAGCGGTCAGCCCATCGACCCGAGCCCACAGCGTCAGCTCCGCAGACGACGACAGCTGAGCGTGCAGGCCGCACAGCCGATCCACAACCGCGCCCAGGTCGGCCGCGCCCGCACGGTTGACCAGATGCTGTTGCCGCGCACGCCAGGCGATAGCTCGAGCCCACGACGTCACTGCATCGGCTGCCACAGCAATCATTCTCATCGGCTTAGTCATGGCGAGGTCGGGTCGACCTACTGGTTCGCGCCCAACACCAACTCGAGGAGGTAACTCCTGGCCGAGCAAACTCAGGGAAGATGCGCGGCGATCCGGGCGAAGGCGGCGACGTCCAGCGTCTCGCCGCGAGCCTGCGGGTCGACTCCGGCGGCCGTCAAGAGGTCGCTGGCCGCGGCGCTGGAGCCGATGAGGCCGGCGAGAGCCGAGCGGAGCATCTTGCGGCGCTGGGCGAAGGCCGCGTCGACCACGCGGAAGACCGACGCCCGTGAAGCTGTGGTCTCCGGCGGAGGCCGACGTCGGATGGCCACCAGACCCGAATCGACACCGGGGACGGGCCAGAACACCGAGGGCGCCACCGTCCCGACCCGGACGGCGGCGGCGTACCAGGCCATCTTCACCGACGGGATGCCGTAGGTCCTGCTTCCCGGCGGCGCCACCAGCCGATCGGCCACCTCGGACTGCACCATCACGAGGCCGCGAGACCAGGAGTCGAATCGGTCCAAGAGATGTAGCAGGACGGGAACCGAGACGTTGTACGGGAGGTTCGCGACCACCACCCTGGGCGTCAGCGGAAGCCGGTCCAGCTCGAGCGCATCCGCTTCGATGACGGTGAGGCCCGCGACCCGGTCGGGAGCCCGTTCGGCGATCGTCACCGGCAGCGCGCTGGCCAGCAGCGGGTCGATCTCTACCGCAACGACCCGGTTCGCCACGCCCAGCAGCCCCAGGGTCAGTGAGCCGAGTCCGGGCCCGATCTCCAGCACCACGTCGTCAGCCGAGACCTCGGCGAGCGCGACGATCCGGCGCACGGTGTTGGCGTCGACGACGAAGTTCTGACCGCGCTGCTTGGTGGGCCTGAGATCCAGACGGCCGGCGAGGGCGCGGACACTGCTGGGGTCCAGCAGTCTCGGCGCCGATGTGGTCAGCGCAGCCCGAGCTTGCGGCTGCAGGCCGGCCAAGCTCGCCAGCCGACGTCGGCCAACACCTTCTTCGCGATCCGAATCTGCTCCTCGCGGCTCGCGTTGTGGGCCCTTCCGGTGCCGCCGTACGCCCGCCAGGTCTGGGCGCTGAATTGCAGGCCTCCGTAGTAGCCGTTTCCGGTGTTGATGTCCCACTGCTGACCGGACTCGCATTCGGCCAGGCGGTCCCAGACGCCCTTCGGAGTCGTGCTGCCGGAGTCGTCGTCGGTGGATGGCTCGTCCGTGGCTGGCTCGTCAGTGGATGGCTCGTCCGTGGATGGCTCGTCCGTGGACGGCTCGTCGGTGGACGGCGCGTTTGGCGGGGCGCTGGGCTCCTCCGACGGCTCCGGCTCCGGCGTGGGCTCCCGGGTCCCCCGGAGCACCACCTTCGTGCGGGGCGCGGTCCTGATCTTGGCACTGGTGCGCTCCCGGCTCTGCAGCTTTCCGTTGTGCCGGACCTCGGTGTAGACGATGGTCCGCTCGCCGTCCTTGCCCTCGGTCTCGACCTGGGTGTCGCCCCGGTCGAGAGTCTTGGTGTCCCGGTATGTCGTGGTGTGGTCGACCTTCTGCTTCTCGGTGACGGTCTTGACGTCGACCCGGGTGACCGTGAAGGTGGCGCCGTCGGTGAGGACGGTGTCTTCCTTCGCACTCAGCTTGTCGTCGCCGTCGACGGTGATCTTGGCGGCGGTCAACGCGGCGCCCACCGTCTGGGCGGTGGTCTTGACCTGCCGCGTTGTCCCGGCGTGGTCGACCGTGATCGTCTTCAGTGTGGCCAGGTTGAACGACAGGCCCTCGCGGCCGATCGCCGCGCTGCGGCTGGTCGACAGCTCGGCCCCGGCCGACGTGATGTCGAGTGCGGCCAGAGCCCGGTCGACGTTGGTGGCCGTCGTCCAGTAGGTCTGCGGCTTGCCGTCGACAGTGATCTTGATCTGCCGGCCGTACTGCACGGCGATCCGGGTCCCGTCCGCCAGCCTGGTGTCCGGGGCGGGCGCCACCACGTCGTGCTCGCCGACCTCGATCCCCTTGCTCTGGAGCAACTCACCGACCGTGCCGGCCATCGTGCTGACGTCGGTGGACGCACCGTCAACGGAGAGCTGGACGTCCTTGTCTAGGGTCGCGTAGCCGAACGCTGCGCCGGCCGTTGCCAGCACGGCCGCGCCGGCCACGACAGCCGGGATGATGCTGCGTACCACAGTGCTCCTGAAAACCCGTCTCTCCCGTATCCGTCTGAATCCGTCTGTCTCCGACACAGGGAGGCGGATCTATCAATCGTCCTGAAGTCCGAGCTCCGACGCGCGGAGCGGGCGGGTCACGAGATCATAACGAAGCGAGCGGCACACCCCAAAAACTGAGGTATTCAGGAGGGCCAACGGCCGAAGTGCACCAGCTCGTTACGGGGTCGCCGACGGCGAGGGCGCGAAATCTCGGGTGCGGGGTGGCCGACGCTGATCACGCCGACCGACAGCTGTCCGGCGGGTACGCCGAATCGCTGACGAACCGCCGCGACACGGTTCGGCGGCATCCCGAAGAAGCAGGCGCCCAGGCCCTCATCCGCGGCGGCCAGGAGCAACGCCATGACCCCCATGCCGGCGTCGACCCACCAGTACGGCGCCGACCAGCGCGCGGGATCGCGGTCGGTCCAGCCCTTGTCCGGGAGGGCGTACCGGTCGAGATAGGCCTGGTCGTCGGTCCACACCAGGATCAGTACGGGCGCCGTCCGTAAACCCCTCAGCCAGTGGTCCCCTTCCCCCTGACCGGTGGTGCTGGTGGTGGCAGCCCAGTAGTCGTCCCGGTCGGCTCCGGTGAGCACCAGATAGCTCACGGCCTGGGTGAAACCGGCCGACGGTGCGCGCAGGGCCGCGTCCAGAGCGGCGTCCAGCGCGTCGGTGGCCACGGACCGCTCGGCGTCGTAGCGCCGCACCATCCGCCGCCTGCGTATGACCTCAGCCAGTTCCACTGCTCAGCCGCCCCACGGTCCGCCGAACGCCGCGTCGGCGTTTTCGTCGAGGGCCCGACACAGCCGAGGCAGATCGACCCCAGCGACCTCGATCATCAGCCGTACGGTGTGCGGGATCAGGTACGAGGCGTTCGGCCGCCCCCGGAACGGCATCGGGGTCAGGAACGGCGCATCGGTCTCCACCAGGATCCGGTCCAGCGGCGCCAGCGCGAGCGACTCGCGCAGGTGCTCGTTGGCCGTAAAGGTGACGGTGCCGGCGAAGGACAAGAAGGCGCCGCGGTCGAGGCACTCCCGGGCGAAGGCGGCGTCGCCGGAGAAGCAGTGCATGACGATCCGCTCCGGTGGTGTTTCGCTGTCCAGCACCGCCAAGATCTCCGCGTGCGCGTCGCGATCGTGGATCACCAAGGCCTTCCCGTGGCGCTTGGCGATCGCGATATGGGCGGCAAACGACCGCCGCTGGCGATCCTGTCCGGCAAGGTCGCGCGTGCGGTAGAAGTCGAGACCGGTCTCGCCCACGGCTCGCACGTGGGAGTCGGTCGCGAGCTGATCGATTGTCTCTAGGGCCAGGTCGAGTTGCGCTGAGTCCAGACGGGCAGCGTCGTTGGGATGCATGGCCACCCCCGCGACCACGGATGGCCATTGTTCGGCAGCTCGGACCGCCCACCGTGAGCTGGCCACGTCGCAGCCGATCTGTACAAGGCGCCGAACGCTCACCTGCTCCGCCCGGATCAGGGCCTCCTCCGGTGCGAGGCCGGTGATCTCGGCCGCCACATCGAGGTGGCAGTGCGAATCGACGACGGGTCCGGGCAGCGGATCCGGCGATTCTGGCAGGGCCCCTCCCGAGCTCGTCGAAGGGCTCATGTGCGCAAACCGGGCAGACCACTGCGCACGACGGCGTCGTACAGGGCGTTCTTCTTGAGCCCACTGGCCGCGGCCACCGCGGCGACCGACGGCCGCAGGCGCCCACCTTCGGCTAGTCGCTGGCGGACCTCGGTCACGGCCGCCGGCAGGTCGACCGCTCTCGCCTCGGCACCGGCCACGACCAGGGTGACCTCGCCCCGGATCCCGTCCGCGGCCCACGCGGTCAGGTCTCCCAACCCTCCGCGCTGTACCTCCTCGTAAGTCTTCGACAGCTCTCGGCAGACCGCTGCCCGACGAGCGGTCCCGAAGACCTCGACCATGGCGGCCAGGGTCTCGGCGGTGCGGCGGGCGGCCTCGAAGAACACCATGGTGCGCCGCTCGGTCGCGAGTTCGGTCAGCCGCCGCCGCCGCTCGCCGCCCTTCCGGGGCAGGAAGCCCTCGAAACAGAACCGGTCCACCGACAGACCGGACACGGCCAGGGCGGTCGTGACCGCCGATGGACCCGGCACCGCGGTGACCTTGATGCCACGCTCCACGGCCGCGGCCACCAGTCGATACCCGGGGTCCGACACCGACGGCATTCCGGCGTCGGTGACGACGACGACGCGTGCGCCCTGCTGCAGTTCGTCGACCAGATCTGTCGTGCGCGAAGCCTCGTTGCCGTCGAAGTAGGAGGTTATCCGGCCGGACGGAGATAGCTCGAGCCGCTCCAGCAGGCGACGCAGTCGGCGGGTGTCCTCGGCGGCGATGACGTCCGCCCGGGCGAGCTCGCGACGCAGCGCCGGAGTGGCGTCATCGACGTCGCCGATCGGAGTCGCCACCAGCACGACCACGCCAGCGGGTTGTCCGACTGCTGGTGGAGCAACCATGGGCCCAGCCTGACAGACCAGGCTGGCAGATTGGCGCCACCTACTATGGCCCGGTGACCCAGTCGGCCCTGGCGGCGGACCCGCCGGTGCCACTGGCGGGACCCGCCGACGAACAGATCGCACGGCCGGCGCCCACGACGGTCGAGCGCCTCCGCGTACCGCCCATGACCGACCGACTCACCGGCTGGTTGGTGAGCATCGCCATCACGGCCATCGCCTTCGCTCTCCGCGTGTACCGGCTCGGTCAGCCGAACGCGTTGATCTTCGACGAGACCTACTACGCCAAGGACGCCTACTCGCTGCTCAAGTTCGGCTACGAGCGCAACTGGGCGAAGAACGCCGAAGCCTCGATCGTCGCCGGCAACCCCGATGTCTACCTCGACACCGCGTCCTTCATCGTGCATCCGCAACTGGGCAAATGGCTGATCGCCGCCGGGGAGTCCGTCTTCGGGATGAACTCCGTCGGCTGGCGGGTGGGTCCGCTGATCTTCGGTACGCTGCTCGTCTTGATCTTGATCCGGCTGGTGCGCCGGGTGTCTCGCTCGACCTTGATCGGCGGGCTCGCGGGCCTTCTGCTGGCCTTCGACGGGCTCGCGTTCGTGCTGTCCCGAACCGCCCTGCTGGACATCTTCCTGGCCTTCTTCCTGCTGGCGGCGGTCTCGTGTCTGGCGGCCGATCGGGATTGGTTCCGCAACCGACTGGCCGACCACCTGAGCAAGACCCGGCAGCCGGATCTTGGTGGAGCATTCGGGCCGGCACTCGTCGTGCGACCCTGGCGGATCGCGGCCGGCGTCTGCTTCGGACTGGCGTTGGGCTGCAAGTGGAACGCGATCTACCTGTTGGCCGCCTTCGCTCTGCTCAGTTTGGCCTGGGACGTCGGCGCCCGGCGACTGGCCGGCTCCGGTGGCTTCCGGCTCGGGCGGCTGTTCCGGGACGGCCTTCCGGCCTTCGTGTCGCTGGTGATCGTGGCGATTCCGGTGTACGTGGCCACCTGGGCCAGTTGGCTCTTGTCAACGGGTGGTTACCACCGGGACTGGGGCCGGAACAACCCGGACGCGTGGTCGGTTCGCCTGCTGGGTGAGGGCCTGGCGTCCCTGGTGCGCTACCACCGGGCGATTTGGGACTTCCACACCGGCGACTTCATCAACAACGCCACCCACTCCTACGACGCCCAGCCCGGAGGCTGGCTGATCATCGCCCGACCCCTGAGCATGTACGTGGCCAATGACCTCAAGCCCGGCACCGCCGGCTGCACCGGCCCCGACAACTGCATCTCGGTCGTCCTCGCCATCGGCACCCCCGCACTGTGGTGGGCCGGAGTCGTGGCGCTGATCGCCGCCGCGATCGTGTGGATCGGCGCCCGCGACTGGCGCTTCGGCATCCCGGTTGTCGGCGCGCTCGCCGGGTGGCTGCCGTGGTTCTCCTATTCCGACCGGCCGGTGTTCTACTTCTACGCGATCGCGATCCTGCCGTTCACGATCATGGCCATTGCGCTCTGTCTCGGCCGCCTCATGGGCGACGCCCGGGCCGGAGATCGCCGGATGCTCGGAGCCATCGTGACCGGCTCGTTCGTGGCTCTGGTCGGCGCCAACTTCGCCTACCTATATCCGATCCTCGCGGATCAGGTGATCCCATACCCGGAATGGCGGGCACGGATGTGGTTCAGGTCCTGGATCTGATCTGTGTTGTCCGGCTCGCGCTCGCCGGGGTCGCTCTGCGCGTCGGAAATACGTAATCTTGGATCATGGCAACAGATCGGCCCGCGGAGGTGCTGGCGGATCTCGAGCGGAGGTTGCGTCGGGTCGAGGAGCAGCTCGAGGCTGGGGCGGTCACCGGATCTCCCGCTGCAACAGAAGCGGCGTTCTGGATCCTCGACGGTCTGCGCGCAATGCCCGAGCCGGTGGTGGTCTACGCGGGCCGAGTTGAGCTGGCCGACCAACGTCCGATCGAATGGCAGATGGGACACCGGTCGGCGGACGTGCTCGACCGCGACTGGACCGATCTCGCCCGCGCCTTCGGCGCCCTCGGGCATCCCGTGCGTTTGCAGATCCTCCAAACGATTGCCCGCGGTGAGGCCTCAACTGCGGCCGAGCTGACGGCACGCGCGGACCTTGGGTCGACCGGGCAGATCTACCATCACCTGCGGCAACTGGTCGCAGCGGGTTGGCTCCAGACCCAGAACAAGGGCCGGCACACGGTTCCACCGGAGCGGATGGTGCCGCTGCTGGTCATCCTGAGCGCGAGCGGCTGATGGGCGCTCTTGCTCCCACTTTGTTCTTGCTGGTGGGGTTGCCGGCCGCCGGCAAGACCACCCGGGCGCGCGAGCTGGAACGCGAACACGGCGCCCTGCGCTTCAGTCCTGACGAGTGGATGATCCCGCTGTTCGGCGAGTCCGACGCGGATGGGATGCGTGACGTGCTCGAAGGTCGGTTGATCGCCACGGCGCTGCGGGTGTTGGAACTCGGAGCGTCGGTGGTGCTCGACTTCGGTTTCTGGGGCCGGGACGAGCGGTCGGCGCTGCGCTCACTCGCCCGCTGCGTCGGCGCCGCCGGGGTGATCATCTATTTGCCGGTCGATGAGCTCGATCAGCAGCAGCGGGTGAACGACCGCTACGCGGACTCCCCAGAGCAGACCTTTCCGCTTAGCGCCGATGATCTGGCCGGCTATCGCACCCTGTTCGAGATCCCTCGGCCGGACGAGCTCACCGGCTCAGCTCTCGACCCGCCGCCCGCCGGCTGGGCCAGCTGGAGCACATGGGCCAACTACCGCTGGCCGTCACTCGACGCACCGGTGACCTGAGCCCTTTGAGAGGGTGCCTCCCGAGCTTGTTGAAGGGCTCAGGGCGCGGGCTTCAGCGTTCGACGACCACAAATCCGCCCGGACATCTGGGAACCCCACGCGTGCCACACCGCGCGATCACCGGGTGCCGCCTCGACGTATGCGCTGAGGCCACCGTCCCCCAATCGTGAACAAACGCCTGTACCGGTTTGGGCCGACGGTAGGAGTCGCAACCGGAGGGGTCAAGAATTCGCCTGCAACCAACGAGCTGCTCGAGTTCCTCGTCCTTGCTCTGGATGCAAATCGAGCAAGGACGACAAACCCGAGCAGGTGTTGGTTGCTGCGGAGGCTTGCCGGCCGTCACTGCAGCTTGATCGGCGGCATCTGCAGCGTAGCCTCGGCCGGCAGCCCGAGAAGCGCCGTGAGCGACGTCAGGTCCGGCCAGTCCGCGGTGACGGCCCGCGGGTCCTCGCTGTTCTTCGCCTGGCCGAGCCGGGCCAGAGGTGGCACGTGCAGCGCGCGGACGACCGGTGCGTTCTCCGGCAGATCCGCCTCCCGGCGAGCGATCTGGACCGCGTCGCGCAACCCTCCCAGGTGGTCGACCAGTCCGACGTCCAGCGCGTCGCGACCCGTCCAGACCCGGCCGCGCGCCACCGCCTCGATGTCGGCCACCGGCCGCCGCCGACCGGCCGCCACCTTGGTGACGAAGTCGTGGTAGATCGCGTCGATGGTCGCGGCCAGGCGTTCGCGTTCGCCGTCGCTGAACCGTCGGCGCGAAGAGAACATCAAGGCGTGGGCACCCTCTTGGACCGTCTCAGTGTTGAGCCCCAGCCGAACCAGCAGATCCTGCAGCACGAACTTGCCGCCGAAGACGCCGATTGAGCCCGTCAAGGTGGCCGGCAACGCGACGATCTGGTCGGCCGGACAGGCGATGTAGTAGCCGCCGGAGGCGGCGACGTCCCCCATCGAGACCACCACGGCTTTGCCGGCCTCGCTTACGCGGCCGACCTCGCGCCAGATCGCGTCCGAGGCGACGGCCGACCCGCCCGGTGAGTCGACGCGGAGCACGAGCGCCTTCACGTGGTCACTCGCAGCCGCCGCCCGCAACTCGGCACCGACACTGTCGCTGCCGGCCTGCCGGCCGAACGGTCCGTAGCGCGTCCGTCCCGACGCGATGATCCCGCGGACGTCGACCAGAGCCACGTGCCTCCGCCGGCGGGCCGGCCACGCCGGTTTGCGGCGCCGGTGCCAGCGGTCGGCGAACAACAGGTTTGCCTCGTCGGGGACTCGCGAACGTACGGAGTCGTAGACCTCGTCCCGGTAGCCGAGCCGGTCGACCAGACCCGCCTCGTGCGCTTCGGCGGCGGTGTGGGGACCCCCGTCGACGAGCTCACGGACCCGCGAGAGGGCAAGATCACGACCGGCGGCGATGGCCTCAACCGCGTCGGTGAAGACCGAGGAGGCCAGTCGCTCGAGCGACTCCCGGTGGGCCGAGGTGAACTCGGTTCGGGTGAGCCGGTCGGCTGCGTTCTTGTACTCGTACCGCTGCTCGAACTGCGGCTCGATGCCCGCCTTGTCCAGCGCCCCGCGGAGGAAGGTCGTCTCGATGCCGACCCCCAGGGTGCCGACGGTGCCGGTCGGCTGCAGCCAGATCTCGCCGAAGGCGGTGGCCAGGACGTAAGCGGCCAGATCCTCGCTGCCCGCACCGAAGCTCTCGGTCCAGGCCACCGTCGGCTTGCCGCTCGCCGCGAAGGCCTGCACACCCAGCCGCAGCTCCTGGCTGAGGGCCCACGGCAACCAACCGATCCTCGCGATCAGCCCGACCACCCGGTGGTCGTCGGCGGCCTCGTGCAGGGCGCGCAGGGTCGGCCGGAGCTGGCGGCGACCCCGAGCCTGCAGCCGGGCGACAGGCGAGTCGGCGTCGCCCGTCACGAGCCGGTCGGTGAGATCGAGCTCGAGGAGGATTGGTGACGGACGGCCGGGGAGTGACACCCACTTTTCCAACATGGCCATCACCGTAAACTGCGCGCCATGGAGTATCGCCAACTCGGTCGGTCCGGACTGCGGGTATCGACCATCACACTCGGGACGATGGGCTTCGGAGGGACCGGCTGGGCTCAGCCGGTCGGGCAGATCGACGTCGAGGGCGCCCGCCGCCAGATCGGGATGGCGCGTGACGCCGGGGTGAACCTCATCGACACCGCCGACGTGTACTCCAGTGGCAGGTCGGAAGAGATCCTGGGCCAGGCGCTGGGCACCGACCGCGACGAGGTGCTGATCGCCACCAAGGTGCGGATGCCCATGGGCGATGGGCCGAACGACGCCGGCCTGTCGCGGCACCACATCATCCGGTCGGCGGAGGCCAGCCTGGCCCGGTTGAAGACCGACTACATCGACCTTTACCAGGTGCACGAGTGGGATGGTCACACCCCCCTGGAGGAGACGCTGAGTGCGCTGGACTCGCTGGTCCAGACCGGAAAGGTGCGCTACGTCGGGGCCTCGAACTACTCGGCCTGGCATCTGATGAAGGCGCTGTGGATCTCCGACCGGGAGCGCCTGTCCCGCTTCGTCAGCCAACAGATCTACTACTCGCTGCAGGCGCGCGACGCGGAGAGCGAACTGGTTCCCGTCTCCCTTGATCAAGGTCTCGGTATCCTGGTCTGGAGCCCGATCGCGGGCGGTCTGCTGTCCGGCAAGTACCGGCGCGGCGTCGAGGCACCGACGGGGAGCCGGCACCTCAGCGAATGGAACGAGCCACCGGTCCACGACGAGGATCAGCTGTACAACACCATCGACGTGCTGGTGTCGCTCGGTGAGGACCGTGGCGTCTCGGCGGCGCAGGTCGCGCTCGCGTACACAATGGCCAAGCCGGGTGTCACCTCGTTGATCGTCGGGGCGCGTACGGAGGAGCAGCTGGCCGACAATCTGGCTGCGGCCGAGTTGGTCCTGAGCGATGAGGACATGGCCCGGCTGAACGCGGTCAGCGCCCAGCCGCTGCGCTACCCCTATTGGCACCAGGCCAAGACCTCCGGCGACCGGCTCAGTAGGGCCGATCTCAGCCTATTGGAGCGCCACCTGCCCTAGCACCTGGGATCGCGCTCCTCTATATCGTGATCATGTCCCGAGGGCCGGTAGCGCATTCCCGGGTGTGAGGTCGGCGTGGGATGTGGTGCACCACCTGTACGCCGAGCCGATCATCCCGTTCAGCGATGTCCTCGTTCGGCTGTGCCGTCTGCGACGTCGCGGTCGGCGTCTGGTATCTGGCCGGCGCGCCGTCGGTGTTCGACTGGCTGCGGTCCCGCTCCCCCACCCAGGGTGTTCCGACTAGGTGACGGCTTGGCGGGATCAGGCGGCCGGCACGAGGGTCGACGCATCGGCGCTGGCCGGGGCCAGCCGGGGCCCCGTGCGGGCGGTGGCCACCACCGACACCGCCAGCGCCAGGAACATCCAGCCGGCGAGCACGACGCAGGCCCCGACGATGTCTCCGCTGATCCCGCCGATCACCATCTGCGTCGCTCCGTTGACGAACTGCGGCAGCGGCAAGATCCCGTTGAGCATCTGGATGAACGTCGGGGCGGTCTCGATCGGCGCCAGTCCGCCCAGCGCCGCGGCCTCGATCACGGCGAACGCCAGACTGACCAGGCGGCCAAAGCCGCCGAAGAGCGCCACGAGAGCCTGATTGGTGGCGGCGAAGCTGAGCGCTGCGAGCCCGCAGAACAGCGCCAGGCCGAGCGTGTTGTCAACCTTCACTCCGGAGAACAGCACCAGGCCCATGAGCAGCGCGGTCTGAGCGACGCCCACCCCAGCGGCGGGCAGCCAGCCGAGGAGCACCCGGCGACCGGAGGACGCCTGCGCCCACGTCTGACTGGTCGGCACGGCGGCGCGCACGAGGAACATCATCAAGGTGCCGAGCCATAACGCCATGCCCAGTAGCACCGGTACGAGGGAGGCAGCCGCGGTCGCCCCGGGCTGGGCGCTGGGCTTGACCCCCACCGGTGTGGTCACCACGGTGGCAATCTGGGTGGTCTGGTCCTTGGTGTAGCTCGGGATCTGCTTGGCACCGCTGTCGAGGCCGGAGGCCAGCGAGTCGGCGCCGGACGCGAGCGAGTCTGCGCCAGTGGCCAAGGAGTCCGCGCCGGTGGCCAAGGAGTTGGCCCCGTCGGCCAACTGGTCGGCCGAGACGGCGAGCTCGGTCGCTCCCGAGGCGGTCTCGGCAGCGCCCTCGGCGACCGATACCGCGCCGGTGGCCGCGCTCGACGCCCCGCTCGCGAGCGAGCCCGCGGCCGTATCGAGACCACTCACCCCCTCGCTCAGATCATCGGTGGCCGCGGCCAGACCGGACACACCGCGGGCCAGGACGGTGCTGGCTTCCGCCGCGCCATCGGCACCCCGGGCGAGGACGGTGCTGGCTTCCGCCGCGACACCGGCACCACGGGCGAGGACGGTGCTGGCTTCCGCCGCGACACCGGCACCACCGGCTACGACGGTGCTGGCTTGCGCCGCGACACCCGACGCCGTGGAAATCCGATCAGCGACATCGGTGGCCGTCGAGATCCGATTCGCCACGACGGTGGACTCTCCTGCCCCCAGCCTCGCGTCGACAGCCAGCACCGTCAGACGATCGCACAGCACGACCTCTATCGGGTTGCTTCCGGGACAGTAGTCGTCTCGCAACTGTTCGGCCCTCGTAGCGACATCGCCGGTCCGGCTCTCCGCCGCCTCCGCCAGTCGGGTCGATGTCGTGAGCCCGCGCGCGTGAGCCGTTGTGGCCACGTCCAGCCCACGGTTGAGGCGGTCCACCCGCGTCGCGCCGGCCGACACACCACGGTCGAGGCGGGCCACCCGCGTCGCGCCAGTCGCCAGCCCACGGTTGACACCGGCCAGCCGCGTCGCGCCGGTCGAGAGCCCACTGTTGACACGCGCGACCCGCGTTGCGCCGGTTGAGAGCCGGCTGGCGATTGTGGCGACGTCGGCGGCGCCGGTCGCCAAACCGTCGATGGCGGTGTCCAACTGCTGGGCCCCGGAGGCCACCTCGGTGGCACCCTCGGCGGACTCCTCCGCGCCGGACGAGAGCGTTTGGGCGCCGGCAGCGAGAGACGCGGTTCCCTGGGCGAGTTGAGAGGCACCGGAGTCCAACTCCTCGCTGGACGAGGCGATCTCCTTCGTCGAATCGGCGAGCTCGGAACTGGAGTCGGCCAATTGCTGGGCGCTCTTGGCCGAGCTCGTCAGATTGTTGTGGATGTCGGTGAAGCTGTTCAGGGAGTTGTTGACGTAGTTGTTGGTGATCTGGCCGCCGAGACCTATCGCGGCCTGCTGAACGGTCAGACTCGCCATGGCGCCGACGGCGGTGCTGGACGCGTCGTTGCTCACCAGCTTCAGCTCCGCCTCGACCGGGCTCTTGCCCGAGACGGAGTTGATGTTCTTGGAGAAGTCTTCAGGGATGGTGAGAACGGCATAGTACGTGCCGTCGATCAAGCCCTTGTCGGCGTCGGCCTTGTCCACCAACTGCCAGGACAGGGGCGTGACGTCCTTCGAATCCGGCTGGGTGAGGTTGGCCGCGAGTTGACGACCCGCGTAGATCGTCTTCTCGTCACTGCCCGACCCGGTGGTCACGGACTTGTCGGAATTCACGATGGCGACGGGAATGACCGGACCGGCGGTCTGGCGGGTTTGCAGGTTCCACAGCATCACTCCGGCCGCGAGACCGGTCAACAGCACCGCCACAATGGGCAGTACCCAACGTCGCAGAATCGGATGAACAGTCGAATGGGTAGTGCCTCCGGTGGCCGTCGAACTCATGCCTGGGCTCCCTCGGTACGCCGATCGGTCGGGCGATCGGGTGGTTCATCGGGCGACTCCTCGCCGCCCACGTGGGCTCGACGGGCGAGATTCGCCGTCTCCTGCTCAGCCGTCTCCTGCTCAGCCGACTCCTGCTCAGCCGACTCCTGCTCAGCCGACTCCTGCTCGGGGACCGCGGCGGTGACGAGTATGCCAACCCGGTGCCCGACCATGATGAGACTCGTCTCCCCCGACGCCTGCACCAGGCGCTGGCAGAGCAAGCCAAGCCGTTGAACGGCGGCGTCGTCGAGGTCGACGTCGGCTTCCTCGACGACAATCAGCCCCGGCTTCTGGACCGCGGCGCCGCTCAGGTCGACCACGCGGCGCTGCAACACCGTGAGGGTGCCCATGCGCTGCTTCTTCAGCACCGGCACCGGTGCGCTGACCTGCTGCAGCCACTCCTCCGCCTGCGCGATGGCGTTGCGCTTCATCCGTCCGCGGAACAATCCCTCGCCCTGGGCCAGGAGGATGGTCGAGAGATGCTGGCGTACGGTCAGCGGATCGTCGGCCTCACTCGGTACGGCCACCACGCGGGTCTTGTCCCGGACCTGACCAGCCTCCTCGGGGAGCACGTGTCCGAGCACGGCCAGCTCGCCGCCGTCGGGACGATGCCGACCGGCCAGGGTCCAGACCAACGCCGAGCGGAGTCGGGGGTCGCTGTGCTCGATGGTGAACAGCACTCCCTTGCGAACCATCAGATCGGTTGCGACCGGGCCGGCCGAGGAGTCGATGAGCACCCCTTCCGCGCGGACCGCGAACTGCCCGTGCTGTTCTTCCCATTCGACCTGCTCGACGTGGCGGACGAGGGCCGCACCCTCGACATCGATGTGGGGCAGCGCCTTGTCGAGCCCTTTGGGCATCCACCAGGCTGCCTTTCCCAGCAGAGCCAGCACTGCCGGAACCAGCGTCATCCGCACCAGGAACGCATCCACGAAAACCCCGACCGCCAGGCCCAGCGCGATCGGCTTGATGGTTGAGGAACCCTCGGGAATGAAGGCGGTGAAGACACAGATCATGATGACCGCGGCTGCGGTCACGACCCGCGCACTGGAGATGAATCCGGTCCGAATGGCGTGGTGGGCGTCGGCACCGTGTACGTAATCCTCGCGGATCGCCGAGACGAGGAACACCTCATAGTCCATGGCCAGGCCGAAGAGCACGCCCATCAAGATGATCGGCATGAAGCTGACCACCGGGCCGACGTAGGAGACGTCGAGTTGCTCGGCGAACCAGCCCCAGATGAAGACGGCCGTGACCGCCCCCAGCGCGGCGCCGATGGACATCAGGTAACCCAGCGTGGCCTTGATCGGCACCGCGATCGACCGGAATACGATCATCAGCAGGATCAACGCCAGCCCCACGACGACCACAGCGAAGGGCAGCAGGGCGCCGGCCAGGCGCGTGTTGACGTCGATCGCGACGGCGGTGGTGCCCGTGACCGTCATGTCGGTGATCTTGAGACTCTTCTCCAACGAGGGCGCCTTGGCCCGGATCTCCCCCACGAGGGCGGTGGTGCGGGGGTCACTCTGCGCCCACTCGGGCACCACCCGGACCAGCCCGAGGTCGCCGGTCGTGTTCGGTGTCTGCTTGGTGATGGCGAGAACACCGGGCAGCTTCTGAATGTCGGTGGCCAGATCGTCGACCGTGGTCTTGGGATCGTCGCTGGTGATCACGTCGGCCGTCACCAACAGAGGTGAGTTGTAGCCGGGACCGAACTCTCGCGCGATCAGGTCGAAAGTGGTCCGCTCCGGTGAACCGATGTCGGCGCTGCCGTTGTCGGGCAGCGCGAGCTCCAGATCTTTGATCGGGATCACCATCACCCCGACCACGATCAGGATCACGATCACGGTGACCGCCGGCACCTTGGTCACGATGGCCACCCAGAGACCACCCCCGGTCTTCTGTCCGGTGGTCGCAGCGCTCGCCAGTTTGGTGGTACGGGATGTGGGCTTTGGCCGCAGATGCTCCCCGAGGATGCCCATGAGCGCGGGCAGCAGGGTGAGGGCGGCAGCGACGGCCACCGCCACCCCGCTCGCGGCCGCGAACCCCATGACGCTGAGAAAGGGGATCTGGGCCACCGCAAGCCCACAGAGGGCGATGATCACTGTCGTACCCGCGAAGACGACCGCCGATCCCGCGGTGGCCAGGGCCTGCGCGATCGATTCCGGCACACTCATGCCGTACGCCAGTTGGCGTCGGTGCCGGGTGACGATGAATAGCCCGTAGTCGATGCCGACCGCCAGGCCGATCATCAACGCCAGCGAGGGGGTGCTCGTGGAGATGGTCGTGAACTCGGCCAGGACGAAGACCGCGGCGAGCGTTGTCGCCACTCCGAGAATGGCGGTCAGCAACGGCATCCCGGCCGCGAGCAGCGACCGGAAGGTGATCGTCAGCACGAAGAAGGCGGCGACGACGCCGATGATGTCGGTGACACCGATGCCGGCGCCGCTGCTCGTGTACATGTCGCCGCCGAGCGTCACCGTGAACTTGGCCGCCGGGGGTGGCTTCGCCGCCTTCTCGACCTGGGGGACGGTGTCCTCAGGGAGGTCGGTTTGCGCCACGTCGAACTGGATCTGGGACTGGGCGTACTGCTTGTTCTCGCTGATCGTGCCGACGGCACCTGAGGCGAACGGGTCGTCGACGCTGCTGACGTGTTTGACCTTCTCGATCGCCTTGATCGTTGTCTCGATGTCGCTCTTCTGGTCGGCGATCGAGCCTGATTTGGACGTGAAGACGATCTGACCGGTGGTGCCGGACGCCTGTGGGAAACGCTCGGACAGCGTGTCGATGCCGCGCTGCGATTCTGTGCCGGGGATCGTGTAGTCGTTGACCAGCTGGCCGCCGATGAGGGCGGAGAGGCTGAACGTTATGACGGCCAGGAAGAACCAGGCGGCCAGGAACCGGAAACGGGCGCGGGCCACGAGTTGGCCCAGCCGGTACAGGAACGTGGACATCTCAGCCGCCCGTCGGCGGGCGGGTCATCGCGAAAGCCGACACTGCACAGAGTGACACAGCGCACACTCAACCGGCTACGGCTGACGGGGAGCCGACGCGGACCCTGACGGTTTCCTGACGGTCGGTTCGCGGACTTGCCTCGTGGCGAAGCAGTGAAAAACTGACTTGCGTGACGCCGAAAGACCACGTTCTCGTCGTGGACGACGACGACGGCATCCGCGAGATGCTGCAGTCCACCTTGAGTTTCGCCGGCTTCGAGGTCACCACGGCACCCAACGCCGAGGCGGCCTTGAGTGTGCTCAGGGACGACGAGCCGGACGCCTTGGTGCTGGACGTGATGATGCCTGGCGTCGACGGCTTCGACTTCGTCCAGCTCCTCCGGCATCGGGGGGAGACGTTGCCAGTGCTGTTCCTGACGGCCCGCGACGCGGTCGAGGATCGGGTACGCGGGCTGCGTCTCGGCGCCGACGATTACCTGACGAAACCGTTCAGCGTGGTGGAAGTGACCGTACGGCTGGAAAGCCTGCTGCGTCGGGCCCGGACGCCGAACCCACGCGCCGAGGAGCACGGCGGAGCCATCCTGCGGTGCGCCGATCTCGAGCTCGACGAACGTAGGCACATCACGCGCCGCGCCGGAACCGTCGTCGATCTCTCCCCGACCGAATTCCGGCTGTTGGCCTATCTACTGCTCCACCAGGGCCGGGTACTGTCGAAGGCCCAGATCCTCGAGACTCTGTGGCAGTACGACTTCAACGGTGACAGCAACGTCGTCGAGCGGTTCGTATCCAACCTGCGACACAAGATCGACGTAGGTGGGCCGCCGCTCATCCACACCGTGCGAGGATTCGGGTACACCATCCGGAGCGAAGAACCCTGAAGATGCGGCGGCAGCGAGGCGACCACACGCCACACCGGCGAGCTCGGTCGACATGAGCGAGTCGACGTCGAGCAGACCCAAGCGCGGACGCTGGACGATTCGAACGCGGTTGATCATCACGCTGGCGGTCGTGGTGTCGGCGGTGATCATCACAGTCGCGACGATCATGACGCTGGCCGTCCGTGACTATCTGCAGGATCGGATCAGCAACCGGCTGGCCTCCTCCGCCGAGCGGATCCGCGCGGGCGTCGTCGGATCCAAAGGCCTGACCCTGAAACTGGACACGGTCGCCGGGATGGCTCGCGCGGAGTCCACGGCCGTCGTGGTGGTGACGCCGGCCGAGCCGTTGTGGACCAACACCGACGCCGACACCGCCCGTTCGCTGCTGGCGGCCGATCTGCGCGACGGCGAGCCGAAACCGATAGCCGACCGTCCCGGGCTGCTCGCGGTCCGACTGGACACCGTCGGGATCGGGCTGGTGATTCGGGACGGCAACCAGACCGTGAACGTCGACGCGCTGATCATCGCGGTGGACGCCAGCGCAGATCTGGCCACCTTCCAGACGATCGTGTTAGCAACCACCGCCGGGGTCCTGGTCTGCATCCTGCTCCTGGTACTGCTGACGATCCTCATCGTCGGTCGAGGGCTGCGACCCCTGCAGACGATGGCCGACGACGCCCGCGCCTTCGCCGAGGGGGACCGCAGCCGGCGGCTGCCCGTCGACCTCGACGATCCGGACATCTCCCGGCTGGCGTTGACCGTCAACCAGGCCTTCGACGCGCAGCAGCAGGCCGAAGACCGGCTGCGCGCCTTCGTCGCGGACGCCTCCCACGAGCTCCGGACCCCGCTGACCACGGCGACCGGCTGGGTCGAGCTGTACTTTCAGGGCGGCCTCGACGATCCGGAGCTGCGCGACCGGGCGATGCAGCGGGTCGAGACCCAGCTGGGCCGGATACGGGTGCTGATCGACGAGCTCTCGCTGCTGGCTCGGCTGGATCGGGCCCGGCCGCTGAACGCCGATCCCGTCGATCTGACGGCGCTCACCGCCGAGGTGGTGGAAGACGCCCGCGTCATAAACCCCGACCGTGACTTCACCTTCGCGTCCTCCGGCCCGGCGCCACTGGTCGGCGACGCACAGAAGCTCCAGCAGGTGGTGCTGAACCTGCTCGGGAATGCCGTCCAACACACGCCGGCCGGCACCCCGGTGGAGATCGCCGTGACTCCCGCCGAGCCTCTCGTGAACGGAAGCACCAGCCGGGCAGCGCGACACACCCTGCTGGTCACCGATCATGGACCGGGCATTCCTTGGCAAGATCAACAACACATCTTCGAACGGTTCTGGCGCAGCGACTCCAGCCGGGACCGGCACACCGGCGGCTCCGGACTCGGCCTCTCGATCGTGGCGTCCATCGTGGCCGCGCACGGTGGCGCGTCGGGGGTCACGAGCCTGGTCGGACGCGGCACCACCTTCCGCATCACGCTTCCCGCCGCCACGGTGGCGGTCCCGCCGTCGGCGCACGAGGTGCCACGAGGTCGAGAGGTCGCCGCACAGCCCTGATGAGGGCGGGTATCAAAGTGATCGACATCGCCTCTACCAGTGGACGATACTGATCAATTGAGACTGACTGGCCCTCGGCTGCCGGGAGGGCTGTGTCCGAGCTGGGAGCAACATGGGTGGTCGCATTGCCGGGCTGATCTTGCTCGCGTCGCTCATCGTGGCCGGCTGCGGATACCGGCTCGTCCCCGTAGACAACCAGCCCCCGAGTCCGTCGCCCGGGCAGGCCGGCCCCGCCGAGTCTCCGACACCATCCCCGGGCACCACGCCCGCAAGTGGGGCCTTGCAGTCGACGCAGCGGCGGGTGGCGAGTGGCGTTGTCCGCATCGAGGCGGCGACGTGTTCCCGCACCTTCACCGGGAGCGGTTTCGCCGTCGACGAGAATCTCGTCGTCACGTCGGCAGATCTGGTGGAGGGTGCCGCCACGGTCCGGGTCATCGCGGGGAAGCGCTCACGCGCCGCTCGGGTGATCGGGATCGACCGCGACGCCGGCGTCGCGCTGGTCCGGCTCACCACACCGGTGACGGGTTACCGGTTCCGCTTCGCATCGGGCACACCGGAGGTCGGCGAGTCGGTTGGCGGACTCGCCTTCGCCTCCGGCGCACCACTGCACTTCGGCAGCGGCACGGTGACGGAGGTGAACAGGTCCGAAGACGTAGGCGGAACGACCCGGTACGGGCTGATCCAAATCGCTGGCCAGATGGACTCGGGTAGCAGCGGCGGCCCGATCTTCGACGAAAAGGGGGCCGTGCTCGGCCTGATCGTCGCCGGGCCGGAGTGGGATCCGGCCCGCGTCCTGGCGATCTCCCGCGACGTCGCCGCCCCGCTGGTCAACCGCTGGCGAGACAATCCCGATCCGCAGCGGCGCGTCGAATGCTCGGCATTGGTGAACGCGGAAACCAACTCGGCGCCGGAGCAGAACTACTCCACCAACGAGGTGCAGGCCGCCGGTTCCTTGGATCTCTACTTCCGCTCGATCGGCGACGCCGACTACGCGACGGCGTTGGCCCAGTTCGCCGACGGCCAGGACCGCGACCTCAAGAAGTATCGTGGCGGCGATGTCGACGACCAAGAATTCCGACGTCAAGTACCAGGAGGTCCGCTCCGACAACGACACCCCCGTCATCTGGGTGACCTACGTCAGCGAGCAGGCAGCCGGCGACGGACCCGACGATCGGCCGGACGAGACCTGCACCCGGTGGTCGCAGGACTACACCTTCACCAAGCACGACGGGCTCTGGCTCATCGACGGCACGGAGGCTCACCGGGGGAACACCGAGAGCCAGTCCTGTTAGTCGGTGCCCACCTCCTGTTTGGCGACCGAGGTGACGGGTAGAGCCACGGTATGAGAGCAGCAGCCG